>NZ_JBWKOM010000006.1:0-403740 GCF_059416085.1 Pseudomonas sp. GW821-FHT09E12 | reverse complement strand
ATGGTGCACTCGACAGGATTCGAACCTGTGACCGCTCGGTTCGTAGCCGAGTACTCTATCCAGCTGAGCTACGAGTGCAATTTGTGTTTTTAGACCAGACCACAACTGGTTGAAGCCAAGTTATTCACATTACTGCAAACAACTCTTAAATGGTGCACTCGACAGGATTCGAACCTGTGACCGCTCGGTTCGTAGCCGAGTACTCTATCCAGCTGAGCTACGAGTGCATTTGTTGCCGCGCATTATAGGCCGTTAAATCTTTTTGTAAAGCACTTTTTCTAGTAATTTCAACAACTTACAGAAGAAGCCAGATTACAACGAACTAAGCAAATAATGGCGGAGAACGGGGGATTCGAACCCCCGACACCCTTTTGAGGTGTACTCCCTTAGCAGGGGAGCGCCTTCGGCCACTCGGCCAGCTCTCCGCAACACGGGGCGTATATTAACCAGCTTTCTCCCCGTTTGCAAACAAAAAAAACGATAAAAATTAATGGCTTGGTTCTTCGTCCTTCTCTTTCTTTATCCGCAGGTAAATTTCTTCCCGGTGCACCGCTACCTCTTTAGGGGCGTTGACACCGATACGCACTTGATTTCCTTTGACGCCAAGCACGGTCACGGTGATTTCGCCATCACCAATAATCAGGCTTTCTGCGCACCGACGAGTCAGAATCAGCATACCTTTCTCCTCACGCATTTCATTTCAGGGACAACAGTCTGCAAAAAAAAGGGTATCGACCTACAACCAGGACGGCCGTAGCCCTACACGCCTAAGTATTGACTAGCGCGAGCAAAAGAACAGTTTTCTGTCACGCCGATCAAAAAAACAAAGGGCGCGGTAAACCGCGCCCTTCGGGCAACGCATCACTCGCCCTGTCGGGCCGGAGCGTCCAGTTCGAAAGCCGTGTGCAGAGCGCGCACAGCCAGTTCCAGGTACTTCTCTTCGATCACCACGGAAACCTTGATTTCCGAGGTCGAGATCATCTGGATGTTGATGCTTTCCTTGGCCAGTGCTTCGAACATGCGGCTGGCAACACCCGCGTGGGAACGCATGCCGACGCCAACGATCGAGACCTTGGCGATCTTGGTATCGCCTACCACTTCCCGGGCGCCGATTTCACGGGCAGTGTTTTCCAGCACTTGCTGGGCTGCCAGGTAATCGTTGCGGTGCACGGTGAAGGTGAAGTCGGTGGTGTTATCGTGCGAAACGTTCTGCACGATCATGTCGACTTCAATATTCGCGGCACTGATCGGGCCGAGAATCTTGAAGGCCACGCCGGGAGTGTCTGGCACGCCACGGATGGTCAGCTTGGCTTCATCGCGGTTAAAAGCGATGCCGGAAATGATCGGCTGTTCCATGGATTCCTCTTCATCAATAGTAATGAGGGTGCCCGGACCCTCCTTGAAGCTGTGCAGTACGCGCAGCGGAACGTTGTACTTGCCGGCGAACTCGACCGCACGGATCTGCAGCACCTTGGAACCCAGGCTGGCCATTTCCAGCATTTCTTCGAAGGTGATCTTGTCCAGGCGCTGGGCCACGGACACCACGCGCGGATCGGTGGTGTAGACGCCGTCGACATCGGTGTAGATCTGGCATTCGTCAGCCTTCAGGGCTGCCGCCAGTGCCACGCCGGTGGTGTCGGAACCGCCACGACCGAGGGTAGTGATGTTGCCGTGCTCGTCGACGCCCTGGAAACCTGCGACCACAACCACGCGACCAGCCTTCAGGTCACCGCGAATTTTCTGATCGTCGATCTGCAAAATGCGCGCTTTATTGTGCGCGCTATCGGTCAGAATCCGCACCTGGTTGCCGGTATAGGAGACTGCCGGCACGCCGCGCTTGATCAGCGCCATGGCCAGCAGTGCGATCGTCACCTGCTCACCGGTGGAAACGATCACGTCCAGCTCGCGAGGAACCGGCTGACCGTCGCCGCTGATTTGCTTGGCAAGGTCGATCAGACGGTTGGTTTCGCCGCTCATGGCCGACAGCACAACCACCAGGTCGTCACCGGCTTCGCGGAATTTTTTCACCTTGTCGGCGACCTGCTCGATTCTTTCGACGGAACCGACCGAGGTACCTCCAAATTTCTGTACGATCAAAGCCATTTCTAAGCCGCCTCAGCCCGTAAAGGGGCGCCCATTAATCAATCAAACTGCGCAGCTCCAAAGCCCGCCACTAGACGACGGGCTCGGCTTGGAACCTTAAATCCCCTGCTCGACAAACGGAACGGTCAGGGCCAGCGCGGCATCCAGCGCAGCGGCATCGACACCGCCGCCCTGCGCCATGTCCGGACGACCACCGCCCTTCCCGCCCACTGCCGCAGCGGCTTGCTTCATCAAATCACCGGCTTTGAGTTGGCCAGTCAGGTCCTTGGTTACGCCCGCAACCAGTACGACCTTTTCCTCATGGACACTGCCGAGCAGGATCACTGCGCGACCGAGTTTGTTTTTCAACTGATCGACCAGCGCCAGCAGCGCTTTGCCGTCCTGGCCGTCCAGGCGCGCCGCCAGCACTTTCGCGCCTTTGACATCCAGCGCCTGCGCCGACAGATCGTCGCCAGCGGCACTGGCGGCCTTGGCCTGCAGCTGCTCGAGTTGTTTCTCCAGCAGGCGGTTGCGCTCCAGCACGGCCGACAGCTTGTCGATCAGGTTGTCACGGCTGCCCTTGACCAGGGTCGCCGCTTCCTTGAGTTGCTCTTCCGCAGCGTTCAGGTACGCCAGTGCCGCGGCACCGGTGACGGCTTCAATACGGCGTACACCCGAAGCGACGCCACCTTCGCTGATGATTTTCAAAAGGCCGATATCGCCGGTGCGGTTGGCGTGGATGCCGCCACACAGTTCAACGGAGAAATCGCCGCCCATGCTCAGGACACGCACGCTGTCGCCGTACTTCTCGCCGAACAGCGCCATGGCGCCCTTCTGCTTGGCGGTGTCGATATCGGTTTCTTCGGTTTCCACCGCGGTGTTCTTGCGAATCTCGGCGTTGACGATGTCTTCCAGGGCCTTGATCTGCTCTGGCTTGATCGCTTCGAAATGGCTGAAGTCGAAACGCAGGCGCTGACTGTCGACCAGCGAACCCTTCTGCTGTACATGCTCGCCCAGCACCTGGCGCAGAGCGGCGTGCAGCAAGTGGGTGGCCGAGTGGTTCAGCGAAGTGGCGTGACGCACTTCCGCATCCACCTGGGTTTGCACCGGTGCACCAACGGTCAGGCTGCCGCTGGCCAAGACGCCGTGATGCAGGAAAGCCCCGCCGGTCTTGGTGGTATCGCGCACGTCGAAACGCGCATTACCCGCTTGCAGGTAACCGCAGTCGCCGATCTGGCCGCCCGACTCGGCATAGAAAGGCGTCTGATCGAGAACGACCACGCCCTCTTCGCCTTCACTCAGCACGTCGACCGATTGCCCTTCCTTATAAAGAGCAACCACCTTGGCCGAACCACTGGTGGCGTGATAACCGGTGAACTCGGTGGCCACATCGACCTTGACCAGGCTGTTGTAGTCCATGCCGAAGGAGCTGGCGGAACGGGCACGTACGCGCTGGGCTTCCATCTCGCGCTCGAAACCTTCCTCGTCGAGGGTCAGTTCACGCTCACGGGCGATGTCGCCAGTCAGGTCCATCGGGAAACCGTAGGTGTCATACAGCTTGAACACCACGTCGCCCGGTACCACCGTGCCTTTGAGTTCGGCCAGGTCCTGCTCGAGGATCTTCAGGCCCTGCTCCAGGGTCTTGGCGAACTGCTCTTCTTCGGCTTTCAGCACGCGCTCGATGTGTGCCTGCTGGGATTTCAGTTCCGGGAAGGCTTCGCCCATTTCGGCGACCAGCGCGGCCACGATCTGATAGAAGAAGCTGCCCTTTGCGCCCAGCTTGTTGCCGTGACGGCAAGCGCGGCGAATGATGCGACGCAGGACATAACCGCGGCCTTCGTTGGAAGGCAGCACGCCGTCGGTGATCAGGAAACCACAGGAACGGATGTGGTCGGCCACGACTTTCAAAGACGCTTGGGCGTCGTTGGTGCAACCGATGGCCTTGGCCGCCGCGTTCAGCAGGCTCTGGAACAGGTCGATTTCATAGTTCGAATGAACGTGCTGCAGGACCGCACTGATCCGCTCCAGGCCCATGCCGGTGTCCACCGACGGCGCTGGCAACGGATGCAACACGCCATCGGCGGTGCGGTTGAACTGCATGAATACGTTGTTCCAGATCTCGATGTAACGGTCGCCGTCCTCTTCCGGCGAGCCCGGTGGGCCGCCCCAGATGTCGGCGCCGTGATCGTAGAAAATCTCGGTGCAAGGACCGCACGGGCCGGTATCGCCCATGGTCCAGAAGTTGTCGGAGGCGTATGGCGCACCCTTGTTGTCGCCGATACGGACCATGCGCTCGGCCGGAACCCCGACTTCCTTGGTCCAGATGTCATAGGCCTCGTCATCGCTGGCGTAGACGGTGACCCAGAGCTTTTCTTTCGGCAGGTTCAGCCACTTGTCGGAGGTCAGGAACGTCCAGGCGAAAGTGATGGCGTCACGCTTGAAGTAATCGCCGAAACTGAAGTTGCCCAGCATTTCGAAGAACGTGTGGTGACGGGCGGTGTAACCAACGTTTTCCAGGTCGTTGTGCTTGCCGCCGGCGCGTACGCATTTCTGGCTGCTTACGGCGCGGGTATAGGCGCGCTTTTCCTGGCCCAGGAAGCAGTCCTTGAACTGGTTCATCCCCGCGTTGGTGAACAGCAGGGTTGGGTCGTTGCCCGGAATCAAAGAGCTGGAGGCTACACGGGTGTGGCCTTGCTCTTCGAAGAAGCGAAGGAAGGCTTCACGGATTTCTGCGCTTTTCATTAGGTTCTTCCACGGAGACTGCGGCCAAAGGCCTGTGCGAAACGTCATCAGACGAAACGACGGCAAAGGGCCGCATTATATCGGCCCTGAGCTTGGGGTACAGCGTGTTTATACGATAGAGACGGTCAATTGGACGGCTAACACTGTCAGTTGCGGGAAAAATCGATAAAAGTCCCGACGACCTGCTCGATTTGTGCACGACTGACGTCCATATGGGTGACCATACGCAGCCGCGACGCGGCGCTCAGCCTGATCCCGCGTTCGCCGGCGAAGGCCTTGAGCGCTTCTGCCCTGTCCCCCATCGCGACATAGACCATGTTGGTCTGCACCGGCTCGACGTCATAGCCCGCCTCACGCAGCCCCTCCGCCAGCAACTGGGCATTGGCGTGGTCATCGGCCAGGCGCGCTACGTGATGATCGAGCGCATACAGGCCCGCCGCGGCCAGGATTCCGGCCTGGCGCATGCCACCGCCGACCATCTTGCGCAGGCGCCTGGCCTTGCCGATCAGCTGCGCCGAACCGCACAGCACTGAGCCCACCGGCGCGCCCAGGCCCTTGGACAGGCACACCGAAACCGAATCGAAGTGCTGGGTGATCTGCCGCGCATCGACACCCAGCTTGACCGCCGCGTTGTACAGTCGCGCGCCGTCCAGGTGCAGGGCCAGGCCATGCTCACGGGTGAAGGCCCGGGCCTGCGCCAGATAGCTCAATGGCAGCACCTTGCCCTGCATGGTGTTTTCCAGCGCCAGCAGGCGGGTACAGGCAAAGTGGAAATCATCCGGCTTGATCGCCGCGGCCACCTGGGCCAGGTCCAGCGAGCCGTCGGCCTGGACTTCCAATGGCTGTGGCTGGATCGAACCCAGCACCGCCGCGCCGCCGCCTTCGTACTTATAGGTATGCGCCTGCTGGCCGACGATGTATTCGTCGCCACGCCCACAATGGGCCATCAAGCCCAGCAGGTTGCTCATGGTGCCGGTCGGCACGAACAGCGCTTCGACGAACCCCAGGCGCTGCGCCAGTTCAGCTTCCAGGCGGTTGACCGTCGGATCTTCGCCGTAGACATCATCGCCCGTGGCCGCCGTGGCCATAGCTTCCAGCATGCCTGCCGTGGGTTGGGTAACGGTGTCACTACGAAGATCGATAACGCTCATGAATCAGGCCTCGGCAAGGGGACGCGAACGTCGCTGCGGATAAGGAAATTCTTTCGAACTGAATTACTACGGGCACAACCGCGATTTATCAAGGCCCACCCGGGAAAAGCCCAGCGATGGACATGAAAAACCGATGTTTATCATCCAAACGCCGCAATGCACCGCCGAAAAATATGTGTTACAAACTCACCGCCGCCGCAAAGCCCGGTGGCAACGTTCTCAGGGCGGGGTGCAATTCCCCACCGGCGGTAATTGCGCGCAATGCGCATAGCCCGCGAGCGCTTGGCGACAGGCACCGCTTCGGCGGCGAATGACGGCAAGGTCAGCAGACCCGGTGTGATCCCGGGGCCGACGGTCATAGTCCGGATGAAGAGAGAACGGGATTGGTGCCAAAGGGCCGTCCACAGACCTGCGCATGACTGCTTGTGCGCCTGGCCTGTACGTACCCTTAAATCCCTTTCGATTCATAACGCCCTGTTTTTCACACAAACAGGAGTCAGAACAGATGCAACCCACCGCAATCGATAGCAAAAGCAAACAGCATCACGGCGAACGCGTGGCGTTTATCCAGGCCTGCTGGCATAAGGAAATCGTCGACCAGAGCCGCAAAGGGTTCGTCAGCGAAATGCTCGCCCAGGGTTATCAGGAAAGCGATATCGACTTCTTCGAAGTCGGCGGCGCCTTTGAAATTCCACTGCACGCCAAGCTGCTGGCCAAGTCCGGTCGTTATGCCGGCATCGTCGCCGCGGGCCTGGTGGTGGACGGCGGTATCTACCGCCACGAATTCGTCGCCCAGTCGGTGATCAGCGGCCTGATGCAGGTCCAGCTGGAAACCGAAGTGCCGGTGTTCTCGGTGGTCTTGACCCCGCACCACTTCCACGCCGGCGAAGAACATCAGAAGTTCTTCTTCGAGCATTTCGTGCACAAGGGCCAGGAAGCGGCGAAGACCTGCGCCGACACCCTGCACAAGACTCGCGCCCTGCGTCGTCCTGAGCAGCGGGTAGCGGTGTAAGCGTCAGACGCTGAAAGCAAAATCGCGAGCCAGTTCGTTCCTACAGGGATCGAGCTGGCTCGCGATGCTTTTTGTGGCCACTGCCGCAGGCTGCGATAAGGCCCGCAGGGCCTTCTAATCAACCTCAAAAGCGGCGCCCGCTACGCGGTCGATCGCAGCCTTCGGCAGCGGCTACAGATTGCCGTATCAGGCCAGGCCGTCAGCCGTGGTCGGCACGATCAGGATCCCGGCACGCAGGCCGTTCTTCACCTTGGGGTTTGGGAAAATGATCCGCGCGCCCTCCTCCTCGACTATCCAGCGGGTCTGGGCGATATCGTCGGCCAGCAGGTAACCCACTTCCAGTTCGGAGAAGTTCTCGATGTCCGCCGGCAGATGCAGGTGGAAGGTATCGCTGTGCTTGATGATTTCCCGAGCGACGCTGAACAGCTGCAAGCCATCCAGCTTCTCCTCCGCCATAGGCGGTTCGCGGCCTTCGATGATCTGCTTGAGGCGGGTTTCCAGACGCTCGACATTCACCCCCTGGTTCTGCCCGAACGGCCGGGCCTTGCCCAGCTCCAGGGTGAAAGACTCGGCGTCCAGCTTGTCGTAGGTATAGGAGCTGAACACGATGGACGGTTTGTTCTGCAGCAGCACCGCCTGCATGCCCGCGGCCCGCAGGCGCGCCAGTTCCCGGCGCGAGTGCTGGCGACCTTCTTTCCACGGATACAGGGCGAACTGTTCGATCTTCGAACCGCGGATCGCCGTGTGCAGGTCGTAGTGCAGGCGGGTACGCTCCGGCAGGCTGAAGAAACTCGCCGCCAGGCGCTCCAGCTCGCAGGCGCGCAGGGCTTCATTGCCGCTGCTTTGTTCATGCCGGCCATTGAACAGCCGGTTGATGTCCTGCTCGATGAAACGCTCGCCGCGGCGCATGGCCTCGGGGTTGCCGAACAGGAACAGAATGCGTGCGCACGGCTTGAGGTCGCCGCGGGCGATGTCGTGCAACAGACGGTCGAGCAACTCGATCGGTGCCGTCTCATTGCCGTGGATGCCGGCCGACAACAGCACATCCATGCCATTGTCCCGCGCCTGGGGTGGCCGGACTTCCAGCGCACCTTCGCTTAGCCAGCGCATCCGCACGCCGTCGACAGTCAGTTGAGTCTTCTCCGCCGGTTCACGACCGGCGAGGGTCAGTTCAAGCAGTTTGCCGAGGGCGAGCATAGAACGTTATTCCTTAATGGTCGTGCTGGCAGTCAGGGCCGTGCACGTGATCGTCGTCACCAGCGTCGGCCGGTTCCATTTCCAGTTGCAGACTTACCAGATTAGTCGCCAATGGGCGCAGCAGCAGGTTGGCGTATTCTTCGTCGCCTTCCTCGACGTCCACGCCGATCAGCAGCTGGCCGCGGCCGTCCTGCTGGATCCACAGTTCCTTGCCTTGCCACATCACGGCAACGCGGGTGCAGGAAGTTTCCAGTTGAGTGCCGTCGGTGTCTTCAAGGATCAGCTGCAGGGTATCGCTCATTTATTACGCTCTCATCTGGAGGTAAAGCGGCGCGCCTGGATCAGCAGAAGCAGGCGCGGGCTTTTAATTGATCTGGAATGGATAAACCGCGCCCAGTTTAAGGATTTGCGTCAGTTCATCCAGTGCCGTCCGGCACTCAAGCAGCAATTGCGGGTCCGCCAGATCGTTTTCGCTCAGGCGGTCGCGGTAGTGCTTGTCGACCCACTGGGTCAGCGTGCCGTACAACGGCGCGGTCATGATAACCCCTGGGTTGACCGCCGCCAGCTCGGTTTGATTGAGCGCGACCCGTAGCCGCAGGCACGCCGGGCCACCGCCGTTCTGCATGCTCTGCTTGAGGTCGAAGACTTTCACTTTGCGGATCAGGCCGCCGGAGCTGGTCAGGCTTTGCAGGTACTGCCAGACACGCTCGTTGCCGCGGCACTCTTCCGGCACGATCAGCAGCATCGAGCCATCGGCGCGGGACAGCAGTTGACTGTTGAACAGATAGGAACGCACCGCGTCTTCCACCGTGACCTGCGAGCGCGGCACACAGATCGACTGGAAGTTGCCGCCGCGCTTGCCCAGCTTGGCCTGCAGCTCGGCGAGCATCTTGTCGGTCTCGAGGAACGCGTCCTCGTGATAGAACAGCACTTCGCCGTTACCCACCGCGATCACATCGTTGTGGAACACACCCTGGTCGATCACCGACGGGTTCTGCTGGGCATACACCACACCGTCGTCGCTCAGGCCGTGCAGGCGGGCGACGGCCTGCGAGGCTTCCAGGGTCTGGCGCGCCGGGTACTTCTGCGGTGCCGGGTAGCGGGTATCGAAGGCGCTGCGACCGAAGACGAAGAACTCGACACCGGCTTGGCCGTAGTCACGGCAGAAACGGGTGTGGTTGGCCGCACCCTCATCGCCGAACTGCGCCACCGCCGGCAACGCCGCGTGATGGGCGAAGTGTTTCTGGTCGGCGAACATCGCCCCCAGCACGCGACTGGTGGTCGGGTGCTCGATGCTGCGGTGATATTTGCAGTTCAGGTTGGCGGCGGTGAAATGCACGCGACCGTCAGCGGTGTCGGCGCTCGGGCTGACCGTGGCGGCGTTGGCCACCCACATGCTCGACGCCGAGCAACTGGCGACCAGCAGCGGCATCGCATCCTTGGCGGCGCGCTCGATGACCTGCGCATCGCTGCCGGCAAAACCCAGCCGACGCAGGGCGGCCACGTCCGGGCGTTCCTGGGGTGCCAGCACGCCTTGCTGGAAACCCATTTCCATCAGCGCTTTCATTTTCGCCAGGCCCTGCAGCGCGGCCTCCTTGGGATTGGAAGACTGCTGGCTGTTGCTCTGGGACGCGACGTTGCCGTAGGACAGGCCGCCGTAGTTATGGGTAGGCCCCACTAGACCGTCGAAATTGACTTCATAGGATTTCATCAGCGAGGCTCCACGAGAATCTGTTGTTATAGGCATCGGTATCAGTACATGTCTTGAGGCCGTCGGCGCCCGCTTCGCGGGACGATCGCAGCCTGCGGCAGCGGCTACAGGGTTACCACAACCACCGACGCCCCACCGCTCTCTGTAGCCGCTTCGCAGGCTGCGATAAGGTCCACAAGACCTTCCGGCAATCTACGGTGCAACCCATCACCCCAGGCGTACACCCGGCGTCAGCGCGCTCGGCAAGGTCAGGCTCGAGGCTTCCAGCGACGCCACCGGGTACGCGCAGTAATCCGCCGCGTAATAGGCACTGGCGCGATGGTTGCCCGAGGCACCCACACCGCCGAACGGCGCGCTGCTCGCGGCACCGGTCAGCTGCTTGTTCCAGTTGACGATACCGGCCCGGCTTTCCAGCCAGAACTGCTGGTAACGCGCCTCGGAATCCGACAGCAGACCCGCTGCCAGACCGTATTGGGTGTCGTTGGCCTCGGCGATCGCCGCTGCGAAATCGGCGTAGCGAATCACTTGCAGCAAGGGGCCGAACAGTTCTTCGTCCGGGCGCTCGGCCACCGCGGTCACGTCGAGAATGCCCGGGGTCAACAGCGCGGCCTGGGCCTGCGGCTGGGTCATTTCCAGCAGCGCCACGGCGCCATTGGCCAACAGGTTTTCCTGGGCCTGCATCAGTGCGCGGGCAGCGCCAAGGGAAATCACCGAGCCCATGAACGGTGCCGGCTGCTGGTCGAACGCACCGACCTCGATGGTCGAGCTGACCGCCACCAGGCGCTCCAGCAACTGATCGCCCCAGGCGCCTTGCGGCACCAGCAGGCGGCGCGCGCAGGTGCAACGCTGGCCGGCGGAAATGAAGGCCGACTGGATAATGGTGTAGACCGCCGCGTCCAGGTCCGCGACCTGGTCCACCACCAGCGGATTGTTACCGCCCATCTCCAGCGCGAGGATCTTGTCCGGGCGGCCGGCAAACTGCTGATGCAGGTGATTACCGGTACGACTGGAACCGGTGAAGAACAGACCGTCGATCCCCGGGTTGCCAGCCAGGGCGATGCCGGTTTCCCGCGCACCTTGCAGCAGGTTCAGAACGCCCGCCGGCAGGCCGGCTTCGATCCAGCACTTGACGGTCAGCTCGGCGACTTTCGGGGTCAGCTCGCTGGGCTTGAACAGCACGCTGTTACCCGCCAGCAGCGCAGGAACGATATGCCCGTTAGGCAGATGGCCTGGGAAGTTGTAAGGGCCGAACACCGCCACCACGCCATGGGGCTTGTGGCGCAATACCGCGGTGGCGTCGCCCAGCGGGCCGCTCTTCTCACCGGTGCGTTCCCGGTAGCTCTGCACCGAAATCGCGATCTTGTTGACCATGCTGGTCACTTCGGTGGCGGCTTCCCACAGCGGCTTGCCGGTTTCCTCGCCGATGCAGCGCGCCAGTTCGTCGGCATGGCTTTTCAGGCTGGCGGCAAAGGCTTCCAGCACCGCGATCCGCTCGTCCAGCGACCGCTTGGCCCAGGCCGGGAATGCCTGGCGCGCGGCCTGCACCGCACTTTCAACCTGGGCGACGGTGGCGCCGTTGCCCGACCACAGCACCTGCTGGGTCACCGGATTCAAGGATTCAAAGGCTGCGCCCTGGCCTGGCAGCCATTGGCCTGCGATGTACAGCGTGTTCATTATTTCGACTCCCGGGAAGCAGACAGCGCAACGGCACGGACCTGATCGCCCGCATTGAGTTGCAGGCGTTTGGCGGTCAGTGCATCAACCACCAGGGTGCCCGACGCGAAGCGCGCGGGTGCGGCGGTGATCCGGCAATCCTCGCGCTTGCGGTTATGAATCAGGAAAGGCGTGGCGTCGTCGCCCGGCGTGCCGATGGCCAACACCAGCGCCTGGCTGTCGCGCACCGCGCGGATCTTGGCGGTTTCGCACTCCACCGCCGGGCCGGCGTCGAAGATGTCGACGTAACCCTGGTAGCTGAAGCCCTCGCTCTTGAGCATGGCCAGCGCCGGCTCGGTATCGGTGTGCACCTTGCCGATCACGTTGCGCGCGCCCTCGGAGAGGAAGCAGGTGTACAGCGGGAACTTCGGCATCAGTTCGGCGATGAACGCCTTGTTACCCACGCCGGTCAGGTAGTCGGCCTGGCTGAACTCCATCTTGAAGAAGTGCCGGCCCAGGCTTTCCCAGAATGGCGAGCGCCCGGCTTCATCGGACATGCCGCGCATCTCGGCGATGATCTTGTTGCCGAACAGCTGCGGGAATTCGGCGATGAACAGCATGCGTGCCTTGGCCAGCATGCGGCCGTTGAGGCCGGTGCGGTAATCGGCATGCAGGAACAGCGAGCACAGCTCGGAATTGCCGGTCAGGTCGTTGGCCAGGAACAGCGTCGGAATCTCGCGGTAGATATTCAGTTCCTGGGAGGCGCTGACGGTCAGGCCGACCCGGAAGTTGTACCAGGGCTCGCGCAGGCCAACGGCGCCGGCGATCGCGGAAATCCCCACCACGCGGCCGTTGTCGTCCTCGAGCACGAACAGGTAATCCGCATCGCCCCGCTCGGCTTCGCCACGGAAGGTCTTTTCCGCCCAGCCCACGCGGTGTTTCAGGCGTTCTTCGTTGGCCGGCAAGGTGGTAAGGCCGGTGCCGGTGCTGCGGGCCAGGTCGATCAGAGCGGGTAAGTCGCTGCTGCGTACGGGACGAACGATCATGCTATCTCCTCAGACGGGTGCCGCTGACGGCCCCCGCGAAACTCGCTGCTTTCCAGGATTCTTCCGGCATTTGCCGCAGCCGTTAAACCGCCACCAGACGCACGCTGGCACCTTCGCCGACGCCCAGGGCTTCGGCCGCTTGCAGATCCAGGGTCACCGGCTTGCCCGGCGCGTAATCCAGCTCCAGCATCACCGCGCGGTAATCCTGCAACTGCGCATTGGCGACCAGGTACTGGCGGCCGCCGCCCTTGGCGACCTCGCCGATCTTCACCGGCACCACGCGGCTCTGGGCGATCGAGCGGATCCCCGAGACCCGGGCGTGCAGGGTCGGGCCACCGTCGAAGATGTCGATGTAATGGTCGGTCTCGAAGCCTTCGCGCATCAGGATGTCGAAGGTGATCTGCGCCCGCGGGTGCACCTGGCCCATGGCTTCCTGCGCGGCATCCGGCAGCAGCGGCACATAGATCGGGTAATGCGGCATCAGCTCGGCGAGGAAGGTGCGGCTTTTCAGCCCGCACAGACGCTCGGCGGCGGCGTAGTTGAGGTCGAAGAAGTTGCGACCGATGGCATCCCAGAACGGCGAGTCGCCATTCTCATCGCTATAGCCAACGATCTCGGTCACCACCGAATCGGCGAAACGCTCAGGGTGGCTGGCGACGAACAGCAGGCGGCCGCGGGAATTGAGTTCCGACCACGGCGAACCCACCAGTTCCGGGACCACATAGAAACTGGTCAGCAGGCTGTTGCCAGTCAGGTCGTGGCACTGGGAGAGCACGTGGATCTTGTTGTGGATCTTCAGCTCGCGGGAGGCGTGCACGAAGGTCTCGTTACGGAAGCTGTAGAACGGCTCGGAATAACCGGCCGAGGCGACGATGGCCGAGCAACCGACCAGCTTGCCGGTTTCGGTATCCTCAAGGACGAAGAAATAGCTCTCCTCGCCATTGAAGCTCACCTCCGCGGCGAACGAAGCCTCGCTTGCGGCGATCTTGTCGCTCAGGCGTTCCACGTCATCCGGCAAGGAAGTGACACCAATCGGGCTGTCCGCAGCCAGACGCTGTACCTCGCCCAGATCAGCCATTTGCGCGGGGCGCATCACCAGCATGGTGTCACTCCTTACTCGAAACAGGCCGGCCAGGAGGCCGACTCAGGGAAAAAAATGCCGGGACAGCCCGGCACCGAAAATGAGGCTCGACGCTTGCCCTGCAGACAAGCGCCGAGAAGTACCGCGGCCCGAATCAGGCCTGGGTCAGCTTGGCGACCGCGCGCTCGAAGCGCTGCAGGCCTTCTTCGATGTCCGCTTCCTCGACCACCAGGCTCGGGGCGAAACGCACCACGTCCGGGCCGGCCTGGAGGATCATCAGGTTTTCTTTTTCAGCGGCGTTGAACACGTCCTTGGCCTTGCCTTTCCAGGCATCGCTGAGCACGCAACCGAGCAGCAGGCCCAGGCCACGCACTTCGGTGAACAGGCCGTACTTCTCGCCGATCTGCAGCAGACGGGTCTTGAAGCGATCGTGCTTGGCCTTCACGCCGTTCAGCACTTCGGGCGTGTTGATCACGTCGATCACCGCACCAGCCACCGCGCATGCCAGCGGGTTGCCGCCGTAGGTGGTGCCGTGGGTACCGACCACCAGGTGCTTGGCCAGCGCCTCGGTGGTCAGCATCGCAGCAATCGGGAAACCGCCGCCCAGGCTCTTGGCGCTGGTCAGGATGTCCGGGGTCACGCCGTAGTGCATATAGGCGAACAGCTCGCCGCTGCGGCCCATGCCGGTCTGCACTTCGTCAAACACCAGCAGCGCGTTGTGCGCGTCGCACAGCTCGCGGGCGCCTTGCAGGTAAGCCTGCTCGGCCGGCAACACACCGCCTTCGCCCTGGATCGGCTCCAGTACCACCGCGCAGGTCTTGTCCGAAATCGCCGCTTTCAATGCCGCCAGATCGTTGTAAGGAACGTGGGTGATACCGGTGATTTTAGGACCGAAGCCATCGGAGTATTTCGACTGGCCGCCGACGTTCACGGTGAACAGGGTGCGACCGTGGAAGCTGTTGAGGGCCGCGATGATTTCGTATTTTTCCGCGCCGAAACGGTCGAAAGCGACACGACGGGCCAGCTTGAAGGCGGCCTCGTTGGCCTCGGCCCCGGAGTTGCAGAAGAACGCGCGCTCGGCAAAGGTGGCGTCGACCAGCTTGTGGGCCAGGCGCAGGGCCGGCTCGTTGGTAAAGACGTTGGATACATGCCACAGCTTGTTGGCCTGCTCGGTCAGAGCAGCGACCAGCGCCGGATGGGCGTGGCCCAGTACGTTGACCGCGATCCCGCCGGCAAAGTCGATCAGCTCTCGGCCCGACTGATCCCAGACTCGGGAACCCGCGCCACGCACAGGAATGAAAGCCGCAGGTGCATAGTTGGGAACCATGACCTGATCGAAATCGGCGCGTTGCACCGGAGCTTGCTCAACGGACATCGGAGTCTCCTGAAGAGGAACGCCTGCCTGAAACTGGCGAGCGATGGGGGGATTGTAAGGACAGTTTTCTGCCCGACCTTGTCGCCAAGCGACAACTTCTTATAGCGCCAACCCCGGTTTTACGCGGGTTTACGGCAATGCGACAAATAGCGTCGCAAAGGCGCAGTTTAAACTGCTAGAGGCTTTAACGGCAGGATTGTCCAACGATTTGCGCCACACAATACGGCGCCAGCGCGAGCAAGCTTCGCTCCTACAGAAGAATGCATTCCGTGTAGGAGCGAAGCTTGCTCGCGATAGCAATTTGACAGGTAAAACGAAGAGGTGGATCAACCGCGCTCGGAAGGCACCGAAGACAGTTCGAACGGGCTGCTGCTGCGCCGCTGGTTGCGGTCCTCCCGCGGCGTGGCGCCGAAGAAGTTGCGGTAGGCGCTGGAGAAATGCGGCCCCGAGGAGAAACCGCAGGACAGGCCGATCTGGATGATCGATTTGCTGGTCTGCATCAGCATCTGCCGCGCCTTGTTCAGGCGCAATTCCAGGTAGTACTGGCTCGGCACACGATTGAGGTATTGCTTGAAAATCCGCTCCAACTGCCGACGCGAGACGCACACATGCTGGGCGATTTCGTCGGTGGTCAGCGGCTCCTCGATATTGGCCTCCATCAGCAGCACCGCCTGGGTCAGCTTCGGGTGACTGGAACCCAGGCGGTTCTGCAACGGAATGCGTTGGCGCTCGCCGCCTTCGCGGATCCGCTCGACCACCAGTTCTTCCGAGACCGCGCCGGCCAGTTCCGCGCCGTGGTCACGGGCCAGCACCGCCAGCAACAGATCCAGCACCGACATCCCGCCGCAGGCCGTCAGGCGATCGCGATCCCAATCGAACAGATGGCTGGTGGCGATGACCTTGGGGAAGCGCTCGGCGAAATCATCCTGCCAACGCCAGTGCACCGCCGCCCGATAACCGTCGAGGAACCCCAGCTGCGCCAGGGGATACACACCGGCGGACAAGCCGCCGATCACACAGCCGGCACGCACCAGTTGCTTGAGCGCGCTGCTCAGGGCCGGCGCCAGGGTGGCAGGCGGCTCATCGGCCAGCAGGAACAGTTTCTGGCAGCCTTCGAGCTTGCCCGACCAGGGCTCACCGGGCAGTTGCCAGGCGCCGTCGGCCGGAGCCTCGGCCTGCAGGAAGGCCAGTTCGTAGACCACTTCCGGATGCACGCGCTGAGCGACACGCAAGGCCTCCTCGGCCAGCGCCAGCGTCAAGGCTTTAGTGCTGGGCCAAATCAGGAAACCAATTCGATGGGCAGTCATGGCGGGCAATCCGAAACAAAAACAGTGTTAGAGGCCAAAGGCGGCTGCAACCAAATTAGACCATCTGGCGCGCGGTGCGCAGCATGACCTAATTTGGTGCATTACGGGAGCGATTTACTTCAGGCTGCCCGAGAGGAATTGTTGCAAACGTTCCGATTGCGGATTGACCAGCACTTCGCGCGGGTTGCCGCTCTCTTCCACCAGGCCCTTGTGCAGGAATATCAGCTGGTTCGAGACTTCACGGGCAAAGCCCATTTCGTGGGTCACCACCACCATGGTCCGGCCTTCCTGGGCCAGGGCCTGCATCACTTTCAGCACATCGCCCACCAGCTCGGGGTCGAGCGCCGAAGTCGGCTCGTCGAACAGCATGACCTCAGGCTCCATCGCCAGCGCCCGGGCGATCGCCACGCGCTGCTGCTCACCGCCGGACATGTGGCCCGGGTAGGCATCCTTGCGATGCGCCACACCGACCTTGGCCAGGTAGTGCTCGGCCTTTTCACGGGCTTCGGCCTTGGGTACGCCGAGCACATGCACCGGCGCTTCCATGATGTTTTCGATAGCGGTCATGTGCGACCACAGGTTGAAATGCTGGAACACCATCGACAGGCGCGAACGCATGCGCTGCAACTGTTTTGGATCAGCCGCCTTCAGGGCGCCGTCCTTGTTCGCCACCAGCTTCAACTCTTCGTTGTTCAGCAGGATCTTGCCGGCGTGCGGCTGCTCCAGCAGGTTAATGCAACGCAGGAAGGTGGATTTGCCGGAGCCACTGGAGCCGATGATGCTGATCACATCGCCAGCCGCCGCTTTCAGGGACACGCCCTTGAGCACTTCGTGACTGCCATAGCGTTTATGCAGGTCTTGGACTTCAAGTTTGTACATGCTGTCGGTTCTCACAAAAGCAGTCAGTCGTTGAGCAAGCGCCCGTGCCGCAGCGCTTCGCGCCCCGCCACCTTGGCCAGCCAGAAACCGGGTTGGGCGTAACGCAGCCGCTCAACGGCGAACAACACGCCGCTGGTGCCAGCACACAGGGTGCTGACCCGATCGGATAAGGGATCAATCACTTCAAAAATCGGCTCGCCCTTCTCCACCCAGCTACCGGCCGGACGCAGAAAACTCACCACGCCGGGATGCGGCGCAAACAACAATTCGGTGCCTTCGAAAGGCATGGCCTCACACGCTTCATGCTGCGGCGCCGGCCATTCGCCCGCGATCAGCCCCTGCTCGGCGAGGAACGCCAGGATGCCTTCGGCGTGCGCCTCGGCTTGCGGACGACCAGTGTCGGCCTGACCGCCCAGCTCGAGGGTGGTCGCCAGGCAGGCCAGCGGAATCTGCGCCTGCGGGAACTGGCGCGACAGGCGCAGCCAGGGCAGCGAACAGGCCTCATCGAACGAACTGCCGCCAGAGTCTTCCGCCAGCAGGCCGACCCGCACGTTCAGATGGGCTGCCAGCGAACGCCACTGCGGCCAATGCTGCGGCAAGGCGTACATATGCAGCGCCGCTTCCGTATCACAGTGCAGGTCCAGCACCACATCCGCGGTGCAGGCATGACTCAGGAGAATACGCTGCATGCCTTGCAGCTGGCTCGATGGCGCCGGCAGTTCGGCCAGCACATCACTCATGGCCTGGCGAATCATCTGGATATTGGCGTGCGGGTCATCCCCCAGGCACCCTTCCAGGCGAGCCGCGACTGGCACACTCAGCTCGACGAAATCGCGATTGAAGTTCTTGCCACTACCGGCCTCGAACCGCCCCTGGTGATTGCCCTGCAACAGCTGCCCCAGGCCCATCGGGTTGGCCACCGGCACCAGTTCGATCACGCCGTTCAGCACGCCCTGGGCTTCCAGTTCGGCCAGGCGCTTTTTCAGCTCCCAGGCGGTGCGCATCCCGGGCAGTTCGTCCGCATGCAGACTGGCCTGGATATAGGCCTTGCGCTCGCCGTGGCCGAAACGGAACACCGAGATCTGCCGCTCGCTGCCCAAGTGGCTCCATGGCAATGCGTGGTCAATGCGTTCCATATCAGTGCTTCCGCGGCGCCAGGTAACGCAGCCAGCGGCCTTCGGCCAGCTTGAACAGGCGCACCAGGATAAAGGTCAGGCACAGGTAGAACACGCCGGCAGTAATGTAGGCCTCGAACGGCAGGTAGTACTGCGCGTTGACCGTACGGGCCGCACCGGTGATGTCGATCAGGGTCACGATGGAGGCCAGGCTGGTGGTCTGCAGCATCATGATCACTTCATTGCTGTACTGCGGCAGCGCCCGGCGCAAGGCCGACGGCAGCAGGATGCGGGCATACATTTTGTAGCGCGACATGCCCATGGCCTTGGCCGCTTCAATCTCGCCGTTCGGCGTGGCCTTGAGGCTGCCGGCGATGATTTCGGCGGTGTAGGCGCTGGTGTTGATGGCAAATGCCAGGCACGCACAGAAGGTCGCACTGGACAGCCAAGGCCAGAGGAAGCTCTGACGCACCACATCGAACTGCGCCAGTCCGTAATAGATCAGGAACAACTGCACCAGCATCGGCGTGCCGCGGATCACATAGGTGTAGAGCCAGGCGCTGAGGTTGACGATCGGCTGCTTGGACACCCGCATCAGCCCCAGGGGCAGCGCCGCCAGCAGGCCGAAGAACAGCGACAGGGCCAAGAGTTTCAGGGTGGTCAGCAGGCCGCTGAAATACAGCGGCAAGGCCTCATAGATGACGTTGTAGTCGAAGATCATAGATCAGCCGCCCTTACGCCTACCGAGTAGCGCTTCTCAAGGTGACGCAATGCCAGCAACGAGACACTGGTGATCACCAGGTACATCGCCGCCACCGCGAGGAAGAAGGTGAAAGGCTCACGGGTGGCGTCAGCCGCCTGCTTGGCCTTGAACATCATGTCTTGCAGGCCCACCACCGAAATCAGCGCGGTGGCCTTGGTCAGTACCAGCCAGTTGTTGGTAAAGCCCGGAATCGCCAGACGGATCATCTGCGGCACCAGCACCCGGAAGAACACCTGGAAGCTGTTCATGCCATAGGCCATGCCCGCTTCCGCCTGCCCCTTGGGAATCGCCATGAAGGCACCGCGGAAGGTTTCCGACAGGTAGGCACCGAAGATGAAGCCCAGGGTGCCGATACCGGCAGCCAGCGGGTTCAGGTCGATGTAGTCGTCGTAACCCAGCATGGGCGCGACACGGTTGAGCAGGTCCTGGCCGCCGTAGAAGATCAGCAGGATCAGCACCAGGTCGGGAATCCCGCGGATCACCGTGGAATACAGGTCGCCCAGCCACGCCAGCCAGCGCACCGGCGAGAGACGCAGCGCGACCCCGATCAGACCCAGAACGATGGCCAGGGCCATGGACGACAAGGCAAGCTGAAGCGTCAGCCAAGCGCCATCGAGGATGACAGCCCCGTAGCCTTTCAACATGATTCAGGTCCTCGAAAATTGGGATGAAAAAATGGCGCAAACTTCAGAGATTCTGCTGCTTGCGCCATCTCGGACTTGCTGATTCGACGATTTACTGGCCGTAAATGTCGAAGTCGAAGTACTTGTCCTGGATTTGCTTGTACTTGCCGTTCTCGCGAATGGCAGCGATCGCACCGGTGATCTTGTCTTTCAGCGCATCGCCTTTGCGTACGGCGATACCCACGCCGTCGCCGAAGTATTTGCTGTCGGTGAACGCCGGACCGACGAACGCGAAGCCTTTGCCGGCGTCGGTTTTCAGGAAGCCGTCATTCAACAGGGTAGCGTCTGCCACGGTGCCGTCGAGGCGACCGGCCGCCACGTCCAGGTAGATCTCGTTCTGCGAGCCATATGGCTTGATCTCGGCACCCAGCGGAGCCAGCACTTCACGGGCGAAACGCTCGTGGATCGAACCACGCTGCACGCCGATGTTCTTGCCCTTGAGTTCGGTCAGGCCGTCGCTGACCTGGGTACCGGCCTTCATGACCAGGCGCGCAGGGGTGTTGTAGTACTTGCCGGTGAAGTCCACGGACTTCTTGCGGTCGTCGGTGATCGACATGGATGACAGGATCGCATCGATCTTGCGTACCTTGAGCGCGGGGATCAGGCCGTCGAACTCCTGCTCGACCCACACGCACTTGACCTTCATTTCTTCGCACAGGGCGTTGCCGATGTCGTAGTCGAAACCGACGATGCTGCCGTCCGGAGCCTTGGAGGCGAATGGAGGGTAAGCCGCTTCGATACCAATTTTCAGAGGCTTTTCATCGGCGAACGTCGGCAGGGAAAGTACGGAGGACAGTGCCAGGGCGCCAAGAAGCACGAGTTTCTTCATCTTAGGACTCCATCGGTAAAGGGCGAAAACGGCAGAGTGAGCGACAGCCCAATATGCGAATGGGTGGAACCTGATAGCGGTGCTGCGTCCTTGAGGACCTGGCCACGAACCTCATGCGGGTTCCCGGACAGGCAACGACGAGCGAGTGATCGGCATTCTAACGACAGGCCCGAAGCCGATATTTCCTCAATGCGACAACAAATTACAGAAGCACTGAGAAACCAGGTCGAGCACATTGACAGCTCTTCAGATTTATGCAAGAGCAAAAGACGGTAAACCAATCTGTGCTGCAAATTGCGGGCCTATTATTCGCAAAGCCTTCTATTCCGGCAAGCGCAGCGTTATGACTTATTTTTTACCGCCCCCGCAAAGGCCCTGAAACAGGGCTTGGCGTTTCTCATTGCCCCGAATCCGGGCAGCGGGTTACACATTCCCCTCCTCCGGTAACATTCAGATACGCCTGATGGACATACCGATATTTATTCGATCGAAAAGCCGCTGCCTGTAGCCGCTGCCGCAGGCTGCGATAAGGCCCGAAGGGCCTTTCAGGGCCTTCAAGAGCGCGTCTCCTGCGGAGCCGATCGCAGCCTGCGGCAGCGGCTACAGGGGGCGGCACTAACACCCATAAAAAAGCCCCGCCCGGCACAAGGCCGGACGGGGCTTTCACTGAGACCGATTCGCCTTAGGCGACGTTCATGGTCTTGTGGGTATCGACCAGATGCTGCACCACGCCCGGGTCCGCCAGGGTGGAGATATCCCCCAGGCTGTCGTACTCCGCCGTGGCGATCTTGCGCAGGATACGGCGCATGATCTTCCCGGAACGGGTCTTCGGCAGGCCAGGCGCCCACTGGATGACATCCGGCGAGGCGATCGGACCGATTTCCTTGCGCACCCAGTTCTTCAGCTCCAGGCGCAATGCTTCGCTCGGTTCTTCGCCACCGTTGAGGGTGACGTAGACATAGATGCCCTGCCCCTTGATGTCATGGGGCACACCGACCACCGCCGCTTCAGCGACTTTCGGGTGAGCGACCATCGCGCTTTCGATCTCCGCGGTCCCCATGCGGTGGCCGGAGACGTTGAGCACATCGTCCACCCGCCCGGTGATCCACCAGTAGCCGTCTTCATCGCGACGGGCACCGTCACCGGTGAAGTACATGCCACGGAAGGTCTTGAAGTAGGTATCGACGAAACGATCGTGGTCGCCATACAGGGTGCGCGCCTGGCCTGGCCACGAATCGAGGATCACCAGGTTGCCTTCGGCGGCGCCCTCGATAATGTTGCCCAGGTTGTCCACCAGCGCCGGCACCACGCCAAAGAACGGACGCGCCGCCGAACCCGGCTTGAGGGCATGGGCGCCCGGCAGCGGGCTCATCAGGGTGGCGCCGGTCTCGGTCTGCCACCAGGTATCGACGATCGGGCAACGGGATTGACCGACATTCTTGTAGTACCAGTCCCAGGCTTCCGGGTTGATCGGCTCACCCACCGAACCCAGCAGGCGCAGGCTGCTGCCATCGGCGCCTGCGCAGGCGGCGTTACCCGAGGCCATCATGGCGCGGATCGCGGTCGGCGCGGTGTAGAGGATATTGACCTTGTGCTTGTCGACGATCTTCGCCACGCGGGTCACGTCCGGATAGTTAGGCACGCCCTCGAACAGCACGGTGGTCGCGCCATTGGCCAGCGGACCATAGACGATATAGGTGTGGCCAGTGACCCAGCCGACGTCGGCGGTGCACCAGTAGATTTCCCCCGGACGGTAATCGAATACGCGCTCGTGGGTCAGGGCCGCGTACAGCAGGTAGCCGCCAGTGGTGTGCTGCACGCCTTTGGGCTTACCGGTGGAGCCGGAGGTATAAAGGATGAACAGCGCTTCCTCGGCACCCATTTCTTTAGGCGCACAGACGGTACCGGCCACTTTCATCAAGTCTTCGTACCAGATGTCGCGATGCTGGTTCCACTTGATCTGGCCATTGGTGCGCTTGCACACGATGACCTTCTGGATGCTGCTGGTTTCCGGGTTGGTCAGCGCATCGTCGACATTGGCCTTGAGCGGAATCTTCTTGCCCGCGCGAATGCCTTCGTCGGCGGTGATCACCACTTTGGATTTGCAGTCGATGATCCGCCCGGCCAGCGCTTCCGGCGAAAAGCCGCCGAATACCACCGAGTGAATCGCGCCGATCCGGGTACAGGCCAGCATGGCGACCACGGCTTCGGGAATCATCGGCATATAGATAGTCACCACGTCGCCGCGGTGCACGTCCTGGCCACGCAGGGCGTTGGCGAACTTGCAGACCTGCTCGTGCAGTTCGCGGTAGGTGATGTTGCGGCTTTCGGAAGGATCGTCGCCTTCCCAGATGATCGCGATCTGATCGCCGCGCTCGGCCAGATGGCGATCCAGGCAGTTGTAGGAAACGTTGAGGGTGCCGTCGGCAAACCATTTGATATCGACATGGTGATCGTCGAAGGAGGTCTGCTTCACCGTGGTGAAAGGCTTGATCCAGTCGAGGCGCTTGGCTTGTTCGCGCCAGAAGCCGTCCGGGTTGACGACCGACTGCTGGTACATGGCCTTGTAGGTCGCCTCGTCAGTCAGCGTGTTGGCCGCAACCTCGGGACGAACGGGATACAGAGAAGCCGCACTCATCTTTCTTACCTCGGTGACATAGTTGTTGTTGTATGACCCCGTTGTAGCCGGGGCGGGCCTATAGAACCATTCGACGATGGTAGTAACAACCCCCAGCCGATCCCCCTGAAAAGTGCTTTACCCCCTCTATTACGGGACTTGCGGTAGTTTCTGCGGTAAGTAGAAGACCGCTGCCAGGCCGCTGGGGGTCGTTTTTAACGGGATTGTTACAAAAACCGTCAATAGTGTTTATCAAAAGCACGCCTGTATAGCGCCTACTCAGGCGCCTAAAATCAACCTCGCCAACAAGGCAATGTGATTAACCAAGTTACAGCCCCCACGAAGGCAGTTAATCCAGACTTCTACTCAAGTTCCACACGCAGCCCCACAAAGGCTGCGTGACCCTACACGACCTTAGAAAGGTGAAATCAAAATGAAAGCTTTATTAATTCTGGCCCTCAGCAGTCTTTGCGTTACAGCAATGGCCGACGAGATCCCGACTGATGTCGCAAGCCAGCAACCGGCAGTAGAGGAATACTCTTACTCGTCCGACCTGGACATCGCCAAAGTTATATCCATGAGCGAAGTTCCAAATGTATGCGAAGTTGTACCTGCACGTATGGAATATGAAGACTCGAAAGGTCTGCGGCACATTCTGCAATACCGCGTCATGGGTAACGGCTGCTCTAACGGCTGATACCAAAGTTGCTCTTCAAGTTCCAACAATTGCCGGCCGCAAGAGATCTTTCTTGCGGCAAAGATGGCCAGATGCATAACTGAATCCAGACTGGTTGCAAGCCATCGCCCAATGCAGTGCGACCACGGCTTTCGCACTCCCCTTTTTCATCTGTCGAGCCACATTGCGGGGAGCGTTTCCATATCGCCCCAAGGGGCTTGATGATGGTCCGAAAATGCCTTCTCGAGCATCAAGAACGACCTCGGGTGGCAACCCGGGACAGTAGTGTTTCAAAGGTCAAAAATTGACCATCCAACACAAGATGTAGTGGCAAAAGCGTTTTTTTGCTTATTTTTTGAGCAAATTATCCGACTGACAATTTGCACCATGAATTGAACACAATCCTGTCTACCAAAGCCCACGACCTTCCCTGTAAGCCTTGTACTACGGGGCTTGCAGAGCATTGCGCGAAAAAGCCGAGGTCTCGGATCGCTTCCAGGCGGCAAAAAACCGCAAAACCGGGTGAAAAAAAATCTTTGCTGGCCAAAGCCTTGTAAACCCTCGCTCCGCCGCGATCACGCCCCTCGCCAACCGAATCGTGAGCCACTTCGTCGCACCACAGCGGCAAAAAAATCCCTATAATGCGGCCTTAAAACGGGCCTGCAATATTCCCTTACAGGGATAAACAGCCAATCCGAAGCCAGCGCAGGAGTCGACTCGGTCCTCTGCGCCCATAACCGCCTCGGAACTCCCGTACATATTTTTGTTTATTGCCTGCGTTAGCTGCCGCAACAAACGATTCCTTAAGATCCAACGCGGCCAGTTCGGCCGTGTGAAAAGCCAACCATCAGTTTTCACACGGGCATCTGGCCCTCACGCAGGAGACGACACGTCATGCTGAGCTGGGACGAATTCGACAAAGAAGAAGGCGAAGTCGCCGTTAAAGGCGCCAACGCCGGCCACGCTGCCGAAGCTGCCATGGACAAACTCGACAGCGCCGGTGGTGCCGCCGCTCTCGAAGCCCGCGCCGTAACCGCCAGTGATTCCGCTGCCGTTGCCCGTGCCAAGGCCTCTCTGGACCAACTCGACATCGCCGAAGGCCTGGCCGAGTTGGAAGGTGCTTCCGCCCGTGTCGCCGTCGATGAAAAGCGCATGATCAACTGCCGCGCCGACCTCAACCAGCTGGTGCCATTCAAATACGACTGGGCCTGGCAGAAGTACCTGGACGGTTGTGCAAACCACTGGATGCCGCAAGAAGTCAACATGACCGCCGACATCGCCCTCTGGAAAAACCCGGAAGGCCTGACCGACGACGAGCGCCGCATCGTGATGCGCAACCTGGGCTTCTTCTCCACCGCCGACTCCCTGGTTGCCAACAACCTGGTACTGGCCGTGTACCGCCTGATCACCAACCCGGAATGCCGCCAGTACATCCTGCGCCAGGCGTTCGAAGAGGCGATCCACACCCACGCCTACCAGTACTGCATCGAATCGTTGGCCATGGATGAAGGCGAGATCTTCAACATGTACCACGAGATTCCATCGGTCGCCAAGAAAGCGGCCTGGGGCCTGAAGTACACCCGTTCGATCTCCGATCCGAAGTTCGAAACCGGCACCGTCGACACCGACAAGGAGCTGCTGCGCAACCTGATCGCCTACTACTGCGTTCTGGAAGGCATCTTCTTCTACTGCGGCTTCACCCAGATCCTGTCCATGGGTCGCCGCAACAAAATGACCGGCGTCGCCGAGCAGTTCCAGTACATCCTGCGCGACGAATCCATGCACCTGAACTTCGGTATCGACGTGATCAACCAGATCAAGATCGAAAACCCGCACCTGTGGGATGCCGAGATGAAGGAAGAAGCCACCCAGATGATCCTCCAGGGCACCCAACTGGAAATCGAATACGCTCGCGACACCATGCCGCGCGGCGTACTGGGCATGAACGCGGCGATGATGGAGGACTACCTCAAGTTCATCGCCAACCGTCGCCTGTCGCAGATCGGCCTGAAAGAAGAATACCCGGGCACCACCAACCCGTTCCCATGGATGAGCGAAATCATGGACTTGAAGAAAGAGAAGAACTTCTTCGAGACTCGCGTGATCGAGTATCAGACTGGCGGCGCGCTGAGCTGGGATTGATTCCGAGCTCCTGCCCTGTGCCGATCTCGATCTGAATCGGCACAACGAAAGATCAAAAAAGCCCTGACTTGCTCAGGGCTTTTTTATTGGGACCCGGTATCCCCGACTCCAGGCAAATCATCCAACCCGGAACTCAATCGGCGGAGGCCAGGGCACCACGAATCTCCTTTTTCACCGCCTCGAAATCCGCCGCCGCGCGGGGATCGTCCAGCAGCCGGGCCGCCAACACCGCGGCACTGATCTTTCCGCCCTCCAGGTCGCTGGGGAAATGCACACCGGCGATGACCCGGCTGTCGGCATTGATCTGTGCGCGGCTGAACAACTCGCTGCGTTTCTCTGGCAGCGCCATGCTCAGCAAAGTGGCATTGAGATAACCATTCATCGAGTGACCGCTGGGGTAGGAATCGCCCTCCGGTGGCGGCAATACCGGCTTCACCAGTGCCGAGGCTTCGTAAGGGCGCGGCCGACCATAGCTGTGCTTGGCCGGCATCAGGAATTGCACCAGGTCTTCCTGGGCCCGCCGGAAGAAGGCCCGGGTCAGGGGCAGGCGCTCAATGCTGAAACCGGCGCCGAGGGATTCCCTGGCGAAGTGGAACACACTGTCTTCCCATTCATCATCCTGCTGGACCCGGCTCACCTGAGCGCTACTGCGTGCTGCCTGGGCCGCCAGCACGGCTGTCAAATCGCTTTGTTGCAACGATGAATCAACAGTTGGAGGTGGTGGCAGGTAGTCAGCCAGCCGGAACTGATTGGCCGGCAGATAAGGCAAGGCTGCCTGTTCCGCCAGGACGGCCCCGGTGCCGGACAGGGCCAGACAAAACAACAATGAACGCGCAAGAACAGGCATATGGAGGTCCTCGTTATTGTGAGGGGAAAAGCCGTCTGGCTGGTTCCCACCGGGCCTTCATTCATGAGGCCGGCGCCTTCTTATCGGCCATTTGTTCGAGGCTTACTTGTCCCTCCTTGCCAAAGGTGTGACGTTCTCTGCCAGGACTACTCAAGACAGCTAAGCTTTTGTTTTTACAAGCTTTAACGCGTAGGACTCGTCTCTATATGGTGAGAGTTTTGTTAATTAGAACTGTAGGAAATTTCATGCCCCTCATGCAGCCGCCATGACCTGGCAAGACTCAGGAAGGCTGTCAGTTTGATTGGTCCCGACGGGGGATTTTTCGTGAGCACGCCCGCCCTACCAAGGGCGTGGTTGGAACGGGGTCATGGCTTGTTCTGTTCCAACGGACGCCAGTCGAAATGCTGCCGTTCGCCGACGCCATTGAAGTCGACGCGATAGGTGTGTTGCTTGCCGCCGATATCGCAGACGCCGATCAGATCGTGGTTATGCTGTTCGCGCGGCGGTGGCGTCTGGATACGCACGGTACCGTGGCAGTTTTCGTAATTGCAGGGCGCGGTATTGCGATACAGCAGGTAATCGCCACTTTCATCACGCTCGACCCAACGCCCATCGATGAATCGGGCCTGGTCAGGCGCAATGCTGGCGGTGGCCATCTTGCGCTTGCCGTTGCACAGCATCACCCCGCCCATGGCGGCGGCCATGATGAGGTAGGCCAGGATCCGCGACTCCACATTGAAGTAGGAAAGGATGCCCAACGCGTCGGCCAGGATCGACATGACCGAAAGCGCCAGCGCCGGCAGCGATAGAAAAAACGCCACCGCGCCTTTGATGACGCTGCCCCGGCTAACCCGCTCGACACTCCTGGGATCGATGACGAACTGAATGCTGGTGCGTTCAGGCGCCTGATTCTGGGCAATGTTGATGTGGTTGGCATCACCAATGGAGCCGATATTGATGCGATTACCGTCAGACATGAACCTGAGCCTTTTCCGGTGATGAGTGGAACGTGCTACCTACAAGGTTATGCCGAGATCAGCGCCCATGCTTGAAAAGATCAGTGCACTCCCCTGCGCCACCCGCTATTAATAGCCTTCTTCACTCAAGGACCCGAGCCCCCATGAAATTCGACACCGCCTACTGCATCAGCCTCGACGACAAGCTGTCGATCTATGACGTGCGCGATCTGAATTTCGACGAGACCATGGCCTTCGACTCAGCCAAGGAACAATTCCAGTGCCCCAACGATGCCTGTCGCGCCACCTTTGCCGCTGACAATCATTTGGGGACCTTCAATGCCAAGAACGTCAATTACATCCGCACCCCGCATTTTAAGAACCTGCCTGGCACCCGGCATATCGAAGGCTGCCCGTATGGCACCAGCAGGACGCTGGCAGCCGGGGTGGAGGGTACGCCGGACGAGGATGATCGGGAGGAGCATTTCCCATCGGAATTGCTGCTGGCCCGCCGCGAATATGTGCGCAAGCCCGCCAGCCCGGCAGCGGATGGCGATACGCCAGGAACTGCCGCGCCAGCCCCCTCCTCCAGTCTGCGCACGCCGGCCCCGGCTCAGGCCGGCACCCCAGACAAGACCAGTGTCTTCGCTCATCCGGTGGAGTGTTTTGTGTCGAATATCGACGACAAGGAGCTGCTCAAGCGCATGCCGCTGAAGATCGGCGAACACACGGCGTCCTATGCCTCGTTCTTCAAGAAGATCGAATACCTGCTGGACAACAAGGGGTTGATCTACTGGGGCAAGATCAAGGAGATCAAGGACTACACCCAGAGCTTTCGCATCGACTTCGAACAGAAGGTCTGGTTCAAACAGGCGGACGAGGCAAAAAAGAAGCCCTACTCGGTCAATGTCTACCTGAGCAAAAAACTGATCGAGAGCTACCGCAAGCGCAAAGCCTTCCTCGAAGAGATCAAGCATGCGATCGACAGCGAACAAGAGCTGTATTGCTTCTTTTATGGCGTGACCCCGGAGCTGAAACAGGTGCCAAGCAAAAAACACCCCGAACAGACGTTCGGGGTATTCAGCGCCAACATCGAGAACCTCGACCACTTCATCATTCGTGAAGCGCCGGGGTTGGCGCTGGGCTAACCCTTAGCGAACCAGCATGCCGAGCATTACCAGCACCAGCAGGCCGATATACACCCGCGCATGCAGCCGGTCGGGAATGCGCCCGATCCACGGTGAGGCCAGGCACATGCCCAGCAATGAGCCGAGGGTCAGCACGGCAAACGCCAGCAGGTCGATATAGCCGATAAACCAGGGGCCCAGATCGAAGCGACTGAAGCCGGCCATGGCCATATAGGTCAAGGCCCCGGCCAGGGCTACCGGCACGCTCAGCGGGTTGGCCATGGAGGTGGCCTGGGTCATGCTCAAGCCACAACGGCGTAGCAGGGGCACGGTCATCACACTACCGCCGACACCCAGGAAGGTAGCAATGGCCCCGATGCCCAGGCCTCCGGTGTTTTCCAGTCGCCCCAAGCAGCGCGGCGCACGGGTGTCGCTCTGTTCAAGAAAGCCACGACGCATCAGGCAATCGGCAATGGTCAGCGCCAGGTAGGCGATAAAGGCGTAGCGCATCGCCTCACCACTCACCGCCATTGCCAGGACCGCCCCCGCTATAGCTCCCAGCCCGATGTAGCCACCCAGCGGCCACAGATAATGTCGAATCAGGTTGCCCGCGCGGCGGTGTTTGCCGGTGGCCATCAGCGCGTTGACGATCATCACGCAGGTCGAGGTGGCGACCGCTATATGCATGGCCGACTGAGCGACGGCATCGTCAGCGCCATGGCTGCTCAGCAACATGCGATACAGCAGCGGCACCACCACAAAGCCGCCGCCAAAACCGAACAGCACCGCGCTGATCCCGCTCATGCAGCCGAACACCGCCAGCCATAGATAAAACATCGAAGGGTTCTCCGTTAGCAGAAGACCTCGACGATAGAGCGCCAGGGCTTGGCCGGCTTTAGCAAGTTAGCCAATACTATTTGCATTCACGCCAACCCGCGGACGCCGACGCCATGCGTAACACTTCGATCGACCTGCTGGATCACACCCCACGCGCCGTGGTCGCGATCGGCACCGATTACCCCCAGGGCCACCTGTTGTCCAGCCACAGCCATCGTCGCGCGCAACTGTTGTATGGCGCCACCGGGGCGATGCAGGTCAGCACCACGAATGGCCGCTGGGTGGTGCCGCCACAGCGTGCGGTATGGATTCCGCCCCGGGTGGCCCATGAGGTGCTGATGCTCGGGGTCAGTACCCGCAGCCTGTACATCGAACCGGCGGCCATGCCGGCCCTGGGCGATGAGTGCCAGGTGATCAGCGTGTCGCCACTGATGCGCCAGTTGCTGATGGAGGCGGTGGATCTGCCGCTGGCGTACGACGAGAACGGACGCGACGGTGTGCTGGTCAGCCTGTTGTTGCATGAACTGAGCCGTACCACCCGCCTGCCCCTGCACATTCCCCTGCCCGAAATGCCACGCCTGCTCACCCTGTGCCAGGCCTTCCTGCAACAACCCGATGCCCACCAGTCTCCCGAGCAATGGGCGCAACAGCTGCACATCAGCCTGCGCACCTTCAACCGCCTGTTCCGCGAGCAGACCGGCATGAGTTTCGTCCAGTGGCGCCAGCGCGCCTGCGTGGTCAGGGCCTTGCCCCGACTGGCCGCAGGCGAGTCGGTGACGCGAATCGCCCTCGATTTCGGCTATGACAGCCCCGCCGCCTTTTCCACCATGTTCCGCCGGGTAGCGGGGCAACCGCCCAGCGCCTACCTGGAAACCGGGGACATAGCGCCGGGACAAGACTTGTCACGAAGACGTTGAGGCGATCGGCAAAATGAGTTTGATCCGGGAGCAAAACAACTGTACAAATAAACAGTACTTTATTGACTCATTTTCACCCGCTTCCGGAGAAATCCCATGGCCTCACTCGCGATGAAAGTCACCCTGGAACGAATCGCCCTCTTCCAGTTCACCCCAGAACACTGCATTCAGGCCCGCGCCATGCTGGGGTGGAGCCAGGAACAGCTGTCACAGGAATCCGGCGTCTCGATTGCCGCCATTCACCGCTTCGAGGCGGGCGGCGAATTGCTCGACGTGACCCGACTGGCCCTGGCCTTTCGCCTGGAAGCAGAAGGCCTGGTGTTCTTCCCCGGTTTCGCTCCGGGGCGTGGCATGAACATCAAGGGTGCGACGCCCAACCCGATGGAACGGCCCGACTACGCCATGATCGAGTGATCCAGGGCGCTCAATACCTCTTCCTGTAATGCCTGCACCGAGCGGTGAGTGGCATCGAGGCGGATTACCGGGCAGCTCAGCCCGGTGATCCAGCTCTCATGCCGGCGCAGGCTGCGCGTACCTTGTCCACCCGTGTCGTAGCCAGCCGCCCAGGCAAGGAAGGTTTGAGTCGCGAGATGGCGTTCGCCGCCCTCATGGATCTGCTCGCCGTAACGCTGAAACTCGCGCACCCGCAAACGCTGCAGGCGGACCTCGGGGTCCAGGCGGAGGAAAATGGCATGGGTGAAAGCCTCAATCATCGGGTCGCCCCAACCGCACAAGGAGCCGGACAACACCCAGTTGTCCAACCCGGCCACCTGCTGCTGCAACAGCTGGATGCGCTCGTCCCGGGGGCGGCGCAGGCTGAAAGGCTGTGCACTGGAGCGCCAGAAGAAGTTATCGGAATCGAAGTGGGCAATATCCAAACGCTGGGCCAGCGCCTGGCCCAAGGTCGTGGTGCCGGAACCAGATGCGCCAAACAGATGAAGCCGATAAGCCATCACCAGGTCCGTCGAGGGTATTGGGGGAATTCTCTAGATACTCCCCAGGGCCGGACACGGCAACCTGGCGATAGCCGGGCTCGGGGAGTAGCCGATGAAGGGTCTACAGATCGCTTGCCGTTACCTGCTCGGCCACGGGGTCGACCTCCATCCACCAGGCGTGCCCCCGCTGCGGGTGCGACAGGTTGAAGGCCTCGCCCATCTGCGGCGTGGCAATGGCGATGCTGCGTTCCCAGGCCAGCGAAAGGATGCGGTCAAACGGTTCGTACCAGGCATGCATCGACAGGTCGAACGTGCCGTTGTGGATGGGTAACAACCAGCGGCCCTTCAAGTCGATGTGCGCCTGCAGGGTCTGCTCAGGCTGCATGTGCACCCCCGGCCACTCGACGTTGTAGGCGCCGGTTTCCATCAGGGTCAGGTCGAAAGGGCCGTAACGCTCGCCAATCCGCTTGAAGCCGTCGAAGTAACCGGTGTCACCGCTGAAGAAGATCCGGCTGTCGCCATCGATCATCGCCCAGGAGGCCCACAGCGTGCTGTTGCCATCGAACAGGCCACGGCCGGAGAAATGCTGGGACGGCGTGGCGATAAAACGAATGCCATCGACTTCCGTGCCTTCCCACCAGTCCAGCTGACGCACTTTGTCGGCCGGCACACCCCACTTCACCAGGGTATCGCCCACGCCCAGGGGGGTGAGGAAATGGCGGGTCTTGTCCGCCAGCTTGAGCACGGTCTGGTGGTCCAGGTGATCGTAGTGATCATGGGACAGGATCACCGCTTCGATCGGTGGCAATTGCTCCAGGCTGATAGGCGGCTGGTGGAAACGTTTGGGACCGACCCATTGCACCGGCGATGCGCGTTCGGCGAATACCGGATCCGTGATCCAGAACTTGTCATGCAGCTTCAACAGCACCGTCGAATGCCCCAGGCGGTAGACGCTCTGGTTCGGCGCCGCCAGCAGCTGTTCGTGGGTCAATGGCTGCACCGGAATGGCCCCGGTGGGGCGAGTGTTGCGCGGTTTGTGGAACAGCATGCGCCAGAAAATACCCAGCGTCTTGCCCAGCCCGGCACGCCGGACCGGCGTGTGATTACGGAACGCACCTTGTTCCTGCAGGGACGTTTCGGGACGTGAGGCGCTGTCTGCACGGGAAGAGAGAGTGGCCATGAATCAGTGACTCCAAGGAACCCGAAAAGGCTCCGGTGATTCTCTGCGGAACGACAAAGGCCAATGCACGCAAGCGTCAGCCGACCATCGTTTTTCTGTCATGAACTACACTGTACAGTGTAGTTTTTCTAGATTGCAACAAACCCGGGACTAAGTAAACTGCCCCCGGATAACTGCCAACGACCGCCATCGAACCCAACTTATGACAGCTCCGAAGCGCCTGACCGACCTCAAACGCGAAGCCATCATCCAGGCGGCGATCACCGAATTCCATGCCAGCGGGTTCGATATCACCAGCATGGACAAGATCGCGGCGACGGCCGGAGTTTCCAAGCGCACGGTGTACAACCATTTCCCCAGCAAGGAAGAGTTGTTCACCGAGATCCTGCACAAGTTATGGGCCAGCATCAGGGCGCGACCGGACATTCTTTACCGTCCGGGATTAAGCCTGCGTGAACAGTTGCGCGAGTTGTTGATGGCCAAGCTGCAACTGCTGGCCGACGACAATTTCCTCAACCTGGCACAGGTTGCCATTGCCGCCACCCTCCACTCCCCCGAGCGCGCCCAGTACATGGTGGCGCGCATGGGCGAGCGCGAGGAAGGCCTGATGGTGTGGATTCGTTCGGCCCAGGCGGACGGCCAGCTCAAGCCGCTCGACCCGGATTTCGCCGCCCAACAGATCCACGGCATGCTCAAGACCTTTGCCTTCTGGCCGCAGATCACCATGAACCTGCCGCCTCTCGACGTGGAGGAACGGCACCGTGTCGTCGAATCCGCGATAGACATGTTCCTGGCCACCTATCAGGCCTGATCCCCCCTCGACAGCGAATCCGCCGTGCTGCAACGGTGCTGATCGACCGCTCTGCAATGGGCGTTTGCGTACGCCCGTGCCATTAAATGGCCTGCAAGGACACTGATTATTCTTCCTGGAATAAATGACAATGTTCGCCGCCTCGCCCGCGGAAGGATGGCGGCCAGTAAAAACATCACAAGGTATTTCAATACCGGCTGACACGGAATTTTATGGATAACCAACAAGGCAAAGGGCTGTCGTTTGCCAAACGTATTTACCTGCCCAGGGTGGTCGGGATGGGAATCGGCTGCCTCAGCGTATTCGCCGGCCTGTACCCGGTGCAGCAACCGTCCTGGGTCTGGGCGCTCCTGCTGTTCAACGGTTTTCTCTGGCCGCACCTGGCGTACCTGATCTCGACCCGGGCCGAGTTTCCCTACCAGGCTGAACGCCGCAACCTGTGGTGCGACTCGCTGTTCGGGGGCTTCTGGGCGGCAGCGATGCAGTTCAATCCGCTACCCACGGTGACCATCCTGGCGATGATGGCCATGAACAACCTTGCGGCCGGAGGGCTGCGCTTGTTCATCCGCGGCTTTTTCGCCCAGCTCGGCGGTGTGCTGCTCGCTTGGTTGCTGCTCGGCCCGGCCTTCACCGGGCACACCACTCAGTGGCAGATCTATGCTTGCCTGCCCATGCTGACCCTCTACCCGATGGCCCTGGGCATGGTCTGCTATCAGTTGGCGATCAAACTGTTCGAACACAAGCATGCCCTGCGCGCATTGAGTCGCACCGACAGCCTCACCGGCTTGCTCAACCACGGCGCCTGGAAAGATCTGCTGCACCTCAAATTCACCAAGTGCCAGCAGCAACGCTGCCAGGGCACCATTGCCTTGATCGACATCGATCATTTCAAACGCATCAACGACTGCCACGGCCATATCCTGGGCGATACCGTGCTGCATCAGTTGAGTTGCGACCTCAGGCACAACCTGCGCCAAGGCGACCTGACCGGTCGCTATGGCGGAGATGAGTTCTGCGTCATCTTCCCCGCGACCTCACTCCAGCAGGCCCACGAAGTCATGGAGCGGCTGCGTGAGGTCTTCAGCCACTATCGCCATCCGGACATACCGCAACTCAGGGTCAGCCTGAGCATTGGCCTGGCCGCCTGGCACCCGGGGCTGAGCGATGCAGCGATGTGGCTCATCGAAGCGGACAAAGCCTTGTATGCCGCGAAAAACTCCGGGCGTAACAAAGTCGCAAGCGCCAGCCAGGAAAGCCACGCCTTCCTCGCCGCAATGAATGACTCCTGAGAAGTTGTACAAAAAACATTCGGTATAACTTTACTCAGCATCATTCAGGTCATTTCGGAATAATTGTTCTTAACACTATTCCAAAAACCAGATAAAACCCTTCGGTCACAAAAAATAAACCCTCTACACTCAAAGTCACAGTGTCTTTCCAAGTGTTCAGATATCCAAAAGTACGCACGTATCACTTAAGCGTTTATCTGCCAGTCATGGAATGCTGGCATTGAGCGGAAAATGCCGAGGTCCCTTGGCTTTCGGCATTCAGGCGCGCAACAGGGACTGCCTTCAGGTTTTTCCCACGGAGTACCGGCCATCATGCTATTTAGCCGCCAGAATAAAAGGATCGACGCCTTGCAGCGCACCATCGCCCAACAAGCCAGCCTGCTCGATGCCATCGAACGCTCGATGGCGGTGATCGAGTTCGACCTGGAGGGCATAGCCTTGCGGGCTAACGACAATTTCCTCAAAACCATGGGCTATCGCGCAGAACAGGTCGTCGGCCACCACCACCGCCAGTTCTGTCGCCCCGAGTTTGCCCTCAGCAACGAATACCGCGAACTCTGGGCGCGCCTGAAAAACGGCCAGTTCGAAGCGGGCACCTTCGAACGCATCGATGCCAAAGGGCAATCGGTGTGGCTTGAGGCCAGCTACAACCCGATCAAGGATTCCGACGGCAACGTCATCAAGGTGGTGAAATACGCCCTCGACGTCACTCTGAAAGTCCAGCAGGAGAGCGAGTCCAAGGGCAAGCTGCATGCTATTGACCGCGCTATGGCGATGATCGAATTCAATCTCGACGGCAGCATCATCACCGCCAACCAGAACTTCCTCAATCGCCTCGGCTATACCCTCGCCGAACTCAAGGGCAAACATCACCGGATTTTCTGCAAGCCCGAACTGGTGAACAGCAGCGCCTATCAAGATTTCTGGCGGCGTCTCAATCAGGGCGAGTTCTTCAGTGGTCAGTTCGAGCGCATCGACAAATATGGGCAATCGCTGTGGCTCGAAGCCAACTACAACCCGGTGTACGACGCCGCCGGGCGCTTGTGCAAAGTGGTCAAGTACGCCTCCGACGTCACCGCGATGGTGGAAAAACATGCCCAGGACGCCCAAAGCGCAACCCAGGCCTATCACATCTCGGTCGAAACCCGGCATGTCGCCGAACAGGGCACCGAGGTGATCCAGCAAGCGGCCAGCGAAATGCGCCAGATTGCCGCCAACATCGAAGCGTCGTCGACCCTGATCGCCAAGCTCGGCGAGCGCTCCGAACAGATCACCGCGATCGTCAACACCATCCGGGCGATCGCCGACCAGACCAACCTGCTGGCGCTCAATGCCGCTATCGAAGCCGCGCGCGCCGGCGAACAGGGGCGCGGCTTTGCCGTAGTCGCCGACGAGGTCCGGCAACTGGCCGCCCGTACCAGCGGTTCGACTGCGGAAATCTCCGAGATGATCGACATGATCCAGACCGAAACCCAGCAAGCCATCAAGAGCATGGACGGCACCCGGGATCGGGCGGCCAAGGGCGTCGACCTGGCGGATCAGGCCGGCACGGTGATCCTGCAGATTCGTGACGGTACCAGCGAAGCGGTACAGGCCGTGAGCATGTTCGCCAACGAACGTGCAGCGTTCTGAACCGGCGTTTCTGAATCGATGCCAGGGAAGGCGTCGACGCCGACAGGGCTCTATAGTGACCGGCAGTCCCATCGCCCCGAGCCCGCCATGAACCCGACTCCATCCGAAACAGCCTCAGCCGCCCCTGTCGACCACCTGCGTTTCCACCGCCCCCACGCCCATCTGGCCCCGACCTTCGGCACCGACCGCTTTGCCCTGAAGGCCGAAGCCTTCGCCCGCTTTTTCGGCACCCCGACCTTTCTCGGCGCGCAAACCCTGATCGTACTGATCTGGATCGGGCTCAACCTGAGCGGGGTGACGCACTTCGACGTCTACCCCTTCATCCTTCTCAACCTGGCTTTCAGTCTGCAAGCGGCCTATGCCGCGCCACTGATCCTGCTGGCCCAGACTCGCCAGGCCGCGCGCGACAAAGCCCAGACCGACGCCGATGCCCAGCACCGCGAAGCCATCGCTATCGCCAACAGCGAACGTCAGGCGCAAGCCGCGCAACACAGCGCGCAACTGCTCGAACTGCTGGAGCAGAACACCCGCCTGACCGAGATGACCAAACAGCTGAGCGAACGCATCGAGGGCCTGACCTCGGAAATGCACCGGCACGTCCTGCACAAGGACCCGCCCCAGGCATGACTCACTGCGGCGCGCGCAGACGCTGGCTCAATTCGTCGAACAGCGTCACCACCGCGCGCAGCGCCCGGCAGTCGGCCCGGGTCAGCAACCAGAGCGCGGTGTCGCACCCCGGCAGCGGGTCGCTCAGGGATTGCAGGGCGGTGGTGTCGTCGAGCAGGAAATCCGGCAACACCGCCACCCCCAGCCCGGCCTTCACCAGTTCGCTGACCGCCAGCATGCTGTTGCAGCGATAGCCTGGCACCACACCGGGCAACGCCTGCCGGCGCCAGGCCACCGTGGCGTGGTCCGGGAGAAAATCGTCCGGGGCGATCCAGGTCAGCCCGGCCAGATCCGTCGAGGCGGCCGACTGCCTGTAGGCCGGGCTGGCACAGACCCGGTAAGACACCGCCCGCAACTGCCGGCCCACCAGGTGCTCGGGCGGCGTGCGTGTCAGGCGCAGGGCCAGGTCGGCGTCGCGCCGGCTGAGGTTGGCGAAATCATTGGAGGTGCTGAGCTCCAGGGCCAGTGCCGGATAGCGCGGCATGAAGTGCGCCAGCGCCGGCAACAACAGGCCCTGCAGCACCGAGTCGGTACAGGTCAAGCGCACCGTGCCGCTGACCACCGCGCCGCCCTGCTCCACCCCGACCCGTGCCGCGTCCAGTGCCTGTTCCGCGCGTTCGGCCTGCTCGGCCAGGGTGCGGGCCAGGCCGGTGGGCAGGTAGCCGGCGCGGCTCTTGTCGAACAGCTGCTGGCCCAGCGCAGCCTCGAGGCGGCGCACCGCACGGAACACCGTGGACACATCGACTTTCAACAACGCCGCCGCGCGGGCCAGGGAGCCGCCGCGCACCAGGGCGAGGATCAGCGACAGGTCGGGGTAGTCGAGCCGATAGTGCGTGGCTGCATTGATCACTTGGATAAACGCCAATATTGAGTGCGTGAGCGCCAATCTATAGTGGCATCCAGCAACCGACAAGCGTTGGCCCTACCAGGAGAAATCCATGCCGCACATCGCTGCACATCGCCCTGGTGGGCGACTACGACCCTCAGGTCACCGCGCACCAGGCCATTCCCCTGGCCCTGGAAATGGCCGCCGAGGAAACCAGCCTCAAGGTGCACTATCGCTGGCTGGCCACCGACAGCCTGACCAGCGACGCGCCACTGCAAGCGGTCGACGGCATCTGGTGTGTGCCCGCCAGCCCCTACCGCTGCATGGACGGCGCCCTGCGCGCCATCCGCTTTGCCCGCGAACAGCAGCGGCCCTTCCTCGGCACCTGCGGCGGTTTTCAGCACGCAGTGCTGGAGTACGCGCGCAACGTGCTGGGCTGGGCCGATGCCGAACACGGCGAAACCCATCCCGAGGCCGAGCGCGCCTTGCTCACGCCGCTGACCTGCGCCCTGGTGGAAGCCACCGACAGCATTCATCTGAGCGAAGGCAGCCGCATCGCCGAAGCCTATGGCGAGCGCCTGATCAGCGAAGGTTATCGCTGTCGCTACGGGGTCAATCCGCAGTTCGCGGCGCAACTGCTCAAGCACAACCTGCGCCCCAGCGGCTACGACTCGGCCGGCGACCTGCGGGCGGTGGAACTGTGCGACCAGCGGTTTTTTGTCGCCACCCTGTTCCAGCCGGAACGGGCAGCGCTCAAAGGCGTCGTGCCGCCCCTGGTCAGCGCCCTGCTCGCCGCTTGCCTGGAGCGTCACGCATGATCGCCCGCACACCCGAGGCGCCCTATTACGCGGTGATTTTCAGCGCCCAACGCCGCGAACCGGACCCGGCCTACGAGCAGACCGCCGAACGCATGGTCGAACTGGCGCGGCAGCAACCGGGGTTTCTCGGCCTGGAGTTCGCGCGTAACGAGGAGGGCTTCGGCATCACGGTCTCCTATTGGCGGGACCAGGCCTCAATCCTCGCCTGGAAGCAGCATGCCGAACACCGCATCGCCCGCGAACGCGGGCGCAGCGACTGGTACGCGGCCTGCCACACCCGGGTGTGCAAGGTCGAACGCGCCTACCTGTTCGAACGCTGAGACCTGATCGCGAGCAAGCTCGCTCCTACAGAAACCGCCCCCTGTGGGAGCGAGCTTGCTCGCGATAGCGCCAGCCCGGCCACCGCGCATCCCGGTTATTGCGCCGCCGGCAGCAGATTGCGCACCGCCGAAATCTCCGGCAGGTCGGTGCGGCGCATGTACACGCGCAAGGGTTCACTGATGTTGATGCGGTCGTCGATGTTCTGTTCCAGCAGCAGCTGGATCAGCTCGCGCTTGAGCACCATGACCTGGCCCTCGGCGCTGGCCCAGACGAATTCGCTGGCGGGGGTGATGGCGTCGTCGGCGACGTCCATGCCGAAGGAGTCTTCGCTGAAGCGCACGATGTGCTGGCCGCTCTTGCGGTTGAAACCGACAAACCCCTTGAGCTGGTCGGCAGCCTGGCAGATGAGTTCGGATGTGATGCGCATGGTAAACCTCACTGAGTGTCCCGAAGGACAGGTGATCGATGGTTTACACGCCAGGCAAGAGTGGAAATGTTTTCGGGCTTCCCTCTGACGGGGAAACTTCAGGGCGCAAGCGTACTGCAAAGCACCCCACAAAAGCGTCGGAAAATTTGCCGCAGGTGCAGATTTATGTCGGTTTCGCGATAGCACAACGGCCATTCAATTGTTAAAAGGTAGTCCTTTGAAAATCGCCCTCCACGAAAGGACCTCGACCATGCCTGCCACCTTCACCAAAAGCGCCCTGATGCTGAGCCTGATGCTTGGCCTGGGCCAGGCACAGGCCGCCAGCCCAAGCCCCACCGCACTGGCTGTCAGCCAAGGCATTCCACACCCCGCGGTGATCGCTCACCGGGGCGCGTCCTTCGATGCACCGGAGTCCACCGCCGCCGCCTACAAACTGGCCCGCGACCTGGGCGCCGACTACCTGGAAATGGACCTGCAACGCAGCAAGGACGGCGTGCTGTTCGCCCTGCACGACAACAACCTGCAACGCACCACCGACGTCGCCAGCAAGTTTCCCGAGCGCAAGGACAGCCCGGCCAACGCCTTCACCATGGCCGAGCTGAAAACCCTCGACGCCGGCAGCTGGTTCAACCAGGCCTATCCCGACCGTGCCCGTGCGAGCTACGTCGGCCTGAAGATCCTGACCCTCGACGAAATCATCGACATCGCCCAGAGCAACCCGCATCACAAGCCCGGCCTGTACATCGAGACCAAGGAGCCCAAGCAGTTCCCCGGCATCGAGCACGACCTCAAGGAAAAACTCCAGGACCGCGGCTGGCTCAGCCCGGCCGGCTCCAAGCTGGCGAAAAGCGACCTGGCGGTAGGCCAGGGCAAAGGCAAGGTGGTGTTGCAGACCTTCGAGAAGAGCAGCCTGGAACTGCTGCAGAAAGAAATGCCGAAAGTGCCGAAGATCCTCCTGCTGTGGATCGGTGAAGGCGGCATGCAGCCCAAGTCCGACGTGACCTTCGCCAACAGCGGCGAGAAGGACAAGGCGGCCTACTACGCCAAGCAGGAGCCCAAGGACAAGGCCGAGTTCGAGCAGTGGGTCAGCTACGCCAAGGCCCAGGGTGCCATCGGCACCGGCCCGTCGGCGGCACTGGCCAACGGTGGCGACCAGAGCTATTTCGACCTGGTGCAACCCTGGATGAACCAGTTCACCCACGACCAGGGCCTGCTGGTGCACGTTTACACCATCGACGAGCCAGTGGACTTCAAGAAGGTCCTGGACTCCGGTGTCGACGGCATCTTCACCAACCGCGCCGCTGAACTGCTCAAGTACGTCAAGCGCCCGGCCAGCGGCAGCGTCAGCCAGTTGCTCGAGGCCAACGGCTACTGAGCCGGTCGCCGTGCGCACGCCCGAGTGGACAGGCCAGCTGTGGCTCGGGCGTGACTACGGACTGATCCAGGGCGAGCTGGGGCGTACCGCGCCCCACGCCCACTACGCCCATCAACTGATCCTCGCCCCCACCGCACCGGTCACCGTCAGCCTCGACGGCCTGCCCTGCACCGCCCGACAGGTGTTTATCCCGGCCATGCAACGGCATGCCATCCTCGATGCGCCCGGGACCCTGTTCACCCTCTACGCCGAACCGCTGACGATTGACGCCCAGGCCCTGCAAGACAGCCTGCTGGGTGTCGAGCTGACGCTGCCGGCGCTGACCGAGGCGCTGCGGCGTTGCCCGCGCCGAATCTTGCAGGACCGGCGGATCGAAAAGGCCCTGGCCGCCCTCGACCGACAATTGGCAGGCAAGGTCTCGGCCAGTGCCCTGGCAGCCCACGCGCACCTGTCCCTGAGCCAGCTGGAACGGCTGTTCAGCGGCCAGCTTGGGTTGCCGGTGCGGCGCCTGGTGCTGTGGCGGCGCCTGCGCCTGGCGATGGGCCTGGTGCTGGCGGGCCAGGCCATCACCGAGGCCGCCCATGGCGCTGGGTTTGCCGACTCCGCGCACTTCTCCCGCACCCTGAAAACCCTGTTCGGCGTCACCGCGCGCCAGGCCCTGCAACATATCGAGCTGCGCCTGCTGGACTGACTCAACGACGCAACGGCAAGGGCACCGGCGGTTCCTCCTGCACGGCTTGCCTGCTGAAAGGTGCCAGCAATTGTCGCCAATACGCCTGCGGATAATCCGGCTGGCTGCCGATGCCCAGGTCGCCCTGGCGGATCGGGTAGGCCGAGGAATAAAACGCCGTGCCCAGCAACCAGTCCCAGACATTCAGGAACAGGCCGAAATTCACATTGCCGGCGGTGCCGTACTTCATGTGGTGAAAGCGATGCATCGGCGCCCAGGCAAACACCCAGCCCAGGGGACCGGGGCGCATGTCGACATTGGAGTGCTGCAACAGCAGCTGGATGGCAATGGCAAACGCCAGCAGTTGCGCCACCGGCAAGGGGATTCCCAAAAACAGCAGCGGCAATAGTCCGGCGCTGGCTTCCAGCAACTGATGCAGCGGGTGCTTCATCAAGCCGTTGAAGCCATACAAGCGCTGCACGCTGTGATGCACCGCGTGCAGGCGCCACAGCCAGGGCAGCCGATGGCTGAAGTAATGCGCCAGGGTCAGGCCGCAGTCGGCGATGACCATCGCCAGCGCCAACTGCGCCCACAGCGACCAGCCGCGCGGCCACAGGCCATCGAACGCCAGCAGGCTCACCAGCCCCGGCAACAGCAGCAACCCCAGGGCGTTCAGGCTTTCATTGACCAGCGCGTGCAACACGTCGCGCAAGCGATCCTGCCGCGGGCGGTTCCAGTCCACCTCATAGGGCAACCACCACTCCGCCAGAAAGGACACCCCGAGCGCCCCGGCGAACACCAGCAGCAACCAGCCCGGGGCCAGCCCCGGCGTGCCCATCACCCACACGCCAGCGCCGATGAAGCCGGCGAAAAACGCGGGACCGTACAAACCTTTGATCATTGCTTTCATCACTGCCTCTCCTGTTCGAGAGCACAGCTTGAAAGACCCGAGGGCGACGGCGATTGAACAAACGGCGCAAAGCTTGCGCTGAATTAAGGGTGAATTAAGTTGTACCGGCTAACCTGAACCCACTTAAACGAATCACCCCAAGGAAAGACCCTATGAAAACGTTGACTGCCCTGTTCGCCGCTACCGCCCTGACCCTGACCGCCGGCCTGGCCCAGGCCGACGTGCGCCCGGACCTGATCCCGGGCCTGCTCAAGGCCGGCACCATCATGGACCTGGAAAAACTCAACCAGGCAGCACTGGCCGAACACCCTGGCACCACCGCCGCCAACATCACCGACACCGAGCTTGAGCAAACAGCGGCCGGCGCCTACGTCTACCAGGTGGAACTGCGTGACGCCAAAGGCGTCGAGTGGGACGTCGATCTGGATGCCAAGACCGGCAAGGTCCTGAGCAACAAGCAAGACAAGTAATTCTTCAGGACAAAAAAAGCCGCGCGGCCGAAAGGCCACGCGGCTTTTTCATGCCCTGGCGCATCAGGCACTCAGGCGTGCCGTCACCTCGTTCAACTGCCCCGACAGCTCGTGCAGGTTCTGGCTGGCGCGCTCGGTGCGCTGCACGTTATCCAGGTTGGTGCTGGCGATCGTGGTGATTTCGGTCAGGTTGCGCGAGATGTCCTCGGCCACCGAGGTCTGCTCTTCCGCCGCCGTGGCGATCTGCCGGTTCATGTCGCGGATCGCCTCGACCGCCTCGGTGATCCGCTCCAGCATGGCGCCGGCCTGGGTCACCTGCTCGACGCTGGCATCGCTGCGCGCCTGGCCACTCTCGATCGCATGGGCGGCGTCCAGCGCGCCGGTCTGCACGCTCTGGATAATCTGGTTGATCTCGATGATCGACGCCGCGGTGCGCTGCGCCAGGCTACGTACCTCGTCGGCGACCACGGCGAAACCACGCCCGGCTTCGCCGGCCCGGGCCGCCTCGATGGCCGCGTTGAGCGCCAGCAGGTTGGTCTGCTCGGCGATGCCGCGGATCACCTCCAGCACCTTGCCGATACGTCCGCTGTCGGCTTCCAGGCGGCGGATCACCTCGGCGGTGTTGGCGATTTCGCCACGCATCAGGGTGATGGTGTGGATGGTGCCCTGCATCACCTGCTCGCCCTGCTGGGCCGACTGGTCGGCGTCATCGGCGGCGCGCGCCGCATCCGCCGCATGGCGCGCCACTTCCTGGGCGGTGGCGGACATTTCATTCATCGCCGTGGCGACCTGGTCGGTGCGATTGAACTGATCGTTGGTGCCCTGGGACATCAGGGTGGCAATCGCATTCAGCTCGCCGCTGGAGCTGTCCAGGTCGGTGGCGCTGCGCTGCAGGCGGCTGAAGGTTTCGGCGAGGAAATCCCGCAAGGTGTTGGCGGCCACCGCCAGCTTGCCCAGCTCGTCCTGACGGCTGCTGGCCACGCGCTCGGCAATCCGCCCACGGCTGAGTTGCGCCACGTAGTCGATCAACTGGCGGATCGGCTCCACCAGGCTACGGTTGACCAGCCACAGGCTCAGCAGGCCGATCAACAAGCCCGAGGCCAGCATCACCAGCAGGCCGATCCACACCGTGCGTTGGGCGGCGGCGCTGATGTCGCGCGACCGCTCGCTGCCCTGCTTGCGCAACTCGCTCACCAGTTCGCTCATCTGCTCGCTGGTGGCGCGGTCCACACCCTTGACCGCGGCATCGCCGGCGGCCGGATCGGCACCGGCGGCGACAAAGGCATCGCGGCCTTTCTGGTAGGCCGTGCCCAGCACCCGGTGCTCTTCACGCAAGCGCTCGATACGGCCCTTGAGCGCCGCATCGATGCCGGGCTCGGCCGCCAGCTGGCCAAGAATACCCTGCACATCGCGCTGGCGATCCTCGAACTGCTGCCAGTATTTACTCAGGTCGGCTCTCTGCTTGCCACGCAGCAACACGTTTTTCCATTCCTGCACCTGGACCTTGAATTGCAGGTTGGCTTCATCGATCAACTGCGAGGTGCGCAACGGCCCCTCGATCAGTTCGCGATAACTTTGCACGCCGTTGGACAGGAAGTGAAAACACGCCAGCGCGATCAACAGCACCGCCAGCAGGCTGCCGCTCAACAAAGCCAGAACTTGCGCTCTCAGGGATTTTTGCAAGGACATCGAATGAGATCTCTCAACAGGGATAGAGCACGCCCGAGGCGGGCATGGGTAGCGTGCGAACATCCCTGTCAGGCGAACCGGGGCAAGCCGATCGCGCAGTCGTCGTAGGCGTGATCGGCCTGAAAGAGGCATTCTTGAGCGCCTCCGACAACCGGTTATAACCGCCGAATATTGCACTTCGAATCGTCACAAAACAGTCATGAAGCCTTGCGATGATCGGGCTCAAGTGAACCTGTAAAACCGCCTACAGGTGCCTTCCCTCCTGCGAGCCTCCATGAACCACAGCATCGACCATGCTCATCGCGATTCGGATCTGTTCGGCCTGCTCTACGGCTTTGCGTTTCGCCCCGGCGAGCGGGGTCGCGAACTGGATTCGGCCAGGGCCCTGCAAGCCCTGCAACAGCCGGACGATGGCGAGGCGTTTCTCTGGCTGCACCTGAACCTGGCCCATGCCGCCTGCGAACGCTGGATGCAGACGCACCTGGCCCTGCCCGAGGAATTCTTCGAGGCCTTGCACGAAGGCTCGCGCTCGACCCGTATCGAGCATGTGGATTCGGCCCTGCTGGCGGTGGTCAACGACGTGGTGTTCAACTTTGGCAGCATGGTTTCCTCGGACATCTCCACCCTGTGGGTCTGTGTGCGCAGCCGGCTGATCGTCAGCGCGCGCCTGCAACCCTTGCACTCGGTGGACAAGCTGCGCTCCTCTGTCAAGGCCGGCGAACGTTTCCGCTCGCCCCTGGAACTGCTGGTGCACCTGCTGCGCGACCAGGGCGAAGTGCTGACCCAGATCGTGCGCAAGACCAGCCTCAACGTCGACCAGATCGAAGACCAGTTGCTGGCCGCGCGGATCGCCACCAACCGTGCCGAGCTGGGGGCCATGCGCCGGGTACTGGTGCGCCTGCAACGCCTGCTGGCGCTGGAGCCGGGCTCGCTGCTGCGGCTGCTCAACCGGCCGCCGCAATGGCTGCAGAAGGAGGACGTCAAGGAGCTGCGCAAGTCCACCGAGGAGTTCGCCCTGATCATCAACGACCTCACCGCCCTCGGCGAGCGGATCAAGCTGCTGCAGGAAGAGATCGCCGCCAATATCAACGAACAGACCAACCGCACCCTGTTCACCCTGACCGTGGTCACGGTGCTGGCGCTGCCGATCAACATCATCGCCGGCTTCTTCGGCATGAACGTCGGCGGCATTCCCTTCTCCGAGGACCCGGAGGGCTTCTGGATCCTCGTCGCGCTGGTCGCCACCTTCACCGTCATCGCCGGCCGCTGGGCGTTTCGCAAGCGCCAGGATATGTAGGCCGCCGCCCGCTCGCTCCTACAGAAAATGGCGCGGCTTCTTGACCAGTGGTTAAAGGATTCACCCAAACACTGACCTGAGGCAGCCTCTCTGTAATATTTGGCAACGATCATGGGCGACACTCCTCCCTGCCACAGGATTGTCCGGCAATGGCCACCCCTTCCCTGACCGCCACCTCCCCTTCCCCCGCCCTCGAAGCCAGACCGCAACTGGACAAAAAAGCCAGCCCCTTCACCCTGGTGGTGTTCTTCGCGGTACTCGCCATGGGCCTGTTGTTCACCGCCTACAGCCTGATGCACGACGTGCACGAACTGGGCACCACGGTCACCACCTGGACCCCGTTCCTGCTGCTCGGCGTGGCGCTGCTGATCGCCCTGGGCTTCGAGTTCGTCAACGGTTTCCACGACACCGCCAACGCCGTGGCCACGGTGATCTACACCCACTCGTTGCCGCCACATTTCGCGGTGGTCTGGTCGGGCTTCTTCAATTTCCTCGGCGTGCTGCTGTCCAGCGGCGCAGTGGCCTTCGGCATCATCGCCCTGCTGCCGGTGGAGCTGATCCTGCAGGTCGGCTCGTCGGCCGGCTTCGCCATGATCTTCGCCCTGCTGATCGCCGCCATCCTGTGGAACCTCGGCACCTGGTGGCTGGGCCTGCCAGCCTCGTCGTCCCACACCCTGATCGGCTCGATCATCGGCGTCGGCGTGGCCAACGCCCTGATGCACGGCCGCGACGGCACCAGCGGCGTGGACTGGAGCCAGGCCACCAAGGTCGGCTACGCCCTGCTGTTCTCGCCGCTGATCGGCTTCGCCTTCGCCGCCCTGCTGCTCCTGGCCCTGCGCCTGTTCGTCAAGAACCGCGCGCTGTACAAGGCGCCCAAGGGCAACACCCCGCCGCCGTGGTGGATTCGCGGCATGCTGATCGTCACCTGCACCGGCGTGTCCTTCGCCCATGGTTCCAACGACGGCCAGAAAGGCATGGGCCTGATCATGCTGATCCTGGTCGGCACCCTGCCCATGGCCTACGCGCTGAATCGCACCATGCCGGCCGACCAGGCCCTGCAGTTCGCCGCGGTGGCCGAGGTCACCCAGCAAGCCCTGGTGAAAAACGCCCCGCAACCGGCCCCCGCCGACCCGCGCGCGGTGCTTTCCGACTATGTGCGCAACAAGGAAGCCACGCCGCAGCTGGTCCCGGCCCTGGCCGCCCTGACCGGTCATATCGGTGACGAAGTGAAGGGCTACGGCTCATTGGCCAAGGTGCCGGCCGAAGCCATGGGCAACGTGCGCAACGACATGTACCTGAGCAGCGAAACCATCCGCCTGATGGACAAGAACCAGGTCGGCGACTTCGACGCCGACACCCAGGGCAAGCTGCAACTGTTCAAGCAGCAGATCGACAACGCCACGCGCTTCATTCCGCTGTGGGTGAAGATTGCCGTGGCCATCGCCCTCGGCCTGGGCACCATGGTCGGCTGGAAACGCATCGTGGTCACCGTCGGCGAGAAGATCGGCAAGACCCACCTGACCTACGCCCAGGGCGCCTCGGCGGAAACCGTGGCGATGCTGACCATCGGCGCTGCCGATCTGTTCGGCCTGCCGGTGTCCACCACCCACGTATTGTCTTCAGGTGTGGCCGGGACCATGGTCGCCAACGGCGGCGGCCTGCAGATGCAGACCATCCGCAACCTGCTGATGGCCTGGGTACTGACCCTGCCGGCGGCGATCCTGCTGTCCGGCAGCCTGTACTGGCTGTTCACCCAATTGTTCTGAACACCGCGATCACCCGTAGCCGCTGCCGCAGGCTGCGATCCAGTCCGCAGGACTGGCCAACGGGACAACGTGCAATATCAGGAAAATCGCGGGGTCAGGTTTTGGGGCCGCTGCGTCGGAATGCTGCCCAAGCCCATCGCAGCCTTCGGCAGCGGCTACATGGACTATGGCTGTCTGGGGCGGTCCTGCCGAGCCAGGCGCTCAACCCTGAGCGGTTGAACGCCACGGCGCCGAGAGATTCAGGAACAGCGGGTGCCAGGGTTTTGCGCCCAGCGTTTGGCGGTGCCGGCAATGCGCTTGGCCAACTCGTCGATGGCCCGCTGGTGGGCCTGGACCAGGCTCGACAGCTCGACGCTGGCCGGCTGGCTGATGCGGCTGCTGCAGGTCAGGCTGCGACGATCGACACCATCGCCGCGCAGGCGCAGGTTCCACACCACGTCGATCAGCGCATAACGCCCCGGCACCGACTCAAAGCGGCGCACATCGGTCTGCAACGACAGGATCGGCTGCCCCGCGGACTTGGGCAGGCCTTCCAGGTTGCGCGTGCCCAATTGCTGCTCCATCTGGCTGGCCAGGGCGTCGTGGAACTCGTCCACCAGCGGCGCGCTCCAGCGCGCGGTTTCCAGGATCGCCAGGGTGCCGCCGTCCTGGCGCACCACGACTTGCGGCTGGTCGACCTGCGTCGGAATGCGCACCCCGGCCATCTCGAACTGCAGGCCCGACGCCATGCCACCAGCCGCCGCCGGCTCGGGCGCCGGCGGCATCAGGGTGTAGTAATGGGTCGGCGCCGAGCTGCAGGCCGCCAGGCCCAGGGACGCGATCAGCAACACTAGAGTTTTTTTCATGGCTGGACTTCCGATTCAGGCTCACGAGAAGACGAGGTCGAGGATTTGTAGGCGTCCGGCTGATTGTCCTTGAGCCGCCCACGGATCAGTGCTTCGGGATGACGACTGAGGAAGTCGGTGAGTACCCGCACCGAACGGGCGGTGCGCTGCACTTCGTCCATCGCCTGGCCCAGTTGCAGCCGCTGCGGCGAGTCCTCGGAGAAGCTGTCGTTGGCCGTGGTCAGGGTTTTCTTGGTCTGCTCCAGAGTGTCACGCATTTCTGGCAATACCTTGCCGTTGACGTTCTGCAAGGTCTTCTGCATCTCGGTCAGGCTGCCGTTGAGGTTGTTGGCGATGGTATCGATCGGCAATTTGCTGATCTTCTCCACCACTCGCTGCAACTGCTCCTGCAACTTGTCGAGCCCGCCCGGTACGGTGGGGATTTCCAACGGCCGCGCGGTCGCATCGAAAGCCACCGGCTTGGCGTTGGGGATGAAGTCCATGGAGATATACAGCTGGCCGGTCAGCAGGTTGCCGCTGCGCGCCTGGGCCCGCAGGCCATGCTGGACGAAGGCACCGATCAGGTAACCCGCGCGACTTTCGTCGGCGCCGCTGAGCTTCTCCAGTTGCTGATGGACCTTGCCCAGGCGTGCCGGGTAGATCACCACCCCGACCACGGTGGAGAAGGTCTTTTTCTGCTCGTCGTAATCCAGGTCCATCGACACCACCCGGCCGAAGTTCACCCCGAGGAACTCCACCGGCGCATTGAGCGCCAGGCCGCGCAGGGTCTGGTCGAAACGCATGCGCATGTAGTACGGGTCGCCATCGGGCGGCGCCAGCGCGGTGTCCTGGTCGGCGAACAGCTGGTAGCTGGCGTTTTCCTCGGCCGGCTTGGCGTTGGGGCTGTACTTGGGTTCGACGAAGGCGATGCCGCCGGCGAGGATTGACGATATGGATTCAGTGTTGACCTTCAGGCCGTTGGCGCCCAGGGTCACGTCCACGCCGCTGGCGTTCCAGAAACGCGAGTCGGTGGTGACGAACTGGTCGTTGGGGGTATTGACGAAGATCCGCACGTCCACGCCCTTGCCGTTTTCCGACAGCTTGTAGGAAATCACCTGGCCCACCTCGATGCGCCGGTAATAGACCGGCGAACCGACGTCCAGCGAGCCCAGGTCATCGGTACGCAGGGTGAAGCGCTTGCCCTTTTGCCCGTAAGTCACCGGGGGCGGCGTTTCCAGGCCGACGAAGCTCTTCTTGCGTTTTTCTTCCTGGCCGGCGTCGGCGCCGATAAAGGCCCCCGACAGCAGGGTGTCGACCCCGGACACACCGCCCGCGCCAATGCGCGGGCGCACCACCCAGAACATCGAGTCGGCGGCGGTGAAGGATTCCGCCGACTGGTCCAGCTCGACCTTGGCGATCACCTTGCTGCGGTTCTTGCTCAAGGCGATGGAGGTGACCTTGCCGATCACCACGTTCTTGTATTTGACCTGGGTCTTGTTGGCTTCCAGGCCTTCGGCGGTCTGGAAGCTGATGGAGATCTCGGGCCCGGCCGACAGCGACTTGTGCACCAGCATCGACAGGCCGACCAGGGCCGCGACTATGGGCACGATCCACACCAGCGAGATATTGAACCGGCGCGTCCTGACCGCGGGGGTGCCCGGTCTCGCTGGCGCGCTTGAAGCGTTGGAACCTGGATGATCAGACATCTTCAACCTCTACATCCCAGATAAGCCGGGGATCGAAACTCATGGCCGCGAACATCGTCAGGACCACGACCAAACCAAAAAACAGGATGCCCATGCGCGGTTCGATCGAGCTCAGGGCGTGGAATTGCACCAGCGCCGCCACCAGGGCGACCACCAGCACGTCGAGCATCGACCAGTAGCCGATCACCTCGATAAAGCGGTACAGCTTGGCGCGCTCGCGCATCGCCCAATGGCTGCGGCGCTGGCAGGTGATCAGCAGCATCCCCAGAACCAGGAACTTGCTGCACGGCACCACCACGCTGGCGATGAAGATCAGCAGGGCAATGTCCCAGGAGCCGTGCTGCCAGAACTCCAGCACGCCGCTGAGAATGGTGTTTTCGCTGCCGCTGCCGAAGATCTGGGTATACATCACCGGCAGCACGTTGGCCGGGATGTAGAGAATCAGGCTGGCCACGAGAAAGGCCCAGGTACGGCTCAGGCTGTTGGGTTTGCGCGCATGCACCACGGCCTCGCAGCGCGGGCAGTAGTGAACGTCCTGGGGGCAGGTCTGGCCGCAGGTGTGGCACAGCATCAGGCCCAGGTCGCGGGCATAGGGAGGCTGATTCATCAGTAACGGCCCTCCAAGTCGTCCCAGAGGCGGCGGATGCCCTTGCCGGAAATCAGGATGATCAGCACCGTCAGCATCGCCAGCGACCACAGCCCCAGGCCCGGGTGCACGTCGAGCATGCCGGCCAGCTTGACGATGGCCACCAGGATGCCCAGCAGGCACACCTCCAGCATGCTCCACGGCCGCAGATGTTCCAGGGCCCGCATGCAGGCCTTGAAGCCCGGCGCCGCGCGCCCGATGTTGGCAAAGCCCAGCACCCAGCACAGCAGGGCAATCTGCAGGCCGGGGGCAAGGATGATGGCCAGGCCGGTGACGGCGGCGATCAGGCTGATGCGGCCCTGGGCCAGGGCTTCAACCGACTGCCAGAGGGTGGCTTCGTTGCTCAGGCCTTCGAGGCTGATGCCGATCACCGGAAAGGCGTTGGCGAACACGAACAGCAGCGCCGCAGTGATCGACAGGGCAAGCAGCTGCTGCACGTTCAGGTGCCGGGCGCGCTCCAGCACCGCCCCGCAGCGCGAGCACTGGGAGGTCTGGCCTTTTGCAAGCGGTACGGATTCGTACAGCGAATCGCAATGCTCGCAGATGATCCAGTTGGGAGAGAGTGTCATGGTCTTCGAGTCAGGTGGGACAGCGGAGGGCGCTAATCCATGGCGCGTATTCTCTGCAAAAGTAGAGGATGGTGTCTAGTTTTACCTGAGGACTGCAAACACCCTGGTGCGCCATAATGTATGCCCCTTTCTGCCTCTCAGACCATGAACGATTCAAAAATGCTCCCGGCCAAAAACTCGCGCTCGCCGAAACAGACTCGTGGCCATGAACGGGTCACGGCGATTCTCGACGCCTGCGCCCACCTGCTGGTCAGCCAGGGAGTGGCCAGCCTGACCATGCATGGCCTCGCGCGCGAAGCCGGCACCTCCATCGGTTCGCTGTACCACTTCTTCAGCGACAAGCAGAGCGTGCTCGATGCCCTGGGCCAGCGCCATATCGACGCCATCGACCGGATCACCGCCAACCTCCTGGCCATCGACCCGGCCACCTGGGTCGAATCGAGCAGCCAGGAGGTGATCGACCGGATGATCATGCCGATCATGGAATACCTCGAGACCCATCCCGACCTGCTGCAGATGATCAGCCCCACCTTCGCCCCCGGCCAGCTCCAGGCCCCGGACGTGCATGCGCGCATCCAGGAAACCTACGACCGTATGCTCGCCCTGCGCCTGCCCACCGCCAGCGCCGCGGAGCGCGACGCTTACGTGACGGCCATGCGCGGATTGCCCATCGGCCTGTTCCAGGTTGCTCTGGAGAATAGTCAGCTCAAGAGCATCCTGCTGTTGCAGGAAGTCCCCCGGGCGATGAAAGCCTACCTGGAGGCCATCGAGCGGCCCCACGCCGCCCGCTGACCCTTGCGGTTTTCAACTGGCGCGATCGAGCGGGCGACGCAGCATCAAGCGTTCCCGCACCAGGTCGTAACCCCAGTGATAGACATAGGTGTACGGCAGGAAGAACAGCAGCACGCCGATGTCGAGAATCAACGCCTGCATCAGGCTGACCTGCAGCCACCAGGCGATCAGCGGCACGCTTACCGCCACCAGGCCACCTTCGAACAGCAGCGCATGGGCGACCCGGGTCCAGCCGCTGGGTGCCAGGGCCAGGCGCTTGAGCAGGCGGTCGAACAGACCATTGAAGACCACGTTCCAGGCCAGGGCGATCAGGCCGATGGCGATAGTCGCCACGCCCATGTCGACAAAGGGTTTGTCCATGATCCAGGCCAGCAGCGGCGTACACAGCGCGAACGCCAGCAGCTCGAAGCCCACGGCCTGGAAAACCCGTTCGGTCAAGGATTTGGTGTTGCTCATGATCCGGCTCCCGCCAGTGAATGTGGTTGCCATGATCACCTTATGTTCCGATACTTCATAATCATTAACCATCGATCAAGGCGATAGTTCATGGCCTCATACGAAGTACTGCTGGCCTTTGTCCAGGCGGCCACCCAAGGCTCGTTTTCCGCGGCCGCGCGCAAGCTCGGCAAGAGCCAGTCGACCATCAGCGCAGCGGTGGCAAGCCTGGAGATCGACCTCGACCTGCAGCTGTTCGACCGCAGCAGCCGCAAGCCCGCCCTCACCCCGCAAGGCCACGTCATGCTGCAGCGGGCCGAAGACATCCTGGCCGCCACCAGCCGCCTGGAAATGGCCGCCAGCCAGCTGGCCCAGGGCGTGGAAGCCAAGCTCACGGTGGCCCTGTCCGACACCTATCAGTCGGATCGTTTCGAGACCTCGCTGAGCGCCTTCGAACAACGCTACCCGGACCTGGAGCTGGAATGCCTGATCGCCGAATGCGACGACCTGATCGAGCTGGTCCAGCGCGGTCGGGCGCAGATCGCCTTTGCCGAGATGCAGCCCGAATACCCGGCGGACCTCGACCATTCGACGGTGGACGAGCGCACCGAAATCGCCCTGTTCGTGTCGCGCAACCACCCCTTGGCGGCGCTGAAAAATATCGATCAGGCACGCCTGCAACAGCACCGCGAGCTGCGCCTGGCGACCATCGTCAACCCCTACGACAGCCGGGCCCGGGGCCGGGTGTGGTCGGCGCCGAGCTACCTGATGCTGCTGGAAATGGCCCAGGGCGGCTTTGGCTGGGCGCCCCTGCCGCGCTGGCTGGTGGAACGTTTCGGCGCCGACAGCCTGGTGGAACTCGATGCCCGTGGCTGGCCGCGCAACGTGGCGGTCGATGCCCTGTGGTCGCGCCTGCATCCGCCAGGCCCGGCGGGCAGCTGGTTGCTGGGGCGGATGCTGGAATAAGCGTTTTGTGCAGAGGCTCGCCCCGCTGGCGGCCGCTCCGCGCCCGATCGCAGCCTGCGGCAGCGGCTACAGGGTTCGGCTGATCTGAAGAAAAGCGCATCGTTGCGACGTTTCCGAGGTCGCTCCCGGCCCCTGCTCGCGCCACAATCCCTGTAGCCGCTGCCGCAGGCTGCGATAAGGCCGCAGGCCTTCAACGATCGTCAATAGACCACGACCGCTAGGCCGACCGCAGTCTTCGGATCGACAGGCGTTCAGAGGGTTTTCAGGGCTTCGAGCCTGTTCTCGATAAAACGCCGCTCCGGTTCCTGGCGGGTCAGTTCCAGGGCGCGCAGATAAGCCTGGCGCGCCGGCTCCACCCGGGCCAATTGCCGACAGAACTCGGCCCGCGCCGAATGGGCCAAGTGGTAATCCTGCAACTCGCCCCGAGCGAGGATCGCCTCGACCCGCTCCAGGCCGGCCAGCGGTCCGTCCCGTTGGGCGATGGCAACCGCGCGGTTCAGCTCGATCACCGGCGAGGGCATGACGCGCAACAGCACGTCATACAGGCCGACGATCTGCTGCCAGTCGGTTTCCCCGGCGGTCGCCGCCTCGGCATGCACCGCGGCGATCGCCGCCTGCAGGCAGTACGGGCCGAAACGGCGGGTGCCCAGGGCGTGCTCCACCAGGGCGCAACCCTCGGCGATCAGTTCGCGGTCCCACAGCGAGCGGTCCTGTTCGTCCAGCAACACCAGCTCACCGGTGGCCGAGGTCCGCGCCAGGCGCCGCGACTCATGCAGCAGCATCAAGGCCAGCAGGCCCATCACTTCGGGTTCCGGCAGCAGTTCCAGCAACAGACGGCCGAGGCGGATCGCCTCATGGGTCAGGTCTTCGCGGGTCAGCTCGGCGCCCATCGACGCCGAATAGCCTTCGTTGAACACCAGGTAAATCACCCGTAACACGCTGTCCAGGCGCTCGGGCAGCTCGCCCAGGGACGGCACCTGATAAGGGATGTGCGCATCGCGGATCTTGGCCTTGGCGCGCACGATGCGCTGGGCGATGGTGGCCGGCGTCGAGAGAAAGGCCCGGGCGATTTCCTCGGTGGTCAGGTCGCAGATTTCCCGCAACGTCAGCGGCACCTGGGCGTCCGCCGCCAGCGCCGGGTGGCAGCAGGTGAAGATCAGGCGCAGGCGGTCGTCTTCCAGGTCCTCCTCGCTCCAGTCTGCCTGCTCCAGCTCTTCGAGCTGGCTGACCAGCGCCGCCTGGGACGCGGCGAAACGCGCCCGCCGACGCAAACCGTCGATGGCCTTGAAACGCCCGGCCGACACCAGCCAGGCCCGCGGGTTGTCCGGTACGCCGTCGCGCTGCCAGCGCTCGACCGCGACGAAGAACGCCTCGTGCAAGGCCTCTTCGGCAAGGTCGAAATCCCCCAGCAGGCGAATCAGGGTCGCCAGGATCCGCCGCGACTCGTTGCGGTAGACCGTTTCCACCAGCGCCTTGACGCTGTCTTGCGCCACCGCCGGCATCAGTCCGGCATGCCTCGGGTCACCAGGCTTTCCAGGCGATCCAGGCTCTGCCCCCAGCCCTCGTGAAAGCCCATGGCTTCATGGGCCTGGCGATCCTCTTCGCTCCAGTGCATGGCGCGAGCGGTATAGAGAGTCTTGCCGTCCAGGTCGTCGAAGGTCACTTCGGCGCTCATGAAGGCCTTGCCCGAAGGAATCCAGCCCGGCAGGAAGGCATCGGTGAACACCAGCCGCCGCGGCGCGACGATCTCCAGGAACACGCCCATGGTCGGGTATTCGTTGCCGTCCGGGGCGCGCATCAGGGTGCGAAACTGGCCGCCGACCCACAGGTCCATTTCGCACTCCGGGGTGGTCATGCCGTGGGGTCCCCACCATTGCACCAGCAACTGCGGTTCGGTCCAGGCACGGAACAGCTTGCCGGGCGGCGCATCGATCAGGCGGCTGATGGACAACTCATATTGGGCGGGCGCACGGCCCACGCTGTGCTCGGTCATGGCGAAACTCCTGCTTATGCTTGTTTTTTCAGGGCTCGTTTTTCCAGGGTGGCGATCAGGGATTCAACTCGCGCACCGGGCGTACCTCGACGCTGCCGACCCGGGCCGCCGGAATGTTGCCGGCGACCTGGATGGCTTCGTTGAGGTCCTTGGCATCGATCAGATAGAACCCGGCCAACTGTTCCTTGGTTTCGGCGAACGGGCCGTCGGTGATCGACAGCCGGTCGCCGCGCATGCGCACCGTGGTCGCGGTCTGCACCGACTCCAGGGCCTCGGCGGCGAGCATCCGGCCGCTGCCTTGCACCGACTCGGCATACGCCATGCACTCGGCGTCCTTCGGGCTCTCCGGCAGGCTGTGCAACAGCTGTTCGTCGCTGTAGACCAGGCATAGGTATTTCATGGGGCTCTCCTCGATCGGGCTGATCAACTATGGCTGCAGTTTCAGGCTTTGGCGAAAAACCCGACGATCAGGGTTGCAGGTCGAACAAGGCGGTGCCGCTCTGCATGTCGAACGGCGCCGACCAGTGTTCGTGGACCACTTTCCACTGGCCGCCCAGGCGCTGGTAACCGGCGGTCACGCGCATCCAGCAGGCCTTGGTCTCGCCCTTGTCGTCGGTGCCGCCGCAGTGGGCCAGCCAGTGGGCGAAGGCGCTGTCGCTGGCGCCGACTATGTGCAGTTGTTCGAAGTCGAAGATGCCAGGGCCAGGGCAGAACTCCATGCAGGCCTTCCAGTGCTCGCGGTAGGCTTGCTTGCCCTTGAATTGCAACGCGGCCACGGCGTCGAACGCGGTGATGTCGTCGGCGTAATAGCTGACGATGCGCTCGATGTCCTTGGCCATCACGGCCTGGCGCCAGGCGTCGATCAGGCTGCGGATTTCGCTTTCGGTGGTTTGGGCATTCATGGCGATTCTCCTTGCGATTGAGTGATACAGGCTCAAGGTGGCCGCCACAGGCGACCGTTAAATCGTGAAGACACCCTTAGTCGTCTGGCCGCCCGGTAAATCGACAGGGCCCGGAAAAAAAACCGGAACCCTGGGCGAAATCGCTAGAATCGCCACTCATACAGCCCACCCTCAGTGCCCGGATATGGACAGCCCAGTGACCACCCGACTCGTGCCTTACGAACAGCTCGACGCCAGGCAATTGCAGCAGCTCGACGCGCTCGAGGTGCACCCGCGGCAGAAGAGTTATTCCGGCGATATCTACACCGCGCTGCATACCCTGCTCAAGGCGCCGGAGCCCGGTATCAAGGGCTTCGCCCTGCTGGCCGAAGAGGTCCCGGTGGCGTTCCTGCTGCTCAAGCGCCCACCGTTCCTGCCCCATTGGGCCGACCCCGACACCGCCACCCTGCATGCCTTGCAGGTCGATCAGCGGGTCCAGGGCCAGGGCTACGGCCGGGCCTGCCTGCAAGCCCTGCCCGCCGCCGCGCGCCAGGCGTGGCCAGAGATCAAGGGGCTGATGCTGTCGGTGGACGCGGACAACGCCGCGGCCTTCAGCCTCTATCTGAAGCAAGGCTGGGTCGACAGCGGCGAGGCCTACAGGGGCCGCATCGGCTATGAACGCCGTCTGGTCCTGATGTTCTGACATTACCCAGGAGAAGCATGATGCTGACCACCCTCGAGCAACTGGAAGCAATCTACGGCCAGCCCATTGAGCGGGCCGTGCGCAAGGAAATCCCCTTCCTCAACCCGGACTACCAGGCCATGGTGCGCGCCTCGCCGCTGGTGATCCTGAGCACCAGCGGCCCGGACGGCATGGACGGCTCGCCCCGCGGCGATACCCCGGGTTTCGTGCGGATCATCGACGAGCGCACCCTGGCCCTGCCCGACCGCCCGGGCAACAACCGCATCGACAGCCTGCGCAATATCGTCAGCGACCCGCGGGTGGCCCTGCTGTTCATCATTCCGGGCATAGGCGAGACCCTGCGGGTCAATGGCCGGGCGCGGATCTCGGCCGAGCCGGCGCTGCTGGACAGCTTCGCGGTGAATGGCAAGCCGGCGCGCACAGTGATCCTGGTGGACGTCGAGGCGGCCTACTTCCACTGCTCCAAGGCCATCGTGCGTTCCGACCTGTGGAACCCCGAGCACTACCTGGAACGCTCGGCCCTGCCCTCGGCCGGCGCCATCCTCAAGCGCCTCTGCGACGGCCAGTTCGACGCCGACCGCTACGACCGGGAAATGCCGGAGCGGGTGCGCAACAGCCTGTATTGAAGGCCCTGCAGGAGCGAAGCTTGCTCGCGATGAAGGCTGACGCAGTACATCAGCCAGACCGCGGCGCGCCTATCGCGGGCAAGCCTCGCTCCTACGCCGCGGCGTTACGACCTGCGTTACGACCTCACAGTTCTAGCACCATCTCGTGCCAGGCCATGCCGCCATGGTCCGACGCCGAAGCCTTGAGATAGACGAAGCCGAAGCGCTCGTACAAGGGCACATGCCGCTCCTTGCACATCAGGTTGATGCTGGCCTTGCCCAGGCCGCGCATGCGCTCGATAAAGGCCTCCAGCAGACGCCGGGAAACCCCCTGGCCCTGATAGTCCGGATGCACCACCACCGACATGATCACCACATGGGGCCCGGCCGGGTCGTGGCCGATCAGTTCCTTGAAGGCCTCGTCGGCCATCTCCACCTCGAAGGCCGCCCCGGAGTTGATGAAGCCGGCCACCACGCCCTCCACTTCGGCGACGATGAAGCCCTCGGGCCAGGTGGCGATGCGGGTGGCGATCTTTTCCCGGGTGGCGGCTTCGTCGCCTTCGTAGGCCAGGGTTTCGATGGCGAAGCAGCGGTCCAGGTCAGCGGCGGCGACCTGACGGATCAACAGGCTGGATAAGGTCATGGGGAACGGATCGGCTATGGGAAATGCCGCCGATCATAAAGTAATAAGGCTTGCATATCGAATGACGGCAAGCCCGTAAAACCTGCGTAGAGTCGCTGTCATCCGCGCGCCGAGCGGGTTATTTATCAGGGCTCAATCAATCCCACCCTGGTCGAGTACGGAAGTCGCCATGAGCAATGTTCAGATCGGTTTGCTGGTGCTGTTCGGTATCAGTGCGTTCGGTTTTGTCACCCTGTCCATCGACCTGTGGCGCGCCCGCCGGCCGAACAAAGGCAAATGACCGGGCCCACCGCGGGCCCGGCCGGTGCTCGCGGTGCGGGTCACTGTTCCTTGAGCGGCAGCCAGATTTCCAGCACGCCCTGGCCGGTATCGGGGTTGAAGTCGGCGCTGTAGCGTTCGAATTCCGGCGCATCGGCGGCTTCGCGCCCGGACTGTGGCAGCCAGGTTTTCCAGATGTACTGGAAGGTCTGCGGCAGGCCCGCAAGCGGCCCCTGGTGCTCGAACACCGCATAGTGCTGCGGCGGCACCTCGACCCAGCGGTACAGCTCGGGCAAATCGTCGAGTTTGCTGATTTCGACCCCGGCGATGTATTCGAACCCGCCCTTGCCGTCGGGGTTGCAGCAGAGGCCGTAGGTCTCCTCCCCGACCTGGCCGGGAACCTTGCCGATATGGGGAATGAAGCGTTTCCAGAGTTCAGGAATGCCCTGCGTCGTCTCGGGAGTGAAACGCCCGCCCAGACCGGCGATCAGCAGAAAGCGCCCCTTCTCGAAACGCGGCACCGGCCCGCTGACCTGTTTTTGCTCATCCATGATGCGACTCCTGCCTGAAAAATGGGTTCGGCAGGGAGTATAGAGGCCAAACAACCCGGATCGCTGGGTCAGAGCGCGGGAAGCTCCGCGACCGCCGCGCCGACGATGAACTCCTGGTAACCGGACAGGATCACGTAGACCGCGAAATAGCAGAAGATCGCCGCAGATGCCAGGTAGGAGTAGCGCAACAATTTGTCGCCCAGCAGCTTGCCGCCCTGGGTCGCGGCAAAGCACAGGCCCACGACCCAGGCCAGACCGGCGCAGAAGAAACCGCTGAGGAACAGCCCGGAACTGAGCAGGTCACCACCGCCGGAACGGGCAATCAGGGTACCGCCCACCGCGGCGAACCAGAGGATCGCGCTGGGGGACGACATGGCCAGGAAAATGCCGCGGAAAAACTCCTTGCGCGGCGAACCGTTGTCCACCTCCCCGGCCTCGGCCAGCACCGCGCTGTGGTGGATCGCCGAATAGATCATCTTCGCCGCGAAGTACACCAGCAGCGCCGATCCGCCGATCCACAGCACCCAGCGCACCGCTTCGTACTGCAGCAGCACGGTCATGCCGGCCAGCGCCAGCACGGCGTAGACCAGGTCACCGACACAGGTGCCCAGGCCCAGGCAGAAACCCTGGAAATAACCACGCTGCATGGCCAGGGTAATCATCGCGATATTGGCCACGCCTATGTCCAGGCACAGCGAAAGGCTCAGCAGAAAGCCGCTGGTAAACTCCATCATTCATCCTGTTCGATGCGGTTGTTCGAGTGGGGGGTATTTAACGCGGGAGGGCCCGGCAAACACAATGCACGGGCTGCGAATCCAGCCTGCATGATGCAAATCCCTGTCCAGGCAACGCCGCTGCCGGCAAAAAATAGTTGTCGCGCCCCTCTGGACAGCCTGGCGCCACAGCCCTTATCGTCTGCCCCCAGGCCACCGCAGTGGCCGACGTCGCTCGGACGGTTCCGGGCGCTCACGTACTCGAGGCAACAATGGCCGAACAAGGTTCGCCGCGCCGCTTTGCGCGCATAGATCGACTCCCCCCCTACGTATTCAATATCACTGCCGAGCTGAAGATGGCTGCGCGTCGGCGCGGCGAAGACATCATCGACTTGAGCATGGGTAACCCCGACGGTGCGACTCCGCCGCACATCGTCGAGAAACTGGTCACCGTCGCCCAGCGCGAAGACACCCACGGCTACTCCACCTCCAAGGGTATTCCGCGTCTGCGCCGGGCCATTTCGCGCTGGTACAAGGATCGCTACGAGGTCGATATCGACCCGGAAAGCGAAGCCATCGTCACCATCGGCTCCAAGGAAGGCCTGGCGCACCTGATGCTCGCCACCCTGGACCAGGGCGACACCGTGCTGGTGCCCAACCCCAGCTACCCGATTCACATCTACGGTGCAGTGATCGCCGGCGCCCAGGTGCGTTCGGTGCCGCTGGTGCCGGGCGTGGACTTCTTCGACGAGCTGGAGCGGGCCATCCGCGGCTCGATCCCGAAACCGAAGATGATGATCCTCGGCTTCCCATCCAACCCTACCGCGCAGTGCGTCGAGCTGGACTTCTTCGAACGGGTGATCGCCCTGGCCAAGCAGTACGACGTGCTGGTGATCCACGACCTGGCCTACGCCGACATCGTCTACGACGGCTGGAAAGCCCCGTCGATCATGCAGGTGCCGGGCGCCAAGGACATCGCGGTGGAGTTCTTCACCCTGTCCAAGAGCTACAACATGGCCGGCTGGCGCATCGGCTTCATGGTCGGCAACCCGGAGCTGGTCAGCGCCCTGGCGCGGATCAAGAGCTACCACGACTACGGCACTTTCACCCCGCTGCAGGTGGCGGCCATCGCTGCGCTGGAAGGCGACCAGCAGTGCGTGAAAGACATCGCCGAGCAGTACCGCCAGCGCCGCAATGTGCTGGTCAAGGGCCTGCATGAGCTGGGCTGGATGGTCGAGAACCCCAAGGCCTCGATGTACGTCTGGGCGAAGATTCCCGAGGCCTACGCGCACCTGGGCTCGCTGGAGTTCGCCAAGAAGCTGCTGGCCGAGGCCAAGGTCTGCGTTTCGCCAGGGGTGGGTTTCGGTGAGTACGGCGACGACCATGTGCGCTTCGCCCTGATCGAAAACCAGGACCGTATCCGCCAGGCCGTGCGCGGCATCCGCGGCATGTTCCGCGCCGATGGCCTGGTGCAGAAAGGCTGATCCGCGTCGCCCTATAAGCAGGCACAAAAAAACCGCAGCGATGCGGTTTTTTTGTGTCCGGCTAATAACCAGCCGACATGATCCTGTAGCCGCTGCCGCAGGCTGCGATAAGGACCGAAGGGCCTTCAGCGCAAGATCGCTACGGCCGTACCGGCCGATCGCAGCCTTCGGCAGCGGCTACAGGGCTCGGGTCAGACCACCAGCGACAGCAGCAGGATGAAGATCAGGCCCACCACCGAGAGGATGGTTTCCATCGCGGTCCAGGTCTTGAAGGTTTCCGCCACGGTCATGTTGAAGTACTGCTTCACCAGCCAGAAACCGGCGTCGTTGACGTGGGACAGGATCAGCGAGCCGGCGCCGGTGGCCAGTACCAGCAGCTCGCGATTGACCCCAGGGATCATGCCGACCACCGGTACCACGATACCCGCGCCGGTGATGGTCGCCACGGTCGCCGAACCGGTGGCGATCCGGATCACCGCCGCCACCAGCCACGCCAACAGGATCGGCGAGATCTGCGCGTTGACCGCCATGTGGCCGATCACGTCACCCACGCCGCTGGTCACCAGCATCTGCTTGAAGCCACCGCCGGCACCGATGATCAGGATGATCGCCGCGGTCGGCGCCAGGCTGGCGTCAAGCAGCTTGAGGATCTGCTTGGAGCCGATGCCCTGGCGCGAACCGAAGGTGTAGAGCGACAGCAGCAAGGCCAGCAGCAGCGCGCTGATCGGGTGACCGATCATGTCCATCCAGATGCGGAAGAAATGCCCGTCCGGGAAGGCCACGTCGGCGAAGGTCTTGAGCAGCATCAGGAACACCGGCAGCAGCACAGTCAGCAGGGTCACGCTGAAGCTCGGCAGGTTGGCCGAGGTGTTTTCGCGCGCCAGCTGGTCCACCAGTTCCTGGTTCGGATGACCCGGGATGTGCTTGGCGATGAAGGTGCCGTAGATCGGACCGGCGATGATCGCGGTCGGCAGGGCTACGATCAGGCCGTAGAGAATGGTCTTGCCGATGTCGGCGCCGAACACGCCGATGGCCAGCAGCGGGCCCGGATGCGGCGGCACCAGGCCATGCACCGCGGACAGGCCGGCCAGCAGCGGGATACCGATCTTGATGATCGACACGCCGGTGCGCCGGGCGACGATGAACACCAGCGGGATCAGCAGCACGAAGCCGATCTCGAAGAACAGCGGGATGCCCACCAGGAAGGCGGCGAACATCATCGCCCACTGCACCCGCTCCTTGCCGAACGAGCGGATCAGGGTCTGGGCGATCTGATCCGCGCCGCCGGATTCGGCCATCATTTTGCCGAGCATGGTGCCCAGCGCGAGGATGATCCCGACGAAACCGAGCACCCCACCGAAGCCGTCCTGGAACGCCTTGATGATCTTGTCCACCGGCATGCCCGACGTCAGGCCGAGGAAACCCGCGGCGATGGTCAGGGCGATGAAGGGATGCAGCTTGAATCGAGTGATCAGCACGATCAGCCCGATAATGGTGACCACTGCGTCTACCAGCAGATAGGTCTCTTGGGACATGCCAAACATGGGGTTGCCTCCGGTTTGTTGTTTTTATTCAAGCGTTAAAAACGTGAGCCGAGTGGGATAGCGCTATCTAGGTGAGCCGAAGCTTATCGGGATGAGTCCAGCCCGTGCTCCAGCCACCAGCCATGGGCCTGTTCGGCCAGCCGGTCAACGCTGTGGATGGTGGCGTCCAATGCCAGGGTCAGGGGTTCGCCCACGGGAGATTCGAGGGTCGCGAACTGACTGTCGATCAGGGTCGAAGGCATGAAATGCCCCGGACGGTGGGCCACGCGATCGGCGGCCACTTGTGGTGTCAATTGCAGGAAAACGAAGCCCAGGCCGGGCGTGGCGCTGCGCAGGCGGTCGCGGTACTTGCGCTTGAGCGCCGAGCAGGTCAGCACCGGACGTTGTCCGGCGGCCAGGGCGCGACGCAACTCGTCGCACAGGCTGTCGAGCCAGCCGGCACGGTCGTCATCGTTCAGGGGAATACCGGCACTCATCTTGGCGATATTGGCGGCAGGGTGGAACGTATCGCCTTCAATGGCCGTGGCGCCGCTGCGCTGGCACAGCGCTTCACTGACGCTGGACTTGCCGCAGCCGGCAACGCCCATGATGACCAGGGCGGTGATGGGTTGACTCATGAAACACCTCAGCGCGCAGACAGCGCTACCTTCGCTCTTCGAAACTCTAGTGCAAAAATAGTTTCTGCCGACGCCTTCTTGTCATTTTTGTGGGTTGCCGCGTATATAGGCCGCGAAACCAAAGAGTGCGGGTCAGGCCGACCGCGCTCACGCATTGCAGCTGTTTCGAGACAGCGCTACCTTAGTGACTTGAATTTTGTTTGGCAAGCCGTCTGATGACCTCCTCCAAGAACGATAAAAATACCCGCACCACGGGGCGCCCTACCCTCAACGAAGTCGCGCGCCTGGCCGGCGTCAGCCCGATCACCGCCTCGCGAGCCCTGCGCGGCATCGACACGGTGGCCACTGAACTGGTGGAAAAGGTGCAGAAGGCCGCCCGCGAACTCAACTACGTGGTCAACCCCGCCGCCCGCGCCCTGGCCTCGGCCCAGAGCCATTCGGTGGTGGTGCTGGTGCCGTCGCTGTCCAACCTGCTGTTCATCGATACCCTGGAAGCCATTCATCAGGTTCTGCGGCCCAAGGGCTTCGAAGTGCTGATCGGCAACTTCCACTATTCCCCCGACGAAGAAGAAAACCTGCTGCGCAACTACATGGCCTACCAGCCCCGCGGCCTGCTGCTGACCGGCTTCGACCGGACCGAAAGCGCCCGACGGATGGTCGAAGCCAGCAACGTTCCCTGCGTCTACATGATGGACCTCAACCCCGAGGCCGGCCTGAACTGCGTGGGTTTCTCCCAGCACAACGCCGGGGAAACCGCCGCCGAGCACCTGATCTCCCGCGGCCGCAAGCGCCTGGCCTATATCGGTGCCCAGCTCGACCAGCGCACCCTGATGCGCGGCGAAGGTTTCCGCCGCGGCCTGGAGAAAGCCGGCCTCTACGACCCGAAACTGGAAGTCCTCACCCCGCGCCCCTCGTCGGTGGGCCTGGGCGGCGAACTCTTCCTGCAGTTGATGCACAGCCACCCGGACGTGGACGCGATCTTCTTCGGCAACGATGACCTGGCCCACGGCGCCCTGCTGGAAGCCATGCGTTGCGGCATCAGGATCCCCGAGCAAGTGGCGGTGATGGGCTTCAACGACCTGCCCGCCTCGGCGCACATGGTGCCGCGCCTGAGCAGCATTAGCACCCCGCGCGAAGCCATCGGCCGCCGCGCCGCGGAACAGCTGCTGACCCTGATGGCCGGCAACAGCGTGGCCAAGCCGGTGGTGGACATGGGCTTCGAGCTGATGGTGCGCGAGAGCACCTGAGCCGCGCTCAGGAACGCAGGCTCAGGGCGCTGAGCAGCACGCCGAAGCCCACCAGCAGAACGCCGAACAACTGGTCGATACGCCGTTTGTAAGCCATGAGCCGGGCCCGGATGCCCGGCGCCGAAAAGAACAGCGCCACCGCCACGAACCACAGCACATGGGCCAGGACAATGATCGCGCCATAGCCGATCTGCACACCCGGCGCGGTACCTGGCTGCATCACCTGCATGAACAGGCTGACCACGAAAATCATGGTCTTGGGGTTCAGCGCATTGGTCAAAAACCCCGTACGCAATGCCACCCACGCCGAGACCCGCGGCGCATCGACCGCTACCTCTTCCTCGACCGCGCGGCTGCGCAGCATGCCGATACCGAGATAAACCAGGTACAGCGCCCCGGCGATTTTCAGCACGCTGAACAGCAGCAGCGATTCCTTGACCAGCAGGCCGACGCCCAACAGCGTGTAGCCGATATGCAGCATCACCCCGAGCCCGATCCCCAGCGCCGTGAACACCCCATGCCGACGCGACAGCACCAGGCTGTTACGCGTGACCATGGCGAAATCCGGCCCCGGGCTGAGCACCGCCAGGATGGTGATGGTGATTACTACTAACAGTTCAGTCATTTTCAAGCGCCTTCGCTATAGAATCCGGCCCATACTTTATGGGCACGAACCGTCACAGAGCGAACGATGAAAACTGACATTCCCGGTGATAAAAACTCACAGACAACCCATCGCCGCCTGCCGCCCCTGAGCGCCCTGCGCTGTTTCGAGGCCGCCGCTCGCCTGGAAAGCTTCACCCGCGCCGGCGAAGCCCTGCACCTGACCCACGGCGCCATCAGCCGTGCCGTCCGCACCCTGGAAGAAGACCTCGGCACACGGCTGTTCGAGCGTCGCAGCCATCGGGTCTTTCTCACCGAGGCCGGCCGCGAATTGCTGCACAGCGTGGAGCATGCCTTCGACCTGATCGACGCCACCGCACGCAAACTGCGAACGCCCGACAAGGCCGCGGCCCTGGTGCTGTCCTGCGAACCGACTCTGCTGATGCGCTGGCTGATTCCACGGATCCCGGCCTTCTTCGCCGCTCATCCGGATATCCCCCTGCAACTGGTGGCCGGCGGCGGGCCCTTCGCCTTTGCTCAAGGCATCGACCTGGCGATCCGCCGCAACGACTTTCCCTGGCCGCCCCACACCCATGCGCAGTGGCTGTTCGATGAAGCCATCGGCCCGGTGTGTCGCCCGGACCAGGCCGTCGGCTGGACCCGCGACGCAAGCGGCAGAGTGCGGCTATCGGATACGGCGCCACGCCTGCACAGCGCGACCCGGGCAGCGGCCTGGGAGCAATGGTTGAACCTCAAGGGAATGCAACAGGCGCCGGGCACGGAGCAGGTCTTCGAGCATTTCTACTTCAGCCTACAAGCGGCGGTGGCTGGGTTGGGGCTGGCCATCGCGCCCTGGCAACTGGTGCGCGACGACCTGGAGTCGGGCCTGCTGGTCGCGCCTTTCGGTTTTATCGCCGACGGCAGCGCCTACTACCTGTTGTCGCCCGAGGCAGTCGACCCGGACTCGCCCGTCGCCCGCTTGCTCGACTGGCTGCGTCACCAGGCGCTGGGCAGCGAGCAGCACGACGCCACCCGCCCGGCCCCATAAGCGGACAGGCTTACGGCCTCACCTCGGCATGAACCTGCGGGGCCAGCGCCGGGTCCTGCCCACCCAGCAACTGCACAAAAGCCTGGGCGGCCTTTTGCAGGGGCTGGTTCTTCAGCCATACCGCGTGCACCGGCAGCAGCAGGCCGTTGTCGATGTTCTTGAAGGTCAGGCGCTTGAGCCGCCCGGCCTTGAGCAAGGGCGCGATCACCGACAGCGGGAAATTGCCCCAGCCAATGCCGGACTCGACCATGTCCAGGGCCATGGCCAGGCTGTCGGTGCGCCAGTAGGACTCGGCGATCAGCGGCCGGGTGTCGCGGATCGGCAGGTCGCGGCTGGCAACCACCACCTGACGCACGTTGACCAGCTCTTCCAGATAGAGGGTGGCGTCCGGCGCCTCGGGTAACGGATGGCGCGCGGAAATGCAGGCGATCATCCGCTCGCTGCCGACGTACTGGAAATACTCCAGGACATTCAGGCTGAGCCCGGCGAAGGCCACGCCGACCGCGATCCGGCCAGTGTGCAGCAGTTGCAACAGATCGTCCTGGGGCGCGCTCAGTACCTCGATGTCGAGCAACGGATGACGCTCGGCGATCAGCTTGATCGCCGCCAGCACCCGGGACTTGTCGATGTCCTCGACCACGCCGATGGACAGCCGGCTTTCCAGCCCCAGGGACAACTCCACCGCATGCACCTGCAGGTGCTTGAGCTGCTCGGCGATCAGCCGCGCGTGGGGCGCCAGGGCATTGGCCATGGCGGTGGGCTCCGGCTCGCGATGGCTGCGATCGAACAGGGGGTAGCCCAGCTCCGCCTCAAGGTTGGCGATACCCATGCTCACCGCCGAAGGCACCTTGCCCAGGGCCCGGGCCGCCGCGGAAAACGAACCGCGCTCGAGCACGGCGAGAAACAACTGGATGCTGTCGCTGGAGAAATTCATGCAGACGCCTGTCTAGAATGTCGACCTATCAATAAACCTGAAAGCTACTGACTTTTTCTGTCAGGGATATTGAAGCTATCTTGCGCCGCATTCGCCAGCCCTTCCTGCAAAAGGAGCGGCCCGGGCCAACGAACGCGGAGGAAAAAAAGCATGCAAGGCATCAAGCGCAAACTGGTTTACGTGTCACTGTTCGAGGTGTTCGGCATGACCTTCTCGGCCCTGGGCCTGGCCTTGCTGTCCGGCACCTCGCCGAGCAGCACCGGCCCGCTGGCAGTGGTGATCACCAGCATCGCGGTGACCTGGAACTTCATCTACACCAGCCTGTTCGAGCGTTGGGAAAGCCGCCAGGTCTCGCGGACCCGCACGGTCAAGCGGCGGATAGCCCATGCCGTGGGTTTCCAACTGACGCTGATCCTGTTCCTGATTCCGTTGATCGCCTGGTGGATGCACATCAGCCTGGTGCAGGCCTTCCTGCTCGACCTGGCACTGATCCTGTTCATCCCCTGCTACACCTTCGTCTTCAACTGGCTGTTCGACCGGGTCTTTGGCCTGCCGGCGTCGGCGCTGCCAGATCCTGTCTGAGGCCAGAGTGCAAATCGGTATCGCCTAAGACCGGCGCCGCTGTTAGATTTCCAGGGCCCTTCACCCGCCAAGGAAAGCTTGCATGGGAACCCTGAGAATTCTCGGTAAAGCCTCGTCGATCAACGTCCGAAAAGTGCTGTGGACCTGCGAGGAACTGGGCTTGCCCTACGAACGCGAGGATTGGGGCAGCGACTTCCAGTCGACCCACACACCGGAGTTTCTCAGGCTCAACCCCAACGCCCAGGTGCCGGTGCTGGTCGATGACGCTGGCGCGCTGTGGGAATCCAACAGCATCTGCCGGTACCTGACCGGCAAGGTCGCCGGGCAACGGCTACTGCCCAGTGAACCCCGAGCTCGGGCCTTGGTTGAACAATGGATGGACTGGCAGGCCACGGAGCTCAATCCGGCGTGGAGCTACGCCTTCGTCGCCCTGGTCCGGCAGAACCCGGACTTTCAGGACCCGCAGCGGATCGCCGCCGGCCTTCGCGGCTGGAACGCCAAGATGGCCCTGCTCGAACAGCAACTGGCGAGCAGCGGCGACTATGTGCTCGGCGAGCAGTTCAGCCTGGCCGATATCGTCCTCGGGCTGTCGGTGCATCGCTGGATGATGACGCCCATGGAGCGCCCCGACTTCCCCGCCATCGCCGCCTATTACGCACGGCTCAGCGAACGCCCGGCCTTCCTGCTGCATGGACGCAATGGCATTCCCTGAATCGTCCTTTTCTTCTGCAGGAGCGAGGCTTGCCCGCGATAAGGCCATGACAGGCGCCACCCAACTCGATCCCTGAATCGGTGTTGCGATCAAGGGCGCTTTCGCGGGCAAGCCTCGCTCCTACGGAAGCTGGATGCCGCTTCGGCTGCAGCAGCGGCATAAAACCGCAAGATGTAACGAAATACGACAATAAATCAGCGCACAGCCCGACTTCCGAGCCCGCATTCACAATCATTGATTTCCGTTAGCCAGCTAAGATTCCTCCTCACCGAAACCTGGAATCCCGCCCATGTCGTCCCTCGCCCCCACTGTCGCCACCGACGGCCTCGACCCGGTCCGCGCCGCCGATATCTCCGCCCGCATCGATCGCCTGCCCGCCGTCACCACGGTCTGGCGCCTGGTGGCGCTGCTGTCGATTGGCGGTTTCTTCGAGCTGTATGACCTGTTCCAGACTGCCTATATCAGCCCCGGCCTGATCCGCGACGGGATCTTCGCCACCGGCAGCCAGGGCGTGTTCGGTTTTTCCGACCAGGCGGCCTTCGCCTCGGCGACCTTTCTCGGGCTGTTCCTCGGCGCCAGCCTGCTGAGCCCGATCGCCGACCGCTTCGGGCGCCGGGCGATCTTCACCTTCGCCCTGATCTGGTACACCGTGGCCACGGTGCTGATGGGCGTGCAGACCTCGGCCCTGGGGATCATCGGCATGCGCTTTCTGGTGGGCATCGGCCTGGGCATCGAACTGGTGACCATCGACGCCTACCTCTCCGAGCTGGTGCCCAAGCACATGCGCAGCTCGGCCTTCGCCTTTGCCTTTTTCGTGCAGTTTCTCTCGGTGCCGGCGGTGGCGCTGATGTCCTGGTGGCTGGTGCCGCAGGACCCGTTCGGCATCGCCGGCTGGCGCTGGGTGGTGTTGGCCAGCGCGGTGTTCGCGCTGTTTATCTGGTGGTTGCGTTCACGCCTGCCCGAGTCGCCGCGCTGGCTGGCCCAGCATGGGCGCTTCGCCGAGGCCGAGCGGATCATGGACAGCATCGAGGCGCGCTGCGCCAAGGACCACGGCAAGCCGCTGGACACCCCGCAACCCGAGGCCCTCGGCGTCCAGGGCTCGGGGCGTTTCGCCGATATCTGGCAACCGCCCTATCGGCGCCGGGCGCTGATGCTGATCGTGTTCCATGTGTTCCAGGCCATCGGTTTCTTCGGTTTCGGCAACTGGCTACCGGCGCTGCTCTCGGGCCAGGGTGTGAGCGTCACCCACAGTCTGATGTACGCCTTTATCATCACCCTCGCCTATCCGCTGGGGCCGCTGCTGTTCGTCAAGTTCGCCAACCGCTTCGAGAACAAGTGGCAGATCGTCGGCTCGGCCCTCGGCGCCATGACCTTCGGCACCCTGTTCGCCTGGCAGAGCACGGCCCTGGGGCTGATCGTCTGCGGGGTAATGATCACCTTCTGCAACGCCTGGCTGAGCTTCAGTTACCACTCCTATCAAAGCGAGTTGTTCCCCACCAACATCCGCGCCCGGGCGGTGGGTTTCTGCTACTCGTTCAGCCGCCTGTCGACGGTGTTCAGCAGCCTGCTGATCGGCTTTTTCCTCGATCACTTCGGCACGCCCGGGGTCCTGGCGTTCATTGTCGGCAGCATGCTGATCGTGATGTTCACCATCGGCCGTTTCGGCCCGCGTACCCGCAACCTGGCCCTGGAGAACATCGCCCAGCGTTGACCGGTCGCCGCTGGCCGCAAGCGGCAAGGCTTATCCGCCGCGTGCCGCCAGCCTTGCCGGGTAATCGGCGCAACGCCCTGGCAAAGAGCCCCGTCCCGGGGCGCTGCGCGGTGGCGGCATGCAAATTGCTGCGCAGCCTTCGACAGCCCTTACACACAGGTACCCAATCATGTTGGTCAGTGCCCAGAAAACCACGGCGATCCAGCCCACCCAGCGGTCCGACATGGACCCGAGCACCGCGGCCGCCAGCGCGCTGTACAGCGGTTTGATGCAGAACGTGCAGAACACCGCGACCCTGCAAGCGTCCCAGGCCGTGCAGCAGGCCAGCAACACGGTCAGCGACAATGTCGCCGCAGCCTTCGCCAAGACCCGCGTGCTGTTGCAGGCCACCCCGCCGACCGCCAGCACCGCGCAGGCCAACAGCGCCACCCAGAGCTCGGCCCTGGATGAGTTCAAGGACTACATGAGCAAGTCCCCTGAGCAGCGCATGCGCGACCGCATCCTCGAAGAGATGGGCATTACCGAGGAAGACCTGAAAAACATGCCGCCGGAGAAACAGCAGGCGGTGGCTCAGGAAATTGCCCAGCGGGTCCAGGACAAACTGAAACTGGCGCAAGTCGAGAAGGACGCCAGCGGCGTCGATAAGCAAGTCACCGACAAGTTCCTCGCGGCGCTTTAAAAGCGGCCAGCCGAAACAGGGTTCCCCACGGGAACCCTTTTTTATGAGTCGGCTTGAGCGGCTGCGCTCAGCCCTGGGCCAGCATATCGAGCAAGGCCCGCAGCGCCGGCGACGGCTCGCTGCCCTCGGCCAGCACCAGGGCAAAGGTGCGCGGGATCGGCTCGCTCAATGGCAGTACGCACAACCCGTGGCGTTGCTCCGGCAAGGTCATCTGCGGCACCAGGGTCACCCCCACTTGCTCGCGAACCAGGGTGAAGGCGCTGCTCCACTCCCGCACCTCGACCCGCACATCCGCCAGCTCCAGGCCGGCATCCGCCGCCAGGCTGCGGGCATTCACCGAACAGCCGCCGGTGGCCAGTACGAAGGGTTGGCTCACCAGTTCCTGCAAGGTCACCCCCTGCTCCTGACCGCGGCGCGCCAGGGCATGCCCCGTCGGCAGCACCGCCACCCAGGTATCGCGTCCCAGCAGGCCGACGCTGCGCTCGGGCGCAGGGTTGAGCAGTACCCCGACATCGATCAAGCGCGCCTCGAGCAAGGCCTCGACCTCGTCGTCGCTGACCTCCAGCGCCACCACCTGGATGCCCGGATACAGCTGCTTGAAACGGCGCAGCAAGGGCGGCAGGAAAGTCGCCAGCACCATGGGGAAACTCGCCAGGCGAATGGTGCCGCGCTGAATGTCCCGGCAGGCGTCCGCGGTGTCGCGGATGTTCTGCAACGCCGCGAGCATCAGCCGCGCCTGTTCGACCACCTGTTCGCCAATGGCGGTGGGCAGGGTCTGGCGGTTCTCCCGGGTAAACAGCTGCACGCCCAGGTTGTCTTCGAGCAGCGCCAGGGCCTGGCTGGCGCCGGACTGGGTCATGCCGACCCGCTCGGCGGCGCGGGTGATGTTGCCGGTATCCGCCACGGCCACCAGCATGCGCCAGTGCATCAGGTTCATCATGGCAGTAGCTGTCCTTATGGGGTTTTTCTGAAAGATTAATTTTACTGAGAGCAGCGCGGACTATGACACTGATCTCCCCCCTCTGGAGAGCCCTCGATGAACCTGTATTTCTCGCCCCACGCCTGCTCGCTGGCCCCGCATATCGTGCTGCGCGAACTGGCCCTGCCGTTCAACCTGGTCCGGGTCGACAACCGCAATAAAACCACGGCCGACGGCGGCGACTTCCTGGCGATCAACCCCAAGGGTTATGTGGCAGCGCTGGAACTGGAGGACGGCCAGGTGCTGACCGAAGGCCCGGCGATCCTGCAATACCTGGCCGACCTCAAGCCGCAGGCGGGCCTGGCGCCGGCCAATGGCAGCTGGCAACGGGTGAGGTTGCAGGAGATGCTCAACTTCGTCTCCAGCGAGATCCATGGCGGCCTCGGCTGGCTGTTCAACCCTGAGTTTCCCGAAGCGACCCAGGCGCTGATCCGGCAGAAACTGTTCAAGCGCCTGGCGCTGCTGGACCGCACGCTGGAGCAGCAGAGTTACCTGCTGGGCGAATCCTTCGGTGTCGCCGACGCCTACCTGTTCACCGTGCTGCGCTGGACCGCCGGCTTCGCCATCGACCTGGAACAATGGCCGGCGCTGGCGCGCTTCCAGGCGCGAATCGCCCAGCGCGAAGCGGTGCAAGCGGCGCTCGCAGCCGAGATTGTTCTGTAGGAGCGGCCGACGCTCGATTGCCCGCGTCGCCAGCAAGCTTCTGTAGGAGCGAGCGGGCGGCGATCCGACTTGCCCGCGAAAGCGGTGCCCCTGACACACTGCACCGCCCGCATCGCCAGCAAGCTTGGCTCCTACAGAAGCCGCTCGCCTGCTCAGCCCAGCCCTCCCCGTTGAATAAATTCAGTCAGGGCCAGCACATCCACCGAGCCCGGCCGATCCTGATCGAGAAACGTCACCTGGCTGCGCACCGCGCGGTGGATGCGGGCGCTGCCGACACCCAGCCGCAAGGGCCCGCGCAGGTCGATGGACTGGGCCGCGACTATCAGCTCAATGCTCGCCAGCCAGGCCAGGCGCTGGCTCAGTTGCCGGGTTTTCTCGATCACCGCCAGGGCCTGGCCGGCGTAGTCTTCGACCCGATCGGCCACCGGCACGCAGACCGCCGGCAGCGGATTGGCCAGATGGCCGATCTCCGCCAGCAGCGCCGCGGCACTGCGTTGCAAGGCGGCCATGCCGACATGCCCGGGCCGCTCGATAAGAAAGCGCGGCAGCTCGCTGGAAGTTGGAGACAGCAGCTTGGCGATGCGCTCGGCGCAACAGGCCGCGACCCGGCTCAAAGCCAACCCCAGGCCTTCCCCGGCCAGTGCCAGATGCGTGCTGTCGAAATTGGCGGTGGCCAGGACCTGGCGCTGCTCGTCGATCAAGGCCGGGTTGTCGGCGCCGCTGGCCAGCTCCAGTTGCAGATATTCGCGCAGTTGTGCCCAGGCCTGTCGCGCCGCGCCCTGCACCACGCCGGCACAGCGAAAGCTCAAGGGATCCTGCAAGCGTTGGGCGCTGCCGGGCTGGCGCAACTGACCACCCTCCAGCAACTCCAGCAGCGCCGCCGATTGCTCGGCCTGGCCCGCCGCCGGCCGCAAGCGCGACGCCCAGGGCTGGAAGGGGCTGAGGTTGGCCCGATAGCCTTCGCAAGACAGCGCCAGCGCCGCCAGCAGGCTGTCCAGGGCCTGGTCGGCCTCGGCCAGCAACAGGACACCCAAACCAATGCTCGCGGCATTCGCCGAGACCAGCGCCAGACCGTCCTTGTCCACCAGCCGCGCCGGTTGCAGGCCGCTGCGCTGCAAGGCTTCCCCCGCCGGCAGCCGCTCGCCGCGCCAGTGCACCCAACCTTCGCCGATCAGCGCCAGGCTCAGGTGCGCCAATGGCGCCAGGTCGCTTTCCCCCAGGGAACCAAGCAACGGCACCTCGGGTTCGATCCCGGCGTTGAGCAAGGCCAGCAGGCTGTCGGCGCTGGCCAGGGAAATACCCGAGCGGCCCTGGGCCAGCCCGGCCAGGCGCGCGGCAATCATCGCCCGCAGTTCAGGCCGCGTGGCCAGGCGCCCAAGCCCAACGGCCCGGCCCAGGGGAATGCGCCGTTGCAGGTCGTCATCCGGCTGGGTCAGGGCCACATCCACCGCCGCGCCCAGGCCCGTGGTCACGCCGTAGATGGCATCGCCCGCAGCCATCCGCTCCCGCAACAGCCCATGGCCGGCGGCGATCCGTTGCCGGGTGGCCGGGGTGAATTGCAGCGCCGCCTCCTCGCGGGCAACGCGCAGCAGGTCAGTCAGCGCCAGGCCTTCCGGGCCCAGGCCGATCATGCGAAACGCAGCCGCTGGCCGATGCCCAGGCGCCGGGCTTTTTGCAGCAGGGCGTGGCCCAGGGCGATATCGCTGAGGCTCAGGCCGCGGTGCCAGAACAGGATGTTCTCCTCGGCGTGCTGCCGGCCGCTTCTATGGCCTGCGACTATCTGCCCAAGCTCGGCGTGCAGGGTCTGCTCACTGAGTTTGCCGGCCTCGACATGGGCCCGCAGCGAACCGAACAGGCCGCCCTTGCACTGGCCCCAGTCGTCCACCACCAGCTTGTCCATGATGTCGGTCAGCGACAGCTCCACCGCGCTCATGGTGCCGTAGGGCACGACAAAGGCGCCGGGCTTGATCCATTCGGTGCGCAGCAAAGGTTCGGGCTGGTTCAGCCGCGAGGCCTCGACCACGATGTCCGCGCCGCGCACCGCGCTCTCCCAGTCGTGGGCGACAATCACCGGCTTGCCCAGGTCGCGGCGCAGGCGTTCGGCAAAGGCCTCGCGGCTGTCCTCGCGGCGCGAGTGCACGCGGATTTCCTCGAAGTCGAACAGGTAGTCCAGCAGCCGCACGTTCCAATACGCCGTGCCGCGGGCGCCGATATGCGCCAGCACCTTGCTGTCCGGGCGCGCCAGGTACTTGGCGCCGATGGCGGTGATCGCGCCGGTGCGCATATCGGTGATCGCCGAGGCGTCGAGGATCGCCTGGGGTACGCCGGTGGCCGGGTCCAGCAGGTTGAGGATCGCCAGTTCCGAGGGCAGGCCCTGGCGGTAGTTGTCGACGAAGTCGCCCACCACCTTGACCCCGGCGTGGCCGATGTCGCCACCGAGCACCCCGCGCAGCACGTTGAAATGGCCGTTGATAACGCCCCCGGGAATCAGGTGGGTGCGCGGCTCGATCACCGCCTCGCCACGGCCCTGGAGCGCCAGGCTGGCTTCGATGGCGGTGAGGATTTCGTCGTTGCTCAGGGCCAGCTCGGCGATGTCCAGGCCGTTGAGAAAATCGATATAGATAGGTTGCATGGGGCTCACTCGCTCTTGAACACGATCTGCTCGATCCGCACGGCCTTGGGGATCAAGTGGTTGGCGAGGAACAGGTCGGCGGTGCGCTGCTGGCTGGCCACGACCCGGGCATCGATGCCCTGCAGCGGCGAGCGCGAACGATGGCTGAAGTAGCTTTCCACCACCGGCCGTTGCAGGCCGAGGATGCGCGCCATGCTGTCGATGCTGGCGTCGCGCTGGTCAAAGGACAGCTGCTGGGCCGCGCCGAAGGCCTTGAGGATGGGGGCGACGGCAGCGCCGTGCTGGCGCACGAAGGCACCGCTGGCGATGTAGAAGCTGCCGCCGGAATCCAGGCCCTGGCCATCGCTGAGCAGGCGGGCGCTGCCGTCGAGCAGGGCCGCCGAATAGTAAGGGTCCCAGATCACCCAGGCGTCCAGCTTGCCCTGCTCGAACGCCGCGCGGGCGTCGGCCGGCGACAGGTACACCAGGTTCAGGTCACTGAGTTTCAGGCCGGCGCGCTGCAGGCTCTTGAGGAAAAAATTGTGCGCACTGGAGCCCTTGAGCAACGCCACCCGCTTGCCCTTGAGGTCGGCCAGGCTCTGCGTCTGGCTGTTCCTGGGTAGCAGGATGGCTTCGGTCTTGCCGTCGCTGGGCTCGACGCCGATGTACTGCAAGTCGATCCCCGCGGCCTGGGCGAAGATCGGCGGGATGTCGCCGATATTGCCCACATCGACGCTGCCGCCGTTCAGCGCCTCGATCAGCTGTGGCCCGCCGGGGAATTCAATCCATTGCACCTGGGTGCCCGGCAAGGCTTTCTCCAGCAACTGGTGCTCGCGGGCCAGGACCATGCTCACCGAGCTTTTCTGATAGCCGATACGCAATTGCCCAGGCTCGGCGGCCAGGGCCAGCGCAGCGCAGAGCGTGAGACACAGGGTGACGATAAAACCTTTGAACATCGGTGACTCCCAAACGAATTGAAAACACTGTCGGCCATGACGGCCTCATCGCCGGCAAGCCTGGCTCCTACAGAAGCCAGAAACGCCGCCGGCCAATGTAGGAGCGAGGCTTGCCCGCGAAAGCGATCCCCCTGACACACCCCGCCGCCTGCATCGCGCGCAAGCTGCGCTCCTACAGAGGCGCTGCCGCGCCAGGCGCAAGCGACTTACAGCGCGGCGCTGACGCGGCTGGCGACTTCGCTCGGCACCCAGCCTTGCCAGACCTGCGGCTGCTCGCGCAGGAAGGCCTCGGCGACCTGGCGCGGTGGCTGGCGGGTTTCACTCATCCGGCCCAGGGTGCGGTTCAGCAGGTCGATCGGCAGGTCGACCTTTTCAAAGAAACTCACCAGTTCCGGGTACTGCGCCTTGAACGGCGCGGACACGCCGATGGCCAGATGCGCCGGCATCGACCGGGTACCCCGCGGATGGGGGTTGCCGGCATCGGCCAGGGTCTTCCAGGCCTCGGCATCGAAGGCCGGTTCTTCGAGCTTCACCAGCTTGAACTTGCCCAGCAGCGGCGTCGGCGACCAGTAGTAGAACAGCACCGGTTTGCCGCGGCGGATCGACGAGCTGACCTCGGCATCCAGGGCCGCGCCGGAACCGGTGCGGAAGTTCACGAAGCTGTCGCTCAGCCCATAGGCCTTGAGCTTCTGACTGTTGACGATTTCCGAGGTCCAGCCGGTGGGGCTGTTGAGAAAGCGCCCACGGCCCGGGTCTTCCGGATCGCGGAACACCTCCTTGTAGCGTGCCAGGTCGGCCACCGATTTCAGCTCCGGCGCCAACGGCTTGATACCGCGCTCGGCGTCGCCCTTGATCACGTATTCCGGCACCCACCAGCCTTCGGTGGCGCCCTTGACCGTATCGCCCAGGCCGAACACCTTGCCCTCGGCTTCGGCCTTGACCCAGGCCGGACTGCGCCCGGCCCATTCTTCGCCGATCACCTGGATATCGTTCTTGGCCAGCGCCGCTTCGAGGCTGACGGTGCTGCCGGGCAGGGTCTCGGTCGGATAGCCGTAGCCCTTCTCGACGATCAGCCGCAGCACCTCGGTGATCAGGCTGCCGCTTTCCCAGGTGATGTCGCCGAAGTGGATCGGCACCGGCTTGTCCGCCGCCGGTGCCTGCTGGGCCAGCAGGCTGAAGGTCAGCAGCGAGGTGCCGAGCAGGTGTTTGATGATCTTCATGGTGAGCCTCTTGCTGATTGTTCGTGGGTTTCAAGACCGCCCGCCGGGAAGGTCCTGCGGACCTTGGCGCAGCCTTCGGCAGCGGCTACAGGGTTAAAAGTCGTAGCTGAGCCTGGTGTAATAGAACGCCCCCTCCGGCGCCGACGGCGACAGGTAGCTGTACTGCTGCCCCGGGGTCTGGCGCAGGCGGCTGTTGAAGTCGTCGGGCTTGCTGTCGAACAGGTTGTTGGCGCCCACCGACAGGCGCAGTTGCCGCGTGAAGGCGTAGTTGACGTCCAGGTCGGTGTTCCACTGCGCGGAGAAGGTCTGGTCGTACTGCGCGTTGGCCGCCGACGCCGCGTATTTGCGGTACTCGCCGTAGCGGGTCTCGGACAGCGCGATGGTCCAGGGGCCGTAGCGATGGATCGCCCCCAGCACCAGCTTGTCCTCGGGGTAGCCATGTTCGAGGAAACCCTGGGCTTCGCGGGTCAGCACGTCGAAGCCGAACGGGTTGGAATGGATCTTCTCGATGGTGGTGCGCGCCTTGGTGTAGCCGGCCGACAGGCTCAGGGCGCCGTAGCGTTGCAGGTCGAGGTTGTACTTGCCGACGATGTCGACGCCGCGGGTGCGGGTGTCGGCGGCGTTGGTCATGAACTGCGCCCAGGTGTACTGGCCGAACCCGGCCTCGCTGAGAATCCGTTCGGCGTCCGGCCCGGAAATCCCACCGCTGTAGAGCAGGCGGTCGCGGATGGAGATCTGGTAGGCGTCGATGGTCAGCGACGCCTGCTCGCTCGGCCGCAGCACCAGGCCCAGGGAATAGTTGGTGGACTTCTCCGGCTTCAGCGACTGCGCGCCCAGGGCGCGGGCTGCCGGGTGGTCGGCCGGGAGCATGCGGGTCAGCACCGGGTTGCCGTTGATATCGACGTTGGTGGTGGTGGTCCAGGAAGTGCCGATCTGCCCCAGGGTCGGCGCGCGATAGGCGTTGTTGACCGTGGCCCGCAGGCCTACCTGCGGGGTGAAGTCGTAGCGCGCCGAGAGCTTGCCGGTGGTGGCCGAGCCGAAGTCGGAATAATGCTCGGTGCGCCCGGCAAGGCCGAGCTGGAACTTGTCGGTGACCTGGTTTTCCAGGCCGAAATACACCCCGCCGACATGCCGTTTGTAGGTCCCGGCATCGTCCGGGGTCAGGCCGGACGCCTGCACCGCGCCGACCTGCACGCCATCGATGCCGCCGAAGGAATAGGAGGCATAGTCGCCCTCCTCCAGCCGGTACTGCTCGTCACGATAGGCCACCCCCGCCGAGACGGTGAGCGGATGCTCCGACCAGGCGACGTCCAGGTCCTTGGCGTAATCCAGGGTCAGGTTGGTCTGTTCGTTGACCAGCGTCGCCACGTCGAACTTGGTCGGGCTGTTGGCGCCGTAACTCGGGTTGAGCGTGTTGAAGGCCAGTTCGTCGTGCTTGTCGCGGCCGTAGGTGGCGCTGAGGTCGAAGCGCCCGATGCGCTCGTCCTCGTAGCGGCTGCCCACGGTCAGCGCGCCATCCTCATAGCGGTAGCGGTACTTGGGAATGGTGCCGTTGGGGTAGATCGAGGCGACGTTGTTGGGGTTGCTGGCCAGCAGCGGCGGCGTGTTATTGACCGACTTGTCCTGGCCGAAGGTGGCAAAGCTGTAGAGCCGCCATTGATCGCTGAGGCCGACTTCGGCGTTGGCCGCCAGGTTGTATTTGTCGCGACTGGCGCCGCCCCAGCGCGGGTCCTGCAACTGGCCGCCGGCTTCATATTTGTCGCCGATGTCGGTGGGCTTGTTGTTCAGGCCATTGAAGCTCAGGGTCAGGAAACCATCCCCCGGCAGGCCCAGGCCATACCAGCCGTCGGCGCTCTTGCTGAAGCCGTCGCCCTGGGCGTACTGGCCCAATTGGCTGTTGAGCTGGCCACCGCTGTCACGTTCCTTGAGCACGATATTAACCACCCCGGCCACCGCGTCGGAACCGTACTGCGCCGAGGCGCCGTCGCGCAGCACTTCGACATGGTCGATGGCGCTGATGGGGATCATGTCCAGGTCCACCGGCTGCGCGCCAATGAACGGCACGCCGCCGGAGATGTTGACCACCGCCGAGGCATGCCGACGCTTGCCGTTGATCAGCACCAGGGTCTGGTCCGGCGACAGCCCGCGCAGGGAAGCGCCCTTGGGGTTCTGCCCGCGGGTGGCGCTCTGGTTCTGCGGAAAGTTGAACGACGGCAGCAGTTGGAACAGCGCCTGGTTGAGGCTGGTGGCGCCGGTCTGCACCAGCTCTTCGCTGTTGATCACGTCCACCGGCGCCGCGCTGGTCAGGGCCGTGGCGTCGCTGCGCCGGGTACCGATGGCCACCACCCGGTCGAGGGTCGGCGCCGCGGCTTCGCTGGCCTCGGCCTTGACCCTGCTGCCAGCCGAGCTCGCCGGTTGCGGGCCTTCCTTGATGATGAACGCGCCATCCGGGCTGACTTGCAGTTGCAGGCCGGTGCCGCGCAAGGCGGCCGCCACCGCCTGCTCGGCGGACAACGAACCGTCGACCGTGGCCGAAGAGTAGCTGCCCAGCTGCGGGGTAAAGGAAATCACCTGGCCGCTTTGCCGGCTGATGCTCAGCAGCACCTCGTCCAGCGGACCGGGTGCCAGGTGATATTGCTGCCGGGCGGCGTCGGCCCCCTGGGCGCCCGTGAAAAACACCGCGGCCAAGGGGCCGATGGCCAAGGCCAGGCGCGAACGACGCTGCACGGTTGTGGATATAGGCAACATGACTCTCTCCCCCAAAAGCATCCAACAACGCTGCTCCCCGCAGCGTTTACGGGAGTGATGTGCAACGGCCGGGGGAAAACTTGCAGATCGTTTGGTTATGGCCTTAGAACCACCGCAAGCGGCGCAGGCCAATGCTTCTGTAGGAGCGCAGCTTGCGCGCGATGCAGCCAATGCGGTGGGCCAGGAAAACCGCCATCGCGGGCAAGCCTCGCTCCTACAGAAGCAGGTTCAGGTGGCACTCAGGGTCACCCACAGCTCGGTATGGCGGGTGACGCGGATCGGCAAGGTGCGGGCCAGGCTGTCGAGGATCTGTTGCGGGTTGTCCAGGCGGAACAGGCCACTGACCCGCAACCCGGCGATGGCCGGATCCAGGCGCAACACCCCGCGTCGATACGGGCGCAGTGCCTCGACCACCTCCGACAGCGGCGTGTCGCGCAGCTCCAGCAAGCCGTCGACCCAGGCCGTGGCACTGCCACGGCTCGGGCGCACCGGGCCGAAATGCAAGGCGTCGTAGGCCACCTCATGGCCACCGGGCAATTGCAGGCGCTCGCCACCGCCCGCGGCGATGTCCAAGGGGCCGTTGAGGGCCGTGGCATGCCCCTGGCCATCGCGTTCGCGCACCAATAAGCGGTTGCCCGTGGCCTGGATCCGCGCCTGCGCGGTGTGGATGAAAAACGGTCGGGCCGGATCGCTGGCCAGGTTCAGCAGCACTTCGCCGTCCAGCAAATGCACTACCCGACGCTGGCGATCGAAATCGATGTTCGCCGCGCTCCGGGCATTCAGGCGCAACTCGCTGCCGTCCGGCAGGGTCAGCGACTGGCGCTGGCCGGTGCCGGTGTGCAGGTCCGCGGTCAGCTCGGCCAAAGGCAGGCCACGCTGGCTGACCAGCGCACCGGCGCCCAGGACCACCCCGGCGCCGAGCAAGGCCCGCTGCAGCACCTTGCGCCGACTGCTCGGCACGTTCAGCGCCCGCTGCAACAGCTCGCCATCGACGCCCTGGGCAATCGGCACCTGGAACACCCCAAGGCGGGTTTCCAGCTGGCGACACAGCTGCTCGTGCCGCGGATCCGCGTCGCGCCAGCGCTGGTAGGCACGACGCTCGGCCTCGCTGGCCTGCCCCGAATTCATCAGCACCCACCAGCGGGTGGCATCGTCGATCAGCTGTTCCCGACTCGGTTCGCGGCTCATGTCATTCCAGGCTCAGGCGCAGACAGCGCTGGACGGCCCGGGTCATGTAGTCGCTGACCGAACGTTGCGAAATGCCCAGTTGCTCGGCGATCTGCGAGTAGGTCAGGCCGTTGACCTGGGACAGCAGGAAGGTCGCCCTGACCTTGGCCGGCAGGCCGTCGAGCAGGCGGTCGATGGCTTCCAGCGCCTCGAGCATCTGCGCCAGGTCTTGGGGCGAGGGCTGCACGGTTTCCTCGTCATGCTGCAAGGCATCGAGGTAGGCCCGCTCCAGGTCGCGGCGGCGCCACAGCTGATACACCAGGCGTTGCGAAATGGTGGTCAGCAGGGCCCGTGGCTGACGGATCGGCAGCACTTCGGGCCTGCTCAACAGCTGGACGAAGGTATCGGCGGCAATGTCTTCGGCGCTGGCATCCAGGGAGTGGTGCAGGTGGTAACGCAGGCGGTTGCACAGCCAGTCGTAATGACTGCGGAACAGGCCGCCCACATAGTCGCTGTGGGTGGTGTCGGCGCCGGACATAGTGGCTCCAATGAAGAAGGTTGCGCGGTATGTCCGGTGTTCCGGTGCGGCGATCCTAACAAGGAAGGCTTATTCTTTAATAATATTTAAATTTCATTTTTATAGAATCTTAAGGAATTAAAAAAACATAGCGCCTGATGGTTTTTTTCGCGAGCAAGCTCGCTCCTACAGGGTATGCACAGACCGTAGGAGCGATTGCTCGCGATAGGGTCGAAGGCATCACCGTAGCCGCGCGTAACCCAGTTCTTCAGCTTCGCGCTGATAGTCGAGCAGGATCTGGTAGTCCGCCTCGGTGGCCGGCAGCACCTCGCGCAGCCCCAAGGTTTCGGCCACCGCGGGCAGTGCCACCAGCGCCTGGTTCATCGCCGCGCGAATGCCTTCGGCCTGTTCCTCGCCAAGGCCGGCCACCCCGATATAGGGCAGGGTCGGGCTGAAGGCGCTGCGGGCGATCACCCGCAGGCCGGCCACCTCCTCCTCGGCATAACGCGCCAGGTAGGCGAAGGTCACGCTGTCGATGGCGGCCAGGTCGGCCCATCCTTCGCGCAGCCAGCGCAGGCTTTCCCGGTGGCTGCCGCTGATGCCGACACTGGCGAAAAACCGGCCGTCGCGCTGCAGCGGCGCGAGGCGCTGGCGCAGCAGGTTCATGCCGCTGTTGGAGTCTTCGCCGTTGATCACCCCGCGACTGCCCCGCAGAGCCTGCAAGGTCCGGCGCAGGTCGTCGTCGCGACCGAGCAGCAGGCTGCAATGATTGCCGGCGGTGCTGTCCGGCAGCTCGTAACGTGGCCGGCCGATGACCCGGACCTGGCCGCGCAGGGCGGTCATCAGCGGGTAACCGCAGGTCTGGGTCAGCAGCAGGCGCGGCGACAGCCACAGCTGCATCAGGTCCAGTTCCCGGGCATCGAGCCGGTCACCTTCGAGGCGCTGCAGGATCGCCGCCAGCCACTGCTCATTGGCCTGGCGCACCGGCTCGGGGGCGACGTACATCAGCAGTTCGGCATAACAAGCGGTCATGGTTCAGGCTCTTCGGGCACGACTACAGGGCGAAGGGATGTTCCGGGCTATCAATCGGCTTGAGGGCATGGCGCCGCAACAGCTCGCCATACCCCTGCACCACAAAGCCACCGCTGCGCGCCTGCCATTGTTCGCGGCGCTGCCGATAGGCCCGTGGCAGGCAATACCACGGCAACCCGGGCAAATCATGGTGCACCAGGTGCAGGTTGAGGTGCAGGAACAGCCAGCTCCAGGGCCACGCCGCTTCGTTGAGCACCGTGCGCTGCTCCACCCGGGCATGGGGACGGTGTTCGTAGTAGGAACGGACCATCGCCACCGACAGCGCCGGCACGCTCACCAGCAGCAGGTAATGCCAGACCGGCAACACACTGTAGCGGGCAATAAAGGCCAGCATCAGCAGGGTCAGCGCACCATGGGTCAGCCACATCAGCCAGGCCTGGCGTTGCCCCTGGCGCAGGCGCGCCCCTTCCTCCCGCGCCAGCGCCAGCAAGGCCAGGGGCGCGCCGAGCAGCAGCCGCCCCAGCAGGGTCTTGTTCAGCCAGTGCAGGCCCTGCTCGAACAGCGAACGGCTGTGCCATTGCCGCTGGCCCAGGTAACGGCTCTCCGGGTCGCGACCGGGCAGGGTCAGGTCTTCATCACGGTGATGCTGCAGGTGGCTGTCGCGGTAGAGGGTATAGGGGTACCAGACGGCAAACGGCGCATAACCCAGCAGCTTGTTCAGCCACAGCCAGCGCGTGGGATGACCGTGCAGCAGCTCGTGCTGCACCGACAGCCACAGCACCAGGATCGGAATCAGCAACAAGGTACTGGGCCACAGCCCCAGCAGCGGGCTGGCCAGCAGCACGGCGAACCAGCTGGCGCTGGTGCCGATCAGCAACAGCCAGGTGGGCCATTCGGTGCGGGCGCTGAAGCTCTGGCGCAGGGTGTCGATTTGTTCGCGGTGCAGCGGATCAAAGTAATGGGCCATGGCGCTACTCAGGACAGGGGCTGGCCGAGGGGCGAACCTTCGGCGTCTTGCTGTTCTGTGCAACGAGAAGGGGAAAACTTGCAGATCGATGGGTTATTTACTTAGAAGCAAAAACAAAGAAGCCCGCGGGGCGGGCTTCGCAGGGGATCAATGACCGAAAATATTGTGCTCGATCTTCTTGGCTTTCTTGTCCGCGCGCTTTTCATCGGCGGTCCGGCTGGGTTTTTTCTTCGCCGTCTTTTTGGCATTCATACCTTTGGACATGATGCACACTCCACTCGCAGGGGATCGTTCATCTGGTATACACCTATCCCGCGCACTTCGTACTTTTATAATCACCGCCCCGGCCCACCCTGCGAAAACCCATGCCCGACACCCAATACCTGCTGCTTGCCGACACCCTGCGACCGCTGCTGAACAAGTTCTATCGCGCCCACAATTCGCCAATGCGCGCGGCCGGGGAAGGGCAATCATGGGTGGCGAAACGCGGAGCGATCATTGCCGGGCTGAACCTCACGCCCATCGCCCAGGGCCACTGGCTGACCGGGCTGTTCGTCGACCCGGCCCATCGCGGCCAGGGCATTGCCGCGATGCTGGTCGAACGGGCACGCGCGCAGCTGCCGGGGCCGCTGTGGCTGTTTTGTCATCCGGACCTGCAAGCCCTGTACGAACGCATGGGCTTTGCCACCGCCCCCGCTCTGCCCCAGGCCCTGGCGGATCGCCTGGAGCGTTATCGCAGGAGCAAGAGCCTGATCGCCATGGGCATCGATCCTTTGGTCAGCTCGACCCGCGACAGGGTGTGATCGCGGGCCCTGGAGCGCGTGCCCGCCTCGGCGACAAACCGGCCTCCGGCAGGTCTATGAAACCGACGCTTCAGGCTGTCTGTTTCAATCGTCGGCGTGGGGAGCGAGGTCGGGGAACATCACTTCGGTAAAACCGAACTTGCTGAAGTCGCGGATCCGCGACGGGTACAGGCGGCCGATCAGGTGATCGCATTCATGCTGCACCACCCGCGCATGGAAACCCGAGGCTACCCGCACGATCGGCTCGCCCCTGGGGTCGACGCCTTCGTAGCGAATGTGCTGATAGCGCTCGACCGCGCCGCGCAGCCCCGGCACCGACAGGCAGCCTTCCCAGCCTTCTTCCAGCACCGGGCTCAAGGGCGTGATCAGCGGATTGATCAGGATGGTCTGCGGCACGGCCTCGGCTTGCGGGTAACGCTCGCTGTGCTCGAAACCGAAGATCACCAGTTGCAGGTCGACGCCGATCTGCGGCGCGGCCAGGCCGACCCCGCCGACGCTTTCCATGGTCTGGAACATGTCGTCGATCAGTTGCCACAGCTCGGGGCTGTCGAACATCTCGGGCGGCACCGGTGGCGCGATGCGCAGCAGGCGCTCGTCACCCATTTTGAGGATTTCACGGATCATGATCAGACTTCGTCAGTGGTCGGCTTGAGCGAGTGGTCCCGGCCCAGTCCCGATACGTGTTGTTTGGGTTCGTCGTGCTCGCCGGGCCCCCTTTCTCCAGGGTTCTTGCCGTCGGACGACATGTGCTCGATCGCCGCATTCATCTCGGCCCCCAGCAACAGCACCGCCGAGGAAATATAGAAGTACAGCAGCAGGACGATGATCGCTCCGATACTGCCATACATGGCGTTGTAGTTGGCAAAGGTCTTCACGTAGAAGGCGAAGCCCAACGAGGCGATGATCCACACCACCACCGCCAGCACCGAGCCCGGGGTGATGAACCGGAACTCCTGCTTCACGTCGGGCATCACGTAGTAGATCAGCGCCACGGCGACCATCATCAGGATCACGATCACCGGCCAGCGCAGGATGGTCCAGACCGTGACGATGAAGTCTTCCAGGCCGACCTGCGCGGCGATCCAGCCCATCACCTGCGGCCCGAGCACCATCAAGGCCGCGGCCGCCAGGAGCATGCCGGCGATACCGATGGTGTAGAAAATCGACAGCGGAAAACGTTTCCACAACGGGCGCTTTTCCACCACGTCATAAGCGGCGTTCATCGCGCTCATCATCAGCCGCACGCCGGCCGAGGCGGTATACAGGGCAATCACGATACCCACCGACAGCAGGCCGCCCTTGGATTGCTGCAACTGGTCGATCACCGGGTTGACCTGCTCCAGCGCCTGGGGCGGCAACACCAGTTCCGATTGCAGGCGCAACCAGGAGAAGAAGTCCGGCAGGTGCAGGAAACCGATCAAGGCGATCAGGAACAGGATGAAGGGGAACAACGAAAACAGCATCTGATAGGCCAGTGCCGAGGCGTAGGTCGACATTTCATCGTCGATGAACTCAGTGACCGTGCGCACCAGCACACGATGCAGGGGCAGGCCTTTCAAATTCGGCAAGAACATAGCGTCTCCTTTCGCCGCAAGAATTCAGGGTCGGTGGCGACTCAGGGGCCGTTTTGTACAACAAACTAGCCTAGTTTGGCGATTTTGAACCGTTTCGTCCTGTTTTGGTGCCATGGCCGATGTAAAAACGGCCATCCGCGGATGGCCGTCGTGTCGCAGTGCGAGCCAGTGAATCAGGCCTTGTCGATGGTCTTTTTCAACGCATCCTTGGCCTTGCCGAGGGCTTGCTGCGCTTCGCCTTTCTTTTCCTGAATCTTGCCTTCGGTTTCCAACCGATCGTTATCAGTCGCTTTGCCGACACCTTGCTTGATATGACCAACGGCCTCGTTGGCCAGGCCTTTTGCCTTGTCCGCTGTGCTGCCCATGGTGTTTCTCCGTAGATCCATAAATCCGTAGAACAATCGAGGGTTGGGGGTCATGCCCTGAGGTTGACCCAAGGCCCTTGCGCGGAGTTTCAATTATTTTCGGCGGGGCATTTCATCGCCTTATTTGCCCGCCGCACGCAGGTTGCGCTTTATGTTTGGCGACCAACCCACGAGAATGCGCAACGTATTCAGGCACTGCGCTGAAGATCCAATCCCGTAGGAATGTTATGAAACTCGATAAAAAGCTGGCCATCGCCCGCCGGAACCAGGAACTGGGCGGTGCGGTGCTGGGCGTCAACAACTGCCACTTCGCGGAACTGAGCCGCAGCCGCAATATCTGGTGGTTCGATCTGCCGGTCGGCCGCCTGGCCATCGGGCAGTACGAATGGGTCCACCTGCTGCTGTACACCCCAAGCACCGACCAGTTGCTGCACCTGAAAGTGCCGACCCTGTTCCTGCGGGAGAAGCTCGAAGGCCTGGTGGTACGCAACGCCGGCAAGCGCAAGGCGGCCCTGAGCCTGGAACTGAGCGCCGACAAGGACTCGTTCCTCAAGGACGTACGCCCCGCCGGCACCGGTGTGAACTTCGCGCAGTTCCAGCAGTAAACAGGCCCTTGTAGGAGCGAGCTTGCTCGCGATTACGGTCTGTCAGCCATTGAGATGGCGACTGGAAGAACGCAATCGCGAGCAAGCTCGCTCCTACAGGGAATTGAGGCGATAGCGCCCAATAAAAAGCCCCGCGGATGCGGGGCTTTTTGTTTGCCTGGTGTGTTACTTCTTCACGCCCAGTTTCTTCAGCTCTTCGTCGCGCAATTCGCGACGCAGGATCTTGCCGACGTTGGTGGTCGGCAGCGCATCGCGGAACTCGACGGCCTTGGGCACCTTGTAGCCGGTGACGTTGGCGCGCATGTGCTCCATCACCTGCTCCTTGGTCAGGGTCACGCCCGGCTTGGCGACGATGAAGATCTTGATCGACTCGCCCGACTTCTCGTCCGGCACGCCGATCGCCGCGCACTGCAACACGCCCGGCAGGCCCGCCAGCACGTCTTCCAGCTCGTTCGGATAAACGTTGAAACCGGACACCAGGATCATGTCTTTCTTGCGATCGACAATGCGGATGTAGCCATCAGGCTGGATCAGCGCGATATCGCCGGTCTTCAGCCAGCCGTCGCTCATCACCTCGTCGGTGGCCTCCTGGCGCTGCCAGTAGCCCTTCATGACCTGCGGGCCCTTGACGCACAGCTCGCCGATTTCGCCCAGGGGCAGCTCGGTGCCAGCGTCATCAATGATCCGGCACAGGGTCGACGGCACCGGGATGCCGATAGTGCCGATCTGGATATTCTGGATCGGGTTGACGGTGGCCACCGGGCTGGTTTCGGTCATGCCGTAACCTTCGCAGATCGGGCAACCGGTCACGTCTTTCCAACGCTCGGCCGCCGCCAGTTGCAGCGCCATGCCGCCGGACAGGGTGACTTTCAGCGCCGAGAAATCCAGCTTGCGGAAGGCTTCGTTGTTGCACAGAGCGACGAACAGGGTGTTGAGGCCGACAAAACCGCTGAACTTCCACTTCGACAGTTCCTTGACCATCGCCGGCAGGTCGCGCGGGTTGCTGATCAGGATGTTGTGGTTGCCGATCAGCATCATCGCCATGCAATGAAAGGTGAAGGCATAGATGTGGTACAGCGGCAGCGGGGTGATCAGGATCTCGCAACCCTCATTGAGGTTGGAGCCCATCAGCGCCTTGCACTGCAGCATGTTCGACACCAGGTTGCGGTGGGTCAGCATCGCGCCCTTGGCCACGCCGGTGGTGCCGCCGGTGTATTGCAGCACGGCGACATCGCTGCTGGCCGGGTTGGCGTCCTTGACCGGCTGGCCGTGGCCCTGGCTCAGCACGTCGTTGAACTTGACGGCCTTGGGCAGGTGATAGGCCGGCACCATCTTCTTCACGTACTTGATGACGCTGTTGATCAGCAGGCGCTTGAGCGGTGGCAGCAGGTCCGCCACTTCGGTGACGATCACATGCTTGACGCCGGTCTTGGGCACCACGGCTTCGGCCAGGTGCGCCATGTTGGCCAGGCAGACCAGGGCCTTGGCGCCGGAGTCGTTGAACTGGTGTTCCATTTCCCGCGCGGTGTACAGCGGGTTGGTGTTGACCACGATCAGGCCGGCGCGGATGGCGCCGAATACCGCGACCGGGTACTGCAGGACGTTGGGCAGTTGCACGGCGATTCGATCGCCGGGTTGCAAATCGGTATGCTGTTGCAGGTACGCGGCAAAAGCACCGGACAGTTCGTACAGCTCACCGTAGGTGAGTGTCTTGCCGAGGTTGCTAAAGGCCGGTTTGTTGGCAAAACGTTGGCAGGACTGCTTCAACACCGCCTGAATATTCGGATACTCGTCTGGATTGATATCGGCAGCAATCCCAGCTGGGTACTTATCCTTCCAAAAGTCTTGGATCATGGAAGCCCACTCCTCAGCAACGCGAATTCGTCAGCGCATTTGATGCGATTATTATTTGTGTGTGTTTTTTATTGATGTCTATTGTTGGTGAGTCTGGCTGTCTACATAGGCCGAGAAGTCACAAAGCGCGCCGAGAGTAGCAGCTTTGCCAAAGGCCGCCTAGAGCCAAAATCGGCCTAAACAGTCACTTTAGTGACTCAAGAATATTCAATAGTCATTTTTAGAGTAAAAATTCTATCTAGCCATGCAAGGCTCTGGAATGGGCTTTTCGACCCTTCAAAAGCATCGCGAGCAAGCTCGCTCCTACAGGAAGTGTACGGATCCCTGTAGGAGCGAGCTTGCTCGCGATAGCCGCGCTATAGCGCGGGACTGTTACATGCGGTGAAACATCAGGCGATGTCGCGCAACTCCCGGCGCAGGATCTTGCCTACCGGCGTCATCGGCAACGACTCACGCAGCACGATGTGTTTCGGCACCTTGTAGCCAGTGAAGTTTTCCTTGCAGTAGGCCTTCAGCTCTTCGAGGCTGACCCCTGACTCGCGGGCCACCACGAACAGCTTCACCGCCTCCCCCGAACGCTCGTCCGGCACGCCGATCACCGCGCAGTTGGCGACTTTCGGGTGGGCCATCACCACGTCCTCGATTTCATTGGGGTACACGTTGAAACCCGAGACGATGATCATGTCCTTCTTGCGATCGACGATGCGCACGAAGCCATCCGGATCGATCACCGCGATATCGCCGGACTTGAACCAGCCCTCGGCATCCAGCACCTCCTCGGTGGCCTCCGGCTTCTGCCAGTAGCCTTTCATGATCTGCGGCCCCTTGATGCACAGTTCGCCGCGCTCGCCCAGCGGCTGCTCGACGCCCTCATCGTCGATGACCTTGAGGGTAGTGCCCGGCACCGGCAAGCCCACCGAGCCCAGGCGCGACTGGTCGCCGTAAGGGTTGGTGCAGGCCACGGGCGAGGTTTCGGTCAGGCCGTAGCCTTCGGTGATGCGGCAACCGGTCACCTGCGTCCAGCGCTCGGCGGTGGCCTTGACCAGCGCCGTGCCCCCGGAGTTGGTGAGCTTGAGATTGGAAAAGTCGAGGTTCTTGAACTCGGGATGATCCATCAGCGCGGTGAACAGCGTGTTCAGCCCCAGCAGCGCCGAGAAGCGCCACTGCTGCAGCTCCTTGATGAAACCGCCGATGTCCCGCGGGTTGGTGATCAGCACGTTGTGGTTGCCGGTGACCATCATGCACATGCAGTTCGCGGTGAAGGCATAGATGTGGTACAGCGGCAGCGGCGCGATCATCACCTCCTGGCCTTCACGCAGCAGCGGATGACCGTCCGGCCCCAGTTGCCCGAGGCAGGCACGGGCCTGCTGCATGTTGGCCACCAGGTTACCGTGGGTCAGCATCGCGCCCTTGGCCAGCCCCGTGGTGCCGCCGGTGTATTGCAGCACGGCGACGTCGTCCAGGCGGGCGCTCAAAGGCTTGATCGGCTGGCCACGGCCCAGGCGCAGCGCGCTCTTGAAGGAAACGGCCTGGGGCAAGCGATAGGCCGGCACCATCTTCTTGACCTTGTCGACCAGGGTATTGACCAGCCAGCCCTTGGCGGACGGCATCAGGTCGCCCATCTTCGCCTCGATCAGGAACTGGATATCGGTATCGGGCAGCACCTCCTCGACCTTCTGCCCGAACAGGTTCATGTACACCAGGGCCCGCGCTCCGGAATCCTTGAACTGGTGGCGCATTTCCCGGGTGGTGTACAGCGGGTTGGTGTTGACCACGATCAGCCCGGCGCGCAAGGCGCCGAACACGGCGATCGGGTAATGCAGGACATTGGGCATCTGCACCGCGATACGATCGCCCGGCACCAGGTCGGTGCTGCTCTGCAGATAACCGGCAAAGGCCGCGCTGTAGCGTTCCAGCTCGGCGTAAGTCATGGTCACGCCCATGTTGCTGAAGGCCGGGCGGTCGGCGAATTTCTTGCAGGAACGCTCGAACACCTCGATCACCGACTTGTAGGCACCCAGATCGATATCGGTGGGCACTCCGGCCGGGCGTTTGTCATTCCAGAAATCAGGCTGCATTGTTCTTGTCCTCTTTAACCTGAGCTGTCCGGGCCGCTTCTCTGACGCTACGAAAGGCGGGGCTCTGCGGACGTTAGCAGCTATGGCGGATAGGGCAAATAAGGCCGGGCGCGTCATTGATAACGTGAATCTTGCCGCCATGGCGCGCGCGGATCGGACGGGGCCGCGACGATGAGCTATACAATGCAACGACCCCGTGCAAAGACCCCGTGCAAAGGAATCGCCATGATCCACCACTCTTTCTGGCTGACCGCGAGCGACCACAGCCAGCTCTACGTCAACCAGTGGCTCCCGGCGGCCCCGCTCAAGGCCGTGATCCTGCTGGTCCACGGCATGGCCGAACACAGCGGGCGCTACGCCAGGCTGGCACAGGCGCTGTGCAATGAAGGCTACGGAGTCTATGCGCTGGACCTGCGCGGCCACGGCAAGACCGCCGAGCACGGGGTACTCGGGCACTTGGCCGACGATGACGGCTGGTGCAAGGTGGTCGGCGACCTGGCCAGCCTCAACCAGCACATCGGCCAGCAGCACCCGGGAACCCCGATCGTGCTGCTGGGCCACAGCATGGGCAGCTACATCGCCCAGGCCTACCTGCTGCACCACAGCGCCAGCCTCGACGGGGCGATCCTCAGCGGCTCGAATTTCCAGCCGGTGGCGCTGTACCGCGCGGCCCGCCAGATCGCCCGCTTCGAACGCTGGCGCCAGGGGCCCCTGGGACGCAGCGCGTTGATCGAATGGCTGTCCTTCGGCTCGTTCAACAAGGCCTTCAAGCCCAACCGCACCGCCTTCGACTGGCTCAGCCGCGACCCCGACGAAGTCGACAAATACGCCCATGACTCGCTCTGCGGCTTTCGCTGCAGCAACCAGCTGTGGGTCGACCTGCTGGGTGGCCTGCAGCAAATCAGCAAGGCCTCCAACCTGGCCCAGATCGATCCGGGCCTGCCATTGCTGGTGATCGGCGGGGAATGTGATCCGGTGAGCAATGGCATACGTCTCAAGGATCTGGCCGGTGCTCTGCGCGAGGCCGGCAGCCAGTGCCTGCAGCTCACTATCTATCCGCAGGCGCGGCACGAATTGTTCAATGAAAGCAACCGCGACGAAGTGACGGCCGATGTACTGGCCTGGCTCGACCAGGCCCTGCGGCATCGCCGACCGCCGAAGACTGAATGACCCTGTTTCAAATCGATATGCCAATCAACGCTCAGCACAGGACTTGAGAGAGATGACCCAGGTTACCAACACCCCGTATGAAGCCCTCGAAGTCGGCCAGACCGCCAGCTACAGCAAGCATGTGGAAGAGCGTGACATCCAACTGTTCGCCGCCATGTCCGGCGACCACAACCCGGTGCACCTGGACGCCGAATTCGCCGCCGCCAGCATGTTCAAGGAGCGTATCGCCCACGGCATGTTCAGCGGTGCGCTGATCAGCGCCGCGGTGGCCTGCGAGCTGCCTGGGCCGGGCACCATCTATATCGGCCAGCAGATGAGCTTCCAGAAGCCGGTGAAGATCGGCGACACCCTGACCGTGCGCCTGGAAATCCTCGAAAAACTGCCGAAGTTCCGCGTGCGTATCGCCACCCGCGTGTTCAACCAGCGCGATGAGCTGGTGGTGGACGGCGAAGCCGAAATCCTCGCCCCACGCAAACAGCAGACCGTCACCCTGCCGACCTTGCCGGCCATCAATATCGGCTGAACCGCCCTGTAGCCGCTGGCGCAGCCTCGCAGGCTCGGCAGCGGCTACAGACGGGATTAGCGCCCCCCCTCCTCCACCTGAACGCTCGCCGTCATCCCGGCGCTCAGGTTGACGCCTTCGGGCACCTTGTCGAGCCTGATGCGCACCGGAATCCGCTGCGCCAGGCGCACCCAGTTGAAGGTCGGTTCCACCTCCGCCAGCAGTTGCCCGTCCGGCGTGGCGTTGCGGTCGGTGATGCCGCGGCTGATGCTTTCCACATGCCCCTGCAAGGCTTCTCCAGCGCTCATCAGCCACACCTTGACCGGGTCGCCGACCTTGATCCGCGGCAGTTTGGTTTCCTCGAAATAGGCCTGCACGTAGAACGTCGAATCGTCGATCAGGGCCATCACCGATTGCCCGGCGTTCACATAGTTGCCTTCGGCCAGGCGCAGGTTGGTGATGTGCCCGCTGCGCGGTGCGCGGACCTGGCTGCGTGCCAGGTTGAGTTCGGCGACCTTGGCATCGGCCTGGGCCTGGCGCAGCTCGCCACGGGCCACCCCGGCATTGATCTGCGCGTTTTCCCGCAGCTCGGCGCTGATCGCCTGCGGGCCTAAGCTGGCCCGGCGGCTGGCTTCGTGCTCTTTCAGGCTGAGTTGCTGCTGGCGGGTCTGCACCACCGCCTGGGCCTTTTCCAGTGCCGCCTCGAAGCGGTCGCGGTCGATGCTCAGCAACAGGTCGCCGGCCTTCACCGCCTGGTTGTCATAGGCCTTGAGTTCACGCACCCAGCCCGACACATCGGGGGCGACTATCACCACGTCGGCGCGAATCCGCGCATCCCGGGTCCAGGGCGTGAGCATGTAGTACTGCCACAGATGAAAGCCGGCAAACAGCGCCGCAGCCACCAGGCACAAAGTAAAAGCGATACGCACGGAGGCACGCATGAACAACTCCTTATAAAGGTCCGAGTACGACAGTGACCAACGTCAGGACACAGACGTACAAGGCCACATCGAACAGTGCTTCGTGCCAGATCCAGCGCCCCAGAGGCGTTGCGCGCAACAGCATGCGCAACACCCCGGTCAGCACCAGCGCCAGCACCACATAAATCAGAAACGGGCTGAGCAACACTCCGCCCAGCGACCACTCACGCAGCCCCATGGTTTTCCTCCTGCTGCCGGCACCAGGTGCGCCAGCTCTTCTGCAACTGCACCACCGCACCCTGGGCCAGCTTCAACGCATCGCTCGGCGGTTGGCTGCCCAGGGCCTCGAGCAAGGCCGTGCTGGCGTCAGCCAGCGCATCGTCGCGACCGGCGGCCGGCCCTTGTTCCAGCACCTGTTCCAGATGCTCGAAATAACTTCGCTGCGAAGCATCCGCGGGCACCTGGGCTACCGCCAGGCTCAACCGCAAATGCATCAGTTCATCGCCGATATCCAGGCCCAGCAGGCCATCGTCCCAGCGGCTGCGCGCCTGTTCCGGCAATTCCGGGTAATGCCGCGCCAGTTGCAGCAGGCGATCGGCCATGCGCCCGCCGAACCAGCTTTCCGCGCCGCGCAGATTGCGCCGGGTCAAGCGCACCAGATCCTGCAGGGTCGCCGCCAGCAGGCGCCGCCCATGCCAGGCCGGGTCGCGCAGGATCAGCAGGTGAAACGCCAACACCGCGGCGCCTACGCCGAGCACCATCGCCTGGGCGCTGTTGAAGAAATTCGCGACGTCGAACGTCATCGGGTTCTGCGGTGAAATCAGCACCACGAAGTGCAGGCAGAACGAGGTCGCCGTGGCGCCGATCTGTGGTTTGGCCATGCCCAGCGCGCCGAAAAACAACGGCACGCCCATGGCCATCGCCAGCAGGGCGAAACTGCTCCACTGCGGCAGCAGGATCTGCCCGACCATGAAGGCCGCCGGAATCGCCAGGAAGATGCCGCGCATGAAACTCATGCCGATCTGCGCGCCGTTTTCGCGACTGGCGAACAGGCCGCACACCACGCAGGTCAGCAGCATCGCCCCGGAGGCCGCCGGCCAGGCCGTGGCCAGCCAGAAGCAGGCCACGGTGAGGAAAGCCAGGGCGCTGCGCGCGCCAAACAGCAGCGCCAGCGACAGATCGCGATGGGGGCTCAGGGTGGCGGGCTGCTCCACCGGCGCCTTGCCCTCCTCCACCGCCCGCAGCGCCTCGCCGGCGGCCAGGGCGGTATCCAGCAACAGGGTGAAACGGGCCAGGCAATAGCTTTGCGCCGAGCTGATCGCCGAGTCATGGGAAGCGTCCAGCAACTGCGGTCGCAACGCCTGCAAGGTCGGTTTGTCCATGGCCGCCAGGGCGTGCTGCACTTGCTCCATCCACGGCGCCAGTTGCTGCGCCTCGGCCTGGTCCAATTGCTTCCATTGCCGGCGTACCGAACGGGAGATCCGCAGCAGCATCAGCAGCTTTTGGCTCAGGCCGCTGATCGCCCGCGCCCGCTGCCGCCCCGACGGACCTTCGAACCAGGCATGTTCGCGCTGGGAGTCCACGGCGACGATGCGCCCGAGGATTTCCAGCAGGCCCTTGCGCGCCAGGGCATCGCCGGCCAGGGTCGCCCGCGCCGCCTGCATCCCGCTTTGCCAGGCGCTGCGCGCCTGGGCGGTCAACTGCCGCTCGACCCGCATCGGCCAGAGCAAGGCGCTGCTGGCGGTGGCGCAGATAATGCCCAGGGAAATTTCCGTGCAGCGCGCCACGGCCTGGTCGAAGATCGACAACGGATGGGAGATCGCCGGCAAGGCGATGATCGCCACGGTGTAGCCGGCCAGCACGAAGGAATAGGACCAGGCGCTGCGCAGCAGGGTCGAACTGGCGGTGCACAGCCCCAGCCACAGCGCCAGGGCCAGCAGGAACAGCCACGGTGTCTGGGCGAACAGCCCCATGAACAGCACCGACATGCAGGTTCCCACCAAAGTCCCCACCAGCCGTGCCATGCCCTTTTGCAGGACCATCCCGGACAGCGGCTGGGCGACGATGATCGCCGTCATCAGGGCCCAGGACGGCTGCTGCAGGCCCCAACGCATGGCCAACCACAACGCCAGCCCGGCGCCGAGCACGGTCTTGATCGCGAACTGCACGGCCGCAAGATTGGGGGCGAACAACGCCTGCAAAGTGATACGCACGGAAAGAACCCTGGGAAGGACAAAACAACGATAGATGCCCGGGAGCGAGAGATGACGCCCGCAAATTATTAGCTAGCTAACTATCAGTCGTCCAGCATTAATTTCAAGGCACAAAAAAACGCCAGGCAGGCTGGCGTTTTTGACAGGTTTAGCCCGCTATGAACGGGCGCGGGCCTGGTTGCGCAAGGCTTTGACCTGATCGTGGTTGCGCTGTACGCCATGGTACTGACGCTCCACCAGGTCACGAATGCCGACCAGGTTGTGTTTACTGATTTTCTCCAGCGCATCCTTGTAGGCCTTCAGGGCGTGGTCTTCGCCGCGCTCGGCTTCGTTGAGCACCGCTTCTTCGTCCTTGCCGGTCACCAGGGACTTGAGGTCGACCCAACGGCGGTGCAGGTCGCCACTGACGCTGGTGGAGGTCTGCGGATCGCCGCCCATGGAACGCACGCTGGCCTGCAATTCGGCCGCGGCGGTGGCGCAGTCGGCGGAGCGCTTGACGAACAGCGCTTTGAGCTCAGGCTGCTTGATGTCTTCTGCGCAGGTCTTGAACCCCTCCTGACCGTCCTTACTGGTTTCGATCAGGTCGTTGAGGATCGAAATCGCTTCTTTGTTGATGTCAGTCATTTTCTATTCCTTCCAGGTTGAGGGAGTTGTCATAGGTGTTGCACCCTGCATGCCAGCCCTGGAGTTAAAATTTTTACATTATTTTCAAATAGTTAAGTTTTTTACCGCTTTCTGTATCCGCGTTATTTGCATGATCTGTCATTTGGCCTGCATGCAGAATGCCTGTATTTTCCAAGGTGTTCGTCACCTCTACAGACAGCCGCCATGAATCCCGAAAAACTTGAACTTCTGGTCACCCGCGAAATGCCCTACGGCAAGTACAAGGGCCGCATCCTCGCCGACCTGCCCGGCCCCTACCTGAACTGGTTCGCCCGCGAAGGTTTCCCCCACGGCGAGCTGGGCGGCCTGTTGGCATTGATGCAGGAAATCGATCACAACGGCCTTTCCGATCTACTGGACCCGCTGCGCGCCAAACACGGCAAACCCAAACCCCGTCATTAAGAAGACCGCCATGCCATGTAATGCCCAACTCGCCCGCGACGAAGATTACTGGCTGGCGATTGCCCGCCGATATGACGTCGAACCCGGGCCGATCAACCTGGAAAACGGCTATTTCGGGCGCATGAGCCGCGCCGTGGTCGAGGAATACCAGCGCCAGATCGACTTCGTGAACCGCAGCAACTCGGTGCATGTGCGCCAGCATTTCGAACAGATCGGTAATTTGCAGATTCGACAGCAATTGGCCGAGCTGGTTGGCGTCGACCGCCAGGCCATCGCCCTCACCCGCAGCGCTTCGGAGGCGCTGCAATCGCTGATTCGCAACTACAACCGCCTCCAGCCGGGCGATCAGGTGCTGATCAGCGACCTGGAATACGACAGCGTCAAGGGCGCCATGCGCTGGCTGGCGCGCCATCGCGGGGTCGAGGTCATCGAGATCGAGCATGCTCATCCGGCGAGTTTCGACAGCCTGCTGGGCAGCTATCGCGAGGCCTTCGAGCGCTACCCTCGGCTGAAGCTGATGGCCCTGACCCACGTCACCCACCGCACCGGGCTGGTACTGCCGGTCCAGGCCATCGCCCTGGATGCCCGCGAACGGGGAATCGACGTCATCCTCGACGGCGCCCACGCCCTGGCCCAGGTCGATTTCCAGCTCAGTGAACTGGGCGTGGCGTTCGCCGGCTATAACCTGCAGAAGTGGATTGGCGCGCCGCTGAGCCTGGGTTTTGTCTATATCGACCCGCAACGCCTGGCCGATATCGATCCGGACATGGGCGAGCAACGTTATGCCCTGGACGATATCCGCTCACGGGCGCCGTATGGCACGCCGAACATCCCGGCCTGGCTGACCTTGCCCCGGGTGTTCGAGGAGCACCGCGGCATGGGCGGCTCGGCCCTCAAGGGCGCACGCCTGAATTACCTGCGCGACCTGTGGGTGAGCCAGGTGCGCGACCTGCCCGGCATTGAAGTCATGACCCCGGACGATCCACGGCTGTATTGCGGCATCACCTCGTTTCGCTTCACCCGCCAGCCGGACCAGCAGGCGATGGCCGAGCGGCTGCTCCAGGAATACAACCTGTTCACCGTGGCGCGCAGCGGTTCGCGTTGCGGGCCCTGTATCCGGGTGACACCGGGCTTTACTACGCCGAGCGCGGATATCCAGATGCTGGTCGAGGCATTGACCGAACTGGCAGTTGAATGACCTGTAGCCGCTGCCGCAGGCTGCGACAGGTCCGAAGGACCTTCTGCGATCCAGATGACGCTACGGCCTTTCGGCCGATCGCAGCCTGCGGCAGCGGCTACAGGCAGTAACGGGCATCCCATCGCGTTGCCCGCCCCGGGCGTCATCGCGCGCAAGCTGCGCTCCTACAGAAGACCCAGCGTCGCCAGGTAGCTTTTCTCCAGGCAAAAAAAACGGTGCACCGACCAAGCGCACCGTAAAGCCGTAGAACACACCAACGAATCTTTGAAAAAAGCAGGAAAGCTGTCAGTCCAGCAGCGCCAGGGCCTCGGCCGTGCACTCCTGGATCCGCGCCCAGTCGCCGTTCTTGATCCACTCGGGATCGAGCATCCAGCTACCGCCGACGCACATCACGTTCTTCAACGCCATGTAGCTCTTGATATTGGCCGGGCCGACACCGCCGGTCGGGCAGAACTTCACCTCGCCGAACGGACCACCCAGGGCCTTGATCGCAGCCACGCCGCCGCTGACTTCCGCCGGGAACAGCTTGAAGCGGCGATAGCCCAGGCTGTAACCCTCCATGATCCCGGAGGCATTGCTGATCCCCGGCAACAGCGGAATCGGGCTGGCGACACTGGCTTCTAGCAGGTCGCGGGTAATGCCCGGGGTGACAATGAACTGCGAACCGGCGGCTTCGGCGGCGGCCAGCATCTGCCGATCGAGCACGGTGCCGGCACCGGTCACCAGCTCCGGACGCTGCTCGCGCAGGATCTGGATGGCCTTGAGGCCGAACTGCGAGCGCAAGGTCACTTCCAGCGCGGTCAGGCCACCGGCGGCCAGGGCGTCAGCCAGGGGCAGCACGTCCTGTTCGCGGGCGATGGTGATCACCGGCAGAATCCGCGCCTTGGCGCAGAGGCTGTCGATCAGGGCAACTTTGTCCGCCATGGAAACGGTCGGTTGTGGGATTGTCATAGCGGCTGATCCTTGGCTCATGGGCACCAGTAAATCTCTAACGGAGGTTGCAGGAAGGCACGAATCGGCATCGCGGCGACATCGTCACCGGCCAGTGCGGCACTCAGGGTGGTCAATTTGGATTGACCGGAAATCGACAGCACGCTGTACGTGGCCGAGGCCAGCAAGGCGCGGCTCATGCTCAGGCGCTGATGCGGCACGCTCGGCGCCAGCATCGGCCAGCAGCGCCGCTGGCCGTCGGCCCGCAGGGCTTGGGCCAGGTTCGGGCTGTTGGGGAACAGCGAGGCGGTGTGACCGTCGTCGCCCATGCCCAGGATCAGCACGTCGATGGCCGACAACTCGGCCAGCAGACGATCGGCCTGCACCGCGGCCTGTTCGAGGTTCGCCGCGGCGTTGTACAGGCTGAGGAACTTCGCCTTGGCCGCCGGCCCTTGGAGCAGGTAACGCTTGAGCAGGCCGGCGTTGCTGTCGGCATGTTCGACCGGGACCCAGCGCTCGTCCGCCAGGGTGATCAACACCTTGGACCAGTCCAGGTGCTGCTTGGCCAGGTGCTGGAAAAACGCCACCGGGCTGCGCCCGCCGGACACCACCAGCGTGGCTTCGCCGCGAACCTGGATCGCCTGGCTCAGTTGCCCGGCCACCTTCAGCGCCAGGCCTTCGGCCAACAGCGCCGGGCTATGGAACTCGTGGGCGTGCACGCCCGCGGGCAGTTTCAATTTAGATATCGCCATACCACGACCTCCCGTCCCGCGTGATCAGTGCGATGGAGCTCATCGGCCCCCACGACCCGGCCGCATACGGCTTGGGCGCATCGCCGGATTTCTTCCAACCGGCGATCAACTGGTCGCACCACTTCCACGCGGCTTCGATTTCATCTTTGCGGACAAACAGGTTCTGGTTGCCGCGCATCACTTCCAGCAACAACCGCTCGTAGGCATCGGGAATCCGCGCGCTGCGATAGGTATCGGAAAAATTCAGCTGCAACGGGCCGCTGCGCAGTTGCATGCCCTTGTCCAGGCCTTGTTCCTTGGTCATCACCCGCAGGGAGATACCTTCGTCCGGCTGCAGGCGGATGATCAGCTTGTTGCTGATCTGCAGGCGCTGCTCGGGGGCGAAGATATAGTGCGACGGCTCCTTGAAGTGAATGACGATCTGCGACAGCTTCTGCGGCATGCGCTTGCCGGTACGCAGGTAGAACGGCACCCCGGCCCAACGCCAGTTGCGGATGTCGGCCCGCAGGGCGACGAAGGTTTCGGTGTCGCTCTGGGTGTTGGAATTCTCTTCCTCCAGGTACCCCGGCACGGCCTTGCCTTCGCTGTGCCCGGCGATGTACTGGCCACGCACCACCTGGGTGGTCAGGCCTTCCGGGCTGATCGGCGCCAGGGCCTTGAGCACCTTGACCTTCTCGTCACGGATGCTGTCGGCCGAGAGGTCGGCGGGCGGGTCCATGGCGATCAGGCAGAGCAGTTGCAACAGGTGGTTCTGGATCATGTCCCGCAGCTGGCCGGCCTTGTCGAAATAGCCCCAGCGGCCTTCGATGCCGACCTTCTCGGCCACGGTGATTTCCACGTGGGAGATGTAGTTCTGGTTCCACTGGGTCTCGAACAGGCTGTTGGCGAAACGCAGGGCGATCAGGTTCTGCACCGTCTCTTTGCCCAGGTAGTGGTCGATGCGATAGATGCGGTTCTCCGGGAAGAACTGCGCCACCGCGTCGTTGACCTTGCGCGACGACTCCAGGTCCGAACCGATGGGCTTTTCCAGCACCACGCGGGTGTTTTCCGCCAGGCCAGCCTTCGACAGGTTCTCGCAGATCGCCCCGTACACCGCCGCCGGCGTGGCGAAATAGGCGATCAGGCGTTGCTCGCGCCCGGCCAGCTCGGCCAGGGCCTGGTAATCCTCGGCCTTGAGGAAGTCCACGTGCAGGTAGGTCAGGCGCGCCAGGAAGCGCTCCAGCACCGCTGCGTCGATCTCCTTGGCACCGACATACTTGCGCAATTGCGCTTCAATGAATGACAGGTGCTGCTGTTCGCTGCCCGGCTCGCGGGCCAGGGCCAGAATGCGCGTGTCGTCATGCAGCAGGCCGGCGCCATCGAGTTGGTAGAGGGCAGGAAACAATTTGCGAAGCGCCAGATCGCCCAGCGCGCCGAACAAGGCAAAGGTGCACGGTTCAACCGTTATCGAAGGCATGATGTTTGTTCTTTTATCAAGTTAAGCTACAAATACCTTTTTTCAAGGCATCACTCAAGGGAAAATGTAGTAATAACCACAACATTTTAGCAAAATATAGATTCGAAGTGGTGGTCCGTCGGAGCCATCAGTAGGATAGGCCACCGCCAAAGACCGGTTAAGACCGGCTTCCTTTGCATTGCCGAACCAGGAAAACCCTAATGGACCGCGTGCGAAATCTTCTGGAACAGATCCAGAATCGCCTTGAAGAATTGAACAAGGCGGAACGTAAAGTCGCCGAAGTCATCCTGCTCAACCCACAGCAGGCGACCCGCTTCAGTATTGCTGCCCTCGCCCAGGCCGCTTCGGTCAGCGAGCCGACGGTCAACCGTTTCTGCCGCTCGTTCGGCGTCAGCGGCTACCCCGAACTCAAGCTGCAACTGGCCCAGAGCCTGGCCAGCGGCGCGGCCTACGTCAGCCGCGCGGTGGAAGCCGACGACAACCCCGAAGCCTACACCCAGAAAATCTTCGGCAGCGCCATCGCCTCCCTGGACAGCGCCTGCCAGGCCCTGGACCCGAACCTGATCAGCCGCGCCGTCGACCTGCTGATCCAGGCCCGGCAGATCCACTTCTTCGGCCTCGGCGCCTCGGCCCCGGTGGCCCTAGATGCCCAGCACAAGTTCTTCCGCTTCAACCTGGCGGTGACCGCCCATGCCGATGTGCTGATGCAGCGGATGATCGCCTCGGTGGCGCACACCGGCGAGCTGTTCGTGATCATCTCCTACACCGGGCGCACCCGCGAGCTGGTGGAAGTGGCGCGCATCGCCCGGGAAAACGGCGCCTCGGTACTCGGCCTGACCGCCGCCGGCTCGCCGCTGGCCAAGGCCAGTACCCTGAGCCTGAACATCCCGCTGCCGGAAGACACCGACATCTACATGCCGATGACCTCGCGGATCATCCAGCTCACCGTGCTCGACGTCCTCGCCACCGGCATGACCCTGCGCCGCGGCGTGGACTTCCAGCCGCACCTGCGCAAGATCAAGGAAAGCCTCAACGCCAGCCGTTATCCGGTGGGCGACGAGTACAACTGAGTTTCGCCTGGCCGCTCCTACAGGAACACATCGAACTGTAGGAGCGGCCGGTCGACGCTCGATTGCCCGCGATGACGGCAGCAGCCACACCGCCAACCCGCCACTACGCCCCCGCTCGCGCCTGCAGGCTCAGATGCGCCCGCTCCCCCGGCGCCAGGCACAGGCTGTCGGTGCCGCCCGCCGCCGCCTCGACGCAGACGAACCCGGACACCTCGTTCCAGCTCACCCCCAGCAGCGGCCGGCTGCCCGGATGCCAGACCACGGTGTCGGCGGTGTCGCCGGTGTCGATGCGCAATTCGCGCTGCCAGGCATGGTCCTTGAGCTGCAATTCGCCCTCATGCTGGAACACCCGCTGGCAGCCGCCATCGACCCGTAGCTCGCCCGTTTGCCGGCACGCCTGGCGGCTCAACTGGTCGTAACCCTCGGCGCCATCAAGCCCAGACAGCGCTACCTCACCGACGTCGCCAATACGCCAGTAGGCGTGCAAAGCCTGGCTCAGCTGGCACGGCAGGCTGTCCTGGTGCTCGGTGCTCAGGCGCAGGTCCAGGCTTTCGCCCAGGTGCGCGTGCAGGTCGACCTGCCAGTCGCACAGTTGCAACTGCCAGTGCAAGTACACGCCCTCGTCATCGCTGCGGCTGTCGAGCAGCTTCCAGTCGATCAGCCGGGCCCAGCCATGGGACGGCCAGGCGTTTTCGCTCGGGTGACGGCCGTACCAGGGCCAGCACACCGGCACCCCGCCACGGATCGCCCCGACCTGCGGCCACTTCGCCGCGCACCACAGCCAGGGCTTCTGCCCGGTCGGCTGAAAGTGCAGGAGCTGCGCGCCCTGGCGACTGAACACCGCCTGGCACAGTGGATGGTCGATCACCAGCACATCGCGCATCTGATAGCGCTCCCAGGCGAAGGTCGGGCGTTCGCGCAAGGATTTGAAAAAGCGTTGTAGCGGATGCTCATGCATGGGCCACGGTCCTGAAGATCATTGCTGTCCTGATAGTCATCATGCTGCGCAAGCTCCTGTAGCCGCTGCCGCAGGCTGCGATCGGCCGGAACGGCCGTAGCGTCCTCAAGATCGCTGAAGGCCTGCGGCCTTATCGCAGCCTGCGGCAGCGGCTACAGGGGGCGAATTGTCCCGCAAAAAAAAGCGGATAGCCTGGGCCATCCGCAAAAATGCGCACATAGAGGAGGAGCTTATCGCAACAGCGTTAGAACACCGACTGAATTTTCAGGCCGGCCACCAGGGCGTTGTCGACTTCATCCACACCGCCTGGATGGGTGATGTACTGCAGGTTGGGACGCACGGTCAGCCAGTTGGTGACATGGAAGCCGTAGTTGATTTCGTAGTTGTACTCAGTCTCGCGGATCGGCGAGAACAGCGGATCGTCGTAGTTGCTGACGCCGTTGGTGTCATTGAGCAACTGGGCGTTTTTCTTCACATCGTCGTTGACATGGATACGGGCGAAACCAATGCCGACGTCATCCTTCGGACGTGCGTCGAACGGGCCCTTGTACACCAGCATCAGCGACTGGTAGTTGTCGATGAAGTTGGTGTCCTTGTCGTGGAACGTGGCATTGGCCGCGATGTTCAGACCGCGGGTCGCATCGCCGTTGTGGGTGGTGAGCTGCTGCTGCCCGACGAACCAGTAGCCGTGCTTGCTGCTGTGCACGCGATAGCTGTCGCCGGTGACCGCGGCGTCCTGGCCATTGACGTCCTCGCGCACGTCGCTGGCATCGGCGGTGCTCTTGTAGTAACCGACGCGGTACTCGCCCGGCAGGTTGTTGACCTTCGGCGACCAGACCAGCTCGACCGGCAGGACGGTGCCCTTGGTACCGCTGCCGCTGAGCTTGAAGCCGTTGCCGTGCTCCAGTTGCGACGGGTTCTGGTTGTACGCGCCGATCTGCGCGTACAGCTCAGGGGTGATGTGGTACTTCACCCGCAGTGCCGCCTGGCTGACCGGCCAGTTGTACCAGATGTTGGTCGCCCAGTTGCCCACCTGGGAGCCGCAGAACGCCAGGTTCTGGAAGTCGCAGGGGAAGGTGTTGAAGTCTTCGCCTTCGCCGAAGTAACCGGCCTTGACGTCGAGCTTGCCGTCGAGGAACTGGTGCTGGATCCACAATTGGGTCAGACGCACCATGTGGCCACGGCCGTAGACTTCCTGGGAAGAGCTCAGGGTGCCGGCACGCGGATCGCCGATACGGTCATTGGAGATGTTCTGGCCGTTACGGTTGGTCAACTGGATCTTCGCCTGGGTATTGTCCCAGCCCCAGAGTTTTTCCAGGTCCAGCGCCACGCCCAGGCCGAACTGGTCGCTGTAGCGCCCGGTCTTGTCGTCGTTGTAGCCGCCGTGCAGGTTGGCGCCCATTTCGCCAACGTAATCGGCCTTGATGTCGATCCCCTTCTCGAGCAGCTTGGTCCGCTCGCCACCCCAGTCGCCGGTCATCCATTTCGAATCGGCGCTGAACGCTTCGTCAGCGTGCGCGCTACCGGCCAGGGTCATTGCCGCAATCGCTGACAACTGGCAGATCAAGCGTGCATTGGTGCTCTTCTTTTTCATCCCTACATCCTCGTCTTTATTGTTATTAACTGTTTTTCTCTAACGCGGTTTACACCTGATGCGACGGATGACAGGCCATCCGCCGCGCATTCGGTATGTCCTTGCTCCAATAACGCGGGCTTCAACGCCCCTTGAACTGCGCCACGTTGCTGGCATGGGCTTCGGCCTGCGCAGGGGCCGCAACCCCCAGGCGCTCGCCACTCTTGGCATCGAACAGCAGAACCTTGGCCGGATCGAATTGCAGGGTCAGGGTTTCGCCGACCTGCGGCGCCACATCCGGCGCCAGGCGGCAGCAGACCTTGGTGCCGTTGAGGTTGACGAACACCAGGGTGTCGGGGCCGGTCGGCTCGGTAACCTGGACCTCGGCGCGCAGGGTCGGCAGGCCGTTGCCCTCGCCGTTCGCCAGGCCGATCTGCTCCGGGCGGATGCCGAGGATCACTTCACGGTCTTCCAGGCCGGCGTCCTGCATGCCCAAAGGCAGCTCGCAACGGGCCTGGCCGCTGTCCAGCAGGGCCAGCAGGCGGCCGTCCTTGCGCTGCAGGCGCAGGGGGATGAAGTTCATCGGCGGTGAGCCGATGAAGCTGGCCACGAACAGGTTGGCCGGGTCGTTGTAGATCTGTTTCGGAGTACCGAACTGCTGGATGATGCCGTCCTTCATCACCGCCACCTTGTCGCCCAGGGTCATGGCTTCGATCTGGTCGTGGGTGACGTAGACCGTGGTGGTTTTCAGGCGCTGGTGCATCAGTTTCATTTCGGTGCGCATCTCGACCCGCAGCTTGGCGTCGAGGTTGGACAGCGGTTCGTCGAACAGGTAGATCTTCGGCCGCCGCGCCAGGGCCCGGCCCATGGCCACGCGCTGTTGCTGGCCGCCGGACAGCTGGCCGGGTTTGCGGCTGAGCAGGTGTTCGATCTGCAGCAGCTTGGCCACCCGCGCCACTTCCTCGTCGATCTCGGCGGCCGGCATCTTGCGGATCTTCAGGCCGAAGGCGATGTTGTCGCGCACGCTCATGGTCGGGTACAGCGCGTAGGACTGGAACACCATGGCGATGTCGCGGTCTTTCGGGCTCATGCCGCTGATGTCGGCGTCGTCCACCAGGATCGCCCCGCCGCTGATGTTTTCCAGGCCGGCGATGCAGTTCATCAGGGTGGATTTACCGCAGCCCGAGGGCCCCACGAGAATCAGGAACTCACCGTCATCGATCTTCAGTTCGATGTTCTTCAGGGTGTCCGGCAAGCCGCTGCCGTAGGTCTTGTTGACGTTGCGTAATTCGAGAGTTGCCATCTTTTACCCCTTGACCGCGCCGGACGTCAGCCCACGCAGGAAATACTTGCCAGCGAATATGTAGACCAGCAGTGTCGGCAGCCCGGCGATCATCGCCGCCGCCATATCAACGTTGTATTCCTTGGTCCCGGTGCTGGTGTTGACCAGGTTGTTCAAGGCCACGGTGATCGGTTGCGCATCGCCGCTGGCGAACACCACGCCGAACAGGAAATCGTTCCAGATCTGGGTGAACTGCCAGATCAGGCAGACCATGACGATCGGCACCGACATCGGCAGCAGGATCTTGCCGAAGATGGTGAAGAAGCCCGCGCCGTCCAGGCGCGCGGCCTTGACCAGGGCGTCCGGGATGCTCACGTAGTAGTTGCGGAAGAACAACGTGGTGAACGCCAGCCCGTAGACCACGTGCACCAGCACCAGGCCGCTGGTGGTGTTGGCCAGGCCGAACTTGCCGAGGGTGAAGGACGCCGGCAGCAGCACGGTCTGGAACGGCAGGAAGCAGCCGAACAGCAGCAGGCCGAAGAACAGCTGCGAACCACGGAAGCGCCACATCGACAGCACGTAGCCGTTCATGGCACCGACGAAGGTCGAGATGATCACCGCCGGCACGGTGATCTTCACCGAGTTCCAGAAGTAGCCGCCCACGGTGTCCCAGGCCTTGATCCAGCCGATGCCGTCGATCACGGCCGGCCAGCTCAGCAGGTTGCCGGTGCGGATGTCTTCCGGGGTCTTGAAGCTGGTGAGCAGCATCACCACCAGCGGCACCAGGTACACCGCCGCGGCCAGCAGCAGGGTGGCGTAGATGGCGATGCGGCTGAAGTTCAGCGCAGGTTTTCCGAGCTGGTTAGTCATGGCGTTTGCCTCGCAGTTCGGAGTACAGGTACGGCACCAGGATGGTCAGCACCGCGCCCAGCATCAGCATGGCGCTGGCCGAACCTATGCCCATCTGCCCACGGCTGAAGGTGAAGGAATACATGAACATCGCCGGCAGGTCGGACGAGTAGCCAGGGCCACCGGCGGTCATTGCCGCCACCAGGTCGAAGCTCTTGATCGCGATGTGCGCGAGGATCATGAAGGCGCTGAAGAACACTGGGCGCAGGCTCGGCAGGACGATCTTCAGGTAGATGGTCGGCAGGCTCGCGCCATCGACCTGGGCGGCGCGGATGATCGACTGGTCGACGCCGCGCAAGCCGGCGAGGAACATCGCCATGACAAAGCCGGAGGCCTGCCACACGGCGGCGATCACCAGGCAGTACACCACGCGGTCCTGATCCACCAGCCAGTCCAGGCGAAAGCCTTCCCAGCCCCAGTCACGCAGCATCTTGTCCAGGCCCAGGCCAGGGTTGAGCAGCCACTTCCAGGCGGTGCCGGTGACGATCATCGACAGCGCCATCGGGTACAGGTAGACGGTGCGGATAAAGCCTTCCCTGCGGATGCGCTGGTCCAGCAGCACCGCCAGGAACACGCCGAGCACCAGGCTGATGCCGATGAACATGCCGCCGAACAGCGCCAGGTTCTTGCTCGCCACCCACCAGCGGTCGTTGTCCATCAGGCGCATGTATTGCTGCAGGCCGACCCACTTGTAGCTCGGCATGAAGCTGGAGTTGGTGAAGGACAGAATGAACGTCCAGATGATGTAACCGTAAAAACCGACCAGGACGATCAGCATGCTTGGCGCCAGGACCAACTTGGGGAGCCAGCGCTGCAGCGCGTCAAACGGTGAGGCTTTGCTGAAAACCGCCACAGAGCTCATCGGGATAATCCAATTGAAGAAGTGAGGTCCGACACGCCCTCTGTAGGAGCGAGCTTGCTCGCGATAGCGATCCGACTGCCGACACCTCTGTCGAATGTCATGCAGTCATCGCGAGCAAGCTTGCTCCTACAGGGGAAAGAGCCGTCAGATAAATCGCCGCAGGCAGGCCTGCGGCATTCGGCGTTACTGAGCAGCCTTGACCGCCGACGCCAGCTGCGCACTGGCCTTGGCCGGGTCCGCGTCCTTGTCGTTCATGAAATTGGTCACCACATCGAAGATCGCGCCCTGCACGGCCAGGGAGGTGGCCATGTTGTGCGCCATGCTCGGTTGCAGGCCGCCGGTCTTGTCGTCGGCCAGGAAGTCCTTGGCCGCCGCCTGGGCGCAGGAGTCGAAACCTTGCGCGGCCATGTCGTTGAGCATGTCGGTGCGCACCGGGATCGAACCCTTGTTGATGCTGAAGACCTTCTGGAAGTCCTTGCCCAGGGCGACCTTGGCCAGGTCCTGCTGCGCGGCGATATCGCCTTTGCGATCGGCCTTGAGCTTGAACACCGCCAGGGAGTCGATGTTGTAGGTGAAGGCTTTGTCGGTGCCCGGGAAAGCCACGCACTGGTAGTCCTTGCCGGCGACTTTCTTCGCCGCGGTCCACTCGCTCTTGGCCCAGTCGCCCATCATCTGCATGCCGGCCTTGCCGTTGATGACGTCGGCGGCAGCGATGTTCCAGTCACGCCCGGCGCGGTTCGGGTCCATGTAGCCGGTGACTTTCTTCAGCTCGGTGAAAGCCTTGGTCATCTCCGGGCCGGCGAGGGTTTTCTGGTCCAGGTCGACCAGGGCTTTCTTGTAGCCATCGGCGCCCATGACCGAGAGCACCACGTCTTCGAACACGGTGCTGTCCTGCCATGGCTGGCCGCCATGGGCCAGGGCGATGAAGCCGGCGGCCTTGAGCTTGTCGCCGGCGGCATAGAATTCTTCGAGGGTGGTCGGGGCCTTGTCGATCCCGGCCTTCTTGAAGACTTCCGGGTTGATCCACAGCCAGTTGACGCGGTGGATGTTCACCGGCACCGCGACATAGTCACCTTCGTACTTCACGGTGTCGGAGACTTTCTTGGAAAGCAGGCCGTCCCAGTTTTCCGACTTGGCCACATCTTTCAGCGCGTCGGTGCTGAGCAGGCCGGTGCTGCCCCACTCCTGGATGTCCGGGCCCTTGATCTGGGCAACGCCCGGCGGGTTGCCGGAAACGGCGCGGCTTTTCAGCACGGTCATGGCCGTGGCACCGCCACCGCCGGCGACTGCGCCGTCTTTCCAGGTGAAACCGTCTTTTTCGACTTGGGCCTTGAGCACATCGACCGCCGCTTTTTCACCGCCGGAAGTCCACCAATGGACGACTTCCACGGAGCCTTTGGCATCGGCGGCAACGGAAACGAGAGGGAATGCACTGAGGGGAAACAACGAGGCAACGGAAATGACAGCAGCTAGACGAGAAATCGCATTCATCTGAGGTGTACCTTTCTTGTTGTTATGCATGCAAGTCTGGTGCTTGCGCTGCATAGGATTCTAAACAGGGGACCCACCCGCGCAGGTAACGAAGGGATGCGCGAATGTCACCACATGGTTACACAATGCCCAGTCTAGACACTTCGGCCAGGGCTAACGCCATGCTCGGTGCCAGGGGCAGGCGCGGAATCAGCACCGCCTGCCAGGCGTGATACAGGTCCGGCTTGCCGGCCCAGATCTCGGCGCTGGGCCTGTTGTTGCTATCCAGCTCGTGATGCCAGCTGCCGTGCAGCGGGTCGATGAAATGCTCGGCAGTGAACTCCCAGAAGCGCCGATACCAGGTTTCGTACTGCGCCTCCCCGGTGCGTTGCAGCAAGGCACTGGCCGCCGCCGCGGCCTCGGCATGGGTCCAGTGCAGGCGCTGGCGCACCACGGGGCGCTGCTGCCAGTCCAGGGTGTAGACGATGCCCGGCGCGCCATCGACGTCCCAGGCGTCACGGCAGGCGTTCTCGAAGAGTTTCTGGGCATCCAGCAGCAGCCAGCCGGGGCTGAGCATGCCGGCCTGGCAGCGCGCGGCTTCCAGGTGCAGCAGCAGGCGGGCCCATTCGAAGGCGTGCCCGGGGGTGGTGCCATAGGGGCGGAAACCGTCGGCCGGATGTTCCTGGTTGTAATCCGGCAGCGGCTGCCACTGCCGGTCGAAATGCTCGATGACCCGGTAATCGCCGGCGGCGGCGTGCTCATGGATGACCCGCTCGACAATGTGCAGGGCACGGTTGAGCCAGCGCGGGTCCTGGGTGACATCGGCCAGGGCGAGGAACGCCTCGGTGGCGTGCATGTTGCTGTTGGCGCCGCGATAGGCCTCCTCGCCGCTCCAGTCGCGGTTGAAGGACTCGCGCATCGCGCCCTCCTCCTCGCTCCAGAAATGCGTTTCGATGACCCGGATCGCCTCCGCCAGCAAGGCCTCGGCGCCGGGGCGCGCGGCCACCACCGCGGAACTCGCCGCCAGGGCGACGAAGGCATGCAGGTAGGCGGCCTTGCCGCTATTGCCGTCGCCCTGTCCGGGGCTGGCGAACCAGCCGCCGTACTGGCCATCGTGCAGCGCACCGTTGAGCGCGGCGATGCCGTGGTCCACCAGCGCGGCGTAGCCGGGAATGCCCTGGATATGGGCCATGGCGAAACTGTGAGTCATGCGCGCGGTGTTCATGGTGCCGGCGCGGGCACCGCTCGGCAGGCGCCCGCGCTCGTCCAGGTCGCCGAAGCCTTCGGGCAGCCGTGCCGCGCGGGCGAACCCCAGCAGGCGCTGGCCTTCGGCGGCCAGCCATTGATGATGGGCAGGAGCGTTCAGCCAGCTGCTGAACGTCAGTGGAATAGTGTTCATGGCGAACCTGTTGTTGTTCTTATCAAGGCCTTGAGTCTAAACAACGGGTTCGCGCGGGCAGGTAACGAAGGTCACAGGAAATGTCACCAAGCCGTGACAAAACCCCTGTAGCCGCTGCCGCAGGTTGCGCTCGAGACCGCAGGGCTCGCAAAACCGGCGCCTCGGTCATACGACCAAGCGCGGCATAAAGTTTTACGACCGCTACGCGGCCGGGCGCAGGCTTCGCCAGCGGCTACGAAAGCATCAATCCATGGAGCGCGGCAGGTACAGGGTTACGCGCAAACCGCCTTCGCGCAGGTTCTGCAGGCTCACCTCGCCGCCATGGCTGTGGGCGATGTTGCGCGCGATGCCCAGGCCCAGGCCGTAGCCCTGCTGCTGGCCGGACAGGCGAAAGTGCGGCTCGAACACCTGCTCCAGGCGCTGCTCCGGCACGCCCGGGCCTTCGTCGTCGACATGCAGGATGAACGCATTGGCATCGTCGTCGATGTGCAGGTGGGCGTTCTGCCCGTACTTCAGCGCGTTGTCGATCAGGTTGCCCATGCAGCGCTTGAGCGCCAGGGGCTTGCCCGGATAAGGCGCCAGCGCCCGCCCCTGCTGGGTCACGCGGCCGTTGCCGTTGGGCGCCAGGTAAGGTTCCACCAGGCAGTCGAGCACCTGGTTGAGGTCCACCGGCTCGATGTTCTCGTGGATATCGGTGTCCTTGACGCATTGCAGCGCGCCCTTGACCAGCAATTCCAGCTCATCCAGGTCGCGGCCGAACTTGGTTTGCAACTGCTCGTCCTCCAGCAGTTCGACCCGCAGCCGCAGCCGGGTGATGGGCGTGCGCAGGTCGTGGGAAATCGCACTGAACAACTGGCTGCGCTCGGTCAGGTAACGGCTGATGCGCTCGCGCATGGCATTGAAGGCCCGGCCGACTTCCACCACTTCGCTGCCGCCGCCTTCGGCCACCGGCTGCACATCGGCGCCCAGGGACATGTCCCGCGCGGCCCGCGCCAGGCGCTTGAGCGGCCGGCTCTGCCAATGCACCAGCAGGCCGATGAACAACAGCAGGAAACCGCTGGTGAGCACGATGAACCACACCTGCTGCGCCGGCAGCCCCTGCTCTTCGAGGCTGGTGTAGGGCTCGGGCAACAGCGAGGCGATGTACAGCCACTCACCCGGCGCCATCTGGATCTGGGTGACCAGCACCGGCGGGTTCACCGGCTCCAGGGTCAGGGCGTAGTGGGCCCAGGAACGCGGCAACTCATCGAGTTTCAGACCGCCATTGAAAATCCGCAGATCCTCGGGGCTGACGAAGGTCACCGAGATGTAGGCGTCGTTGCCCAGGGACTGGCGCAGCACTTCCTCCACCGCCTTGAGCACCGCCTGCTTGCGTGGCGTGATGGGCAGCACTTCCATGCCCAGCGGCTTGTCGTTGAGGGTCACGACAAAACGGGTGCCGCCCATGCTGCGCAACTGGTCGAGCACCAGCGGCCGGTACGCCACCGGCAGCGAGCGAAAGTAGCTGACGCTGGCGGTCATCGAATGGGCCAGGCTGCGGGCGCTGGTGACCAGGCCTTCGAGCTGGGTGGCGCGCAATTGCGACACCCAGATCACACTGGACAAGGTTTGCGCGAACAACACCGCCAGCAGCGTCAGCAGCAACATCCGGCCCAGCAGCGAACGCGGCACCGGCACCCGCGCCAGCAACTTGCGCGGCCACTCAGTGAGCATTGCCGGCAACCACATTGGCTGCCAACTGGTAACCGCTGCCGCGCACGGTGCGGATCAGCCGCGGCGGCTTCTCGGTGTCGCGCAGGCGCTGGCGCAGGCGGCTGACCGCCATGTCGACGATACGGTCCAGGGGCATCAGCTCACGGCCGCGGGTGGCATTGCCGATGGTGTCGCGGTCGAGGATTTCCTGGGGGTGGTCGAGGAACAGCTTGAGCAGGGCGAAGTCGGCGCCAGAAAGGATCACTTCCTCGCCGTCGTTGTGGAACAGCCGGTGGCTAACCATGTCCAGGCGCCACTCGTCGAAGCACAGCACCTCGCCACCGGCGCGCTCCTGGCCGAACTGCGCACGGCGCAACAGGGCCTTGATCCGCGCCTGCAATTCCCGGGGGCTGAAGGGCTTGCCCAGGTAATCGTCGGCCCCCAACTCCAGGCCGATCACCCGGTCGGCTTCGTCGGAGCTGGCGGTGAGCATGATGATCGGCACCTGGCCGACCCGCGGATGCTGGCGAATCCAGCGGCACAGGCTGAAGCCGTCTTCGTCCGGCAGCATCACGTCGAGAATCACCAGGTCGCTCGGCGCCTCGTTCAGCGCCTGGCGAAAGCCGGCGCCGTTGGGCGTGCTGCGGACCTGGAAGCCGGCGCGACTGAGGTAGGTCTCCAGCAGCTCGCGGATTTCCTGATCGTCATCAACCAACAAGATCGACTTACTGACTGAACTCACGCGGGCCGTCCTTTGTTGTTATGGATGGGGCCGGATTATGCCTTACCGATCAACGAAACGTAGATACCAAGGCTCGGCAGCGGCTACAGAGGTAGAACTGGATCAGGCGAACGCCTGCTCCAGCGCCACCCCGGCACCGGTCAGGCCCGAGTACGGCGCCGTCACCAGCCACACAGGAATGCCCTTGAAGTAATCGCTCATGCAGCCCTTGTCGGCAAAACAACGGGCAAAACCGCTTTCGACGAAAAAGTCGGCGAACCGCGGGATCACCCCACCAACGATGTACACGCCACCGCGCCCACCCGTGGTCAACACGTTGTTGCCCGCCACCCGGCCCAGCCAGCAGCAGAACTGCTCGAGCACTTCCAGGGCGATGGGGTCGCCGGCCAGGCCCGCGGCGGTGATGGCTTCCGGGGTATCGAGCAACGGCTCGTGCCCGTCCACCGCGCAGATCGCCCGGTACACCCGGGGCAAGCCGCCGCCGCTGAGCGCGGTCTCGGCGCTGACGTGGCCGATCTCGCTGTAGAGGTGCTGCCACAACTGGGTTTCCCGCGGGCTGCTCAACGGCAGGTCGACATGCCCGCCCTCGCCCGGCAAGGCGGCCCAGCGGCCTTCGCCCAGATCCAGCAGGGTGCCGACGCCCAGGCCGGTGCCCGGCCCGATCACCACCGCCGGGCGCAACGGCTCGGCGGTGCCTTCGCAAACCACCCGGAACTCGCCGGGCTGCAGGCGGGTCATGCCCAGGGCCATGGCCGAGAAGTCATTGACCAGCAGCAGCTCATCGACCTGCAAGGTCTGGCAGAAGGCCTTGCGGCTCAGGCGCCAATGGTTGTTGGTAAAACGAAATTCGTCGCCGCCGACCGGGCCGGCCACCGACAGGCACACCGCACCGATCGCACCCGGCGCCAGGCCGAGGCCGCCCAGGTAGACGCCGATGGCTTCTTCCGGGCTGGCGTGGTCCGCCGTCGCCAGCACCTGGATCGACTCCAGGCGCTGGTCTTTCCACAACGCAAAACGCGCATTGGTTCCACCAATGTCACCGACCAGCGCTAACTTCACTTAAGGTTCTCCAGGGCAGAGGTAAAGGCGCTGGCGCCCTGCTCCGCCGAGCTGAAGGCCATGCGCATGAAACCGAACAATTCGCGGCCGCTGCCGACGTTGTTGCCCAGCAGGCCCTTGGCCGGCTCGCGGGCGGCGAATTCGTCGGCGTCTACCTTAAGCTCCAGCGTGCCCTTTACGCCATCCACGCGAATGATGTCGCCGTCGCGTACTCGCGCCAGCGCGCCGCCGACCTGGGCTTCCGGGCTGACGTGGATCGCCGCCGGGATCTTGCCCGAGGCCCCGGACATGCGCCCGTCGGTAACCAGCGCGACCTTGAAGCCGCGGTCCTGCAACACACCGAGGAACGGCGTCATCTTGTGCAGTTCCGGCATGCCGTTGGAGCGCGGGCCCTGGAAGCGCATCACCGCCACGAAGTCTTTTTCCAGCTCGCCGGCCTTGAACGCATCGGCCAGGTCCTGCTGGTCCTGGAACACCACCGCCGGCGCTTCGACGATCTGGTGCTGCAACGCCACGGCGGAGACTTTCATCACCCCGCGACCGAGGTTGCCTTCCATCACCCGCAGGCCGCCTTCCGGCGAGAACGCGCGGGCCACCGGGCGCAGGATGTTTTCGTCGAGGCTTTCGATCGGGCCGTCGCGCCACACCAGCTTGCCGTTGTCCAGGAACGGCTCCTGGGTGTAGCGGCTCAGGCCACGGCCGGCCACGGTATTGACGTCTTCGTGGAGCAGGCCGGCTTCCAGCAGTTCGCGGATCAGGAACGCCATGCCGCCCGCGGCCTGGAAGTGGTTGATGTCGGCCTTGCCGTTCGGATAGACGTGGGACAGGGTCGGCACCACCTCGGAGAGGTCGGCCATGTCCTGCCAGGTCAGCTGGATGCCCGCGGCCTGGGCAATCGCCGGCATGTGCAGGGTGTGGTTGGTCGAACCGCCGGTGGCGTGCAGGGCGACGATAGAGTTGACCAGCGAACGCTCGTCGACGATCTCGCCGATCGGCGTGAAGTTGCCGCTCTGCGCGGTCAGGCGGGTGACCTGCTGCGCCGCCTCATGGGTCAGGGCGTCACGCAGTGGTGTGTAAGGGTTGACGAAGGACGCGCCCGGCAAGTGCAGGCCCATGACTTCCATCAGCAGCTGGTTGGTGTTGGCGGTGCCGTAGAAGGTGCAGGTGCCCGGGCTGTGGTAGGACTTCATCTCCGATTCCAGCAGCTCTTCGCGGCTCGCCTTGCCCTCGGCGTAACGCTGGCGCACGTCGGCCTTTTCCTTGTTGGAAATGCCCGAAGGCATCGGCCCGCCCGGGACGAAGATGGTCGGCAGGTGGCCGAAGCGCAACGCGCCCATCATCAGGCCCGGGACGATCTTGTCGCAGATGCCGAGCATCAGCGCGGCGTCGAACATGTTGTGGGACAAGGCCACCGCGGTGGACAGTGCGATCACCTCGCGGCTCGGCAGGCTCAGCTCCATGCCGGCCTCGCCCTGGGTCACGCCATCGCACATGGCGGGCGTGCCGCCGGCGAACTGGCCGACCGAGCCCATCTCGCGCAGGGCCTTCTTGATCTGTTCGGGAAAGTGCTCGTACGGCTGGTGCGCCGAGAGCATGTCGTTATATGACGAAACAATTGCCACGTTGGCGGCATTCATCATGCGCAGGCTGTGCTTGTCTTCCGAGCCGCAGCCGGCAACGCCGTGGGCGAAGTTCGCACACTGCAGCTTGCCCCGTTGCGGGCCATCGCTGGCGGCGCCGCGGATCAGGGCGAGGTAAGCCTCGCGAGTGGCGCGACTGCGGGCGACAAGCCGTTCGGTGACCTCAAGAACGCGGGGATGCATGTGTAGAACTCCAGGCTAACGGATGTGGCGACCTGTTTGTCTATGCTGGTCAAAACGCCCGCGGCACAGGGGATGGCAGAGGGTTTCTTGACCATTTGGACCAGTTGATTCAGGTCACTCGTTGTAGATAAAACAAAATATTGCCATCAAAAAGGCTTGTTTTCTATTTTTTTGCGAATAATCTTGTAATTCCAACAACAAAACTACGGCGGGCGCTTTTCTAATGACTCTACGAATCGCAATCAATGGTTTTGGCCGCATCGGCCGCAACGTCCTGCGCGCACTTTATACCCAAGGCTATCGTCAGGATCTGCAGATCGTCGCCATCAACGATCTGGGTGATAGCTCGATCAATGCCCACCTGCTCAAATACGACACCGTCCACGGCACCTTCGATGCCGAGGTGCAGCACGATCAGGAAAGCCTGACCGTCAACGGCGACCGGATCGCCGTCAGCGCCATCCGCAATCCGGCCGAACTGCCCTGGGCCGCCGAGAAGATTGACGTAGTATTCGAATGCACCGGTCTGTTTACCGACCGTGCCAAGGCCGCCGCCCATCTCAGCGCCGGCGCCCGCAAAGTGATTATTTCCGCCCCGGCCAAAGGCGCCGACGCCACCGTGGTGTATGGCGTGAACCACGACATTCTGCGCCAGTCGCACCAGATCATTTCCAACGCTTCGTGCACCACCAACTGCCTGGCGCCGGTGGCCCAGGTGCTGAACCGCGAGCTGGGCATCGAAAGCGGGCTGATGACCACCATCCACGCCTACACCAACGACCAGAACCTGACCGACGTCTACCACAGCGATCCGTACCGCGCCCGTTCGGCCACCCAGAACATGATCCCGAGCAAGACCGGCGCGGCCGAAGCCGTGGGCCTGGTGCTGCCGGAGCTGGCGGGCAAGCTGACCGGCATGGCGGTGCGCGTCCCGGTGATCAACGTATCGCTGGTGGACCTGACCGTGCAGCTCAAGCGCAACACCACCGCCGAGGAGGTCAACGCCCTGCTCAAGAGCGCCAGCCAGCACTCGAAGATCCTCGGCTACAACAGCCTGCCGCTGGTCTCCAGCGACTTCAACCACAACCCGCTGTCGTCGATCTTCGACGCCAATCACACCAAGGTCAGCGGCGGCAAGCTGCTCAAGGTCCTGGCCTGGTACGACAACGAGTGGGGCTTCTCCAACCGCATGCTGGATAACTGCCTGGCCCTGTGCAGCGCCGAGTAAACCCACGGCCTGCGGCGCGGGAGCTGCCGCAGGCTGCGATCTTTTGATCTTCACATTCGAGGTTCAAGCGCGCAAAGATCGCAGCCTCGGCAGCTCCTGCAGACTCTCTCCCTCCCGGAGCCACCACCGATGATCGGTATCAGCTTCACCCAGGCCAGCATGGCGGCGCGCAAGCGCATCGCCCTGGTGGCCCACGACCATTGCAAGAGTTTCCTCCTCGACTGGGCCGAGCGGCAGAAAGACCGGCTCGCCGAGCACGATCTGCTGGCCACCGGCACCACCGGCCAGTTGCTGCACAAACGTCTCGGCCTGCCGGTGGAAAGCATGATCAGCGGCCCCCTGGGCGGCGACCAGCAACTCGGCGCGCGGATCGCCGAGCAGCGGGTGGACATGCTGGTGTTCTTCTGGGACCCCTTCGAACCCCAGCCCCACGATCCGGACATCAAGGCCCTGCTACGGGTCGCGGCGGTCTGGAACATTCCCGTGGCCTGCAACGAATGCAGCGCCGACTACCTGCTCAGCAGCCCGCTGATGGAGCAGGCGCACAGCTACCGGATTCCGGACTACCCGGCCTACCTCTCCGGGCGTCGATGATTCACTCAGGGCTTGACCTTCGACGTAGATGATAAGCATTATCATCTACTGAAAAAAATCAGCCAGGTCCTGTTGTGAGCCAATCCCGCTTCAATCACGTCTTTCTCACCCAGCGCGTTTCGCTGCTGCGCACGCTGGAGCGGATGGTCAACAACCACAGCACCGCCGAGGACCTGCTGCAGGAAACCTACCTGCGGGTGACCCGGGCCCTGAGCGAACGGGCCATCGACCACCTCGAACCCTTCGTCTTCCAGACCGCCCGCAACCTGGCGCTCGACCACCTGCGTGCGCGACGCATCCAGGCCCGCACCCTGCTCGAAGACGTGCCGGTGGACGTGGTCGAAAGCGTGGCCGCGCCCCTGAGCAGCGCCGAGGATGCCGCCCATGCCGAACAGTTGCTGGAACGCCTGAACATGAGCCTTGCCCAACTCAGCCCGCGCCAACAGCAGATCTTCATCCTCAGCCGCCTGCACGGCCACAGCTACCTGGAAATCGCCGAGAAACTCGAGGTCTCCCAAAGCACGGTACAAAAAGAACTGAAGCTGATCATGGCCATCTGCATCGGCGTCGCCGAGCGCTTGAACGGTCATTGAGGCCCAGCCGGGCGAGCGTCAGCCGCGGCCCTTTGCTACCCTTGACCGCCCTGCGCTCTCCATCTAAAAAACAGCCGTGCACAGACACAGCCGAGGAACACCCGTGACGGACATCCACCGCACCCAGCCGACCGCCCAGGACGGGGAAACAGCCACTCGCCGTACTGCGGATCAGGCCATGGACCAGGCCCTGGACTGGCTGATCCTGCTGGAGAACCCGAGCCCCGAGCAGACCCGGCAATTCCACGACTGGCTGAACGCCTCGCCCCTGCACAGCGCAGCCTTCGACAAGGCCCAGGCGATCTGGAACGGCCCGCAAGTGGTGCGCTGCGCGCAAAACCTGGACACGCAAAAAACCAAGCTCAGCCTGCTGTCGCGCCTGCGTCCGCACTGGCGGCCCCTGGCGACCGCGGCGGTGCTGATCCTCGGCCTGTTCAGTTTCAGCAACCTGCCCCTGCGCCTGCAGGCCGACCACCTGACCGTGGTCGGCGAGCGCCAGCGCCTGCAACTGGAGGACGGCTCGAAAGTCCTGCTCAACACCAACTCGGCCTTCTCCAGCAGCATCGACGAGCGCCAGCGCGTGGCCCGCCTGTACCAGGGCGAAGCCTTCTTCGAGATCCCCGCCAGCCGCGGCCAGCCACTGGAACTCGACGCCGGCCCGGTACGCGCCAGCGTGCGCGACACCGCCTTCGCCGTGCGTTACCTGGACGGCGTGGCCCAGGTGCGGGTGCAGCGCGGCGATGTCGATCTGCGCGCCACCCACGACGATGCCCGGGTGCGCCTGTCGGCCGGCGAAAGCATCCGCATCGGCCCCAACGGTTTCGACCGCCCGGCCAAGCTCGACCTCGACAAGGACCTGGCCTGGGTCCAGGGCCGGCTGGTGTTCGAGAACTGCCCGCTGAACCAGGTGCTGGCCGAATTGCGTCGGTATTACCCGGGCTGGATCGTCAACAACAACGAGCGCCTGGCCGATGTCGCGGTCACCGGCAATTACCGCCTCGACCAGCCGCTGGACGTGGTGCGCTCCCTGGCTCACATCACCTCGGCGCGCCTGCAGGAATTCCCGGCGCTGGTCATCCTCAACTAAAGCGCATTTATTTTTACGCGATCGCTGTCGGTCGTTCGTCTCGTTATAGCCAATGCAATTGATTCGCATTAAAAATGACGAATCAGCACCTATAAAGATTCGTGCGACACGGAGCGCTATCGATGTCCTCTCGCCTCAACAGCCGGTCCTCTTCATCCTCCCGCCAGGTCCGCCTGCAGAACTGCACGCTGTCCCTGCTGACCGCCGCCATCCTGCTGGCCGGGGCCGCGCCAGTCCTGGCCGCCACCGCCGGGGCCAAGGCCCTGCCGGCGCGCAACATGGGCGACTACAGCTTCGCCATCGACCAGCAGCCGCTGGTGTCGGCGCTGAACGCCTTTACCGCCGTCACCGGCTGGCAGGTCGGCCTGCCGGCGGAACTGGGCGAAGGCATCGCTTCCCCGGGCGTGCGCGGTTCGCTGCCACCGGAAAAAGCCCTGGACCGCCTGCTGATGGGCACCAACCTGAGCTACCGCAAGCTGGGCGCCAACAACATCGTCCTGGGAAAACGCGCCAGCGGCGGCGCCCTGAACCTGCAACAGGTGACCATCAGCGCCACGCGCCAGGAACAGGACGTCAGCAGCGTGCCCAGCACCGTGACCGTGCATGACCGCCAGGACCTGGACCGCAACAACGTCAACACCATCAAGGATCTGGTGCGCTACGAGCCGGGCGTTTCGGTCGGCGGCGCCGGCCAGCGCGGCGGTGGCATCAGCGGCTACAACATCCGCGGCATCGACGGCGACCGTGTCCTGACCCAGGTCGACGGCGTGGAGATTCCCAACGGCTTCTTCAACGGCCCCTATGCCAAGACCCAGCGCAATTACGTCGACCCGGAAATCATCAAGCGCGTGGAGATCCTCCGCGGCCCGGCCTCGGTGCTGTATGGCAGCAACGCCATCGGCGGCGCGGTCAGCTACTTCACCCTCGACCCGGACGACATCATCAAGCCCGGTAAAGACGTCGGCGCCCGCCTGAAGACCGGCTACAGCTCGGCCGACGACAGCTGGCTGAAATCCGCCACTGTGGCTGGACGCAGTGGTCAGTTCGACGGCCTGCTGCACTTCAGCCAGCGCGACGGCCACGAGACCGACTCCTATGGCAGCCACAACGGCACCGGCCTGGCGCGTACCGCCGCCAACCCGGAAGACGTGCGCACCAGCAACGTGCTGGCCAAGGCCGGCTGGAACTATGCCGACGACGCGCGCCTGGGCCTGACCTACGAGAAGTACAAGGACGACCGCGACACCAACCAGAAGAGCGCCGTGGGCGGCCCGTTCAACGCCGGCCAACCGCTGGGCATGTACCGCTCGCGCACCGGTAACGACACCATCACCCGCGAACGCTTCGGCCTGGACAACAACTTCGCCCTCGACAGCCTTCTGGCCGACCACGTGAAGTGGAGCCTGAACTACCAGATCGCCAAGACCGACCAGAGCACCCTGGAAAACTACTTCCCGTTCAGCCGCAACGTCATGCGCAGCCGCGAAACCCTCTACCAGGAAAAACAGTGGGTCTTCGACGCCCAGGCCGACAAGGCCTTCGCCATCGGTGAAACCGAGCACCTGCTGACCTACGGCACCACCATCAAGCAGGAAAAGGTCACCGGCTCGCGCAGTGGCAGCGGCACCTGCCTGGCGGTCGGTCGCGGTTGCACAGCGGTCGGCGCCATCAGCCCCTCCGACGTGCTGAAGAAGTCCAGCGACTTCCCCGACCCGACCATCAACACCTACAGCCTGTTCGCCCAGGACCAGATCAGCTGGAACCAGTGGACCTTCCTGCCGGGCCTGCGCTACGACTACACCCAGCTCAAACCGCACATCACCCAGGAGTTCCTCAACACCGTGGCCGCCGATGGCAATGGTGAGGTGAGCGACCAGAACAAGACCTGGCACCGGGTATCGCCCAAGTTCGGCCTGACCTATGCCCTGAGCGACCAGTACACCTGGTACGGCCAGTACGCCGAAGGGTTCCGCACCCCGACCGCCAAGGCGCTGTACGGCCGCTTCGAGAACACCACCACCGGTTACCGCGTGGCGCCGAACTCGAACCTCAAGCCGGAGAAAAGCCAGAGCTATGAAACCGGCCTGCGCGGCAACTTCGAGTCCGGCAACTTCGACGTGGCGGTGTTCTATAACAAGTACCGCGACTTCATCAACGAAGACGCGGTGACCCCGGGCTACGACGAACTGACATTCCAGAGCAACAACATCAAGCACGCCACCATCAAGGGCGTGGAAGTCAAAGGCCGGCTCAACCTCGACGCCCTGGGCGCGCCGCAGGGCCTGTACACCCAGGGTTCGGTGGCCTATGCCTACGGTCGCAACAACGACACCGGCGAACCCTTGAACGCGGTCAACCCGCTAACCGGCGTGTTCGGCCTGGGCTACGACCAAGACCACTACGGCGCCCTGCTCAGCTGGACCCTGGTGAAGAAAAAGGACCGCGTCGACAGCAGCAGCTTCAAGACCCCGGATGGCACCAGCAGCCAGTTCAAGACCCCGGGCTACGGCGTGCTCGACCTGACCGGCTTCTACAAGGTCAGCGACGACGTCACCGTCAGCGCCGGTATCTACAACCTGGCCGACAAGAAGTACTGGCTGTGGGATGACGTGCGCGGCTACGACAGCGTCGGCGAAGCCGCCGTGCTGAGCCCGGCCAACCTCGACCGCCTGACCCAGCCGGGCCGCAACTTCGCGGTCAACCTGATCTGGGACATCTGATCCGGTCTGCCTCACTGCGCTTTTCGATGGGGCGCAGTGAGGATTTTTTACTGTGCCGCGTCTACTTGTTCGTCTAGTTAGCAAGTGCTTCTCATTTCAAGCCGCTCTTATTTTTAAGCAGCTCTCATTTCCATTGACCAAGGACATCGTCATGACCACCCAGGATTCCCCACAGCGCCCGAGCCTGCGCTCCCAGCGCCTGAACCAGATCACCCACGAACCCCATGCCAGGCTCGACGCCCTGGTCAAGGCCCACGCGCCATTCGAAAGCGCCAGCAGCTTTGCCCGTTTCGTCGTCGCCCAGTACCTGTTCCAGTCCGAACTGGTCGCCCTGTACAACGACCCCGCGCTGATCGCCATCGTCCCGGACCTGGCAGAACGTTGCCGCGCCGAAGCGGCCAAGGCCGACCTGGCGGACCTGGACACCGAAGTCCCGGCCCCGGTGGCGGGCGCGGTGCAGAACCCGAGCAAGGCCGAGGCCCTGGGCTGGCTGTTCGTCTCCGAGGGCTCCAAGCTCGGCGCGGCGTTCCTGATCAAGCGCGCGGTGGGCCTGGGCCTCGGCGAAACCTTCGGTGCCCGGCACCTGGGCGAGCCGGCCGGCGGTCGCGCCGAAGGCTGGAAAACCTTCACCCGCACCCTCGATGGCCTGGCGTTCAGTGCCGAAGAGGAAGCCGCGGCGGAAAAAGGCGCGCTGGATGCCTTCAACCGCTTTACCGTGCTGCTGGAAAAGGCCTACGACACGGCGCCTGAACTGGCCTGATTTTTTCGCCGGCACCCTCGTTCCTGTATTGAAGGCGTAGACTCACGCCCGCTGCAGGAACGAACCCGCTGGCGTCAGCCGTTATTCCCACCTTTTGTGGATTGAGCCCCATGCTCGTCACCTCATCATCGAACCCATGACCGGCACAACCCGATCCCCGTCCAAGGCCTCCCGCCTGTTCTTCGGCTGCCTGGCTTACATCAGCCTGGCCATCGGCCTGATCGCCATCGTCGTCCCCGGCCTGCCGACCACCGAGTTCGTGCTCCTCGCCGCCTGGGCCGCGACCAAGAGCTCGCCACGCCTGAGCGCCTGGATGGAAAACCATCGCCTGTTCGGCCCCATCCTGAGCAACTGGCGCAACGGCCGGATCGTCAGCCGCCGGGCCAAGGTCAGCGCCACCGTCAGCATGCTGCTGTGCGCCGGCCTGATGCTGAGCCTGCTCAACCATCACTGGACCCTGTACCTGGCACTGGCCGGCATGGGCCTGGGCAACCTGTGGATCTGGTCGCGCCCGGAGGCTCTGGCCCAGGCCTCTTGATTCCTCTGCAAGAGCAGCCGGTCGACGTTCGGCTGCTCGCGACATGCCCTCCAGCGAAATCGCCCTGTTCCTCGTTTATGTCAAACACATGACCGCTCGTCGGCTTTTTCTCAGACAAATGCCGCCCAAGCCGATGTTCCGGGCATGGCGCTGAATGGACTTGGCGACCGGAGTCATCCGACTCACCGCTCCCCCCTATCCATTCGCGAGATCGCCCCATGTTCGACTCTCTGTCCATTCGCCTGAAAATCGTGCTGTTGTCCGGACTCTGCCTGCTCGGCGTGGTGGGCCTGATCGTCGGGATGAACATCTACCAGACCAACCAGAACGATCAATTGGTCAGCAGCTCCAGCTCGCGAATGCTCACCGACAGCGTGCAGAACCTGCTGCAGGCCAGGGCTGCGGAGCAGGCGGTGCGGGTACAGAAAACCTTTGGCGAGAGCCTGCTGGTGATCACCGCCCTGGCCGACCAGATCAACGACCTGCGGGCCATGGCCGGCAAGCGTTCGCTGGACGCCGCGGCGCTGCGTGAAGAGCTCAACCACAGCCTGAAAACCGCCTTCGAACGCAACACCAAGGTGCTGGGCATCTGGCTCGCCTATGAGCCCAACGCCCTCGACGGCAAGGACAGCGAGTTCGCCAACGACGCCGGCCACGCCTCCAACGAAGCCGGGCGCTTCGCCAGTTACTGGAGCCGTGCCGGCGGCACCGGGCTGAACACGGTGATGGTCGAAGAGGACATGAACAAGACCACCCTGAGCGTCAGCGGCACCCCCTACAACAGCTGGTACACCTGCCCGCGCGACAGCAAGCGCACCTGCTTGCTGGACCCGTACGCCGATACCGTGGGCGGCAAGCTGATGCTGATGACCACCATTTCCCTGCCGCTGATCGTCGACGGCAAAGTCATAGGCGTAGTCGGCGTGGACATCGCCCTGGATGCCCTGCAGGCCGCGGCCGCCGACTCCCAGCGCGGGCTGTTCGACGGGGCCGGGCACATGTTGATCGTCGCCGGCAGCGGCATCCTCGCGGCCTACAGCAACGATACGGCCAAGGTCGGCAAAGGCATCGCCGACACCCTTGGCGCCGAAGGCAGGGATGTGCTGCAACTGCTGGCCGGCAATACCCCGAAAATCCTCAAGCAGGGCGACCTGATCCGCGCCGTGTATCCGGTCAGCCCGATCGCCGACGCCCGTCCCTGGGGCGTGGTGATTGACCTGCCGGAGCAAGTGCTGCTGGCCGACACCGTGAAACTCCAGGGCGTGCTCGACGACGCCCAGGCCCAGGGCACCCTGGTGTCGCTGCTGGTGGCGGCGGTCGCCGGCGTGATCGGCCTGCTGCTGATCTGGCTGACCGCCTCCGGCGTGACCCGGCCAATCAACAGCGTCGCGCAGATGCTCAAGGAAATCGCCAGCGGCGACGGCGACCTGACCCAGCGCCTGAAGTACAGCAAGCAAGACGAACTGGGCGAGCTGGTGGGCTGGTTCAACCGCTTCCTCGACAAGCTGCAACCGACCATCGCGCAGATCAAGCAGAGCATCACCGACGCCCGCGGCACCGCCGACCAGTCCTCGGAGATCGCCCGCCAGACCAGCGAAGGCATGCAGGTGCAGTTCCGCGAAATAGACCAGGTGGCCACCGCTTCCAACGAAATGAGCGCCACCGCCCACGATGTCGCCAACAGTGCCTCGAACGCCGCCAACGCCGCCCGTGGCGCCGACCAGTCGGCCAGGGACGGCATGACCATCATCGAACGCAGCACCCGCGACATCAGCACCCTGGCCGAGGAAGTCAGCAAGGCGGTGGTCGAGGTCGAGGCCCTGGCGGTCAACAGCGAACAAATCGGCTCGGTGCTGGAAGTGATCCGCAGCATTGCCGAACAGACCAACCTGCTGGCCCTCAACGCCGCCATCGAAGCGGCGCGCGCCGGGGAAAGCGGCCGCGGCTTCGCGGTGGTCGCCGACGAGGTGCGCAACCTGGCCAAGCGCACCCAGGATTCGGTGGAAGAAATCCGCCTGGTGATCGAGCGCATCCAGAGCGGCACCCGGGGCGTGGTGGCGACCATGCATTCGAGCCAGGCCCAGGCCCAGAGCAACGCCGGGCAGATCCAGCAAGCGGTGCAGGCCCTGGGCAAGATCAGCGACGCGGTCACGGTGATCAGCGACATGAACCTGCAGATCGCCAGCGCCGCCGAACAGCAGAGCGCGGTGGCCGAAGAGGTCAACCGCAACGTTTCAGCGATCCGCAGCGTGACCGAATCCCTCACCGAGCAGGCCACCGAATCGGCCCAGGTCAGCAGCCAGCTCAACGCCCTGACCACCCAGCAGATGAAGCTGATGGACCAGTTCCGCGTTTGACCTTGCCCCTGATTCTGTAGGAGCGAAGCTTGCTCGCGATGGTCGCCAACGATGACGCGCACTCACTGGCTCAACGCGGCGCTCTCCGGTTCATCGCGAGCAAGCTTCGCTCCTACGGGGCGGGGGGCTGCGGCGCTTCACTTTTTTGATCTATGCTGCCCCCTCTCTTGCGGAGGGCCTGCAATGACCGATGTGCTGTCGTCTGTTCAAGCCGCGCTGGGCTTGCCTCTTACCCCGATTGCCTTGACCTCGGGCGGCGCCCTGCCCTCGGCCTTCGCCGTGACCGAACTGGCCAGCGCCAGCATCGCCGCGGCCGGCCAGGCGGCGGCCGGGCTGTTGTTCAGCCAGACCGGGCGCATGCCCACCCTGAGCGTCGACCGACGCCTGGCCTCCTTCTGGTTCGCCACCTCCCTGCGTCCGCTGGGCTGGAGCGTGCCGCCGCTGTGGGACCCGGTCGCCGGCGACTACGCCACCCAGGACGGCTGGATTCGCCTGCACACCAACGCGCCCCATCATCGCCAGGCGGCCGAACAGGTACTCGACCGGGTCGCGGACCGTCCGGCCATGGCCGCCAAGGTTGCGCAGTGGAACAAGAGCGACCTGGAGCAGGCGGTGGTCGAGGCAGGCGGCTGTGCTGCGGAAATGCGCAGCTGGGCCGAGTGGCAAGCCCATCCCCAGGGGCAGGCCGTGAATGCCGAGCCCCTGGTGCATTACGTGAAGCAAGGTGCAGACGCCGCGCAGCCCTGGCGCGGATCACTGTCACGCCCCCTGGCCGGGATCAAGGTGCTGGACCTGACCCGGGTACTGGCCGGTCCCATCGCCAGCCGCTTTCTGGCCGGGCTGGGCGCCGATGTGCTGCGCATCGACCCACCGGAGTGGAACGAGCCCGGCGTGGTCCCGGAAGTCACCCTGGGCAAACGCTGCGCCCGCCTGAATCTGCACGACGCCGCCGATCGCCAGGTCTTCGAAAGCCTGCTAAGCGAAGCCGACCTGCTGCTGCACGGCTACCGCGCCGATGCCCTGGAACGCCTGGGCTATGGTGCGGCCGAGCGCCAGCACCTCGCCCCGGGGTTGATCGACGTGTGCCTGAACGCCTATGGCTGGAGCGGCCCCTGGCAGAACCGCCGTGGCTTCGACAGCCTGGTGCAGATGAGCAGCGGCATTGCCGAGGCCGGCCAGCGCTGGCAGCAGGCGGATAAACCCGTACCGCTGCCGGTGCAGGCCCTGGACCACGCCACCGGCTACCTGATGGCCGCCGCCGCGATCCGCACCCTGAACGAACGACTGAAAACCGGGGCCGTCGGCAGCGCACGGTTGTCGCTGGCACGGACCGCCAAGCTGTTGATCGAGCGCCCCCCTGGCAACGCCGAGCCCGCCTTGCGCACCGAAGACCAGGACGATCAGGGGTTGCTGGTGGAGCAGACCTCCTGGGGCCCGGCCCATCGCCTGCAAGTACCCTTGCAGATCAGCGGCACGCCCCTGCAATGGGCCTACCCCGCCAGCGACCTGGGCGCGCATCGCCCAAAATGGTGAGCCCTGTGGCGCGTAACCCTGTAGCCGCTGCCGAGCAACGCGAGGCTGCGATCGGCCGCAAAGCGGACGTAAATCAGGCCGCGCGTTACGTCATTCATACCGCGTGCGCAGGGTTGGCGAGGACTGCGTCCTCGAGCGCAGCCTCGCAGGCTCGGCAGCGGCTACAGGTGCTGGGGAGATTACAAAGCCGTCCACAAATGCTGCGCCGCGTAACCGCGCCATGGCCGCCAGGCCTCGGCGCGGGCCAGCAACTGGCTGGCGCTGACCGGTCCGCCTTCGAGCGCCGCCAGGGCGTTGAGCAGGCCCACGTCCGCCGCGGGAAAGGCGTCCGCTTCACGGAACTGGCGCAGGGCCACGTAATGCGCGGTCCAGTCGCCGACACCCCACAGCGCCCGCAAGGCCGACAGGCTGTGTTCGAGGCTGGCCTTGGGGGCAAACAGCTGCGGATCGTCGAGTAGCGCCTGCGCCACGCCGGACAGGGTTCGGCCCCGACTGCGCGGCATGCCCAGGCTCGCCAGATCGGCGCCCGCCATCCGCCCCGGCTCGGGAAACACATGGCTCAACCCCGCTGGCGCCTCCCTGCAGCTCAATGGCTGGCCATACTGCGCCACCAGTTTGCCCGCCAGGCGGATGGCCGCCACCACCGTGATCTGCTGCCCCAGCACCGCGCGCACCGCCAGCTCGAAACCGTCCCAGGCACCGGGTACGCGCAGCCCCGGCCGCGAGGCGATCAAGCGAGCCATCAACGGATCGGCGGACAGTTGCCGGTGAATCGGCGCCAGATCGGTATCCAGGTCCAGCAGGCGGCGGATGCGCGCAGCGATCCGCGCGTGGGCCTGCGGATCGGGAAAGTGCAGGGTCAGCGCCAGCGCATCGCTGTCGCCCGGGCTCACACTGAACCAGCCGTGTACGCCATCGAGGCTGATGCTGCGCGAGTAGCGGTCGCCACTGACAGTCTCCAACCCCTCGATGGCCCGCGCCCGGAGAAAGGCCAGCATCGCCGGCCAGTCATAGGGCGGCTGGTAAACCAGCCTCACAGCGACAGCACACCGCTGTACAGGCCATAGGCGGCCAGGCTGGCCCCGGCGACCACGCAAGCGAAAATGCCCTTCTCGATACCGGTGAACAACGGCTCGCCCTGCTCGCGCTTGGCCTTGGCGAACAGGATCACCCCGGGGGCATACAGCAGGGCCGACAGCAGCAGGTACTTGACCCCACCGGCGTACAACAGCCAGACCGCGTAACACAGGGCCACGCCACCGATGCACAGGTCTTTCATGCGCTCGGCCGAGGCCCGCTCGTAGGTTTCGCCGCGGCCGCTGAGCAACACCGCATAGGCCGCCGACCACAGGTAAGGCACCAGGATCATCGACGACGCGAGGTAGATCAGGCTGGTGTAGGTCCCGGCGGAGAACAGGGTAATCAGCAGGAACACCTGGATCATGCTGTTGGTCAGCCACAGGGCGTTGACCGGCACATGGTTGGCGTTTTCCTTTTTCAGGAAGGCCGGCATGGTCCGGTCGCGGGCCGTGGCGAACAGGATCTCGGCACACAGCAGCGCCCACGACAACAAGGCACCGAGCAGGGAAACCGCCAGGCCGACGCTGATCAGCAACGCGCCCCAGGGACCGACGATGCGCTCCAGCACCGCCGCCAGCGACGGGTTCTGCAAGGTCGCCAGTTCCGGCTGGCTCATGATCCCCAGGGACAACACGTTGACCAGCACCAGCAGGGCCAGAACGCCGATAAAGCCGATCACCGTGGCCCGGCCGACGTCCGCACGCTTCTCGGCCCGGGCCGAATAGACGCTGGCGCCTTCGATGCCGATGAACACGAAGACCGTGACCAGCATCATGTTGCGCACCTGGTCCATCACCCCGCCAAAGTTCGGGTTGCCACGGCCCCAGATGTCGCGGGTGAAGATGTCCGCCTTGAACGCCACCGCGGCAATCACGATGAACATCACCAGCGGCACGATCTTGGCCACGGTGGTCAGCAGGTTGATGAACGCCGCTTCCTTGATCCCGCGCAGCACCAGAAAGTGCACCGCCCACAGCAGGACCGAAGCGCAGGCGATCGCCACCGGGGTGTTGCCCTGGCCAAACACCGGGAAGAAATAACCCAGGGTGCTGAACAGCAGCACGAAGTAGCCGACGTTGCCCAGCCAGGCACTGATCCAGTAGCCCCAGGCCGAAGAAAAGCCCATGTAGTCGCCAAACCCGGCCTTGGCGTAGGCGTACACCCCAGAGTCGAGTTCAGGCTTGCGGTTGGCCAGGGTCTGGAACACGAAGGCCAGGGTCAGCATGCCCACGGCGGTGATCGCCCAACCGATAAGGATCGCCCCGGCGTCGGCCCGGGCCGCCATGTTCTGCGGCAAGGAAAAGATCCCGCCGCCAATCATCGAACCCACCACCAGGGCGATCAAGGCGCCGAGTCGCAGTTTTTGTGTGGTTTGTGGCATGCCTACCTCTGCGTCCGGTCCAATTGTCCGACAACAAACTATATGAAATTAATTAACTTCCACAGATTGGAAACGGACTAAAAGAGTCAATTATTGATCTTTTTTGGATCAATCGACATGACGAGGATCAGAACATATTGAATAGTTTGGCTTTTTATTATGCATAAAACCTAAATGCCATCAGCGCGCCGGGCAGCCTTATAACTTTTTAATGAGTTGCGCATTCTTGAAAGCGGGCTAGCTTCAACCTGGCGCCAATGAGAAGACCTTTCATCTGGAACCCGAGGCCTTATGGAGTGGCGCTTTCAGGCTTCCCACCGGTTTCCGCAAAGACAGCTTAAGTCGTTCATTCACAATGGAATGTAGCAATGACCTGATCTAAATCAGCTGTTCGGATTTCTCGCAGATTTACTCTGACGTCTCTCTTCTCCTGCAATGGAGTCACGCAATGTCTGACACTCCCGGAAAACTACGGCTTGGTGCGTTAGTCGCCTTGGTAGTCGGCTCGATGATTGGCGGCGGGATCTTTTCCTTGCCACAAAACATGGCGGCAAGTGCCGATGTAGGCGCCGTTCTTATTGGCTGGGCTATTACCGCTGTCGGTATGTTGACACTGGCTTTCGTGTTTCAAACCCTGGCCAACCGCAAGCCTGATCTGGACGGTGGTGTCTACGCCTATGCCAAGGCCGGTTTCGGCGATTACATGGGCTTTTCTTCGGCCTGGGGCTACTGGATCAGCGCCTGGCTGGGCAACGTGGGGTACTTCGTACTCTTGTTCAGCACCCTGGGCTACTTCTTCCCGCTATTTGGGGAGGGGAATACTCCGGCCGCGGTGATCGGCGCCTCGCTGCTGCTGTGGGCCGTGCACTTTCTGGTACTGCGCGGGATCAAGGAAGCGGCGTTCATCAACCTGGTGACCACGGTCGCCAAGGTGGTGCCGCTGCTGCTGTTCGTACTGATCGCCCTGTTCGCCTTCAAGCTGGACATCTTCACCGCGGACATCTGGGGCGTGAAGAACCCTGACCTGGGCAGCGTGATGAACCAGGTGCGCAACATGATGCTGGTCACCGTGTGGGTGTTCATCGGCATCGAAGGCGCGAGCATCTTCTCCGCCCGCGCGGAAAAACGCTCGGACGTGGGCAAGGCCACCGTGATCGGCTTCATCACCGTGCTGCTGTTCCTGGTGCTGGTGAACGTGCTGTCGCTGGGCATCATGACCCAGCCGGAGCTGGCGAAGCTGCAGAACCCGTCGATGGCGGCGGTGCTCGAGCATGTGGTCGGCCACTGGGGCGCGGTGTTGATCAGCGTCGGCCTGATCATCTCGCTGCTGGGGGCACTGCTGTCGTGGGTGCTGCTGTGCGCGGAGATCATGTTCGCCGCGGCCAAGGACCACACCATGCCGGAGTTCCTGCGCCGCGAGAACGCCAACCACGTGCCGGTCAACGCCCTGTGGCTGACCAATGCCATGGTGCAGATCTTCCTGGTCATCACCCTGTTCTCGGCCAGTACCTACCTGTCGCTGATCTACCTCGCCACCTCGATGATCCTGGTGCCCTACCTGTGGTCGGCGGCCTATGCCGTGCTGCTGGCGGTGCGCAGCGAAACCTACGAAGCGGCCCTGGCCGAACGCAAGAAAGACCTGCTGATCGGCTCCATCGCCCTGTTCTACGCGATCTGGCTGCTGTACGCCGGCGGGGTCAAGTACCTGCTGCTCTCCGCCCTGCTCTACGCCCCCGGCGCGATCCTGTTCGCCAAGGCCAAGCGGGAGTTGGGCAAACCGATTTTCACCAACGTCGAGAAGCTGATTTTCGCCGCAGTGGTCATAGGCGCCCTGTTGGCCGCCTACGGGCTCTACGACGGCTTCCTGACCCTGTAACCGCACGATTGTTTCTACCTCTGGAGGATCACGGTAATGACCACGGAAAAAGTTAAGTACGGCGTCCATTCCGAAGCCGGCAAACTGCGCAAAGTCATGGTTTGCTCCCCAGGCCTGGCCCATCAGCGGCTGACCCCGAACAACTGCGATGAACTGCTGTTCGATGATGTGATCTGGGTCAACCAGGCCAAGCGCGACCATTTCGACTTCGTCACCAAAATGCGCGAGCGTGGGATCGAAGTCCTGGAAATGCACAACCTGCTGACCGATACGGTGCACAACCCCGAAGCCCTGAAGTGGATTCTGGATCGCAAGATCACCCCCGACACCGTCGGTGTCGGCCTGACCAACGAAGTGCGCAGCTGGCTCGAAAGCCTGGAGCCACGCAAGCTGGCCGAATTCCTGATCGGCGGCGTGGCCGGCGAGGACCTGCCGGAAAGCGAAGGCGCCAGTGTGATCAAGATGTACCGCGATTACCTGGGCCACTCCAGCTTCCTGCTGCCGCCGCTGCCCAACACCCAGTTCACCCGCGACACCACCTGCTGGATCTACGGCGGCGTGACGCTCAACCCGATGTACTGGCCGGCCCGGCGCCAGGAAACCCTGCTGGCCAGCGCCATCTACAAATTCCACCCCGAGTTCGCCAACGTCGACTTCGAAGTCTGGTACGGCGACCCGGACAAGGATCACGGCCAGGCCACCCTCGAAGGCGGCGACGTCATGCCGATCGGCAATGGCGTGGTGCTGATCGGCATGGGCGAGCGGACCTCGCGCCAGGCCATCGGCCAGCTTGCGCAATCCCTGTTCGCCAAGGGTGCGGTGGAAAAAGTCGTGGTCGCCGGCCTGCCGAAATCCCGCGCGGCGATGCACCTGGACACCGTGTTCAGCTTCTGCGACCGCGACCTGGTCACGGTCTTCCCGGAAGTGGTCAAGGAAATCGTGCCGTTCGTCATCCGCCCCGACACCAGCAAGCCCTATGGCATGGACGTGCGACGGGAGAACAAATCGTTCATCGAGGTGGTGGCCGAGTCCCTGAACCTCAAGCAACTGCGCGTGGTGGAAACCGGCGGCAACAGCTTCGCCGCCGAACGCGAGCAGTGGGACGACGGCAACAACGTGGTGGCCCTGGAACCGGGCGTGGTCATCGGCTATGACCGCAACACCTACACCAACACCCTGCTGCGCAAGGCCGGCGTGGAAGTGATCACCATCAGCGCCAGCGAACTCGGCCGCGGCCGTGGCGGCGGCCACTGCATGACCTGCCCGATCGTGCGCGACCCGATCGATTACTAAACGACTTTCCCCCGGCCGCACCTCTGCGGTGCTGGCCGGGCCGATTACAGAATCCCTGGAGAATCATCATGGCGTTCAATATCCACAACCGTAACCTGCTCAGCCTCGAACACCACACCGAGCGCGAGCTGCGCTACCTGCTCGACCTGTCCCGCGACCTCAAGCGCGCCAAGTACACCGGCACCGAGCAGCAGCACCTCAAGGGCAACAACATCGCCCTGATCTTCGAGAAAACCTCGACCCGTACCCGCTGCGCCTTCGAGGTCGCTGCCTATGACCAGGGCGCCAACGTCACCTACATCGACCCGAACTCGTCGCAGATCGGCCACAAGGAAAGCATGAAGGACACCGCCCGCGTGCTCGGGCGCATGTACGACGCCATCGAGTACCGCGGCTTCAAGCAGGAAATCGTCGAAGAACTGGCGAAGTTCGCCGGCGTGCCGGTGTTCAACGGCCTGACCGACGAATACCACCCGACCCAGATGATCGCCGACGTGCTGACCATGCGTGAGCACGCCGACAAGCCGATCCACGACATCAGCTACGCCTACCTGGGCGATGCCCGCAACAACATGGGCAACTCCCTGCTGCTGGTGGGCGCCAAGCTCGGCATGGACGTGCGCATCTGCGCGCCAAAGGCCCTGTGGCCCCATGACGACCTGGTCAGCCGCTGCAAGCAGTACGCGCAAGAAAGCGGTGCCCGCATCACCCTGACCGAAGACACGAAAGCCGCGGTCAAGGGCGTCGACTTCATCCACACCGATGTCTGGGTATCGATGGGCGAGCCGGTGGAAGCCTGGGCCGAACGTATCCAGCAACTGCTGCCGTACCAGGTCAACGCCGAGCTGATGAAGGCCACCGGCAACCCACGGACCAAGTTCATGCACTGCCTGCCGGCGTTCCACAACAGCGATACCAAGGTCGGCAAGCAGATCGCCGAGCAGTATCCGCACCTGGCCAACGGCATCGAAGTGACCGACGACGTGTTCGAGTCGCCGGCCTGCATCGCCTTCGAGCAAGCGGAAAACCGCATGCACACCATCAAGGCGATCCTGGTCTCGACCCTGGCCGACCTGTAACCCCGACGTCCGTGGCCGACCGCCTGGCGGTCGGCCCTCGACCTGTAGGCGCGAGGCTCGCCCACGAAGGCGTCCAACCTGACACCCCACCATCGCAGGCAAGCCACGCGCCCACGGGATCACCGAATTCTGGAAGGAATGCATTATGCGTATCGTCGTCGCACTGGGCGGCAACGCCCTGCTCCGCCGGGGCGAACCCATGACCGCGGACAATCAACGCGCCAATATCCGCATCGCCACCGAACAGATCGCCAAGATCCATCCCGGCAACCAGCTGGTGATCGCCCACGGCAATGGTCCGCAGGTCGGCCTGCTGTCGCTGCAGGCGGCGGCCTACACCTCGGTGTCGCCTTACCCGCTGGACGTGCTCGGCGCCGAAACCGAAGGCATGATCGGCTACATCATCGAACAGGAACTGGGCAACCTGCTGGATTTCGAAGTGCCCTTCGCCACCCTGCTGACCCAGGTCGAGGTCGATGCCAAGGACCCGGCGTTCCAGAACCCGAGCAAGCCCATCGGCCCGGTCTACAGCAAGGACGAAGCAGAAAAACTGGCCAAGGAAAAAGGCTGGGCCATCGCCCCCGATGGCGACAAGTACCGCCGCGTGGTGGCCAGTCCGAAACCCAAGCGCATCTTTGAAATCCGCCCGATCAAATGGCTGCTGGAAAAGAGCAGCATCGTGATCTGCGCCGGCGGTGGCGGCATTCCAACCATGTACGGTGAGGATGGCAAGCTCCGGGGCATCGAGGCGGTGATCGACAAGGACCTGTGCTCGGCACTGCTGGCCGAACAGCTGGAGGCCGATCTGCTGGTGATCGCCACCGACGTCAACGCGGCCTTTATCGACTGGGGCAAGCCGTCGCAGAAAGCCATTGCCCAGGCGCACCCGGACGAAATGGAAAAGCTCGGCTTCGCCGCCGGCTCCATGGGACCGAAGGTCCAGGCGGCCTGCGAGTTCGCCCGCCATACTGGAAAAGTCGCGGTGATCGGTTCACTCTCGGACATCGAAGCGATCGTCCAGGGCAAGGCCGGTACGCGCATCAGCACGGCCCAGCCGGGCATCACTTACCGATAAGAGCAACTCAGGGTGCAGGCCGCTGGCCTGCACCGCTCCCCATGCCTTGTAAAGGAGAGAGCCATGGCCCAGTTCGAACCCGGTCATTTACACATCGAGCGACACGCACTGACCAAGGACGATGTCAGCTACAACATCTGTATCGACTATGAAGTCGCGCAGGACCCCAAGGAAGGCAAAGGGATGCAGTTCAAGATGCATGGAACGATTCAGGGCAAGGAGCTCGATGAACCGTTCTTTCTGCCCAAGGATCAGGCTTACAACTTCGCCAGCAACGTGACGAAAATCGCCGAGAAGTATGGGATTCCCAAGGCACTGAGCAGCATCGGCTCGCTGCACAAATATTACGACGCGATGTTTGAGGATGTGCGGGTGCAGTTGAATATGAAATCCGGGGATCCAGTCAACCCCGAACACCTCGAGTAACCGCAGCCCGTGGGTCGCGGGCTTCCCCTGCCCGCTTAACCTGTAGGAGCGAGGCTTGCCCGCGATGAACTCAAGGACGCCGCTGCGTATCAGGCCAGGCTTCCCGCGTCATCGTTGAGGCTATCGCGAGCAAGCTTCGCTCCTATAGAAGCCCGTGGCCACGGCGAATTTCACCAAACAGCGTCCGCCAAGGCATACTTGCCACCCTCCGTTTTCCAGAACCCTTGACCGCCCCATGCGCATCCACGTCAGCTTTATCGACCGCGTCGGTATCACCCAGGAAGTCCTGGCCCTGCTCGGTGGGCGCAACCTCAACCTGGATGCGGTGGAGATGGTGCCGCCCAACGTCTACATCGACGCCCCGACCCTCAGCCCGCAAGTACTGGAAGAGCTGCGCGACGCACTGTTCAGCGTGCGCGGCGTGCAGGCGGTGACGGTGGTCGACATCTTGCCCGGCCAGCGCCGCCACCTGCAGCTCGACGCCCTGCTGGCGGCGATGACCGACCCGGTGCTGGCCCTGGACAGCGCCGGCAAGGTGCTGCTGGCCAACCCGGCGCTGATTGCCCTCTATGGCCGCGAGCCGGCCGGGGAAAGCGTGGCCGAGCTGTTCGACGACCCGGCGTTGCTGGAAACCTTGCTGGAACAGGGCTTTCGCTTGCCCCTGCGGGAAATCACTCTCAATGGCCAGACCCTGCTGCTGGACGCCACGCCGATCACCGACGCCGGCGCGCTGCTGACCCTGTATCAGCCCAATCGCATCGGCGAACGCCTGTCGGCCCTGCACCACGACCATGCCGAAGGCTTCGATGCGCTGCTCGGCGACTCCCCGGCCATCCGCACCCTCAAGGCCCGCGCCCAGCGCGTCGCCGCGCTGGATGCGCCGCTGCTGATCCAGGGCGAAACCGGTACCGGCAAGGAGCTGGTGGCGCGGGCCTGCCACGCCATCAGTGCGCGGCACGGCGCGCCGTTTCTGGCGCTGAACTGCGCCGCCCTGCCGGAAAACCTCGCCGAGAGCGAGCTGTTCGGCTACGCCCCCGGCGCCTTCACCGGCGCCCAGCGCGGCGGCAAGCCGGGGCTGATGGAGCTGGCCAACCAGGGCACGGTGTTTCTCGACGAGATCGGCGAAATGTCGCCCTACTTGCAGGCCAAGCTGCTGCGTTTTCTCAACGACGGCAGCTTTCGCCGGGTGGGTGGCGACCGTGAGGTCAAGGTCAATGTGCGGATCCTCAGCGCCACCCATCGCGACCTGGAAAAGATGGTCGCCGAGGGCAGCTTTCGCGAAGACCTGTTCTATCGCCTCAACGTGCTGAATGTGGAAGTCCCGCCCCTGCGCGAGCGCGGCCAGGACATCCTGTTGCTGGCGCGCTACTTCATGCAGCAGGCCTGCGCGCAGATCCAGCGCCCGGTCTGCCGCCTGGCGCCCGGCACCTATCCGGCGCTGCTGGGCAACCGCTGGCCCGGCAACGTGCGCCAGTTGCAGAACGTGATCTTCCGCGCGGCGGCGATCTGCGAAAGCAGCCTGGTGGACATCGGCGACCTGGATATCGCCGGCACCTCGGTGGCGCGCCAGAACGACACCGAAGTCGAAAGCCTGGAACAGGCCGTCGAGGAGTTCGAGAAGGCACTGCTCGAAGGCCTCTACGTCAACTACCCCTCGACTCGCCAGTTGGCCAGCCGCCTGCAGACCTCCCACACCGCCATCGCCCATCGCCTGCGCAAATACGGTATCCCCAGCAAGCCCTGAGCCGCCGCGGCTTTTGATGTTGTAGCCGCTGCCGCAGGCTGCGATCGCTCCCGCAGGGAGCGCAAGCTCTCAAGATCGCCGAAGGCCTTCGGCCTTATCGCAGCCTGCGGCAACGGCTACAGGTGGTGTAGTCGCATCTGAAAGCGACCTCCACCTGTACTGAAAGCGCTACAGCGGAACGATATCGCTACAGCCGGTTGTAATCGGCGCTACGCAAGGCTTTGATCCCCATAGGCTTTTCCCTGGCCCTCCAGCTGTAGCGTTTTCGCTACAGCCGTTAGCTTCCGGTCATCACCAAAAACTCATAACTCATTGATTAATAACAATTAAAAAACATTGGCCGCATTTTTGCTAAGGGCTTATCCATTCCGCTCGGCCCTGCACGAGCATTCAATCGCGTCCACCAGACGAATCTGGCCCCTTGAGGAGTTTCCATGAGCGAGTTGCGTTTTACTGAAGATCACGAATGGCTGCGTACCGAAGCCGATGGCAGCGTTACCGTCGGCATCACGGCTTTCGCGCAAAACGCCCTGGGCGATGTGGTATTCGTGCAATTGCCGGAACTGCAGGCCTACGACAAGGGCGCCGAAGCCGCCACCGTGGAATCGGTAAAAGCCGCCAGCGGCGTGTACATGCCCCTGGACGGGGAAGTGGTGGAAACCAACCCGGCCCTGGAAACCAGCCCCGAGCTGGTCAACGAAGACCCGCTGGGCGAAGGCTGGTTCTTCCGCTTCATTCCCGCGGACGCCGCCGCTGTCGGCCAACTGCTGGATCAGGACGCCTACGACCGCCTGATCAAAGCCAACGCCGACGCCTGAGGAACCGCCATGACTCAAGTCAACCTGAGCACCGCCAACGAATTCATCGCGCGCCACATCGGCCCGCGCCAAGGCGACGAGCAAGCCATGCTCAACAGCCTGGGCTTCGACTCCCTGGAAGCCCTGAGCGCCAGCGTGATCCCCGACAGCATCAAGGGCACCAGCGTCCTCGACCTGCCCGCCGGGCAGAGCGAAGCCGACGCACTGGCCTCGATCAAGGCCATCGCCGCCAAGAACCAGCTGTTCAAGACCTACATCGGCCAGGGCTACTACAACTGCCACACGCCGTCGCCGATCCTGCGCAACCTCCTGGAAAACCCGGCCTGGTACACCGCCTACACCCCGTACCAGCCGGAAATTTCCCAGGGCCGCCTGGAAGCGCTGCTGAACTTCCAGACCCTGATCAGCGACCTCACCGGCCTGCCGATCGCCAACGCCTCCCTGCTCGACGAAGCCACCGCCGCCGCCGAAGCCATGACCTTCTGCAAGCGCCTGAGCAAGAACAAGGGCAGCCACGCCTTCTTCGCCTCCAGCCATTGCCACCCGCAGACCCTCGACGTGCTGCGCACCCGTGCCGAGCCGCTGGGCATCGACGTGGTGGTCGGCGACGAGCGCAAGCTGACCGACGTCAGCCCGTTCTTCGGCGCCCTGCTGCAATACCCGGCGAGCAACGGCGACCTGTTCGACTACCGCGAGCTGACCGAGCGCTTCCATGCCGCCAACGGCCTGGTGGCGGTCGCCGCCGACCTGCTGGCGCTGACCGTGCTGACCCCACCGGGTGAATTCGGCGCCGACGTGGCCATCGGCAGCGCCCAGCGCTTCGGTGTGCCGCTGGGCTTCGGTGGCCCGCATGCGGCCTACTTCTCCACCAAGGACGCGTTCAAGCGCGACATGCCGGGCCGTCTGGTCGGAGTGTCCGTGGACCGTTTCGGCAAGCCGGCGCTGCGCCTGGCCATGCAGACCCGCGAGCAACATATCCGTCGCGAGAAAGCCACCAGCAACATCTGCACCGCCCAGGTGCTGCTGGCCAACATCGCCAGCATGTACGCCGTGTACCACGGCCCCCAAGGCCTGAGCCGGATTGCCCGGCGCATCCACCAGCTGACCGCGATCCTGGCCCAGGGCCTGAGCAAGCTGGGGATCAAGGTCGAGCAGGAAAACTTCTTCGACACCCTGACCCTGCACACCGGCGCGCGCACCGCGGCGCTGCACGACAAGGCCCGCGCCCAGCGCCTCAACCTGCGGGTGATCGACACCGAACGCCTGGGTCTGTCGCTGGACGAAACCACCGGCCAGGCCGATGTACAAGCGCTGTGGAGCCTGCTGGCCGACGATCAGGCGCTGCCGGACTTCGCCGCGCTGGCCAGCACGGTACAGAGCCGTATCCCGGCGCCGCTGGTGCGTCAGTCGGCGATCCTCAGCCACCCGGTGTTCAACCGCTATCACTCGGAAACCGAGCTGATGCGCTACCTGCGCAAGCTGGCCGACAAGGACCTGGCCCTGGACCGCACCATGATCCCGCTGGGCTCGTGCACCATGAAGCTCAACGCCGCCAGCGAAATGATCCCGATCACCTGGGCCGAATTCGGCGCCCTGCACCCGTTCGCCCCGGCCGAGCAAAGCGCCGGCTACCAGCAACTGACCAGCGAACTGGAAGCCATGCTCTGCGCCGCCACCGGCTACGACGCGGTGTCCCTGCAGCCGAACGCCGGCTCCCAGGGCGAATACGCGGGCCTGCTGGCCATTCGTGCCTATCACCAGAGCCGTGGCGACGACCGTCGCGACATCTGCCTGATCCCTTCGTCCGCCCACGGCACCAACCCGGCCACCGCCAACATGGCCGGCATGCGCGTGGTGGTCACCGCCTGCGACACCCGTGGCAACGTCGATATCGAAGACCTGCGGACCAAGGCCATCGAGCACCGCGAGCACCTCGCGGCGCTGATGATCACCTACCCGTCGACCCATGGCGTGTTCGAGGAAGGCATCCGCGAAATCTGCGGCATCATCCATGACAACGGCGGCCAGGTGTACATCGACGGCGCCAACATGAACGCCATGGTCGGCCTCTGCGCCCCGGGCAAGTTCGGCGGCGACGTGTCGCACCTGAACCTGCACAAGACCTTCTGCATTCCCCACGGCGGTGGCGGCCCGGGCGTCGGCCCGATCGGCGTCAAGTCGCACCTGGCGCCGTTCCTGCCTGGCCACGCGGCCATGGAACGCAAGGAAGGCGCGGTCTGCGCCGCGCCGTTCGGCAGCGCGAGCATCCTGCCGATCACCTGGATGTACATCCGCATGATGGGCGGCGAAGGCCTCAAGCGTGCCTCGCAGCTGGCGATCCTCAATGCCAACTACATCTCCCGTCGCCTGGAAGAACACTACCCAGTGCTCTACACCGGCAGCAACGGCCTGGTGGCCCACGAGTGCATCCTCGACCTGCGCCCGCTCAAGGACAGCAGCGGCATCAGCGTCGACGACGTCGCCAAGCGCCTGATCGACTTCGGCTTCCACGCCCCGACCATGTCGTTCCCGGTGGCAGGCACCCTGATGATCGAGCCGACCGAAAGCGAATCCAAGGAAGAACTGGACCGTTTCTGCGACGCCATGATCCGCATCCGCGAAGAAATCCGCGCGGTGGAAAACGGCAGCCTGGACAAGGACGACAACCCGCTGAAAAACGCCCCGCACACCGCAGCGGAAATCGTTGGCGAGTGGTCGCACCCCTACAGCCGTGAACAGGCGGTGTACCCCGTGGTCTCGCTGATCGAAGGCAAGTATTGGCCTCCGGTCGGCCGCGTCGACAACGTGTTCGGCGACCGCAACCTGGTGTGCGCCTGCCCGTCGATCGAAAGCTATCAGGACGCCTAAGACGGCATCGCCGTCCATCGCGGGCAAGCCTCGCTCCTACGGTTTCTGCGTATACCTGTAGGAGCGAGGCGGCTGGCGACGAATACCGGCCAGACCGAACCGCAATACCCGCTTCCCCCGTGCGTGCCGATCAACACAATAAGAAACCGGAGAACCAACATGTCCTTGAGCGTGTTCGACCTGTTCAAGATTGGCATCGGCCCCTCCAGCTCCCACACCGTTGGCCCGATGCGCGCGGCCGCGCGCTTCGTCGAAGGCCTGCGGCGCGACGGACTGCTGGGCGCCACCACCTGCGTCAAGGTCGAGCTGTACGGCTCGCTCGGCGCCACCGGCAAGGGCCATGGCAGCGACAAGGCCGTACTCCTGGGCCTGGAAGGTGAACACCCGGATACCGTGAATACCGAAAACATCGCCGCTCGCCTGCAGGAAATACGCAGCAGCGGACGCTTGAACCTGCTCGGCGAACACCTCATCGCGTTCAACGAGAAAGAACACCTGGCCATGATCCGCAAGCCCCTGGCCTACCACCCCAACGGCATGATCTTTCGTGCCTTCGATGCCGCCGGATTGCAGATCCGCAGCCGCGAGTACTACTCGGTGGGTGGCGGCTTCGTGGTCGACGAGGACGCCGCCGGTGCCGACCGCATCGTCGAAGACACCACCAAGCTGACCTTCCCCTTCAAAAGCGCCAAGGACTTGCTCGGTCACTGCACCACCTATGGGCTGTCCATCAGCCAGGTGATGCTGACCAACGAAAGTGCCTGGCGACCGGAAGCGGAAACCCGTGCCGGCCTGCTGAAGATCTGGCAAGTGATGCAGGACTGCGTGGATGCCGGCTGCCGCAACGAAGGGATCCTGCCGGGTGGCCTGAAGGTCAAGCGCCGTGCCGCCGCCCTCCACCGCCAGCTGTGCAAGCACCCCGAGGCGGCCCTGCGCGACGCCTTGTCGGTACTGGACTGGGTCAACCTGTATGCCCTGGCGGTCAACGAAGAAAACGCCAACGGCGGGCGCGTCGTCACCGCGCCCACCAATGGCGCCGCCGGCATCATCCCGGCAGTGCTGCACTACTACATGCGCTTCATCCCCGGCGCCAACGAAGACGGGGTGGTGCGTTTCCTGCTGACCGCCGCCGCCATCGGCATTCTCTACAAGGAAAACGCCTCCATCTCCGGCGCCGAAGTCGGCTGCCAGGGCGAGGTCGGCGTGGCCTGCTCGATGGCGGCCGGGGCCTTGTGCGAAGTGCTCGGCGGTACGGTGCAACAAGTGGAAAACGCCGCCGAGATTGGCATGGAACATAACCTCGGCCTGACCTGCGACCCGATCGGCGGTCTGGTGCAGGTGCCCTGCATCGAGCGCAACGCCATGGGCTCGGTCAAGGCGATCAACGCCGTGCGCATGGCCTTGCGTGGCGACGGGCAACACTTCGTCTCCCTCGACAAGGTGATCCGCACCATGCGCCAGACCGGCGCCGACATGAAAAGCAAATACAAGGAAACCGCCCGCGGCGGTTTGGCCGTCAACATCATCGAGTGCTGATGTACGCACATACGCATCTCACGTTTACCCAGGAGCTGAACATGTCCACCGAAACACTGTTGAAGACCCCGCTGCATTCGCTGCACCTCGAACTCGGCGCGCGCATGGTGCCGTTCGCCGGTTACGACATGCCCGTGCAATACCCGCTGGGCGTGATGAAAGAACACCAGCACACCCGCGAGCAGGCCGGCCTGTTCGATGTCTCGCACATGGGCCAGATCCGCCTGACCGGCGCCAAGGCCACCCAGGCCCTGGAAACCCTGGTGCCGGTGGACATCATCGACCTGCCCGTGGGTATGCAGCGCTACGCCATGTTCACCAATGAAAACGGCGGCATCCTCGACGACCTGATGGTCGCCAACCTGGGCAACGACGAGCTGTTCCTGGTGGTCAACGCCGCCTGCAAGGACCAGGACCTGGCTCATCTGCGCCAGCACATCGGCCATTTGTGCAGCATCGAGCCGCTGTTCGAGGAGCGCGCCCTGCTCGCCCTGCAAGGCCCGGCGGCCGTCACCGTGCTGGCGCGCCTGGCGCCGGAAGTGGCGAAGATGACCTTCATGCAATTCACCCGCGTGAAGCTGCTGGGCGTGGACTGCTTTGTTAGCCGTTCGGGCTACACCGGCGAAGACGGTTTCGAAATCTCGGTACCGGCGGCTGACGCCGAAACCCTGGCCCGCGCCCTGCTGGCCGAACCGGAAGTGGCCGCCATCGGCCTCGGCGCCCGGGATTCGCTGCGCCTGGAAGCCGGCCTGTGCCTGTATGGCCATGACATGAACAGCCAGACCACGCCGATCGAAGCCAGCCTGCTGTGGGCCATCTCCAAGCCACGGCGCGCCGATGGCGCGCGGGCTGGCGGCTTCCCTGGCGCGGAACAGGTGTTCGCCCAACAGCTCAATGGCGTGAAGCGCAAACGCGTGGGCCTGCTGCCCCAGGAACGCACACCGGTGCGTGAAGGTGCGGAGATCGTCAACGCAGCGGGCGAGGTGATCGGCAGCGTCTGCAGCGGCGGTTTTGGCCCGACCCTGGGTGGTCCGTTGGCCATGGGTTACATCGATAGCGCTTATGTCGCACTCGATACGCCAGTTTGGGCAATTGTTCGTGGGAAAAAGGTGCCAATGCTTGTAAGCAAAATGCCATTCGTTGCACAACGCTACTATCGTGGTTGATCAACTGTTTCTATAAGTAACGCGGTTGCGTTAAAAGTGCACTAATCTGTAACGCAACCGCCATAAAATAGTGCATATCTTCGATATTGAACTTGCCTTATAACAGTTGAAAACAATTGAACGACCCTATCGAATAAGCCCAGATGCCTAGTTCCGGCAAACAGCCACCAAACTGAGGAAAACCGGGGTTTCGCAGGGCTTGTTTTTTCTCCCATAGTTGGCGTAGAGTTTCCCCACTGTGTTTGCATGGGTCGCTTGGAATCGTGACCTGGGCAGTAGCTAACAAGTTTGCTACAACCCGTTCGACGTCTCTTACTTTCCTGCAACCCAGCCCAGTACTCCTTCATGAGAAAGAGACTGTCATTAATTTTTTAGCGTCAAAGGAAATAAGAAATGTCCCAACGTCAGAGCGGTACCGTCAAGTGGTTTAACGACGAGAAAGGTTTTGGTTTTATCACTCCAGAAAGCGGTCCGGATCTGTTCGTGCATTTCCGCGCTATTCAGGGCAACGGCTTCAAGAGCCTGAAAGAAGGCCAGAAAGTGACCTTCATCGCTGTGCAAGGCCAAAAAGGCATGCAGGCTGACGAAGTTCAAGCCGAAGGCTGATCGTCTGTAACGAAAAAGCCCCTGATGCTGACATCAGGGGCTTTTTTGTGCGCGCAATTCCGTAAAATGGCTTCTTTCTTTCGATCGAGAGGCCTGTGATGCCGAAGCACCTGCTAACCCCCCAGGGCGATTTCCCCGCCGCTGGCCTGGGCCGTCGTCTGGCAGCGATGTTCTACGATTTCCTGCTGTGCACCGCACTGCTGATCGTCACGGGCGGCGTCTACAAGTTCATCCAGTTGCAGATCCTCGGTGAAACCCGGATGCGCACCCTGACCGAATCCGGCGCCCTGGACGGCGATCCGCTCTACTCCACCGTCCTGCTGTTCGTGCTGTTTGCCTTCTTCGCCAAGTTCTGGACCCATTCCGGCCAGACCCTGGGCATGCAGGTCTGGGGCATTCGTGTGCAGAACGCCGACGGCAGCCGCATCAGCCTGTGGCAGGCCCTCCTGCGCTTCATGGTCTCGATCGCTTCCTGGCTGTGCGCCGGGCTGGGTTTCATCTGGATCCTGGTAGACAAGCAGAAGCGCAGCTGGCACGACATCTACTCTTCCAGCCAGATCGTGCGCATTCCCAAGCAGAAAAAATAATCCGCCGCACAGAAAAACGCCCCGAATCTCGGGGCGTTTTTCTGTGCGCTTGTCGAAGGCGATCAGGCATTGCCCGCCAGCTTCATCCGCGCCGCCTGAGTGAAATCCAGCATGCGCTTGAGCGGGCGAATGGCCTGGGGAATCAGCGCCGGGTCGACGAATATCTCGTTGCTGCCCTCACGCAGGCTCTGCAAGGTGCGCTCCAGGGTGTTCATGGCCATCCACGGGCAGTGGGCACAGCTGCGGCAAGCCGCACCGTTGCCGGCCGTTGGCGCCTCGATGAACACCTTGTCCGGGCACAGCTGCTGCATCTTGTAGAAGATGCCGCGGTCGGTCGCCACGATCAGCGTCTTGTTCGGCAAGCGTTGCGCGGCGGCAATCAGCTGGCTGGTGGAACCCACCGCATCGGCCAGCTCGATCACCGACGTCGGCGACTCCGGGTGGACCAGAATGGCCGCATCGGGATACAGCGCCTTCATGTCCTCCAGCTGCTTGGACTTGAACTCTTCGTGGACGATGCAGGCACCATCCCACAGCAACATATCGGCACCAGTCTGGCGCTGAATGTAGGTGCCCAGATGCTTGTCCGGCCCCCAGATGATGGTTTCGCCGTTATCCATCAGGCTTTCGACGATTTCCAGGGCGCAACTGGAGGTCACCACCCAGTCAGCACGGGCTTTGACCGCCGCCGACGTGTTGGCATAGACCACCACGGTGCGTTCCGGATGCTGGTCGCAGAACGCCGAGAACTCTTCCACCGGGCACCCCAGGTCGAGGGAGCAGGTGGCTTCCAGGGTGGGCATCAGCACCCGCTTTTCGGGGTTGAGGATCTTCGCCGTCTCGCCCATGAACCTGACACCGGCGACCACCACGGTCTTGGCCGGGTGAGCGTTGCCGAAACGGGCCATTTCCAGGGAGTCGGACACACAGCCGCCGGTCTCTTCGGCCAGGGCCTGAATCACCGGGTCACAGTAGAAGTGAGCCACCAGCACGGCGTCCTGAGCCTTGAGCTCGGCAGCAATCGCGGCACGGTAATGGGCTTCCTCTGCGGCCGTCAGCGGCTTGGGCTGTTTGGCGTCAAGGTGGGCCTGAACCAGAAGGCGTTCGGAAATGTGCGTCATGATCGCAAGACCTGCGGGCGCTTATGCGCGAAAGTCGAGTATACACCCGGCTCCGGACCCGTTGAGGGCACCGCCGGGAGAGTGAGTATTCATCAGGTGGTGCAGCGTTGAAACTGCGCAAGGCTACAGAATATCCCCTTGATGTAAAAGATGATTCTGACCTGTGTCACAAGGCTCGCCCCGGCACGGAGCAGGTATCGGTCAAGGGGCACGAAAGCCTGCCAATTGCAGCCCCGACAGCGCAAACGGTTCAGTGACGCGCAACGCGCACTTGCACCATTTATGCGCATTGCATGCAGGCGAGTCTCGGCCTGGCGGTGAATCCCCTCGATCGACCAAGCGTTTTTTTACACTTCATAGCAATTTTACCTTTCTGCGCTAACGTCAGTTACAGAAACAGCTAACTGCTGGTTGGTTGCAGCAACACTTGGCGGGCTCTGGTTCAGATGACGGAGAAATGATCCCTGCTGACCGGCCCTTGCGGTTTCCCCCAGCCCAAACAAGGATGCAGTGCATGAACAGTGATTGTGTACAGGTGCTCAGGAGAGTGGCGTGGACATTGATTGTCGCTGGCCTTCCCACAGGGATGGCCATGGCGGCGTCAAATAACTGCGCTGGATTGCAGCCACTGCCGTCGACGGTGGAAGTGGGAGAGGGTCAGCAGACGATAATGCACTCCCCCGTCGCCATTACCCGGTTGGCCGTGGGCGACCCGAAAATTGCCGATGTGTACCTCAATGGGCGAGATTCATACCTGCTGACGGGTATTGCGCCCGGCGCCACCAGCCTGATGGTCTGGACAGCCTGCGACAAGGAACCTCGCCAGAGCATGGTGTTCGTCCAGGGCAAAGGCCCGCATTCAATGGTGAGTTCGCTATTGCCCCCCTCCGAAGATCCGTCTCTGCCCAGCCAGGTGCAGACCGATATCCGCTTTGTCGAAGTCAGCCGCACCAAGCTAAAAGAGGCCGGCACCTCGATCTTCGGCAAGAGCGGTAACTTCCTGTTCAGCTCCCCAGGCACCGCCCCGGTGGGGACGACGGTGACGCCCGGCAATATCGGTGGCGTCAGGCCGAACATACCGCTCAACAACGGCATGTTTAATATCGGCATTGGCGGCGGTAACGTCCTTGGGCTGATCAACGCCCTGGAGGGCAGTGGGTTTGCCTATACCCTGGCGCGTCCGAGCCTGGTGGCACTGAGCGGACAGAGCGCAAGCTTCCTGGCCGGTGGTGAAGTGCCGATCCCGGTCCCCAGCAGCGGCAGCGACAGTATTACCATCCAGTACAAGGAATTCGGTATTCGCCTGACCCTGACCCCCACAATCGTCGGAAATAACCGCATCGCCTTGAAAGTCGCCCCGGAAGTCAGCGAGTTGGACTTCACCAACGGGATTACCGTCAACGATATCTCGGTGCCAGCCTTGGTTGTGCGTCGCACCGACACCAGCATCTCCCTGGCCGACGGCGAGAGTTTCGTGATCAGCGGCCTGATCAGCACCACCAATACCACGGCCGTGAGCAAGTTCCCCGGCCTGGGAGATATTCCGATCCTCGGTGCATTCTTCCGTGATTCTTCGATCAGACGCGAAGAGAAGGAACTGCTGATGATCGTCACCCCTCATCTGGTGCAACCGCTGGCGGTCAACGCCAAGCTGCCAGTATTGCCTGGCGAGCCACTGCGCAACTACGACCCGAACTGGTTCCGTCTGTACTTCCTGGAAAACGGCAACTATGACCAGGCCGCCAGCGGGCTTTCGCAATGACCCAAGGTTCTGACTCGTCGCTTACCGCGCTCAAGCTCAATGGCACCGGACTCGGCAAGTCCGGTGCCGGCCATTCCTCGACAATCGGATTGTTCCAGGAGGGAAAAATGAAAGTAGTCATTGCTGCCTTAGGGCTGCTCATGCTCGGCGGTTGCGCCACGAACGGCGGCGGTGCCTGGTCGAAACAGGCATGCAGCAAGCTGGATTCGGATCAGGAACTGTCGCTGAGCCTGGCCGACGACATGATCGGCGAAGGCAAGCTGCATGCCGGCCTGGCCAATCTGCAACGCCTGCCGGATGACCTGGCACAGGTTCGCATGCGCAAGGCCAAGGTCTATCGCCAGCTCGGCCAAAGCGAGGCCGAACCCCTGTACCGCAGCCTGCTCAGCACCTGCCTGGCCGCCGAAGGCGAGCATGGCCTGGGCCAACTGGCAGCGTCACGCAACGATAACGCTCTGGCCCTGGAACATCTGACGCGAGCGGCACGCCTGTCCCCCACCGACGAGAAAATCCGCAACGATCTGGGGGTGGTCTACCTCAACCAGGGGAATACCAACCAGGCCCGCTTTGAGTTCCTCACGGCCATGGAGCTGAAACAGGACAACCAGCTGGCAACCCTCAACCTGGTGACCTTGCTGATTTATCAAGGCAACTGGAAACAGGCCTCGGACCTGGTCAATCGTGCCGGCCTGAAACCCGAACAAGTCACCAGTGCCAAGGAGCGGGCCGAAAAACTCAGAAACGCGACGAAGAAGTCAGCTAAGGATCAGGCAGTCACTGCAACGGATTCGTCGCCATCGAGTGTCAATCAACCAATAACGCAGAGGTAGTGATGAAATACCAAACGCTTAGCTGCCTGGGACTCTTGCTTCTTCCGCTGGTGACCCAGGCTATCGAACCCGGCCCGGCCTCCCTGTCACAACAGTCGACCGAAACCTGGCTGCTGCTGCAGAGTCGTAACCAGGTCAAGTCGCTCATCCCGCAGAACGCCTCGCCCAGCGAACGGGAACTGACCCTGCAGCGCTGGCTGGACAACTACAAACACCCGATCCCCGAGTACTACAAGGAGTACGTAGGTTCGGGTGGGTCAGGTGGTTCGAAGTGACAGCAAGTCACGATGGCGTTCAGTTCAGAGGGGGCAATGCCATCCATACCGATGGCCCTTGCCCCTCCCCTCTTTCATAACTTCCCGAATACTTTGAAGACGCCGATGATCGCCGGTCCTATGGCTACCAGAAAGAAGCTTGGCCACAGGCAGAAGATCAGCGGAAACACCAGCTTGGTGCCGATTTTCGCGGCTTTCTCTTCGGCCTGCTGGGTGCGCCGGTCACGAAACTCCTCGGCATAGACACGCAGGGTCGTCCCCACGCTGGTCCCGAAGCGAATGCTCTGCGCCAGCAGACTCACCAGCCCGCGAATGTCTTCCAGCCCAGTACGCTCGGCCAGATGCTTGAGCGCTTCGGTACTGGGAATCCCGGCCCGGATCTCGGAGTTGACCAGTGCCAGCTCCATGGCCAGCTCAGGCTGGCTGACCGCTATCTCTTCCGATACCCGCTCGATCGCCTGGGGCAAGGCAAGGCCTGACTCCACGCAGACCACCATCAAGTCCAGCGCATCCGGAAAGGCGACGAGCAAACGGGTCATCCGCGCGTTCCTGCGGCTGTCGACATAGATGGCCGGTACCAGCCAGCCTACCCCCAACGCCAGGATCACCAGCCCCGTCCCCAGAAGCAGCGATACCTTCGGTATCAGCGGCAGCGCCAGGACCGCCAGCGCCACCAATGCCAACGGTGTCAGCAGGCGCACCGCCCAGTACATCTGGACAGCGGCCGGGGAGCGAAAGCCCGCATGGATCAGCAAGGTCCGGGTCGCCGAGGCTTGCTCCTGTTCACCGGAGGCAAAACGCTGGCCGACCTGCTCCAGCATCAATTGCAGGTTGCTCGGCGCGCCCTGCTGCCGGTGACCATCGCCGCCATGACCGCGCTTGATCAGCAGAAGACGGCGGTGCACCGGGTCCTGCAACCCCTGCACCAGCAATATCAGGGTCGCCACGGCCAGCACCACGCTCAGGCCGATGGCCCCGGCGAACAGCAGGCGGGCCAGTTGCTCGCTACCGACCACACTTTTAATCAGACTCAGCAGATACTCCATGACCTCACCCCCTACGAGTGATTGTGCTCACACCTGGATCCGGATGATCTTGCGTATCCAGAAGATTCCCACCAGCATCGCCACAAACGCGCCAAGCACCATCTTCTGCCCCAGTGGCTCATTGATGAGCAGAGGCAGATAGGTCGGGCTCGAAAGCACAATCCCCGCCGCCAGTACAAAAGGCATCGCCACCAGGATCCAGCCCGACATGCGCCCTTCGGCCGAGAGCGTCTTGACCTTGCGCTGAAAGCGAAAGCGGCCGCGAATCAGGCTGCTCAAACGATCCAGTACCTCGGTCAGGTTGCCGCCCGTCTCGCGATGGATCAGCACAGTGGTCACCAGCATCATCACCGTCATGCTCGGCATACGTTCCAGCAGGCCAAGCATGGCCCGACGCACATCGTTGCCGTAGTTGATGTCGGCAAAGGTCAGGCCGAATTCGTGGGCAACCGGCCCCTTGTGCTCGTCGGCCACCAACTGCAGGGTTTCGTTGAACGGATGTCCGGCACGCAGCGCCCGGCATATGGCATCCAGCGCATCCGGCAATTGCTCCTCGAACAGGGCAAAGCGTTTGTTACGGTCCCGGGAGATTTTCAACACCGGCAGCCAGAAGGCCATAGCAGCAGCCGGGAGCGCCGCCCACCACAGCTGCGTGAACAGCCACGTCCCCATGCCAGCCACCATCATCAGGACCAGGCTGAGCATCAGCACCCGATAGGCGCGGTACTCATGCCCGGCCTGCTCGATCATTTGCGCCAGGGCCTCCATCGCTGGCAATTGCTCCAGACGCGCCTCCAGCGGGGACAGGCGACGCAGGTATTTCTGGCGCAGTACCGACTGCATGTTCTCCAGGTTACTGGCCCGTTCCAGCAGGTCGAGGCGACTGCGGATACGCTTGCGCACCTTGCCGGCCTCGCCGAACACCGGCACCGCCACGCTCTGGCTGAGCAGGAATATGGCGGTGAACACCATGCCGAGAAACGCCAGGATGAACTCGCTGGGGATCTGATGCATGACTAGCCCTCCATCCAGTCTGGCCGGAACAGGCTGAGCGGCAGCTCGATGCCCCGTTTGGCCAGCACATCGCGAAACGCCGGAACCATGCCGGTGGGGCGGAATTCGCCCAGGACCTCGCCTTTCTCGCCCAGACCACTGCGCACGAAAGAGAAGATCTCGGTCATGGTGATGATTTCCCCTTCCATGCCGTTGATTTCCTGCACGCTGACCAGCCGCCGCGTGCCGTCCTCCTGCCGCTCCAACTGGATGACCACACCGATGGCCGAAGCGATCTGCTGACGCAAGGCCTTGATCGGAAAGGTCGCCCCCGTCATCGACACCATGTTCTCGATCCGTCCCAGGGCATCGCGGGCGGTGTTGGCGTGGATGGTGGTCAGCGAGCCGTCGTGGCCGGTATTCATCGCCGTCAACATGTCCAGCGCCTCGGCGCCACGCACCTCACCGATGACGATGCGGTCCGGGCGCATACGCAGGCTGTTGCGCACCAGCTCCCGCTGACCCACCTCGCCACGGCCCTCGATGTTCGACGGACGGGTTTCCAGACGTACCACATGGGGCTGCTGCAGTTGCAGCTCGGCCGAGTCTTCGATGGTCACGATCCGCTCGTTGTGCGGAATGAAACTGGACAACACGTTGAGCATGGTGGTCTTGCCGCTGCCGGTCCCTCCAGAGATCAGGACATTCAGCCGGCCGCGGACGATGGCCTTGAGCATCAGGGCGATGCCCGGGGTCAGGGTGCCCATCTGCACCAGGCTCTCGGTGTTGAGCAAGTCCACGGCGAAGCGGCGGATCGACATGCTCGGCCCGTCGATGGCCAGCGGTGGAATGATGGCGTTGACCCGCGAACCGTCCTTCAGGCGAGCGTCCACCAGCGGCGAGGACTCATCGATGCGCCGCCCCAGGCTGGAAACGATGCGATCGATGATATTCAGCAGGTGCTGGTCGTCGCGAAAACGCACATCCGTTCTTTGCAGCTTGCCGAAGCGCTCGACGTACACCGAGGCGTGACCGTTGACCAGGATGTCGGACACACTCGCATCGTTCAGCAGCGGCTCCAAAGGTCCGAGGCCAAGCACCTCGTCGGCGATCTGCTTGAGGATCAACTGACGGCTGCTGGAATTGACCGGCGCCGAATGCTCGTCGAGCAGGCGCTGGCAGATGTCGCGGATCTGCCGCCCGGCTTCGGCCGGCTCCAGGGAATCAAGGAGCGACAGGTCCATGACCTTGAGCAACTGCTGGTAGATCTTTTCCCGCCACTCGGCCTCCATCGGGCCAAGCTTGGTCCTGGTTTCATAGAGCAGGTCCGGCACACTGGCCTCCCAGGCCATGAGCACGCTGGCGCACTCTTTGCCATCGAGGGACGCGTCCTGCGTTTCTGCCGGTGCCTGTTTACCGGGTTGCTGACGCAGGCGATTACGAAAGTCGCTGAGCATGGCCTAGCCTCCGAACAGACGATTGAAGGTACGTTTGAACAAACTCTTCTCGGCGACCTCGATTCCGATCAGGTTCTGGGTCAGCTCACGCAGGGCCAGGGTCACCCCCGAACGTGACGCATGCAGCTCAAGCGGCACACCGGTGTTCTGACTCTCGCTGACCACCGCATAGTCATTGGGCACGGCTTGCAGGGTCGTGCAGCGCAGGGCATCGGAAATATCCTTGAGGCTCACTGGCGAGGCCTTGTTGTAGCGGTTGACCACCACCTGTATCCGGTTGCTCTGCACATTCAGGTCGTCGCGCAGGATGCGGGTCAGGCGGGTACCGTCCTTCAGGTGGCTCAGGCTCTGCTGCAGCACGACGTAGATGCGATCGGCCTGTTCGAGCGTGACGCCGGTGAGGTGATCGATCTGTCGTGGCAGATCCACCACGACCCAGTCGTAGGTCCCACGGGCCAGGCGCAACAGTTTTTCCAGCTGATCCAGGTGCACATCCTGCGTCAGGCACAGCTCCCCGGTACGCCCGCCCAGCACATGCAGGGTCGGGCTGAAGTGGTTGCAATAGCCACGCAAGGCGATGCTGTCCAGGGACTCGACCTGCTTCAGTACATCCACATGGCTGTGGGTAGGCACCACATCCAGGCAATGCGCCACGCTGCCGAACTGCAGGTCCAGGTCCAGCAGCAGGGTCCTGCCACCACGGATGGAGAGCTGATGCGCCAGGTTGCAAGCCAGCATCGAGGCTCCCGAACCACCTTTGGCGTTCATCACCGCAATCAGCTTGCCACCGGTCCCCTGCTCCGCATTGGCCTCCATGAGCATACGGCCGATGGCCGCCTGCAACTCTTCTGCCGCTACCGGCTCGGGGAGAAAGTCCCGGGCGCCGGCCTGCATCGCCAGGCGCATGCCCTCGCGCTCATCCAGCGGGCCGCAGACCAATAGCGGTGGGCGCTCCTTGAGTGGGTGCTGCAACAAGGCCGCCAGCTCTTCGCGCCACAGATGGCTGACGCGCAACAGCAGGAAGTCGGGCATCTGCTCCAGCCCATACAGCGGATCGGTATGACCGTTGCTCACCAGGCGAGTGGTTACCTGCAAGTTCGGCAACCCTTGGCTCAACGCTTTCAGATGATTCAAGGTGGTCACGTCGCGCCCACTGATCAGCAGGCGTTTGCCTTGCTTTTCAGTAGCGGCAGCGACGGGCGCTTCTCGGGTACTCAACATGGCGTGATCTCCGGTGTGACTGCTGCCTGGGGCTGCCGACCGAGGCTTTCACGTGGCACGGTCGACCTGAATACCGGTAGGACAAACACCCCGTTGAACCCAGGAATCAGCAGATTGAAACTGAAATTGGATACCTGTAGCTGGACATAACGAATGGCGACAAAGCCGTTGGTACCGGTCAGATCGTTGGGGCTGGCGACGACCGCGCCGTTGGCGTCCAGATAAACCAGGTTCAGGTTGGCGGTCGTCAGGTTATTGAGCAGGCTGCTCGGACCGCCGTTGGTCGAAGCGTTGAACATCGCCCGACGCAGGATCACCGGATCTTGGATATCGCACACTGCCGCCAGACGCGCACCGCGGCGCACGGTTTCATTCAGGGCATTGACCGTGAAGTACAGCCGGCCCATTTCCAGCACACCGAACAGCACGGTGAACAGCACCAGGCTGGTGATCGCGAACTCGACGGTGTACAGCCCACGCATACCTTTGACGTTCATCACAAGGCCCTCATGACGACAGTGGAAGTCAAGGCCAGGCCCAGCGGTACGTTGCTGCCGTACAAGGCGGGCAAGGCACTGCCGATCACCGGCACATAGGTGTAGGTAATGCTGACCTGGATATGCTCGGCCCCCACCGCGGTGACCGTGACATTCGCCGGCGTCAGCCCCGACACCGCCGCTGGGTAGCCATTGGGATTGGCGGGCACGCCATAGACAGCGATGTTCTTGGCCTGGGTCTGCAGCGTACCGCTCAGTTCGAGCTTGCCGAGGGTGGAGTTCCACGCCTTGTCAGCGACATAACGCCCGGCGTCGCGACTGGCCTGCATCAGGCTGTTGTACTGGAACAACATGCGGCCGAACTCAGCGAAGGTCAGCATCAGCAACAGCAGCAGTGGCAGCGTCAACACCAGCTCCACCATCGCCAATCCGCTCTGGTTGCGCGGCGACCTGAATCCTCTGCGTCCCATAAAGCCTCCTAAGAGTCGGTACTTGGCGTCTGGCTGTTGTCGATATAGGTCTTGTACAGCTGGATGATCTGCGGCCCGGTGGTATTGGCCGGGTTGGGACCTGGCACGTTGTCGCCTTCGCACACCTTCTCGAACTGACCGAATATCTGCGACTCATTGCCCTTTTGCGACGCCGGTTGCAGGACGAAGTAGCAGGCGAAACCCAGCACCGGTATCGAGGACGCCCCGTCGTTCTTGCCCGTGCAGTTACCGATCACGATCTTGATGATCCGCCGTTCGAACGCCCCGCTGCTCTGGCAGCCACCACCGCTACCGGCAACGCAGTTGGCGGAGTCCTGCACCCAGTTGTTGTAGTCGTACAAGGCGCTGCCGCCCGCGGACAAATTGCCGCTGCTCGAGGTAACCGCCTGACTGTTGTACTGAATCTGCTTGAGCGTATCGTCGTAAGTGAATGACTTGGAGTTGGTTGTGATCACCAGGTCCGGTGGATAGTCCGCCGCCTTGAGACCGCCGGAATACTGGTTGAAGCGTGTATTGAGGCCCTGCGAGGCAGGCCCGACAGTGTTCCCCGGCTTGGTCTGGACATTCGAACCGACGTTGTTGCACTGCTTGATCCCGCCAGCCAACCCCTGCCTGACCGTGCTGCCACCCGAACCGAAATCGAGCAGTTGGAAGTTGCCGGGGCCAATCGGCGAGCTGTTGCCTGCAGCGGTTTTCAACACCTGCGCATCGCCGAACTGGAACCCCCAGAACATCCCGGTGGACGGGCTGTTTTTTGTCGGGTCGCCGCACACCATCAGCGGCGTGAGGTCGCAAGGGCTGGCGGGGCTTGGCCCGGCGGTAGCGACCGCACTTACAAACTTGTTACCGACCCCATTGCCCAAGGTCTGAAAGACGCCCCAGAAGAATCCGGCCAGGGAATAGTTGGTGACCGTCACCCGCACATAGCTCGCATTGGCCGGCCCCGGGAAAGAGAAAGGCCCATAGACAGTGGACGCCAACTCCACCGTGGCAAAGTCGCCGACATTGTTGGCGATGGCGGCGGCCAGTTCCTGATTGCCGCTGGCATTGGCATTCAGGGTCAGGGTATTGAGCGCGGCGGTCTGCGCCAGGGTCGCGGCTCCCGTGGTACCCATTACCGTACTGAGGGTCTTGGCACCGCTCAGCGCCGCGGCATCCACCGCATTTTGCAGGCGGGACTTGTTCACCAGCATATGGCCGCCATCCAGCGCCAGGGCCCCCATCAGCAGCATCGAGGCCAGGGCTATCACGACCAGGACGAGCATGGCTCCACGCTGTTGCCGTGGAAATGCACTCAATGGCTGTTGGATACGCGCGCTCATCATCAAGCCCTCATCGTTGGTTTATGTCGTACCCGATCATTTACAGCTGGGACTTCACAACGTTGACCTCGATCCCACGAATCACCGTGATCCCGCTGTCGCCGCTGGCACGACGCCGGACAATCGGCCGAACCACTGGCGGGGCAGGCACGTCCTGGATCATGGCGACGGGCTCAGCGATCACCGGTTGCTTCTGGTTGTCCAGCGGGTTGCGCAGGGCCAGTTGCAGCTTGCCGGCGGTCATCCCCTTGACCAGTTCCTCGGCCTGCAGGGGGGTCATTTCCAGAGTCACGGCGCGCACAACCACCGGTTGGGTCTTGTCGGTACTGGCCGTCTGGTCCACTGCCAGCACCCGCAGGTCTTCCAGGATGGTCTTGGATTCGGCGTCGCCGGTATTGCCGGTCTGCCGGGTAGCCAGCACATCGACCCGGTTACCTGGCAACAGGAACCCACCCACGCCGACCACGTCGTCCACCCGGACCGAGATCGCACGCTTGGTAGGCTCGATCAGCGACGCCAGGGTGCTGCCGCCCAAGTGTTCGGCCAGACGCGCACCGCGCAGGATGTCGCCGCGCAACATGGAGAAGGTGGCGATCTTGCCCACGACCTTCTCGGTCGCGTCGAAAGCATCCTCGGGCACTGTCTCCTTGGGCATACGGACCAGCGCGACCTGCTGTGGCTCGACCATTTGCCCGAAAGCGATTTCCACGGTCGCCACCACCACGTTCTGCTGGTTATCGTCGGGGGTGGCATTGAGCCTTGCATTGAGCCAGGTGTTGGCCATCCATGCCGCGCCCAGGCCCAGAACCACGGACAGGGTCACCAGAGTGAAAGTACGAGAACTCATGTCGAAATCTCCTTACTCAAAGAAAGTCGAGCTGGACGAAGTAGCTGTGCCATGCCCACTCCAGTTCCAGGGTTGACAGGGGTCCGCTGGCGCCCAGATAACGCTGGCGATCGAGCGCCATGCTCAAGAGATCCCGTGGGTGGCAAGGCACCAGCGGCATGTTTTCAGCGCCATAGAGTTCATCCAGGACGTAGCGCAACAGCAGCGGGTCGTATTGGATGTTCAGGCGCTCTGTCTCTTGAATCCAGATACGTTCGTACTCCTCAGGCTTGAGGTAGCCGAACTGCAGCTTGTAGCCAATCCGCCGCAGGAACGCCTCGTCGGCCAGTTCCAATGGGTTCAGGTTGGTGGAAAACACCAGGATCAGGTCGAACGGCAACTCGCAGTGCCGCCCGCCGCCGAGGTTGAGGAAATCGCGTTTCTCCTCCATCGGTACGATCCAGCGATTGAGCAATTCCGCGGGCGCCATGCGCTGGCGCCCCATGTCGTCGATGACGAACAGGCCATTGCTGGCCTTGAGCTGCAACGGTGCCTGGTATTGGCGAGTGAAGGGGTCGTAGCGGATATCCAGCTGTTCCATGGTCAGCTCGCCGCCGGTGATGACGATCGGCCGTTCGCAGCACAGGAGCCGGCGGTCGATCCCTTCATTGAGCATCAGGCTGTACTGCGGATCGCCGACATCCAGGCGCCGGTGTACCTGGGGGTCGTAGATCTCGATCACCGCATCGTTGATCGCAATCGCATGGGGCACCCAGACGGACTCGGAAAACAGCCGGATCAAGCGACTGCTGACATAGGTCTTGCCCGTCCCCGCCGGCCCGTAAATCATGATGGCGCGCCCGGAATTCAGGGCCACGCCCAACTGATCGAGCATGTTCTGCGCCAGCACCATGGAGCCGAAGGAAGCCTGCATGTCCCGGGCGCTGATACGGCCATGGTGAATGGTCTGTACCTTGAGCAGCGAGCGATAGGCGCTCACCGGAAAGGGCGCCGCGCCGATATAACCACTGCGCGACAAGGCATCGCGGGCAGCATTGCGGCCGCGCTCGGTCAGCCCGTAGCGCAAGCCCTGGCCACCGGCTTGGCCGAGGATCTCGACCCGGTGATCCTGACGCAGGAAGGTCAGGACTTCTTCAATCACTGCTCCCGTCAGCGCCAGGCGCTCTACCAGTCGGGGCATGTCCAGTACACCCGCATCGTGCAAATGCTTGCAGACCAGGTCTCCCAGGAAATTGTCGGCCAGCCCGGTCTCAAGGATCGTGCGTGGCTGTGGAGCCAGTCGCTGCACTGCTTCCCGGTCATTGCCGGTCGGACGGCTGTTACTGATGGCGTACATAATGTTCTCCTGAGCTACTGGCCAAGGGGCAACCAGAGAAAGCTGGCCAATGTGCCGAGCAGGATCGCAACCGAATAGGGAAAGGGTTTGCCGGCCACTTCATCGTCCGCCGGCGAAAAATAGGCCCTGGCTCTCAAAATCTGCCAGTAGCGCCCCATGGTCTGTTGAACTTGACCACGTACCAACACAATCAGTACCCCGCACGCACCGCCGGCGATCAGGCTGAAAAACGCAGCCCAGAGGGCGTGCTGCGGAGTGAGAAAAGTGCCAACCATGGCCATGAGCTTGACGTCGCCGGCCGCCATCCCGCCAAAGGCGTACAGGGGGAGAAAAACGGCGAAACCGATCAACATGCCCAGCAGTCCATAACCAAACCCGATGACGCCTGAGGAGTAGGCCTGGCCGGCAATCCCCAGTCCCAGCCCCAACAGCACCAAGAGGTTGGGAATACGGTGGCGACGAAGATCGCTCACCACCGCAATCCCCAGCAGTCCCAGCATCAATGCAACAACGAATAATTGCTCTTTGCCCATGACTGCAGCCCTCGGTGGAAGTTGGCGTTAGCAGACTTGCCCCTGGACAGCGCATCCCAGGCTGGTGATGGCAGTGGCCACGTTGCCGCCCAGGGTGATAAATGCAGCAACAGCGCCCAAAGTGATCAGGCCGCCGGCCACTGCATATTCCACAATGGTCAGGCCGTCTTCGTCTTTGGCGAACTTGATGATCGAAGTCTTGATCGTTTGCAGATTCATTTTCCCACCTCACTCAAGTGTTTTTATGTAAGGGCAGCACTGTCGTACTGCCTGGTTGAACATTAGTCAGGGAAGCATTGGAAGGGTTAGGAGATTTTTGCTGATCGTTAGGACTTTATTGCTGTTGTTGAAAGATGCAAAAAAGCACCAGGAACAACACAAGGAACAGATGATTTATCTAAGGAAGGAATAATTGAAGAGTCGCCTTGAAACAATCTCGCCGTCGATGCAAGACCGGCCTGAGCACTGGCCGACAAAGACAAAAGCCCCGACCATATTCGCTGCACCCAAACCATAGTGCGAAACGAAGTAAACCGGGGCTTCCATATCAGGATTTGATCTTCACGCGAGCAATACAGCGACGATACTCCTGAAGCTGGAAAGAGAATTTGCAGGCTGCGGCAGAGCGATGGAGCGGTGCTCGGCCAAAGGTCACTTTGACGATTTGAACTCGCTCGATAGCAAGACGGGAGCCATCCGTCATCTACTGTGCGCTGACTGCACATACCGATTGAGAAGGCTCCATCCTGTCCAGGCGGGTGCAGACAGAACAACGGCGGAAACACACATGCACCACAGGTACGGCCTCAGCCCGAGGGAAACCGCTCGTCGCAGCCAGACCCGAGAAGTCTGGCCGCGTACGAGCGACAAGCAGCTCCAGCCCAGGGCCGAGGATCCGGCACAACGGCTGTCGTCAGCACACCTGGCCCTGAACGGCACAACCCAGGCTGGTAATGGCGGTGGCCACGTTGCCCCCCAGAGTCACGAACGCGGCAACGGCGCCCAGGGTGATCAGGCCTCCGGCCACGGCATATTCCACGATGGTCAGACCCTCTTCGTCCTTGATGAATGCCAGCACCGAGGTTTTGATTGTTTGCAGATTCATCTTGTTCACCTCATATAAGAAAAGTTGCTTTAAGGCGATCAGTATTTGTGCCGCCTGACTGAATCCTAGTCAGGGGCTAACACAAAGAGTTAGGAGTTTATTGTCGGTTTCTAGGACTTTTTTGCGCCTCTTGGCAAGACAGCAAAGAAACTCCAGTGAAACTAAACCTGGCAGATGGAGTTTTTCAGAAAGGGAACTGTTCTCATATAACACTAAATTGATTCAGCTGTGCCCAGTGCTGCAAGAAAAGGCGATCGCAACAGCAAGGAGCTGCCTGTGACTCTTATCTCGCTGTCAGACATAGAAGGTAATCAAGAAAATCCATGAAGCGTTATCAGAACTTGATCCTTTGCCCGCAAAGCCCAGTGGCGATACTGACAGCCCAGGAAGTGACAGCGAGACACCAGGAAGGAATAAGGAAATGAAACCTGAGTCGGCCCAAAAACCCTTTCTTTTATGGTTCGACCTCACGCGCGACCGGTCCTCTGAAGAACTGATCGCGCTGTTTCGCCCAACCTGCGATTGCCGGGTGTCGACAGATGCGTCCCTGCCCGAAAAGGACACCCATCCTCTACCGGACATGATCTGCATGCACTATGACCGCCCGGACATGCCGGGGCTCAATCTGTTGCTGGAGATCAAACACAAGATTCCCTCCATTCCCATCGCCATGTTCACGGTGCAACACTCCGAAGAACTCGCCGTCTGGGCCATGCGCTCGCGTGTCTGGGAATACATGGTGCTCCCTCTCTCGAGTGCCGAGATCCGGCGCTTCCTGCATGCGCTGAAGCAACTCTACGAACTGCGCCACAGCAGCGGCCCCGGCAACAAGACGCTACAGATCGAACACGGCCCGTCCCTGCCGGACAGCATCCGACTGACCGTAGAGCACCAGAAACATCAGGCACTCAGCGATGTGCTGCTGTACATCGAGCAGAATTTTCGTGAAAGCATCGACCAGAAAGAGCTGGCTAAGCGTTGCGGCATGACCACGTTTCGCTTCAGCCGGCTGTTCAAGGAGGTCCATGGCCTGGGATTCATGGACTACATCCTGAGCAAACGCATGGATTGCGCCAAGAATCTGCTCGACAACAGCCAGATGCCCATCACCAGCATCGGCTATGAAGTCGGCTTCAAGGACCCGTCCTACTTTGCCCGCGCCTTCAAGCAATTCGCGGGCGCCAGCCCCAGCGAATACCGACAACGCCGAAGAATCCCGGAACGGGTAAAAAAAGAAGAGGTGGAACTGGAGCAAACGCTGTCACAGGTGATCGACAGCCTGCCGCTGCGTATCGAAGGTCGCTGAACAGGCCAATCCAGTGCGCCATTACATTTTCTGCAGGCAAAAAAAAACCCGAAAATCCTCACTTTCGTGGGCCTTTCGGATTTTAAATACTGCTAGAAAATGGTGGGTCGTGTGGGATTCGAACCTACGACCAATTGGTTAAAAGCCAACTGCTCTACCAACTGAGCTAACGACCCGCTGTGTGGTGGCGCGTATAATACTGATTTATAAAAAGAATTCAACACCCAATATGAAAAAAATCAAAAATAAGGTGTTGGATCGCTAACACCGGCCGCGGCAAAACCTTCTGCACGCAGACGGCAGCTGTCGCATTTGCCGCAGGCACGCCCTTGATCATCGGCCTGGTAGCAGGACACGGTCAGGCCGTAATCAACCCCGAGCTTGACGCCCGCCTTGACGATATCGGCTTTGCTCAGGTTCTGCAGCGGTGCCTGGATACGGAACCCCTGCCCCTCTACCCCGGCCTTGGTCGCCAGGTTGGCCATGCGCTCGAAGGCCTCGACAAACTCCGGACGGCAATCCGGATACCCCGAATAGTCCACGGCGTTGACGCCAATGAAGATGTCCCGCGCGCCCAGCACTTCCGCCCAGCCCAGTGCCAGGGACAGGAACACGGTGTTACGCGCCGGAACGTAGGTGACGGGGATCCCTTCGCTCGGAGCCTCGGGCACATCGATGGAGCTGTCAGTCAGCGCGGAGCCGCCGATACCGTTGAGGTTGAGGCCGATCACCTTGTGCTCCACCACACCCAGGTCGTGAGCGACACGTTCAGCCGCCTGCAACTCGGCGCGATGACGCTGGCCGTAATCGAAGCTCATGGTGTAGCAGCGATACCCTTCGGCGCGGGCCATGGCCACTACGGTGGCCGAGTCCAGACCGCCGGACAGCAGGATTACTGCACGCTTTTCAGTGGCAACTTGTTCATTCATATCAGCGCCCCGGCTCGTCATTCCAAAGGTATTTATGCAGCTGCAATTGCAGGCGCACCGGCAGGTTGTCCGCAACGATCCAGTCCGCCAGATCGCGCGCATTCAGGTCGTGATGGCTCGGCGAGAACAGCACCTCGCCCGCCCGCCGTTCCAGACCATACTGGATCAGCTTGGAAACCGCCCAGTCATAGTCCTCGCGGGAACAGATGACAAACTTGACCTGGTCGTTCGGCGTCAGCAGTTCGATGTTTTCGTAACGATTGCGCTGAGCTTCCTGCGACCCCGGCGTCTTCAGGTCGAGCACTCGACTGACACGCGGATCGACCGCAGAAATATCCAGGGCTCCGCTGGTTTCCAGCGAGACTTCGTAACCGGCGTCACACAGCTGCTTGAGCAAGGGAATGGCATTAGGCTGCGCCAGAGGCTCGCCACCGGTCACACAGACGTAACGCGGGCGGAAACCGGCAACCTGCTCGAGAATGCTCTCGAGGGTGCGGATGCTGCCACCGCTGAAGGCGTAGGCACTGTCGCAGTATTGGCAACGCAGCGGACAACCGGTCAGGCGCACAAATACCGTGGGCAGGCCGGCAGTCCGAGTTTCACCCTGCAACGAGTAGAAAACTTCGGTAATTCTCAATGTGTCTTGCATAGTCGCCACGGGCGTAACAGCTAAACAGGCTGTCCGCCTCCGTCAGGCACCTCGAGGAATCCCGCAAACACGGTAATCCCAGGAAGCGTGTTTCATAAAAAGGGCATGGATTCTAACGAAAAAACCCGCGGCAAGCGCGGGTTTCTTCAAAACAGCTCAAACTCGATTACATACGTTGCAGATCGCGCTGAGCCAGCTGGGCGGCGGAAGTACCCGGATATTGGGCCACCACCTGCTGCAGAATGCCCTTGACCTTGTCAGTGTGGCCCAGGCGGCGCTCTACGTCAGCCAGCTTGTACAGCGAGTCCGGCACCTTGGCATGCTTCGGATACAGCTGGGAGACCTTGGCAAATGCCTGGCCGGCACCTTGCAGGTCACCTTTGGCCAGGTTCACTTCGCCCAACCAGTACTGGGCATTACCCGCGTATTGGCTGTTTGGGTATTTGCGCAGGAACGCGGCGAAAGCCTGGCTGGCCTTGTCGAAATCCTTGGCCTTGATCAGGTCGAAGGCTGCTTCGTAATACAGCTTTTCCTTCGCTGGATCGCCCGGTTCACTGCTTGCCGCTGGAGCTTGCGAGGCAGCCCCAGCAGCTGCACCGGCGGCACTTGCATCGCCACCGGCAGAAGAATTATCAGGAGTCGCGGCAGGTGCACCGCCCGCTCCAATGCGTCGATCAAGATCCTGGTAACGCTCCAGGCTTTCCTGCTTCATACGCGCAATATCGTTTTGCAGTACTTCAATCACACCTTGCTGCCGAGCGATTTGATCCTGCATTTGCTGCAGTTGCTGGAACAGCTCGCCCTGTGCCGAGACAGGGGTCGAAACCCCTCCCCCGGCATAGGCGCCGTTCGTGCCATAACCCGCTGGCGGATAACTGCCTCCGCTATTGTTATAGCCCGAGTTGTTATCGACCACAGGAACCGCAGCCCACACCGAAAGCGGCGCGAGGCTGAGAGCCAAGACAGTTAGAGCACGACGGCACGTTCGCATGACGAATTACTTACGCAGTTCGACGCGACGGTTTTGAGCCCAGGACTGCTCGTCGTTGCCGGTAGCAACTGGACGCTCTTCGCCGTAGGAAACCAGTTCCAGCTGAGCTGGGGAAACGCCTTGCAGCACCAGGTAGCGCTGAACGGCTTTCGCACGACGCTCGCCCAGAGCCATGTTGTACTCACGAGTACCACGTTCGTCGGTGTTGCCTTCCAGAACAACGCGAGCGCCGTTTGCTTTCAGGTCTTTGGCGTGAACGTCCAGAGCGCGCATGGCTTCTGGCTTCAGGTCCGAGCTGTCGTATTCGAAGTAGAAGGTGGTGATTGCGCGCAGAGCAGCTTCTTCGCTCAGGGAGCCGTCAACTGCACCGGTATTAGCGCCGTAACCAGCGTTTGGATCAACAGCGCCTTCACCAGCGTTGTCGCCGCCTTTGGAGGAGCAACCTACAGCTACAGCCATGGCCAGAGCCAGCGCAGCAAACTTACCAAACTTCAGCATTTCCATCGTGAAACTCCTAATGAACCCCAGTGTGTTAAGTAAAACGTAAAGCGCCGCGTCAGTTCAGGTAAGGGGACCAGGACGGTTCTCTGACTTCGCCTTGAGCGGTAGGAAGCGGGAGCCTCACGCGTCCATTAATGGACACGAGCATCAAGACTCCCCGGCCCTGCTGGCGGGTGGCGTAGATTACCATGGTGCCGTTGGGCGCAACAGTAGGCGACTCATCAAGTGTGCTGTCGGTAAGGATTTTTACGTTGCCACGCTGCAAATCCTGAGCAGCTACCTTGAAGTTTGTGAAGCCGTCCTGCCGGTGAATCATGACCAGGGTTTTTTCATCCGCGGACAGTTTCGGGTTGGCGTTGTAGTTGCCCACGAAAGTCACCCGTTCCGCACCGCCACCACCGGCACTGGTCTTGTAGATCTGTGGCTTGCCACCACGGTCCGAGGTGAAGTAGATGGTCGAACCATCCTTGCCCCAGAACGGTTCGGTGTTGATGCCAGGCCCCGCGGTCACACGCGAGATCTGACGCGAACCCAGGTTCATCACATAGATGTCCGGGTTGCCGTCCTTGGACAGCACGAACGCCAGGCGCTGGCCGTCCGGCGACCAGGCAGGCGCGCCGTTCAGGCCTTCGAAGTTGGTGATCTGCTCGCGACGGCCAGTGTCGATGTGCTGAACGAAGATGCGCGGGCGCTTCTGTTCGAACGACACATAGGCAATGCGCTTGCCATCCGGCGCGAAACGCGGCGACAGGATCGGCTCACGGGATTGCAGCAGGGTCACCGCGCGCGCGCCGTCATAGTCGGAGCGTTGCAGGGTGTAGCGCGTGTTCTTCTCGGAGAAACGCTCTGCCGTGACGTACAGCATGCGGGTCGAGAAGGCGCCCTTGATACCGGTGAGCTTTTCGAACGACTGGTCGGAGATGTAGTGAGCCATGTCGCGCAACTGGTCGACGCTGCCCGAGACGCTGCCGGTCAGCACTTGCTGTTCGGTGGCGACGTTGAACAGGGCGTATTGCACCTGCAGGCGACCGCCCGCCGGGACAATGCTGCCGACCATGATGTACTGGGCGCCCAGGGCCTTCCAGTCACGGTAGATGACTTCGCTGGCCTGGGTCGGCAGGCTGATCATGTTCTGCTTTGGAATCGGCGAGTAGTAACCCGAATTGCGCAGGTCGTTGCCGATGATTTCCGCCATGTCGTCGGGCAGCACGCTGCCCCCTTGCCAACCGAATGGCACTACGGCGATTGGCGTGGCCCGGTCACTGCCACTGGTGACCAGAATGTTCTTTTCATCCGCTGTCGCTATCCCTGCCATACAGCAAATAACGACAAGCAATCCTCGAAGAAGGTTTCTCACAAGGCTAGATCCTCAGGTGTGAATGTCATCTTGAATGAACGATACGGAGCGAAATCGCTCGGCTTCATTCCCTGCATTTCTGTCAAACGTCCAATGTTCTTGACCGCAGCTACCGCCGAGGCATCGAACGGACCATCGCCGCTGGACTTGGCCACCGACACGGAAGTCACCGTACCATCCGGCAACATGCCGATTTGCAGCACGACAGTCATGTTGTTGCGCGCCGAAGGAGGACGAGCCCAGCCTTCCGCCGCACGAGCACGAATCAGATCGTCGAAACTGCCCGCGACTTCATCGCCCTGCTCGTCCGCCAAGGCCTGCTGACGCTGCGGCGTGTCGGAAAGCAAATCAGCCAGGGCCTGGGCCTTTTTATCTTCGGCGGATTTACGCGCTGCTTCCTGAGCCTTTTTCTTGGCTGCGTCGGCGGCGGCTTTCTTCTTCGCGTCCTCGGCGACCTTCTTCTTCGCCTCGTCCGCTTCAGCTTTCTTCTTGGCGTCTTCCGCGGCTTTCTTCTTCGCGTCTTCGACTATCTTTTTCTTCGCCTCTTCAGCGGCCTTTTTCTTGGCCTCTTCTTCGGCGGCTTTCTTGGCTTCTTCTTCGGCTTTCTTTTTGGCTATATCAGCCAATTGTTTCTCTTCAGCCTTTTTCGCTTCCGCAGCCTTCTTCGCGTCGTCGGCTTTCTTGGCTTCATCAGCCTTCTTCGCCTCATCCGCTTTCTTGGCTTCGTCGGCCTTTTTCGCTTCCTCGGCTTTTTGAGCAGCCTCTTCTTTCTTTTGTTCCGCAGCCTTGACCGCTTCCTGCTCGACCTTTTTCTGCTCCATCTGCTCGACTTCGGTCTGGCGCGCGGCGGATTTCTTCGCCTCACCCGCAATCTTCTGATTGGTCTGGGTGGTCGCCTGACTTTTCGATTTCAGCTGATACAGGGTCGCCTGGACGATCGGCTTGGACGGCGGCAACTCCGGCGTCATGGCAAAACTGACGAACAGCATGCCGAACACCAGAACGTGCAGGGCAATTGCCCACACGCTAGGCCAGAAGTAGCTTTCCGAGGCGGACGGCTCTCGCTGTTGCTGCATCAGGGCGCCTCGGTAATCAAGCCAACGTTACCGACGCCGGCCTTCTGCAGTCCGCCCATGGCGCCCATGACGGCGCCGTAGTCGACGGACTTGTCGCCGCGAATGAACACCTGGGTATGTTTGCCGCCTTCATTGCCGGCGCGAATGATCTTGGTCACGGCGTCGGTCATCTGCGGCAAGGTCATGGCCTTGTCCATCTGCTTGTCGGTGTCGACTTCGCTGCCAAGGTTCCAGTAGTAGGTCTTGTCAGCCTTGATCGAAATGGTCAGGACCTGGGTGTTGTTGTCCTGCGGCAAGGCTTCGCTGGAAACCTTGGGCAGATCGACTTTCACGCCCTGATTGAGCATCGGCGCGGTCACCATGAAGATAACCAGCAGTACCAACATCACGTCGATGTAGGGCACCACGTTCATCTCGGCAACCGGCTTGCGTTTGTGGCGAACTCGGGCCATGGGGATTTACCTGCTCACTCTTCGCTGGTGTGCACTTTACGGTGCAGGATCGCCTGGAACTCGTCGGCGAAGGTGTAGTAACGGCTGATCAGGGTCTCGCCACGGGCCGCAAAGCGGTTGTAGGCGATAACGGCCGGGATCGCGGCAAACAGGCCGATCGCGGTGGCGATCAGGGCTTCGGCGATACCCGGCGCAACGGTCGCCAGGGTCGCCTGCTGGGCGCTGGCCAGGCCGCGGAAGGAGTTCATGATCCCCCAAACGGTACCGAACAGACCGATATACGGGCTGACCGAGCCGACAGTGGCGAGGAATGGCAGGCTCTGCTCGAGCTTCTCTTCTTCGCGGGAGATGGCGACACGCATGGCACGCGCGACACCTTCCATGACCGCCTCGGGATCAACGCCCGACTGCTGGCGCAGGCGCGAGAATTCCTTGAAGCCGGCACGGAAGATCTGCTCCACGCCCGAATCAGGGTCCGGGTTGCTGCCCGCCTGACGGTACAGCTTGGACAAGTCGATACCCGACCAGAAGCGCTCTTCGAAGCTCTCCAGCGCGCGTCGACCGGCACGCAGCAGGTTGCTGCGCTGAAAGATCATGATCCATGAGGTCACCGATGCGGCTACCAGGGTCAGCATTACCAACTGCACAACGATGCTGGCATTGCTGACCAGGCTCCACATGGAGGAATGGTCGACGACGTTAGCTTCCACGCTTTATCTCCTGCTCTGAGTGTGTACCCGCGCCGCTCACGCCGGCAAAGGCCGCACGTAGAGCTTCGGGAATGGCCCGGGGTTTCAAATTGTCGGTGCGCACACAGGCCACCAGAAACTGCCCTTCGCAGAGCAGTGCATTATCCGTGGCTCGCCTGACCTGCTGTTTGAAGCGCAGGCTGGCCCGGTTCAATTCGATGACTTCTGCACTTACCAGAAGCTCGTCGTCCAGTCGCGCCGGCGCGTGGTAGCGCGCTTCGCTGGAATGCACGACGAACAACAGGTTCTCCCCTGCCAGCTGCGATTGGGCAAAGCCCAGATCTCGTAGCCGTTCGGTTCGAGCCCGTTCCATAAACTTAAGGTAATTAACGTAATACACGATGCCGCCGGCATCGGTGTCTTCGTAATAAACGCGACAACGATGTGCGAACGACTCAAGCCCGTTTTGCGCGCGCATACTCTAGTGCTTACTCCTCAGGTTGCCAATCCGGCCGGGCAACTGTTTTTCATTCTCGAACGGCTTTCTGGCGAAATAACGGCAATGCCAGCCCCCTAGGACCGCACAAGCTGCGAATAAATCGCTGCCCAAGCGGTTATTAATCGTCCATGGCATCGAGGAATTCGTCTACCACGGGCATCTCCCCCAATCGTGACGGGATGTTTAGACCGAAATGCAGATAGGCATGCCGGGTCACCACACGCCCGCGCGGCGTACGCATGATATAGCCTTGCTGGATCAGATAGGGTTCGAGCACGTCCTCGATGGTATGCCGCTCTTCGCTGATGGCGGCCGCCAGACTGTCGACCCCCACCGGCCCGCCGTCGAACTTCTCGATCATGGTCAGCAGCAGGCGCCGGTCCTGGTGGTCGAAGCCACGCTCGTCGACATCCAGCAGGTTCAGCGCCAGATCGGCGATGGGCTTGGTGATATGCCCCTTGGCGCGAACCTCGGCAAAGTCCCGCACCCGACGCAACAAACGGTTGGCGATACGCGGCGTCCCGCGGGCACGCCGGGCGATTTCAAAGGCGCCGTCCGGGTCCAGCGGCAAGCCGAGAATACCGGCGGAGCGCCCGACAATGGTCGCCAGGTCGGCGGTGCTGTAGAACTCCAGGCGCTGGACGATACCGAAGCGATCGCGCAGCGGGTTGGTCAGCATACCCGCGCGGGTCGTCGCCCCCACCAGGGTGAACGGCGGCAAGTCGAGCTTGATCGAACGGGCCGCCGGCCCTTCGCCTATCATGATGTCCAGCTGGAAATCTTCCATGGCCGGGTACAGCACTTCCTCGACGATCGGCGACAAGCGATGGATTTCATCGATAAACAGCACGTCGTGCGGTTCGAGATTGGTCAGCAGCGCCGCCAGGTCCCCTGGGCGCTCCAGCACCGGCCCCGAGGTGCTCTTGATCGACACCCCCATTTCCTGGGCGATGATGTTGGCCAGCGTGGTCTTACCCAGGCCCGGCGGGCCGAAGATCAGGGTGTGGTCCAACGACTCGTTGCGCCCGCGGGCAGCCTGGATGAACAGCTCCATTTGCTCGCGCACCGTCGGCTGGCCGATGTATTCGGCCAGGCTGACGGGGCGAATCGCACGGTCCTGGACTTCCTCGCGCTCACGGGGGCCCGTGGCGGCGATCAGACGATCTGCTTCTATCACTTAAATCATTCCCTTCAGGGCGCGGCGAATCATGTCTTCACTGCTCAGGCCTTTTTCCTTGATCGCGGAAACGGCCTTGCTGGCTTCCTGCGGCTTGTAGCCCAGGGAGATCAGGGCGCTGACCGCATCGGTCTCGGCACTGGCCACCGGCATCGGCGCATCCGGCTGGTTCGGCACCAGGGCAAACATGCTCGGTACGGTTTCCCAGGCCTTGAAGCGGTCCTTGAGCTCGACCAGCAGGCGCTCCGCGGTCTTTTTACCGACCCCCGGCACCTTGGTCAGCGCCGAGGTGTCCTGCGCTTGCACGCAACGCACCAGCTCGTCGACCTCCAGGCTGGACATCAGCGCCAGCGCCAGTTTCGGCCCCACGCCATTGAGGCGAATCAGTTCGCGAAAGAAGTCCCGCTCGCGCTTGCTGGCAAAGCCATAGAGTAACTGGGCATCTTCACGCACGACCAAATGGGTGTGCAGGGTGAGCGGTTCACCGACCGACGGCAGGCGGTACAGGGTGGTCATGGGGACTTCCACCTCGTAACCCAGGCCGTTTACATCGAGAATCAGGTACGGCGGCTGTTTTTCAGCCAAGGTGCCGCGCAAGCGTCCAATCACGTTTCAGATCCTTAGCTCAGGCCAGATCAGCGGCCGGCGAGTCATAGAGCGAAGATCCGGGCCGGGCAGACAGGCGCGGGATGCTCCACTCATCAAATGTTTGCGCAGATGCTATCAGAGACGCAGGCGACCGCCACGACTGCGTGCGGTACCCAGGCCGTGGGGCAGCAGACTGGAACGGGTGTGGGCATGACAGATGGCAATCGCCAGGGCGTCCGAGGCGTCGATCTGCGGCTTGCTGGTCAACTTGAGCAAGTGCATGACCATCATTTGCACTTGTTCCTTGTTGGCCCCACCGGTGCCCGCCACGGCCTGCTTGACCTGAGTGGCGGTGTATTCGGCGATTTCCAGGCTCTCCTCGGCTCCCGCCACGATCGCGGCGCCACGGGCCTGACCCAGTTTCAGGGCCGAATCGGCATTACGCGCCATGAACACCTTTTCAATGCCCATGGTCACCGGACCGTAGGTCTGAATGACCTCGCGAACCCCGCGATAAACGATTTGCAACCGCTCATGCAGCTCGCCGGCGCCCGTGCGAATACAGCCCGAAGCCACGTACACGCAGCCACGCCCGGTATCACGTACCACGCCGTAACCGGTGATGCGCGAACCCGGGTCGATACCAAGAATAAGAGTCATAACGCCTGCAAAGAGAAAATTCGGTTGCCTAAGGTAACGCCGGGAGAAGCCGGAAAAACAAAAAATCGCAGCCTTCGACAGCTCCCCTACAGGTACAGCGTAACCCTGTGTGTAAAGGGGGGAAACCGCCGAAGGCTGCGATCTTTTATCGCGCTATCAGCCGAGTTGCTCGGCAACCGACTGGGGAATATCCGCGTTGGAGTAGACGTTCTGCACGTCGTCCAGGTCTTCGAGCATGTCGATCAGCTTGAGGATCTTCTCGGCGCCTTCCAAATCCAGCTCGGCACTGGTGGTCGGCTGCATGACGATTTCCGCGTCATCGCCCTTGAAACCGGCCTCTTCGAGCGCGTTGCGTACTGCATAGAAGCCAGTGAACGAGGTAAACACATCGATCGAGCCGTCTTCGTGAACGACCACGTCATCGGCGTCGGCTTCCAGAGCCGCATCGGTCAGTGCGTCCTCATTGACGCCCGGCGCGAAGCTGATCTGCCCCTTGCGTTCGAACAGATACGCCACCGAACCATCGGTGCCAAGGTTGCCGCCACATTTGCTGAACGCATGGCGCACGGCCGCTGCGGTACGGTTGCGGTTGTCGGTCATGCACTCGACCAGCACCGCCACGCCGCCCGGGCCATAACCCTCATAGGTCAGCTCTTCGACGTTGTCGGCCTCGGTCGCACCCGCGCCACGGGCGATGGCGCGATCGATGATGTCGCGGCTCATGTTGGCGCCCAGGGCCTTGTCCAGGGCCAGGCGCAGACGCGGGTTGGAACCCGGCTCGCCACCGCCCTGGCGAGCGGCGACCGTCAGCTCACGAATCCACTTGGTGAAGATCTTGCCTCTCTTGGCATCCTGACGCTCTTTGCGGTGCTTGATGTTCGCCCACTTGGAATGACCTGCCATAACGCGCTCCAAATTCTCTTTGAAACATTGCCCGCAACGCCTGTAACAGCGGGCGGGCAACAAATATCTCGACCCAATAGAAAAAGGCGCATCCGCAGATGCGCCTTCAGGTCGGCCTTACTCAGCCTTTGGCTGTTCGCGCAAACGGATGTGCAGTTCGCGCAGCGCCTTGGCATCGACCAGGCCAGGAGCCTGGGTCATCACGCAAGCGGCGCTCTGGGTTTTCGGGAAGGCGATCACTTCACGGATCGACTGGGCGCCGGTCATCAGCATCACCAGACGATCCAGGCCGAACGCCAGGCCACCGTGCGGCGGCGCGCCGTACTTCAGGGCGTCCAGCAGGAAGCCGAACTTCTCTTCCTGTTCCGCTTCATCGATGCCCAGCAGACGGAAGACCGCCTGTTGCATTTCCTTGCGGTGGATACGGATCGAACCGCCACCCAGCTCGGTGCCGTTGAGCACCATGTCGTAGGCGCGCGACAGAGCGGTCGCCGGGTTGGCTTCCAGTTCTTCCGGCGAGCATTTCGGCGCGGTGAACGGGTGGTGCAAGGCGGTGAAGCTGCCGTCGTCGTTCTCTTCGAACATCGGGAAATCGACAACCCACATCGGCGCCCATTCGCAGGTCAGCAGGTTCAGGTCGTGACCGAGCTTGATCCGCAGCGCGCCCAGGGCCTCGCTGACGATCTTGGCCTTGTCGGCACCGAAGAACACGATGTCGCCGTCGACCGCACCCACGCGATCGAGGATCACATTCAGGTTGGCTTCCGGGATGTTCTTGACGATTGGCGACTGCAGACCGTCAACGCCATTGGCGCGCTCGTTGACCTTGATGTAGGCCAGGCCCTTGGCACCGTAGATGCCGACGAACTTGGTGTAATCGTCGATCTGCTTGCGCGGCATGCTCGCCCCGCCAGGAACGCGCAAGGCGGCGATACGGCATTTCGGATCGTTGGCCGGACCGCTGAACACCTTGAATTCCACGTCCTTGAGCTGGTCGGCAACATCCACCAGCTCCAGCGGGTTACGCAGGTCCGGCTTGTCGGAACCGTAGCGACGCATGGCTTCTTCAAAGGTCATGTGCGGGAATTCGCCGAATTCCAGATCCAGCACTTCCTTGAACAGGTTGCGGATCATGCCTTCGGTCAGGCCCATGATGTCTTTTTCATCGAGGAAGCTGGTTTCGATGTCGATCTGAGTGAACTCAGGCTGACGGTCGGCACGCAGGTCTTCGTCGCGGAAGCATTTGGCGATCTGGTAGTAGCGGTCGAAGCCGGCGACCATCAGCAGCTGCTTGAACAGCTGTGGCGATTGCGGCAGAGCGAAGAAGCTGCCGGCGTGGGTACGGCTCGGCACCAGATAGTCACGCGCGCCTTCAGGGGTGGCACGGGTCAGGATCGGGGTTTCGACGTCGAGGAAACCGTTCTCGTCCAGGTAGCGACGGATGCTGGTGGTCATGCGCGAGCGCAGACGCAGCTTCTCGGCCATTTCCGGACGGCGCAGGTCGATGAAGCGATAGCGCAGGCGGGTTTCTTCGCCCACGTCGGAGTATTCGTTGAGCGGGAACGGTGGGGTTTCCGCTTCGTTCAACACTTCCAGCTGGTAGCCCAGGACTTCGATCATGCCCGAAGCCATGTTGGCGTTGCCGGCACCGGCCGGACGCAGGCGCACCTTGCCGGTGATCTTGACCACGTATTCGCTGCGCACGCGGTCGGCGGCGGCGAAGGTTTCAGCGCGGTCCGGGTCGAACACCACCTGGGCCAGACCTTCACGATCACGGATATCGAGGAAGATCACCCCGCCATGGTCGCGACGACGGTGGACCCATCCGCAAAGGGTGACTTCCTGACCTTCCAGGCTTTCGTTCAGTTGGCCGCAATAATGGCTGCGCATCATGGTAGTGGTTTCACTTCTCGTAATTCGAAATTCGATGGGAGGCCTTGCGCACCTCGGGGTACCGGATAATGCAAGAGCTCGCGCGTGTCGTTCAACTTAATCAGCTTTGTCGCCACCGGCCAGGTTCTTCTTGGCGCCGGTTTTGAAGTCGGTCTCATACCAGCCCGAACCGCTGAGGCGGAAACCTGGCATGGACAGCATTTTTTTCAGCTCGGGCGCCTGGCAGGCAGGGCAATCGACCAACGCAGGCGCGCTGATCTTTTGAATGGCTTCCAGCTGATGACCACAGGAAGCACATTGGTAGTCGTACATGGGCATGAGAGCGTCTCGGCGTACTTAACGTCTGGCTTAACCCGTGCCGAGGCCCGGGTTATATAGCAAAGGGCGGGATTATATCCATTAAATCGGCCCTGTGCAGCCGTATGACGGCGCCGATAGACCACCGCCCGCCGAAACAAAGCCAGCTTCCCGCTGCCATACCCCACTCATCGGCCTGAGGACGAACAGCCATGATCGGACGACAAGTCGCGCCCCATAAAGGCAAATGGCACCGATAACGGCGCCATTCGGTCTGCGGGACTATTGCTCGCTCAACAGCGAGCGCAGCATCCACGCGGTTTTCTCATGCACCTGCATCCGCTGGGTCAGCAAGTCTGCGGTGGGCTCGTCGCTGACCTTGTCGATGATCGGGAAAATGCCACGGGCAGTACGGGTCACAGCTTCCTGCCCCGCCACCAGTTGCTTGATCATCTCATCGGCGCTTGGCACACCCTCTTCTTCCTTGATCGAAGAAAGACGCGCGTAGATGGAATAGGCACCCGGCGCCGGGAACCCCAGGGCGCGGATACGCTCGGCAATCAGGTCCACCGCCAGCGCCAGTTCGTTGTACTGCTCCTCGAACATCAGATGCAGCGTGCGGAATTGCGGCCCCGTGACGTTCCAGTGGAAATTATGGGTCTTCAGATAAAGCACATAAGTATCTGAAAGCAGGCGAGAGAGCCCCTCCACGATGGATTTGCGATCTTCTGCGCCGATACCGATATCGATTGCCATGTCTATCTCCGTTAGCACATTGAATTCAACAGGTCAGGTACCGGACCACTCTAGCAAGACTGCTCTGCACCCGCAGCCCGGGATTGCCCGAGGCACTGCGACAGATTGCCCACCAAGCGGGCGACCAGTACCTGCAAGAAGGCCCTGGACAGTTGTGACCCGCCTGAAAAGCCGCCGTTCTACTTTTTTGGGGGCTGGCTCTCTAGAACAAGGCTTTGCCCGATAGTCCGGTATTCCCTCAGGACAATCAGGGCTTTCTCCCTCCTCCCGGCCACAGCGCCTGATTTGAGAAGGCCTGGGCTTTGCTGTTAAATAGAGGCCGTGTCGTTGTTGCCTATTTCTCGGCCTCAGCGCATAGGCTGATCCCGCGCACGTGCTCACCGCCTCCCATTGTTCAGAAGCGAACCGTGCACGCTCAGCTCTTCCTTGTGATCCGTCTTAACGTGAGTTCATTAAAATGTTGAAAATCGTCCACCTGCTAACGGGCGCAGCAGCCTTGCTGCTGTCCTTTATCCCTAGCCTGCGATCTGAAGCCGTTCCCTTCCTGCAACAACCCGATGCTCTTTACCTGGCCTTTTTCGGCCTGCTCAACCTGACACTGGCTCCGGTTATCCCCTACTGGAACAAAGGCCCGCGTCACCAACTGCAAAACCTGGTCAGCGCGCTCCTGGTGCTGGCGGTGGTCTTGCAGACCTTGACCCTGCTGGCACCAATGCCGGTTATCGCAGGTCAACCGGCTGTGCTGTTCAGCCTGCTGACCGCGGCGATCGCCGTTCTTCTGCACCTGGCCGTCAGCTTCTACAAATCGTCTCCCTCGGCCAATACCTCGCAAACCTATGACATGAGCAATCGCGATACCGGCACCGTCAAGTGGTTCAACACTTCGAAGGGTTTCGGCTTCATCTCTCGCGACTCCGGCGATGATATCTTCGTGCACTTCCGCGCCATCCGTGGCGAAGGTCACCGCGTCCTGGTGGAAGGCCAGCGCGTGGAGTTCTCCGTCATGAATCGCGACAAGGGCCTGCAAGCCGAAGACGTGATTGCGGCATTGCCGCGGCGCTGATTCACGCCCATAAAAAAACCGCGACGCAGCCATGCTGCTCGCGGTTTTTTATTGCCTGAACGGCAGGCCGCCCGATGCTCAGTAATGTGGTGGCGGAGCCTCTTCTTCGAATGACTCGAACTGCCCCACCATTTCCTCCTGACGCTTGAGCAAGGCGGCCATCTGCAATTGCAGACGTTCGACCACCCGCTGCTGCCCTACCAGCACGTCGTTCAGGGCTTGAATGGTGTCATCCTGAAAAGCCAATCGGCTTTCCAGATCGGTTACCCGCTCTTCCAGGTTCATGACTCAGCCCTCCAGAAACTTGAAATCATCGGTCAGGACCAGTCGTAACCGCTCACGAATCGCAGCCACCTGTTCGGCGTCGTAGGGCTTGGCAGGCAGCTTGCCCCATACCGGAGCAGACCAGGCCGCATCGTCGCGCTTGCGAACGATAACGTGCATGTGCAACTGGCTGACGACATTACCCAGAGTCGCCACATTCAACTTGTCCGCATCGAACGAGTCTTTAAGCAACTCCGCCAGCGCCGTGGTTTCTCGCCATAGTTGCTGCTGGTCCGCGTCATCCAATTGAAACAACTCACTGATATCTTCCCGGCGCGGTACCAGGATGAACCACGGGTAATTGGAATCGTTGGACAACAGCAGCCGGCAAAGGGGGAAATCCCCAATGGGCAGTGTGTCTTGTTGAAGTCGTGGATCTAAAGCGAACACCGCGCGCACTCCCGCTCAGCTCATCAAGTTTCAGCTTAGCGAACGCCATGACCGGCTGCCCGCCAAGCGACAGAACGGCAGCATACCTGCGAAAGCTCTTGCGTTCATCGCTCTGCTGCGCAGATCCCGCCTCAACATTCATCCTCGATGCCACACGTCAGAGCGCCCCGGCCTGGAACATTTTCCAGCGGGCTGCACCACGACAGAACGAAGCTCATAAAAAACAAGGAGAAAACCACGAAAGCCCCCCTTGCCTGCGCATTCTTCCAGGGCCCGACGCCGGATGACGATTGAGCTGCATCAAGAAACTTTTGCACCAAAACCTCACAGTGCGTCTACGCTCAGTGCGTTAACCATCCGCCATCTACTCACTCAGCAGGGTGAACCGGTAACGTTTTGGAATGTCATGCGTTTTTTTCAGGGATCAACACCAGGAGGACAGGGAACGTCAAGCCCAAACAAAACGACCTTAAAACCACTGTTTTATGCGGTTTTTACAGCCAGAAGGGCTATCACCGAAAAAAACTCGGTGCCTTCGCGTTTTGTGCACGCTTGTTGCATTCACACCCACATTGTCCCAGGAGTAGCCATCGGAAAAAGGCCTCTCCTGTGACTAAATAACAATAGTGGCAAGGCTGCCCATGGAGATTTGACTGCTTGACCAAAGTTCTTTTTGTTCCAGGTTCAAGCCTTCGAAAACAGCGCTGAAGTTGTCAGTCCGGGTACATGCGGACTGCGGATTTGCGACATTGATCGAGCATTTTGCGACAGGGTCGTAAAGAAGCTGAAAGGACTGATACGCAAGTATCGCCAACATTGTCGGCGTGATATAAGTTTGCGCCGACACAAAAAGAAAGAGCCGCCCAGATAATAAAACAGGTGGGACGGCAGTACTCTTCTAAAAACCAAAGGAGCAAATCACGATGCGCGTGATGAAGTGGAGCATGATCGCACTGGCAGTTGCAGCAGCCGCCAGTACTCAAGTGGCTACGGCCGCACCTTTTGTAAGTGACCAGTCTGAAGCCAAGGGCTTTGTTGAAGACGCAAAATTCGACGTACTGCTGCGTAACTATTACTTCAACCGTGACAACAAAGACCACAGCAACGATCAGAAAGACTGGACCCAGGGTATCTGGGGTAACTTCAGCTCCGGTTACACCCAGGGCACCGTAGGCGTCGGCGTCGACGCGTTCGGTTATCTGGCGATCAAACTGGACGGCGGCGATGGCACTGGCGGGACCGGCAACATGAGCCGCGACTCCGATGGCGACGTCAACAACAGCCAGGGCAAAGCAGGCGCTGCGGTCAAATTCCGCATCTCCAAAACCGAGTTGAAAGCTGGCGATATGCAGCCAAGCACCTCCCCGGTCTTCGCGGTCGGCGGTTCCCGTATCCTTCCTCAAACTGCCAGCGGTTTCCAACTGCAGAGCAGCGAGATCAAAAACCTTGATCTGGAAGGTGGTCACTTCTATTCGGCCACCAGCCAGGACTCCAACGCCCGTAACGGCAACTTGTATGCTAACTATGCCGGCATCGCATCCAACAGCATCGACTACTTCGGTGGCAAGTACGGCATCACCGACAACCTGAGTGCATCGCTGTACGGTGCCAAGCTGGAAGACATCTGGAACCAGTACTACGCCAACCTGAACTACACCATCCCGATGGGTGGCGATCAGTCGCTGAACCTGGACGGTAACATCTACCGCACCACCGATGCTGGTAGCGCCAAGGCTGGTGACATCAGCAACACCACGTTCTCCCTGGCAGCTGCTTTCTCGTTCCTGAAAGCACACACCATTACCGTCGCTTTCCAGAAGGTCAATGGTGATACTCCATTCGACTACATCGGTGTAGGTGGTCACGACACCTCCCGGCGCGGTGCCAACCGTGGCGGCGACTCGATCTTCCTCGCCAACTCCATCCAGTACTCTGACTTCAACGGCCCGAACGAGAAGTCCGCACAGATCCGTTACGATCTGAAAATGGCCGAGTACGGCGTTCCTGGTCTGAGCTTCATGACCCGTTATGTTAAAGGCTGGGACATCGACGGCACCGGTCTGGCTGACAACAGCGTGTACCGTAAAAACAACGGTGATCCGATTTACGGTGCCGATGGCAAACACAACGAGACCAACTTCGAAGCCAAGTACGTTGTTCAGTCTGGCCCGGCAAAAGATCTCTCCTTCCGCGTTCGTCAAGCTTGGCACTTCGCTAACAGCGACCAAGGTGAAGGCGATATCAAAGAGTTCCGCCTGATCGTCGACTACCCACTGTCGATCTTGTAATAGCGGTTACTTCGCGAGTAATAAAAAAGGCCCATCATTCGATGGGCCTTTTTATTAGGGCTGGCAGCTCGCTGAAGCTCCGGTTATCGACAGCTTATTGTTACAACCAGGTTTCAAATACTCTCCAGCGAATACCGCGTTAAAAGCCTGACCACTCGATCAGACTTTTAATCCCTATCCCCGTTACTGACTCAAACAGCCGCTTCCTGAACCACACGAATCACGCGCTGTGGAAACGGAATATCAATACCCGCTGCCTTCAAGCGATCACGGGACAACTCGTTGAAGCGGAACATCACATCCCAGTAGTCGGCAGTCTTCACCCAGACTCGCAAGGAAAGAGTAATGGCGCTGTCACCCAGCATGGAAACCACCGCCACCGGCTCCGGATCGGCCAGCACACGCTCGTCCTTGGCCAGGTCCAGCAGAACCTCACGGGCCTTTTGCAGGTCAGCCTCGTAGTTCACACCAACATCGAAGATCACTTTGCGGGTCAGCTGGCGGTTGTGGTTGGTGATGATGCCGTTGGACAGGTTGCCGTTTGGCACGATGACGGTCTTGTTGTCACCGGTACGCAGCACCGTGTGGAAGATCTGGATGCTGTCGACCGTGCCGCTAATACCCTGGGCTTCGATCACGTCACCGATGCGGAAAGGACGGAACAGCAGGATCAGCACGCCACCGGCGAAGTTGGCCAGGCTGCCTTGCAAGGCCAGGCCGATGGCCAGGCCCGCCGCACCGATCGCGGCAACGAACGAAGTGGTTTCGACACCGATCATCGAGGCCACGCTGACAATCAGCAGCACCTTGAGAATGATGTTCGCCAGGCTGCTGATAAAACCCTGCAGGGCCTGGTCCGCATTACGCAGTGCCAGCAGCTTGCCGACCTTGTGCGTCAACCTGTTGATCAGCCACCAGCCGATGGCCAGCGTGATGACGGCCAGCAGTACCCGACTGCCATATTCCATGATCATTGGAATCCAGGCTTGGGAAGCCTTGACCAGGTTGTCCACTTCAGCATTCAAATCCATCTATCTCTCCTGATTCCCGGCTGCCGGGCACACAAAAAACAAGGGCAGAACGAGTAGCTTTATAAAGGCTCAATCGTTTCTGCCCACCACTCGGGCCTCGGACGCCAATAAGCTCGCGAGGTTCCCGAAAAATCCCATCAGTCGCGGAAGTTGTTGAACTGCAGCGGCATGCCGAACTCTTTCGCCCGCAGGGCGGCGATGGCTTCCTGCAGATCGTCGCGCTTCTTGCCGGTCACCCGTACCTGCTCGCCCTGGATCGCAGCCTGGACCTTCAGCTTGGCGTCCTTGATGTGGGCAACGATCTTTTTCGCCAGCTCTTTGTCGATGCCTTCCTTGAGGGTGGCTTCCTGCTTCATCACCTTGCCCGAAGCGTAAGCGTCCTTGACCTCAAGGCACTGCACATCGATCTTGCGCTTGACCAGGGCCAGCTTGAGGATCTCGATCATCGCTTCCAGCTGGAATTCGGCTTCAGCGGTCAGGTTGACGGTGAGTTCCTTTTCCTTGAACTCGAAGCTGCCCTTGCCCTTCAAGTCATAGCGGCGGTCCAGCTCCTTGACGGCGTTTTCCACTGCGTTGGTGACTTCGTGTTTGTCCAGTTCGGATACCACGTCGAACGACGGCATGTAATTTCTCCAATAAAAAAAGGGGCGCAGCTCGATAAAGATGGAGCACGCCCGGTTTGCGGTTAAAATCCGGGCTCATTATAACGGGTCTTTCCCCTCCTTCACTGCGAGCCTCGCATGCGCCTGCCAAACCGAGCACCACGCTGATGTCGACGACCTGGCACATTCTGGGCGCGGGCAGCCTCGGCACCCTGTGGGCGACACGCCTGGCCCGGGCCGGCTTGCCGGTACGCCTGATCCTGCGCGATCAGGCCCGCCTGCAGGCCTACCAGGCCGCGGGTGGGCTGACGCTGGTGGAACAAGGGCAGGCCAGCTTTTACGCCATTCCCGGCGAGACGGTCGACAGCCCTGAGCCCATCACTCGGCTGCTGGTGGCCTGCAAGGCCTATGACGCGCAACAGGCCGTCAGCCAGCTAGTCTCGCGCCTGACGCCGGATGCCGAACTGATCCTGCTGCAGAACGGCCTGGGCAGCCAGGACGCCGTGGCCGCCCAAGTGCCGCAGGCCCGCTGCATTTATGCCTCGAGCACCGAAGGCGCCTTTCGCGATGGCGACTGGCGCGTGGTGTTCGCCGGCCACGGCTACACCTGGCTGGGGGACGCCAGCCACCCCACCGCGCCCTTCTGGCTCGACGACCTGAGCGCCAGCGGCATCCCCCATGAATGGAGCGCGGATATCCTGACCCGCCTCTGGCGCAAGCTGGCGCTCAACTGCGCAATCAACCCCCTGACGGTCCTGCACGACTGCCGCAACGGCGGCCTGCTGCAGCACCATTGCGAAGTGGCGATGCTGTGCGTCGAGCTGAGCGAACTGCTGGAACGTTGCGGCCAGCCCGCCGCGGCCGAGAACCTGCAGCAGGAAGTGGAGCGGGTGATACAGGCGACCGCCGCCAACTACTCCTCCATGTACCAGGACGTTGCCAGTCGGCGCAGAACCGAAATCAGCTATTTATTGGGGCATGCCTGCGACGTTGCCGCCAGGCACCAGTTGCACCTGCCCAACCTCGGCCGTCTGCGCCGGCTATTGGTGGAACACCTGCAACAACGCGGATTGCCCAGCGACTGAGCAGCGGCTACGCTGCCCACGTGTTCATCTCTAGCGACGTCCCCGATGCCATTGCGCCAGCGCCTTGAAAACCTGCCGGTCGGCCAAAAACTGCTGGCCGCCTTGCTCGTCCTGCTGATTACCGTACTGCTGGTCGCCAACCTGACCTTCATCAGCGCCGCCTACTGGATCTCTCAGGAAAGCATGGCACCGCAAGCCTTGCAGACCATCGGCCGACTGGTATCCAACCCGACCCTGGCCGCACAGGCGCTGGACTCGCCACAAAACGCCGAGAAGCTGCTCAACGAACTCAACAGCTACTCTCCCCTGCGCGCCGCAGCGATCTATGACGGCAAGGGCACGCGCCTGGCCCAGTTGCAACATGGCGAACGCCTGAGCCTGCCGGAGCGCTATCGGCATATCGAAGCCTGGCAACTGACCGAGTTTCGCAGCAACCAGATCATTACCCTGCCCCGCGCCGGCCAGCCCCCCGGTCACCTGTTGCTGGTAGCCAGCAGTGAGCTGCCGATGGCCTTCTACACCGGCACCCTGACCGCGAGCCTGGGCATCCTGATCTTCAGCGTGCTGCTGTGGCTGATCATTGCCCGACAGATCAAACGGCTGATCACCCAACCCATCCATCAGCTGGAAGAACTGTCCCGGCAGGTGACACGCGAGGAAAACTATTCCCTGCGCGCCGCCCGTGGCAACCACGATGAAATCGGCAGCCTGGCCGAGGCCTTCAACACCATGCTGTCGCGCATCGAAGCGCGAGAACAGCAACTCAAGCGGGCCCGCGACGACTCCCAGGCGGCCTATGACCAGGCCCAGGGGCTGGCCGAGGAAACCCGCCACACCAACCGCAAGCTGGAACTGGAAGTCCAGGTGCGCAGCAAGATCGAAAAGAAACTCACCGGCTTTCAGAACTACCTCAACAGCATCATCGACTCGATGCCCTCGGCGCTGATCGCCCTGGACGAGCAGCTCTATGTCACCCAATGGAACCAGGAGGCCAGCGCCCTCTCCGGCACCCGCCTGGACGAAGCGCTGAATCAGCCGATCTTCCTCGCCTTCGAACCGCTCAAGCCGTTCCTGCCGCAACTCAAGGAAACCGTGGAGCAACATACGGTCACCAAGGTCGAGCGGGTCACCTGGGTCAAGGACGACGAAGCCCGGCATTACGCCCTGACCTTCTACCCGCTGATGGGCGGTGCCGGGCGCGGCGTGGTGATCCGGATCGACGACATCACCCAGCGCCTGTCCCTGGAAGAAATGATGGTGCAGTCGGAAAAAATGCTCTCCGTGGGTGGCCTGGCCGCCGGCATGGCTCACGAAATCAACAACCCGCTGGGGGCCATCCTGCACAACGTGCAGAACATTCGCCGGCGCCTGTCCCCCGAGCTGCCGAAGAATCAGGAACATGCCGAGCAGATTGGCATCGAGCTGGAAACCGTCAACCATTACCTGCAGAGCCGCGAAGTGCCGCAACTGCTCGATGGCATTCAGCAGGCTGGTGCCCGGGCGGCGAAGATCGTGACCCATATGCTCAGTTTCAGCCGGCGCAGCAACCGGCAGATGGCGCCCTGCGACCTGCCGGCATTGATCGACCAGGCCGTGGAGATTGCCAGCAACGACTTCGACCTGGCCATAGGCTTCGACTTCAAGGGCCAGGCCATCATCCGCCAGTTCGACCCCCAACTGGGGCCGGTGCCCGGCACCGCCAACGAACTGGAGCAGGTACTGCTCAACCTGCTGAAAAACGCCGCCCAGGCCATTCACCAGCGCGTGGATGACAGCGAACCCGGGCGCATTATCCTGCGCACCCGGCTGAACCCGCCCTGGGCGGAAATCCAGGTCGAGGACAACGGCATCGGCATGAGCGAAAACGTGCGCAAACGCACCTTCGAGCCGTTCTTCACCACCAAGGAAATCGGCCAGGGCACCGGCCTTGGGCTTTCGGTCTCTTACTTCATCATCACCAACAATCACAAAGGCCAGATGGAAGTGCAGTCGACGCAGGGCCAGGGCACTTGCTTCACCTTGCGTTTGCCATTGGCGGGCAGTCAGCCGCCACCACTGGAACATCCCCCACTGGAGAGGTAAGCATGGGCTTTCGCTTGTCGAAGATTTACACCCGCACCGGCGACAAAGGCGAAACCGGGCTGGGTGACGGGCGCCGGGTTCCCAAGGACCATCCGCGGGTCGAGGCCATCGGCGAAGTCGATACGCTGAACAGCCAGCTGGGGCTGCTCCTGGCCGGGCTGGAGGAACAACGTCTAGAGCATCCCGGCTTGCAAGAGCTGATCGACGTTCTGGCGCCTTGCCAGCACCGCCTCTTCGACCTGGGCGGCGAGTTGGCCATGCCGGTGTATCAGGCACTGAATACCGCGGAAGTCGAACGCCTGGAAGCGGCCATCGATGCCTGGAACGAAGAGTTGGGGCCGCTGGAGAACTTCATTCTGCCGGGCGGTTCGGCCTTGATTGCCCAGGCCCATGTCTGTCGCAGCCTGGCGCGCAGTGCCGAGCGACGCTGCCAGCATCTGAATGCCGTGGAACCGCTGGAAGGGGTCGGCCTGGCCTACATCAATCGCCTGTCCGACCTGCTGTTCGTGGCGGCGCGCCTGATTGCCAAGCGCCAGGGGATTGCCGAGATTCTCTGGCAGGCGGCGGCCAAACCCGAATAGCGGGCGTTTTCCTGTTGATCGCGAGCCAGCTCGCCCCTGCGGCTCATGCAGGAACGAACTGGCTAGAGCCTGACCTCAGGGCCAGAACGCGCGAATCCCCGCCACCCCTTGCGCACCAGCCTGCCAGGCCTGCTCGCGCTGATCCGGACCGACGCCGCCCAGCAGGTACACCGGCTTGTTGAAACCGCTGATCAGTCGGGCGGCCTGCTCCCAACCCAGTGGCTGCGCCTCAGGGTGGGTCTGGGTCGGCTGGACCGGCGACAGCGTCACGAAGTCCACATCCATCTGCTGCGCCAGGGACAACTCTTCAGCGTCATGGCAAGACGCAGCCAGCCAGCGCTCCTTGCCAAAGGGACGTCCGGCGCTGGCGTATTTGCGCAGCTGCGCCGAAGTGATATGCCAGCCCGCCGAGGGGAAATCCCCCAGCCATTCGAACGGCCCCTTGAGCATCAATTGCGCCTTGCCCGCACACAGGCCGACCGCATCTACCGCCAGGTCGCGGTATTGCGGGTCGTAGCCGTTGGGCGCGCGTAGCTGGATCAACTTGCTGCCACCGGCAATGGCCTTCTGCATGCCCCGCAACAGCGCCGGTGTTTCCAGGCCTTCCGGGGTGATCAGGTAGTCGCTCGGCAAGCGCGCCGCCGCCACGATCGGCTGGTTGGCCGCCGGGAACTCGTAGTTCTCCAGCTCACGGGCCGTGACCCAGGCCAAAGGCTGGCCCTCGGCGCCGTGGGGTTCGCCGGTAAAGGCGCACACTTCCCAGACATCCAGCAACACCTGCTTGTCCGGGTAATCGTGCTGCACCTTGATCAACGGCCGCGCCTGGGACACCAGAATGCCCAGTTCCTCCTGCAGCTCACGGGTCAACGCCGCTTCCACCGCCTCGTCCGCTTCGACCTTGCCGCCGGGAAACTCCCAGAGGCCGCCCTGATGCTGGGTATCGGCACGTCGGGCAATCAGGATCCTGCCGTCGGCATCACGGATAACGGCCGCCGCCACATGTACTCGTTTCACCGCACTGCTTCCTCTAAACCGGCTTTCTGCCAGGCCTTGAAGGCTGGCCATTGATAGATCGTTTCAACATAGGCGGCATCGACAGCCGGCAGCGCCACCCGATAGGTGCGCAGGCGCACGGCGATTGGCGCAAAAAAGGCGTCCGCCAGGCTGACCCGACCAAACAGGAAAGGCCCTGGCTCGGTCGCAGCCATGCGACATTCGGCCCATAACGCCAGCATCCGTTCGATATCGGCCTGGGCCTCGGGCGGCATGGGTGAAAGCGCGGCATCGCGGCTCAGGTCGAACGGCAGGTTGCCGCGCAAGCCGAAAAAGCCGCTGTGCATCTGCGCGCAGGCGGAGCGGGCCTGGGCACGGGCGGCCACATCCCGCGGCCAGAGCTCGGCTTCGGGAAAACGCTCGACCAGGTATTCGGCAATCGCCAGGGAGTCGGCAATGGTGCCGTGCTCGGTCTTCAGCAACGGGACTTTGCCGGTTGGCGAATGCTTGAGAATCAGCTCGCGGGTATCGGGCTGGTTCAGCTTGATCAGTTCTTCGGTGTAAGTCGCGCCGGCCAGCTCAAGCGCCAGGGCGGCGCGCAGCGACCAGGAGGAATAGAGTTTGTCGCCGATGATCAGGTGAAGATTCATGTCGGGCACCTTTCAGAGGAGATGGAGGCCCGGGGCCTCCATCGCGAGCGGACTCGCTCCTACACGTGATGCGTCGCGTCCATGTAGAAGCGAGTAGCGGTGTATCAGGTACGGTATTCCGCGTTGATTTTCACGTACTCGTGGGACAGGTCGGTGGTCCAGATGGTTTCGCTGCAATCACCGCGTCCCAGCTCGATGCGAATGGTGATTTCTTCCTGCTGCATCACCGCCGCACCCTGGGCTTCGGTGTAGCTGGCGGCACGCGCGCCACGGCTGGCGATACACACCTCACCGAGGAAAACGTCGATCTTGCTCACATCCAGGTCCGGCACGCCGGCACGACCGACAGCGGCCAGGATACGCCCCCAATTCGGGTCGGAAGCGAACAGCGCGGTCTTGATCAGCGGCGAGTGGGCCACGGTGTAGCCGACATCCAGGCACTCCTGGTGATTGCCACCGCCGTTGACTTCGACCGTGACGAACTTGGTCGCGCCTTCACCGTCACGCACGATGGCCTGGGCCACTTCCATGCACACGTCGAACACCGCCTGCTTCAGCGCGGCGAACAGCGAGCCGCTGGCCTCGGTGATTTCCGGCAGGGCTGCCTGGCCGGTGGCGATCAGCATGCAGCAGTCGTTGGTGGAGGTATCGCCGTCGATAGTGATGCGGTTGAACGACTTGTTGGCGCCATCCAGCAGCAGGTTCTGCAGCACTTCACGGGAGACTTTGGCGTCGGTGGCGATGTAGCCGAGCATGGTCGCCATGTTCGGACGAATCATGCCCGCGCCCTTGCTGATGCCAGTGACGGTGATGGTCACGCCATCGTGCTGGAACTGACGGCTGGCACCCTTGGGCAGGGTGTCGGTGGTCATGATGCCCGTGGCGGCGGCGGCCCAGTTGTCAACGGACAGGTCATCCAGTGCGGCCTGCAGCGCGCCTTCGATCTTCTCGACCGGCAGCGGCTCGCCGATGACCCCGGTGGAGTACGGCAGTACGGCGCTGGCATCGACACCAGCCAGCTCGGCCAGCTTGGCGCAAGTGCGGGTCGCGGCGGCCAGGCCTGGCTCACCGGTGCCGGCGTTGGCGTTACCGGTGTTGGTCAGCAGGTAACGCACAGGGCCTTGCACGCGCTGCTTGGCCAGGATCACCGGAGCGGCGCAGAACGCGTTCAAGGTGAACACACCGGCCACCGTAGAGCCCTCGGCACAGCGCATGACCACAACATCCTTGCGCCCCGGGCGCTTGATGCCCGCCGAAGCGATACCAAGTTCAAAACCGGCAACCGGGTGCAACGTTGGCAAAGGACCAAGACCAACAGCCATGAATGCGCTCCTCTTTAACCTGATGTGTGCACCGCCATCGCAAAAGGCAGTGCGGCGAATGGAAAAACGCCGCGACGGCTGATGCCGGTCGCGGCGCGGGTATTTCAGTGTCTGGCGAAAATCTTAGTTGATCTGGCCGTGACAGTGTTTGTACTTCTTGCCCGAACCGCAGTAGCACAGTTCGTTGCGGCCCAGTTTCTGCTCGTTGCGTACCGGAGCCGAAGCCAGGGCCACGTCGACATCGACGCCCTCTTCCAGCGCTTCTGGCTGCTCCAGGCCCGGGGCTTCGGCATGTTCGAACTGCATGCGCTGGGCCAGTGCCTCGGCTTCCTGGCGCAGGCGCGCCTCTTCCTCGACCGGGTCCTCGCGGCGAACCTGAACGTGCGACAGCACGCGGATCGAGTCGCGCTTGATGGAATCCAGCAGCTCGGAGAACAGGGTGAAGGACTCGCGCTTGTATTCCTGTTTCGGGTTCTTCTGCGCATAACCACGCAGGTGAATACCGTGACGCAGGTGATCCATGGTCGACAGGTGGTCTTTCCACAGGTCGTCCAGGACGCGCAGAACGATTTGTTTCTCGAAGGTGCGTAGTGCTTCGGCACCGGCCTGGTCTTCTTTCTCGTTGTACGCCGCCACCAGCTCGTTGAGCAGTTTCTCGCGCAGGGTTTCTTCGTACAGGTGATCGTCTTCGTCGAGCCATTGCTGGATCGGCAGGGTCACACCGAAGTCGCTTTGCAGCGCAGCTTCCAGACCGGCCACGTCCCACTGCTCAGGCAGAGATTGTGGAGGAATGTGCGCGCTGACGGTGGCGTTGAGCACGTCCTGGCGGAAGTCGGAGATGGTCTCGCCGATGTTGTCCGCGGCCAGCAACGTGTTACGCATGTGATAGATCACTTTACGCTGTTCGTTGTTGACGTCGTCGAACTCGAGCAGTTGCTTGCGAATGTCGAAGTTGCGGCCTTCTACCTTGCGCTGGGCCTTTTCGATCGCGTTGGTCACCATGCGGTGCTCGATCGCTTCGCCGGACTGCATGCCCAGGGCCTTCATGAAGTTCTTCACCCGGTCGGAGGCGAAGATGCGCATGAGGCTGTCTTCCAGGGACAGGTAGAAACGGCTGGAACCGGCGTCGCCCTGACGACCGGCGCGACCACGCAGCTGGTTGTCGATACGGCGCGATTCATGACGCTCGGACGCGATCACCTGCAGGCCGCCGGACTCCAGCACTTGCTGGTGGCGCTTCTGCCAGTCGGCCTTGATCTGGGCAATCTGCTCAGGAGTCGGGTTTTCCAGGGAGGCGACTTCGACTTCCCAGTTACCGCCCAACAGGATATCGGTACCACGACCGGCCATGTTGGTGGCGATGGTCAGGGCGCCCGGACGACCGGCCTGGGCAATGATTTCCGCTTCTTTTTCGTGGAACTTGGCGTTCAGGACCTTGTGCTCGATGCCTTCCTTCTGGAGCAGGTTGGACATGTGCTCGGAAGTTTCGATGGTCGCGGTGCCCACCAGAACCGGGCGGCCCTGGGTCATGCATTCCTTGATGTCGTTGATGATCGCGGCGTATTTCTCGTCCGCGGTCAGGAACACCAGGTCGTTGTAGTCTTTACGAGCCAGCGGCTTGTTCGGCGGGATGACCATCACCTGCAGGCCGTAGATCTGATGGAACTCGAACGCTTCGGTGTCCGCGGTACCGGTCATGCCGGACAGCTTGGTGTACAGACGGAAGTAGTTCTGGAAGGTGGTCGACGCCAGGGTCTGGCTCTCGGCCTGGATGTTGAGGTTTTCCTTGGCTTCGATGGCCTGGTGCAGGCCCTCGGACAGACGGCGACCCGGCATGGTACGACCGGTGTGTTCGTCCACCAGGACCACCTGGCCATCCTGGACGATGTATTCGACGTTGCGGTTGAACAGCTTGTGTGCGCGCAGACCGGCATAGACGTGGGTCAGCAGGCCCAGGTTGTGCGCCGAGTACAGGCTCTCGCCTTCCGCCAGCAGGCCGACCTGGGTCAGCATCTCTTCGATGAACTGGTGACCGGCTTCGTTGAGTTCGACCTGACGGGTCTTCTCGTCGACGGTGAAGTGACCGGCCTTGGTGACCTCGCCTTCCACTTCCTCGACGTGCAGCTCAAGGCGCGGGATCAGCTTGTTGATTTCGGTGTACAGACGGGAACTGTCTTCAGCCTGGCCGGAGATGATCAGCGGGGTACGGGCCTCGTCGATCAGGATCGAGTCGACTTCGTCGATCACGGCAAAATTGAGCTCGCGCTGGAACTTGTCTTCCATGCTGAAAGCCATGTTGTCGCGCAGGTAGTCGAAACCGAATTCGTTGTTGGTGCCGTAGGTGATGTCGGCGGCGTAGGCGGCACGCTTCTCTTCCGGCGGCTGGAACGGCGTGACCACGCCGACCGTCAGGCCGAGGAATTCATAGAGCGGGCGCATCCAGTTGGCGTCGCGGCGGGCCAGATAGTCGTTCACCGTGACCACGTGCACGCCCTTGCCGGACAGCGCGTTGAGGTAAACGCCCAGTGTTGCCACCAGGGTCTTGCCTTCACCGGTACGCATTTCGGCGATCTTGCCTTCATGCAAGGTCATGCCGCCGATCAACTGTACGTCGAAGTGGCGCATACCCATGACCCGCTTGCCGGCTTCGCGGGCGACCGCAAAGGCTTCGGGAAGCAGTTTGTCGAGGGTTTCACCTTTGGCTATGCGAGCCTTGAACTCTTCGGTCTTGGCGCGCAACTGATCGTCCGAAAGGGCCACCATTTGCTCTTCGAAGGCATTGACGATCTGTACCGTCTTGAGCATGCGTTTGACTTCACGCTCGTTCTTGCTTCCAAAAAGTTTCTTTAACAAAGGCGCAAACATATCGGCAGGATCTTCCACACATAGGGATGGAGGGCGGCCCCGTGAGTCGCCCGTGCAGCCCTCATGGCCGCATGCGAACGAGCATTCTACCCGGAAACGATGGTGAGGAAAGTGGCGTTATTCCACGATGCTGGTACAGCGCTGTGACGGGGCTCACTTACAATAAGGCCTTTTGCGCCAGTTTCAACCCGGACGAGTACGAAGTTAACCATTGATTTAATGGATAAAGCGCAGCCGCAGCGATGAACGAGGTCCGGCCAGCGCTTTCTGCTACCATGGCGGCTCTGTAACTTCAGGTGTCTGATCATGGCATTTCGCCCTCTTACGGCCAGAGCACCCGCCGTACTCCTTCGCGAAGCCAAGCCTCTCAAAGCCATACTCGGCCACGCCCAGCGCCTGGCGCATTTGCAGCGTCTGCTGGAAAGCCAGCTGCAACCGGCCGCGCGCGAACACTGCCACGTTGCCTCCTGGCGCGAAGGCAGCCTGTTGCTGATCGTCACCGACGGCCACTGGGCAACGCGCCTGCGTTATCAGCAAAAACGCCTGCAACGTCAGCTTTTGGAGTTCAATGAGTTCAACAATCTGACGCGGATTCTGTTCAAAGTGCAGCCTCCCACCGTGCAACGCGGCGCAGCCGGCCACACCATGGACCTATCGAGCAACGCCGCCGAGACCATTCAGGCCACCGCCGACGGCATCACCGATCCCAACCTGCGCGCTGCCCTGGAGCGCCTGGCCAGCCACGCCAAACCTCGGGCGTAACTGGCCAGCCGCCGATCAGCGGCGCTTGCTGCCACCCAGTAGAGACCCCATCAACCCGCGCACCAGTTGCCGGCCCAACTGATTGGCGGCCTGACGCATGGCGGACTTCAGGGCCTGACCGGCGGCAGTGCCAAGGAACTCGCCGGCCCGATCGGTAAAGCTCGGCTCCTCCGCGGCCGGTTTGCCCGGCGCAGCCTCGGCCTCTGGTGCCAGGCCCTTGCGCCCCATCAGCACTTCATAGGCCGACTCGCGGTCGACCGGTTTGTCATAGCGGCCGACCAACGGTGAACTGTTGATCAGCGCGGTACGTTCGGCCTCGGTCAGCGGCCCGATGCGCGATTGCGGCGGTGCCACCAGCACTCGCTGGACCATCTCCGGCGTGCCTTTTTCCTGCAGGGTACCGACCAGCGCCTCGCCGATCCCCAGCTCGGTCAACACCGACAGCGCATCGAACGCCGGGTTCGGCCGGAAGCCGTCCGCCACCGCGCGCAAGGACTTCTGTTCCTTGGCGGTGAAGGCCCGCAAGCCGTGCTGGACGCGCAGCCCCAGTTGCGCCAGCACGTCGTCCGGCAAGTCGCCTGGCGACTGGGTGACGAAGTACACACCCACGCCTTTGGAGCGAATCAGCCGCACCACCTGTTCCAGCCGGTCCTGCAACGCCTTGGGCGTGCCGGCGAACAGCAGGTGGGCCTCGTCGAAAAACAGCGCCAGCAGCGGCTTTTCCGCATCGCCGCGCTCCGGCAGTTGCTCGAACAGCTCGGCCAGCAGCCACAACAGGAAGGTCGCATAGACCTTGGGCGCCTCGTGCACCAGGCGACTGGCGTCGAGCAGATGGATCCGCCCGCGCCCGTCACTGGCCGGCTGCAGGATGTCTTCCAGTTGCAGGGCCGGCTCGCCGAACAGGGCTTCGGCGCCCTGCTGTTCCAGAGTCGCCAGGCGCCGCAACAGGGCCTGGCTGGAGCCGGTGGTCATCAGCGCCGCGTCATCCCCCAGCAACTGCGGGTTGTCCTTGAGGTGGTTGAGCAACGCCTTGAGGTCTTTCAGGTCGAGCAGCAACAGCCCTTCGCGGTCAGCCACCTTGAATGCCGCGTACAACGCCGATTGCTGGCTGTCGGTCAGTTCCAGCAGGCTGCCCAGCAACAGCGGGCCCATTTCGCTCAGGGTAGTGCGCAGCGGGTGCCCGGACTGCCCGTGAATGTCCCACAACGTGACCGGATAAGCCTGGGGCTTGTGGTTCAGCCACGGCATCCCGGCAATACGTTCGGCGACCTTGCCCTGGGGATTGCCCGCGGCGCCCAAGCCACACAGGTCACCCTTGATGTCCGCGGCGAACACCGCGACACCGGCATCGCTGAACGCTTCTGCCAGTCGCTGCAAGGTGACGGTTTTCCCTGTCCCGGTAGCGCCTGCCACCAGCCCGTGACGGTTTGCCAGGCGCATGGCCTGGGCAATCGGTTGCCCCGCGAGATCGGCACCGATAACGAGTTGCGATGAATCCGGCATTTTGTCACCCATGGTTAATCTTTAGCCTTGACCGGCCGATAGATCAGAAAAGACTGAAAAATAGTTCAGATAATTCCCCAAGGAGAGGTGGAAATATCAACTTACTTTCAACCCCGCCCATTTTGCGCGCTTTTATAAGAGCACGCTCGTGACATTAAGACCTAGCGGACACCACAAGCCATGAACAAAAACCTGCGCTTCAGCCATAAAATCCTGCTTGCCGCCGCCCTCATCGTTATTGCCGCCTTCGCTTCCTTCACGCTGTACAACGACTACTTACAGCGCAACGCGATCCGCGAAGACCTGGACAATTACCTGCATGAAATGGGCGATGTGACCGCCAGCAACATCCAGACCTGGCTCACCGGGCGCATCCTGTTGATCGAAAACCTGGCGCAAAACCTGGCGATCGACCCGCAATCGACCAAGGTGGCCAGCCTGCTCGAACAGAAGGCCCTGACCTCGACCTTCATGGCCTCCTACCTGGGCGATGCCAGCGGCAGCTTCACCATCCGCCCGGACGCGAAGATGCCCGACGGCTTCGACCCGCGCGTTCGTCCCTGGTACAAGGGCGCCGAAAGCAGCAGCGGCTCGACCCTCACCGAACCCTATATAGATGCAGCCACCGGCCAGTTGATCATTTCCGTCGCCACCGCCTCGCGTAATGGCGGGCAGAGCATCGGCGTGGTGGGCGGCGACCTGAGCCTGCAAACCCTGATCGAAACCCTCAACGCCCTGGATTTCGACGGCATGGGCTATGCCTTCCTGGTCAGCGCCGACGGCAAGATCCTGGTGCACCCGGACAAGGCGCTGGTGATGAAGAGCCTGAGCGAGGCCTACCCGCAGAACACGCCACGCATCAATGGCGATTTCAGCGACATCGAAGTCGAGGGCAAGACCCGCATCGTCACCTTCACCCCGATCAAGGGCCTGCCGTCGGTGAACTGGTACATCGGCCTGTCCGTGGACAAGGACAAGGCGTTCTCGATGCTCAGCGAGTTCCGCGCTTCGGCCATCATTGCCACCGTCATCGCCGTGGCCATCATCATCGCCCTGCTGGGCATGCTGATCCGGGTGCTGATGCAGCCCCTGCATGTCATGACCCGCGCCATGCAGGACATCGCCGACGGCGAAGGCGACCTGACCCGCCGCCTGACCATCCAGAACCAGGATGAATTCGGCATCCTCGGCACCGCGTTCAACCGCTTCGTGGAACGCATCCACGGTTCGATCCGCGAAGTCTCGTCGGCCACCGAGCACGTCAATGAAGTCGCCCTGCGCGTGGTCAGTGCCTCCAATTCGTCGATGCTCAATTCCGACGAGCAGGCCAGCCGCACCAACAGCGTGGCCGCGGCGATCAATCAGCTCGGCGCCGCCGCCCAGGAAATCGCCCGCAACGCCGCCCAGGCCTCGCAACAGGCCAGCGACGCGCGCAACCTGGCCGAGGACGGCCAGCAAGTGGTGGACCGCAGCATCCTGGCGATGAACCAGCTGTCGGACATGATCAGCGCCTCCAGCAGCAACATCGAAACCCTCAACAGCAAGACCGTGAACATCGGGCAGATCCTCGAAGTCATCACCAGCATCTCCCAGCAGACCAACCTGCTGGCCCTCAACGCGGCCATCGAGGCGGCGCGGGCGGGCGAGGCCGGACGTGGCTTCGCCGTGGTTGCCGACGAGGTGCGCAACCTGGCCCACCGCACCCAGGAATCGGCACAACAGGTGCAGACCATGATCGAGGAGCTGCAGGTCGGCGCCCGCGAGTCGGTCAGCACCATGAGCAACAGCCAGCGCCACAGCCAGGACAGCGTGGAGATCGCCAACCAGGCCGGCGAACGCCTGAACAGCGTGACCCAGCGCATCGGCGAGATCGACGGCATGAACCAGTCGGTCGCCACCGCGACCGAGGAACAGACCTCGGTGGTGGAGTCGATCAACATGGACATCACCGAGATCAACACCCTGAACCAGGAAGGGGTGGAAAACCTGCAGTCGACCCTGCGCGCCTGTTCCGACCTGGAGCAGCAGGCCGCACGCCTGAAACAACTAGTCGGCAGCTTCCGTATCTGATCCCTTCAGCCATCCGGTGCCTGGGCAAAACTCAGGCACCGGACTGCCGACAATCCCTCCCGCATCCGCAGCAAACCGTTCATCCAGGCACATCGCCAACCGCCACGGCATCCCGACCGAACATCTATCCTTGATAAGGGTCAACCCTAGGGAGAACACCGGATCGGAGGGATGATCATCGTGCATATCGCTGACATAACCATGTTCTACGCCCCTGCCAGCGGTGGCGTGCGCACTTATCTGGACGCCAAGCATCGTCGCCTGGGACGCCAACCAGGAATCCGCCATAGTTTGCTGATCCCCGGGGCCCACTTCAGCGAACGCGACGGCATCTATAAAGTCCCCGCTCCCGCCCTGCCCTTTGGCAAGGGCTACCGTTTTCCCCTGCGCCTGGGGCCCTGGCGCAATATTCTCCATGACCTGCAACCGGACCTGATCGAAGTCGGCGACCCTTACCTCACCGCCTGGGCGGCCCTGGATGCTCGGCGCCAGCTGGACGTACCTGTGATCGGCTTTTATCACTCGGACCTGCCGCTGCTGGTCAGCAACCGCATGGGCCCCTGGTTCACCCCGAATGTCGAGGCCTACGTGCGCAAGCTGTACGGCAACTTCGACCGGGTTCTGGCCCCCAGCCAGGTCATGGCCGACAAACTGATCGGCCTGGGCGTGCGCAACGTCTATGTGCAGCCGCTGGGCGTCGACCTGCAGACCTTCCACCCGAGTCATCGCGACCCCGGCCTGCGTACCGAACTGGGGATTGCCGAAGACAGCCGCCTGCTGATCTTTGCCGGTCGCGGTTCCAAGGAAAAGAACCTGCCGGTGTTGCTCAGCTGCATACACCGCCTGGGCAAGCGCTACCACCTGCTGCTGGTGGGCTCGGCCATGCCGACCGCCGTGCCGGAGAACGTCACGGTGATCGACGAGTTCTGCCCGGCCCCTCAGGTCGCCCGCCTGATGGCCAGCGCCGATGCCCTGGTCCATGCCGGGGATCAGGAAACCTTTGGCCTGGTGATCCTCGAAGCGATGGCCAGCGGTATTCCCGTGGTGGCGGTGGCCGCCGGGGCCTTCCAGGAAATCGTCACCGCGGAAGGCGGCTTGCTCTGTGCGCCGAACAATCCGCTGGCGATGGCCCATGCCGTGCAGGAGCTGTTCGCCCAGGGCTGCGCCGAGCGGGGTCAACGGGCGCGCCGCCATGTCGAACGTTATTACGCCTGGGATACGGTGGTCGCCAGCCTGCTGGAGCACTATCGCGCCGTGCTCGGCACCCAGCAGCCGATGCTGGCCCATGGTTGAGTCCGCCGGGGTGCCCAGCGTGCTGCTGGTATTGCACGATGTCGCGCCACAAACCTGGATCGACTACCAACCCTTCGTCGAAACCGTCGACGCCATGGGCAACGTGCCGATGACCTGGCTGGTGATACCGGATTTTCACCGACACAACCCGCTCGATGCCCATCCCGGCTTTCGCCGGCTGCTCAGCGCGCGCCTGGAACGCGGCGACGAACTGGTGCTGCACGGTTACTTCCATTGCGACGAGGGTCCGCCACCACGCACCCCGTATGACTGGTTCATGCGTCGCGTGTACACCCATGAGGGTGAGTTCTACAGCCTCTCGGAAAACGCCGCCCTGGCACGCCTGCATGCCGGCCTGGAACTGTTCCAGCGTTACAACTGGCCCTTGCAGGGGTTCGTCGCCCCCGCCTGGCTCATGAGCCCGGGTACGCGCCAGGCCCTGCGCCAACTGCCCCTGCGCTACACCAGCGGCCCGCAGCATCTGTACCGGCTGCCGGACTTCTCGCCGATTGCCGCCCCCGGCCTGGTGTGGAGCGCCCGCAGCGCCTGGCGCCGCAAAGCCTCCCGGCTGGTCAGCCTGCAACGCGAACGACACTGGCAGCAGGCATCGGTGATTCGCCTCGGCCTGCACCCGGTGGACATGCGTCACCCCGACTCACGCCAGTACTGGCTGGACACCCTCGAACGCCTGCTGGAGCAAGGACGCCAGCCGCTGACCAAGGCCGACTGGCTCGATACCCAGCCGCCAAGGGCACGCGGTACCCCATGAGCCGGGCGATCTGGCTGGCCATGGCCTTGTTGGCGGCGCTCCTGGTGCCGCTGCTGCTGGGCGGCGGCGAACTGTGGGGGCGGGTCCAGCGTTTTTCCCTGCCGTTGCTGCTGGGCATGCTGAGCATGATTCTGCTGTGCTGGATCATCAATTCGCTGCGCCTGAGCCTGCTGCTGGGTCGACACCGCGGCCGGCTGGGACGCTGGAAGAGTCTCGCGGTGGTGATGTCCACCGAGTTCGCCATGTGCGCCACGCCCGGCGGCAGTGGCGGCCCCCTGACCTTGATGGCCCTGCTGGCGCGTAACGGCGTGAGCCCGGCTCGCGGCAGCGCGGTGTTTGCCATGGATCAATTGAGCGACCTGCTGTTCTTCCTCTGCGCGCTGCTGGGGATCCTGTTCTACGCGCTGTTCCAGAACCTCAGCCAGCACCTGGAATGGCTGCTGGCCCTCAGCAGCCTTTCGCTGTTCGGCGGGTTATGCATCTGCCTGGCGATAGCTCGCTACCACCGTCGCCTGATCCTGATCAGCGGCCATCTGCTTGCGCCCTTCAAGATTCGCCCCGCGACCCGTCGGCGCCGGGCGCGCAAATGGCTGCATTTCCTCAAGGCCTTCGGCGATAGCCTGAAACTGCCCTGGCAGACCCTGACGGGGGTCTTTGCCCTGACCTGCATGCATTGGGCGCTGCGCTACAGCGTGCTGTACCTGGCGTTGCGCGGGCTGGGGGTGGACCTGCAATGGGCCTGGACCTTTCTGATCCAGATGCTCGCCCTGAGCGCAGGGCAATTCAGCCTGCTGCCCGGCGGCGCGGGAGCGGCGGAGCTGACATCGGCGGCGCTGCTGGCGCCCATGGTGGGAAAATCGACAGCAGCCGCAGCCATCCTGATCTGGCGGGCCGTCACCTACTATTTCTATCTGCTGGCCGGCGGCCCGGTATTCCTGATGATGGTCGGGCGCCCCTTGCTGCGCACCCTGATGAAGCTCAAGCAGGCTTAGGCGGCTCTGTATCCGGGGCATCCTGCTGCAACTGCTGCCACAACTCGGCGGCGCCGGGAAACTCGGTGCCGTCCTCGGCGCTCATGTCGTCCGGGTCGTAACGGCTCAGGCAGCCCTCGCCGAGGGTGGCGGGTGCCTTGGATGTGGCTTTGTCCAGTGGATCACTCATCGGTCGATCCTCATGAAAAATCGCCGGACCTGGGGATTGGATGCCCGGGCCCGGCGGATTCGATCAGAGCGCTTTTAATCAGAACACTCTGAATCAGAACACGACAGTCTTGTTGCCGTGCACCAGCACGCGGTCTTCCAGGTGGTAGCGCAGGCCGCGGGCCAGGACCATCTTCTCGACGTCACGACCGAAACGCACCATGTCTTCAATGCTGTCGCTGTGGCTGACACGGACCACGTCCTGCTCGATGATCGGGCCGGCATCCAGCTCTTCGGTCACGTAGTGGCAGGTCGCGCCGATCAGCTTCACACCACGCAGGGAAGCCTGGTGGTAAGGCTTGGCGCCGACGAACGACGGCAGGAAGCTGTGGTGAATGTTGATCACCTTGTGCGCGTATTCGCTGCACAGTTCCGGCGGCAGGATCTGCATGTAGCGCGCCAGCACCACCACTTCGGCGTCGTGCTGCTTGACCAGGCGCGAGACCTCGGCGAACGCCGGCTCCTTGTCCTGAGGGTTGACCGGCACGTGGTAATAAGGAATCCCATGCCACTCGACCATGCTGCGCAAGTCGTCGTGGTTGGAAATCACACAGGAGATCTCGCAGTCGAGTTCGTCGCTGTGCCAGCGGTGCAACAGGTCCGCCAGGCAGTGGGACTCACGGCTGGCCATCAACACCACGCGCTTCTTCTGCGCGGTATCGGTGATGCGCCAGTCCATCGAGAACTCTTCGGCAATCGGCGCAAAGGCTTCACGAAAGGCTTCAAGGCCGAACGGCAAAGAGTCGGCACGTATTTCGTGACGCATGAAGAACCAGCCACTCAGGTCATCCGAGTGGTGACTGGCTTCGGTGATCCAGCCGTTGTGGGACGCCAGAAAGTTACTGACTTTGGCAACGATGCCAACGCGGTCCGGGCAGGAAATCACCAACCGAAAAGTGCGCATGAGGGGGAAACTCCAGAACTTCGCAAAGGCCGCCATTCTAGCGATTGCGCGACAAAACTGCAGTATTCGTGATGTCGGAATCCGATTCCTCTGAGCAGCCTGTAGGGCTCATGCCCGATGCGAGAGGGAAATCAGTCACACTTGGAAATAGTCCTATAACTTTGTGGGAAATAGTCGTGCGGACTCGTTCACAATATTTAACTCATCAATCAGGATCTTTGCTAAACACTCTAATCAAATTAAATAAAAGCTGGCTTTATTGTTTACTTGAGGAAACTGCCTGACTATTATTACGCCACTGTCACCTGCCACTCAGCACTCAACATAAGGCAATTCTCATGTCCCTGATCAACGAATACCGCGCCACAGAAGAAGCTATCAAAGAGCTGCAAGCCCGTTTGAAGAACCTGTCGCAAGACGACAAACTGCAAGCCGAGCTGGAATTCGAAGGCAAACTGCGCGCCCTGATGGGTGAATACTCCAAGTCCCTGCGCGACATCATCGCGCTGCTGGATCCGGACTCGAAAGTTAAGGCGCCACGTGTTGCCGCCAAAACTACCGGCACCAAGCGCGCACGCAAGGTCAAACAATACAAGAACCCGCACAACGGCGAAGTCATCGAAACCAAGGGCGGCAACCACAAAACCCTGAAAGAGTGGAAAGCCAAGTGGGGCGGCGACGTGGTCGAAGGCTGGGCAACCCTGCTGGGTTAAGCCGTACACCCGTCACAGAGGGATTTGCGACCTTATGAAAAAACGCCAGCTTGCTGGCGTTTTTTTATTTCCGGCAAATGCCCGAAATGTACTAAGCCGAACAATCAAAGCCCGAAACGCAGGGCCAGCGACCGGCTGTAATCCTGCCATTCATCCAGCACCTGACGCTGAATCGTTGTAGCACTCAGCCGTAGTTCGGCAGCCGCCTGATTGAAACTTTCCAGGGTATTGGGCGCTCCCCACTGCGGGTCGCACAGGCGCTGCTGACAGAATGACTTCCAGCGCTCTTGCTCCTCCCCGTTCAAGGTTTCAGGAAAGTTACGGGCGCGATAACGAAATAATAATTCAGGCAAACGTTCATCATCGAACGGCCATTGCTCTTGCCCTAAATGAAGCGGCTCGGCATTGCGCACTTGTTCGCATAAACGTCGGTCGCGATCGCCGATAAAACCGTCGTACAACTGCTGCTCGGGATCGACGCTGGGGGCAAAATCCTCGCTGGCATAAATTGCCGCAAGTTTATCCCGCCAAACTTCTTGTGCGTCACTTAGCCGCAGCGTCCGGGCCTTATATTCCGCCATGTCCAGTTGCAAACGCTGCTGGTCCTCGCCACGCAATACATTCAGCGGTGCGACGACCGGGCAGCGGTTGATATGGATCAGCTTCAACGGCACCGGCAACTCGCCTTCGGCCAGGTCTTCGCGGCGGGTATACAAACGCTGGCGCAGCGTCTCGGCGTCCAGGTCGAGCAATCCCTGTGGGTCCAGGTGCAGGTCACAGACAATCAGGGCGTTGCGGTTGCGCGGATGCCAGGCCAGCGGCAGGACCACGCCGACATAACTGCGCGCCGCGGAAAAGCGTCCGGAAATATGCACCAGCGGTTGCAACAGACGAACCTGGTCCATGACTTTCTGCTTGGTGCGCAACTGGAACAGCCATTCATACAACTTCGGCTGCTTGTCCCGAATCAACCTGGCCAGGGCAATAGTGGCGCGCACATCGGACAGCGCTTCGTGGGCATGCCCATGATCGATGCCATTGGCGGCGGTCAGGCGCTCCAGCTTCAGGGTCACCCGCCCCTCCTCGTCCCGCGGCCAGACAATTCCTTCCGGGCGCAAGGCATAGGCAGTGCGCACCACATCGATCAGGTCCCAGCGGCTGTTGCCGCCTTGCCACTCGCGGGCATAAGGGTCGAAGAAATTCCGGTACAGGCTGTAGCGGGTCATCTCGTCGTCGAAGCGCAGGGTGTTGTAGCCGGCGCCACAAGTGCCCGGTGCCGCCAGCTGGGCGTGCACCCGGGTCATGAAATCGGCTTCGCTCAGCCCCTGTTCGGCCAGCCGGCCCGGGGTAATGCCGGTGATCATGCAGGCCGCTGGATGGGGCAGGATGTCGTCGCTGGGCTGACAGTAAAGATTGACCGGCTCGCCGATCTCGTTGAGTTCGAAGTCGGTGCGAATCCCCGCCACCTGCAACGGCCGATCGCAGCGCGGGTTGATGCCGGTGGTTTCGTAGTCGTACCAGAAGATGGAAGTCACGGGCTGTTCCTGAGCAAAAGACCGGCAAAGTCTAGGCGCTTGGCACCGGCCGCGGCCAGCCTTGTGATGATTCAAGGGTAACGGCGCACGTCACGCGGCACAGTTAATGATGTCGTTCGCCCCTCCGACACTGCTAGCATCAGGCGGTCATCCATCGCCACCAGGCCAGCCTCAAGTTGCCTATGCTCGAGACGACAGCACTGCCAGGGAAAGCATTGCCCCCGCCACTGGACACCCGCTACCAGGTCGAAACGCCAGAAGGCATCGACCTGCCGCTGCGGCCGGCGGGGCTGATGTCGCGCGCCCTGGCCTTTGCCATCGACCTGGGCTTTCGTGGCCTGATCCTCGGCATGCTGTTTATTGTCCTGGGGTTTCTCGGCCAGCTCGGCATGGGACTGGGCTCGATCCTGCTGTTTCTGGTCAGTTGGTGGTACATGGTGCTGTTCGAGGTGTTGAATCAGGGCTGCTCGCCAGGCAAGCAGCTGATGGGCCTGCGGGTCGTGCAGGACGATGGCACACCTATCGGCTGGGGCCCTTCCCTGACCCGCAACCTGCTGCGTTTTGTCGACATGCTGCCGTTCGGTTATTGCCTCGGCGCCATCAGTTGCCTGCAGCACCCGACCTTCAAGCGCCTCGGCGACCTGGCCGCCGGCACCCTGGTGATCTACCGCGAGCAGCCGGTGGTTCGCCCGACCTTGCCGGCAGTGCCCGCCAGAACCGCCGCCTTCGCCCTGAGCCTGACTGAACAACGGGCCATCCTCAGCTTCGCCGAACGCCAGGAACAACTGTCCGCGGACCGGGTCCAGGAGCTGGCCGCGCTACTCGCCGAGCCCCTGCATGTAACGCCCGCGCAGGCCCGTGAGGAACTCAATGGCATCGCCCGCGGACTGCTGGGGCCGACATGAAACAGAGCCTGTTCGAAAACCGTCATCACGCCTTGTGGCAGCGCCTGCGCGAACAGCTCGAACAACTGGAACGCGGCCAGGCGACGCCCCAGACCCATGCCCGTTTTCCCGAGGATTACCGCCGCTTGTGTCAACACCTGTCCCTGGCCCAGGAACGCGGCTACAGCAGCTTCCTGGTCGACCCGTTGCAACAACTGGCGCTGCGCGGCCATCAGCAGCTCTATCGCCAACGCAGCCCGTTGGGCGCCCGGGTCCTGGGCTTTGTCCTGGCCGGTTTCCCGCAGTTGGTGCGCGAACAATGGCGCTTCGTCCTGGCCGCCAGCCTGGTGTTCTTTGGCAGCCTGCTGGGTATCGGCCTGCTGGTGTACCTGGTGCCCGAACTGATCTACAGCGTGGTCAGCCCGCAACAGGTGGCCGAAATGCAACGCCTCTACGATCCAGATGCCAGTCGCCTGGGCCGCCTCGCCAATCGGGCCGCTGGCGAAGACTGGATGATGTTCGGCTACTACATCATGAACAACATCGGCATCGCTTTTCAGACCTTTGCCAGCGGCCTGCTGTTTGGCCTGGGGAGCCTGTTCTTCCTGTTCTTCAACGGCCTGACCATCGGCGCGGTGGCCGGGCACCTGACCCAGATCGGCTATGGCGCCACCTTCTGGTCGTTTGTCGTCGGCCACAGTGCCTTCGAGCTCAGCGCCATCGCCCTGGCCGGCGCGGCGGGATTGAAAATGGGCTGGGCGCTGATCGCCCCCGGACGCCTGCCCCGCGGCGAAGCCTTGCTGCTGGCCGCGCGCACCAGCGTGCAGTTGATCTGCGGGGTCATCCTGTTCCTGCTGATCGCTGCCTTTATCGAAGCCTATTGGTCCTCCCTGACCTGGCCCGCGGCCTGGATCAAATACCTGGTCGGCGGCATCTGCTGGCTGCTGGTCCTGGCCTACCTGATATTCGCTGGACGCCGCCATGCGCCTGAGTGAAGCCAGCGTGGTGATTCGCCCGCGCACGACCTGGGAAGCCATGGACCTGGGAGTACTGCTGAGCCAGCGCCACCGACGCCTGCTGATGACCAGCTGGGCGCTGATCACCCTGCCGGTATTCGCCCTGCTCAGCCTGTTGCTCTGGGACTCGCCTACCCTCGCCCTGCTGCTGTTCTGGTGGCTCAAGCCGGCCTTCGAACGGCTGCCGCTGTACATCCTCGCCAAGGCCCTGTTCGGCGAAACCCCGACCTTGCGCCAGGCCCTGCGCCAATGGCCCAGGCTGCTCAAGCCGCAACTGCTGGCCAGCCTGACCTGGCGCCGCCTGAGCCTGAGCCGCAGTTTCATCATGCCCGTGGTGCAGCTCGAGGGCCTGAGTGGCGAGGCGCGCCAGCAACGGGTGCGGGTGCTGCAACAGCGCAATGCCGGGGCCGCGCACTGGCTGACCCTGATCGGCGTACACCTGGAAGGCATCTTGTGGATCGGCCTGCTGGCGTTGTTCTATCTATTGCTGCCACAACAGATCGAGCTGGACTGGGACTGGCAGACGCTGATTGCCGCCGCCGAGCAGGATTGGCTCTGGCTCGAACACCTGACCAACGCTTTTTACGCGCTGGTCCTGATTGTCTGGGAGCCGGTGTACGTCGCCTGCGGCTTCAGCCTCTACCTCAATCGCCGCACGCTGCTGGAGGCCTGGGATATCGAACTGGTGCTGCGCCGCCTGCGGCAGCGCTTGAGTGGTGCCGCCCTGCTGCTGGTCCTGGGCAGCCTGAGCCTGCTACCCCTGGCGCCAGAGGCCTGGGCCGCCGAGCCGGCCACTGGTCCTGACAGCCCGCGCCTGCTGGATCAGCCACTGACCAGCCAGGCCGCGAAAGACAGCATCAACCAGATCCTCGACCAGCCGCCCTTCAAGAACCCGCAGACCGTGACCCGTTACCGGTTCGACGAAGACAGCCCGAAAAGCGCTGAACAATCTGAGCTACCGGGCTGGCTCAAGGCCCTGACCGACCTGCTGGACAGCAGGGCCTTTGGCGCCGCGGCCAAGGCCCTGGAGATCCTGCTCTGGGCCCTGCTGCTGGGGGCGCTGGCCCTGCTGGTGTGGCGTCATCGTGAATGGTTGCGGGCCTTTGTCGGCCGCCGTCCGCTGCCGGGCAAGCTACCCGCGCGAGCCGCTCCGCACCAGCTGTTCGGCCTGGACCTCAGCCCCGACGCCTTGCCCGAGGATGTCGCCGCCGCTGCCGAGGCACTCTGGCCACAACAGCCACGCGAAGCCCTCGGGCTGTTGTACCGCGCGCTCCTGAGCCGGCTCCTGCATGACTTCCGCCTGCCGCTGAAACCGGCGGACACCGAGGGCCAGGTCCTCGAGCAGATCAAGGCTTTGCAGTTGCCCCAGCTGCAGGCGTTCAGCAACAGCCTGACCCAGCACTGGCAGAACCTGGCCTACGGTCATCGCCTGCCTCCCGCGCAATTGAAGCAGGAACTGTGCGATGGCTGGCGCACCCTGTTCGGCCCGGGAACGCCACGATGAACCGGCGCCTGCTGCCGCTGCTCGCGCTACTGGTCGCTGGCCTGCTCGGCGGCTTGCTGCTGTACCTCTACCTCAACGCCAGGCCCTACCAGGAAACCATCGATCACGGCCCCTCCCCGCAAGCCCGCGCCAACCCATACCTGGCGGCGGAAATGTTCCTGTGCCAGCGCGGCTTGCAGGTTCACCACGCCAACGGCCTGGAGGTGCTGCCGACCCTCAAGCCGCAGCAGAACAGCCTGTTGCTGCTGGGCGAGCGCTCGAACATGACGCCGCAGCAGGTCGAGCAACTGCTGGACTGGGCCAGGGCCGGCGGGCGCCTGCTGTTCGTCGCCGAAGCGCTGTGGAACAAAGAGGCCGGACGCAGCGGCGACCTGTTGCTCGATCGCCTGCACCTGCGCCAGTTTCTCAGCAAGGACCTCAAAGCCCCGCCGCCAGGCGCCGGCAAAGAGCCCTACCCGAAACTGACCAAGCTCTACCTGGAAGACGAAGACGCGCCGGCCTACATAGGTTTCGACACCGACTTCCACCTGGAAGACCCGGACAACCTCGCCCAGTCCTGGGCCAACAGCGCCCGGGCCACCCACATGATGCAACTGAGCTACGGCCAGGGTTCGGTGACCGTGCTCACCGACGCCGAGATCTGGAAGACGCCGTTGATTGCCAAGTACGACAACGCCTGGCTGCTCTGGTACCTGAGCGCCGACAGCGACGTCACCCTGCTGTTCGACACCGATCACGACAGCCTCTGGAGCCTGCTGCTGAAGTACTTCCCCCAGGCGCTGGTGGCCCTGGCGGCACTGCTCGGCCTGTGGCTGTGGCATGTCGGGGTTCGCCACGGACCGATGCAGGCTCCGATGCCCAGGGCCCGGCGCCAGTTGCGCGAGCACCTGCAAGCCAGCGCCCACTTCCTATTGCGCCACACCGGTCAGCAGGGGCTGCTGCATAGCCTGCAGCAGGACATTCTGCGCCGCGCCCAGCATCGTCATCCCGGTTTCGAACGACTCACCGCCACCGAACAAGGGCAGGTCCTGGCCCGCCTTACCCGGCAACCGGACAGCGTCATCAGCCAGGCCCTGGCTCCCCAGCCGGCACAACGCCTTTCCAGCGCCGACTTCAGCCGCCTGGTCACCCACCTGCAAACTCTCAGGAATGCCCTATGAGCGACCTTCCCGCCGAACCGCTTCCCGCCACCGAGCCCGGTCATGCGCAAGCGCATGCCGTCCAGCAACGCCAGCGCGCCAGCCAGCTGGCCCAGGCCCTGCGCCACGAACTGCAAAAGGCGGTGATCGGCCAGGACGCGGTGATCGACGACGTGCTCACCGCCCTGATCGCCGGTGGCCACGTGCTGCTCGAAGGCGTGCCCGGGCTGGGCAAGACCTTGCTGGTGCGCGCCCTGGCCCGCTGCTTTGGCGGCGAGTTCGCGCGCATCCAGTTCACCCCGGACCTGATGCCCAGCGACGTCACCGGCCATGCGGTCTACGACCTGCAGACCGAGCAGTTCAAGCTGCGCAAGGGCCCCTTGTTCACCAACTTGTTGCTGGCCGACGAGATCAACCGCGCGCCGGCCAAGACCCAGGCCGCCCTGCTCGAAGCCATGCAGGAGCGCCAGGTCACCCTCGAAGGCCGGGCGCTGCCCATCGCCCAGCCCTTCATGGTCCTGGCCACGCAGAACCCGATCGAACAGGAAGGCACCTACCCGCTGCCGGAAGCCGAACTCGACCGTTTCATGCTCAAGCTGCGCATGGATTACCCGGACAGCGACCAGGAATTGCACATGGTCCGCCAGGTCACCCGCTCACCCCGGGCCGACATGCTCGACGTGCAGCCGCTGCGCACCCTGCTGCAGGCCAAGGACGTGCTGGCCCTGCAGCGGATCGCCAGCGACCTGCCGCTGGACGAGCAGGTCCTCGACTATGCCGTGCGGCTGGCCCGGGCCACCCGCAGCTGGCCGGGGCTGACCCTCGGCGCCGGGCCGCGGGCGTCGATCGCCCTGGTCCGTGGGGCTCGGGCCAGGGCCTTGCTGCGCGGCGGCGAGTTCGTCATTCCGGACGACATCAAGGGTTGCGCCCTGGCGGTGCTGCGGCATCGCGTGCGGATCGCCCCGGAGCTGGATATCGAAGGCTTGTCGGTGGAGCAGGTGCTCAAGCAACTGCTCGATCAAGTGCCGGCACCACGACTGTGAGCCCGCCAAAGCAATGAAACCCTCACGCCTGTTTCTGACCTGGCTCGGCGTATTGCTGGCGCTGGACGTGCTGCTCGGCGCCGCGCGTGCCTACGGCCTGGCGGTCGCGGCCAACCTGCAAGCGATCGCCTGGGGCCTGCTCCTGGCCCTGTTGCTGCTGGCCGTGCTGGACGCCTTCCGGCTCAGGCGCCTGCCTTCGCCCCAGCTGCGGCGCCAGTTGCCCGGCAGCCTGCCCCTGGGGCGCTGGAGCGAAGTGCGCCTAGAGGTTCGCCACGACTTTACCCAGCCGCTGACCCTGGAGCTGTTCGATCATGTGCCCGATGGCCTGGGCTTCGAATACCTGCCGCAGTCGCTGCTCCTGGAGCCGGGCCAGTCGCAGGAACTGGGTTATCGGGTGCGCCCGCTCAAGCGCGGTCATTTCAACTTCGAGCGCTGCGAGGTCAGCCTGCCCAGCCCGCTGGGCCTGTGGTCGGCGCGTCGGCTGCTGAAGCTCGACGACAACACGCGCGTCTACCCGGATTTCGCCCGTCTCTACGGCGCCCGGCTGCTGGCCGTCGACAACTGGCTGAACCAGATCGGCGTGCGGCAACAGCCGCGTCGTGGCCTGGGTCTGGAGTTCAACCAACTACGTGAGTTTCGCGAGGGCGACAGCCTGCGCCAGATCGACTGGAAAGCCACCGCCCGGCAACGCACGCCGATTGCCCGCGAGTACCAGGACGAACGCGACCAGCAGATCGTCTTCATGCTCGACTGCGGACGGCGCATGCGCAGCCAGGACGGCGAACTGGCGCATTTCGACCACGCGCTCAACGCCTGCCTGCTGCTCAGTTATGTCGCCTTGCGCCAGGGCGACGCGGTAGGCCTCTGCACCTTTGCCGGCGAACGCCGCCGCTATCTGGCGCCGGTCAAGGGCGCGGGCCAGTTGAGCGCCTTGCTCAACACTGTCTACGACCTGGACAGCAGCCAGCGCTGCGCCGACTTCCAGGCCGCCGCCAGCGAGCTGCTGGCCCGACAGAAACGCCGGGCCCTGGTAGTGCTGGTGACCAACCTGCGGGACGAGGACGACGAGGAACTGCTAACCGCGGTCAAGCGCCTCGGGCGCCAGCACCGGGTCTTGGTGGCCAGCCTGCGCGAGGAAGTCCTCGATCAGTTGCGCCAGGCGCCGGTGCACAACCTGCCCGATGCCCTGACCTACTGCGGCACGATCAATTACCTGAATGCCCGCACCGACCTGCATGAACGCCTGAGCGCCCAAGGCGTTGCCCTGCTCGATGTGCGGCCGGGTGAACTGGGGGCGGAACTGGTGACCCGTTACCTCAGTTGGAAAAAGGCCGGGACGCTGTAGCGGTCAGGCGGAGGTCTGCACCGGGTAGAAACTGAAGTAGCTGCGCAAGGCCGTCACCAGCTCGCGGTACTCGGGAGGCGAACGCAGCAGCACGAAGCCGGTGTCGTAATGATGGGGCGTGACATCTTCATGGCACCAACGGCAAGAGGCGGTGATCTCGATCGGTTGCAGTTGGCCGTCGCGGCCGGGAACCTGCAGGCGCAACTCGAAATCGGCGCCGATCAGCATCGGCAACTGGCTGATCAACATAAAGCCATCTTCGGAAACGTTGCCCAGATAACCGATGGGTCGATCGGTCAGCCGATTGAAGACTTTCAAAAAACACGGCAACTGGTGCCGCTCGATCCGCCGGTCCGTGAACATGTCATGCATCGCTATTTAGGAAGGTCATTGCGCATCGTCGCGCCGAGGACTGTCGGCCCCGGCCGGCCCATTTTAGAAACAATACTCTAAAACAGGCCCACAGATGTTAGCTCAAGGCTCACGCGAGATCAGCAATAGCCTGATGACGAATATTACAACGCGGTCGGACGCGCCTGAGCGCTGTTGCGCGAAGGGTAATGACCCAGTTGCTGCAGGGTTTCCAGGCGCGCGCGGGCGCGGTAGGCGTACTCGCTGTTCGGATGTTCGGTGATGATGTACTGGTAGGTCTGCGCGGCATCGAGGAACAGCTTCTGCCGCTCCAGGCACTGTCCGCGCAGCATCGATACTTCAGGCTGGATATAAGGGCGCGAGCGACTCGTGCGGTCGACCTGGCTCAGTTCGAGCATCACCCGTTCGCAGTTGCCGGCGTCGTAGGCGCGGTAGGCGGTATTCAGATGATGGTCCATCGACCAGCGGGTACAGCCGACAACACTGACGGCCAGGGCAGCAATGAGCACGAATCGCATGGGGGTTCTCCTGTCTTGTGCACGTTATCGACCCGCGTTGGAAAATCTTCAGGAATGTTCGTTTAAAGAAACAAACGAATAAGTAGTGCAAACGAACAATGACTACAGCTGCGGACCATAGTAGCCTCTCGTTGCGCTTGAACTCAGGAGTCTTTGCATGTCCGTCCGTCGTACCAAAATCGTCGCTACCCTTGGCCCGGCCAGTAACTCGCCGGAAGTTCTCGAACAGCTGATTCTGGCTGGCCTGGACGTCGCCCGCCTGAACTTCTCCCACGGCACCCCGGACGAGCACAAGGCTCGCGCCAAGCTGGTGCGTGACCTGGCCGCCAAGCATGGGCGCTTCGTCGCGCTGCTGGGTGACCTGCAAGGCCCGAAGATCCGTATCGCCAAATTCGCCAACAAGCGCATCGAGCTGAAGATCGGTGACAAGTTCACCTTCTCCACCAGCCACCCGCTGACCGAAGGTACCCAGGACATCGTCGGCATCGACTATCCGGACCTGGTCAAGGACTGCGGCGTGGGCGACGAGCTGCTGCTCGACGACGGCCGCGTGGTGATGCGCGTCGACACCGCCACCAGCACCGAACTGCATTGCACCGTGACCATCGGCGGCCCGCTGTCGGACCACAAAGGCATCAACCGTCGCGGTGGTGGCCTGACCGCTCCAGCCCTGACCGAAAAAGACAAGGCCGACATCAAGCTGGCCGCAGCCATGGACCTGGACTACCTGGCCGTGTCCTTCCCGCGCGACGCCGCTGACATGGAATACGCCCGCCAACTGCGCGACGAGGCCGGCGGCACCGCCTGGCTGGTGGCGAAGATCGAGCGCGCCGAAGCCGTGGCCAACGACGAAACCCTCGACGGCCTGATCAAGGCCTCCGACGCCGTGATGGTGGCCCGTGGCGACCTGGGCGTGGAAATCGGCGACGCCGAGCTGGTGGGCATCCAGAAGAAAATCATTCTGCACGCCCGTCGCCACAACAAGGCGGTGATCGTCGCAACCCAGATGATGGAGTCGATGATCCAGAACCCGATGCCGACCCGCGCCGAAGTGTCCGACGTGGCCAACGCCGTGCTCGACTACACCGACGCCGTGATGCTCTCGGCCGAATCCGCCGCCGGCGCCTACCCGCTTGAAGCCGTCCAGGCCATGGACCGCATCTGCATCGGCGCGGAAAAGCACCCGACCAGCAAGACCTCCAGCCACCGCATCGGCAAGACCTTCGAGCGCTGCGACGAGAGCATCGCCCTGGCCACCATGTACACCGCCAACCACTTCCCGGGCGTGAAGGCGATCATCGCCTTGACTGAAAGCGGCTACACCCCGCTGATCATGTCGCGTATCCGTTCCTCGGTGCCGATCTACGCGTTCACCCCGCACCGCGAAGCCCAGGCCCGCACCGCGATGTTCCGTGGCGTCTACACCATCCCGTTCGACCCGGCGTCCCTGCCGCCAAGCGAAGTCAGCCAGAAGGCCATCGACGAGCTGGTCAAGCGCGGCGTCGTGAAGAAAGGCGACTGGGTGATTCTGACCAAGGGCGACAGCTACCACACCACCGGCGGCACCAACGGCATGAAGATCCTGCACGTTGGCGACCCGATGGTCTAAGCCACCTGACGCAACAATAAAAAGCCCCGCAGTGAAGACTGCGGGGCTTTTTTATGGAGGGCACATTTATGGAACTCACGAACCTGTAGCCGCTGCCGCCAGGCCTTCAGCGATCTTGAGACCTTACGCCCCCTTCGTCGGAATGCCGCCCAAATCGATCGCAGCCTCCGGTAGCGGCGACACGAACGGTGCCGATTTCAGCTTTTAGCGAAAAAGCCCGACAAGGCAGCCAGTGCTTCCGGCGAATGCAGGCGCTGGGTGAACAGGGCGCCCTCCTCCTCGATCACCTTGCGCAGCTGTTCGCGATCGGGCGTGCGCATCAGCTGCTTGCTGATCTGCACCGCCTGCGGCGCCAGCTTCTCGAAACGCAGCGCCATCTCCCGGGCCTTGTCCAGGGTCGCCGCGCCATCGGCCAAGGCCAGGTTGGCAATCCCCCACTGTGCAGCCTGTTCACCGCTGAAACCTTCGCCCAGCAGCAACAGTTCGGCGGCCCTGGCCTGCCCGAGCAAGCGTGGCAGGATCAGGCTGGAACCGAACTCGGGGCACAAACCGAGATTGACGAAAGGCATGCGCAACCGGGCATCGCGGCTGACGTACACCAGGTCGCAATGCAGCAGCAGGGTGGTGCCGATCCCTACGGCCGGCCCGGCAACCGCGGCGACCACCGGCTTGCGGCACTCGAACAGGCTGAGCATGAACTGGAAGACCGGGCTGTCGAGACCGGTAGGTGGCTGCTGGAGGAAGTCGGCAATGTCGTTGCCGGCGGTAAAGCAGTCGCTGCTGCCGCTGAGCAGTACCGCGCGGACCTCAGGGTCGGCGTCGGCTTGCCGCAGCCCTTCGGCCAGCTGGCTGTACATGGCCCGGGTCAGGGCATTTTTCTTGTCCGGGCGATTCAGGCGCAGGGTCAGCAGCCCGCCCTCGCGTTCAAGCAGGATGGTATCGGTCATGGGTGGTCTCGCTCAGGCCGGATCAGCGCTCAGCCGCGGGGCAGGAATACGTCGGCCAGCAGTTGATTGCGCGGCAGCCCCGCCAGGTACAAGCGTCGGGCGAAAGCATCGACGCTGTCGGGGTGCCCGCAGAGTAAAGCCTGGGTTTGCCGCGAAACAAGCCGCAGTTGTGCCAAAGCCGCTGGCAGCTCGGTCGCGGTCAACAGCTCGACACTGAGGTTGGCGTGGCTCGCCGCCAGCGCCGCCAGGGGCTTGGCCAGGTAATGTTCGCTGGCGTCATGGGCCAGGTGAATGACGCGGATGTCGCCCTGATGATCCTGGCGCAAAGCCTCGCGCAGGATGCCGAACAAGGGCCCCAGCCCGGTGCCCGCCGCCAGCAGCCACAATGGCCGGGTTTGCCAGTCCGGGTCGTAGTGCAGCGCCCCGCCGCGCAACTCGCCCAGGCGCAACCCATCGCCGGGCTTGAGCTGGCGCGCCGCGTCGCTGAACTCGCCGGGCTGGCGGCAATCGAGATGGAATTCGAGAAAGCGGTCTTCGCCAGGCAAGCTCGCCAGCGAATACGGCCGCGCCACGCCGGAAGCCGTCCACAGCACCAGGTGCTGGCCGGCCTGATAACGCAGGTTGCGCTCCGGCTGCAAACGCAGGCGCAGCACCGTGGCCGACAGCCAGTCCACACCGACCACCTCGGCCGGCGCGCCATCGCGCAGCGGGTCGTAGGTTTCGACCCGCAGGTCTTCCACCACCTGACACTGACAGGCCAGCCGCCAGCCGCGCTGGCGCTGATCGTCGCTCAAGGCATCGGGCCGGCTGTCGCTGGGCAGGCCCTCGACACAGTGCACCAGGCAAGCATGGCAACTGCCGGCGCGGCAGCTGTAAGGCACCGCCACGCCGGCCTGATTCAAGGCATCCAGCAGATTGCTGCCCGCGACCACCGACCACTGCCGCTCACCGACACGCAGCTCAGGCATCGATATTTTCCCAGGCCGCGGCGCAGCGATTGCGTCCGTCGCGCTTGGCCCGATACAGCGCCTGGTCGGCACGTTGCAGGGCATCGTCCAGGTCGTCGCCCAGCTCCACCAGGGTCATCCCCACGGACAGGCTCAGGCCAGGCACCTCGACCCCGATCAACTGGGCGTCCATAAAGGCCACGCGCAGACGCTCGCAGCAGGAGGTCAGGCGTTCGGGATCGCAATCGGGCAACAACATGACAAACTCCTCGCCGCCGTAGCGGGCCAATACATCGCCATCGCGCAGACAGGCGCTGGCTACGGCGGCGAACGCCTGCAGCACCTGATCGCCGGCGGCATGGCCGTGCACGTCGTTGATCCGCTTGAAATGATCGAGGTCGATCAGCGCCAGGCCATGCATCTGCTCCAGGCTCATCGTGTGCAGTTCACGCGACGCCAGCCGCAGGAAATGCCGTCGATTGTACAGGCCGGTCAGTTCGTCGGTGGCAACCAGATCCTCCAGTTGTCGCATCATGCCGCGCAAGGTGTCCTGGTGCGCCTGCAAGGCGAAGCGCCGTTGCCGCATGCGCTGCCGGGAAGTCTGCACATAGCTGGCGTACAGGCACAGCCAGATCAGCACCGCGAACAGCACGCACACCTGCAGGACGGCGAGCATCGGATCGGCCAGCCGGAAGTGGTAGCCGTCCCACAGCGTGATTCCGGCAAAGCCGATGAAAATACACAGGGCGCACCGCACGAAGGCCCGGCGCGGAAGGTGGAACAGGCCGAACAGCAGCGTCAACAGATAGAACACCAGGAAGGTGCCGCGCGCCGTATCGAGGTGGGCCAGCAGCCAGGTCTGCCAGCCGATGGCCAGGAGTATCTGGATCTCGGTCAGGCTCGGGTCGCGAAAGCGCAGGTTGCGCCCGGAGACAAACAGCCAGAACAGCAGCGCCTGGCTCAGCACCACCAGGCCGGTATCGATCAGCGCCGAATGCACCGGCGCCGAATAGTAGCCACTGAAAATGGCCAGCCAGAGCAGCAGCAACGCCAGTCCATAGGTACCCGCCGCAAGAACGAAGCGCTTGAGTAAAAGACTCTGGATAGCGTTATGGGTCAATCGTTGACTCACCATGCGAAAGGGGGCTTTAAAGAGTTTCCTACCCTACAGGCCACTTGCCACTTTAGTGGTGTCGCCAAAAAATAACTATCCCATTTTTGTTCCCGCCCAGCGCCATCCGGCCCGGGGCCGCGCCCACCGTCATGCCTGGCGCCATCCCCCGACTGGCGCATCCCCGGCATGCGACTTTGGTTTGACTGCCGGCGCGTGTGCCCGGCTCCGAGGCGCGGTATACTGCCGCGCCTTTTTAGCGTCGCGCCAGTGTGTCCGGCGTGCCTTGAAGGTGCTTGCAACCGACCGATGCACCCAAGCTGCAAGCACCTTATTAAATGTTCCCGTCTTTTAGAGGAGCGCGACTCATGACCGTGATCAAGCAAGACGACCTGATTCAGAGCGTTGCCGACGCCCTGCAATTCATTTCCTACTACCACCCCGTGGACTTCATCCAGGCGATGCACGAAGCCTACCTGCGCGAAGAATCGCCAGCGGCCCGTGACTCCATGGCGCAGATCCTGATCAACTCGCGCATGTGTGCCACCGGCCACCGCCCGATCTGCCAGGACACCGGTATCGTCACCGTATTCGTACGCGTGGGCATGGACGTGCGCTGGGACGGCGCGACCATGAGCCTGGACGACATGATCAACGAAGGCGTGCGTCGCGCTTACAACCTGCCGGAAAACATCCTGCGGGCCTCGATCCTCGCCGACCCGGCGGGCGCTCGTAAAAACACCAAGGACAACACCCCGGCGGTCATCCACTACTCCATCGTTCCCGGCAACACCGTGGAAGTGGACGTGGCGGCCAAGGGCGGCGGCTCCGAGAACAAGTCGAAAATGGCCATGCTCAACCCGTCCGACTCGATCGTCGACTGGGTGCTGAAGACCGTTCCGACCATGGGCGCCGGCTGGTGCCCGCCGGGCATGCTCGGCATCGGCATCGGCGGCACCGCCGAGAAAGCCGCGGTGATGGCCAAGGAAGTGTTGATGGAGTCCATCGACATCCACGAGCTGAAGGCCCGCGGCCCACAGAACCGTATCGAAGAGATGCGCCTGGAGCTGTTCGAGAAGGTCAACCAGCTGGGCATCGGCGCCCAGGGCCTGGGCGGCCTGACCACCGTGCTCGACGTGAAGATCATGGACTACCCGACCCACGCCGCTTCCTTGCCGGTGTGCATGATCCCGAACTGCGCCGCGACCCGTCACGCGCACTTCGTGCTCGACGGCTCGGGCCCTGCGTCCCTGGAAGCGCCACCTCTGGACGCCTACCCGGAAATCGTCTGGGAAGCCGGTCCGTCGGCCCGTCGCGTCAACCTCGACACCCTGACCCCGGAAGAAGTGCAGAGCTGGAAGCCGGGCGAAACCGTCCTGCTCAACGGCAAGATGCTCACCGGTCGCGACGCCGCGCACAAGCGCATGGTCGAGATGCTGAACAAGGGCGAAACCCTGCCGGTGGACCTCAAGGGTCGCTTCATCTACTACGTCGGCCCGGTCGATCCGGTCGGTGACGAAGTGGTTGGCCCGGCTGGCCCGACCACCGCGACGCGGATGGACAAGTTCACCCGCCAGATCCTCGAGCAGACTGGCCTGCTGGGCATGATCGGCAAGTCCGAGCGCGGCCCGACCGCGATCGAAGCGATCAAGGACAGCAAGGCCGTGTACCTGATGGCCGTCGGCGGCGCTGCCTACCTGGTAGCCCAGGCGATCAAGAAGTCCAAGGTCCTGGCCTTTGCCGAACTGGGCATGGAAGCGATCTACGAGTTCGAAGTCAAAGACATGCCGGTCACTGTCGCGGTCGACAGCAAAGGCGAGTCGGTGCACATCACCGGTCCTGCCATCTGGCAGAAAAAGATCAGTGAAAGCCTGGCGGTAGAAGTGCAGTAAGCGCTGCTTGCTGTTACCCAAGGCGGCGTTGCTCGATGAGCAGCGCCGCCTTTTTCATGCCTGGCCGGGCAAGGACTGTCCACGATCAACGAAGCCTCGGACAGGCGTGTTATCTTTCCTGCCCCCTTTCAGCCTGCCCTTGACTCATGGTCCAGATCTCCCGCCCGCTGCGCTTGACCTTCTATACCCTGGTGATTCTCGCCGGCGCCGTGGTCAGCGCGACCTTCGCCATGCGCCATGCCGAGCGCCAGGCGCTGGAGGACGATGCCGCCCGCGCCAGCGAGCAACTGGCGCTGTATGCCAACTCCCTGCATACCCTGATCGAGCGTTACCGCGCCCTGCCCGCCGTGCTGGCGCTGGACCCGGAACTGCGCTCGGCACTCAAGGGCCCGGTCGGCCCGCAACAGCAGGACGCCCTGAACCGCAAACTGGAACAAATCAACGGCGCCGCCCGCTCCTCGACCCTGGAGCTGCTGGACCACACCGGCCTCGCCGTGGCCGCCAGCAACTGGCGCCTGCCCAGCAGCTATGTCGGGCACAACTACGGTTTTCGCCCCTACTTCAGCCAGACCCGCAGCCAGGGCAGCGGACGCTTCTATGCGGTGGGCGTCACCAGCGGCATTCCCGGTTATTTCCTCTCCAGCGCGGTCAAGGGCGAGCAGGAGCAGTTCCTCGGCGCCATGGTGGTGAAACTGGAGTTCCCCGAACTGGAGCGCGAATGGAGCCAGGGCAGCGACACCCTGCTGGTCAGCGATGCCCGGGGCATCGTGTTCATCGCCAACCAGCCGGGCTGGCGTTATCGCCAGCTGCGCCCGTTGTCGGACAGCGACCGCGCCGAACTCCAGGCCACCCGGCAATACGACAAGCAACGGCTGACGCCGCTCGAACACCGGCCGCTGCGACGCTTTGACGACGACAGTACGCTGACCCGGGTCGAGGGCCCGGACGGCAGCGTCGACTACCTGTGGGAATCCCTGCCCCTGGCCACCGAAGGCTGGACCCTGCATTTGCTGCGCCGCCCGCAGATCGCTTTTGAGGACCGCCGCAATGCCGGCCTGGCCGCGGCCGGCGCCTGGCTGACCCTGGTGTTCCTGCTGCTGTTCCTCAATCAGCGCTGGCGCCTGGCCAGGCTGCGCCAGCGCAGCCGCGAGGAGCTCGAACGCCTGGTCGAGGAGCGCACCCGCGACCTGCGCACCGCCCAGGACGGCCTGGTGCAATCGGCCAAGCTGGCGGCCCTGGGGCAGATGTCCGCGGCCCTGGCCCATGAAATCAATCAGCCGCTGACCACCCAGCGCATGCAGCTGGCCACCCTGCGCCTGCTGCTCGATCACGGGCGGATCGACGAGGCCTACCAGGCCCTGAAACCGCTGGACGATATGCTGACCCGCATGGCCAGCCTCACCGGCCACCTGAAAACCTTCGCCCGCAAAAGCCCCAGCGGCCTGCGCGAACGCCTGGACCTGGCGGCGGTGGTGGATCAGGCCCTGCAACTGCTGGACACCCGGCTGCGCGACGAACAGATCGACACACACCTGCAACTGACGCGCCCGGCCTGGGTTCGCGGCGATGCCATACGCTTGGAGCAGGTGCTGATCAACCTGCTGCGCAACGCCCTGGACGCCATGCGCGACAAGCCCCTCAAGCACCTGGAAATCCGCCTCGAAGCCGACCAGCAGCTGTGGAGCCTGAGCGTCATCGACAGCGGTGGCGGCATCGCCGAAGAACACCTGCCGAACGTCTTCGATCCATTCTTCACCACCAAGCCGGTGGGCGACGGCCTGGGTCTCGGCCTGGCGGTGTCCTACGCTATCGTCCACGAACTCGGTGGACGCCTGAGCGCCGGCAATCAAGGCCAGGGCGCGATCTTCACCCTGAGCCTGCCCATCGACCTGGAGGCGCATATCCCATGTTGAATTCGGTGATGCTGGTCGACGACGAAGCCAGTATTCGCACCGCCGTCGAACAATGGCTGAGCCTGTCGGGCTTCGCGGTGCAGTTGTTCAGTCGCGCCGAGGACTGCCTGGCCCGGCTGCCCAGGGACTTCCCCGGGGTGATCCTCAGCGACGTACGCATGCCCGGCATCAGTGGCCTGGAGCTGCTCAAAGAAGTGCAGCAGCGCGACGCCGACCTGCCGGTGATCCTGCTGACCGGCCACGGCGACGTGCCGATGGCGGTGGAAGCGATGCGCGACGGCGCCTACGACTTCCTGGAAAAACCCTTCAGCCCGCAAACCCTGCTGAGCAGCCTGCGCCGGGCCCTGGACAAACGCGGCCTGGTCCTGGAGAACCGACGCCTGCACGAACAGGCCGATACCCGGGAGAAAATCGACTCCACCCTGCTCGGCGTGTCCCGCGCCTTGCAGACCCTGCGGCGCCAGGTGGTCGACCTGGCCGCGCTGCCGGTCAACGTATTGATCCGCGGCGAGACCGGCAGCGGCAAGGAACTGGTCGCCCGCTGCCTGCACGACTTCGGGCCGCGCGCCGACAAACCTTTTGTCGCCCTGAACTGCGCGGCGATCCCCGAGCAACTGTTCGAAGCCGAACTGTTCGGCCATGAAAGCGGCGCCTTTACCGGCGCCCAGGGCAAGCGCATCGGCAAGCTGGAATACGCCGACGGCGGCACCCTGTTCCTCGACGAGATCGAAAGCATGCCGCTGGCCCAGCAGGTCAAGCTGCTGCGGGTGCTGCAGGAACAAAAGCTCGAACGCCTAGGGTCCAACCAGAGCATCGAGGTGGACCTGCGGATCATTGCCGCGACCAAGCCGGACCTGCTGGACGAAGCCCGCGCCGGGCGTTTTCGCGAAGACCTGGCCTACCGCCTGAACGTCGCGCAACTGCGCCTGCCGCCGCTGCGCGAGCGGCGCGAGGACATCCCGCTGCTGTACGAACATTTCGCCCACGCCGCCGCCGAGCGCCTGGGCCGTAGCGTCGCGCCCCTGAGCGGGGCGCAGTTGAGCCGCCTGCTGAGCCACGACTGGCCGGGCAACGTGCGCGAACTGGCCAACGTCGCCGAACGCCAGGTGCTTGGCCTGGGCGAGCCCGAGCCGGAAACCATCGACCCCGGCCAGTCCCTGGCGGCGCAGCAGGAAGCTTTCGAGGCGCAATGCCTGCGGGCCGCGCTGACCCGGCACAAGGGCGACATCAAGGCGGTGCTCGTTGAGCTGCAACTGCCGCGCCGCACCTTCAATGAAAAGATGCAGCGCCATGGGCTGGCGCGGGAAATGTTTCTTGGGGAGGAGTGAAGCTCAAGGGCTGTGTCGTTCATTCTGACGTCTTCGCGGGCAAGTCGGCGGCTTTCCGCTTACGCCCTTCCAGCAATGAGCGGATTTCCGCTCATTAAAATCTCCAGACCCTTCTAAACCGGGCCTTTCGGCTCCTGGCACAGCTCCTGCTATAGCTCCAGCAGGCTGCGTTTCGGCGCGCTCCACAAAAACAATTAAATGAAGGATCCGTCATGGATAACTCGCAAACCCTGCCTCTTGGGTCGGCAGCTGCGCCTGCCAAAGAAAAGACCACCGCCAGCCGCCTGAAATCGATCTTCAGCGGTTCGGTCGGCAACATGGTCGAGTGGTACGACTGGTACGTCTACGCCGCCTTCTCCCTGTACTTCGCCAAAGTCTTCTTCCCCAAGGGCGACACCACCGCGCAACTGCTGAACACCGCCGCGATCTTCGCCGTGGGCTTCCTGATGCGTCCGATCGGCGGCTGGCTGATGGGGCTCTACGCTGACCGCAAGGGCCGCAAGGCCGCGTTGATGGCCTCGGTGCTGCTGATGTGCTTCGGCTCGCTGATCATCGCCCTGACTCCCGGCTACGAGACCATCGGCGTCGGCGCCCCGATCCTGCTGGTCCTGGCGCGCCTGATGCAGGGCCTGTCGGTCGGCGGCGAATATGGCACCTCGGCCACCTACCTCAGCGAGATGGCGACCAAGGAACGTCGGGGCTTCTTCTCCAGCTTCCAGTACGTGACCCTGATCTCCGGCCAGCTCATCGCCCTGGCGGTCCTGATCGTGCTGCAGAACGTGCTGACCACTGAAGAGCTGCAATCCTGGGGCTGGCGCATTCCGTTCGGCATCGGCGCCCTGTGCGCGATCGTCGCGCTGTACCTGCGTCGTGGCATGGAAGAAACCGAGTCCTTCACCAAGAAGAAGGAAAAGCCGAAAGAAAGCCTGATGCGCACCCTGATGCGTCATCCGAAAGAGCTGATGACCGTGGTCGGCCTGACCATGGGCGGCACCCTGGCCTTCTACACCTACACCACCTACATGCAGAAATACCTGGTGAACACCGTCGGCATGAGCATCTCCGACTCCACCACCATTTCCGCAGCAACCCTGTTCCTGTTCATGTGCCTGCAACCGGTGGTCGGCGCGCTGTCGGACAAGATCGGCCGCCGTCCGATCCTGATCGCCTTCGGCATCCTCGGTACCCTTTTCACCGTGCCGATCCTCACCACCCTGCACACCGTCCAGAGCTGGTGGGGCGCGTTCTTCCTGATCATGGCGGCGCTGATCATCGTCAGCGGCTATACCTCGATCAACGCGGTGGTCAAGGCCGAGCTGTTCCCGACCGAGATCCGCGCCCTGGGCGTGGGCCTGCCCTACGCGCTGACCGTATCGATCTTCGGTGGCACCGCCGAATACATCGCGCTGTGGTTCAAGAGCGTCGGCATGGAAACCGGTTACTACTGGTATGTCACCGCCTGCATCGCCGTGTCGCTGTTGGTCTACATCACCATGAAAGATACGCGCAAACACTCGCGGATCGAGACTGACTGACCGGCAAAAAAAAGCGCGAGGGTGCAAGGCCCTCGCGCTGTGGTGTCATCAGGTAAAGCCTATCGCGGGCAAGCCTCGCTCCTACAGAAGCGGGGCTTGCCCGCGATAACCGCAACGCGATGCGCGGATCATCACCCCAATTCAGCTGCCACCTGCCGCTCGCTACGGTTCTTGTAGTACGAAGCCCCGGCAATCATCACCAGCAGAATCCCCGCCAATACCGCCGACGAACCGATAGTGCCGAAGTCCAGGCCGCCCTTTTCCAGGGGCTTGGTCAGGAAGTCGCCCAGGGTCGCGCCGAACGGCCGGGTCAGCACGAACGCTACCCAGAACAACAGTACCGAGGAGATCCGGGTGCAGTACTTGAGCACGACCACCAGGGCGATGGTCGAGCCGATCAGCAGTGCGCCGCCGGCAAAACCCAACCCCGAGTCGTCCGCCAGGTAGTCCCCCAGCGCCGTGCCCAGGGTGTTGGAAAACAGGATCGCCAGCCAATAGAACAGCTCGCCGCGCAGGGTCTGGATCTTGTTGACGTTGAGCGAATCTCCGCTCAGGCGCCAGACCGCGAAGATCGCCAGCAGGATCGCGATCAGGATCGCCGAGCCGGTGGCGTAACCCAGGCCCAGGGTGCGGTCCATGAAGTCCGACATGGTGGTGCCGGCGGTGCTGGTGGAGAGGATCACAATCCAGTACAGCACCGGGTTGTAGGTTTTCGAAAACAGCTGGGTGACCAGGGTCAGCAGGAACACGCTGATCAGGATCATCGAGCTGATGGCGTAGCCGACATTCAGGGTCATCGACAGCAAGTCGCCGGCGGTTTCCCCGAGGGTCGTCGCGCAGATTTTCATGACCCAGAACGCCAGGGTGATCTGAGGGAGTTTATTCATTCGTTGCAGTGCTCCAGGGCTCGAGTGAAGACGGTCCGTCTTGGACTTCTATGTGGGAGCGAAGGCTGCGGGGCGAGCGGTGAAAAATAGGTAAGGGGTGTATGAAAAAACCGTTGAGCAGGTTTTTTCAGTGGTGCGGGCAGGTTAATGACCGGTTAATGCCCAGCCCTCACTCTGCCTCCATCGAAATCGGTGTCGGCGCGTCAAACGCGGCAGAAGCAGGCAAGAGGCCTTATGCAGTGATTCTTGACGCCAAAAGCATCTATTAATTCGATATTTTTAAGCATTTATTTGCGCTTTTTAATCAAATTAACTGGCGTAGCATCCATTTCACACCCACTGCACAAAACTCACCGAACCTGGAGTGACCCTCATGAAAAGCAAACTGATCCTCGCCCTGACCCTTTCCGTACTGGCTGCCAATACCTTTGCCGCCGATGGTTACGACCGCACCGGCTCGGCTACTTTCACCTCGGGCAGCTCGGCCAGCGCCAGCCTGGCTTCCGACGGTTTCGATCACACCGGCACCGACGCCGCTATCGCCTCCGATGGCTTCGACCACACCGGTACCGCAGGCGCAATCGCTTCCGATGGTTTCGACCACACCGGCACCGCTGACGCAATCGCTGCCGACGGCTTCGACCACACCGGTACCGCAGGCGCAATCGCTGCCGACGGCTTCGATCGCACCGGGACTGCCGCCGCCATCGGCTAACCCTCAGGGATGCCCCGCAGCCCGGCTTCGGCCGGGCTTAGTTGTTTATGGCCCGGGGAAAACCGCACGCCGCAAGGCTGGCATTCACTTTCAATGGCTTGCACTATGGCGGCCTTCCCTCTTTGTCCGCGCAAGAGCCCATCATGTCCGAAGACATCCATTACTACGAACCCGCCCAGGGCCACGGCCTGCCCCACGATCCGTTCAACGCCATCGTCGGCCCTCGCCCGATCGGCTGGATCTCCTCCCAGGACCAGCAAGGTCGGCTGAACCTGGCGCCCTACAGTTTTTTCAACGCTTTCAATTACATTCCACCGATCATCGGCTTCTCCAGCGTCGGTCGCAAAGACAGCCTGAACAACATCGAGCAGACCGGCGAGTTCGCCTGGAACCTCGCCACCCGCCCGCTCGCCGAGCGGATGAACCAGAGCTGCGCGGCCGTGCCGGCCGAGGTCAATGAGTTCGAACTGGCGGGGCTGACGCCCGTGGCCTCGAAAGTGATTGCGGTGCCGCGGGTAGCCGAAAGCCCGGTGTCCTTCGAATGCAAGGTCACGCAGATCATTCAACTGCAGCGCGCGGATCAGGAGTTGGTGCCCAGCTGGCTGATCCTCGGCGAAGTGGTCGCCGTGCATATCGCCAAGTGGCTGCTCAAGGACGGGATATACGACACCGCCGCGGCAGAGCCGATTCTGCGCGGCGGCGGGCCGGCGGATTATTTCCAGCTGGGGCCAGAGGCCTTGTTCAAGATGTTCCGCCCGGGGGCGGTCAGGTAGCTGCTCAAACCAACTAGCTGCGCAGATCAGGTAGCGACCCGGATCAGGCCGTTGCCCAGGCCAGTTCGCCGTCTTCGGTCACGTCGATCAACTGCTCAAGCTTCTGCGCGGCAGCCTGGTCGGCGTCATGGGCGGTCTTGAATTTCTGGTCGTCGAGGACCTTGTGAAAGCGCGGTGCCCCTGAACCACCCAGGGCCTTGACCGCGATGGCGGCGCTGTAGCCCCCTTCACCTGGAACCACGGCGGAAACCGCTTCGTATGCTGCAAACTCTTTACGTGCCATGTTGCTGGTCCTGGCCAATGGAAAGTCGGCCATTCTAAACCCTCAGCTGGCCAGCTGGTGTACCGGTGCCCCGTTCAGTTGCGCGTATTCGCCTTCGGCCTGGGCCGCCGAGACGTCTCTGAAAGTATGGAAATCCAGGCTGTTGACCACCAGGTCCTGGACCAGCTCGGCGAAGATCGCCATGGCCGGCGAACAGAAGTAATCGGTCATCGCCTGCTGGCTGCTCCAGAATCCGGATATCAGCCACAGGTCAGCGTCGCACTGCGAATGCTGCAAGGCGAACTGCAGGCAACCTGTGGCCTGGCGGGATGGTTCGATCAGACTGCTCAAGCGAGCCCCCAACTCCGTTGAGCGGCCGGCGCGGGCGCGAACGAATGCCATGTGGCTGACGGGAATATGCGTGGACATGTGCGACCCTCCCAGGGTGGTGTCGAGGCAGCCATGGGACGGGCTGCGACAGGATCCAAGATTAAGCGCCCGGCGTAATGCTCGTTAGTCGATTCCTGCCGGCCTATTGCACAATCCTGCGAGTCTTGCCCGGGAACGCCGAATCCTGCCCGACAAGCGGAAAAAAACCACAACGTTGTTTCAAGCAAGTGACAGCCCGCACACAGGACTCGGCTCTACTCACGCGCGCACGCGTGGCAGGATCAGGCAAGATTTACGCAGGAATCGCCTACCCCTGGCGCTTGCACAAATTTAAGCTGTGGCCATTCGCAATCTTCTCGGAGGGGCCTTCATGTCATCGCTCGAAACCCAGCAGCCGCCACTGGATGCGGAAATGGAAAAACAGCGGGCGGAGCTGGCCGGGATCATTGCTCGCAATACCGGCGAAGACGGCAGCTATGCCACGGCGATCCAGTCGCTGTTCGTCTCGCGCTACAGCCACTCCCACGATTTCGCCTCGGTGCTGGCCCAGCCGGCCCTGTGCATCATGGCCCAGGGGCGCAAGGAAGTACGGCTGGCCGACGAGGAGTTCAACTACGACCCGCTCAACTACCTGGTGGTCTCGGTTTCCATGCCGTTGAGCGGGCGCCTGGCCGATGTCTCGCCGCTGGAACCGGTCCTGGCCCTGCGCCTGGACATCGACCCGGCCGAGATCAGCACGCTGATCGCCGATGCCGGGCCGCTGGGGGTGCCGAACCGTCCTGTCGGCCGCGGCCTGTATGTGGAGCGCCTGGACACGCCGATGCTCGACGCCGTGCTGCGCCTGACCCGCCTTCTGGACACGCCCAAAGACATCGCCATGCTCGCGCCGCTGATTCGTCGGGAAATTCTCTACCGGCTGTTGCGCAGTCCGCAGGGCCATCGGTTGTATGAGATCGCCATCGCCAACAGCCAGAGCCACCGGGTCAGCCAGGCCATCAAGTGGCTGAACGGCAACTACGAGCAACCGCTGCGCATCGACGATCTGGCGCGAGGGGTGAACCTCAGCGTGTCCACCCTGCACCACCGTTTCAAGGCCATGACCGCCATGAGCCCCTTGCAGTATCAGAAGCAACTGCGCCTGCAGGAAGCCCGGCGCCTGATGCTGACTGAAGGGCTGGAGGCGTCCGCCGCCGGGTACCGGGTCGGCTACGAAAGCCCTTCGCAGTTCAGCCGCGAATACAGCCGCCAGTTCGGCGCCCCGCCGCTGCGCGACATGGCGCGCCTGCGCAGCAGCGTCTGACTCCCCCTTGTAGGAGCGAGCTTGCTCGCGATAGCCGCAAGGCGGCGCTCTATCTGTCGCACGGCGTCATCCTTGACCCGCATCGCGAGCAAGCTCGCTCCTACAGAGAACCATCTCGCTCCAAAAGACTGTTTACTGCGCGCGAACCACGTGCTTGATCTCCTGGAACGCCTGCAACCCCCAAGGCCCCAGTTCGCGGCCGATGCTGCTCTGCTTGTAGCCGCCCCAGGCGGTCTGCGGGAAGATCACTTGCGGTGCATTGATCCACACCAGCCCGGCCTGCAAGGCATTGGCGACTCGCTCGGCGTTCGGCACATCGGCGCCGACCACACTGGCCACCAGGCCGAATTCGCTGTCGTTGGCCAGCGCGATGGCCTCGGCCTCGCTGGCGAAACTGCGCACGCAGAGCACCGGGCCAAAGATCTCCTCACGCCACAGCGCACTGTCGAGGGGCACTTCGGTGAAAATGGTCGGCCGTATAAAAAAGCCGCGCGTCAGCTCCGCAGGGCGTTCGCCGCCACACACCAGCTTGGCCCCGACACTCAACCCGCGATCGATATGGCCCAGCACGCGCTGGTATTGCGCCTGGTTGACCAGCGCACCCATCTCCACGTCCGGATCGAAAGGGTCCGCCACCCGAATCGCCTCGGCCCGTGCCTTGAGGCGCAGGAGGAATTCGTCCGCCAGCTCGTCGGCCACCAGCACCCGGCTGGTGGCGGAGCACATCTGTCCGGCGTTAAAAAAACCACCACTACAAGCCAGCTCCACCGCCAGTTCGAGATCGGCATCGGCCAGCACCAGCAGCGCAGATTTGCCACCCAGTTCCAGGCTCACGCCCTTGACCGTCTCCGCAGCGCGCTGCATGACCTGGACCCCGACCGCATTGCTGCCGGTAAAGGAAATCTTCGCCACCCGCGGATCGGCCGCCAGCGGCGCGCCCACCGCCAGGCCGGTGCCGCAGACCAGGTTGAACACACCCTTGGGCAAGCCGCTCCGGGCGATGATCGCCGCCAGTTCCAGTTCCGGCAGCGGGGTGACTTCCGAGGGCTTGAGCACCACGCTGCAACCGGCGGCCAGGGCCGGCGCGAGCTTCCAGGCGGTGGTGACCATCGGGAAATTCCACGGCACGATCAGGCCGACCACGCCACAGGGCTCACGCCGCACACGGGCGCTGAAATCATCGCTGGGCAGCGGCACATCGCGGTCCTGGGCGGCGTCCAGGCCTTCGGCCAGCCCCGCGTAATACTCGAAGGTAGCAATCACGTCGTCGACGTCGATGGCCGCTTCGAATTGCGGCTTGCCGTTGTTGCTCGACTGCAGGTGCACCAGGCGTTCACGACGCTCGGCGACACCGGCGGCGATCCGCCGCAACACCGCGCCACGCTCGGCGCCGCAGGTGGCGGCCCACTCGGCGAGCCCGGCCTGGGCGGCACTTACCGCCTGCTCGACGCTGTGTTGATCGCCGCCACCGACCACGGCCAGTGGCTCTTCGGTAGACGGATTGATCACCGGCAACCGCTCGCTGCCGGCATGCCACTGGCCATCGATGTACAGGCCGTTCAACAGGTTTGTCGGGTTCATGCCTGCACCGCCCGCATCCAGCCAGCCTGGTCGATTTCGATCAGGGTCGGGCCCTGGCGATCGCTGGCCGCACGCAACGCATCGCGCAATCCGTCGACGCTGTCGATGGCCTCGGCGGCGCAGCCCAGGGCCTTGGCCACGCCGATGAAGTCCGGCGTGTAGATGTCCACGCCCACCGGCTCGATGTCGCGGTTGACCATGTATTTCTTGATCTCTTCATAGCCCTGGTTATTCCACAGCAGCACGATGATTGGCGTGCGTGCTTCCACCGCGCAGGCCAGTTCCGACAGGGTGAACTGCAGGCCGCCGTCGCCGATCAGGCACGCCACCGGGCCCCGGGCCTTGCGTTCGGAAGCGCCACCGAGCCAGGCGCCGATCGCCGCCGGCAAGGCATAACCCAAGGTGCCGTAGCCGGTCGAGGAGTTGAACCAGCGGCGCGGACGCTCGGGGTTGAAGGTCAGGTTGCCGCTGTACACCGGCTGCGTGGAGTCGCCGACGATGACGATCTCCGGCAGCTCCTGCAGGACGGTTTCGAGGAACAGGGTCTGCGCCCGGGTCGGTGCGTCCCACTGCTGCTCCAGTGCGCTACGCAGGGCAGCGGCACGGGCCGCGCCCCAGGCGCTGTCGCGCTCGCTCAGCGGTTGTTTGCCCAACTCGGCCAGCAAGGCTTCGGTTGCGCTGTGCGCGTCGGCCACCAACGCCACTTTCGGCGGATAGTTGCGCACGGTCTGGTCAGGATCGATGTCGATGCGCAGCAGGGCGCCAGGAATCTCGAAACCACCAGCGAAAGTCACGTCGTAATCGGTTTCGGCCAGCTCGGTGCCGATGGCCAGGACCACGTCGGCATCGGTCACCAGGGCGCGGGTCGCCACCAGCGACTGGGTCGAACCGATCAGCAGCGGGTGCCGCGACGGCAGCATGCCCTTGGCATTGATGGTCAGGGCCACGGGCGCCTGGAGCGATTCGGCGAGGCGGGTCAGGGACGCGGCGGCATCGATCGCGCCACCGCCGGCGAGGATCAGCGGACGCCTGGCGCCGGCCAGCAACTGGCTCATCCGCGCGATGGCGGCGGGCGCGGCACCGGCCCGGGCAATGCTCACCGGCTCGCTGTCGAGCAGGTCGTCGGCCTCCTCCACCAGCACGTCGAGGGGGATTTCGATGTGCACCGGGCGCGGGCGGCCGGCCTGGAACAACGCGAAGGCGCGGGCCAGGACACCCGGCAGTTCCGCCGCCGACATCAGGGTATGGGAGAACGCCGCCACGCCGCCCACCAGGGCGCCCTGGTTCGGCAACTCGTGCAGCTTGCCGCGACCGCCGCCGAGCTGGCTGCGCGATTGCACGCTGGAGATCACCAGCATCGGAATCGAATCGGCGTAGGCCTGGCCCATGGCGGTGGTGATGTTGGTCATGCCCGGGCCGGTGATGATGAAGCACACCCCCGGCTTGCCACTGGTGCGGGCATAGCCGTCGGCCATGAAACCGGCACCCTGCTCGTGGCGCGGCGTGACATGCCGGATGCTCGAACGGGCCAGGCCGCGATACAGCTCGACGGTGTGCACCCCGGGAATGCCGAAGACCTGCTCGACGCCATAACCTTCGAGTAACTTGACCAACACTTCGCCGCACGTCGCCATGTCTTGCCCTTCTTGTTCGCTTGAGACGGTGTGCCTGGCTGGCCGCTGCATGGCCAGGCACGGGGAAGGCGTCATTGGAACGGGCCGCGTGTAGCGGGAACAATGGATAAAAAGTCATACTCGCCATGTCCTCACGTCATGCCTTGGCCCTTTATGAAACGCCTCCCGCCCTTGCCCGCGCTGCACACCTTTCTGATCACCGCGCGCTGCTGCAACTTCACCCACGCGGCCGAGCAGCTGCATATCACCCAGGGTGCGGTGAGCCGGCAGATCGCCGGCCTGGAGAGTCACCTGGGTTATGCCTTGTTCCAGCGCCAGGCCCGCGGCCTGAGCCTGACGGCCGAAGGCCGGGAATGGCTGCCACGGGTGGAACAGGTGTTCAGTCTGATCAGCGAGGGGGTGGAACAGGTCGGGGTGAACCGCGACACCCTGCAACTCAAGGCGTCCACCTGTGTGATGCGCTGGTTGTTGCCGCGCCTGATGCAGTGGCAGAAAGAGCGGCCGGACGTGCCTGTGCGGCTGACCACCACGGTGCAGCATGGGGTGGACTTCAGTCGCGAACAATTCGACGCCGCGGTGATTTACGGTGCCCCGCCACCTTCCACCCTCGGGGCCTATCACCTGTTCGACGAACAGCTGACGCCGGTGTGTTCACCTGCATTGCTCGAAGGGGCGATACCGCTCCAGACCCCGGCCGACCTGCAGCAACACATGCTGCTGCATCCGACCCTGGATACCCATGACTGGAGTACCTGGCTGAAAGCCTCGGGGACGGTGCTGAACAACATCGGCAAGGGCCAGCATTTCGAAACCCTGGACCTGGCGATGTCGGTTGCTTCCCAGGGGACGGGAGTGGCTATTGGCGATTGGGCATTGATCGGCGAAGACCTGAGCGCCGGGCGGCTGGTCATGCCATTTGAATTGAAGGTCCGTACGGGGCTGGGCTATTACCTGGTGCACCCCGATCGCTCGGCACCGTCGCCGCAGTTGCGGGCGTTGCTGGACTGGCTGGTGGAACAGGCCCGGGCCAGATAGCGCTGTAGCCCTGTAGCCGCTGGCGCAGCCTGCGATCGAGCGCGTAGTGGTCGTAATCCAGTCAACACGTTGTACCTGCAAAAACGCGGTATCTGGTTTTACGACTGCTGCGCAGCCGATCGCAGCCTCCGGCAGCGGCTACAGGATGTCTCAGTAACCGACCGTGAAACGCTGGCGGGAGTGCTTCGGTGTTTCCAGCTCATCGATCATGGCGATGGCGAAGTCGGAGAAGGTGATCCAGCTCTTGCCTTCGGCGCTCACCAGCAGATGGTCCTGGCCCAGGCGGAACTGCCCGCGGCGCTCGCCTTCGACGAACTCCGCCGATGGCGACAGGAAGGTCCAGTCCAGCTCTTTTTCCTGGCGCAGGGTATCGAGGAACACACTGCCGGCACTGGCTTCGGCCTTGTATTCGTCCGGAAAACCGGCGGCATCGATCACCCGGCTGCCGTCGGGCAACAGCAACGAACCGGCACCGCCCACCACCAGCAGGCGTTTGACCCCGGCCTTTTTCACCGGCTCGATCACGGCCTTGGGCGCGATGGTGGAAAAGTGCGCCGCACTGATCACCGCATCGTGACCAGCGATCGCCGCTTGCAACGCGGCGCCGTCCAGCACGTCGACCGCCTTGCTCACCACACCGGCGCGATTGCCGATTTTCGCCGGGTTACGGGCAATCGCGGTAACGCTGTGACCACGACGCAGGGCTTCTTCCAGCAGTTGGCTACCGGCACGGCCGGTGGCCCCAATGATTGCGATCTTGCTCATGACAGTTCTCCAGTTCCGATAAGTGACGCAAAGCCTTACAGGGAGTGCCCCCGCGCCAGGCGCGGGGACGGTCGAATCACCACTTCATTTCGCCCTTGGCGACCTTGGCGCTCAGCTCCAGGGAGCTGTCTTCGCCCAGGTCCGGGTAACGCTTTTTCATCGCCGCGATCAGTTCGGCGGAATCCTTGGCCTTGGCGGTTTCTTCATCGAAGGCCTTGATGTAGTCGGCGGTGAAATGCACCGGAGCCAGGGAGCGGGCGCTTTCGCCCAGGTAATGGCCGGGCACCACGGTCTGGGGTTTCAGCGCGGCGATGGTGTCCAGGGTCGTCAGCCAGTCCTTGTGGGATTGCGCGGTCTGGGTATCGGCCATCCACACATGGATGTTTTCCGCGACCACCACGCCACCGACGACCGCCTTGATCGACGGGATCCAGACGAAGGTACGGTCAGGTTGCTTGCCGTCCAGGCCGATGATGTCCAGCTTCTGCCCTTCCAGGGTCAGGCTGTGGCCCTTGAGCACGCTTGGCACAATGGTCTTGGCCGGTACGTCGGCGCCCATTTTCGGGCCCCAGAATGCGAGCTTGCCGTCGACCGTGGCCTTGATGTGCTCGACGGTCGGCTGCGACGCCACGACCTTGGCCTTGGGGAAGGCCCGGGTGATGGTGTCCAGGCCGAAGTAGTAGTCCGGGTCACCGTGGCTGATGTAGATAGTGGTCAGTTGCTTGCCGCTGGCGCGGATCTTTTCCACCAGTTGCTCGGCCTGGGATTTGCCGAACTGCGCATCCACCAGGATCGCTTCCTTCTTGCCGCTGACCAGCACCGAGGTCACCGGGAAAATCGCCGCGGCGCCCGGGTTGTACACATCCAGGCTCAGGGCCGGCTCGACGGCGGCGGCATGGGCGGCGAAACCCAGGGTGGCGGTGGCCAGCAGCAGGCGCTTGAGTGAGGTGAATCCGATCATGTGCAGCTCCGATGGTCTGTCGGCCGTAAGTGGCCAGGGGTAGGTGGCGATAGGTAAGTGGCGATGGAGATGAAGCTTAGTTGCCGCACTCGTTACAAAAAATGCGATGCTTGGACATAGTTTGTTTCTGAAAGCGGGCAAATCATGGATCGTCTTCAAGCAATGCGCGTCTTCGTCACCGTAGTCGACCTTGGCAGCCAGTCGGCCGCCGCCGACCACCTGGACCTCTCGCGGCCGGTGGTTTCGCGCTATCTGGCGGAACTGGAGGACTGGGTCGGCGCCCGGCTGATGCACCGCACCACCCGCAAGCTGAGCCTGACCGCGGCGGGCACGGAGATCCTGCCGCGCTGCCGGCAGATGCTCGAGTTGTCGACGGACATGCAGGCCGCCGTCAGCGAACCCGACGACGCGCCCCGCGGCTTGCTGCGCATCAGCGTCAGCACCTCGTTCGGCCAGGCACAGTTGGCCGATGCCATGGCCACCTACGTCAAGCGTTACCCCGGCGTCAGCATCGACCTGCAGATGCTCGACCGCACGGTGAACCTGGTGGACGAGCGCATCGACCTGGCGATCCGCACCAGCAACGACCTGGACCCGAACCTGATCGCCCGGCGGCTGACGGTCTGCCGCTCGGTGATCTGCGCCTCGCCGGCCTACCTGCGTGAGCACCCGGCGCCGCAACGCGTCGAGGAACTCAGCCAGCACAACTGCCTGACCCACTCCTATTTCGGCAAGAGCCTGTGGCATTTCGAGCAGGACGGCGAACAGGTTTCGGTCCCGGTGCAGGGCAATATCAGCGCCAACGAAGCCAGCACCCTGTTGCGCGCGACCATGGCCGGGGCTGGCGTGGCCATGCTGCCCAGCTACCAGGCCGGGGTGCATATCCACAGCGGCGAACTGGTGCGCCTGCTGCCCCACGCAGAACCCCGGCAAATGAACATGTACGCGGTCTACGCCTCGCGCAAACACATGCCGGCGGCCCTGCGCAGCATGCTGGATTTCCTGGTGCTGCGCTTCCCCGAGGAGCCGGAGTGGGACAAGGGCCTTTAAAGCCCGATAAGACCGCTGAATACCGCGTCAACACGCTGCCCGCGACCTGGCCGGCGGCCATGGCTGATCCACATGGCTGATCTATGCTGATAACAGTACCCCCACACGCGCAGGGGTATTCGTTCAGAGGTGTTTGCCATGAACATCAAAACAAGAAGATACCTGGCCATTTTCGTCACCTGCACCGCGACCCTGGCGCTGTATGGAACAGCGGCCTATCGCGTCGAGCAGGCCCGGCAACAGCCACGTGTCTACGCCAGTTGCAACGTCGACCAGTGCATCCCGCACAACGCGACCCTCAACTCCCTGAAATGATGCAGGCGCGCGGCGTCACGGTTCGTGATCGGTCTTCAGCCGGTCGCGGAAAGCCTTGGGCGAGATCCCGACCCGGCGGCGGAACAGCCGGGTGAAGTTGGTGGGATCGGAAAACCCCAGGGTGTCGGAAATCTCGTAGATGGTCATGCTGGTGTAGGTCAGCAGGCGCTTGGCCTCCAGCAGCTGACGCTCATGCATGATCTGCAGGGCCGGCTGGCCCGCCAGTTCACGGCAGGTGCCATTGAGGTGGGAAACGGAAATCCCCAGTTTGTGCGCCAGGTCCTCGACCTTCACATGCTCGCGATAGTGGGCCTCCACCAGTTGGATATAGCCATTGAAATACTCCCGCGCCCGCTGCGGTCGCTGGCTGGCGCTGCGGCGCCGGATCGCCTGGCGGCTGACCCACACCATGATCACGCTGACCAGCGAGTGCATGAGCATTTCCCGCGCCGGCTCACGCCCCTGGTACTCGTTCTGCAACGCGGCAAACAGGCTGTTCAGGTAGTCGCCGTCGGCGCCCGCCGGGTAGCTCTCGGCCACGGCCAGGGCATTCACCGAGTGCCCCAGCTGGGCTTGCAGATGGGCCATCAAGGGCGCCGCCAGGGTCACCACATAACCGTCGATGTCTTCGGAAAAACGAAAGCCGTGCACCGACAAGGCCGGCAGGATCTGCAGCGCCGACTCCCCCAGCAGCGTGCGCTGGCCTTCGATCTCAAGCTCGGCCTGGCCGCGATGCACGAACAGTAATTGACAGAGATCGGCATGCCGATGCGGCTTGATTTCCCAATGGTGCTCGCGGCTGCGCTTGGAAATGGTTTCGCAGTGCAGCAGGTCCGGTGTCGGCCAATCCAGGCTTTCCCCATAGAGTTTGAACACCGGAATTGAAGGCAAGGCAGGCTTATTCATAACTGCAATCCAGGCCTCTGGGTGACGGGCGATAATCGCACCGATTGGTGAAATGAACAGGTATCGGCTCAGTTTTCACCTTCAACTGACAGCATCACAAGTGAAAAATGCAGGCACTCGAAACATAAAAATCAGTCAGCGAACCTGTTCGCGTGAAGCTTGCGAGTCATAAAAACAATGAAAACCCTGAAAACTCAAGTCGCCATCATTGGCGCCGGCCCCTCTGGACTGCTGCTCGGCCAACTGCTGCACAAGGCCGGCATCGATACCCTGATCCTCGAACGACAAACCCCGGATTACGTACTCGGGCGCATCCGCGCCGGGGTGCTGGAACAAGGCATGGTCGACCTGCTGCGCCAGGCCGGGGTCAGCCAGCGCATGGACGCCGAAGGCCTGGTGCACGGTGGTTTCGAACTGGCCCTCGACGGCCGCCGGGTGGCCATCGACCTGCACGCCCTCACCAATGGCAAGAGCGTGACGATCTACGGCCAGACCGAAGTCACCCGCGACCTGATGCAAGCCCGCCAGGCCGTCGGCGCCCGGACCCTGTACCAGGCCGACAACGTGCGCCCCCACGACATGCACAGCGACCAGCCTTACCTGACCTTCGATTACCAGGGCGAGCCCCATCGCCTGGACTGCGACTACATCGCCGGCTGCGACGGGTTCCACGGGGTCGCCCGGCAGTCGATCCCGGCCGACAAGCTCAAGGTGTTCGAACGCGTCTATCCGTTCGGCTGGCTCGGCATTCTCGCCGACACCCCGCCGGTCCACGACGAACTGGTCTACGCCCGCCACGAACGCGGCTTTGCCCTGTGCAGCATGCGGTCGACCACCCGCACCCGCTACTACCTGCAAGTACCGGCAGAAGAAAATGTCGCCGACTGGTCCGATCAACGTTTCTGGGACGAGCTCAAGAGGCGCCTGCCCGAGGAGCTGGCCGAACGCCTGGTGACCGGGCCGTCGATCGAGAAAAGCATCGCGCCGCTGCGCAGCTTCGTGGTCGAGCCGATGCAATACGGGCGGCTGTTCCTGGTCGGCGACGCCGCGCACATCGTGCCCCCCACCGGAGCCAAGGGCCTGAACCTGGCCGCCAGCGATGTCAGCACGCTGTTCAACATCCTGCTCAAGGTCTACCGCGAGCAGCGCACCGACTTGCTGCAGAAGTATTCGCAAATCTGCCTGCGGCGGATCTGGAAGGCCGAGCGTTTCTCCTGGTGGATGACCGCGATGCTGCACCGTTTCCCCGACTCCGACGACTTCAGCCAGCGCATCGCCGAGTCGGAGCTGGCGTACTTCGTCGACTCCGAGGCCGGGCGCAAAACCATCGCGGAAAATTACGTCGGCCTTCCTTACGAGGCTATCGAGTAGGAGCCTATCGAGTACACTGGCGAGCATTCCCGCTCGCCTTGCACCCTGCGGGTCAATCACTGCCCGCAGGTTATTTCGTGTCCAATCCCAACCAGCCTGGCCAGCCCAAACCGGCTCTTCGCAGCGTACTGATCGCCCTGATGCTGGCGATCTTCCTCGGCGCCCTGGACCAGACCATAGTCGCGGTCTCCATGCCCGCCATCTCCGCGCAATTCAAGGACGTCAGCCTGCTGGCCTGGGTGATTTCCGGCTACATGGTGGCCATGACTGTGTCGGTGCCGATCTACGGCAAGCTCGGCGACCTCTACGGGCGGCGCAAGCTGATGCTGTTCGGCATGGGCCTGTTCACCCTGGCGTCGCTGTTCTGCGGCATGGCGCAGAACATGGAACAGCTGGTCCTGGCGCGGATCTTCCAGGGCATCGGCGCCGGCGGGATGATTTCGGTCAGCCAGGCGATCATCGGCGACATCGTGCCGCCCCGCGAGCGCGGGCGTTACCAGGGCTATTTCAGCAGCATGTACGCGGCGGCCAGCGTCGCCGGCCCGGTGCTCGGCGGCTACATGACCGAATACCTGTCCTGGCGCTGGGTGTTCCTGATCAACCTGCCCCTGGGCCTGGGCGCCTGGCTGGTGGCCAGGCGCAATCTGCGCGGGCTGCCGATTCCGCAGCGCAAACCGATCATCGACTACCTCGGCACGCTGCTGATGATCATCGGCCTGACGGCCCTGCTGCTGGCGATCACCCATTTCGGCCAGGGCCACGCCTGGCGCAGCAGCGAAGTGCTAGGCCTGCTGGCGTGTGCCGTCGTCGCCCTGGCCCTGTTCGCCTGGCATGAACGGCGCACGCAAGAGCCGCTGCTGCCCATGCACCTGTTCGCCAACCGCAACGCCATGTTGTGCTGGTGCACGGTGTTCTTCACCAGCTTCCAGGCCATCTCGCTGACGGTGCTGATGCCGTTGCGCTTTCAGAGCGTCACCGGCGCCGGTGCCGACAGCGCGGCATTGCACCTGCTGCCGCTGGCCATCGGCCTGCCGATGGGCGCCTACTTCGCCGGGCGCATGACCTCGGTGACCGGCCGCTACAAGCCGATGATCCTCGGTGGCGCCCTGCTGATGCCACTGACCGTTCTCGGCATGGCCTTCAGCCCGCCCCAGGCGGTGCTGCTGAGCAGTGTGTTCATGTTGTTCAGCGGGATTGCCTCGGGCATGCAGTTCCCGACGTCGCTGGTGGGCAGCCAGAACTCGGTGGAACAACGGGACATCGGCGTCGCCACCAGCACCACCAACCTGTTCCGCTCCCTGGGCGGTGCGGTGGGCGTGGCCTTGATGTCGGCGCTGTTGCTGGCGCTGTTGCAGGATTCCAGCTTCGCCCAGTTGAGCGGCTCGGCGCTGATCGGCGAAGGCCACTCGGGCAATGTGCTGCTCGACGGTCTGAACGCCGCGCCGGGTCCGGAACAGGGCGCCTTGCGGGCTGAGTTGCTGCTGACCTTCAAACACTTGCTGATGGTCAGCGCGGCGGTGTCGTTGCTGGGGTTGGCGGCGGCGCTGGCCATGCCCAACGCGCTGCTGCGCGGGCGTGAAGACAAGGTCAAATAACGGCATCGCCAACCAGCTCTTCCACAGGCGAGCTGGCTGGCGAGCGACCTTTACGGGCTGTAGTACCCCACCGCCACCAGGAAGTGCCCGACCTTGCGCAGGTAGGCGTGCTTGTCTTCCACCTTGGCCGTCACCGGGTTCTTCCAGCGGTACTCATACTCGCCCTGCTCCTGGGTGGCCATCAGCGCCAGGATCGGCTCGCCCACCGGTTTGCCGTCCGGGTCCTTGACCTTGCCGAAGTCGGTATTGATCAACCGCAGATTGGTGCCGTGGGCCACGTAGCGCTGGTTGTCCAGGTCGACCACGAACACATACAGGTCGTCCTGCAGGAAGCCGCCCTTGAGCGAGTTGATCGCTGTCAGCGTGCCCTTCTCGTCCTTGACCAGTTCGGTCGCCGCCTTATCCAGCAAGGCTTTGGCCTGCTCGGCGGAAGCCCGTGGCAGGTAATAGCCGACCGCCAGGATCCGCTCGCCGACCCGCTGGTAATACACATGCTTGCGCTCGACCTTGCCGTCGGCCCAGTTCTGCCAGCGGTATTCGGCTTGCTGGATGCCATTGCCCTCGGGAATCTTCAGCGCGTCCTTGAAGGCCTTTTGCAGATCCGGCCCAAGCACCTCGGAAACATCGCGGCCGATCAGCGCCGACGACGGCCCGCCACTGGCCAGCATCACCCCCTTGGTGTCGACCACAAACACGTAACGGTCCTTGTCGACGAACTCGCCCTGGCGGCTGAACGCGGCGAAGGCCTTGTCACCGTGGTCGTGGTAATAGGCCAGGGCCTTCTCCAGCAGGGCCTTGGCCGCCGTGGCATCGTCCGCCGCCTGGACCTGGCTGGCGCAGAACATCAGCAACCCTCCCAGCACCGTGGCTCTAAGCAATCCCCTCATTGCGCGTCCCTCGTTCTTGTTGGTGTTTCAAGAGCGTAGACGGCTGTGGGATATGGTCGAGTATTCAGCGAAGCAGGGAGGCGAGAAGCAAAACCGCGACCTTCCCACGCCACGCGCGGGAAGGTCGCCAGGGTCAGGGGCGGGTATTGAGCTGCTGCTGCAGGTTCTGGATCTGGCTCTGCAGGGTATTGATGTTGCGAGTGACCTGGCCGCGGAAAGCGTCGAACTCGGCGGTGTTGGTGCCGCCCTGGGCCGCGGCGGGACGATTGTCCTGCTGGCTCTTGAGCACGATGATGTCCTGTTCCAGACGCTCGATGGCGGCGCTCGGGTTGCCCTGTTTCTTCAAGGCCGCGATCTCGGCGTTCAGGCCCTTGAACTGGGCATCGACCTTGCTGGTGTCGGCAGGCGCGCTTTTCAGGGCGGCCAGTTCGCTGCTCAAGGTTTTCACCTGTGCCTGCAACTGGGTATTGGCCGCCTGCTGCTCGGTGGCCTGCGCGGTCATCTGGGCCAGGCGCTTGTCCAGGTCCGTGGCCTGCCCGGCCACGCCTTGCTGCTGCTTGCCCTGGTCCTGCAGGCGGCTTTCCAGCTGCTTGATCTGCAACTTCAAGGCTTCGCTGTCGCTGTTGACGCTGGACTGGCTGGCCACCACCTTGCCGGAAATATCCTGCAGGCGCCCCGCCGCTTCTTCGCTGATGCGGGCGAAACTTTCCTGGGTGGCGACCAGTTGCTGCTCCATCAGCGAGATCTGCTGGAAGCTCCACCAGGCCAGGCCGATAAAGGCGAAGAACAAGGCGCCGACCAGCGCCCAGAGCGGCCCGGCATTCGGGGTCTTGACCTTGGCGGCCGGCACGCTGCGCGAATGCACCGAAGTACGCGCGCGGCCCGCGGCGGTGGTCGGAAAATCATCGTCGAGGGTATCGGCACGCAGGCTTGGAACATCGTCGAAGTCGTCGTTGGCATCGTTACGCATGGGGAAACCTTTCTAAACCGCGGTGATCGCTGAATGCGGCGAGTATAAACCGCTAACCCGCCGCCCTGATCGACCCTGAACCCCGAACTCGGTTCAGTGTTTATTTTCAGCGTATGTCCTGGGCCTTCCACCAGCCGCAGAATTCATCCAGGGCCGTCCACAGGCTGACCTTAGGTTCGTAATCCAGATAATGGCGGGCGCGGCTGATATCCAGGGTGAAGTTCTTGTTCATCACCTGCATGCCCAGGCGCGACAGGGTCGGCTCCGGACGGCCCGGCCAGAGCTTGCAGAAGCCTTCATTGAGGGCCGCCACGCTGTAGGCCAGGCCAAAGGAGCGGTAGCGCGTGACCTGCGGCACGCCCATCTGGCGCATCACATAGTTCACCACGTCCCACAACGGCACGGGCGCGCCGTTACTGATGTTGTAGGCCTTGCCCAGGGCCGAGCCGCTGGCCAGCAGACTGCTGAGCAGCGCTTCGTTGAGGTTCTGCACACTGGTGAAATCGACCTTGTTCAGGCCGTTGCCGATGATCGCCAGACGGCCCTTGCGCTGCATCTTCAACAGGCGCGGGAAAATGCTCATGTCGCCGGCACCGGTGACAAAACGCGGGCGCAGCGCCAGCACCTCCAGGCCGAACTCCTGGGCGCCGAACACCTTCTGCTCCGCCAGGTATTTGGTGGCGGCATAAGGGTGCTTGAAGCGCTTGGGCACCTGCTCCTCGGTCAGGCCCAGATGGTCGCGACCGTCGAAATAGATCGACGGCGACGACAGGTGCACCAGGCGCCGGACATGGCGCTTGAGGCAGGCTTCTACCACGTTTTCGGTGACCAGCACGTTGCCCTGATGAAAATCCTGATAACGCCCCCAGAGCCCCACCGCCCCCGCGCAATGCACCACCGCATCGACGTCGCGACACAGGTCGCGCACCAGATCCGCGTCGCTCAAGTCGCCCTGGACGAACTCGGCCCCGCGCCGCACCAGATGCTCCACACCTTCGGCCCGACGCCCGTTGACCCGTACATCCAGGCCCTGCTCAAGGGCAAAACGCGCGAAGCGTCCACCAATGAAGCCGCTTGCGCCGGTGACCAGAATTTTCATGACTTGCTCCGATTGCTTTCGTGTTTCATGCCTGTCGCACACTTGTGTTGCATGGGGTGTTGCAGGGTGTCTTGCCTGATGCCTTGACGCCCGACGTCACACCAACGGCACCAGCCATTGCGCCGAAGAACGCACCAGGTGCTCGGTGAGCAGGCCCAGCAGTTGGCCACCATTGCGCCAATGATGCCAGTACAGCGGCACATCGATCGGCTTATCTGGCAAAAGCTCCACCAACACACCCCGCGCCAACTGGTCGCGCACCTGCAATTCGGGCACCAACCCCCAGCCCAGGCCGGCCTCGGTCAGGCGGATGAAACCCTCGGACGAGGGACACAGGTGATGCTCGAACCCGCCATCGACCCCCAGTGCCGCCAGATAGCGGTGCTGCAGGAAATCGTCCGGGCCGAACACCAGGGCTGGCGTGCGGGCCAGGCGCTCGGCTTGCACGCCTTGCGGAAAATGCCGCGCAAGGAACGCCGGGCTGGCCAGGGCACGGTAGCGCATGGCACCCAGCAGCACACTGCGGGCGCCCGCCACCGGCCGCTCGCTGGCGCAGACACAGGCCGCCACTTCGCCGGCGCGCATGCGCTTGAGGCCCACGGTCTGGTCTTCGACGATCAGGTCGAGGAGCAAGTGCTGCTCGGCACAGAAGTCGCCCACCGCCTCGGCCCACCAGGTGGCCAGGCTGTCGGCGTTGAGGGCGATGCGCAGACGCTCCGGCAAGCCTTCCTCGTCCAGGGCCGGCACCTGGCTCTGCAGGTCGCGTTCGAGCAGGCGTACCTGCTGCACATGGTTGAGCAGGCGCCGGCCGATTTCCGTCGGCGCCGGCGGCGTGACCCGCACCAGCACCGGCTGGCCGATCCGCGCCTCGAGCAGCTTGATCCGCTGGGAAATGGCCGATTGCGACAACCCCAGCACCTGCGCAGCACGCTCGAATCCGGCCTGTTCGATCACCGCGGCCAGGGCGGACAGCAATTTATAGTCGAACATCAGTTTTCCTAATGAGCGATCAGTAATATTGGTTTTTCTTATACAGCCTGCAACCGGAGAATAGCCAGCATGCTTTCTCGTTCAAGGACCTTTTTCATGGCTGGCGAAACCTCCCTCGATACCCTGCTGCGCAGCATGAGCCCGCAGCTCAACCACGGCGACTACGTATTCTGCTCCATCGCCGATCGCGCGCTGCTCGAAGGTAGCGACGTCCTGGGCAGCTTTCGCGAGCAGGAAGGACTCACGGTGATCCTCGAGCGCCAGCAGGCCGAACGCCTGGGGCTGGGTTTCGATTACGTCGCGGCCTGGATCACCCTGAATGTGCATTCGGCCCTGGAAGCCGTCGGCCTGACCGCCGCGTTCGCCAGCGCCCTGGGCAAGGCCGGGATCAGTTGCAACGTGATCGCCGGCTACTACCACGATCATCTGTTTGTCGCTAAGGCCGATGCCGAACGCGCCATGGGCGTGCTGCGGCAACTGGCCTCGGGCGAGGAGTAAACACCATGTGGCAGAGCTACGTTAACGGGCTGCTGGTGGCGGCCGGGCTGATCATGGCAATCGGCAGCCAGAATGCGTTTGTCCTGGCCCAGAGCCTGCGCCGTGAACACCACCTACCGGTGGCCGTGCTGTGCGTGACCTGCGATGCGTTGCTGGTGGCGGCCGGGGTATTCGGCCTGGCCACGGTGCTGGCGCAGAGCCCGACACTGCTGGCAGTTGCCCGCTGGGGCGGCGCCGCGTTCCTGATCTGGTACGGCAGCCAGGCCCTGCGTCGCGCCTGTTCCAGGCAGAGCCTGCAACAGGGCGAGAACCAGACCGTGCGCTCGCTGCGCGCGGTGCTGCTCAGTGCGCTGGCGGTGACCCTGCTCAACCCCCATGTGTACCTGGACACGGTGCTGCTGATCGGCTCGCTGGGCGCGCAACAGACCGAGCCTGGCGCCTATGTGGTCGGCGCGGCCAGTGCTTCGCTGCTGTGGTTTTTCACCCTCGCCCTCGGCGCCGCATGGCTGGCTCCGTGGCTGGCACGGCCGAGCACCTGGCGCATTCTCGACCTGCTGGTGGCGGTGATGATGTTCAGTGTCGCGGTTCAGTTGATGACCACCGGGTGATTTATTCCAAAAGGCTAAGGGGATGCCCTCGCTAAATGACGAGCGCGCCGCCGCCCCGCAAAGCGCAAGACTAGGCGTGAGGAGCGTGGTTTGGTGGTCCAAATGAGCGACGAACAACGACGGATTGCGCTTTGCGGGGCGACGGCCCTTCGGGTTGGCGCTGTGATCGTGCCATGCTGCGTTGCGGGACTTGAAGAGGCAAAAAGCATCCTCTGCGTCCCGCGCCTTGCCTGGCACGATCACAGCGCCAACGCGTTTCGTCATTTAGCGAGGGCATCCCCTTGAACCTCTATCCCACACAGTTGTTGCGTGGTTATGCCGCACCCCCGGTGCTATGATCCGAACCCTGCGCCGCAAAGAGTACAAACTCCCCGGCGCTTGTCTGGCCGCCCGTGATCGGCCTTGCGCTCACCGCAACTGACCTGATTAGGAGAATCATCATGGCTTTCGAATTGCCGCCGCTGCCTTACGCACACGATGCCCTGCAGCCGCACATTTCCAAGGAAACCCTGGAATACCACCACGACAAGCACCACAACACCTATGTCGTGAACCTGAACAACCTGGTGCCAGGCACCGAGTTCGAAGGCAAGACCCTGGAAGAGATCGTCAAGTCTTCCTCGGGCGGTATCTTCAACAACGCCGCTCAGGTCTGGAACCACACTTTCTACTGGAACTGCCTGGCACCAAATGCCGGCGGTCAACCAACCGGCGCACTGGCTGAAGCCATCAACGCCGCTTTCGGTTCGTTCGACAAGTTCAAAGAAGAATTCACCAAGACTTCCGTCGGCACCTTCGGTTCCGGTTGGGGCTGGCTGGTGAAAAAGGCTGACGGTTCCCTGGCCCTGGCCAGCACCATCGGCGCCGGCAACCCGCTGACCAGCGGCGACACCCCGCTGCTGACTTGCGACGTCTGGGAACACGCTTACTACATCGACTACCGCAACCTGCGTCCAAAGTACGTCGAAGCGTTCTGGAACCTGGTCAACTGGAAATTCGTGGCCGAGCAGTTCGAAGGCAAGACCTTCGTCGCCTAAGCCCGTTTGCAGTCAAAAAAACCCGGCATTGCCGGGTTTTTTCGTTTTACCGGCAAGGGCCAGGTTTGCCGCGCCAGCCCGGCGGACCAACCTCTCTATTCAGCTAAAAAATCTCCGCCGTCCCTCAAGTTGCAAGGCTTGGCTACCGACATATAACCGATAAGCGCGGATATGCTGGCTCCCGGCATTCCAACCAAGCCTACAGGTGAAATATCCTGGGCCTGATTGTCCCTTTGACTGCCATCACGGGATTGCCAATACTCATGGCAACTTGACGCTACCCGCACGGAACAAGGAATAACCCTTTGAAGCTGGAACTCAAAAACAGCTTGTCGGTGAAGTTGCTCCGGGTTGTGCTGCTGTCGGCACTGATAGTGGGCGTAGTGCTGAGCTGCGCACAAATCGTCTTCGATGCTTATAAGACTCGGCAGGCGGTCGCGAATGATGCCCAGCGCATTCTCGACATGTTTCGCGACCCCTCGACCCAGGCCGTCTACAGCCTGGACCGCGAAATGGGCATGCAAGTCATCGAAGGCCTGTTCCAGGACGATGCTGTGCGCATGGCCTCCATTGGCCACCCCAACGAAACCATGCTCGCGGAAAAAACCCGTGAGTTGCAGAATTCCCCCAGCCGCTGGCTGACCGATCTGATCCTCGGCAAGGAGCGCACCTTCACCACCCAACTGGTGGGTCGCGGGCCCTACAGCGAATACTACGGCGACCTGAGCATCACCCTCGACACGGCCACCTACGGCCAGGGATTTATCGTCAGCTCGGTGATCATTTTCATTTCCGGCGTACTGCGCGCCCTGGCCATGGGCCTGGTGCTGTACCTGGTTTACCACTGGCTGCTGACCAAGCCGCTGTCGCGGATCATCGAGCACCTGACCACCATCAATCCGGACCGCCCCAGCGAACATCAGATCCCGTTGCTCAAGGGCCACGAGCGAAACGAGCTGGGGATCTGGATCAATACCGCCAACCAGTTGCTGGCATCGATCGAACGCAACACGCACCTGCGCCATGAAGCGGAAAACAGCCTGCTGCGCATGGCCCAGTACGACTTCCTCACCGGCCTGCCCAACCGCCAGCAGTTGCAGCAGCAACTGGACAAGATCCTGATCGACGCCGGCCGCCTGCAACGCCGGGTCGCGGTGCTCTGTGTCGGCCTCGACGACTTCAAGGGCATCAACGAACAGTTCAGCTACCAGACCGGCGACCAGTTGCTGCTGGCCCTGGCCGATCGCCTGCGGGCCCACAGTGGTCGCCTGGGCGCCCTCGCCCGCCTTGGCGGCGACCAGTTCGCCCTGGTCCAGGCCGATATCGAACAACCCTACGAAGCCGCCGAACTGGCGCAGAGCATTCTCGACGACCTGGAAGCACCGTTCGCCCTCGACCACCAGGAAATCCGCCTGCGCGCCACCATCGGCATCACCCTGTTCCCGGAAGACGGCGACAGCACCGAGAAGCTGCTGCAGAAAGCCGAGCAGACCATGACCCTGGCCAAAAGCCGGTCGCGCAACCGTTATCAGTTCTATATCGCCAGCGTCGACAGCGAGATGCGCCGGCGCCGCGAACTGGAAAAAGACCTGCGCGAAGCCCTGAGCCGCGAGCAGTTCCACCTGGTCTACCAGCCGCAGATCAGCTACCGCGATCATCGTGTGGTCGGGGTCGAGGCGCTGCTGCGCTGGCAGCATCCGGAACACGGCTTCGTCCCGCCGGACCTGTTCATTCCCCTGGCCGAGCAGAACGGCACCATCATCGCCATCGGCGAATGGGTGCTGGACCAGGCCTGCCGCCAACTGCGCGAATGGCATGACCTGGGCTTCAGCGACCTGCGCATGGCGGTCAACCTGTCCACCGTGCAACTGCACCACGCCGAGCTGCCGCGGGTGGTCAACAACCTGCTGCAGATCTACCGCCTGCCGCCGCGCAGCCTGGAGCTGGAAGTCACCGAAACCGGCCTGATGGAAGACATCAGCACCGCCGCCCAGCACCTGTTGAGCCTGCGCCGCTCGGGGGCGCTGATCGCCATCGACGACTTCGGCACCGGCTACTCGTCCCTGAGCTACCTCAAGAGCCTGCCGCTGGACAAGATCAAGATCGACAAGAGCTTCGTCCAGGACCTGCTGGATGACGACGACGATGCGACCATCGTGCGGGCGATCATCCAGCTGGGCAAAAGCCTGGGCATGCAGGTGATCGCCGAGGGCGTGGAAACCGCCGAACAAGAGGCCTACATCATCTCCGAAGGCTGCCACGAAGGTCAGGGTTATCACTACAGCAAACCCCTGCCGGCACGGGAGCTGAGCGCCTACCTGAAACAGGCCCAGCGCAGTAACGCGGCCATCCTCTGAAGACCCGATTGCGCGCATAAGCCTGATCCAGCGCAATCGCTTCCTGAATAGGAAATATTTACAACCGCAACCCTTTACACATAATGCAAATCTTTCGCATTATGTCGCAGTTTTGCGCGTCCCCCGCGCCACTCCACCCCTCTCTCGAAGCAGGATGTTCGCCATGATTCGTATGCCTCTGGCTACCGCCAGTCTGTTGGCCATCGCTATTTCCCTCGCCGGTTGCGGCGAAGGCAAAGACCAGGCTGCCGCGCCGCAAGCCGCTACCCCAGCCGCCAGCACCGCAGCCCCGGCCACCGCTCCTGCGGCCGGCAAGGTCGATGAAGCGGCGGCCAAGGCGGTCGTCGCGCATTACGCCGACATGGTCTTCGCCGTGTACAGCGATGCCGAATCCACCGCGAAGACCCTGCAGACCGCGATCGACGCCTTCCTCGCCAAGCCCAACGCCGACACCCTGAAAGCCGCCAAGGCTGCCTGGGTCGCGGCTCGCGTGCCTTACCTGCAGAGCGAAGTGTTCCGCTTCGGCAACACCATCGTCGACGACTGGGAAGGCCAGGTGAACTCCTGGCCGCTGGACGAAGGCCTGATCGATTACGTCGACAAGTCCTACGAGCACGCGCTGGGTAACCCGGGCGCCACCGCCAACATCATCGCCAACACTGAAGTCCAGGTCGGCGAAGACAAGGTCGACGTGAAAGACATCACCCCGGAAAAACTCGCCAGCCTCAACGAGCTGGGCGGTTCCGAGGCCAACGTCGCCACCGGCTACCACGCCATCGAATTCCTGCTCTGGGGCCAGGACCTGAACGGCACCGGCCCTGGCGCCGGCAACCGTCCGGCTTCCGACTACCTGGAAGGTGCCGGCGCCACCGGCGGCCACAACGACCGTCGCCGTGCCTACCTGAAAGCCGTGACCCAACTGCTGGTCAACGACCTGGAAGAAATGGTCGGCAACTGGAAGCCGAACGTGGCCGACAACTACCGCGCCACCCTGGAAGCCGAGCCGGCTGAAAGCGGCCTGCGCAAAATGCTGTTCGGCATGGGCAGTCTGTCCCTGGGCGAACTGGCGGGCGAGCGCATGAAGGTGTCCCTGGAAGCCAACTCCCCTGAAGACGAACAGGACTGCTTCAGCGACAACACCCACAACTCGCACTTCTACGATGCCAAGGGCATCCGCAACGTGTACCTGGGCGAATACACCCGCGTCGACGGCACCAAGCTGACCGGCGCCAGCCTGTCGTCGCTGGTGGCGAAAATCGACCCGGCCGCCGACACCGCATTGAAGGCCGACCTGGCCGCCACCGAAGCCAAGATCCAGGTCATGGTCGATCACGCCAACAAGGGTGAGCACTACGACCAGTTGATCGCCGCCGGCAACGACGCGGGCAACCAGATCGTGCGTGACGCCATCGCCGCGCTGGTCAAGCAGACCGGTTCGATCGAACAGGCCGCGGGCAAGCTGGGTATCAGCGACCTGAACCCGGACAGCGCCGATCACGAGTTCTGATCAGCGTTGCGGGAATGAAAAGGCGACCTTCGGGTCGCCTTTTTTGTGCCTGTCTATGACGCGGCCCCTGTAGCCGCTGCCGCAGGCCGCGATAAGGCCGCAGGCCTTCAGCGATCTTGAAACCCTGCGCCCCCTTCGGTGGCGATCGCAGCCTGCGGCAGCGGCTACAGGACCAGACCAGAGCCGGGGGACAGGGACAGGCAGGCTTCGCTTGCGTTGTCCCACGTCAAGCGGAACGATAATTCCTCTTATTCAAACTCCCCTGCCCTGTTAGACTTTGCGCCCTTGTTTTGCTCGTCCTGCAGGATATCCGATGCCCCCGTCGCTGCTTCGCTGGTCTGCGCTGTTCATGGCCTTGAGCCTGAGTGCCTGCGATGACGCCCCGCGTTTTACCCAGGCCGAGCCGGGCGAAGCGCGTTCCGGCGGTGAAGCGACCGTGCGCAAGAGCGACCAGAACGCCTTTTCCATGCCGTCGGCCAACCTGTCGCCGACCCGGCGCCTGGACTTCAGCGTCGGCAACAGTTTCTTCCGCAGCCCCTGGGTAATCGCTCCCTCGACCACCACCGCCCGCGATGGCCTGGGCCCGCTGTTCAACACCAACGGCTGCCAGAACTGCCATATCAAGGACGGCCGCGGCCACCCGCCGACGCCCGACTCGGACAACGCCGTGTCGATGCTGGTGCGCCTGTCGATCCCCAATGAGCCGACCTACGCCAAGGTCATCGAGCAGTTGGGCATAGTGCCCGAACCGGTGTATGGCGGGCAGTTCCAGGACATGGCGGTGCCTGGCGTCGCCCCGGAAGGCAAGGTGCGGGTCGAGTACGAGCCGCTGACCGTGCGCTTCAAGGACGGCAGCGAAGTCGAACTGCGCAAGCCGAAGCTGCAGATCACCCAGCTCGGTTATGGCCCGATGCATCCCGACACCCGCTTCTCGGCCCGCGTGGCGCCGCCGATGATCGGCCTGGGCCTGCTCGAAGCCATCCCCGAGGCGGCGATCCTGGCCAATGCCCAAGCGCAAGCCAAGGCTGGCAATGGCATTGCCGGACGGCCGAACCGGGTCTGGGACGATGCCCAGCAAAAGACCGTACTCGGGCGTTTTGGCTGGAAAGCCGGACAACCCAACCTCAATCAACAAAATGTTCACGCGTTCTCTGGTGATATGGGCCTGACCACCAGCCTGAGACCCTTCGATGACTGCACCGACGCCCAGACCGCCTGCAAGCAAGCCCCCAACGGCAACGGGCCGGATGGCGAACCGGAAGTCAGCGACAACATCCTGCGCCTGGTGCTGTTCTACAGCCGCAACCTCGGGGTGCCGGCGCGGCGCGAGGTTGGCTCGCCACAGGTGCTGGCCGGCAAGAACCTGTTCTACCAGGCCGGCTGCCAGTCCTGTCATACCCCCCGGTTCACCACCGCCGCCGACGCCGCGGAACCCGAGCTGGCCAATCAAGTGATCCGCCCCTACAGCGATCTGCTGCTGCATGACATGGGCGAAGGCCTGGCCGACCACCGCAGCGAATTCCAGGCCGGCGGCCGCGACTGGCGCACGCCGCCGTTGTGGGGGATCGGCCTGACGCAAACGGTCAGCGGCCACACCCAGTTCCTGCATGACGGTCGCGCCCGCAACCTGCTCGAAGCCGTGCTCTGGCACGGCGGCGAGGCCCAGGCGGCGCAGCGACAGGTTTTATCCTTCAATGCCGAACAGCGCGCTGCGTTGCTGGCATTCCTGAATTCTCTTTAACGCCTTCTTACAAGAAACGGGAGCCCGAACATGTTCCGTCCCAAGCTGTTGTTCACCAGCCTTGCCGCGCTCGCCCTGGGCGCCTGCTCGCCGCAGGACCCACAAGCCGTGACCTCGGCGGCCATCGCCAAACAGGTGATCCTGCCGACCTACAGCCGCTGGGTCGAAGCCGACCGCCAGCTGGCGATCAGCGCCCTGGCCTTCTGTGAAGGCAAGCAAAGCCTGGACACCGCCCGTGCCGACTTCCTGCACGCGCAGAAAGCCTGGGCCGAACTGCAACCCTTGCTGATCGGGCCGCTGGCCGAGGGCAACCGCTCCTGGCAAGTGCAGTTCTGGCCGGACAAGAAGAACCTGGTCGGCCGTCAGGTCGAACAGCTGGTCAGCGCCACGCCGCAGATCGACGCCGCCGCCCTGGCCAAGTCCAGCGTCGTGGTACAAGGCCTCTCGGCCTACGAATACATCCTGTTCGACAGCAAGATCGACATGGCAAACAGCGAGCAGAAAGCCCGCTACTGCCCGCTGCTGAGCGCCATTGGCGAACGCCAGAAGCAGCTCGCCGAAGAGATCCTGTCGCGCTGGAACACCAGCGACGGCATGCTCGCGCAGATGAGCAAGTTCCCCAACCAGCGCTACGCCGACTCCCATGAGGCCATCGCCGATCTGCTGCGGGTCCAGGTCACCGCGCTGGATACCCTGAAGAAGAAGCTCGGCACGCCGATGGGCCGTCAGAGCAAGGGCATTCCACAGCCGTTCCAAGCCGACGCCTGGCGCAGCCAATCGTCCATGCAGAGCCTGGAAGCCAGCCTCGCCGCAGCCCAGACCGTCTGGGCCGGGGTCGACAACAAGGGCCTGCGCGGCCTGTTGCCGGCCGAGCAGAAGCCGCTGGCCGACAAGATCGACGCCGCCTACACCGCCTCGCTGAAGCTGTTCGCCAGCACCCAGCGTTCGCTGACCGAGCTGCTGGCCGACGACGCCGGCCGCCAGCAACTGAACGATATCTACGACAGCCTCAACGTCGTCCACCGCCTGCACGAAGGCGAGCTGGCCAAGGCGCTGGGCATCCAACTGGGCTTCAACGCCAACGACGGTGACTGATCATGCTGCGACGTCAGGCTCTGGCACTCGGCAGCCTGCTGCTGAGCGCCGTCACGCTGGGTGGCTGGACGCTGTTCAAGCACAAGGACCAAGGCCCGCTGCTGCTCTCGGCGCGCGATGACGGCGACGGCAAGCACTACGCCGTCGGCTATCGCCTGGACGGCACGCAAGTGTTCGCCACCCGGGTCGGTCAACGCTGCCATGACATCGTCAACCACCCGACGCTGCCAATCGCCCTGTTCGTCGCCCGTCGCCCGGGCACCGAAAGCTACCTGATCGACCTGCGCGACGGCACCCTCCTGCAAACCCTGGCCTCGCAGCCGAACCGGCACTTCTATGGCCACGCGGTGATCCACAAGAGCGGCGACTGGCTGTACGCCACCGAGAACGACACAAGCGATCCGGGTCGTGGCCTGCTCGGGGTGTACCGCTTCGAGGGCGAACGCCTGGTGCACAGCGGCGAGATCCCGACCCACGGCATCGGCCCGCACCAGGTGTCGTGGATGCCGGACGGCGAAACCCTGGTGGTGACCAACGGCGGGATTCGCACCGAAGCGGAAAGCCGCGTCGAGATGAACCTCGACGCCATGGAGCCGAGCCTGGTGCTGATGCAGCGCGACGGCAACCTGCTGAGCAAGGAAACCCTGGCCCAGCAGATGAACAGCGTGCGTCACATGGGCATCGCCGGCGACGGCACCATCGTCACCGGCCAGCAGTTCATGGGCGACGTCCATGAGTCGTCGCAACTGCTGGCGATCAAGCGCCCGGGGCAGCCGTTCCAGGCCTTCCCGGTGGCCGAGCACCAGTTGCAGGCGATGGCGCATTACACCGCCAGCGTCGCGGTGCACAGCGAACTGCGCCTGGTGGCCCTCACCGCCCCGCGCGGCAACCGCTTTTTCATCTGGGACCTGGACAGCGCCGAAGTGCGCCTGGACGCGCCCTTGCCGGACTGTGCCGGGGTCGGTGCGGTGGCGGATGGTTTTGTCGTGACCTCGGGCCAGGGGCGCTGCCGCTTCTACGACTGTCGCCAGAAACAACTGGTGGCAACCCCCCTGGATTTGCCGGCAGGGCTCTGGGACAACCATTTGCACCTGGTCTAGTTTTTCGCCACCGCGCAGGATTGGAAAACAGGACTCTGGATGACCGGATTGTCATCTGGAAGCCCCCGAAAAGTCGGAGTAATGTCTTCGGCAATCAGCTTGGTTTTCCCAGCTTCGTTTTCCAAGGAACCGGAATATGCTGCGTCGCCGCATGTTTATCATGTTGGGTGTCGTCCTGCTGATCGTGCTGTTGCTGGCAGGCTACAAGGCCTTCTCCATCTATCAGCAGGTCAAGCTCTTCTCGGTGCCCAAGCCGCCGATCAGCGTGGCCGTGGCCACGGCTCGCGAACAACCGTGGCAAACCCGCCTGCCCACGGTCGGCACCCTCAAGGCCCTGCAGGGGGTCAACCTCAGCCTGGAAGTGGCCGGGACCGTCAAGGAGCTGCAGTTCGAGTCCGGGCAGAAGGTCAGCGCCGGGCAGCCCTTGCTGCAACTCGACAGCGACGTGGAAAGCGCCCTGCTGGAAACCGCCCAGGCCGACCTGGGCCTGTCCCGGCTGGACTTCGGCCGCGGCAGCCAACTGGTGGGCAGCCAGGCAATTTCCCGCGGCGAATACGATCGCTTGTCGGCCCTGCTGCAAAAGAACAAGGCCACGGTCAATCAGCTCAAGGCTTCGCTGGCGAAAAAACGCCTGCTCGCGCCCTTCAGCGGCACCATCGGCATTCGCCATGTGGATGTCGGCGACTACCTCGCCAGCGGCACGGTGATCGCCACCCTGCAAGACCTCAGCAGCCTGTACGTGGACTTCTTCGTCCCGGAACAGGCCGTGCCGAAAATCGCTCTGGGCCAATCGGTCAGCGTGATGGTCTCCGCGTATCCGGCGGAACAGTTCAGCGCCACCATCAGCGCCATCAACCCCAAGGTCGAAGACACCACGCGCAACGTGCAGGTGCGCGCCACCCTGGCCAACCCCGACGGCAAGCTGCTGCCGGGCATGTTCACCAACCTGCAGGTGCTGCTGCCCGATCCTCAGCCCCGGGTGGTGGTACCGGAGAGCGCCATCACCTACACCCTGTACGGTAACTCGCTGTACGTGGTGGCCGAGAAAAAGGCCGCCGATGGCAGCCCGGAAAAAGACGACAAGGGCCAGCCGGTGCTGGTCGCCGAGCGGCGCTTCATCGAAACCGGCGAACGGCGCAACGGCCTGGTGCTGATCAACAAGGGCGTGAGCAGCGGCGAACAGGTGGTGAGCGCCGGGCAGATCAAGCTGGACCATGGCGCCCACATCGCCATCACCCCGGACAAGATGCTGCCCCCCGAACAGAGCGGCCAGCCACGCGCGAACTGATCAAGGAATCCTCATGGCTTTTACAGATCCGTTCATCCGTCGTCCGGTCCTGGCCACCGTGGTCAGCCTGCTGATCGTGCTGCTGGGCTTCCAGGCCTGGAGCAAACTGCCGCTGCGCCAGTATCCGCAAATGGAAAACGCCCTGATCACGGTGACCACCGCCTACCCCGGGGCCAACGCCGAGACCATCCAGGGCTATATCACCCAACCGATGCAGCAGAGCCTGGCCAGTGCCGAGGGCATCGACTACATGACCTCGGTCAGTCGCCAGAACTTCTCGGTAATCTCGGTCTACGCCCGCATCGGCGCCAACAGCGACCGCCTATTCACCGAACTGCTGGCCAAGGCCAACGAGGTGAAGAACAAGCTGCCCCAGGACGCCGAGGACCCGGTGCTGAGCAAGGAAGCCGCCGACGCCTCGGCGCTGATGTACATCAGCTTCTTCAGCCAGGAGTTGAACAACCCGCAGATCACCGACTACCTGTCGCGGGTGATCCAGCCGAAGCTGGCGACCCTGCCGGGCATGGCCGAGGCCGAGATTCTCGGCAACCAGGTGTTCGCCATGCGCCTGTGGCTGGACCCGGTCAAGCTCGCCGGCTACGGCCTGAGCGCCAGCGACGTGACCAGCGCGGTGCGCCGCTACAACTTCCTGTCCGCGGCCGGTGAGATCAAGGGCGAGTACGTGGTCACCAGCATCAACGCCAGCACCGAACTGAAATCCGCCGAAGCCTTCGCCGCCATTCCCCTGCGGACCGAGGGCGACAGCCGGGTGCTGCTCAGCGACGTGGCACGGGTCGAGATGGGCGCGGAGAACTACAACGCCATCAGCTCCTTTGGCGGCATTCCTTCGGTCTATATCGGCATCAAGGCAACTCCCAACGCCAACCCGCTGGACGTGATCAAGGAAGTGCGCAAGATCATGCCGGAGCTGGAGGCCCAGTTGCCGCCCAACCTCAAGTCGGAGATCGCCTACGACGCCACGCTGTTCATCCAGGCCTCGATCAACGAGGTGGTGAAGACCCTGTTCGAAGCCGTGCTGATCGTGATCGTGGTGGTATTCCTGTTCCTCGGCGCGCTGCGTTCGGTGGTGATCCCGGTGGTGACCATTCCGCTGTCGATGATCGGTGTGATGTTCTTCATGCAGTTGATGGGCTACTCGATCAACCTGCTGACCCTGCTGGCGATGGTGCTGGCCATCGGCCTGGTGGTGGACGACGCGATCGTGGTGGTGGAAAACATCCACCGCCATATCGAGGAAGGCAAGACGCCACTGGACGCGGCCCTCGAAGGCGCCCGGGAAATCGCCATGCCGGTGGTGTCGATGACCATCACCCTGGCGGCGGTCTACGCCCCCATCGGCTTCCTGCAGGGGCTCACCGGGGCGCTGTTCAAAGAGTTCGCCCTGACCCTGGCCGGCGCGGTGGTGATTTCCGGCATCGTCGCCCTGACCCTGTCGCCGATGATGTGCGCCCTGCTGCTGCGCCACGATGAAAACCCCAGCGGCCTGGCCCACCGCCTCGACCTGATTTTCGAAAGCCTCAAGCGGCGCTACCAGAGCCTGCTGCATGGCACCCTCAACACTCGGCCGGTGGTCCTGGTGTTCGCCCTGATCGTGTTGTGCCTGATCCCGGCCCTGCTCACCTTCACCAAGTCGGAACTGGCCCCGGACGAGGACCAGGGCATCATTTTCATGATGGCCACCGCACCCCAGCCGGCCAACCTGGATTACCTCAACGCCTACACCGACGAGTTCCTGGAGATCTTCAAGACGTTCCCCGAGTACTACTCCTCGTTCCAGATCAACGGCTTCAACGGCGTGCAATCGGGTATCGGCGGCTTCCTGCTCAAGCCCTGGAACGAGCGCAAGCGCACGCAGATGCAGATCCTGCCCGAAGTCCAGGCCCGGCTCGCGGGCATCGCCGGGCTGCAGGTCTTTGGTTTCAACCTGCCGTCCCTGCCGGGCACCGGCGAAGGGCTACCGTTCGCCTTCATCATCAATAGCCCCAACGATTACGAGTCGCTGCTGGAACTGTCCGACCGGGTGAAGAAGCGCGCCATGGAGTCGGGCAAGTTCGCCTTTGTCGATATCGACCTGGCCTTCGACAAGCCGGAAGTGGTGGTCGACATCGACCGCGCCAAGGCCGCGCAAATGGGGGTGTCGATGCTGGACCTGGGCGGAACCCTGGCCACCTTGCTCGGCGAGGCGGAAATCAACCGCTTCACTATCGAGGGACGCAGCTACAAGGTCATCGCCCAGGTCGAACGGCCTTATCGCGACAACCCTGAATGGCTGAACAACTACTACGTGAAAAACGCCAAGGGCGAGGCGCTGCCGCTGTCGACCCTGATCAGCGTCCACGATCGGGCCCGGCCTCGGCAGCTCAACCAGTTCCAGCAACTCAACGCCGCGACCATTTCCGGATTCCCGGTCGTGAGCATGGGTGAAGCGATCGATACCGTGCGCCAGATCGCCGAGGAAGAGACCCCACCAGGCTACGCCTTCGACTATGCCGGGGCGTCACGACAGTTCGTCCAGGAAGGCAGCGCACTGTGGGTGACCTTTGGCCTGGCGCTGGCGATCATTTTCCTGGTGCTGGCGGCGCAGTTCGAGAGTTTCCGCGATCCGGTGGTGATCCTGGTGACGGTGCCGCTGTCGATCTGCGGGGCCTTGATCCCACTGTTTCTCGGTTGGTCGAGCATGAACATCTATACCCAGGTCGGGCTGGTGACCCTGATCGGCCTGATCAGCAAGCACGGGATCCTGATCGTCGAGTTCGCCAACCAGCTGCGCAAGGACCAGGGACTGACGCCGCGCGAGGCCGTGGAAGCCGCCGCGGCCATTCGCCTGCGGCCGGTACTGATGACCACCGCGGCGATGGTCTTCGGCATGGTGCCGCTGATCCTGGCCACGGGCGCCGGCGCGGTCAGCCGGTTCGACATCGGCACGGTGATCGCCACGGGGATGTCGATCGGCACCCTGTTCACCCTGTTCGTGCTGCCCTGCATCTACACCCTGCTGGCCAGGCCGGACAAGTGAAGGACGCGCAATAAAAAAGGCCTCGCGATGCGAGGCCTTTTTATCGGGCTTGATGGTCTTCAACTCTGTGGCCTCATTCCCTGAGTCAGGCCGAACATGAACAACAACAGGTCACGATCGGGCTGGGCTCCCTGGGTCGTCTTGACGACCCGTGGCAACGGGCAATGCGCATCACCCTGCGCCGTACTGAGGACTTCCATGCGTGGCTGCTCCCATGCAGCCACCGCCAAGGATGCAACTGCCAAGGCTCCTACTAAAAACAAACCTCGTGCAATTTCGAGCTTCATCACTATAAGCCTTTGATAGCGCTGCCAAACGCCGTTCTATAAAAATAGTAGAGTTTGTCCCAGTCCGTGGTGCTCCACGACGAGTGGCGCCGCAATTGTTTGATGTCATGGGCCGCAGCCTGTTTAGCGGTCAGGCGTTGGCGGCATTTCTCGAAATCCAGCAGCGCGATATCCACTTTCGCCGCTTCGCCCTCACCCATGACCCGCACGAACACATGCTTGCTATACAGGCAGCCATGCTGCCAGCGGCCCCGGTGCATGCGCGCCAGCGTGGCCGCCAGTTCCTTGAGCACACGCTCGTGCAGGGCCTCGCCGTGGCGCTCGCGCTCGCCAGCGGCATACCAGTGGTCGATTTCCACGAAGCCGTCCAGCGCCTCAGTCACCAGCAACGCACGCCACTGGCCCTGGGAGTCACGCTGCGCACCGCAGAACACCAGGTGCGGCACCGCCACGTTGAGCTGGCTCAGGCCCTTGAGCGCATCCTGCTCGCGCAGCACCGTGGGGCGGCCGAAGGGGTGCAACCAGCTGCGATAGATATGGCCGATCTGGCGCTTGGCATACAGCACACGCCCATCAGCGCCCGGAAGACGTTGAACGCCACTTTCCCCGCCGCGACGCTGATTGGGCTCTTCGACCCACTCCCCCTGTTGACTCCAGAAGTAGTCGAAACGATCTGCAGCAGCGACTTCCATTCCCGGTGCACATTCAACGGCCATCCTGTTACCTCTTGCGTAATACGTAGACTCGCCACATGGCGTAGAGCGGAAAAAAGTCCAGATGATCCTGAACGCGAAACCCGGCCTGCTTGAATTCTTCTTCAACCGTGGCAGCCGGTAACACAAAACGGTTCTGGTAACCTTCCTGCCCGGATTCCTCCTTGCGCCGGACTTCCATGCGCTTGCGTTTCCAGGCCTTGAAATTGCCATCGACCCACAGTGAAACGATCACGCTGTCCCGGGTAACCCGCTGGAACTCCCGGAGCAGAGCCAGGCGATGGGACGACTCGCCAATGTGGTGCAGCAGCCGCATGCAGAAAATGCTGTCGACGGCGTTATCCGGCAAGTCGATGTCGAAGGCAGACGTCTGCAAGGGCTGTACCCGTTTCACCACGTCGGCCGGTTGCGCCACCGTGGCGATCTTCAACATCGCCGCGGAATTGTCCGCACCGATGATCACGCGGTTGGGTTTCTCCGCCAGCAACGGCCAGAAACGCCCGGCACCACAGGGCAGGTCAAGCACCAGCCCCGGCTCTCCGGCCATGGCCAGCGCCGCACGCGCCAACTGCTCGTCACGCTTGTGGGACAGACGGCGAGCGACGCCATCCTGATGCTTGAGCAGATACTCCTGAGCGTGCTGTTCGTCGTACTTCTCGGAAAACTCCAGCTTGATCGGGGGCGCCATCACACAGTCTCCTGAATCTGATGGCCCCACCTTAGGCAGCGGCTTGTCAGCGTCAGGTCATGTCTTTGTGAAAACTTCGTCCGGTCCAGAGTGGAAATATTTCAGAGTTTTACAGGCTCCCATAAGTGGCCTGGGGCCATCAATCGGGGAAATTCCCGTGACGACCCACGCAGCAGTCATGGAGACCCATCATGCCGTGCGGCGGTTCAACTCGACATGAAACCGGCAGCCGTTGGGCTCCATGGTGCTGAGGCTGACGCTCCAGCCCTGGTCCTCGCAGATCCGCTGCACCAGCGACAGGCCCAGGCCCAGGCCCTCGCCGCGCTTCTCGTTGCCGCGCACGAAAGGCTCGAACATCGCCTCGCGTTTCTCCTCGGGAATGCCCACACCGCTGTCCTCGACCACAAAGCCGCTCGGCTCAAGGCTCAAGCGAATGAAGCCGTGCTCGGTGTAATGCAAGGCATTGCGCAGCAGGTTGCCCATCACAGCGTGCAAAAAGGTGGCGTTATAGCGGGTATCCAGCGGCTGGCCGGCGTCGAAGATCAGCTCCAGGCCCTTTTGCCGGATCGGTCCGCCCCACAGGCCCATCAGGTCCTCGGCCACCTGGCTCAAGGTTGCCTGGGGCGACATGCCGCCGTCTTCGCGCTGGGCGCGGGCCAGCATCAGGAAGGTCTGGACCAGCTCGCGCATTTCGCCGCATGCCCGGGCGATACGCTCGACCTGCGCCCGACCGCGCTGATCGATCGCCGGGTTTTCCAGCAACAGCTCGCAGGAACTGGCCAGCACCATCAGCGGCGTACGCAGTTCGTGGCTGACATCGCTGGTGAACAGGCGCTCGCGGTTCAGGGCCTGGCGCAGGCGCCCCAGGGTGGCGTCGAAGGCCACCGCCAGCTCCCCCACTTCGTCGGCCGCGTAGTCCGGTGCCAATGGCGGCGCCAGCCCCAGCAACTGGTCGCGATGGCGCACCTGCCGCGCCAGCCTTACCACCGGCGCCATGACCCGACGCGCCAGCACCCAGCCGAGGAATACCGCCAAGGCCAGGCTCAGCACAAAGCCCACCAGCACCACCGCGAAGAGCACCCGTTCGCGCTCTTCGAAATCGCTCTGGTCCTGCAGCAGCACATAGCGTCGACCGTCGACCACTTCGACCATGGCGTGATACGACAGCTGTTCGCGGAAGACCTCATGAAAGCCCGGATTCAGATGCCGCAGATCCTTGGGCAGGTCGAAGTCGCCGCGCCCGCCGCTGAAGTAAAACAGCTGGTCCGGCTCGGGACGGTGGCTCCAGTCGGAAACGTTGTCCATCAACAGCAGACGCTGAAGGTCGCCCCCCAGGCCAGCGGAAATCAGCTTTTCTTCCACCAGGTGCACCGTCGCCACGATACCCAGGGCGAAGGCTCCAGCGACCAGCGCGCTCATCAGCGCAAAGGCGATGATGATCCGCTGGGAAAGGCTTTGCTTAAACTCCATCACGACCCTCGGCCAGGCGGTAACCGACACCGTGCACGGTATGCAGCAACGGTTTGCCGAACGGCTTGTCGATCACCTGGCGCAATTGGTGGACATGGCTGCGCAGGCTGTCGCTGTCCGGGCAGTCGTCGCCCCACAGCGCCTCTTCGAGAATTTCCCGGCGCAGCACATGGGGGCTCTTCTGCATCAGCACCGCCAGCAACTTGAGCCCCACGGGGTTGAGCTTGAGCAGGCGCCCTGCACGGGTGACCTCCAGGGTGTCGAGGTCATAACTCAGGTCGCCGACCTGCAGGGCCCGGCGCCCGCCGCCCTGGGTACGGCGCATGACCGCCTCGACGCGCGCGGCCAGCTCGGACAAGGCAAAGGGCTTGACCAGGTAATCGTCGGCCCCGGACTTGAAGCCTTGCAGGCGATCGTCCAGTTGATCGCGGGCGGTGAGCATGATCACCGGCGTATCGCGGCGGGCATCTTCGCGCAGGCGCTTGCACAGGGTGTAACCGTCAATACCCGGCAGCATGATGTCGAGCACGATCAGGTCGTAATGTTCGGTGGCGGCCAGGTGCAGGCCCGACAGACCGTCCTGGGCGCAGTCCACGGTGTAGCCTTTAAGCCCCAGGTAGTCGGCCAGGTTGGCCAGAATATCGCGGTTGTCTTCAACCAGTAGAATTCGCATGGGCACTCTCTCCGCACACAGTTACGGCCGTCTTGGCTCGCGCAGCTTAAGGCCAAGCGTGGCTGACGGCTAGGGTTGTTCAAGCCCCCGCGGCGAATGCCGCCGCAGGGTTCCAGGGCCTTGACGAGTTTTTCACCCAGGGTTCACACGCTGACGACAAGGGCCGCTCCAGACTCCGCGGGAACCCGCGACCGCAACGCTTCCCTCGAAGGACTTTCCATGGCTTTGACCCTCGCCCGCCCCGCCTCCAGAGCGCTGAACTGGTGGATCTGCCTGGGCATACCCGCCCTGGCTGCCGTCATCCTGCTGCTGCTTGAACTGACCACCCTGGACATGGACCTGGCCCGGTACTTTTATGACCCCGCTGCTGGCGGTTTCATCGGCGGCCACAGTTATTTCCTGGAAAATATCCTGCATGACCGGGCCAAGCAGCTGGTCATCGTCTTTTCAGTGCTGGCCATTGTCGGCTTCATCGGCGCCTTCTTCGTCCAGCGTCTCAAGCCGTTCAAGCGCGAGCTGGGTTGCCTGGTGCTGTCCCTGGGCCTGGCCACCGCCTTTGTCACCCCGGTCAAGGCGGTCACCGCCGTGCAGTGCCCGTGGAGCCTGAAAGAGTTCGGCGGCAAGGAAACCTACAGCGAACTGCTCAGCCCCCGGCCAGCGACCGACAAGCCTGGTCGCTGCTGGCCAGGCGGCCATGCCGCCACCGGTTTCACCCTGTTCGCGCTGTTTTTTGTCCTGCGTGATCGCCGCCCGCGCCTGGCGCGCAAGGCGCTGGTGTTCGCCTTTGCCCTCGGCACGGTGTTCTCGGTCGGGCGCATGCTGCAGGGCGCGCACTTCTTCTCCCACAACGTCTGGACCGCGATCTTCTGCTGGCTGATCTGCCTGGGGGCGTACTACTTCATTCTCTATCGACCGGCAGCCAAGGCCGATCCGGCGATGGAGGTGGAGCCGGTGAAGGCCTGAGGTCTTTTCACGAGCGAGCCCTCCCTACAAAACCACGCACACCTGTAGGAGCACGCTTGCTCGCGGCGATGGCCCAGGCAAAAACGCCCACCCATAAAAAAGCCCCGCCGGCTTTCGCCGGCGGGGCTTTTTCGTACAGGGGTAAGGCTGGCTTACATCATGCCGCCCATGCCACCCATGCCGCCCATGTCTGGCATGCCGCCAGCTGCAGGCTTGTCTTCAACGATTTCAGCAACAGCCGCTTCGGTGGTCAGGATCAGACCGCCGATGGAGGATGCCGCTTGCAGCGCCGAACGGGTCACCTTGGTTGGGTCCAGGATGCCCATTTCGATCATGTCGCCGTATTCGCTGGTAGCAGCGTTGTAACCGTAGTTACCTTCACCCTGCTTGACCTTGTCGACCACTACGCTTGGCTCGTCGCCGGAGTTGGCAACGATCTGGCGCAGAGGTGCTTCGACAGCGCGACGCAGAACAGCGATACCCACGTCCTGGTCGGCGTTGTCGCCTTTCAGGCCGCTGATCGATTGCAGAGCACGGATCAGGGCTACGCCACCGCCAGGTACCACGCCTTCTTCAACGGCTGCACGGGTAGCGTGCAGGGCGTCTTCAACGCGGGCTTTCTTCTCTTTCATTTCAACTTCGGAACCGGCGCCAACCTTGATCACCGCAACGCCGCCGGACAGCTTGGCCAGACGCTCTTGCAGTTTTTCACGGTCGTAGTCGGACGAAGTGTCGGCCACTTGTTGACGGATCTGGGTCACACGAGCCTGGATGTCCGCTTCAACGCCAGCACCGTCGATGATGGTGGTGTTTTCTTTGGACAGGATCACGCGCTTGGCGTTACCCAGGTGCTCCAGGGTGGTGCTTTCCAGGCTCAGGCCGATCTCTTCGGAGATGACGGTACCGCCGGTCAGGACGGCGATGTCCTGCAGCATGGCCTTGCGACGGTCGCCGAAGCCTGGTGCCTTGACGGCAGCGACTTTGACGATGCCACGCATGTTGTTCACAACCAGAGTCGCCAGGGCTTCGCCTTCAACGTCTTCAGCCACGATCAGCAGTGGGCGGCCGGCTTTGGCAACGGCTTCCAGCACTGGCAGCATTTCGCGGATGTTGGAGATCTTCTTGTCCACCAGCAGGATCAGCGGGCCGTCCAGCTCGGCGACCATGGTGTCCGGCTTGTTGATGAAGTAAGGGGACAGGTAGCCACGGTCGAACTGCATGCCTTCAACGACAGACAGTTCGTTTTCCAGGCCCGAACCTTCTTCAACGGTGATCACGCCTTCTTTACCGACTTTTTCCATGGCTTCGGCAATGATGTCGCCGATGGAGTTGTCGGAGTTGGCGGAGATGGTGCCGACCTGAGCGATGGCCTTGGAATCGGCGCATGGCTTGGACAGACCTTTCAGCTCTTTGACGATGGCGATGGTCGCCTTGTCGATGCCGCGTTTCAGGTCCATCGGGTTCATGCCGGCAGCGACGGCTTTCAGGCCTTCGTTGACGATCGACTGAGCCAGTACGGTGGCGGTGGTGGTACCGTCGCCGGCGTCATCGTTGGCACGGGAAGCAACGTCTTTTACCAGCTGCGCGCCCATGTTTTCGAAGCGATCTTTCAGCTCGATTTCTTTGGCGACGGAAACGCCGTCCTTGGTGATGGTCGGAGCGCCGAAGCTCTTCTCGATGATCACGTTACGGCCTTTCGGGCCCAGGGTCGCTTTTACCGCGTCAGCCAGTACGTTAACGCCGGTGAGCATTTTCTTGCGGGCGGAGTCGCCGAATTTAACTTCTTTAGCAGCCATGATCGATATTCCTTAAATACTTTGTAGTAACGGGAAAATGAGCGGGTAATCAGCCTTCGATAACGGCGAGAATTTCGTTCTCAGCCATTACCAGCAGGTCTTCGCCGTCTACCTTCACAGTGTTGCTGCCGGAGTAAGGGCCAAACACAACCTTGTCACCCACTTTCACGGCCAGCGCACGTACTTCACCGTTTTCCAGAGCGCGGCCTGGACCTACAGCAAGAACTTCACCGGTGTTGGCTTTTTCAGCAGCCGAACCTGGCAGAACGATACCGCCAGCGGTTTTCTTCTCTTCTTCGCTGCGACGGATAACGACGCGGTCATGCAGAGGACGAAGCTTCATTGTCGATCTCTCCTAATTATGGTTTTCAGCGGCCGGTGTCGTTACCGGCGGGTTAACAAATCCGGCGTGGCCGGTTGCGGCTCGACGAGCGAGACGCGGAAGTCTGTCTGGTGTCGCCACCAGAAACCTTGCGGTGACCGATACATGTGGGCGCATATGCTTATTACAAGGGCTGCCCAGTGAATTTTTTTAGATTTTCAGTCGGGCAAAACGAACACGGCACCCGAAGGTGCCGTGTCGATCATTGAGAGACTCAGGAATCGCGGTGCTCGAACTCGCCTTCGATCACATTCGGCTCACGCCCCAGAGGGCGCTGCGGCGCAGGTCCGCCACGGGCGGCCTGCATGTCGTCGGCAAAGGCACGCTGACGAATGGCCTGTTCTTCGGCACGCTGGCGCATCTTGTTGGCCAGCAGGCGACGGGTGATCGGCAACAGCATGAACAGGCCGAATACGTCACTGATGAAGCCAGGCAGGATCAACAGGCCGCCCGCCAGGGCCAGCATCAGGCCTTCAAGCATGGTCTGGGCCGGCAGCTCGCCGCGGTTCAGGCTTTCACGGGCACGCAATGCCGTGGCCAGCCCCGCGACACGCAGGACCAGCACACCCAGCATCGAGCCCAGGATGATCAGCAGCAGTGCCGGGAAAAACCCGATCGCACCGCTGACTTTGACGAAGACGAACAGCTCTAGCACCGGGAACAGCAGAAAGAGCAACAGAAAAGGGCGCATCAAATGGTTTCCTCTACGGAAGAATGCCTTCCAGTAGACCCTAGATGACGTCGGCAATTCGTGAATTCAAGCCTCGGCCCCGGCATTTTTCGGCCATTGCTCGGCGTGAGCCAGAAAAACCAAGGCCTCGCGTACTTGTGTCGGCGTATTACAAGGGCTTGGGAACGGCAGCCAGTACACCCCCTGGCCGATCCGCAGGTGCATGCCCTCGGTATCGATGCCGGCCAGTTGCGCCGCAGCAGTTTTCGGCAGGCCGGCCAGGTCCACGTAATGGGCGATCGCCTTGGCGTGATCGCTGTTCATGTGCTCGACCATGCTCAGCTCGGCCTTGCCGGCGAACGGGTTGGCCAGCGTCACCTGGTCGATCCAGTGGATCGCGCCAAAGCCGCCGATGTAGCGATGACGTACCGGCTTGAGCCGCCAGAAATCGAAATCGTGGGCCTTGTGGTAGTTCTGCGACTCCGGGAAATAGCGGTAGTAACGTTCGGCGGCCGCCTCGATCGCCGCGGCGTCTTCGAGCTTTTCGGCTTCGGCCAGATAGGTCAGGCGCCCCACTGCCTGGACGTCCTCAGCTTCGCGCTCGCCCACCAGCAGCGAACACTTGGGATCCTTCTGCAGGTTATGGGTGTGCTGGGCAATGCGGCTGATCAGGATCAGCGGCTGCCCCTGCTCGTCCAGGCAATAAGGAACCACCGAACCAAAGGGAAAACCCGGCATGGCCTTGGAGTGCGTCGACAGCACGCCACGGTATTCCTTGAGCAGTAATTCTCGTGCATGCTTCGCAGCTTCAACGCTCAATTTATGACTCCTTATATAGAATCCGTCTAAAACGGACGGGCGTCTGGAGCAAAGTTCCAGCGACGCCATCGGGGCAATTCTCAATCTGCAGCCAGGCCATGCCCGACGCACAAGAGAGGCGCCTTGAAAGACACCACTCCAGTTCTGCTTTCGGAGCATGCGAATGCAACTCAATGACAAAGTAATCATTATCACCGGCGGTTGCCAGGGGCTGGGCCGCTCCATGGCGGAGTATTTCGCCAGCAAAGGCGCCAGGCTGGCACTGGTCGACCTGAACCAGGAAAAGCTCGACCAGGCCGTTGCCGCCTGCCAGGCGGCGGGAGTCGAAGCCCGCGCCTACCTGTGCAACGTTGCCAATGAAGAGCAGGTGGAACACATGGTCGCCCAGGTCGCCGAAGACTTCGGCGCCATTCACGGCCTGATCAACAACGCCGGCATCCTGCGCGACGGCCTGCTGCTCAAGGTCAAGGACGGTGAGATGGCCAAGATGAGCCTGGCCCAGTGGCAGTCGGTGATCGACGTCAACCTGACCGGCGTGTTTCTCTGCACCCGCGAAGTCGCGGCAAAGATGGTCGAGCTGAAAACCAGTGGCGCGATCATCAACATCTCGTCGATTTCCCGCGCCGGCAATATCGGCCAGACCAACTACTCCGCCGCCAAGGCCGGGGTCGCCGCGGCGACCGTGACCTGGGCCAAGGAACTGGCGCGCTACGGCATTCGCGTGGCCGGCATCGCACCAGGCTTCATCGAAACCGAAATGACCCTGGGCATGAAACCCGAAGCCCTGGAGAAAATGACCTCTGGCATTCCGCTCAAGCGCATGGGCAAGCCGGAAGAGATCGCTCATTCGGCGGCCTACATCTTCGAGAACGACTATTACACCGGCCGGATTCTCGAGCTGGACGGCGGCCTGCGGATCTGAGCCCGCTCATAAAACATCCATAAAAAAGCCCGGTGCACTGCATCGGGCTTTTTTGTTGGCCCAACCGGCTCAGTCGTCGCTGACAGTAATGTTCGGCATCGCCGGCGCCGCGGCTTCCTGCAGCACGATGCGCGCGCCGACATGGCGGGCCAGTTCCTGGTAGACCATGGCGATCTGGCTTTCCGGCTCGGCGATCACGGTCGGCTTGCCACCGTCGGCCTGCTCGCGAATCAGCATCGACAGCGGCAGCGAGGCCAGCAGTTCGACACCGTACTGGGTCGCCAGCTTCTCGCCACCGCCCTCGCCAAACAGATGCTCGGCATGGCCGCAGTTGGAGCAGATATGCACGGCCATGTTTTCCACCACACCCAGCACCGGGATGTTGACCTTGCGGAACATCTCCACGCCCTTGCGCGCGTCCAGCAACGCCAGGTCCTGCGGGGTGGTGACGATGACCGCGCCGGCCACCGGGACCTTCTGCGCCAGGGTCAGCTGGATATCGCCGGTGCCCGGCGGCATGTCGATCACCAGGTAGTCCAGGTCGCCCCAGGCGGTCTGGGTCACCAGTTGCAGCAGGGCGCCGGAGACCATCGGCCCGCGCCAGACCATCGGCGTGTTGTCGTCGGTCAGGAAGGCCATGGACATGACCTCGACGCCGTGGGACTTGATCGGCACGAACCACTTCTGGTCCTTGACCTGCGGCCGGGTACCCTCGGCGATGCCGAACATGATGCCCTGGCTCGGGCCATAGATGTCGGCATCGAGAATCCCCACCTTGGCGCCTTCGCGGGCCAACGCCAGGGCCAGGTTGGCCGCGGTGGTGGACTTGCCCACACCGCCCTTGCCGGATGCCACCGCCACCACGTTCTTGACGTTGGCCAGGCCCGGAATCTGCGCCTGAGCCTTGTGCGCGGTAATCGCGCTGGTGACATTGACGCGAGCGATGACCACGCCGTCCATGTTTTCGATGGCCAGCTTCAGCAACTGGGCCCAGCCGGTCTTGAACAGACCGGCGGCATAACCGATCTCCAGTTCGACACGCACCTCGTCGCCCTGGATGTCGATGGAACGGACACAACCGGCGCTGACCGGGTCCTGGTTCAGGTAGGGGTCGGTGTATTGGCGAAGAACGGCTTCCACCGCTGCGCGATTGACGGCGCTCATGGGCAACTCCGATAACAAGACGGGAAAATCAGGCGGCTATCCTACCTGTTCCGTGGCGTGGGCGGGATGCCAAAGCATCATATAGCACGCCCGCCGATGGCTACGACGGCCGTGGAAAACCGGGCTCACGGGGTGAAATATATTTCTCGGCGCTTTATAGTGGCCGACCTCCGTTTCATCAAGTAGCCGAGCCCCATGTCCGAGCCACGCAAGATCCTCGTCACCAGCGCCCTGCCCTATGCCAATGGTTCCATCCATCTTGGCCATATGCTTGAGTACATCCAGACCGATATGTGGGTGCGCTTCCAGAAGCATCGCGGCAACCAATGCATCTATGTCTGCGCGGACGACGCTCACGGCTCGGCCATCATGCTGCGCGCGGAAAAGGAAGGCATCACCCCGGAACAACTGATCGCCAACGTCCAGGCCGAACACAGCGCCGACTTTGCCGACTTCCTGGTGGACTTCGACAATTTCCACTCGACCCACGCCGAAGAAAACCGTGAGCTGTCGAGCCAGATCTACCTGAAGCTGCGCGACGCCGGGCACATCGCCACGCGCTCGATCACCCAGTATTTCGACCCGGAAAAACAAATGTTCCTGGCCGACCGCTTCATCAAGGGCACCTGCCCGAAATGCGGCACCGAGGACCAGTACGGCGACAACTGCGAAAAATGCGGCGCCACCTACGCGCCGACCGACCTGAAGGATCCGAAGTCGGCTATTTCCGGCGCCACCCCGGTGCTCAAGGATTCCCAGCATTTCTTCTTCAAGCTGCCGGACTTCCAGCAGATGCTGCAGCAATGGACCCGCAGCGGCACCCTGCAAGACGCCGTGGCGAACAAGATCGCCGAATGGCTGGATGTCGGCCTGCAGCAGTGGGATATCTCCCGCGACGCGCCGTATTTCGGCTTCGAGATCCCCGACGAGCCGGGCAAGTACTTCTACGTCTGGCTGGACGCGCCGATCGGCTACATGGCCAGCTTCAAGAACCTGTGCAACCGCACGCCGGAGCTGGACTTCGATGCGTTCTGGGGCAAGGACTCGACCGCCGAGCTGTACCACTTCATCGGCAAGGACATCGTCAACTTCCACGCGCTGTTCTGGCCCGCCATGCTCGAAGGCGCCGGCTACCGCAAGCCGACCGGCATCAACGTGCACGGCTACCTGACCGTCAACGGCCAGAAGATGTCCAAGTCCCGCGGCACCTTCATCAAGGCCCGGACCTACCTCGACCACCTGTCGCCGGAATACCTGCGTTACTACTACGCGGCCAAGCTGGGCCGCGGCGTCGACGACCTGGACCTGAACCTCGAAGACTTCGTGCAGAAGGTCAACTCCGACCTGGTGGGCAAGGTGGTGAACATTGCCAGCCGTTGCGCCGGCTTCATCCACAAAGGCAACGCCGGCGTGCTGGTGGACCAGAACGCCGCGCCGGAGCTGACCGAGGCCTTCCTGGCGGCCGCGCCGAGCATCGCCGACGCTTATGAGGCCCGTGACTTCGCCCGCGCCATGCGTGAAATCATGGCCCTGGCCGACCGCGCCAACGCCTGGATCGCCGACAAAGCGCCGTGGTCGTTGAACAAGCAGGAAGGCAAGCAGGATGAGGTCCAGGCCATCTGCGCCACCGGCGTCAACCTGTTCCGCCAGCTGGTGATTTTCCTCAAGCCGGTGCTGCCGCTGCTGGCCGCCGACGCCGAGGCGTTCCTCAATGTCGCCCCGCTGACCTGGAACGACCACCAGCACCTGCTGAGCAACCACCAGCTGAACGCATTCAAGCCGCTGATGACGCGGATCGACCCCGTGAAAGTACAAGCCATGACCGACGCCTCGAAAGAAGACCTGACCGCCAGCCAGACCGACACCGGTGAAGCCAAGCCTGCGGGCAACGGCGAGCTGGCCAAGGATCCGCTGTCGCCGGAAATCGACTTCGACACTTTTGCCGCCGTCGACCTGCGCGTGGCGTTGATCGTCAAGGCCGAGCATGTGGAGGGCGCCGACAAGCTGCTGCGCCTGACCCTGGATATCGGCGACGAGCAACGCAACGTGTTCTCCGGGATCAAGAGCGCTTACCCGGATCCGTCCAAGCTCGACGGTCGCCTGACCATGATGATCGCCAACCTCAAGCCACGAAAAATGAAATTCGGCATCTCCGAAGGCATGGTGATGGCGGCCGGCCCTGGTGGCGAAGAGATCTACCTGCTGAGCCCGGACAGCGGCGCCAAGCCGGGCCAGCGGATCAAGTAACTCCGCTTGCGGGATCGATCCCCCCGTCGCGCCGCTGCGTGGCGGGGGGATTTTCATATCTGGATGGGCCTGCGCCCTTGCCGGATAATTGCCTAGTCTTCAGGTATCCGCCCGCCCTCACCGGCCACGAACATGACCGAGATTGTCCTCACGCTCATCAGCGCTGCCCTGATCAACAACTTCGTGTTGCAGTGGCCGCTGGGCGTCGATCCGCTGTTGCAGGCCAGTGCCGAGCCGCAGGTTGCGCGGCGGCGGATCCATGCCCTGGGGATCGCCACCAGTTGCCTGATGCTGCTCTGCAGCCTGCTGGGCTACGGGCTTTATCAGGCGCTGCTGGTGCCGCTGGGCCTGGCCTCGCTGCAACTGTTCGTGTTCCTGCCGCTGGGCGTGCTGCTGATCGCACCGCTGCTCAAGCTGCTGACCCGGATGTTGCCCGGGCTGCCATTCGACGGCCTCTGGCCGCTGCTGCTGGGCAATGCCGGTGTACTCGGCGCGTTGCTACTGGCGGTCCAGTCCAATCGCGGGCTCGGTCATGGCCTCGCCCTGGGCCTGGGTGCGGGCCTCGGTTTCTGGCTGGTGTTGAGCCTGTTCAGCGACCTGCGCCAGCGCATTCTCAACAACGATGTGCCCCTGCCCTTTCGCGGCCTGCCGATCGACCTGATCAGCGCCGGCCTGATGGCGGTGGCATTTCTCGGTTTCAACGGACTGCTCAACCCATGAGTCTGATTCAACGCATCGACGCCCTGCTGCCGCAGACCCAATGCGGCAAGTGCGGCCACCCCGGATGCAAGCCCTACGCCGAAGGCATCGCCAACGGCGAGGCGATCAACAAGTGCCCGCCCGGCGGCGACGAAACCATTGCCGGCCTGGCCAGACTGCTGAATATCCCGGTCATGGAACTGGACATCAGTCGCGGCCCGGCGCCGGCCCAGGTGGCCTTTATCCGCGAAGCCGAATGCATCGGCTGCACCAAGTGCATCCAGGCCTGCCCGGTGGATGCCATAGTCGGCGCGGCCAAGCAGATGCACACGGTGCTGATCGACGAATGCACCGGCTGCGATCTCTGCGTGGCGCCGTGCCCGGTGGACTGTATCGAGATGCATCCGCTGCCGCTGAATGACGTATTGCCGATCGTCGGCGGCCTGGCCACCGGTCTCGAAGAACTGCGCGCCCGGACCGCCAAACGCGATCACGCGCGCCAGCGCTTCGAGCGCCGCAATGCCCGGCTGCAACGCGAAGAACAGCACAAGCAGGCTGAACGTGCCGCCCGCGCGCAACGTGCGGCGCAGCCCAGTGAAACCAGCCTGGACCCGGTGCAGACGGCCATCGAGCGGGTGCGCGCGCAAAAGGCGGCCGCCGCCGATGCGGCGGTGAAAAAAGCCAAGATCGATCTGGCGATGAGCCGGGCCCAGTTGAACAAATCGCTGAAAGCCTTCGGCCATCCGCCGACCTTCGAGCAACAGTCGCAATTGATCGTCCTGCAGCGCCAGTTTGAGGCCGCCGAACAGGCTCTTGCCCAGCTCGAAAGCGCGGCCGAAACCACCGTCAAAACCGTGACCTCAGCGCCCCCGGCCAAAGACGCCGAGCTCAAGCGCGCGAAAATCCAGCTGGCAATGCGCCGCGCGGAATTGAAAAAGGCCCAGGCCAACCAGGCGCCTGCCGAGCAACTGGCCAGACTGCAGCAGGCACTGAAAGACGCAGAACAGGCCTTGCACGCGACCGAAGAAGCCAGCGGGCAACCGGCGCCCAATCTGGTGCGAGTCGAAAAGCGCCCTATCGACGCCCGCCTGCGGCAACTGAAAACCGAACTGGCTTACGCGCGAGCAGAAGTCAGCAAGCTGGAGCGTCACAGCGATACCCCGCCGCCACTGTTGGCCAAGGCCCGCGAGCGACTGGCCGAAGCCGAGCGCCAGGTACAAGCCCATGACGCCCCTTGAGCAACCGGACGAACGCCTGCGACAAGCCATGCAGCGTGTGCTTCTGGCGACCCTGCCGGGGCTGCTGGCGCTCTTCTGGCTATTTGGCTGGGGGATTCTGATCAACCTGCTGCTGGCCTGTGCCAGCGCTCTTGCCGTCGAAGCCGCGGTGCTGCGATTGCGCCAGTGGCCATTGTGTCCTTTCCTTGGCGATGGCAGTGCCCTGGTCAGCGCCACCTTGCTGGCCCTGGCCTTGCCGCCGTATTGCCCGTGGTGGCTGACAGTCAGCGCGGCCGCTTGTGCCTTGCTGTTCGGCAAGCACCTGTATGGTGGCGTCGGCAAGAATCCGTTCAACCCGGCGATGCTCGGTTATGCCCTGGTGCTGGTCTCTTTCCCCCAGCAGATGACTCATTGGCCGGCCTCCCATGGCCTTGACCTGCTGGGCGGCCTGCAGCAGATCTTCGGCATAGCCCTCGACAGCACGGCGCCCGATGCCTGGGCCCAGGCCACGGCACTCGACAGCCTGCGTATCAACAAGAGCCTGACCATCGATGAACTGTTCGCCGGCAATGCCGCCTTCGGCCATTTCGGCGGCAAGGGCGTGGAATGGGTCAACCTGGCCTTTCTCGCCGGCGGCGCCTTTTTGCTGCAGCAACGGGTGTTCAGCTGGCACGCCCCGGCCGGCATGCTCGGCAGCCTGTTCGTCATCAGCCTGCTGTGCTGGAACGGTTCCGGGTCGGACTCCCACGGCTCGCCGTTTTTCCACCTGCTGAGCGGCGCGACCATGCTTGGCGCCTTTTTTATCGTCACCGAGCCGGTCTCCGGCCCGAGGAACGCAAAGGCACGCCTGCTGTTCGGGGTCGGGGTCGGCCTGCTGACTTACCTGATCCGCACCTGGGGCGGTTACCCGGACGGTGTCGCCTTCGCCGTACTGCTGATGAACCTCGCCGTCCCCGCCCTGGAGCGCCTGGCTACTCCGCCTCCCGAGCCTTCCCTGCCATGAACCGCGCAACGAGTCTGGGAGTGTTGGCACTGCTGGCGGCTGTCGGCGCCACTGGCACTTTCTTCGTCCAGCAGACGACGGCTCCCCGCATCGAGCGCGAACAGCGCGCCATCCAGGCACGCAATCTGCTGGATCTCCTGCCCGTCGACAGCTACGACAATCAGCCGCTGGATCAGCCGCTGGCCATCGATAACATCCAGCTCAGCCACAGCACCCTGCTCGCCGGTTATCGCGCCACGCGCAACGGCCAACCCAGCGCTGTGCTGCTGCGCAGCCAGGTCAGCGGTTATGGCGGCCCGATCGAGCTGCTGATCGGCGTCGCCGCCAACGGCAAACTGCTGGGCAGCAAAGCTCTGCGGCATTCGGAAACGCCCGGGCTGGGCGCGCGCATCGCCGAGCGCCCGAATACCTGGCTGCAGGGTTTCATCGGCAAGTCACTGGGTGATCCGGGCGACGCCGGCTGGGCGCTGAAAAAAGACCATGGCCAATTCGACCAGATGGCCGGGGCCACCATCACCTCACGGGCGGTGGTCGAGGGGATTCACGACAGCCTGCGTTACTTCGACGAGCACCGCGAACAACTGCTGGGAAGTCCCGCCCATGAATAAATCCTCGACCCTGCAGAACGCCCTGATGCTCGCGCCGCTGATCGGCGCCAGCGACTCACTGGTCAAGGCCCTGGGGCTGGCCCTGGTATTTCTCTGTGTGAGCGCGGTATTCGGCCTGTGCATGAATGCCCTGCGCCCACGCCTGGCTGGCCAGGGCCGCCTGGGCGCCAGTATCCTGCTCAGCGCCACGCTCACCAGTTGTGCCATGCTGGCCGCGCAGGCCTGGGCGTTCGAGCTGCAACAACAGTTGGCCCTCTACCTGGGCTTGATTGCCGTGCAATGCGTAGTGCTGGAATACCAGGATTTTTTCCTGCGCCCCGTGCGCTTGCGTTTCGCCGGCCAGTTCTGCCTGCTGCTGATTATCCTGGGTGCATTGCGCGAAGCCTTCGGCAGTGGCTCGATCGGCAATCATCTGCAATGGCTGCTGGGAATGAACGACGTCGACTGGCCAGGCTGGGTTCTGACCGCCCGGGGCGGCTTGCACCTGCTTACACTCGCACCTGGCGGTTTTATCCTGCTGGGGCTGTTGCTGGCCGCCAGGCAAGCCTGGGCCGCTTCTTCGACTTCACATCGACCGCCTTCAAGGAAATGACTCACCCATGAATGCCGCAAAACGCCTGGAAATTTTCCGCAGGCTGCACGAAGACAATCCGGAACCGAAAACCGAGCTGGCCTATTCGTCGCCCTTCGAGCTGCTGATTGCCGTGATTCTCTCGGCCCAGTCCACCGATGTCGGGGTCAACAAGGCGACGGCCAAGCTCTTCCCCGTGGCCAATACGCCGGCCGCCATCTATGCCCTGGGCGTCGAAGGCCTGTCCGAGTACATCAAGACCATCGGCCTGTACAACAGCAAGGCTAAAAACGTGATCGAGACCTGCCGTCTGCTGGTGGAACGGCACAACAGCGAAGTCCCGCAGACCCGGGAAGAGCTCGAAGCCCTGCCAGGCGTCGGCAGGAAGACCGCCAACGTGGTACTCAATACGGCTTTCCGCCAACTGACCATGGCCGTCGATACGCACATCTTCCGGGTCAGCAACCGCACAGGGCTGGCCCCTGGGAAGAATGTCGTGGAGGTCGAAAAGAAACTGATGAAATTCGTGCCCAAGGAGTATCTCCTCGACTCCCATCACTGGCTGATCCTCCATGGCCGCTATGTGTGCCTGGCCCGCAAGCCGCGCTGTGGAAGCTGCCGGATCGAGGACCTGTGCGAATACAAGCACAAGACCTCTGACGATTGAGCAACTATTGATTTTGATGATAGGTCGATTGAAAAAATCTTTTTTACCAGTCCCGAGAATATCGATATAAGGAGCGCCAATGGCAGTCTTAGCCTGGAGTTAACCTTATGAGTACTGGCAAAGAACAACTGGACGTAGAAGACGACTTCACCCCTGTTGAAACAGAAGATGCGGAGCCTGTGGTAGAGGTGGCCAAGACCAACTTGAGCAAACGTCGGACCATCGACAACCTTCTGGAAGAGCGGCGCTTGCAAAAGCAACTGGCCGATTACGACTTTGATCTTTAGTAACAAAAAGCCTCCTTTGACGGAGGCTTTTTTGTTACACCAGCCAACATTCCAAGTCGCTTCTTTTCAAACCAGGCCATGCGCGGCTGAGGGATCCAACATCGCCGACAGACCGGCAAGCCCGCAACGCAATGAACGCTCGCAAAAGCCGCTGTTTTTCCCTCCCGTGCCTTGTTGTAGCGCCTCAACCTTCATACCAGCTGATGGCGCTTGGCAAACTCGATCAGGTCCACCAGCGAGCGGGCGTTGAGTTTCCCCAACAGCCGCCTTTTGTAGGTGCTCACCGTTTTACTGCTCAAGCACAGGCCCTCGGCAATCTCCTTGTTGGTCTGCCCACCGGCGAGTTGCTTCAGGACCATCAACTCTCGACCTGACAGGCTGGACAACATCCCCTCCTCGCTGGCGATGCCCAGGCTCGAGCGCAGGGTATGCAAGGCTTCGTTGGGAAAATAACTGTAGCCGGCCAGGACTGCCCTGACGGCACTGATCAATTCAGTGATGTCCTGCTGCTTGCACACATAACCCGCCGCACCAGCCTGCATGCAGCGCATGGAGAAAGGCCCAGGTACTTGCAGGCTCAATACCAGCACTTTGGTCGACATGGCTTTTGACGAAAGTCTGGCGATAACTTCCAGGCCATCGAGTTTGGGAATACCAATATCAAGAATAAGGATGTCTGGAACATGTTCATAAGACAGTTTCAGGGCATCCATGCCATTGTCCGCCTCGGCAACTACTTCAAAGCCGTGCCGCTCCATCAGCATGCGCACAGCCAGACGAGTGACGGGATGATCATCTACGATCAAAACTTTCTTCATGGGTAAGTCCAGAGTCCGCTATTGTTTTTTCAAGCAAACACCATAACCCAGTCATTTGGCCCGTGGCATGGCCATGCCCTGGGCCAGCATCGCCCCGAGAAGTTCCTTACAAACAATACGGATTTGCCCTACAAGGAAAAATTGAACGTCGCCCCCTATATATAACCACTCCTGACTTTCCTACACTTCGTATTGAAAAGAACAGACTGAAAGATAGTCGAGATCCCGTTGAAACAATGGCCAGTGGAAACTTTTAGTTATGGTCTCCAGACACCCGCTTGATCGATTAAAACATCAGGCATAAAAAAGCCCCGCTCATGGCGGGGCTCTTTTAAAACGACTCAAGGCATCAGAACAGAGTCCGACCCTTGTTGGCCGCAATACGCATGCGCAGGGCATTGAGCTTGATGAAGCCAGCCGCATCCGCCTGGTTGTAGGCGCCGCCGTCTTCTTCGAAGGTCGCAATGTTGGCATCGAACAGCGACTCATCGGACTTGCGACCGGTGACGATCACATTGCCCTTGTACAACTTCAGGCGAACCACGCCGTTCACGTGGGCCTGGGAGGCGTCGATCATCTGTTGCAGCATCAGACGCTCAGGGCTCCACCAGTAACCGGTGTAGATCAGGCTGGCGTACTTGGGCATCAGCTCGTCTTTCAGGTGAGCGACTTCACGATCCAGGGTGATCGATTCGATCGCCCGGTGAGCGCGCAGCATGATGGTGCCGCCAGGGGTTTCGTAGCAGCCGCGGGACTTCATGCCGACATAGCGGTTTTCCACGATGTCCAGACGACCGATGCCGTTTTCACCGCCGATGCGGTTCAGGGTCGCCAGCACGGTGGCCGGGGTCATCTCGACGCCGTCGATCGCCACGATGTCGCCGTTGCGATAGGTCAGCTCGATGTAGGTCGGGGTGTTGGGAGCCTTCTCCGGGGAGACGGTCCAGCGCCACATGTCTTCTTCGTGCTCGGTCCAGGTGTCTTCCAGCACGCCGCCTTCATAGGAGATGTGCAGCAGGTTGGCATCCATCGAGTACGGGGATTTCTTCTTGCCGTGACGCTCGATCGGGATCGCATGCTTCTCGGCATAGTCCATCAGCTTCTCGCGGGACAGCAGGTCCCACTCACGCCAAGGAGCAATCACTTTCACCCCTGGTTTCAAGGCGTAGGCGCCCAGTTCGAAACGAACCTGGTCGTTGCCCTTGCCGGTAGCGCCGTGGGAAATGGCGTCGGCACCGGTTTCGTTGGCGATCTCGATCAGGCGCTTGGCGATCAACGGACGAGCGATGGAGGTACCCAGCAGGTACTCACCTTCGTAAACGGTGTTGGCGCGGAACATCGGGAAAACGAAATCGCGGACGAACTCTTCGCGCAGATCGTCGATGTAGATCTCTTTCACGCCCATGGCTTGCGCCTTGGCACGTGCAGGTTCGACCTCTTCGCCCTGACCCAGGTCAGCGGTGAACGTCACCACTTCACAGTTATAAGTATCCTGCAGCCACTTGAGGATCACCGAAGTGTCCAGGCCGCCGGAATACGCCAGAACGACCTTGTTTACGTCCGCCATGCCATCACTCCACGGGGTTCTACGGAAAGCCGTCAAGTCTACCGATCAACGCGGATAATTTACAGAGGCGCGACAGCTTATGACGACGAAGCGACAGATTATGTCGAGCGGGCGACGACAGCCGTTTCAGGAAGTCGCCGCGGCGTTGGCGGGAGCAGCGGCCTGGGGTGCCGGTTTCTCTGCGACCGGGACACGCTGCAGCTGTACGTTGACCCGACGATTCTTCGCCCGGTTCGCCGCGTTGGTGTTGGGCGCCAACGGATAGCGCTCGCCGTGGAAACGCATCTCGATCTGCGATTCGGGAATGCCGCTGGCCTTGAAGAACTCCATCACCGCCAGCGCCCGGCGGCGCGACAGGTCACGGTTGGTCAAGCGGTTTCCGCTGTTGTCCGAGTGGCCGTCGAGCTGGATGTGATTGACCGTCGGATCGGCCTTGAGAAACTCGAGCATCACCTGCAGCCTGGCCTTGGCTTTGGCGTCCAGGTCGATGCCGCCCCCGGGGAAGCCGACCTCGGATTGCCTGACCTGATCGAAATTCTTCGGCAACAACTTGGCGACACAGCGTTGATAGTCGCCATACGCCTTGCTGAACTTGACCGGCAACAAGCGCACCTCGGACACCCCGCCCTCGCGGGAGTAGTGGCGAACCACCGGGCTGCGCCCATCCATCAATCCACCGATCAGTCGCCCAGCCTGCAGTTGCGAACTGTTGAACAGCACATCGCCATTGCCGAGCCGCACCGACCCCAGGTTGATGTCGCCCCGTCCCGGCTGCCACGGCGCCGCCGCCGCCAGCAGCGTGGCCGAACCGCCAGCGAGCATCGGGTTGTAGGCCTTGAGGCGGAAGGTCGCCTGCTCGCCGGCGCGACGCACGAACTCCCCGGAACCGAAATCGGTGATCGGCTGGCTCAGACGGCACTCGAATTTATCGCCTTCGACCGTCCACTCAATGCTCTCCAGGCGAGTCTGGAAAGTCAGCGCCATCGCGGGAAGACTGGCGAACACACTGAGCAAGGCTAGATAACGCTGGCGCACGGGAGGCTCCACTGACTTGTACATCACGAAAATCGAAATGCCTGTTTACGGCATACCTTCGGGATATCGGAAGCTTCACGCAAAACTTGATAGCGAGTGCCTGGAAGAGTCTTTTCCGGTAGCATTCACTGGAGTTTGACCCGCCTGGAATCCCCAATGTCCGACCGCCTGACCCTGCTGCGTCCCGACGACTGGCATATTCATCTTCGCGATGGTGCCGTGTTGACCAATACTGTCGCGGATGTCGCGCGCACCTTTGGCCGCGCCATCATCATGCCTAACCTGGTACCTCCGGTGCGCAACGCCGCTGAAGCCGACGCCTATCGCCAGCGCATTCTCGCTGCGCGGCCGGCCGGCAGCCGCTTCGAGCCGCTGATGGTGCTCTACCTTACCGATCGCACCCAGCCCGAAGAAGTTCGCGCGGCCAAGGCCAGTGGTTTCGTCCATGCCGCCAAGCTCTACCCGGCCGGTGCGACCACCAATTCGGACTCGGGCGTCACCAGCATCGACAAGATCTTCCCGGCGCTGGAGGCCATGGCCGAAGCCGGCCTGCCGCTGCTGATCCACGGTGAAGTCACCCGCGGTGAAGTCGACGTGTTCGACCGCGAGAAGCTGTTCATCGACGAGCACATGCGCCGTGTCGTCGAACGCTTCCCGACGCTCAAAGTGGTGTTCGAACACATCACCACCCGTGACGCCGTGCAGTTCGTCAACGAGGCCTCGGCCAACGTTGGCGCGACCATCACCGCCCATCACCTGCTGTACAACCGCAACCACATGCTGGTTGGCGGCATTCGCCCGCACTTCTATTGCCTGCCGATTCTCAAGCGCAACGTGCACCAGGAAGCGCTGCTCGACGCCGCCGCCAGCGGCAGCCAGAAGTTCTTCCTCGGCACTGACTCCGCGCCCCACGCCCAGCATGCCAAAGAAGCGGCCTGCGGCTGTGCCGGCTGCTACACCGCCTATGCCGCGATCGAGTTGTACGCCGAAGCCTTCGAACAGCGCAACGCGCTGGACAAGCTGGAAACCTTTGCCAGCCTCAACGGCCCACGCTTCTATGGCCTGCCGGCCAACACCGATCGCATCACCCTGGTTCGTGAAGAATGGGCCGCCCCTGCCAGCCTGCCTTTCGGCGAGCTGACCGTCATCCCGCTGCGCGCCGGTGAAAAACTGCGCTGGCGCCTGCTGGAGGAACACGCGTGAGTGAAGACCATTTCGACGACGAGCAGGACGGTCATAACGGTGGTGGCTCGCGTCATCCAATGGCGGCACGCTTTCGTGGTTACCTGCCGGTAGTCGTCGACGTTGAAACCGGTGGTTTCAACTCGGCCACCGACGCCTTGCTGGAAATTGCCGCGACCATCATCGGCATGGACGAAAAGGGCTTCGTGTTCCCCGAACACACCCTGTTTTTCCGCGTAGAGCCTTTCGAAGGCGCCAACATCGAAGCCGCGGCGCTGGAGTTCACCGGGATCAAGCTCGACCATCCTCTGCGCATGGCCGTCAGTGAAGAAACCGCGCTGAACGATATTTTCCGCAGCGTGCGCAAGGCGCTGAAGGCCAATGGCTGCAAGCGCGCGATCCTGGTCGGGCACAACAGCAGCTTCGACCTGGGCTTCCTCAACGCGGCTGTCGCGCGCCTGGACATGAAACGCAACCCGTTTCATCCGTTCTCCAGCTTCGACACCGCGACGCTTGCCGGCCTGGCTTATGGCCAAACCGTGCTGGCCAAGGCGTGCCAGGCTGCCGATATCGACTTCGATGGCCGTGAGGCGCATTCCGCCCGCTACGACACCGAGAAGACTGCCGACCTGTTCTGCGGCATCGTCAATCGCTGGAAGGAAATGGGCGGCTGGCAAGATTTCAACGACTGATACTGCCGCTGAACGACCGCGCATAAAAAAACCGGCCCTGGGGCCGGTTTTTTTATGCGTGAAGCGCGGCTTACAGCTTGCCGGCGTTCTCGCTCAGGTAAGCAGCAACGCCTTCTGGCGAAGCAGTCATACCCTTGTCGCCTTTCTTCCAGTTGGCCGGGCAGACTTCGCCGTGCTCCTCGTGGAACTGCAGAGCGTCGACCAGACGGATCAGCTCTTCCATGTTACGGCCCAGCGGCAGGTCGTTGACGATCTGCGAACGAACGACACCTTTGTCGTCGATCAGGAACGCGCCACGGAAAGCCACGCCGCCTTCGGACTCAACGTCGTAGGCCTTGGCGATGTCGTGCTTCATGTCGGCAGCCATGATGTACTGGACCTGACCGATGCCACCGGCATTGATCGGGGTATTGCGCCAGGCGTTGTGGGTGAAGTGCGAGTCGATCGAAACCGCGATCACTTCAACGTTGCGTGCCTTGAAGTCAGCCATGCGGTGGTCCAGGGCGATCAGCTCGGACGGGCAGACGAAGGTGAAGTCCAGCGGGTAGAAGAACACCAGGCCGTATTTGCCTTTGATGGCCGAGGACAGGGTGAAGCTGTCGACGATTTCGCCATTGCCGAGAACGGCGGGAACGGTGAAGTCAGGGGCTTGTTTGCCTACGAGTACGCTCATTGGATATCTCCTGGTGTGATCGAATGAAGAATGAGACCCAGCCCAGTTTGCCGCCGCCAAGCGACAGCCCTGTGACTCGATCCCGCTTCGTAAGGACCGCACATCATACACCGCGTTTTTGAGCTGTCCTTAGTGGTTTTTCCATCTCCCGGATTCAGGCCGCAAAAAAGTCGCCCTGCTGGACAGCTCGTCACCCGTGCTAGAAAAAACCGTTCGTCTGCCAGATACGCATCTGGCAAAAAGCCCCAGGAAACCACTTTGACAATCATTCTCGTTAACATTAAGATCCATCGCATTGAGCCATAACCAGCGACGGTTCTCACCCTATGTATGTCTGCCTCTGCACTGGCGTCACCGACGGACAAATCCGCGATGCAATCTACGACGGTTGCTGCAGCTATCGTGAAGTACGCCAAGCGACCGGCGTGGCTAGTCAATGTGGCAAATGTGCCTGCCTCGCCAAGCAGGTGGTACGTGAAACCCTGACCGAACTGCAAAGCAGCCAGCCAGCGATTCCTTACCCAGTAGAATTTAATGTTGCGTAATTAACGCCATTTAAAAGAGCCGGACTTCGTGTCCGGCTTTTTTATGTCTGTAATTCAATCGCTTAGCATCAAAACGCGGAACACAAACATTCTTATTCCGATTAATTTTCATATATTATTCAATAACTTAGGTTTGACACTAATCATCGTGCGGCTCAGACTCTGCCTTATATACCGCTAATTACAGGGCAGGACCCCATCATGAAAGGCGACGTCACAGTCATCCAGCATCTCAACAAGATCCTTGCCAATGAACTGGTCGCGATCAATCAGTACTTCCTGCACGCACGCATGTATGAAGACTGGGGCCTGAACAAGCTGGGCAAGCACGAATACCACGAGTCCATCGACGAGATGAAGCATGCGGACAAGCTGATCAAGCGCATCCTCTTCCTCGAAGGCCTGCCGAACGTCCAGGACCTGGGCAAGCTGCACATCGGCGAACACACCAAGGAAATGCTCGAGTGCGACCTGCGCATCGAGCGTACCGGCCATGCCGACCTGAAAGCCGCCATCGCCCATTGCGAATCGGTCGGCGACTTCGGTAGCCGCGAGCTGCTGGAAGACATCCTGGAATCGGAAGAAGAACATATCGACTGGCTGGAAACCCAACTGGGCCTGATCGATAAAGTCGGCCTGGAGAACTACCTGCAATCGCAGATGGGCGACGAGTAATTCCTCCCAAGCAAAAGCTTCACCCCATAAAAAAGCCCCGCCTCTCTTCACGAGGGCGGGGCTTTTTAATTGCGTGGATAAATCCACACAACCCTACAGGAGCGAACTTGTCGCTCCTGTAGGGGGCAAATCAGGCTTCGGTCTTGGCAGCGGCTTTTTCAGCGGCGGCCTTGATCAGGGTCTGCAACTCACCATTGGCGAACATCTCAGCCATGATGTCGCTGCCGCCGACCAGTTCGCCGGCTACCCACAGTTGCGGGAAAGTAGGCCAGTTGGCGTATTTAGGCAGGTTGGCGCGGATTTCCGGGTTCTGCAGGATGTCCACGTAAGCGAACTTCTCACCACACCCCATCACGGCCTGAGCGGCTTTCGCGGAAAAGCCACACTGCGGGGCATTCGGCGAGCCTTTCATGTAAAGCAGAATGGTGTTGTTGGCAATCTGCTCTTTAATAGTTTCGATGATATCCATGGAGCACCTCGGCTGAACTTTCCGACTCTGTTGTCGACACGGTGGCGCATTGTAACGGAAAGCCGAGCGCCATGCTCGGCCTCTCCGACAGACTCCTCAGGCCGCCTCCACCGTCACCGGCACACCATTGAGCGCCGCATTGCCCGATAACTCGTCCAGCTGACGCTCGTCGGTCAGGTCATTGGCACTCGACCCGGGTTGGGCCATGGCGATGCTCATCTGCACCCCCGGCCGACCATGCCCCCAGCCATGGGGCAGGCTGACCACCCCGGGCATCATCTCGCTGCTGGCAAGGACTTCCACCTCGATCGCCCCGACCCGCGAACTGACCCGCACGCGCTGTCCGTCAGTCAGCCCTCGCCGGGCCAGATCATCGGGATTCATCAGCAACTGGTGCCGTGGCTTGCCCTTCACCAACCGATGGTAGTTGTGCATCCACGAATTATTACTGCGTACATGGCGCCGACCGATCATCACCAGCTCATCGGCTGCCGGGGCCTGCAACGCGGCAAAGCGCTCGAGGTCCGCCATGATCGCCGCGGGAGCGGCCTGTACCCGACGGTTCTCGGTTTTCAGGCGCGCTGCCAGGTTGGGCTTGAGTGGCCCCAGGTCGATCCCGTGGGGGTGGTCGGCCAGCGTCGCCACCGACAGATTGAACCCGGACGCCTCGCCATACCGCCCCGCTCGTAGCCCCCTGTCGATCATCTGTGCCGGCGGCACGGTCGGCTTGAGCTCCTTGCCGGTCCGCGCGGCGAAGGCCCTGGCCAGGCCGACGAAGATTTCCCAGTCATGCAGCGCGCCTTCCGGCTTGGGCAGGATCGCCCGGTTGAAGCGGCTGACATTGCGCACCGCGAACATATTGAACGTGGTGTCGTAGTGATCGTTCTCCAGGGCCGAGGTCGATGGCAGGATCAGGTCCGCATAACGGGTGGTTTCGTTGATGTACAGGTCGATACTGAGCATGAACTCCAGGCCCTCCAGCGCCTGCTCCAACTGCCGTCCATTGGGAGTGGAGAGCACCGGATTACCGGCCACCGTGATCAGCGCCCGTACCTGCCCTTCGCCTGCGGTCAACATTTCTTCGGCCAGGGCCGAGACCGGCAGTTCGCCGCCATATTCAGGGCGTCCGGAAACCCGGCTTTGCCAGGCATTGAAGTGCCCGCCCGAAGTCGCTGCCACCAGATCCACCGCCGGCTCGGTGCACAGAGCGCCGCCGACCCGGTCGAGGTTACCGGTCACCAGGTTGAGCAGTTGCACCAGCCAATGGCAGAGGGTACCGAACGACTGGGTGGACACACCCATCCGGCCATAACACACCGCCCTGTCCGCTGCGGCGAAGTCGCGCGCCAACTGGCGAATCTGCTGCGCCGGCACCGAACACAAAGGACTCATGGCTTCGGCACTGAAACGGGAAATGGCCTCACGCACCTCGGTCAGGCCGTCCACCAGCAGATGGCTGTCACGCGTCAGCCCCTGCGCGAAAATCGTATGCAGCATGCCGAACAGCAGCGCCACATCCCCCCCGGGACGGACAAACACATGCTGGTCGGCCATGACCGCCGTCTCGCTGCGCCGTGGGTCGACCACTACTACTTTGCCGCCTCGCGCCTGGATCGCCTTCAGGCGCTTCTCCACGTCCGGCACGGTCATGATGCTGCCGTTGGACGCCAGCGGGTTGCCGCCCAGGATCAGCATGAAATCGGTGTTATCGATATCCGGGATCGGCAGCAGCAACCCATGGCCATACATCAGGTAGCTGCTCAAGTGCTGCGGTAATTGGTCCACCGAGGTGGCGGAAAAGCGGTTCTGGGTTTTCAGCAGGCCGAGGAAATAGTTGCTGTGGGTCATCAACCCATAATTGTGCACGCTGGGATTGCCCTGATAGACCGCCACCGCATGGTTGCCGTGCCGCTCCTGGATCGCCGCCAGGCGCTCGGCCACCAGCGTGAAGGCCTCGTCCCACTCGATCGCCTGCCAATCGCCACCGACCCTGCGCATGGGCTGGCGCAGCCGATCCGGGTCGTTCTGGATGTCCTGCAGCGCCACCGCCTTGGGGCAGATATGGCCGCGGCTGAAACTGTCCTGGGCATCGCCCTTGATCGAGGTGATCTGCGGGCCGGCGCCGTCGACTTCGGTGGTTTCGATGGTCAAGCCGCAGATGGCTTCACACAGGTGGCAGGCACGGTGATGGAGAGTCTTGGTCATGGCCAGTCTCTATTTTATTCGGGGCGGCCAGCGTCAGGCCGCGGGAACAAAACTATGGTGCCAGACCGGCATCAGCACCAGAGACGTTCATCCTGTGAATCGGCAAGCATCAAGCCAGCCGATGACTCAGTTGGAGGGCAGCCTCGGTGGATCGTCCTGCCGGGCGATCGGCGTCATGCCGTCCATCGGCGCCTCACCGTCCTGCACCCCGCTGAATTCGGCAAGCAGCCGCCAATGCTCATCGAGATTGCTGCTGATGGTCAGCATGCGCTCGATCATCTGTCGCGCGGCGTTACGCGTGGTGCTGTCCTCGCTGCGTAGCAACTCGAAGGACATCGAGGTGATCGATGCCGTTAGGTCGGTCAGGGTTCGCGTCGTCAACCCCAACAGTGTCTTCAGTTGCTGTTCTTTCGAGTCCATTCCAAGCACTTCCCTGTTGCCGGTGCGCATTTATAACCCCAGCCCTTTGCCTGAGGAAATATTTCTGCCGAGATCCCCTGCCGCGAGCCTTTCCATTTCCCGCCCTGCTCGAAGTGCCCAAGAGCCAGGCAGAGAAAAACCCAGCCCGCGCCAGCCATATGCCTGATAGCGGCATGCGCCACGAGGCGCGTTGCAAAGCGGCCGAGGCGCAGTGTACAAATGCTGCTGCGGACCTATGCAAAGTGGATTGACTCCACATCCGACTGGGCCCATCTGAACATGCTGTAAAACGTCACGAATGGCCCACTTTTTTGGCCCAGGCCACTCGCTGCAAGTGGTGAAAGCCTTAGAAACCAAGCCTGCTATTGGTAAGACGCGACATTTAATTATAAGATCGCGCCTTCCCCTATTTCGTCGCCCCGTGCGGCTTTCGCCGCAGGTCTCGCCCGTTTCTCGATAAAACAAGGCTTTGAGTATCTGCGGTCTGTTGCAAAAAGGTAGTTAATGATGAGCGCAAGGCACTTTCTCTCCCTGATGGATTGCACGCCCGAAGAGCTGGTCAGCGTGATTCGTCGAGGCATCGAGCTGAAGGACCTGCGTAACCGCGGCGTACTCTTCGAGCCCCTGAAAAACCGCGTTCTCGGGATGATTTTCGAGAAGTCGTCTACCCGCACCCGCCTGTCCTTCGAAGCCGGCATGATCCAGCTCGGCGGCCAGGCAATCTTCCTGTCCCCGCGCGACACCCAACTGGGTCGCGGCGAGCCGATCAGCGACTGCGCCATCGTCATGTCGCGCATGCTCGACGCGGTGATGATCCGTACCTTTGCCCATAGCACCCTGACCGAGTTCGCGGCCAACTCCCGCGTACCGGTGATCAACGGCCTGTCCGACGACCTGCACCCGTGCCAGTTGCTGGCCGACATGCAAACCTTCCTCGAACACCGCGGCTCGATCCAGGGCAAAACCGTGGCCTGGATCGGCGACGGCAACAACATGTGCAACAGCTATATAGAAGCGGCGATCCAGTTCGACTTCCAACTGCGCATCGCCTGCCCTGAAGGCTACGACCCCAACCCTGAATTCGTCGCCCGCGCCGGCGACCGGGTGAGCATCGTGCGCGATCCGCAAGACGCGGTGATCGGCGCCCACCTGGTGAGCACCGATGTCTGGACCTCCATGGGCCAGGAAGAAGAAACCGCCCTGCGCCTCAAGCTGTTCGCGCCGTTCCAGGTCAATCGCGCGCTGCTCGACCTGGCCGCCGAAGACGTGCTGTTCATGCACTGCCTGCCCGCCCACCGCGGCGAAGAAATCAGCCTCGACCTGCTGGACGATCCACGCTCCGTGGCGTGGGACCAGGCAGAAAACCGTCTCCACGCACAAAAGGCCCTGCTCGAGTTTCTGGTCGAGCCGGCGTACCACCACGCATGAGCCAGCCATTACTGCTTAACCTGCGCAATCTCGCCTGCGGCTACCAGGACCAACGGGTCGTGCAGAACCTCAACCTGCACCTCAACGCCGGCGATATCGGTTGCCTGCTTGGTTCCTCCGGCTGCGGCAAGACCACCACCCTGCGCGCGATTGCCGGTTTCGAGCCGGTGCACGAAGGTGAAATCCAGCTGGCCGGCGAAACCATCTCCCGCGCCGGCTTCACCCTGGCGCCGGAGCGCCGGCGGATCGGCATGGTGTTCCAGGACTACGCCCTGTTCCCGCACCTGAGCGTGGCGGACAACATTGCCTTCGGCATCCGCAAGCACCCGCAGAAGAACCGGGTGGTCGAGGAACTGCTGGAACTGGTCAACCTGAAGAACCTCGGCAAGCGCTTCCCTCATGAGCTGTCCGGCGGCCAGCAACAGCGCGTCGCACTGGCCCGGGCCCTGGCGCCGGAGCCGCAGTTGCTGCTGCTCGACGAACCCTTTTCCAACCTCGATGGCGAACTGCGGCGCAAGCTCAGTCACGAAGTGCGCGACATCCTCAAGGCGCGGGGCACCAGTGCGATTCTGGTGACCCACGACCAGGAAGAAGCCTTCGCCGTCAGCGATCACGTCGGGGTGTTCAAGGAAGGCCGCCTGGAGCAATGGGACACGCCGTACAACCTCTATCACGAACCGTTGACGCCGTTCGTGGCGAGCTTTATCGGCCAGGGCTATTTCATTCGCGGCCAGCTGGACAGCCCGGAATCGGTGCAAACCGAACTCGGCGTACTGCGCGGCAACCGTGCCTACACCTGGCCGCCCGGCGGCGCGGTGGATGTACTGCTACGCCCGGACGACATCGTTTATGCACCGGACAGCGACCTCAAGGCGCGGATCGTCGGCAAGAGTTTCCAGGGCGCGTCGACCCTGTACCGCCTACAACTGCCGACCGGCAGCCAGCTCGAGTCGATCTTCCCAAGCCATGCCGATCATCTGATAGGCGCTGACGTCGGAATCCGCGTCGCCGCCGAACACCTGGTGCTGTTCCAGGCCTCCGGTAGCACCGCGGCGCAGCTGCCACAGGCTGAATCGGGCGTTCGCCGCTACAGCAGCGCCCACTGATCCAGCGGATACCGCAGGCGCCGCTCAACCGGCGCCTGCGCTTTCAATCCAGGAACAGCTTGCCACTGACCACCAGCGTCGCCTGCCCGCCAATCTTCACCCGCTCCCCTTCCAGCCGACAGAACAACGCCCCTCCGCGCTTCGAGCATTGATAAGCCGTCAGGCTCGTCTTGCCCAGGCGTTCGGCCCAGTACGGAATCAGGGCGCAGTGGGTCGAGCCGGTAACCGGGTCTTCGTTGATGCCAATGGCCGGCGCGAAATAGCGCGAGACAAAATCATGCTGGCTGCCCTGCGCGGTCACGATCGCGCCAGGCCAGGGCAGCTTGGCCAGCGCCGCCATGTCCGGCTGACAGTCGAGCACCGCTTGCTCGGACTCCAGCACCGCGAACAACTCGTTGGCCCCCAGTAACGCCACGACCCTCGTGCCCAAAGCGCACTCCAGTTGCTCGCGGCCATCGATCGCGCGCGGCGTGCGAACCGGGAAATCCAGCCAAAGCTGCGCATCTTCGCGACTGACGCTCAAGGAGCCAGACTGGCAGATGAAGTCGATACGCGGCCCCGGCTCGCCATAAATCTCGAACAGCACGTGGGCGCTGGCGAGGGTGGCATGGCCGCACAAGGCGATTTCGGTGGTCGGGGTAAACCAGCGGATACGCCAGCCTTGAGGCTCGCGCACGACAAAAGCAGTCTCCGCCAGGTTGTGCTCGGCGGCGATGTTCTGCATCAACTCATCGGCCGGCCAGGCCGGCAGTCGATAGACCATCGCCGGGTTGCCGCTGAACGGACGATCGCTGAACGCGTCGACCTGATGAAACTCAAGCTGCATAAACATCTCTCCTTGAACATGCCGCGCAAGCATGAGGCTGCCCGTCCAGGCGCCGACAGCCACAGAGAAAGTTATTTTTTGCCATACAGCGCCGATACTTATCGGCGCACTGGCGGTCAGTCGCGCCCGATATCGGCGAATGCCGCCTGGGTGTGCTCGGCCAGCACGGCGGCCGAGAGTTCGACCTCAAGCCCGCGCCGACCGGCGCTGACGAAGATGCTGGGAAAAGGTTGCGCACTGTTATCGATAAAGGTGCGCAGGCGCTTTTTCTGGCCCAGGGGGCTGATCCCGCCCAGCAGGTAACCGGTCGCTCGCTGCGCCGCAGCCGGGTCGGCCATCTCGGCTTTTTTCACCCCCGCCGCGTGCGCCAGGGCCTTGAGGTCGAGACTTCCGACGACCGGCACCACGGCCACCAGCAATTCGCCCTTTTCACTGCTGGCCAGCAGCGTCTTGAACACCTGCGCCGGGTCGAGGCCGAGCTTCTCCGCCGCCTCCAGACCATAGGAGGCCGCCTTCGGGTCGTGTTCATAACTGTGCACCCGATGTTCGGCGCGAACTTTTTTCAGCAGATCCAGTGCAGGGGTCATGGCAACTCCATAGGCAGGGAAAAGAACACCGGCGATTCTAGGATATCCGCCAGCAAAAGGCTCTATTCCAAGGCCCATACCTCAGTCCCGGCAGCCGCCGGCACCAGGCTGGCCGCGCCTTTTGCGCAAAACCCATGCGCTTCCCGCAGGATCATTCACATGACTGATAGTTATAAAATGACTAATGGTTCACTTTCGACCTTTGACAGTAATGTTTCTTGTCTATATTTTTTCGTTTGCGAATATCATGTGGTAGATCCAACAGCCGTACCCAGCAGTAAGCCGCGTCCAGGATGGGGATCCTGCCGACGGTGAAAATCGCGCTCGGCGCCCTTCACGCCAGTGCCAGACAACAACAAAAACCGAGGTTTTCCATGACAACTGCGTTACAACAACCGTCGCTCTCCGGCCAGTGCATGGCCGAGTTCCTGGGTACAGCCTTGTTGATCTTCTTCGGTACTGGCTGCGTCGCCGCGCTCAAGGTCGCGGGCGCCAGCTTCGGCCTGTGGGAAATCAGCGTCATCTGGGGGATCGGCGTGAGCATGGCGATCTACCTCACCGCCGGCGTTTCCGGCGCGCACCTCAACCCCGCGGTCAGCATCGCGCTGTGCATCTTTGCCGACTTCGAGAAACGCAAACTGCCGTTCTACATCGTCTCCCAGATCGCCGGCGCCTTCTGCGCGGCGCTACTGGTCTACACGCTGTACAGCAACCTGTTCTTCGATTACGAACAAGCCCACCAGATGGTCCGCGGCTCCCAGGCCAGCCTTGAACTGGCGTCGGTATTCTCCACCTATCCCAACCCGGCGCTGTCCACCGCCCAGGCGTTCCTGGTCGAAGTGGTGATTACCGCGATCCTGATGGGCGTGATCATGTCCCTGACCGACGACAACAACGGCTTGCCGCGCGGCCCGATGGCGCCGCTGCTGATCGGCCTGCTGATCGCCGTGATCGGCAGCGCGATGGGGCCGCTGACTGGTTTCGCGATGAACCCGGCACGGGATTTTGGCCCTAAACTGATGACATTCTTCATGGGTTGGGGCGAGGTTTCCTTTACCGGCGGCCGCGACATTCCGTACTTCCTGGTTCCGATCTTCGCGCCGATTATCGGTGCCTGCCTCGGCGCCGTGGCTTACCGCGGGCTGATTGCCCGCCACCTGCCAACCGTCGCCCCTGCTCCAACGGATGCCGAAAAAGCCATTGACGGCAAAGTAAGAACTTCTTGAAACCGGCGGCGCAAGGTCCTGCCCAACCCCGACCTGCGCCTCTTGCCCACTTCCTTATTTTTGTCCAAGGCAATCGACATGACCGACATTCAGAATAAGAACTACATCATTGCCCTCGATCAGGGTACGACCAGCTCGCGCGCGATCATTTTCGATCGCGACGCCAACGTTGTGTGCACCGCCCAGCGCGAATTCGTCCAGCATTACCCGCAAGCCGGCTGGGTCGAACACGACCCGATGGAAATCTTCGCCACCCAGAGCGCGGTGATGGTCGAGGCCCTGGCGCAAGCCGGCCTGCACCATGACCAGGTCGCCGCCATCGGCATCACCAACCAGCGTGAAACCACCGTAGTCTGGGACAAGACCACTGGCCGGCCGATCTACAACGCCATCGTCTGGCAGTGCCGCCGCAGCACCGAAATCTGCCAGCAGCTCAAGCGTGACGGCCTGGAAGAGTACATCCGCGACACCACCGGCCTGGTCACCGACCCGTATTTCTCCGGCACCAAACTGAAGTGGATCCTCGACAACGTCGAAGGCAGCCGCGAACGCGCGCGCAACGGCGAACTGCTGTTCGGCACCGTCGACAGCTGGCTGATCTGGAAATTCACCGGCGGCAAGACCCACGTCACCGACTACACCAACGCCTCGCGCACCATGCTCTTCAACATCCACACCCTGGAGTGGGATGCGAAAATGCTGGAAGTGCTGGATATCCCGCGGGAAATGCTGCCGCAAGTGAAGTCGTCCTCGGAAATCTACGGCCGCACTAAAAGCGGCATCGCCATCGGCGGTATCGCCGGCGACCAGCAGGCCGCGCTGTTCGGCCAGATGTGCGTCGAGCCGGGCCAGGCGAAGAACACCTACGGCACTGGCTGCTTCCTGCTGATGAACACCGGCGACAAGGCGGTCAAGTCCAAGCACGGCATGCTCACCACCATCGCCTGCGGCCCTCGCGGCGAAGTGGCTTACGCCCTCGAAGGCGCGGTGTTCAACGGCGGCTCCACCGTGCAGTGGCTACGGGACGAACTGAAGATCATCAACGACGCCCACGACACCGAATATTTCGCCAGCAAGGTCAAGGACAGCAACGGCGTGTACCTGGTCCCGGCCTTCACCGGCCTGGGCGCTCCGTACTGGGACCCCTACGCCCGTGGCGCGCTGTTCGGCCTGACCCGTGGCGTGCGCGTGGACCACATCATCCGCGCCGCGCTGGAGTCGATCGCCTACCAGACCCGCGACGTCCTCGACGCCATGCAGCAGGACTCCGGCGAGCGCCTCAAGGCCCTGCGCGTGGACGGCGGCGCGGTGGCCAACAACTTCCTCATGCAGTTCCAGGCCGACATCCTCGGCACCCAGGTCGAGCGCCCGCAAATGCGCGAAACCACGGCCCTGGGCGCGGCCTACCTGGCTGGCCTGGCCTGCGGTTTCTGGGGCAGCCTGGAAGAGCTGCGCGGCAAGGCGGTGATCGAGCGCGAGTTCGAACCACAGCTGGCCGAAACCGAGAAGGAAAAGCTCTACGCCGGCTGGAAAAAAGCCGTCAGCCGCACCCGCGACTGGGAACCGCACGAAGGCGCTGAATAAGCCAAGTCGCGGATTCGTATCGGGTTGTAACTGGTCGGGAGTAGATTCCTGCGGCATCATGGGCAAATTTTGCATGGCAGCCCAAAGGAAGCCCCATGAATCTGCCTCCCCGTCAGCAGCAAATCCTCGAGCTGGTCCGCGAACGCGGCTATGTCAGCATCGAGGAAATGGCCCAGCTGTTCGTCGTTACACCGCAAACCATCCGCCGCGATATCAACCAACTGGCGGAAGTGAACCTGTTGCGTCGCTACCATGGCGGCGCAGCCTACGACTCCAGTGTCGAAAACACCGCCTACGCCATGCGCGCCGACCAGATGCGCGATGAGAAACAACGCATCGGCGAAGCCATCGCCGCGCAGATCCCCGATCACGCCTCGCTGTTCATCAATATCGGTACCACCACCGAATCCATTGCCCGGGCGCTGCTCAATCACAGCCACCTGAAGATCATCACCAACAACCTGCACGTGGCTTCCATGCTCAGCGCCAAGGACGACTTCGACGTGCTGCTGACCGGCGGCAACGTGCGTCGCGATGGCGGTGTGGTCGGCCAGGCCAGCGTCGACTTTATCAACCAGTTCAAGGTCGACTTCGCCCTGGTCGGCATCAGCGGTATCGACGAAGACGGCAGCCTGCTGGACTTCGACTACCAGGAAGTGCGGGTGTCCCAAGCGATCATCGCCAATGCCCGGCAGGTGATCCTGGCCGCCGACTCCAGCAAGTTCGGGCGCAATGCCATGATCCGGCTCGGCCCCATCAGCCTGATCGATTGCCTGGTCACCGACCAGCAGCCGGTTCCGGCGCTGACCCAGTTGCTGCAACAGCACAAGATTCGCCTGGAAGTCGTCTGATCCCTCCCCTGTAGCCGCTGCCGCAGGCTGCGATAAGGCCGAAGGCCTTCAGCGAACTGGAGATCCTGCGCCCCCTTCGGGCGCGATCGCAGCCTGCGGCAGCGGCTACAGATCCCCCTTCCGCAAGCCGCGGACACCTCGCGTCCGACAATGTTCGTAAATTTTCCTTTCCCTGCCTTTCGATGAGTTTTTTCAATCGAATCTCGCTGGCTGTCGGCGTGTTTCTGCGCTAGTATTTTCGCAAATGAACATTAATGTTCGATTTCAAATACCAGAAGAACACGAGGCCAGTCGATGCCCACTTCCACCTTGCCCGCGCCCCCTCTCGCCGAGATTTATGACATTGCCGTGATCGGTGGTGGGATCAATGGTGTCGGCATCGCCGCCGATGCCGCCGGGCGTGGCCTGTCCGTGTTCCTTTGCGAAAAAGACGACCTGGCCAGCCATACCTCCTCGGCCAGCAGCAAGCTGATCCACGGCGGCCTGCGCTACCTCGAACATTACGAATTCCGTCTGGTGCGCGAAGCCCTGGCCGAACGCGAAGTGCTGCTGGCCAAGGCCCCGCATATCGTCAAGCCCATGCGTTTCGTCCTGCCGCACCGCCCGCACCTGCGTCCGGCGTGGATGATCCGCGCCGGCCTGTTCCTTTATGACCACTTGGGCAAGCGGGAAAAACTCGCCGGCTCCAAGAGCCTCAAGTTCGGCGCCGACAGCCCGTTGAAAGCCGAGATCACCAAAGGCTTCGAATACTCCGACTGCTGGGTCGACGACGCCCGCCTGGTGGTGTTGAACGCCATGGCCGCCCGCGAAAAAGGCGCCCACGTGCACACCCAGACCCGCTGCATCAGCGCCCGCCGCAGCAAGGGCATGTGGCACCTGCACCTGGAGCGCGCCGACGGCAGCCTGTTCTCGATTCAAGCCAAGGCCCTGGTGAACGCCGCCGGCCCATGGGTCGCCAAGTTCATCAAGGACGACCTGAAGCTGGATTCGCCTTACGGCATCCGCCTGATCCAGGGCAGCCACCTGATCGTGCCGAAGCTGTACGAAGGCGAACATGCGCACATCCTGCAGAACGAAGACCAGCGCATCGTCTTCACCATTCCGTACCTGAACCACTTCACCCTGATCGGCACCACCGACCGCGAGTACACCGGTGACCCGGCGAAGGTAGCGATTACCGAAGGCGAAACCGACTACATCCTGAAAGTGGTCAACGCCCACTTCAAGAAGCAGCTGAGCCGCCAGGACATCGTGCACACCTACTCCGGCGTGCGCCCGCTGTGCAACGACGAATCCGACAACCCGTCGGCCGTGACCCGCGACTACACCCTGGCGCTGTCCGGCAATGCCGACGAAGCGCCGCTGCTGTCGGTGTTCGGCGGCAAGCTGACCACCTACCGCAAGCTGGCCGAATCGGCCATGGCCCAGCTGACACCGTTCTTCAAGGGCATCAAGCCGAGCTGGACCGCCCACTCGACCCTGCCCGGCGGCGAAGACATGACCACCCCGCAGGCACTGGCCGAAGCGATTCGCCAGAAGTTCGACTGGGTACCCAGCGAAATCGCCCGCCGCTGGGCCACCAGCTACGGCAGCCGCACCTGGCGCCTGCTGGAAGGCGTACGCAGCCTGAGCGACCTGGGCGAGCACCTGGGTGGCGGCCTGTACACCCGCGAAGTCGATTACCTGTGCAGCGAAGAATGGGCGGTCAATGCCCAGGACATCCTCTGGCGCCGCAGCAAGCTGGGGCTGTTCACGACCCCGGCAGAGCAGGAAAAACTGCAGCACTACCTGCAGAAGGTCGAGCAGAACCGGGCGAAGATCGAGGCCGCCTGATCGCCCGTCCTATAAAGAAGCCCCCGCGCCACATGGCCCGGGGGCTTTTTCATGGCCGCAGCTTTTGTAGGAGCGAGGCTTGCCCGCGATCCGCGCAACGCGGTGCAACAGGATCAGCGCGGTGATGCCATCGCGGGCAAGCCTCGCTCCTACGGGAATGAGCCCGGCCCTGCTGGGCATTCGGTTTTCCGAACGCGACTTTCGGGTCAATTCGGATAACCGGATAAAGACCGCCGACAATATCCGCCATAAATATTTAATAGCCTTTCAAATCAAGGTCTTGATACGGATCAGCTGGCCTGGCACGACTCATGCTCTACACTCTTCGACGAATGCCTGATGGGCCAACACACATCAGGAGCCGTCAAGGCATTCGCTGTATAAGAGAGCCGTCGAACTGGCTTCATAAAAAAAACAAATGTCGAGGAAATATTGATGCGCATCGTTCCCCATCTGTTGGGCGCAGCCATTGCTGCTGCTCTGATTAGCACTCCAGTGGTCGCCGCCGAACTCACCGGCACGCTGAAGAAAATCAAAGACTCCGGCACCATCACCCTCGGACATCGCGACGCTTCCATTCCGTTCTCCTACATCGCGGATGCATCCGGCGTTCCAGTCGGCTACTCCCACGACATCCAGCTGAAAATCGTCGAAGCCATCAAGAAAGACCTCGACATGCCGGATCTCAAGGTCAAATACAACCTGGTTACCTCGCAGACCCGTATCCCGCTGGTGCAAAACGGCACCGTGGACGTCGAGTGCGGTTCCACCACCAACAACGTCGAGCGTCAGCAGCAGGTCGACTTCTCCGTCGGCATCTTCGAGATCGGCACCCGTCTGCTGTCCAAGAAGGATTCGCCTTACAAGGACTTCGCCGACCTGAAGGGCAAGAACGTCGTGACCACCGCCGGCACCACGTCCGAGCGCATCCTCAAGGCGATGAACGCCGACAAGCAGATGGGCATGAACGTGATCTCGGCCAAGGACCATGGCGAGTCCTTCAACATGCTCGAAGGCGGCCGCGCCGTCGCCTTCATGATGGACGACGCGCTGCTGGCCGGTGAAATGGCCAAGGCCCGCAAACCGACCGACTGGGCCGTGACCGGTACCGCGCAATCCTACGAAATCTACGGCTGCATGGTCCGCAAGGGCGACGCACCGTTCAAGAAGGCCGTGGACGACGCCATCGTCGCCACCTACAAGTCGGGCGAGATCAACAAGATCTACGACAAATGGTTCCAGTCGCCGATTCCACCAAAAGGCCTGAACCTGATGTTCCCGATGAGCGACGAGCTCAAGGCCCTGATCGCCAACCCGACCGACAAAGCGGCTGACGATAAAAAGTCCTGATTCCTGACTAACCTTGTCTCCTGAAAGGGCGCGGCCCTTTCAGGAGCCTGTCACTACCTGCTGGCTTTTTTTGGAAACACTCGAACCGGTGGTTGTCGAGCCGATCGCGTGTGCCTGGGCGTCATCCAGGCGGGAACGGATTTCCCCAAGCGGGTGCTTGTACATCGATCGATCAGAGGGGAGACCCTAATGAATTACAACTGGGACTGGGGCGTGTTCTTCAAGTCCACCGGCGTGGGCAGCGAGACCTATCTCGACTGGTACATCGCGGGCCTGGGCTGGACCATAGCCATCGCCGTGGTGGCCTGGATCGTCGCACTGCTGCTGGGCTCGATCCTGGGCGTCATGCGTACCGTGCCGAACCGCCTGGTGTCGGGCATCGCCACCGTCTACGTGGAGATTTTCCGTAACGTACCGCTGCTGGTTCAGCTGTTCATCTGGTACTTCCTGGTGCCGGACCTGCTGCCGCAAAACCTGCAGGACTGGTACAAGCAGGACCTCAACCCGACCACTTCGGCCTACCTGAGCGTCGTCGTGTGCCTGGGCCTGTTCACCGCCGCCCGTGTCTGCGAACAGGTGCGCACCGGTATCCAGGCGCTGCCACGCGGCCAGGAATCCGCGGCCCGCGCCATGGGCTTCAAGCTGCCGCAGATCTACTGGAACGTGCTGCTGCCCCAGGCCTACCGGATCATCATTCCGCCGCTTACCTCGGAATTCCTCAACGTCTTCAAGAACTCCTCCGTGGCCTCGCTGATCGGCCTGATGGAGTTGCTGGCGCAGACCAAGCAGACCGCCGAATTCTCGGCCAACCTGTTTGAAGCCTTCACCCTGGCCACGCTGATCTACTTCACCCTGAACATGAGCCTGATGCTGCTGATGCGCATGGTCGAGAAGAAAGTCGCAGTGCCCGGCCTGATCTCCGTGGGGGGCAAATAATGGAATTCGATTTCACTGGCGTCGTCCCGGCCATTCCCGGCCTGTGGAACGGCATGCTGATGACCCTCAAGCTGATGGCCCTGGGCGTCGTCGGCGGGATCGTCCTCGGCACCATCCTGGCGCTGATGCGCTTGTCCCACAGCAAGCTGCTGTCGAACATCGCCGGCGTCTACGTCAACTACTTCCGCTCCATCCCGCTGCTGCTGGTGATCACCTGGTTCTACCTGGCGGTCCCCTTCGTGCTGCGCTGGATCACCGGCGAAGACACCCCGATCGGCGCGTTCGGCTCGTGCATCGTGGCCTTCATGATGTTCGAAGCGGCGTACTTCTGCGAAATCGTCCGCGCCGGCGTGCAGTCGATCCCCAAGGGCCAGATGGGCGCCGCCCAGGCACTGGGCATGAGCTATGGCCAGATGATGCGCCTGATCATCCTGCCCCAGGCGTTCCGCAAGATGACCCCGCTGCTGCTGCAGCAGAGCATCATCCTGTTCCAGGACACCTCGCTGGTGTACACCGTGGGCCTGGTGGACTTCCTCAATGCTTCGCGCTCCAGCGGCGACATCATCGGCCGCTCCAATGAGTTCCTGATCGTTGCCGGTCTGGTGTATTTCACAATCAGCTTTGCCGCCTCGCTGCTGGTCAAGCGTCTGCAAAAAAGGTTTGCCGTATGATCTCTATCAAGAACATCAACAAGTGGTATGGGGACTTCCAGGTGCTGACCGATTGCAGCACCGAGGTCAAGAAAGGCGAAGTGATCGTGGTGTGCGGACCGTCCGGCTCCGGCAAATCCACCCTGATCAAATGCGTCAACGCCCTCGAGCCGTTCCAAAAAGGTGACATCGTGGTCGACGGCACCTCCATCGCCGACCCGAAGACCAACCTGCCGAAACTGCGCTCGCGCGTGGGCATGGTGTTCCAGCACTTCGAGCTGTTCCCGCACCTGACCATCACCGAAAACCTGACCATCGCGCAGATCAAGGTGCTGGGCCGCAGCAAGGAAGAAGCCACCAAGAAAGGCCTGCAGTTGCTGGAACGCGTCGGCTTGTCCGCCCACGCCCATAAGCACCCGGGCCAGTTGTCCGGCGGCCAGCAGCAGCGTGTGGCGATCGCCCGCGCGCTGGCGATGGACCCGATCGTCATGCTGTTCGACGAACCGACTTCCGCGCTCGACCCGGAAATGGTCAACGAAGTGCTGGACGTGATGGTGCAACTGGCTCACGAAGGCATGACCATGATGTGCGTGACCCACGAAATGGGCTTCGCCCGCAAGGTTGCGGACCGGGTGATCTTCATGGACGCCGGCAAAATCATCGAAGACTGCCCGAAAGAGGAATTCTTCGGCGACATCAACGCCCGCTCCGAGCGTGCGCAGCATTTCCTCGAGAAAATCCTGCAGCACTAAAGCACAGCCTGTAGCCGCTGCCGCAGGCTGCGATCGGCTCCGAAGGAGACGTGCTCTTCGGATCCGAAGAAGGTCCTGCGGACCTTATCGCAGCCTGCGGCAGCGGCTACAGGAATCGTGCAGTGGTTGACCCAAGGCATCTGTGATGAAATGCGACCCCACTCTCTATCGCGCCGCGCCGCCATCACTCGCCGTGAAACCCCGTCTGATCCGCCACCTGTTCCTGCCGCCACTGGTCATCGCGCTGATGATCGGCCTGGGCTACGTCGGCTTCTGGATCAGCGAGCATTACGGCATTCGCAGCCTCAGCGAGAACGGCGAACGCCAGCTGGAACTGCACGCCCGCGCGGTCGAAAGCGAGATCAGCAAATACACCTACCTGCCCAGCCTGCTGGAACTCGAATCCAGTGTGTCGCTGCTGCTCAACGACCCGACGCCGGAGCACCGGCAGACCGTCAACAATTACCTCGAAGGCCTGAACCGGCGCAGCCGCAGTCGGGCCATTTACGTGATGGACACCACCGGTCGCGTGCTGGCCACCAGCAACTGGCGCGACGTCGACAGCTACCTGGGTGAAGACCTGTCGTTCCGGGCCTATTTCCAGAATGCCGTGCGCGGCCAGCCTGGGCGCTTCTACGGCATCGGCAGTACCAACGGCGAACCCGGCTACTACCTCGCCCACGGCCTGGAAGAACAGGGCAAGATCATCGGCGTGGCGGTGGTCAAGGTACGCCTGGAGGCCCTGGAAGAACGCTGGCAACGCGCCCGCCTGGAAGGCTTCGTCAGCGACGAGAATGGCATCATCATCCTCTCCAGCGACCCGGCCCGGCGGCTGCGGTCGGTACGCCCGCTGAGCGACGACACCAAGGAGCGCCTGGCGCGCAGCCTGCAGTATTACTGGTTCACCCTCAACGAACTGGAGCCGCTGGCCCGCGAACGCCTGGCCGAAGGCGTGGAGAAGCTGACCTTCCCGGCCAACACCGAACTGGTGTCCGACGACAAGGAAATCAGCTACCTGTCCCAGACCCGGCCCCTGAGCGATACACCCTGGAACTTCACCCTGCTGACCCCGCTCAAGGACCTGCGCCGCGAAGCCATCAACCAGGGCATCCTGGTGGCCGTGGCCTTCGCCCTGGTGGCTTTCCTGCTGATTGCCTGGAACGAGCGGCGCAAGGTCATCGCCACCCGCCTCGCCGCCCGCGAAGCCCTGCAGGAAGCCAACAACCAGCTGGAACGGCGGATCGCCGAACGCACCAGCGACCTGCGCGCCAGCAACGAACGGCTCAAGGGCCAGATCCGCGAGCGCCGCCAGGCCGAGGAAACCCTGCGCCGCGCCCAGGACGAACTGGTCCAGGCCGGCAAGCTCGCCGCCATCGGCCAGATGTCCACCAGCATCGCCCATGAACTGAACCAGCCGCTGGCCGCCCTGCGCACCCTGTCCGGCAACACCGTGCGTTTCCTCGAGCGCGGCGCCCTGGATACCGCCAGCACCAACCTCAAGACCATCAACGAACTGATCGACCGCATGGGCCGCATCACCGCCAGCCTGCGTTCCTTCGCCCGTCGTGGCGAGGACCAGGGCGAAGCCAGCCTCGGCAAGGCCGTGGACGCCGCCCTGCAGTTGCTCAACGCACGCCTGGAAAACCTGCCGCTGCAATTGCACCGCGACTTCAACGAAGTTCAGGTGCGGATCGACCAGACCCGCCTGGAGCAGATCCTGGTCAACCTGATCGGCAACGCCCTGGACGCCATGCAGGCCCAGCCGCGACCGGAGCTGTGGCTGGAAGGCGAAAGCGTCGAAGGCAAATACCGCCTGCGGGTACGCGACAACGGTCATGGCATCGACGCCGAGGCGCGCAAGCATCTGTTCGAACCCTTCTTCACCACCAAACCCGGCGAGCAGGGCCTGGGCCTCGGCCTGACCCTGTCCGCCAGCCTGGCCGCCGCCACGGGTGGCAACCTGGGCGTCGAGCACCCGGCCGACGGCGGTACCGCCTTCGTCCTCAGCCTGCCCCTGGTCAGCCCTACACAAGCCGAGCCGCTATGAACAACGACCTTACCGTCCTGATCGTCGAAGACGACCCCCATGTCCTGCTCGGCTGCCAGCAGGCCCTGGCCCTGGAAGACATTCCCTGCGTCGGCGTGGGCAGCGCCGAAGAAGCCCTGGAGCGGGTCGGCGACAACTTCGCCGGGATCGTCATCAGCGATATCCGCCTGCCGGGCATCGACGGCCTGGAGCTGCTGACCCGCCTCAAGGCCCGTGACCGCAGCCTGCCGGTGGTGCTGATCACCGGCCACGGCGATATCTCCATGGCCGTCGGCGCGATGCAGAAAGGCGCCTATGACTTCATGGAAAAGCCCTTCTCCCCCGAGCGCCTGGTGGACGTTGCTCGCCGCGCCCTGGAGCAGCGTGGGCTGGCCCGGGAAGTGTCGTCGCTGCGCCGCCAGCTGGCCGAGCGCGACTCCCTCGAAGGACGGATCATCGGCCGCTCGCCGGCCATGCAGCATCTGCGGGAGCTGATCGCCAACGTCGCCGACACCTCGGCCAACGTGCTGATCGAAGGCGAGACCGGTACCGGCAAGGAACTGGTCGCCCGCTGCCTGCATGACTTCAGCCGCCGGCACACCCACCAGTTTGTCGCCCTCAATTGCGGCGGCCTGCCGGAAAACCTGTTCGAAAGCGAGATCTTTGGCCACGAGGCCAACGCCTTCACCGGCGCCGGCAAGCGGCGCATCGGCAAGATCGAGCACGCCCACGAAGGCACGCTGTTCCTCGACGAAGTGGAAAGCATGCCGATGAACCTGCAGATCAAACTGCTGCGGGTGTTGCAGGAGCGCACCCTGGAGCGCCTGGGCTCGAACCAGAGCGTGGCGGTGGATTGCCGGGTGATCGCGGCGACCAAGTCCGACCTCGACGAACTGGGGCGCGCCAACCAGTTCCGCAGCGACCTGTATTACCGCCTGAACGTGGTGACCCTGGAGCTGCCACCGTTGCGCGAGCGTCGCGAGGACATCCTGCAGCTGTTCGAACACTTCCTGCAGCAATCGTCCCTGCGCTTCGACCGCGCCGCACCGGAGCTGGACAACCAGACCCTGTCGAACCTGATGAGCCACGACTGGCCGGGCAACGTGCGCGAGTTGCGCAACGTCGCCGAACGTTTTGCCCTGGGCCTGCCGGCGTTCAAGAAGTCCAGCGGCAACGCCGCGCAGGGCCTGGGCTTTGCCGAGGCGGTCGAGGCCTTCGAGCGCAACCTGCTGGGCGACGCCCTGCAACGCAGCGGCGGCAACCTGACCCAGGCCAGCCAGGAACTGGGCATGGCCAAGACCACGCTGTTCGACAAGGTCAAGAAATACGGCCTGAGCCACTAACCAGACTGCGAGAAGTACCGTGGATTTATTGCTCAAAGCCTGCCTGGGCGCCGCCGTGGTGGTGATCCTCGCCGCCCTGGCCAAGACCCGGAATTACTACATCGCCGGCCTGGTGCCACTGTTCCCGACCTTCGCCCTGATCGCCCACTACATCGTCGGCAAGGGCCGTTCCATCGACGACCTGAAGACCACAATCCTGTTCGGCATGTGGTCGATCATTCCCTACTTCGTGTACCTGGCGACCCTCTACGTGATGGTCGACCGCCTGCGCCTGGAAGCCTCCCTGGCAGTGGCCGCGGTGGCCTGGCTGATGGCCGCCACCGTGCTGGTCAGCGTCTGGGTCCGCGTCCACGCCTGACTCCCCCCTGTAGCCGCTGCCGCAGGCGGCGATAAGGCCGAAGGTCTTCAGCGATCTCAAGACCTCTGCGCCCCCTGCGAGGGCGATCGCAGCCTCGCGGGCTCGGCAGCGGCTACAGGTGCCGTTCAGCGCCCTGGCCCGTCCCTTGCATTTACCCTGTAAAGCCCGCTCTGCCTGCGTCCGCGACCTGTGACGCAGGCTTTTCCGAGGGGCGCTGCCATGGGTAAATCCTGCTTTGAACATTCTCGATCTCGACCACAGCCTGACCGCCCAGGAGCCTGTCCAGCGCCGGCTGCGCAGCGGCCAGGCGCGACGCCTGGACCTGCTGGACCTGGGCCCGAAACTGCGGCTCTGGTCCACCGAACGCACCTACCGCCACTTCACCGAACGCCTGCGGCAAAGGCCCGCCCACAGCGGCCCGCAGCCGGAAATCTTCTTTGTCGGCTCCGGTGACTACCACCACCTGACCCCGGCCTTCCTCGCCGACCTGCAACAGCCGGTCAGCCTGATCCACTTCGACAACCACCCCGACTGGGTGCGCTTCGCGCCGCGCCGCCACTGCGGTTCCTGGGTCAACCGGGCGCTGCAGCTGCCGCACATCCAGCGCATCGTCACCCTCGGGCCGTGCAGCGACGACCTGCACAACCCGCAGCTGCGCGGCGGCAACCTCGGCGCGCTGCGCCACGGCAAGCTGCAGCTGTTTCCCTGGGAGCACGCGCCCTCCAAGGTCTGGGGCCGGGTCGGCGACGGCGCCGGGCACCAGCAGCAGGAAAACCACCTGCACTGGCGCAACCTGGCCGGGCTCGACTGGCCAGCCTTCCTCGACCAGTTGATCGCCAGCCTGCCCACCCAGGCGATCTGGATCACCATCGACAAGGACGTGCTGGCCAGTGCCGACGCCGCGACCAACTGGGACCAGGGCGGCATGCGCCTGAGCCACCTGCTGCTGGCCCTGCGCAGCCTGGCGGCGGGCAAGCGCATCCTCGGTATCGACATCTGCGGCGAGTTCGCCGCGCCGGCCTTCAGCAACGCCTTCAAGCGCTGGGAAGCACGCTCCGACCAACCGCCGGCCGAACGCTGGAGCGCGGCCGACCTGCTACGCAATTCGACCACCAACGAAGCCCTGATGGCGCTGTTCGAGGAGCTGTTCCCGTGACCCTGACCGTTATCTTGCTGGTGGCGTTTTCCATTGTCCTGGACGTGATCGGCCAGCTCTGTTTCAAGCTCGGCCTGGACCGCCTGCCGGAGCTGGAAGGCGGTTTTCGCCTGAATGCCTTCTGGGGCCAGGTGTTCAACGCGCCGCTGCTGTGGTGCGGCATCGGCGCCTATGTGATCGAGTTTTTCGTCTGGCTCGAAGCCCTGTCCCGCGCGCCGCTGAGCCTGCTGTTTCCGGCGGCGGCCCTGGCCTATTGCGGCGTGGTCCTGGCCGGCAAGCTGATTCTCGGCGAGCACGTCAGCCGCCGACGCTGGCTGGGCACCCTGGTCATCACCCTCGGCGTGATGCTGGTGTGCGTCGCCAGCACCTGAGCCCCCTCAACGCTTCACAAGGAAAGATTTCATGACTGCACAGACTCACGGCTGGCTCCACGGGCGCCTTGGCACCCTGGTGCTCTGGGCCCTGCTGATCGGCTTCGAAAGCGCCGGCCAGATCGCCACCAAGGTCGGCGGCGACCAGCTGGGCCAGATGGATTTCAACCTGCAATGGCTGGCCGCGGTGGCGGTCAACCCGGGGGTGCTGCTGGCGATTGCCTGCTACATCGGCGCGTTCTTCGTGTGGATGCTGATCCTGCGGCGCAGCAGCCTGTCCCTGGCCTTCCCCCTGAGCTCGCTGGTGTTCGTGGTGGTGTTGCTCGGCTCCTGGCTGGGCCTGGGCGAGCAGATCAGCCTGCTGCACTGGGTCGGCGTGCTGGTGATCGTCGGCGGGATCGCCCTGCTGGCCGAGGGCGAAGAAGCCTAGGACATGGGGGCGCATAACGCCCCTGTAGCCGCTGCCGAGCCCGCGAGGCTGCGATAAGGCCCACAGGGCCTTGGTTCCCAATCTCCCGCCGAACCTTTCGCGGTCTTCAGAACGCCACGACCGTACCGGTCGATCGCAGCCTGCGGCAGCGGCTACAGGTGCGCGGGTGTCAGCGCTTGGGGTGTTTCAGCAGAAAGCCCAGGCCATGGGCCAGCGGAATCACCTTCACCCCCGCCGCCCGCTGCTGTTCGCGGATCTCGCGGTGGAAGGCCTTGACCCGGGTCCAGTGCATCTTCGGCCGATAGTGGTGTTCGGCGTGGTAGCCGTTGTTCATCCAGATCAGGTTGTAAAGCCAGCTGTAGGAGCTCACGCCCCAGGCAATCGGCAGGTCCGGGTTGCCGCCCAGGTGTTCGTAGTAGCCGTTGAGCGAGGACAGCGACTGTCCCAGGTACCAGAACGGCAGCAGCACCAGCAGCGCATGCCAGTCGTATAGCGCCAGCGCCACGTAGGCCAATACCGTCACGCCGATTTCCACCTTGACCCAACGGGCGTCCGCCGGGCGCTTGCGCTGCATTTCCTGGTAGATGGCCTTGGGGTCGTCGCGGAAAAAACTCAGGAAGGTGTAGGCCCAGACATTGTCCGGCTGACCGTTGCGGCCATGCAGGTAGATCGACAGGGGGTCGATCGTGGTGCCGTCCGGCCCGGGCCGATCCGAGTTGCCACGGTGATGGCGGTTGTGGATATCGCGGTACAGGGTCTGGGAAAAACCGATGGTCACCGACAGCAGCAGATCGAAGCCGCGGTTCAGCCACGGCAGGCTGAAATAGGCGTTGTGGATCTGGTTGTGGGAAATGCTGTTGATGCTCCACGACAGGCTGAGCGCATACAACGACGCCGCCGGCAGGATCACCCACCAGGACAGGCTGTGAAAGGCCAGCACCAGCCACAGGACGAAGGAAAAATGCGCCAGGGCCATCAGGATCGGGACGATGTCCCACAGCGAATGGGCGAGCAGGCGATAAGCGGGACGAGCCATGAAGAACTTCCTGAAAAGTGGGTTCATGGCTGCCAGTGCAAAGGGTGGACCAATTTCTCAGACGTAATAACGAAACGGTTCGCGACAGCAATGACACAGGCTCTCCCTGTAGGAGCGAGCTTGCTCGCGAAAAACCCCGAGATCATCCAGATAACCGGAGAGAAATACAGCACAAAAGGCAGGCTACGCCTGCATCGCGGGCAAGCCTCGCTCCTACAGAAACAGCGCATGCCGGCAGAGGTATTCAGCCGCGCTTTTGTAGGAGCGAGGCTGGCCCGCGATGACGGCCTGGAAAACGCCGTCGCCCCGCAAGCCCGGTGATAAGGCCTTGCCGGCCTCAGAACTGGTAGCTGAGGGCGGTCTGGACCTGGCCCTGGTTCACTTCGCCGCGCTCGCGCACCAGGGTGCTGTCGGCCGCCGAGCCTGTCAGGTGAATCCAGCTGGCGCTGGTCATCCACGACCAGTTGCCGCCCAGGGGCACCTGCAGGTTCTGGGTCAGGGTCAGGTTCTGCAGACCGCCGCCGGCGCTGTAGCGGCCGATGCCCGTCGCCTGGGCTTCGGCGTCGCTGATGCCAAAGAAGGTCTGGGTCTGCCGGGCGTCGGCGAAATGCGCGGTGAGGTTGCTGCTGCCGATGATCCCCAGGCCCAGGGGATAACCGATTTCGCCGCCGACCTTGCCCAGCAGGCCGCCCTGGCCGGAGCCCGCGCCCACCGCGCTGCCGAGGGAAGCGAACAGGCGCCAGAAGTCGTCCGGCGCGTACTGGATGTAGCCGCCGACATCGGCCATGTTCGGCACATCCCGCAGGCCGCGCAGCGAGCCGTTGGCGTTGCGCCCCGGCAAGTAGTTGATATAGGGCCCGGCGCTGAAACCCTTGGCCTTGAAGGCGTCCCAGGTCAGGCCGTCGTCGGTGTCGAGGCTGACATCGCCCCACTCCAGATCGACATAGGGCAAGGGCACGGTGTCATGCCGGCTGCCGCTGGGGTCATGGGGCTGGTAACCGATGCCCAGGCCCAGCGCGCCGCTCAATCCATCCTGGCCCCCGTCCTCGGCGAAAGCCCCGCAGACAGCCCCCAGAGACAGCAGGGCGGCGAGCAGGGCGGAGCGTGTGAAGCTGAACATGGCGCGGGTTTCCTTAAGTGAAGATGCGCGCATCAATCACCACCGTGCCCCCTCCCTGCAAGCACTGATGTTGTTTGTAGCGAGCTACAAAATTTGTAGCTCCAACCCGCCCATCCAACGCCTTGTTCCCGCGCAAAGCCCAACCCGCCTGGGTTTGAGCCACTTGGCACAGTCCCTGCTCCAGTACCTGGCATGCGCAAAGTGCGCTCCTCTACAACAGGTAACTGCAGATGATGCACTGGCATATCGTGTGTGACTTCGACGGGACCATCACCCGCACCGACGTGATCGACAACGTCCTCCAACGCTTCGCCGACCCGAGCTGGGAAGACATCGAGCAGCAATGGCTGGATGGCCATATCGGCTCCCGGGAATGCCTCAGCCGCCAACTGGCGCTGGTCAAGGCCTCGCCCGCCGAATTGCTGGCCTGCTTCGACAGCGTCGAGATCGATCCCGACTTCCCCGACTTCGTCGATCACGTGATCGGCCTGGGCGCGTCCCTGGAAGTGGTCAGCGACGGCATCGAGCAAGGCATCGCGCGAATCCTCGCGCGCCACTACGTGAGCCTGCTGCCGATCCTCGCCAACCGCCTGCGCCAGGTCGACCAGCACAGCTGGCGCATCGACTTCCCGCATTCCAGCGACGCCTGCCGCGCCGCGTCCGGCAACTGCAAATGCAAATCCACGCCCAAGGGCAAGCGGGTGCTGGTGATCGGCGACGGCCAGTCCGACATGTGCGTGGCCGCCAGCGCCGACTTCGTGTTCGCCAAGGGCCGCCTGTCCGAGTACTGCCAACGCCACGCCATTCCCCACGCGACCTTCGACTCCTTCGCCGAACTGCCGGCACTGCTGGCGCTGTTGCCCAACGACGCGGCCAACGCCGGCACCTTCACCCTCGACAACACCACCGAACACTCCGTACACACTCAGGAACTCTTCCACCATGTCTGACATTCGTATCGCTACCGCAGAAGACCAGGTGCTTCTGGAAAAAGAAGCCAAGTACTGCTCCTACGGCGACACCGTCCACTACATCGAACCGCCACGGATCTTCAGCCGCTGCGAGGGCTCCTACGTCTGGGACACCAGCGACCAGGCCTACCTCGACCTGCAGATGTGGTACTCGGCGGTGAACTTCGGCTATGCCAACCCGCGCCTGAACAACGCCCTCAAGCAACAGATCGACAGCCTGCCGCAGATCGCCAGCCAGTATCTGCACAAGGGCAAGATCGAGCTCTCGGAAATGATCGCGGTCGATGCCAAGAAGAAATTCGGCCTCGACGGCCGCGTGCACTTCAACGTCGGCGGCTCGCAGTCCATCGAGGACTCGCTGAAAGTCGTGCGCAACGCCACCAACGGCAAGAGCCTGATGTTCGCTTTCGAGGGCGGCTACCACGGCCGCACCCTCGGTGCCTCGTCGATCACCTCCAGCTACCGCTACCGTCGCCGCTACGGCCACTTCGGCGAGCGCGCCAACTTCATTCCCTTCCCCTACCACTTCCGCGGCCCCAAGGGCATGACCAAGGAAGAGTACGGCAGCCACTGCGTGCAGCAGTTCGCCCGACTGTTCGAGACCGAATACAACGGCGTGTGGGACCCGAAAGTCGGCCAGAGCGAATACGCCGCCTTCTACGTCGAGCCGATCCAGGGCACCGGCGGCTACGTGATCCCGCCGATGAACTTCTACAGCGAGCTCAAGCACGTGCTCGACCAGCACGGCATCCTGATGGTGGTCGACGAGATCCAGATGGGCTTCTACCGCACCGGCAAGCTGTGGTCGATCGAGCACTTCGACGTCAAGCCGGACGTGATCGTCTTCGGCAAGGCCCTGACCAACGGCCTCAACCCCCTGGGCGGCATCTGGGCCCGCGAAGAACTGATCAACCCCAAGGTGTTCCCGCCGGGTTCGACCCACTCGACCTTCGCCTCCAACCCGCTGGGCACCGCGGTGGGCCTGGAAATGTTCAAGATGACCAGCGAGACCGACTACGGCGCCATGGTCATGGAGAAGGGCAAGTACTTCCTGGCCGGATTGCAAGACCTGCAGAAGCGCTACCCGATCATCGGCGACGTCGACGGCCTGGGCCTGGCGCTGCGCTGCGAGATCTGCACCAGCGACGGTTTCACCCCGGACAAGGCGACCCTGGACTACATAGTCGAGGAAGGCATGAAGGGCGACATCGAAATCAACGGCCAGCGCCTGGGGCTGATTCTCGATGTGGGCGGCTACTACAAGAACGTCATCACCCTGGCCCCCTCGCTGGAAATCAGCTACGCGGAGATCGACCTCGGCATCGCCCTGCTCGACCGTCTGCTGGACCGGGCCATGAAGCGATGAGCGCAACGATCGATCTGGACGAAAGCATCGACCTGGGCCAGGGCGATGCCGGGTTCGTGCTCGGCAGTGGCGAGGTCGCGGTGTTGTTGATCCACGGCCTCACCGGCACCCCGACGGAACTGCGTCGGGTGGCCGTCGGCCTGGCCAACGCGGGGTGCACGGTGTACGTGCCGACCCTGGCCGGGCACTGCGGCAACAACGCCGACCTGCAGGCCACTGGCTGGCAGGACTGGTACGAGGGCGTGCGCCGGACCTTCGTCGGCATCCGTCGCCGCCACCGGCAGGTGTTCGTCGGCGGCCTGTCGATGGGCGCCGTCATGTCCATGTACCTGGCCTCGGAACACCCCGGCCAGGTCAGCGGCCTGCTGATGTATTCGACCACCCTCAAGTACGACGGCTGGAGCATCAACAAGCTGGCGTTCCTCACCCCGCTGCTGATGAAGATTCCGTTCGGCGTGCACATCTGCAGCTTCGAGGAGAAGCCGCCGTACGGCATCAAGAACGAGCGCCTGCGGGCGGTGGTCGAGCGGCAGATGAAGGCCGGCGAAAGCAGCAGTGCCGGCCTGCTGACCATGGAAGGGGTGACCGTGCGCGAGCTGCACCGGATGAACGCGGTGGTGAAAAAACGCATGCCGTCGATCACCACCCCGGCCCTGGTGCTGCACTCCATCGAGGACGACATCACCAGCCGCTGGAACGCCGACTATGTCGAGCGCAAGCTCGGCGGCCCGGTGGTCAAGGTGCTGCTGGACAACTGCTACCACATGATCACCGTCGACCTGCAGTACCGCCGGGTGGTGGAGTTGAGCGCGGACTTCATCGAAAAGCAGGCTGGCCCGCGGCCCGTGGCGTACGACGACCTGCGCCAGTTCGCCTGACTCAAGGACCGCACGTGATCACCAGCCAAGTCTTTTCGAGCATCCAGGCCATCGACCGCAGCGCCTGGAACGACTGTTTTCCCGGCGCCCTGGAAGATTGGGATTATTACCTGGCGGTACAGAACGCCGGCATCGAGGGCTTCAGCTGGCGCTACCTGGCAGTGTTCGAAGATTCGAAGCTGGTGGCCGTCGCTCCGGCCTTCACCACCTGCTATCGCCTGGACACCACCGTCTCGGGCCCGGCCAAGCGCCTGAGCGAACGCCTGCAACGCTGGTGGCCGGGGCTGCTGCAACTGCGCCTGTACGCCATCGGTTCGCCGGTGGCCGAACAGTGCCACGCCGGCACCGCCAGCCATATTCCCGCGGTGCGCCGCCAGGCCCTGCTGGAGCAACTGCTGCACCTGGCCCGGCGCGATGCCGACGCCCAGGGCATTGGCCTGCTGGCGGTCAAGGATGCCGCCAGCCAGGATCGGCAATGGGCCGCCAGCTGCCAGGCGTTCGGCCTGCAAGCCATGCCCAGCCTGCCCAGCGCCCTGCTGCCGGTGCCCTTCGGCTCGCTGGATACCTACCTCGGCACCCTGGGCAAGTCCACGCGCAAGGACCTGCGCCGCAAGTTGCGCGCGCCCGGGCTGCGAATCGAATGGCGACACAACATCGACGATGTGCTGCCCGAGGTCATGCGCCTGTACGAAGCCACCCTGCGGCGCAGCGAACTGCAATTCGAACGCTTACCCGCGCCCTATTTCACCGGTATCCTCCAGCAGTTGGGGGAACGGGCCGCCTGCGTGCTGTACTGGGTCGACGACCAACTGGTGGCCTTCAACCTGGTGCTGCTGGACGAGCACCGACTGATCGACAAATTCTTCGCCCACGACCTGGATATCACTCGTGAGCACAACCTGTATTTGCGCAGCTGGATGGCCAATGTCGACTACTGTATCCAGCACCGGATCGCGCTCTACGAATGTGGCCAGGCCGGTTATGCCAGCAAGCTGCGCCTGGGCTGTACCTTCACCGGCAACAGCCTGTTTTTCCAGCATCGCAACCCGCTGCTCGACACCCTGCTCAAAGGGCTGAAATATGTTCTCCGGCCGGATCGCACCGACCCCGCCATGGCTGCTGCACTAAGCGAAAGTTCATGACCAGAAAAGACCGCCGCGCCCCTCGCCCTTTCGCCATCTCCCGCTGGAGCCTGCAGCGCAAGCTGGTGCTGGCGTTCTGGATGGTCAGCGTGATCCCCACCATGATCGCCGCCGAGCTGGCGGCCACTACCCTGTCGCAGATCTTCGACAGCAACGTGCGCATCTGGCTGCAGGAGTCGACCAAGATCGTCGAGGACGAAATCACCGAGACCCTGCGCGACAACGCGCGCATCGCCCAGCTGTTCCTGCGTTACACCAAGCCGCCCACCGACCGCAACGCGGCCAGGCACGACAAGCTCACCGCCGACATCGCCGACTCCATGGGCATCGATGTGGTGGCGCTGATCCGCAAGCGCGACCAGCAGGTGGTGTTCAGCACCGCCGCCGACGACATCGTCGGGCAGATCAGCCTGGCCCACAACGCCGTGCTGCAGACCCTGCAGGTCGGCGGCGTGGCCACGGGAGCCGTGGTCTCGACCTTCCAGACCACCCTCGACGGCATCGACTACCAGCTGCTGATCGCCACCTACCTGGACGCCAGCTTCCTCACCAGCGTGGCCGAGGTGCATTCCCTCGACCTGCGCCTGTACCTGGCCAAGGCCAACGACTTCGCCGAGATCTTCGCCACCCAGCGTTTCGAAGACCACCCGACCCAGGTGCCGGAAAAGATCGAGAACATCCTGCGCGACACTCGCCAACCCACCGAGCAGTTCACCAGCCGCTACAGCGGGCTGTACCGGCCGATCTTCAACGACAGCGGCGAGCTGGTGGGGGTGATTTTCAGCGGCCTGCTGCGCCACAGCAGCCTGGTGGGGCTGGTCAACCAGAGCAACCTGTTCATCCTGATTTTCCTGCTCAGCTCGGCGGCGTCGCTGGCCGTCGGCTGGCTGGTGTCGAAACGCCTGACCATGCCCCTGCGCGGCTTGTCCAAGGGGGTCCAGGCGGTGATTGCCGGCGACTACCGACAACGCGTGCCGGTGATTGGCGGCGACGAGCTGGCGGAGCTGAGCAGTACCTTCAACCATATGAGCGAACGCCTGGGCGAACTGCATCACCTGGAAGCCCAGTTGCGCCGTCGCGACCGCCTGCACGCCCTGGGCGAAGTGGCCATGGGCCTGGCCCACGAAATCCGCAACCCTTTGGGCATCATCAAGACCGCCACCCAATTGCTGCACCGCCGGGCGGACCTGCCCGAAGGCGACAAGCGCCACCTGGAATACGTGATCAGCGAAGTCAGCCGGATCAACGACCTGATCACCGATTTCCTCGACTTCGCCAAACCCAGCGCGCCGATCCGCTCGACCCTGCTGGCGCGGCCGCTGGTGGAGGAACTGATCGGCTTCTGCGAGCCGGAACTGGCCAGCCACAAGATCGACGCCCGGATCGACGACCAGGCGCCAGGCGCGACCCTGTACGCCGACGCCCGCCAGCTCAAGCAGGCCTGCCTGAACCTGATCCTTAACGCCATCGACGCCATGCCCGCCGGCGGACGCCTGACCCTGGGCATCGCCCAAGACGCCGAGCACACCATCCTGCGGGTCGCCGACACCGGCCAAGGCATCGAGCCGGACATGCTCGAACGCATCTTCACCCCCTTCGTCACCACCAAGGCCTCGGGCACCGGGCTGGGCCTGGCCAAGGTGTTCTCGATCATGGAAAACCATGACGGGCACATCGAATGCAGCAGCGAAATAGATGCCGGCGCCACCTTCAGCCTGTACATTCCGGCCAAAGGTGAGGACGACGAAGATGATCAAGACGAGCAAAAGGCCCAGCCATGACGCATAACCTGCTGGTGGTCGACGACGAGCCCAAGCTTTGCGACCTGCTGTCCTCGGCGCTGAGCCAGGACGGTATCCAGGTGTTCACCGCCGGCAATGGCCTGCATGCGCTCAAGGTACTGGAGCAGGAAGAGATCGACCTGGTGATCAGCGACTGGCGCATGCCCGGCATGGACGGCCCGCAGTTGCTGGCCGAGGTCAAGCAACGCTACCCGCAGATCCCGGTGATCGTCATGACCGCCTACAGCACGGTGAAAAATGCCGTGCAGTCGATGCGCAACGGCGCCTACGACTACATCGCCAAGCCCTTCGACATCGACGAGCTGGACATCACCGTCAGCAAGGCCCTGCAGTTTCGCGACATTCTCAAAGACAACCAGCGGATGCGCGCCGAGCTCGACGAGCACCGGCAGATCGACAGCCTGGTGGGCGACAGCCCGACCTTCCGCCAGGTCCTGCAAGCGGTGGACTCGGTGCGCGAAAGCAACGCCACCATCCTGCTGACCGGCGAAAGCGGCACCGGCAAGGAGATGGTCGCCCGGGCCATCCACCAGCACGGCAACCGCGCCAACAAACCCTTTGTCGCGGTCAACTGCGCGGCGATCCCCGAAGGCCTGCTGGAAAGCGAAATGTTCGGCCATCGCAAGGGCGCCTTCACCGGCGCCGTGGCCGACCGGGTCGGGCGCTTTCAGCAGGCGGACAAGGGCACGCTGTTCCTCGATGAGGTCGGCGACATGCCCCTGGCCCTGCAGGCGAAGATCCTGCGTGCCTTGCAGGAGCGGGTGATCGAGCCGGTGGGCGACCCGCGCGAGCGCAAGGTCGATGTGCGAGTGATCGCCGCCACCAACAAGAACCTGCTGGAAGCGGTGGCCAACAAGGAGTTTCGCGAAGACCTGTATTACCGCCTCAATGTCTTCCCGATCCCCCTGCCCGCCCTGCGCGAGCGGGTCGAGGATATCGCGCCCCTGGCCCGGCACTTCGCCCACACCCTGGGCGCCACCGCCGGTAAACGCATCACCGGTTTCAGCCCGCAGGCCCTGCAGGCGATGGCCAATTATTCCTGGCCGGGCAATATCCGCGAACTGCAGAACTGCGTCGAACGCGCGACCATAGTCGCTGCGGGCGCGGTGATCGAGGAAAGCGACCTGCCGGGCTATCTGTTCAGCTCACCTCCCGTGAACGCCGGGGCCTGCGCCCTGCCCGGCGATAGCCTCAGCGTGCCCAGCGACCTGGACGCGGCCCTGGCCGAAGTGGAGAAGGCCTACATCCTCGCCGCCCTGCAACAGAGCAACGGCGTACAGGCCGCCGCCGCGCAACTGATCGGCATTTCCGAACGCAGCTTCTGGTACCGCCTGAAGAAACTCGGGATCCAGGTCGACAAGATCGTTCGCTGATCCGCCAAAGCCTGTTGCCCGCGATGGCGATATTTCAGACTCACCGCGTTGCCTCCATCGCTGGCAAGCCTGGCTCCTACAGAAGCCAAGCTCGCCACCGGCCTGTAGGAGCGAAGCTTGCTCGCGATTCAGACGCCGCGGTCCACCAGTAGACCGCGTTATCGTTCATCGCGAGCAAGCTTCGCTCCTACATGAGCATCAGCTCAAAGAAGATTCGGCGCGGGCAGCGGATCGATCTGTGCCCAGTGCGAAGTGTCTTCGCGATGGCGTTGCAGGTACGGCAGCACCGCCGCCAGCAACGGCGCCTTGAAGGCTTCCTGGAAACGATGGGCCAGGCCCGGAATCAGCTTCAATTGGCTGCCCTGGATATGCGCCGCCAGGTGCACGCCATGCATCACCGGCAGCAACGGATCGGCGGTGCCATGCACCACCAGGGTCGGCACGCGCAGCTGGTTGAGCAGGGCCACCCGGCTCGGTTCGGCGAGGATCGCCATGATCTGGCGCTTCACCCCTTCCGGGTTGAAGGCCCGGTCATAGGCCTCCGCCGCCTGATGCAGCAGCGCCTGCCGATCGTCGGTGACCTGCGGGCTGCCGAGGGCGGCCAGCAGGTCGGCCTGTTGCTCCAGCGCCACCTCACGGTTCGGCGCGCCGCGCCGCGACAACAGTTGCACCAGCGCCGCATTGGGCGCCGGCAGGCCTTCGGCGCCGGAGCTGGTCATGATCAGGGTCAGGCTCTCGACCCGCTGCGGCGCCATGGCCGCCAGGTGCTGGGCGATCATCCCGCCCATGCTCGCGCCCAGGACATGGAACTGCTCGACCTGCAGGGCATTCATCAGGCCCAGGGCGTCGTCGGCCATGTCGGTCAGGCTGTAGGGCGCGGCCACCGGCAGGCCGAGCTTGTAGCGCAGCACCTCGAACGTCAGGTTGGCGCTGACCGGCGCCTGGCGCCAGGTGGACAGGCCGACGTCGCGGTTGTCGTAACGGATCACCCGAAAACCCTGCTGGCACAGGGCAATCACCACTTCGTCCGGCCAGTGGATCAGCTGCCCGCCCAGGCCCATCACCAGCAGCAGGGCCGGATCGGAGGCACGGCCGATACTCTGGTAGGCCAGGCTCACCTGCTCCAGTTCGACCCTTTGGGTCGGTACGTTGACATCGCAGCGAGACGCCGCCTGAGACGGCAGGCCGAGCAACAGCGCGGCCAGGAAAACAGTCGTTGAAAAAAATCTTGCCCACATGAAGAAACACCGAAACGCAGAAGCCCAGTAGAGCGCGAGTCTGATGAACTTTGGTCGAGCGCGCTGCCACAGTTACGTGACAGTTTGATGAAGATTGCCGAGTGGTCATAAAACCCTGTAGCCGCTGCCGCAGGCTGCGATCGGCCCGAAGGGACGCAGCGATCTTGAATCCGCTGAAGGCCCTTCGGTCCTTTTCGCAGCCTGCGGCAGCGGCTACAGGGGCTATGGGTGCATTCAGGCCTGCTGGTTACGCAACTGACGAGCGGCGGCGACCATGTTGACCAGCGCGGCTTCGGTCTCCGGCCAGGCGCGGGTCTTCAGGCCGCAGTCCGGGTTGACCCACAAGCGCTCGGCGGGAATGCGCCGGACCGCCTTGCTCATCAGCTTGACCATCTCGGCAGTGTCCGGCACCCGCGGCGAGTGGATGTCATACACCCCCGGGCCGATGTCGTTCGGGTAGTCGAAGGCTTCGAACGCCTCCAGCAGCTCCATGTCCGAACGCGACGTCTCGATGGTGATCACGTCGGCATCCATGGCCGCGATGGCCTGGATCACGTCGTTGAACTCGCTGTAGCACATGTGGGTGTGGATCTGGGTGTCGTCGCGCACCCCAGAGGCGGTCAGGCGGAAGGCTTCCACCGCCCAGTCCAGGTACGGCTGCCAGTCCGCCCGGCGCAGCGGCAGGCCCTCGCGGAACGCCGCCTCGTCGATCTGCACGATCTTGATCCCGGCCTTTTCCAGGTCCACCACCTCATCGCGCAAGGCCAGCGCCAGTTGCCGCGCCTGTACTTCACGCGGCACGTCCTCGCGGGGGAAGGACCACATCAGCATGGTCACCGGCCCGGTGAGCATGCCCTTCATCACCTTGTCGGTCAGGCTCTGGGCATAGGTGATCCAGTCCAGGGTCATGGCGTGCGGGCGGCTCAGGTCGCCGTAGATCACCGCCGGTTTCACGCAACGCGAACCGTAGCTCTGCACCCAGCCGAAGCGGGTGAACAGGTAGCCGTCCAGTTGCTCGGCGAAGTACTCGACCATGTCGTTGCGCTCGGCCTCGCCGTGCACCAGCACATCCAGCCCCAGGCGCTCCTGGACCTGCACCGCATGGCGGATTTCGCAGCGCATGGCATCGGTGTAATCGTTGTTCGACAGCTTGCCTTGCTTGAACGCCTGGCGCGCCAGGCGGATCGACGCGGTCTGCGGAAACGAACCGATGGTGGTGGTCGGGAACACCGGCAGCTTCAAGCGGGCATGCTGCTGGGTAATGCGCTGGGCAAAGGGCGAATGACGCTGGCTGTCGGCGGCGCTGACCGCCTTGAGCCGCGCCTGGACCTCGGCCTTGTGGATGCGCGGCGACCGCGCGCGGCTGGCCTGCACCTGGCGGCTTGCGGCCAGGGCCGCTTGCACCGCCGGGGCCTGGGGATCGTTCAGGGCGTCACGCAGCACCGAGATCTCGCCGCATTTCTGCACGGCAAAGGCCAGCCAGCTTTTCAGCTCGGCATCCAGTTGGTCTTCCCGGGACAGGTCCACCGGGCTGTGCAACAGGGAGCAGGAACTGCTGACCCACAGGTTGTCGCCAAAACGCTCCTGCGCCGCTTGCAGTTGCTGCAGCGCCTGCTCCAGTTCGCAACGCCAGACGTTGCGACCGTTGACCAGGCCCACGGACAGAATCTTGTAGGTCGGCAGGCGGTCGAGCACCTGGGTCAGTTGCTCCGGCGCCCGCACGGCGTCGATGTGCAGGCCGTCCACCGGCAGGCCGACGGCCAGCCCGAGGTTGTCCTGCAGGCCGCTGAAGTAGGTGGCCACCAGCTTTTTCAGCGGCGAGTACTGGAGGATGTGGTAGGCACGCTCGAAGGCGCTCTTCCAGTCCTGCGGCAGGTCGAGGGTCAGGATCGGTTCGTCGATCTGCACCCACTCCACGCCCTGGGCCTTGAGGCGGTTGAGGATTTCGCCGTAGACCGGCAGCAGGCGTTCCAGCAGCTCGAGCTTGTTGAAATCGTTGCCCTTGGCCTTGGCCTTGCCCAGCCACAGGTAGGTCAGCGGGCCGATGATCACCGGCTTGACCCGGTGCCCCAGGGCGTGAGCTTCATCGACCTCGTCGAACAGCTGTTCCCAGCTCAGCTTGAACGACTGATCGGCGCTGAATTCCGGGACCAGGTAGTGGTAGTTGGTGTCGAACCACTTGGTCAGTTCCTGGGCGTACTGGGTCTTGGCGTGATCGCCGCCACAGCAGCCCGCCGAGGCGCCGCGGGCCATGGCGAACAGGGTGTCGAGGGTCGGCTGGCCCTGGGCGTCCTGGCTGCTGGCGAAGCGCTCGGGAACCACGCCGAAGGTCAGCGAGTGAGTCAGCACCTGGTCGTACCAGGCGAAGTCGCCCACCGGCAGCAGGTCGATGCCGGCGTCCTTTTGCAGTTGCCAGTGCCGGGCCCGCAGCTCGCGCCCGACGTCTTGCAGCGCCTGCCGGTCAAAGTCGCCCTTCCAGTAGGATTCGAGGGCTTTTTTCAGTTCGCGGTCGGCGCCGATGCGCGGAAAACCAAGGGTGTGGGCCAAGGCCATGAGTGGGTTCCTCCCTGTAAAAGATGGCGCTATTGTCGACAGCCAACCCAACATGAGACAAACTCAACCTTTTCGTGTTGATCACAAAATTTACTCATGGAGACCCTGGTGCTCGAAATCCGTCACCTGAAGACCCTGCACGCCCTGCGCGAAGCCGACAGCCTGGTCGAAGCCGCCGAACGCCTGCACCTGACCCAGTCCGCCCTGTCCCACCAGTTCAAGGAACTGGAAGAGCGCATGGGCATGCCGCTGTTCGTGCGCAAGACCAAGCCGGTGCGCTTCACCAGCGCCGGCCTGCGCCTGCTGCAACTGGCGGACGCCACCCTGCCGTTGCTGCGCGCCGCCGAACGGGACATTTCCCGCCTGGCCGGCGGTACCGCCGGGCGCCTGCACATGGCCATCGAATGCCACAGCTGCTTCCAGTGGCTGATGCCGACCATCGACCAGTTCCGCGACGCCTGGCCGGAAGTCGAGCTGGACCTGGCCTCGGGTTTCTCCTTCGCCCCGCTGCCGGCCCTGGCCCGTGGCGACCTGGACCTGGTGGTGACCTCCGACCCGCTGGAGCTGGCGGGCATCACCTACGTGCCGCTGTTCACCTACGAAGCCATGCTGGCGGTGGCCAACCAGCACCGCCTGGCCAGCAAGCCCTACATCGTTCCGGAAGACCTGCTCAGCGAAACCCTGATCACCTACCCGGTGGAGCGCGATCGCCTGGATATCTTCACCCGCTTCCTGGAGCCCGCCGACATCGAGCCGGCCCAGGTCCGCACCTCGGAGCTGACGGTGATGATGATGCAACTGGTGGCCAGTGGCCGTGGCGTGTGCGGCATGCCCCACTGGGCGCTGCATGAATACAGCTCGCGGGGCTATGTGAAGGCCAAGCGCCTGGGGGAAAAAGGCCTGTTCGCCACGCTGTACGCGGCGATCCGCGCCGACATGCTGGATGCGCCCTATATGCGCGACTTCCTGCTGACCGCCAAGGACACCTCGTTCTCGACCCTGGACGGGGTCAGCGCGGTGCGTTGAAAAGCGCCATCGGCCTGCAGGAACGGGGACTGTCAGAGGGGGGAGACAACTTCACGCCACAGGTGGAGCTTGTCGAAGTACTCGACGCCCACCCGCACCGCCAGCGGCTCCAGGCCGAACTGGACGAAACCGCAACGCTGGTACAGCGCCAGGGCGGCGTCGTTGCCGGCGGTGACCGTCAGTTGCACCAGCCGCACCCCGGGGCGTTTGCGCGCCTCCTGCAGCAGCGCCTGGACCAGCCGGTAACCCAGGCCGCCGTGGCGATAAGGCGGCGCCACATACAGGCCGAACAGCGTGGCCTTGTGCCGGGCTTTTTCCCGGACCTCGAACGCCAGGCCGACGATGCCCATCAGTTCGCCATCCTCGAAAGCCCCCAGCAACAGGTCCAGCGGGCTGCTCAGCCGCGACTCCCACCAACTCAAGGGCATCGCCGCACGTTCGGCGACACTGGAAGTAAAGGCCTGCGGATGATGCTCGTAGGCTTCGAGCATCAGCGCGCGGTAGGCAGCGGCGTGACCGGCATCGAGGCGCTGGATGGACATGGTCGGTCGAGGCCCCCGGGCCGCAGGTGAATAAAACGGTCAGACCGTCTGGCGTTGTTCCAGCAGCAGACGCACCGCCAGCCCGGCCAGCACGAAGCCCATGAAATAACGTTGGGTCGCCAGCCACAGCGGATTGTGCACGAACCAGGCGGCGATGCCCGAAGCGAACAGCGCGATCAGCAGGTTGACGCTGAAGCTCACGCTGATCTGGGTCAGGCCGAGGATGATGCTCTGGGTGAACACCGAACCGTGTTCCGGGCTGATGAACTGGGGAAAGACCGACAGGTAGAACACCGCGATCTTCGGGTTCAGGGCGCTGGTGAGAAAACCCATCAGGATCAGCTTGCGCGACGAATCCGGCGGCAGCTGCTGCGCCTCGAACGGCGAACGCGCGCCCGGCTTCAGGGCCTGCCAGGCCAGCCACATCAGGTACAGGGCGCCAACCCACTTGAGCACTTCATAGGCCACCGGCACGGCCATGAAGACCGCGGTCAGACCGATCGCCGCGGCGAACAGGTGGACGAAGAAACCGGCCACCACGCCGACCAGCGAGGTCACGCCTGCCCGGCGGCCCTGGCAGATCGAACGGGAGATCAGGTAGATCATGTTGGGGCCGGGGGTCAGCACCATCAGCAAGGCTGCGGCGATGAAGATCAACATGTCGTGAAGGGGAATCATGATGGGCAATCCTTTGTCCTTGAAAAATCAGGCCGAGGCCAGTTGCGAGGCGCGATAGAACGGCAAGATCAGGTCGCGTGTCAATGGGGCCAATGTGAGCTCGTCGCCAGCCTGCGGATCGATCCAGCAGACCTCCTCGATTTCCGCCGCGGGCCGGACCTCGTCGGTGTCCAGATCGAGGCGAAACAATTCGGCCTCGACCACAAAACCCGGCTCGTTGGCTGCCGGTGCGGAAAAACGTCCCAGGTAACGGGCGTCGGCCGGGGCGATCCGCAGCCCGAGTTCCTCTTCCAGCTCACGGGCCAGGGCCTGGGCCGGCAACTCGTCCGGCTCGATCTTGCCGCCCGGCTGCATGAAGGCCAGGGTGCCGCGCTTGCGCACCAGCAGGGTACGGCCGTCCGGGCCGATCAACAGGGCCGCGGCGATACGGATAAGGGGGGATGTAGCGCTTGAAAAAGTCATGAAAAACCTGGATCGGTTACGCGAGGCGGCAAGGATCCCATGACTGGCGAGGCGTCGTCACGACACAGTCGGCCGCTGTTTTTTCCATACACCCGGCGCCTCGGGCGGGACCAAGCGCTTGCCACCCAGGCCTTCCATGGGCGGGTTGGAATAGAGAGGGGAATGGACCAGAGGATGCTGCCCGCTCCTGCACAGATGCAGGAACGAGCGGCTGTGCGGCAAGGGCCGGGGCCCTCAAGCGTTGCCGGTCTTGCCGGACGAACCGAACGAAGCGAAACGCTTGTTGAAGCCGGCGATCCGCCCTTCGGACTGGGTCTTGCGCTGCTGGCCGGTGTAGACCGGATGCGAGGCGCTGGAGACGTCGAGGGTGACATAGGGATAGGTGTTGCCATCGCTGTGGCGCTGGGTGCGGTCGGTGTCCACGGTGGAACCGATCAGGAAATACACATCCGCGGCGGTGTCGTGGAACAGTACGGTGCGGTAGGCGGGATGGATATTGGCTTTCATGGCAGTCTCCGAGGGCTGGGTGATGATTTAATTTGTTATACAGTAACATTACCCAGCCATGGAAACGAGAACCAGTTGCAATAAGGAAAGCAGCAAATCGTCTATCGCCCTCATCAACACCTGGCACCAGGGCGGACACCTGATGCTCAGCGGTTGCTCCAGCAAGGAGATCGCTCGTAAGCTGCAAACCTTTGCCGAAACCGTGAACGGCCATAAGAAACACATCTACGGCACGCGGGGCATCAAGTCCCGGTCCGAACTGTTTTCGATTGTTCTCCAGGCGCGCACTGCCTGACGCCTGAAGCTGCCCTGTGCGCACACTGGCTGCGCCACAGCCGTTCTCTACAACAACAAGATCGTTGGCCACACAAGAAGAATGAGTACCCAAAAACGAAATCTATAGAGTCCGAACCAAGGAAACCGTATGAGCCTGTCCCTCCTGAGCCGCTACGCCTTCTTTGCTGCCTGCGTGATTTTCACCCTCGCCAGCTTGCCCTTTCTCGAACATGACTGGCTCTGGCCAATCACCCTGGTCACCTTCCTGCTCAGCCTGCTGGGCATTTTCGACCTGCTGCAAAGCCCCCACGCGGTGCGCCGCAACTACCCGATCCTGGGCAATATCCGCTACCTGGTAGAAGGCATCCGCCCGGAAATCCGCCAGTACCTGCTGGAGTCCGACAGTGACGCCCTGCCCTTCTCCCGGGCCCAGCGCTCGCTGGTCTATTCGCGGGCCAAGAACGAAAGCGCCGACAAGCCGTTCGGCACCCTGATCGACGTCTACCAGTCGGGTTTCGAATTCATCGGCCACTCCATGCGCCCAGCGCCCCTGAGCGACCCGAGCACCTTCCGCGTCACGGTCGGCGGCCCGCAGTGCAAGCAACCCTACTCGGCCTCGGTGTTCAACATCTCGGCCATGAGCTTCGGCTCCCTCAGCGCCAACGCCATCCGTGCCCTCAACCAGGGCGCCAAGCTCGGCAACTTCGCCCATGACACCGGCGAAGGCAGCATCAGCCCCTACCACCGGGAAAACGGTGGCGACCTGACCTGGGAACTGGGCAGCGGCTACTTCGGCTGCCGCACCAGCGACGGCCATTTCGACCCGGAGCGCTTCGCCGTGCAGGCGCAGAACCCGCAGGTGCGGATGATCGAAATCAAGATGAGCCAGGGCGCCAAGCCCGGCCACGGCGGCATCCTGCCCAAGCACAAGGTGACCCAGGAAATCGCCGATACCCGCGGCATCCGCATGGGCGAGGACTGCATCTCGCCATCGAGCCACAGCGCCTTTTCCACGCCGATCGAAATGATGCATTTCATCCAGCAGCTGCGTGAGCTGTCCGGCGGCAAGCCCGTAGGCTTCAAGTTCTGCCTCGGCCACCCGTGGGAGTTCATGGGCATCGCCAAGGCCATGCTGGAGACCGGCATCCTCCCTGACTTCATCGTGGTCGACGGCAAGGAAGGCGGCACCGGCGCGGCACCGGTGGAGTTCACCGACCACATCGGCGCGCCGATGCGCGAAGGCCTGCTGTTCGTGCACAACACCCTGGTGGGCCTGAACCTGCGCGACAAGATCAAGCTCGGTGCCAGCGGCAAGATCGTCAGCGCCTTCGATATCGCCAGTGTGCTGGCCATCGGCGCCGACTGGGCCAACTCGGCGCGCGGCTTCATGTTCGCCATCGGCTGCATCCAGTCGCAAAGCTGTCACACCAACAAATGCCCGACCGGCGTCGCCACCCAGGACAACCTGCGCCAGCGCGCGCTGGTGGTGCCGGACAAGGCGCAACGGGTGTTCAGTTTCCACCGCAACACCCTCAAGGCCCTGGCCGAAATGCTCGCCGCCGCCGGCCTGAATCACCCGTCGCAACTGGAAGCCAAGCACCTGGTACGGCGTATGTCGGCCACCGAGATCAAGCTGTTCTCGCAGCTGCATGTGTTCCTCAAGCCCGGCGAATTGCTCACCGGCGCGGTCAGCGGCGAGTTCTATTCGCGCATGTGGCAGCTGGCGCGCGCCGACAGCTTCGAGCCCAACAGCGAAGCCGCGGCCTGACCGGCCACCCTCGGCGCCCCGCCGCAACGGCGGGGCGCTATCCATCATGCAAAGGATGCAACCCCAGTGCTCAAAGTCATCGCCGAAGACTTCATCAAGCCCGAACACCTCGACACCGTGCGCCCCTGGTACGCCGAACTGGTGGAGAAAACCCGCCAGGAGCCAGACTGCATCGCCTACGACCTGTTCGTCGACCAGCAAGACCCGGGGCACTTCATCTTTATCGAACAATGGCCAGACCGCGCGGCGCTCGAGGCCCATTGCCAGACCGAGCACTTCACCCGCCTGGTGCCACAGATCAACGCCTTCCAGGCCAGGGAATGCCGTGTGCTGCTGATGGATCAGTTCTGATCCAGCGGATAAGCCCGGCGCCTCACCAATGCAACGTCTTGATCGGCGCCGGTTCCTTCATGACGATAAAACCGTAATCGCCCAGCAGATAGATCCGGTAGTAGCGGCTGTCCACCAGCGGTGGATAGCCCTGGTAACCGACCAGGGTCGCATTGCGCCGCTCCCTTTCCGCGACCACGTTGGTAATACCCACCTTGGGCAGGTTCTCGGCCAGCATGAAGAAGTCGATGTTCAGCAGGTAGTGCAGCACCGGCATCTGCTTGAACGAGCCCGCGGCCGCCAGCAGCCAGTGATCGGAATAGGTCACCGACATATAGATGCGCTTGGCCTCGCGCAACGGCCGGTGGCCGGTGATGTCGCGCTCAAGGCTCGACAGCGCGCTGGCCACCAGGGTTTTCTGCACCGTCAGCACCCGGCCATAGGCGAACGACAGCGACAGCATCGCCAGCAGCGGCACCATCAGCAGCAGCGGCAAGCGCTCATGCAGCGCCGCCAACGCCAGGTGGCTCAGATAGAACAGCAGCACCCACAACACCGCGAAGCCCATCAAGGTCCGGGCGCCTTCATTGAAGTCGCGGAAAAACAGCGCGATCCCCGACACCAGCACAAGCACCAGCGGCAATGCCAGCAGGCAGACCAGGGCCATCATGACTTTTTTCAGGCCGCTGTCCGGCCGCAGGAACAAGTTCGCCCCCAGCCGCACGCAACCGGCCAGGGCGCACAGCGCCAGCGCGGCGAACACCCAGGCGAACCCGCCGTGAAACAGCAGCACGACTTTTTCCAGCACCCTGGCGATGTTGACTTGCAGTTGCAGCAAGGGCTGCGCCGACCCATTCAGCAGCAAGGTGCGGGTCTGTTCCATGAAGGGGTAGGCGGTGACGCAATAGATCATCCAGCCCAGGGCCGCCTGGGCGATCTTCCAGCCGATCATTTCCCACCAGCGCGGCCAGGCACTCTTGTCATTGGCGCCGCGGATCACCTCCAGGCAACACAGGCCCAGGAACACATTGATGCTGATCTGATACAGCCCGATGGCCAGCGCCACCAGCAAGGCCGGCACCAGCCATTGCAGTACGCGGTACGGGTTGCGATAGGTGATGGCGTAGATCACCGCCACCAGGCTCAAGGCCATGGCCGGGCCGTCGTATTGATACGACAGGTTCTGCAGAAAGAACGGGTTGTACCAGAGCGGCAACAGCACCAGGCAGCAGGCCGCCGTCGGCTGCGGGTAGTAATGGAACGTCAGGCTGGTCAAGGCCGCGGCCATGGCGACCGTGGCGATCAGCAGCGGCAAGGGAAAGATGTTTGGCGCAGCATGGCTGAAGGTCAGGGCGTTGTAGAACAGCTCGGTAAACAGCCGCCCCTGCTCCGTCCAGGCAGTGCCGGCCGACAGCGAGCGCCAGTTGTCATCGATATAGGGAAAGTCCGCAAGGATCAGCGGCAGCACATACAACAAGGTGGCGCACAGAAAAAACAGCCAGGCCTGGCGACGCCCGAGTTCCCCGCTGAGCAAGCTGCCCATTCTGTCCATGCTAGAGCCCCAGGCGGTCTTTGCCGCCGATGACGTCCTTGATCACGTAGCGCGGCCGATGCTTGGCCTCGATGTAGATACGGCCGACGTACTCGCCGAGGATGCCGATGCCGATCAACTGCACGCCGCCGAGAAACAGAATGGCGGTCATCAACGAAGGGTAGCCGGGCACGCTGTTGCCGAAGAAGATCTTGTCCAGGACCATGTACACCGCGTAGAGCACAGCGAAAATCGAGATGCCGCCACCGATGTAGGTCCACAAGCGCAACGGCACGGTGCTGAACGAGGTGATGCCTTCCAGCGCCAGGTTCCACAGTTTCCAGCCATTGAACTTGCTCTTGCCCGCCACCCGTCCGGCGCGCTCGTATTCCACCACCACCGTGGTGAACCCGGCCCACGACAGGACGCCCTTCATGAACAGCTGATGCTCGGGCAGGGTCCGGATCACATCGACCACCTTGCGATCCATCAGCCGGAAGTCGCCGACGTTCTCCTCGATCCGGGTGTAGGCGATACGGTTCAGCAGGTGGTAGAACAGCGCCGCGCTGCTGCGCCTGAGAAAACTGTCGGCCGTGCGCCTGCGGCGTTTGGCGAGGACCACATCGGCGCCCTTCTGCCATTCCTCGATCAGCCGCGGGATGACACTGATCGGGTCCTGCAGGTCGACGTCCATGGGAATCACCGCATCGCCGCTGGCGTGCTCCAGCCCGGCGAACAACGCCGGCTCCTTGCCGAAGTTGCGCGAAAAGTTGATCAACAGCACCTGATCGTCCATCTGCGCCAGGGCCTTGACCTCTTCGGCCGTGCGGTCGGAACTGCCGTCGTTGATAAACACGATCTCGACTTCGCCCTGCTCGAACCGCAACTCGCGACGCACCGCCTGGTAAAACAGGCCGATGGCCTGCTCTTCATTGAAGACCGGAACGATCAGCGAGATCTTCATCGTTCACACTCGCGGAACACCAGGTACTTGGCGAACAGAAAACCCGCCACCAGGCTCAGGGCGGAAAACACCAGCACCGTCAGCAAGCCGGGCAGCCGCCACACATCCCCGGCATGCCCGACACCCAGGCTCAGCGCCCCCATGCCCCCCAGAAACAGCAGATAACCGCCGACCGACGCCCTGGCGGCGAAGGTGAAGCGCGCATTCATATAGAAAGAAAACGACGCCGCGACGCAAAAGGCCGCCAGGTTACTGAGCGCCTGGCTGAGGCCCGCCACCAGGCTCAGCAAAAAGAACACCAGCCAGTGGATAAAGGTGTTGGCGATGCCGATCACCGTGTATCTGGAGATTCCCTTCCATAAGAGTCTCATTGGTGACTCTCCCGCGTTGAATGTTGCTCAACTTGTATGGCAGGTTTTTCTGCCCATCGATTGGCGAAATCGCTGATCCGGCGGTCTTTCAGACGTGTGGCATCCAAGCCGGTCTGCATGGGGCCGTCGTCGTGCAAGCCCCCTCCCAGGCCTTCTCTGTCCTGATTGCCTACCCACAACAAATTGCACCAATGCATATTTAAACTTGCACCAATGCATATTGCAGCTAAGGTTACCCCTGAGCCCGACCGGAGCAGGCCATCGAGGATGGCGAACCCTACAGGCCGGTCACGGGCTTGCGAAAAACGCTGCATCGCCACACGCAACAACGACACAAGCTGGACGCTTGTTTTCACTCATGGAGGATGAAAATGTTAACCCTTGAAGACACACCCTTTACCCGTACAGGTCCTGCCGAGGCACTGCCACAGTGCCTGGTCGGCACCCTGCTCAACGCCGGACTGAGCGAAGTCGACGACAGCGCGGAACACGCCGCCCTGGCCGCCAGCCTCAACTTCAGCATTCAGCAGCAAACCCAGACCAACTGGTGCTGGGCCGCGCTGTCGGCCTCGGTCGGCAACTTTTACCGCACCGGTTCCTGGACTCAATGCGGGGTCGCCAACACTGAACTGGGGCGCAATTCCTGCTGCAACCAGCCGGGGCCGTGCAACGTATACGGCTACCTGGACTCGGCCCTGCGCACCACCCGCAGTTTTGGCGGCATGAGCCAGGGCTCGATCCAACTGTCGGCCATCGACAACCAGATCAACATGGGACGCCCCGTTGGCCTGCGCTGTGCCTGGTTTGGCGGCGGCGCGCACTTTCTGGCGATCTATGGCACCAACGGCAGCTACCTGCTGATTGCGGATTCCATCTACGGCTATTCGACCCGTGCCCTGAACACCTTCCCCCGTTCGTACAACGGCGGCGGCAACTGGACCACCACCTACTTCACCCGGAAAAACTAAGGAGGGCAGCATGCAACTGACTTATCCCAAGGCACCCGCCAACGGCGCTCAGGTACTGCGCCCGGCTCTCCAGGCGGCCCTGCAGAGCAAAGGCTTCGGCGTCAACCGCCAGTTCGCCCAGGCCACCGCCAGTAAAGTGAGCCTGTCCGAGCCCTACCGCGGCTACTCGCTGAGCCTGGAAGACCTGGCCCAGGGCAAAGGCCTGCAGCAGGCCACGCTGGGGGACTGGCATTACCTGGTATTCAGCGACGGAGTCTCGATTGCCGACGCGCAACTGGCGGAAGTCGCCGGCCAGGTCGAGTTCTCGTCGCTGAACCACGGCGCCCTGGCGTCGGCCACGGTCAATGCGCTGAACCTGGCGGAAAAGGCGCCGCACCTCAAAGGCCGGACCTTCGAGCTGCGAGTGTTGTTTGTCTCGGCGCTGCATGTCGCGGCGATCTGGCTGCACGCCAGCGATGAAGACGTGCTGATCCCCATCGAACCAACGCCCAAGCACCTGGCGAGCACCAAGCTGTACAGCGAGGCCGCGTTGCTGGCCCTGCTGGCGCCCGCCGCGCAACAAGCGAAAGCGGCGTTCGATGCGGACACCACAGGGCTGTTGGGGAGCTGACCGTTCACCGGGCTGCGGTGAACGGGCGATTGCAACACTAAAACCCGGAACCGCAGAAACAGCGCCCGCATAAAAAAGCCCCGGTCACTGACCGGGGCTTTTGGTTTTATCGCCTATGGCGTTACGACGCCGAACGCACCGCGCCCTGTTGGGCATTGTTCGGTTGCAGCTTGAACAGGTAGAACAACGCCGTCAGCAGCACCAGGAACGCCGGCCCCACATACAGCGCCACGCGGGTGTCCGGGAAGTAGGCCATCAGCCCCACCACCAGCACCAGGAACGCCAGGGCCAGGTAGGAACTGACCGGGTACAGCCACATGCGGTACTTCAGGCTGGCACGTTCCGAGGCGCTCAGACCTTTGCGGAACTTGAGCTGGGCCAGGAGGATCATCACCCAGGTCCAGATCGCGCCGAAGGTGGCGATGGAGGTCACCCAGACGAACACTTTCTCCGGCACCAGGTAGTTGAGCAGCACGCCCAGCAGCAAGGCGAAGATCGACAGCAGCAGCGCGCGACGCGGCACGCCGTTGTTCGAGGTCTTGGCAAAACCGGCCGGGGCCTGGCCGTTCTGCGCCAGGCTGTAGAGCATGCGCCCGGTGCTGAAAATGCCACCGTTGCAGGATGACAGCGCGGCGGTGATCACCACGAAGTTGATGATGCCGGCGGCGGTCTTGATGCCCAGGCGCTCGAAGGTCATCACGAACGGGCTGCCCTGGGTGCCGATTTCGTTCCACGGGTAGATCGACAGGATCACGAACAGCGCGCCCACATAGAACAGCAGGATGCGCCAGAACACCGAGCCGATGGCGTTGGGAATGGTCTTCTGCGGGTTGCGCGCTTCACCGGCGGTGAGGCCGATCATCTCCACGCCCAGGTAGGCGAACATCACCATCTGCAGGGACATCAGCACGCCGGTCACGCCGTTGGGCATGAAACCGCCGTGGGTCCACAGATTGGAGATGCCCAGCGCCACGCCGTCATTGCCGAAACCGAAGGCAATGATGCCGACGCCACCGATGACCATGGCGATGATGGTGACGATCTTGATCAGGGCGAACCAGAACTCGAACTCACCGAAGGCCTTGACCGCGATCAGGTTGATCGAGCCCATGCTCACCAGGGCCGCCAGGGCCCAGATCCAGCGCGGCACATCGGGGAACCAGATGCCCATGTACACCGCCACCGCGGTAATTTCCGCGACACAGGTCACCAGCCACAGGAACCAGTAGTTCCAGCCGGTGAGAAAGCCCGCCAGCGGGCCGAGGTAGTCTTGCGCGTAACGGCTGAAGGAACCCGCGACCGGGTTATGCACGGCCATCTCGCCGAGGGCGCGCATGATCACCAGAATCGCCAGGCCGCCGAGGATGTAGGACAGCATGATGGCCGGGCCGGCCATTTCGATGGCCTTGGCCGAACCGAGGAACAGGCCGACGCCGATACAGGCGCCAAGCGCCATCAAGCGAATATGCCGTTCGCCGAGTTCGCGTTTCAGCGGGCCGCCTTGAGCGGTCTCGCCTTGGGGCAGGTGGTTGCCAACTGGCATAGGGATACAACCTCATCTTGTTATTGGATATGAGCCACCGAGTCTGTGAGGCACGGATGGATAACCCGTGCCAACCAGATCGGATCGACCTTGTGGGCCGACACGTCTTGTAGGACAAACCCTGCAAAATCAGTGGGGTGTGCAGTATAAAAAGCTGACGACAGACTTTTTCACTCTATAAACAGCTAAATTCAGAGAGAAATCTCGGTATTTTCGGGTTTTACCGAGTGGCATTACCTGGAATTTTCGCCGTTTGTCATTTTTGAACGGCGCCGAGTATTGCACAGCCATGGTGCAGCGTCATGCCCCTACCTAGGACCTATTTACTGGTCGCGATGGCTCTATCTCAAGCTTCTTTTGCCTCGCCCCATGCCCTGTAGGAGCGAGCTTGCTCGCGATAAACCCGAGGGCGCCGCGATGCTTTGGATACACCGAGCCATCGTTGACGACCATCGCGAGCAAGCTCGCTCCTACAGGGGGAGATGAATGCTTTCAGGTCGCGCACAAATTTTTCACCATTGCCTACCACCGTCTAAGCTTCAGACAAGTCCGATCAATCTGCGTGAATGGATCAGTCGACTATGGGTGCTTTGCGACAGACCGATTCGAGTAAAAAAGTAGTGCCAACTGATCGCGTGGAAGAAGCGCCTATCCCTGAGAAATCCCATTCAAGCCGGCTTTGGTGGCGGCTGTTCTGGCTATTGCTGCTGATGGCGCTGATCGCCCTGGGCTTTGCCGCGTCCAAGGAAATGCGCACCTCGAAACTGCAGGCGCGCGAGCTCAGCAAGTTCGCCGCGGACCTGAACTATTCCATGGTGCCCGGCCCCAGCGATGCCATCGTCTACCCCGGCGCCGGGCCCTTCGACAAGCGCCTGGGCTACAGCGCCCTCGATGATTTTCTGGCGCGCCTGCTCAAGCGCGGTTACGTGGTGGAGGCCCAGACCCGCTTCTCCCCCGCCTTGATGAACTACAGCGAAAACGGCTTCTTCGTACCCTATACCGAGAAGATTCAGGCCGGGCTGTCGATCACCGATTGCCGCGCGGCGCCGCTCTATCAATTCAAGTACCCGCAACAGCTCTATTCGAACTTTGCCGCCATCCCGCCGGTGATGGTGCGCAGCCTGCTGTTCATCGAGAACCGCGAGTTGCTCGACCCCGACCAACCCCTGGCCAACCCGGCGGTGGACTGGCCGCGCTTCGCCAAGGCCGCCTGGTCGCAAGTGGCCAAGCTCCTGCACTTGCCAGGGCAGACAGCGGGCGGCAGTACCCTGGCGACCCAGCTGGAAAAGTACCGGCACTCGCCGGACGGCCTGACCGTGTCCGGCGCGGAAAAGATCCGGCAGATGATTTCCGCCAGCGTGCGTGCCTACCAGGGCGGCCAGCAGACCCTCGAGGCCCGGCGGCGCATCATTCGCGACTACCTCAACAGCGTGCCGCTGTCGGCCGTGCCCGGCCACGGTGAAGTGCATGGCATGGCCGAAGGGCTGCGGGTCTGGTACGGCGCCGACTTCGCCCAGGTCAACGAGCAACTGGCGAGCACCGCCAGCGATCCGCAGAGCCTGGCGCAACGCGGCCTGGCCCTGCGCCAGGTGCTGTCGTTGATGATCGCCCAGCGCCGGCCTTCGCATTACCTGTCCAAGGGCCGCCGGGAACTGGCCGAACTCACCGACAGCCATATCCGCGTGCTGACCCAGAATGGCGTGATCGATGCGCCGCTGTCGGCCGCCGCCCTGGCCAGCAAGGCCACCTTCCGCGACTGGGTGCAGCAACCGACGATCCAGCCGATCGAAACCAACAAGGGCATCAGCGTCGCCCGCAGTCGCCTGGCCGGCTTGCTCAACCGGCCGCTGTACGACCTCGATCGCCTCGACCTGTCCGCCACCAGCACCCTGCAAAGCGACCTGCAACGCCAGGCCACCGAGTACCTCAAGCACCTGGCCGACCCGGTGTTCGCCGCCGAGATTGGCCTGCTCGGCGAACGCCTGCTGACGCCGACCAGCACCACCCAGGTGCGCTACAGCTTCACCCTGCTCGAGCTGACGCCGGACGGTTCGCGGGTGCGGGTCCAGACCGACAGCACCGACCAGCCCTTCGACATCAACGAAGGCAGCAAGCTGGAGTTGGGCTCCACCGCCAAGCTGCGGGTCCTGACCACCTACCTGCAGATCATTGCCGAACTGTACGAGCAGTACGGCGCCGAAACCCCGGCGGTGCTGAAGAAAGTCGAGATCGCCGAACAGGACCGCCTGAGCCGCTGGGCCGTGGACTACCTGATCCAGAACAGCGACCGCAGCCTGCCGAAAATGCTCGAGGCGGCCCTGGACCGCAAATACTCGGCCAGCCCCGGCGAGAGTTTTTTCACCGGCGGCGGGCTGCACACCTTTCATAACTTCCGCAAGGAAGACAACGGCCGCATGCCGACCCTGCGCGACGCCCTGCGCGAGTCGATCAACCTGCCCTTCATCCGCCTGATGCGCGACCTGGTGCGCTACAGCACCTATGCCGGTCCGAGCAACAGCGCCAACCTGCTCAAGGACGACGGCGACCCGCGACGCCAGGAATACCTGGCCAAGTTCGCCGACCGCGAGGGCACTTCTTTCCTCCTGCGGTTCTGGAAGAAATACCGCAACAAGGACACCCAGGCGCGCCTGGACACCTTCCTCGACAGCATGCACCCGACGCCGATCCGCCTGGCGGCCGTGCACCGCTACCTGCTGCCGGAAGCCAGCCAGGAGAGTTTCAACAGTTTCGTGCGCTCGCACCTCAAGGGCGCCAAGCTCACCGAGAAACTCACCGACGAACGCCTGGACAAGCTCTATTACAGCTACGGCCCCGGCTCCTACGACCTGCCCGACCAGGGCTACATCGCCAAGGTGCACCCGCTGGACCTGTGGCTGCTCGGCTACCTGCTGAACCACCCCGACGCCAAGTTCAGCGAGATCGTCAAAGCCAGCGAATTCGAGCGCCAGGAGGTCTACAGCTGGTTATTCAAGAGCCGGCACAAGAGCGCGCGGGACAGCCGCATCCGCACCATGCTGGAGATCGAGGCGTTCCTCGACATTCATCAGCGCTGGCAGAAAGTCGGTTATCCGTTCGACCACCTGGTGCCCTCACTGGCGACCGCCATCGGCAGTTCCGGCGATCGCCCTGCGGCGCTGGCCGAACTGGTCGGCACCATTCTCAACGACGGTGTGCGCATGCCGACCCTGCGTATCGACAGCCTGCATTTCGCCGCCGATACGCCGTATGAAACCAAGCTGGTCAACGACCCGGCCGAGGGCAAGCGGGTGATGCCTTCGGAAGTGGCCACGGCGCTGCGCGGCGCCCTGTCGCAAGTGGTGGATGCCGGTACCGCCAAGCGCCTCTCCGGCAGCTTCAAGCTGGCCGACGGAACGCCGCTGGCCATGGGCGGCAAGACCGGCACCGGCGACAACCGTATCGAGGCCATTGGCTCCGGCGGGCGGATTCTCAGTTCGAAATCCATCAACCGCACCGCCACCTTCGTGTTCTATATCGGCGAACACCACTTCGGCACCCTGACCGCCTATGTGCCGGGCGTCTCGGCGCAAGCCTTCAAGTTCACCTCGGCCTTGCCGGTCCAGGTGCTCAAGGGCATGGCGCCGATCCTCACGCCGTACCTGCAACCGGGCAGCAATACCCAATGCCTGGGCAGCCTGGCCCAACGCTGAAACCTCCCCCCGCAACGTAGCCGCCTGTAGCCGCTGCCGAGGCTGCGATCGGCTGCCTAGCGGCCGCAAACCGGGCAACCCCGTTGCTCCAGGTACCACTGCGGAGGCCGTTTTGCGAGGACTGCGTCCTCGATCGCAGCCTCGCAGGCTCGGCAGCGGCTACGGACTGTCTCGATTCTCTCCCTCTGCGACAAATGGCTGGTGTGGCCAGCACGGAAGTACTTGCGCGGCGATTAAGATATATCTTAAGTTATGTCTTAACCGCACAGGAGAAAGAGAAAATGAGAGAACACCACCACCCCCACCGCGAGTACGGCGACGGCCACGACGGTTTCGAAAAACGCCCCGGGCGCGAACGCGGCGGCCGTGGCCCGCGGGTCTTCGCCCCCGGCGACCTGAAGTTGCTGTTGCTGGCGCTGATCGCCGAGCAGCCGTGCCACGGCTACGACCTGATCCGCCAGATCGAAGGCATGTTCGATGGCGCCTACAGCCCCAGCCCGGGCGTGATCTACCCGACCCTGACCTTCCTCGAAGAGAGCGAACTGATCAGCGGCGACGCCGAAGGCGGGAAAAAACGCTACAGCGTGACCGAGGCCGGCCGTCTGTCCTTACAGGACCAGGCGATTGCCCTGGATGGCGTGCGCATGCGCATCGACGTCAGCAAGCGCTCGCTGCGCGGCCACGATCGCCCGGCGGAAATCCACGAGGCGGTGCACAACCTGCGCCACGCCCTGCAGATGCACCACGGCCGCTGGAACCCGCAAGAAATACTGCGAGTCCGCGACCTGCTGAACAACACCGCCCGCGCCATCGTCGACGGCCCGGCCAACCCTTCTGCTCAGGAGTCAGCTGAATGACCGTAGACAATTCGCCATCGATTCATCGAGTCAGCCACGAGATCAAACGCCGCCGCCTGGAAGTGCTGCGGGTGGTCGACCTGACCCCGCGCATGCGCCGCATCACCCTGGGTGGGCCGGAACTGGCCGGTTTCATCAGCCTGGGCAGCGACGACCATATAAAGCTGCTGTTCCCGCAGAACGCCGAACAGCAGGCGGCCCTGGAAACCCTGGTGCTGGGCCCGGGCAAGGACAACGGCGCGATGCCGGCCATGCGCGACTACACGCCACGACGCTACGACCTGGACATCGGTGAACTGGATATCGATTTCGTGCTGCACGGCGACGGCCCTGCCTCGACCTGGGCCGAGCAGGCCAAGCCCGGTCAGTTCCTGCATATCGGCGGGCCGCGCGGCTCGATGATCGTGCCGGACATCTTCGACAGCTACCTGCTGATCGGCGATGAAACCGCGCTGCCGGCGATTGCCCGGCGCCTGGAAGAATTGCCGGCCGGGCGCCGGGTGCTGGCGGTGATCGAGATCCAGGACGCCGCCGAGCGCCAGGTGCTGCAGAGCGCGGCGCAGGTCGAGGTGATCTGGGTCGAGCGCGACGGCGACCAGCAGGACCTGATCGGCACCGTGCGCGGGCTGCAGGTGCCGAGTGGCAAGCTGTACGCCTGGGTAGCCACGGAAAGCAAAGTCTCGCGGCAGATTCGCCGGGTGCTGCTGGACGAACACCGGCTCGACGACGAGTTCGTCAAGGCCGCCGGTTATTGGCGCCTGGACAGTAGCGAAGAAGAGTGACGGACTGCCAAGCCTCGTCCCTACAGACCCGCCTCTGTAGGAGCGAGGCTTGCCCGCGAAAGCATTCAGCCAGATGACACCGAGCCAGCTCCCCGCCACCGATCAATGCCCACCAACAGCAGCGCCACCAGCACGAACCCCGCCAGAATCCCCAGCGCATTCACGAACGCCTGCGCATAGCCCAGCTTGCCCACGTCGAGAAAAGGATAGGGATACAGCCCCAGCACGTGCCCGCGCAGCAGCACATAAGCGAAGTACAGCAGCGGGTAGAGCATCCACCCGGCGACATGTTGCAGCCCCAGGCGGCCCTTGGGCACGCAGCACCACCAGTAGACGAGAAACAGCAGCGGCATCACGTCGTGCAGCAACTCGTCCGCCACCAACTGCCAGCCCTGGGGATGCCACAGGTGACGCAGCAACAGGCTGTACGCCAGCCCCACCACCACAATGCTGACCGCGATGCCGCTGCTGACCCAGGGTTGCAGAAAGAACCGCTGCCCGCGCGAGCTGCGCAGGTTCAAGGCGCAGGTCAGCACCACCGCCACCAGGGTGTTGGTGAGCACGGTGAAGAAACTGAAAAAGTTGATCAGCCCGCCCAGCAGGCTGGCGTCCACCGTCCAGCGCAGATGGAGGATCAGGTACAGCTGGATCGTCAGCGCCAACCAGCCGAGCAACGCGGCCAACGCGGTGAACAGCCGTTTGCCGCCTGAAGGAAAAACCGGCTCGACAGCCATCGAAGGTCCTTAGAGCGGGCGTTTGGTGCGCTGCAGTTTCACGTACAGCTGCTCGACTTTCTCCCGCGCCCAGGGCGTCTTACGCAGAAAGGTCAGGCTCGACTTGATGCTCGGGTCGCTCTTGAAGCAACGGATATCGATGCGCTCGGCCAACCCCTGCCATTCGTAGTGTTCCACCAGCGCCTTGAGGATCTGTTCCAGGGTGACGCCGTGCAGCGGGTCGTTGTTCGTTGCAGTCATGCCGGGCCTTCGAGCAAGAGAAAAAGGAAGTCGCGCACCTTAGCCGAGGCTTCGAGCCCGTGGAAGGGCGAACACTCATCAACTGTAGCCGCTGCCGCAGGCTGCGATAGCGCCGAAGGCGCTCATGCACCTGAGATCGCCGCGAGCGTTCCGCTCGATCGCAGCCTGCGGCAGCGGCTACATCGGAACGAATGCCCCCTTCTCCTGAAAAGTTCCTTTCTTTTTGCGCAGAAAGATATGTTATATTGTATCAATACAAAACAACCCCCTGATCCAGACACCTCGCCGTGTCACGCCTGTTCTCTTTTGACTCAAAGCGCACAGCCTCGCGCTTGCCAAGGAATGACCGATGTCCCTCTCTGCCCACCGCCCTTCTCGCTCCTTACTCTGGCGCCTGACGCCGTTGTCCGCCGCCTTGCTGTTCGCCTCCCAGGCCCACGCCCTGGAGTTGCAACCGCAGGTCATCACCGCCAACCCCCTGGGCAGCCAGCAAACGGCAGCGCCGAGCACGGTACTGGAAGGCGACGAGCTGACCCTGCAACAACAAGGCAGCCTCGGCGAAACCCTGAATAAACAGCCGGGCGTGTCTTCGTCCTACTTCGGCCCGGGCGCCAGCCGGCCGATCATTCGCGGCCTGGACGGCGATCGCATTCGCCTGCTGCGCAACGGTGTCGGCGCCCTGGATGCGTCGTCGCTGTCCTACGACCACGCCGTGCCGCTGGACCCGGTCAACGTCGAGCGCATCGAGATCGTCCGCGGCCCGGCCGCCCTGCTGTATGGCGGCAGCGCCATCGGCGGCGTGGTCAACACCTTCGACAACCGCATCCCCACCGCAGCCATCGAAGGCATCCACGGTGCCGGTGAATTGCGTTACGGCGGTGCCGACACCACCCGCAGCAGCGCGGGCAAGCTGGAAGCCGGCAACGGCACCTTCGCCTTGCACCTGGACGCCAACTCGCGGCAGTTCAACGACCTGAAAATCCCCGGCTACGCCCGCAGCCGCCACGCCCCAGCGAGTGAAGACGGCAACGGCAAAAAAGGCCGCCTGGGCAACAGCGACGGCCGTCAGGACGGCGGCGCCATCGGCGGTTCCTACACCTGGGACGACGGTTACGCCGGGCTGTCCTACAGCAACTACGACTCCAACTACGGCTCGCCCGCCGAAGACGACGTGCGCATCCGCATGAAGCAGGATCACTACGCCTTCGCCTCGGAACTGCGCAACCTCGACGGCCCCTTCAGCTCGCTGAAGTTCGACGCCGGCTACACCGATTACGAGCACCGCGAAATCGAAGGCGGCGAGACCGGCACCATTTTCAAGAACAAGGGTTACGAAGCCCGGGTCGAAGCGCGCCACCAGCCCCTCGGCCCGCTCAATGGGGTGATCGGCACCCAGGTCAGCCGCAGCGAATTTTCCGCGCTCGGCGAAGAAGCCTTCGTACCCCAGACCGATACCGACAGCGCCGCGCTGTTCATCCTCGAAGAATTGCAGGCCACCGAGCGCCTGAAACTCAGCCTCGGCGGGCGCCTGGAACACACCCGCGTCGACCCGGACAGCAAAGGCAACGAGCGCTTTAGCCAGGCCGACAGCTCCAACAGTTTCACCGCCGGCAGCCTGTCGTCCGGCGCGGTCTACACCCTGACGCCGATCTGGTCCGTGGCCGCCACCCTGGGCTACACCGAACGCGCGCCGACCTTCTACGAGCTGTATGCCAACGGCGCCCACGTGGCCACCGGCACCTATGAAGTCGGCGACGCCAACCTGTCGAAAGAAAAAGCCGTGTCCAGCGACCTGGCCCTGCGTTTCGACAACGGCACCCACAAAGGCAGCGTCGGGGTGTTCTACAGCCACTTCTCCAACTACATCGGGCTGCTCGGCAGCGGTCGTACCCTCAACGATGAAGGCGAGGAAGACGCAGGCGGCATGCCGGAATACACCTACTCCGGGGTCCGCGCGCGGTTTGCCGGGATCGAGGCCCAGGACCACTGGAAGCTCGGCGAAAGCGCCTACGGCAAGTTCGCCCTGGAACTGTCCGGCGACTACACCCGCGCCAAGAATCTGGACAACGGTGAAGCCCTGCCACGCATCGCGCCGCTGCGCCTGAACAGCGGCCTGCTGTGGGAACTGGATCGCTGGCAGGCGCGCATCGATGTCGAACACGCCGCCAGCCAGCGTCGCGTGCCGGACAACGAAAGCGGCACCGACGGCTACACCACCCTGGGCGCCAGCGCCGGTTACCACTTCGACATCGGCAGCAGCCAGTGGCTGGCCTTCGTCAAGGGCGAGAACCTGACCAACCAGACCGTGCGCTACGCCAGCTCGATCCTGCGCGACATCGCCCCGGCCCAGGGGCGCAGCATCGAGGTCGGCTTGCGCACCACCTTCTGAGCCCTCCCCAAATCGCAGCCTTCTGGCTGCGATTTTCCTCTCCCCCCTCCCATTGATTCCCCCTCAGCGCCGGGCTTGCAGGACGCTCTGCAATCCCGGCCTGTACCGCCATGCCGTGACAGGTGCAAAATGCGCGCGATTACGCCGATGCCTGGCATTACCAGGGTCGAGTACAGCCCCTGTACGACCTGGAACATTGCCCTCCACACCGGCCTCCCGAAAAAACGGATCTCCACCCAGTAAAGGACTGCCCCTTGTTTACCCTCACACGCCCGTTCGCCTTGCTTTTAGCACTCACCCTCTCGCTTGACGCCACTGCACTGTCACTTCACTCGGAAAGACGCGCGGATGGCACAACCGTGCTGCTGCTCACCGATGCCCCTGCCCCCGCCCGACCGCCACAACTCAATGAAGATCCGGCAGTTCGCGCGGCCCTAATTGACTTCATCGGCTACGCCACCGGCAGTTTCACCAGCGACGGCTCCATGATCGTGACGCAAGTGCTGGATTCCCTGGATTCAGAGTTCTCGACATTCAAAGAGGGCGTACCTACCGGGCGCAAAATGCTCACGGCCATGGATCACGATCACGGCGATGAACGCGCCGCGCTGCTGTTGAACGACAAGGGGCAGTTGATCGCCGTAGGCCTGGTGAATGGACACTGCACCGTCAAATCGAAGACAGAGTCGTTGTCCTGCAATCCGGGGCCCGAAACCGTGCTGACTATCTTCCAGGCCAAAGATGCCCAGAAGAGTGACGCCGAGCCAATCATTGCCTGGAGCAAACAGTTGCCGCCAATGGTCGCGTTCTGGGCCGAAAGTGAAGATCCCGAGGCACGTGCCAACGCACAAAAGATTGCCACGGTCGAATACATCACCACTGACCCGAAAAAAGCATCTTGGAATGCCTCGCAACTGCCTGCGGATTTCCCGAAGGCGATGCTTGCGTTGTTACCCAAAGACTCCCACCTGGTGGGCGCGGGCGTCGATGGTTTTTTCACCACCCCGGGCCTGAAAGGCGCGCCGATTTACGGAGACTACGACGAACTGGCCGGCCGGCCACGGCATGATTTCGAGGTCTTGTTGCAAACCTATGCGCCGTTCTCCGAGGTCGTGAAGTTTTACCAGGAGCAGGCAAAAGGCGCCGAGTTACGCGCCAACGATGAAAAGGCCCTGATTGACGGCGTGGTGGGCGGCGGTACTTACAAGATTGAGATCAAGGACAAAGAGGAAGAAGGAACGTCCATCACGTTCTCCGGCTGGAGAAAAGAAGTCTGAAACGGTTGGGCCAGACCGACACAGGAGCAAGTTATTCAAAGTAGAACGACTTGCCCTATTGAAGTGGGATAAACCCACGAAGATTGACGGTAGTTCCGTGCCGAATACAAACGGATAGAAAAAACACACTGTTACCAAATCCGAAATGATTCATGTCACTAAAAGCGCTTTCTCTCCAGGAGGAGGCGCTTTATCCTTACGCCCCCAACGCTGAATCGTTTTTTTTCCTTAAAACAGTGGCTACCGCTTTCGATCCCCAAGGTTCGCAATGCGCGATATCCCCTGTTTCTGACCACTTATAAAAAGCCCTTACCTGACAACTTATGCCTAATTTCAAGCCTCTCAAAGACAGCGCTGTCTTTCACCCTTCCGCCAGCCAGAAAACCATGGCCCTGCTCAGCGCCCTCGGCCTGGCTACCTGCGCCCAGGCCGCGCCGGCCTTCAACAGCGAGTCCCCGTGGATGCTCGGCGACTGGAATGGCAACCGCACCGAGCTGGCGAAAAAAGGCTACGACTTCAAGATCGACTTCGTCGGCGAAATGGGCGCCAACCTGCATGGCGGTTACGACCATGACCGCACCGCGCGCTTCAGCGACCAGTTCGCCTTCGGCAGCCACCTGGACCTGGGCAAGATCCTCGGCTGGAACGATGCCGAGTTCCAACTGACCATCACCAAGCGCGACGGCGACAACATCAGCAACGACCGCATCAACGACCCGCGGGTCGGTGGCTTCACCTCGGCCCAGGAAGTCTGGGGCCGCGGCCAGACCTGGCGCCTGACGCAGATGTGGTACCAGCAGAAATTCTTCGACCAGAAACTCGATATCAAGGTCGGCCGGTTCGGCCAGGGCGAAGACTTCAACAGCTTCCCCTGCGACTTCCAGAACCTGGCGTTCTGTGGCTCCCAGGTCGGCAACTGGGCCGGCAGCGTCTGGTACAACTGGCCGGTCAGCCAGTGGGCGCTGCGGGTCAAATATCACCTGACCCCTGAGCTCTACGCGCAGATCGGCGCCTATGAGCAGAACCCGTCCAACCTCGAGCGCGGCAATGGCTTCAAGCTCAGCGGCAGCGGCACCCAGGGCACCCTGCTGCCAGTGGAACTGGTGTGGACGCCGAAGCCGGGCGGCCTGCCGGGTGAATACCGCGCCGGTTACTACTACAGCAGCGCCAAGGCCAGCGACGTGTACAAGGACAGCAACGGCCAGCCGGCGGCCTTGAGCGGCGAGGCCTATCGCAGCAGTTCGAGCAAGCACGGCCTGTGGCTGGGCGCGCAACAGCAGATCACTAGCCTGGCCAGCGACCACTCGCGCGGCTTGAGCCTGTTCGCCAACGCGACGATGCACGACAAGAAGACCAACGCCATCGACAACTACGTCCAGGCCGGCCTGGTCTACAAAGGCCTGTTCGATGCACGCGCCAAGGACGACATCGGCTTCGCCATGGCCCGGGTCCACGTCAACCCGGCCTACCGCAAGAACGCCGAAGCGAGCAACCAGGCCAACCTCATCCAGGACTACGACAACCCGGCCTACCTGCCGCCCCAGGACACCGAATACAGCGCCGAGCTGTACTACGGCGTGCATGTCACTAATTGGCTGACCGTGCGCCCGAACCTGCAATACATCCGCCACCCGGGTGGCGTGGACAAGGTCGACGACGCGCTGATCGGCGGGATCAAGATCCAGAGCTCGTTCTGAGGCGCACCGGCAACGCGCCAATCTGAATAAAACTGTTTTTCCCAAACACTGCTGAACCATGCCCGCGCCTGATCGTCATCTACAGTGAACAAGCGCGGGACTACCTTAAACGTCACGGAGAACCACACTATGAGCACTGAGGGTGCTTCAAGTCCGAGCCGCCTGCTGCCGAGCCTGCTCGGCATCTTGCTGCTGCTAATGGGCCTGGCCATGCTGGCCGGGGGGATCAAGCTGAGCATGCTCGGCGGCTCGCTGTACTACCTGTTGGCCGGTATTGGCCTGATCGTCAGCGGCATCCTGCTGCTGGCCGGTCGTAGTGCCGCGCTGCTCGTCTACGGGGTGGTGCTGTTCGCCAGCTCCGTCTGGGCGCTGTGGGAAGTCGGCCTGGACTGGTGGCAACTGGTGCCACGCCTGTCGCTGTTCTTTGCCCTGGGCGTGGTTCTGCTGCTGCCATGGTTCCGTCGTCCGCTGCTGCGCAACGGCCCGGCGCCTGTAAGCACCGCGGTACTGGGCGTGGCCGTGGTCCTGGCCGGCGGTGCCGCGATCAACAGCCAGTTCACCCACCCGGGCGAGATCTCGGGCGAACTGGGCCGTGCAAGCGCCGACACCACCAGCGCCGCGCCGACCATGCCCGAAGGCGACTGGCAGGCGTATGGCCGCACCGAGTTCGGTGACCGCTACTCGCCGCTGACCCAGATCACTCCGGCCAACATCGGCAAGCTGCAGGAAGCCTGGCGCATCCGCACCGGCGACATGCCGACCGCCAAGGACCCGGTGGAAATCACCAACCAGAACACCCCGCTGAAGGTCAACGGCATGCTCTATGCCTGCACCGCCCACAGCCAGGTGCTGGCGCTGGACCCGGACACAGGCAAGGAAATCTGGCGTTTCGACCCGAAAATCCAGGGCCCGAACGGCGATGATTTCCGTGGCTGGGCACACATGACCTGCCGCGGCGTGTCGTACTACGACGAAGCCAGTTTCAACAAAAGCGACGCCATCAGCACCCCGGCCAGCCTCTCGGCCGCCGGCCAGGCGATCGCCGCCAGCTGCCCGCGTCGCCTGTTCCTGCCGACCGCCGACGCGCGCCTGATCGCGATCAACGCCGACACCGGCAAGGTCTGCGAAGACTTCGGCAACAAAGGCGCCGTGGACCTGAAGGCCGGTATCGGCCCGTTCACCCCGGGCGGCTACTACTCGACGTCGCCGGCCGCCATCACCCGTAACCTGGTGATCATCGGCGGCCACGTGACCGACAACGAGTCGACCAACGAACCGTCCGGCGTGATCCGCGCCTTCGACGTGCACGACGGTCACCTGGTGTGGAACTGGGACGCCGGCAACCCCGACGTCACCACGCCGCTGCCGGAAGGCCAGACCTACACCCGCAACTCGCCGAACATGTGGTCCCTGGCCAGCGTCGACGAGAAGCTGGGCCTGGTCTACCTGCCGCTGGGCAACCAGATGCCTGACCAATGGGGCGGTAACCGCACCGCGGGCGCCGAGAAGTTCAGCGCCGGCACCGTGGCCCTGGACATCGACACCGGCAAGCTGCGCTGGAACTACCAGTTCACCCACCATGACCTGTGGGACATGGACGTGGGCAGCCAGCCGACCCTGGTGGACATGAAGACCGCGGACGGCATCAAGCCGGCGCTGATTCAGCCGACCAAGCAAGGCAGCCTGTATGTGCTGGACCGTCGCGACGGCACCCCGATCGTGCCGATCCAGGAAGTGCCGGCGCCGGGTGGTGCGGTCGAAGGTGACCACACCGCGCCGACCCAGGCCCGTTCGGACCTGAACCTGCTGCCGCCGCCGCTGGAAGAAAAAGGCATGTGGGGCGCCACGCCGTTCGACCAGATGCTGTGCCGCATCCAGTTCAAGGAACTGCGCTACGAAGGCCAGTACACCCCGCCGTCGATCCAGGGCAGCCTGGTCTATCCGGGTAACGTCGGTGTGTTCAACTGGGGCAGCGTGTCGATCGACCCGGTCCGTCACCTGCTGTTCACCAGCCCGAACTACATGGCCTTCGTTTCCAAGCTGGTGCCGCGCGCCGAAGTCGCCGCCGGCAGCAAGCGCGAAAGCGAAACCTCCGGTGTGCAACCCAACACCGGCGCGCCGTACGCGGTGATCATGCATCCGTTCATGTCGCCGTTCGGCGTACCTTGCCAGGCCCCGGCCTGGGGCTACGTGGCCGGTATCGACCTGACCACCAACAAAGTGGTGTGGAAGCACAAGAACGGCACCAGCCGCGACAGCTCGCCGGTACCGATCGGCCTGCCCATCGGCGTGCCGAGCATGGGCGGCTCGATGGTCACCGCCGGTGGCGTGGGCTTTCTCAGCGGCACCCTGGACCAGTACATCCGCGGTTATGACGTGAACAACGGCAAGGAACTGTGGAAATCCCGCCTGCCAGCGGGCGGCCAGGCCACGCCAATGAGCTACACCGGCAAGGATGGCAAGCAGTACGTGCTGGTGGTCGTGGGTGGCCACGGCTCGCTGGGCACCAAGATGGGCGACTACATCATCGCCTACAAACTGTCGGAATAAGCCTTACCGGCGGTGAATGAAAAGGCGGCTACCTGCGGGTAGCCGCCTTTTTTTGTGGATGGCGTTTGGAGGGAGCTTCTTCGGCCTTTCATTTTTGTATTGCCCGGCCTGACGTCATCGCGAGCAAGCTCGCTCCTACAAGGACGGTGCAATACCTGTAGGAGCGAGCTTGCTCGCGATAGGGCCCGCCCAACCACCACCAGCCTCCCGGGCGATAACGATTCATGTAGCCGCTGCCGAGCCCGCGAGGCTGCGATCGGCCGCAAAGCGGACGCTAAACCAGACAACGCGGTGTATCAGGCTGATGGGGGACACCGCCCTTGCGTCTGCTACGCAGACGATCGCAGCCTCGCGGGCTCGGCAGCGGCTACAGGGCCAATGTTGAGCCGAGATCGGTGTGGCAGTGGTTATGGCGAAAATTCCTACAACACGCGTCGACTCCCATCACCTTGTCCCGCCGGGCCTCGGACTCTATGGTTTGGTCTGTCACTGCCAATTCAGTGACAGGGCGTAGGAACCCTTTTGATGACCCTTGGCGCGTACGCGTCCCGACTGATTGCGGCCCCTTTGAGGTGTCCGTAAGATCAGCCGCGGCGGCTGTGCGCGGGCACGTTTCGACGTGGCCGAGTCCCTGGGTATTCGGTTCCTACCCCGCGCACGGCTGCCACCCAAGCCCGTAGGAAGGCTGTTGGCGGCTCAGATCCCTACCCGGAGCCAGTTCAATGAAAAAAGTCGTTCCCGATCCACCCGCGCTCATCGACGACACCTCACCCCGCCGCTACATGGCCCTGACCAGCAACGACTGCACCATCCCCGCCTTGCTGATCGACACCGAGGCGCCATTGGATGTGCTGCACGAAGCCGCCGCCCACCGCATCCGCGCCGCGGCCCAGTTGCTGGAAAACCTCGCCAGCGACGCCAACCTGCACGGCAACCCGGCGCTGCTCCAGGATTTCGCCCAGCTCTGCGTCATCCCCCTGCGCGACGGTTGCGACCTGCTGGACGTACTCGGCCGGCGCCTGCAGGAACAACTGCTGAGCTGAATCCCGAGCCGGGGCCGGCGACCTTCTGCCGGCCCTGCCCCCATACCCCGCCCCCCGCAATTGCAAAGGGACATTAGCCCATCTGTGCTAATCGACCCTCCCCCACCCCGGCGATATAGTGCCAACCACTCACTCGCTCTTCTCAACACCGCCGCTCTGCGGTGTCGGGGTCGGCTGCGCCGTAGAAAACACAACAATGCCAAGGAAGAATCACCATGAACCTCCACCCCACTGCTCGTCCCCTCGCCCTGCTCGGCATCCTGGCTCTCGCCCTGGGCGGTTGCGCCATTGCCAAACCCAGCAACGACGACCTCAAGAACCGCGCCCAGACCACCCTCGGCAAGCCCGTGACCACGGTCTCCAATGTGCGCAGCGACGCTTCCCAGACCTACTTCACCGCCAGCACCAGCAACGGCGAATACAATTGCATCCTGCCCAGTGGCGGCATGGTCGCCTTCGCCTCCATGGGCGGCGTCGTAGCACTCCCCGCCGAGTGCACCAAGCAGTAAGCCGCGGCCCATCGCCGAGGGTTGATGGCGCCAGGCTTCACACCGTGAAGCAGGGCGGCTGCAGCGCCCAGTGCGGCCGCGGCCACACAGGGCTGCTCAGCTGGAAATCCGCGACTTCAACAGCCAGGCCTCGAAGGCTGTGGCAGTCAGCGGCCGGCTGATCAGGTAGCCCTGGGCCGTGTCGCAATGCCAGCGCTCCAGCAGGCGCAGGCTGCGCTCCTGCTCCACCCCTTCGGCCACCACCTTGAGCCCCAGGTTGTGGCTCATCTCGATGGTGGAACGCACGATCACCGCGTCGCCGCTGGTTTCGTCGAGGTTGCGGATAAACGACTGGTCGATCTTCAGCTCCTGCACCGGCAGCCGCTGCAATTGCGCCAGCGACGAGTAGCCAGTGCCGAAGTCGTCCACCGACAGGCTGATGCCGCAGTCGCGCAGGCTCTGCAACACCTCCAGCGCCTGCTCCGGGTGACGCATGATGGCGCTTTCGGTGATCTCGAAAATCAGCTGCTCGGCGGACAATCGATAACGCTGCAGCAACACGCTCACCCGCGCCGCCAGGTCGTGGCCATGCAGGTCGTCCGCCGAGATGTTCAGCGACAACTGCAGATGCAGCCCGCGCATGTTCCATTCGGCCAGTTGCCGCATGCCCTCCTCGATCACCCACAGGGTCAGGCTGTTCATGCTGCCGGTGCGCTCGGCCAGGGGAATGAACTCCGTCGGCGAGACCATGCCGAACTCCGGGTGCTGCCAGCGCAGCAGGGCTTCGGCCTGGTGCACATGGCCGTGACGCAGGTCCAGCTTGGGCTGGTACAGCAAGAACAGCTCGCCTTCCGCCGCGGCCCGGCGCAGGTCGCGGATCAGTCCGATCTGGCGCTGATGGGCCAGGTCGCGGTCCTGCTGGTAGATCTGCAGGTAACCGGGCTGGGCGGCCGCGTCGTGGCGGGCGATGGCGGCGCGGCTGATCAGCTCTTCCGCCGATTGCCCGTCGGTGGGGTAGACCGCCACGCCGATGCACACCTGGCGCTGCACTTCATCGCCACGCAGGGGCTGCGGCCGGCTCAATAACGCATGGAGCCGGTCGGCCATGGCCACCGCGCCATCGATCTCGGTATTTTCCAGCAGCAACAGAAACTCGTTGGCGGTGATGCGCGCGGCGGTGTCGCCGGTGGACACCGTCTCCGACAGCCGCCGGCTGACTTCGCGCATCATCTGCTCCACCCCTTCCGGGCCCAGGCCTTCGTTGATCGCCCGATAGTCCTCGATGCCCAGGTACAGCAGCACCACCTTGCGCCCGGCGCTGATGGCGTTGCTCAGGCGCTCCATGGCCAGCGCCCGGTTGGGCAGGCCGGTCAGGGGGTCGTGCAGGGCGTTGTGGGCCAGTTGCAGCTCGCGGCTGGCAATCCCGCTCTGCATGGCGTTGATCGCCTCGGCCAGCAAGCCGAACTCGTCGGTGCGCTTGAGCACCACCGGCACCTGGTAGTTGCCGGCGCCGATGCGTTGGGCGGCATCGGCCAGCACATTCAACGGCCGCGACACCCGCCGCGCCATGAACAGGGCGCCGGCCAGCGACACCACCAGCGCCACCAGGGCAATTACCAGGAACTCGCGGTCCAGCGGCGCGAAGGCCTGCAAGGCGTGATCCAGCGGGCTTTGCAGCAACGCCAGAACCTTGGGGTCGTCGGGATCGTCGGTATTGGCCAGTTGCAGGGCCTGATTGAGGAAGCGCTTGCCGTGGGCATCGCTCAACTGTGGTCGCGCGCGCCAGGACGCATTGCGCAGGGTGGTGATGATGGTCGCCCAGAAAATGTCCGGCTGAGTGCTGAACAACTCCCCCGCGCGCCCGTCCTGCAGGGTGAGGAATGACACCTCCAGGTTGCTCATGGAGCGCAACTCGCTGGCGAACAGGTCGTCCATGCGAAACGCCATGACCACCCGATTCATGTGCATCGGCGTCAGTACCTGCCCCTGGACCAGCAGATAAGGCTGGCCCTTGAGCGCGACGATCAACATGCTTTTGCTCTGCCGCAGGGCCGTGCGCAATGCTCGGTCATAGGGGAAATGCTCACGCTCGGCGATCGCCCCCAGGGTGCTGGCGATCACCGTGCCTTCGGCGCCGAGCACGAACAGCTCGCTGCCGCGGGTGCCAGTGCCATGCTGACGCAGCGCCTCCAGAATCGCCCGCGAGTCGCCGCTGATCACCGCTTCACGGAACTGCGAGTCCACCACCAGCCAGTCCACGCCATAACGCAAGCGCCGACCGCGCAGTTCGAGCAGGCGTTCGAAGACCCGGGCGCCGGTTTGCAGCTGCACTTGCGCCTGGTTTTCCACCGCATGATTGGTCGCGGCCTTGACGGCGAAATACACCACCCCGATCACGATCAACAGCAACAACGCCAATACCCCAGTGATCCTTACCTGGAACGTATGGCGCCACTTCATGAGACGGCTCTCGTCGCCGCGACCTCACTGTTGTCGACCCTGCACCCCCACGGCGACACCCGCCGCTCCCCGCTGAAAAGTCCTTTGATCATTACGCGTCCCTCTGGGCAGCTAAAGATGCGTCAAATAAATGCCATTTTCCTGACAACATTTAATCGGTCCAGATTAGACTGCCAAGAGAAGAAGATCACGCAATAAAATCAGGGGGTTCATAAAGTCATTTTTTTGTCACCGCCAATTTACCAACGTTCTTGCGCAGAAATGACAGCCTCACAATCAGCGCTTTGGAGGCTGCACTGCGTTGCGGCGACAAGGACTGAAATAATTGATCCGGCCCGGGCACCATTGAAACCGCTCGTCACCTGCCCCATCTAACCTGGCATACCCCATTGCGCAGGTGCCCCATGAGCGACCAGCAAGAACTTCCTGAAACCATGAGTGAATACGCCGACCCGGAAAACGCCGAACTCCATACGTCCTCCGGCAAGGGCCTGGCCCTGCCCGGGCAGAATCTGCCGGACAAGGTCTACATCATCCCGATCCACAATCGGCCGTTCTTCCCCGCGCAAGTCTTGCCGGTGATCGTCAACGAAGAACCCTGGGCCGAAACCCTGGAGCTGGTGAGCAAGTCCGAACACCATTCCCTGGCGCTGTTCTTCATGGACACCCCGCCGGAAGACCCACGCCATTTCGACACCTCGGCCCTGCCGCTGTACGGCACCCTGGTCAAGGTGCACCACGCCAGCCGCGAGAACGGCAAGTTGCAGTTCGTGGCCCAGGGCCTGACCCGCGTGCGCATCCGCACCTGGCTCAAGCACCATCGCCCGCCCTATCTGGTGGAGGTCGAATACCCGCACCAGCCGAGCGAGCCGACCGACGAGGTCAAGGCCTACGGCATGGCACTGATCAACGCGATCAAGGAACTGCTGCCGCTCAACCCGCTGTACAGCGAAGAGCTGAAGAACTACCTCAACCGCTTCAGCCCCAACGACCCGTCGCCTTTGACCGACTTCGCCGCCGCGCTGACCTCGGCCACCGGCAACGAACTGCAGGAAGTGCTCGACTGCGTGCCGATGCTCAAGCGCATGGAAAAAGTCCTGCCGATGCTGCGCAAGGAAGTCGAGGTCGCGCGCCTGCAGAAAGAGATTTCCGCCGAGGTCAATCGCAAGATCGGCGAACACCAGCGCGAGTTCTTCCTCAAGGAACAGCTCAAGGTCATCCAGCAGGAGCTGGGCCTGACCAAGGACGATCGCAGCGCCGACATCGAGCAGTTCGAGCAGCGCCTGGCTGGCAAGGTCCTGCCTCCTCAAGCGCAAAAGCGCATCGTGGAGGAAATGAACAAACTGTCGATCCTCGAGACCGGCTCGCCGGAGTACGCGGTCACCCGCAACTACCTGGAATGGGCCACCGCGGTGCCTTGGGGCGTGTACGGCGAGGACAAGCTCGACCTCAAGCATGCGCGCAAGGTGCTGGACCAGCACCACGCCGGGCTCGACGACATCAAGAGCCGGATCCTCGAATTCCTCGCGGTCGGCGCCTACAAGGGCGAGATCAGCGGCTCCATCGTGCTGCTGGTGGGCCCGCCCGGCGTGGGCAAGACCAGTGTCGGCAAGTCCATCGCCGAATCCCTGGGCCGGCCGTTCTACCGCTTCAGCGTCGGTGGCATGCGTGACGAGGCCGAGATCAAGGGCCACCGCCGCACCTACATCGGTGCCTTGCCGGGCAAGCTGGTGCAAGCGTTGAAAGACGTCGAGGTGATGAACCCAGTGATCATGCTCGACGAGATCGACAAGATGGGCCAGAGCTACCAGGGCGACCCGGCCTCGGCGCTGCTGGAAACCCTCGACCCGGAACAGAACGTGGAATTCCTCGACCACTATCTGGACCTGCGCCTGGACCTGTCGAAAGTGCTGTTCGTGTGCACCGCCAACACCCTGGATTCGATTCCCGGCCCGTTGCTGGACCGGATGGAAGTGATTCGCCTGTCGGGCTACATCACCGAGGAAAAGCTGGCCATCGCCAAGCGCCACCTGTGGCCCAAGCAGCTGGAAAAGGCGGGTGTGTCCAAGGCCAACCTGAGTATCAGCGACGCGGCCCTGCGCGCGGTGATCGATGGTTACGCCCGCGAGGCCGGCGTGCGCCAGCTGGAGAAACAGCTGGGCAAACTGGTGCGCAAGGCCGTGGTGCGGCTGCTGGAAGAACCGGACGCGGTGATCAAGCTCGGCCCGAAAGATCTGGAGGCGTCCCTGGGCATGCCGGTGTTCCGCAACGAGCAGGTGCTCAGCGGCACCGGGGTGATCACGGGCCTGGCCTGGACCAGCATGGGCGGCGCCACGCTGCCGATCGAAGCCACGCGGATTCATACCCTCAACCGTGGCTTCAAGCTCACCGGGCAGTTGGGCGATGTGATGAAGGAGTCGGCGGAAATCGCCTACAGCTACGTCACCTCGCACCTCAAGCAATTCGGTGGCGATGCCAAATTCTTCGACGAGGCATTCGTCCACCTGCACGTGCCGGAAGGCGCCACGCCGAAGGATGGCCCGAGCGCCGGGGTGACCATGGCCAGCGCCCTGCTGTCCCTGGCACGCAACCAGCCGCCGAAAAAGGGCGTGGCCATGACCGGCGAGCTGACCCTGACCGGGCATGTCCTGCCCATCGGCGGGGTGCGCGAGAAGGTCATCGCGGCGCGCCGGCAGAAGCTCTACGAGCTGATCCTGCCGGAAGCCAACCGCGGCCACTTCGAAGAGCTGCCGGACTACCTCAAGGAAGGCATCACCGTGCACTTTGCCAAGCGTTTCGCCGATGTGGCGAAAGTGCTGTTCTAACCCTGGACCTGTAGGAGCGAGGCTTGCCCGCGATGAAGGTAACGCGTAGTACCTGACGCACCGCGTCATCGTTCATCGCGAGCAAGCTTCGCTCCTACAACAGCCCTGCTCCACCACATATTCCTCAATCTTCGGTTATGCTCGCCCTTTGTCATGACCGGAGCTTTCTGACCCATGTCACCGATTCGCCTGTTGCTGCCCCTCAGCCTCGCCCTGCTCGCCGCCTGCGCCAGCCAACCCAAGCACAACGTCACGGTCGAGAACCAGAGCGAATGCCCAGTGCAACTGAGCAATGGGCAAAACCTGATCCTGACCCTGCCGAGCAACCCGACCACGGGTTATCGCTGGGCGATCCAGGACTCGGCCGGCGGCGTGCTGCGCAAAATCAGCCCCGAGGTCTACAGCAACCCCGAAGACAGTGGCTTGGTGGGCAGCGCCGGCCAGTCCACCTGGCGTTTCCAGGCCTTCGCCGCCGGCACCGGGCGCCTGCTGCTGACCTATCAACAGCCCTGGGCCCCGGAAGTCGCGCCGGTGAAAGCCTTCGACTGCGCCATTTCGGTCAAATGACATGGGCTGGCTGATCCTGGCGCTGATGGGCGCGGTGACCTTCCTCTACGGCCTGAGCATTCACGCCACCCTGCTGTGCCTGCTGGTCAAGCCGCTGCCGGTGCTGGCCCTGCTCGGCTGGCTGCACGATGCGCCCCCCAGCGACTATCGCCGCTGGATCAGCCTCGGCCTGTTGTTCTCCCTGCTCGGCGACGTGCTGCTGGCCTGGCCCGCCGACCTGTTCGTGTTCGGCCTCGGCGCCTTCCTGGTCGCGCACCTGGCCTATCTCAAGGCCTATACCAGCGATTGCCGGCGCCTGGCGCCCTTGCCCCTGCTGCTGGCCCTGGTCGTCGGCGCGGCGTTGCTGGGCATCCTGATCAGCCATGGCCTCGGCCCGTTGCTGGTGCCGGTGATCGTCTATGGCCTGGCCATCAGCGCCATGCTCTGGCGCGCCCTGGCTCGCCTGGGCAGCGACGTGCCCAAGCGCTCGGCGCAACTGGCCGCCGCCGGCGCCGTGGCCTTTGTGTTCTCCGACAGCGTGATCGGCATCAGCCGTTTTGTGGTGGCCTTCGATGCCGCGCCCTACCTGATCATCCTCAGTTACTGGCTGGGGCAATGGGGGATCGCGGCGTCGGCCTTCCGCCAGAAGCCCCGCTGAGCCTGTAGCCGCTGCCGAGCCCGCGAGGCTGCGATCGGTCTGGGCGGCATTCCGACAAAGCGGCCGTAAAACCGGCCACCGCGGTCCTTCAGATAAACTCCATGCGCAGGCTTGGCGAGGACTACGTCCTCGTGCGCAGCCTCGCGGGCTCGGCAGTGGCTACAGGGCCACCGGCGGGGAATCCACCGGGCGGCGCCTTGTGTCGCCCTTGAGGCCCTGAAGGCCCTTCGGGCCTTATCGCAGCCTGCGGCAGCGGCTACAATGCCGCCCCTCTTTCTATCTCCACCGCTGGAACCGCCGTGAGCAAAGAACCCGACCGCCTTTTCGCCCAGCCCCTGGCCCAGGTGCCCGACTTCGCCTTCAACGAGGACGTGGTGCGGGTGTTCCCGGACATGATCAAGCGCTCGGTGCCGGGTTACCCGACCATTGTCGAGAACCTTGGCGTGCTCGCCGCCCAGTTCACCCAGCCCAATAGCGTGCTCTACGACCTGGGCTCGTCCCTCGGCGCCGTGACCCAAGCCCTGCGCCGCCATGTGCGCACCGACGGCTGCCGGGTGATCGCCATAGACAATTCAGCGGCCATGGTCGAGCGCTGCCGCGAGTACCTCAACGGCCAGGACTCGATGTTCCAGGAGCTGTTGCCGGTCGAAGTGATCGAAGGCGACATCCTCGCCCTGGAGTTCCAGCCGGCCTCGGTGGTGGCGCTGAACTTCACCCTGCAATTCATCGCCCCCGAACAGCGCCTGGCCCTGCTCGGGCGCATTCGCCAGGCGCTGCTGCCCGGCGGCGCGCTGATTCTCTCGGAGAAACTGCGCTTCAACGACCCCGAGGAGCATGCGCTGCTCACCGACCTGCACATCGCCTTCAAGCGCGCCAACGGCTACAGCGAACTGGAAATCGCCCAGAAGCGCAGCGCCATCGAAAACGTCATGAAGCCCGACAGCCTCGAAGAACACCGCGAACGCCTGCTGGCCGCCGGGTTCTCGAAAGTCGTGCCGTGGTTCCAGTGTCTTAACTTTGCCTCGTTGATTGCCTTGCCATGATTGATCTGTCCCCCCTCGCCCGCCGTCTGGCCGGTACGCCGCTGGCCGACTGGGCCAACACCCTGCAAGCGCAACTCGACACCAAGATGGAAAAGGGCCACGGCGACCTGGAGCGCTGGCAGAGCGCGCTGGACGCGCTGCCGAAGATCCAGCCGAGCACGGTCGACCTGCTCAACGGCCTGACCCTGGATACCGATTGCGACGACGCCACCCGCGCCCAGATGCGCAGCGCGCTGATGGGCCTGTCGCCCTGGCGCAAGGGCCCGTTCGACCTGTTCGGCGTGCATGTGGACACCGAATGGCGCTCGGACTGGAAATGGTCGCGGCTCGCGAAGCACCTGGACCTGCAAGGCAAACGCATCCTCGATGTCGGCTGCGGCAACGGCTACTATATGTGGCGCATGCTCGGCGCCGGTGCCCACAGCGTGATCGGCGTCGATCCGAACTGGCTGTTCTTCTGCCAGTTCCAGGCGGTGCAGCGTTACCTGTCGGAGCCCGCGGTGTGGCACCTGCCGTTCCCGTTCGAAGATCTGCCACCCAACCTGGAAGGCTTCGACACGGTGTTTTCCATGGGCGTGTTCTACCACCGCCGCTCGCCGATCGAGCATTTGCTGGCGCTCAAGGACTGCCTGGTCAAGGGCGGCGAACTGGTGCTGGAAACCCTGGTGGTGGAAGGCGACCGGCATCAGGTGCTGGTGCCGGAAGACCGCTACGCGCAGATGCGTAACGTGTGGTTCCTGCCGTCGGTGCCGGCCCTGGAACTGTGGCTGCGCCGTGCCGGCTTCAGCGATGTGCGTTGCGTGGATGTGAGCGTGACCAGCATCGAGGAGCAGCGCGGCACCGAGTGGATGAAGTACCAGTCGCTGAGCGATTTCCTCGACCCCAACGACCACAGCAAGACCATCGAAGGCCTGCCGGCGCCGATGCGCGCGGTGATTGTCGCCAGGAAATAAATGCCCCGCGCCGTGTAGGAGCGAGGCTTGCCCGCGATAGCGATTTCAAGCGTCACGCCAGGTTCGAGGTATGCATGGCCCGGGCTGGCGTCATCGCGAGCAAGCTTCGCTCCTACAGAGGCAGGGACTCAGTTGCGACTGGCCCGGCGTGCCTTGAAAAACTCGCTCAACACCGCGCCGCATTCCTCGGCCAGCACCCCGCCCTCGACCAATACCCGGTGGTTGAGAAAGCCCTGGCTGAAGAACTGCCCCTGGCTCTGTACGATGCCCGCCTTGGGCTCCAGCGCGCCGTATACCACTCGGGCGATGCGCGAATGCACGATCAGCCCGGCGCACATGCTGCACGGCTCCAGGGTCACGTAGAGGGTGCTGCCGGGCAGGCGATAGTTGTCGACCGCCTGGGCCGCGGCGCGGATCGCGACCATTTCCGCGTGGGCGCTGGGATCGCTGCCGCTGATCGGGCAGTTGAAACCTCGGCCGATGATTTCCCCGTCCTGCACCAGCACCGCGCCCACCGGCACCTCGCCCAGGGCCGCGCCCTGGGCGGCCAGGGCCAGGGCTTCACGCATGAAGTCCTGGTCGCGGCTGCGATCGATGATCCGGGCGGGGCGAATCTGCCGCATCAGGCCACCTCGATGGCGGCCATCAGGCCGGTTTCCATGTGGTCGATCACATGGCAATGGAACATCCATACCCCCGGGTTATCCGCCACCAGCGCCACCCGGGCACGCTCGTTCTTGCCCAGCAGGTAGGTGTCGGTGAAGTACGGGGTGATCTTCTTGCGGTTCGAGGCAATGACCTTGAAGCTCATGCCGTGCAAGTGGATCGGGTGCTGGTACTGAGTCATGTTCTTCAATTCGAAAATGTAGCTCTGGCCCTTCTTGAGCGTGGCGATCGGGCGGTCGGCGCAGGTCTTGTCGGTGATGTCCCAAGCCTTGCCGTTGATCTGCCAGAGGCTCGGTGGCTTGCCATTGTCCACGTTCACCGAGACCGAGCCAACCCACTCGAAGTTGAAGTTGAGCTTCTCGGCGTTATCCAGGTCCGGCTCGGCGATCGGGTTGGCCGGCAACGCCGGCGGCCACTCGGTCGGCGCATCGCTGTTGGCCACCGAACGCAAGGTGCCCAGGCGCACCGGGCCGTTGCGCAGCGACAATTCTTCACCGGCCGGCGGCGCCTTGATCGCCAGGCAGATGCGCATGCCCGGCCCCAGCCAGTATTCCTTGCCCAGCGGCCGCGGCTCGATGGGGTTGCCGTCCAGGGCGTAGATTTGCGCTTCGACACCCGGAATGTTGATGCGGTAGGTCAGGGTGTTGTCGAGGTTGAGCAGGCGCACGCGGGTGATCTGCCCGGCCGGGATTTCCACCACTGCCTGGGACACGCCATTGATGGTCGACAGGCGCCCCGCCGTACCGCCACGCGCCGCCTCGCGGGGAATGCTGAAAGGCACGAAGGCGCCTGCTTCATCCACATGCCAGCTTTTCAGGCTCAGGGTGCGTTCGTACTTGAAGCCGGTGGGTTCGCGCTCTTCGATGATCAGCGGGCCAACCAGGCCGCGACCCAGTTCTTCGCTGCTGTTGACGTGGGGGTGGTACCAGTAGCTGCCGGCATCCGGTACGCGGAACTTGTAGTCGAAGTATTCGCCCGGCATCACCGGCAATTGCGAGACGTAAGGCACGCCGTCCATTTCCAGCGGCAGGCGGATGCCATGCCAGTGGATGGTGGTGGCCACCGGCAGGTGGTTGATGAAGCGCACCCGCAGCCACTCGCCCTGGCGCACCCTCAGCTCGGTGCCCGGCGCGGACGGGCCGAAGGCCCAGGCTTCGGTCTTGTGGCCCGGCACCAGTTCCACGTCCAGCGGCGCGGCGATCAGTTGATAATCGTGGCCCGCCTCGGCGTCGGCCATCTTGCCCAGCCAGTAACGCGCCGCGCCGCCGGCGCCCACGCCAACCACGGCAAGACCGGCCAGACCACCGAGTATCTGTCGACGGGTAAAGGACATGGACTCAACTACCTCACGTATCCGCGGCGGGCCGGGGCCCGCAAAAGGCGAATACGATACACCCGCAGTTGAGAAACAGTAAGGCCGGCGCGGCGACCGGCCGCAGGCGTAACCGCCCCTGTAGCCGCTGCCGAGCTTGCGAGGCTGCGTACGGGCGCGAAGCGCCCGCCAAGGCATCCAACGTGGTGGCTCAGGTGCAACGCATTGCCTGGGTTGCGGACGCTTCGCATCCGTACGCAGCCTCGCTCGCTCGGCAGCGGCTACGTCGGAGACAAGCCAACGAGCAGATGCACCACGCCGCCGACCAGCGCCATCACCCCGGGCACGCCGGCGCTACGCAAGGCTGTGGCATCGAGCAAAGTCGGGTCATGCAATTCCACCCGCACCCGGGTCAGGGCCACGCGCTGCCGGGTCTTGAGGTTGTTGGCGCCGCCCAGCGCCGCAATCACGGCCTCGTCCAGGGCGGCGTCGTCCTTGACCGGGGCCGGCGCTTTCGGTTGGTCGGGCACCAGGTCCGGGGTCAGGGCCTTCCAGAACGCCCGCTGCAATTTCTCGAACATGTTCAGTTCTCCAGAACCGGTGAAGGGGCCAGCGTCGATTGCCGATGCTGGTGCAAGGCGTCACGCACCTGCTCGGCGCTTTCCAGGCCGAGAATGCGCCCGGCGAGGGCCTGGCACTGGCTCAACTCGACCTCGCGCACGCCGGCCTTGATCGCCGGAATCAGCGGCACGCTGACCGACAGCTCATCCACGCCCAGCCCCAGCAACAGCGGCACCGCCAGGGTTTCCGAAGCCAGCGCCCCGCACACGCCGACCCACTTGCCATGGGCATGGGCGGCCTTGACCGTGGAGGCGATCAGGCGCAGCACCGCCGGGTGGAAACTGTCGGCCTGGCTGGCCAGGCGCGGATGATCGCGGTCCATGGCCAGGGTGTACTGGGTCAGGTCGTTGGTGCCGATGGAGAAGAAGTCCACCTCCGGCGCGAACAGGTCGGCCAGCAGCGCCGCCGACGGCACTTCGATCATGATCCCCAGCTTTGGCAACTCCTTGAACCCCAGGGCCAGGGCTTCGTCCTCCAGCATCTGCCGTGCCTGCCGCAACTCCGCCAGCTGGGTGACCATCGGCAGCATGATGTGCAGGCGGGCCAGCCCGGCGCTGGCGAGGATCGCCCGGAACTGTTCGCGCAACAGCTGCGGGCGCTCCAGGCACAGGCGGATCCCGCGCATGCCGAGGAAGGGGTTGGCTTCAGGCTCCATCGGCACATAGGCCAGCGGTTTGTCGCCGCCGACATCCAGGGTCCGCACCACCAGATTGCGCTCCGGCCCCAGGGCCCGGGCGATGGCGCTGTAGGTCGCGGCCTGCTCCTCGTGGCTCGGGGCGACGCCGCGGTCCTGGTAAAGAAATTCCGAACGCAACAGGCCGACGCCCTCCCCGCCCAGGTCCATGGCCTGCTCGGCCTCGGCCAGCGAGGCGACGTTGGCCGTCACCTCGAAGTGATGGCCGTCGCGGGTCACCGCGGCCTGGGCCGACTGCTCCAGCTCCTGGCGCTGGCGCTGCTGTTGCTGCTGACGTCGTGCCTGCAACTGCGCGATCACCGCCGGCGCAGGCTCCAGGTGCAATTCGCCCTGGTCGGCATCCAGCAGCACCGGTGTGCCGCTGGCCAACGCCAGCACCTGTACCGGCAGGCCGCAGATCGCCGGCAACCCCAGGGCCCGGGCCAGAATCGCCACATGACTGGTGGCCCCGCCGCCGACCGTGGCGAAACCCAGCACCTTGCGGGTATCGAGGCCGGCGGTCTGGGACGGGGTGAGCTGCTCGGCAATCAGGATCGCCTGCTCCGGCAGGGCCCAGGCGCTGTCCTGTACACCCAGCAGCAACTTGAGCACCCGCTGGCCGACATCCATCAGGTCCAGGGCGCGCTCGGCCAGCAACGGACTGCCTGCCCCCTTGAACAGCTCGGCGGTGGCTTCGGTGGCGCGGTTCCAGGCGAATGCCGCGCTTTTGCCGTCGCTGATCAGGGCCTGGGCCTGCTCCAGCAGGCTCGGGTCTTCCAGCAGTTCCTGGTGAGCCTTGAAGATCTCGCCCTGGGCTGCACTAGCGGCCTTGTCCCGCAGGACTTGCAGGGCCGCGTTGGCCTGCGCCAGCGCCCGTTCCAGCTGCCCGCGCTGCGCGGCCTGATCGCTGGCGAACTCGACGACCTCAAGCTTCTGCTCGGCCACCTGCACCACTTGCCCGAAGGCCGAGCCCGTCGAGGCGCAGACGCCCCGCAGCAACTTGCCCGCTGGCGTCGCAACCGCCGCCACAGGTTCGGCGGCGATCACCGCGGTCACCGCCTCGCCACAACCACTCGCCAGCAACTCGGCTAGGGTCTTGATCGCCCTCTCGGCATCCTCACCCGCCGCGCTGACTTGCAGGGCATCGCCCTGCGCGGTCTGCAACGCCATGATCGCCACCAGGGACTTGGCGTTGGCGCTGGCCTGCTGCTTGTGCAGGCAGATGCTCGCCTTGAAGCCCTTGGCCGCCTGGGCGAACACCGCCGCCGGGCGCGCATGCAGGCCATTGGGATTGGGCAGCGTCACCGGTTTGGAAAACCGCGCCTCGCCCTCTTCCTCGGGCTCCGCGCTTGGCGCAGGCGCGCCCAGGCTCAGCTGCAACAACGGCTGGCCGCTGTCCACCAACGCGCGGTCCGCGGTCAGCCAGGTGAACGGCTCGCCGCTGACCACCAGCATCAGCGTCAGCAGGCTGCGGGCATGCACGGCGATGTAGTCGGCATCGAACTCGATCAGCGGTTGCCCAGCCTCGACCCGCTGGCCCTCCTCCACCAGGCGGCTGAAGCCCTTGCCCGCCAGGTTCACCGTGTCCAGGCCGATGTGCATCAGCACCTGCACCCCGTTGTCGTCGGTGATGCTCACCGCATGGCCACTGTCCTGCACATTGCTGACCACACCGGCCAGCGGCGCGCGCAAGGTCTGCGAGGTCGGGTCGATGCACAGGCCGTCACCGATGACCCGGCTGCTGAACACCGGGTCCGGCACTTGCTCCAGGGGCATCAGCAGCCCGGACAGCGGCGCGAGCAGTTGCAATTGTTGGGTTGTAGCCATGACTTCACCTGCTGTTTGTTCTTGTAAGTGCCGATGGAGCGCGAGCCCCGACAGCATCGCTTATTTCCACCAGTACTCGACTTGCAATCCGACGTTCGCGCCATGCCTGGCGGTGCCGAAGGCGCCGGTATCGGACAGTGCCGACCCCGCCGCCAGCTCGTTGGCCGCGCGCTTGGCGGCCTGGTTCCAACTGGCATAGGTGTAGTACAGACGCACCTCGGGGCGCGCCCAGAATTCCGGGCCCTTGGGCGACCAGGTCGGGGCGAAGGTGAACTTGCTGAGCTTGCGCGTACCGCCGGGGGCCTCGACCTGATCGTGGCCCAGCTCGGTGACCAGCTTGAACTGCTCGCTGATCGCATAGGCCGGGCGGATGCCCAGGGAGATCCAGTTCTGGTCGTTGCCGTCGGGGCGGGTGTCTTTCTGATAGATCGCCTCGACCTGCCCGCCAAACCGCGGGGTCAATTGCCAGTCGAAGAACTCCACCAGGCGGTAGCTCTTGTTGCTGTCGTCCAGTTGCACATTGCCGGTGTAACCCAGCCCGGTGCCCGGGCCTTCGCCGTACTGCAACGCCAGCTTGTTCTTGCCGCCGAGGAAGTCCTTTTGCACATGCTGGGCGGTGATCGCCCAGCCCCGATGGGCGTCGCGACTGTCGGGCTTGTCGATGTAGCTCAGGCCCAGTTCCAGCTCGCCGCCGGGGTTGGTCTTGAAACCGGCGACGTTGAAGTCGTGCCGGTTGATGTAGTCCTTCTGGTACAGGTTGTCCTTGCGCGAGAAGGCATAGCTGTATTTCAGGTCGCCGATCAGCACGTCCTCGATACCGCCGCCAGTGGCGCTCTGGTTCCAGTAGTAGAAGTCGGAGATATGGATGTCGTTGCGCTTGTAGTAACGCCGGCCGGCCCACAGCGAGCCGCCATTGAGGCTGGGCATGTTCGACCATTGGGCATACATCTGCGGCATGCGCGCCGAGCCGTTGTCGCCCTGGAAGGTCAGGCTGCGGTCGTACTGGTTATACAGCGACGCCATGGCATCGACACTGAGCACCGAGCCGTCGTCCAGGGTGTACAGGTCCTGGCGCAGCTCCAGCTCGGCGTACTGTTCGCATTCGTTGCCCAGGCGGTATTTGGACTGGGCGCCGGGCAGCTGGAAACAGGATTGCGAGCTGCTGTTGACCGAGGTCCCGAGGCCGCTACGCAAGTAACCGGCGAACTCCAGGGCCTGGGCCGGGAACGGCAAGGCCAGGCAGACGCAAGAGGCTGCGAGACCGCGATTTATTGTTGTTTTCATAAGCCACCCCATTATTTTTATTCTGTGTGTGTGCCCCGCAGGCGCCGCCCTACCGGCGAGCGAAAGCTCGCGGTGTACCGGGCACGCCGCGCTCATGCGGGGAAGGTTGTCAGCGGTCGATCAGGTGCAGGACAAAGGACTCGTAAGGCCGCAGGAACAGCTGGCGACTGCGGGTTTGATGGTCTGCGTAGTTACTGATGACCAGGCGCTGCTCCATGCGCTCGGCCATCACTCCCTCCGGCAACTGCACTTCGCAGGCGCTGCCGTAGAAATTGTTCACCACCAGCAGGCGCTCGCCCTGACCCTCGCGCAGATAGGCCCAGACCTGCGGGTGCTCGGCCAGCAGCTGGCGATATTCGCCGTCCTGGATCAGCGGCTCGCGACGGCGCAGGGCAATCAGCTGGCGATAGTGGTGCAACACCGAATCCGGGTCTTCGAGCTGCTGCTCGACATTGATTTGCGCGGCATTGGCCGGCACGCCGATCCAGGGCTCGACGCTGCTGAAACCGGCATGGGCCTCGGTATTCCATTGCATCGGCGTGCGCCCGTTGTCCCGGGACTTCTGCATGATCGCCGCCATGTTGTCCGCCTCGCTGTCGCCGGCTTCGCGCTTGAGGCGGTAGATGTTCAGGGTCTCGACATCGCGGTATTGGTCGATGTGGGTAAAGCCGGGGTTGGTCATGCCCAGCTCTTCGCCCTGGTACACGAACGGCGTGCCCTGGAGGAAGTGCAGCGCAGTGGCGAGCATCTTCGCCGAGACCACCCGGTACTCGCCGTCGTCGCCGAAACGCGACACCACCCGTGGCTGGTCGTGGTTACACCAGAACAGCGCATTCCAGCCGCCACCGGCCTGCATGCCGCTCTGCCACTCGGAGAGAATGCGCTTGAGCTGGAGGAAGTCGAAATCGGCGCGGATCCACTTCTGCAGGTTCGGGTAGTCGACCTTCAGGTGGTGGAAGTTGAAGGTCATCGACAGCTCTTTCGACTCGGGCTGCGAGTAACGAATGCAGTGCTCGAGGCTGGTGGAAGACATCTCGCCGACGTTGATCAGGTCAAAGCCCTCGAAGACCTCGCGATGCATCTGCTGCAGGTACGGGTGCACGTTCGGGCCGTCGGTATAGAAGCGTCGACCGTCGCTGGCATCTTCCGGGAAATCCGCCGGTTTGGAGATCAGGTTGATCACGTCCAGGCGGAAGCCGCCCACGCCCTTGTCGCGCCAGAAACGCATCATCTTGAACACTTCGGCGCGCACCTGGGGGTTGTCCCAGTTGAGGTCCGCCTGGGTATGGTCGAACAGGTGCAGGTAGTACTGGCCGGTCTGCGCTTCGTATTCCCAGGCGGAACCGCCGAACTTGGACTCCCAGTTGTTCGGCTGGTCACGCCAGATGTAGAAGTCGCGATACGGGTTGTCGAGGCTGCTGCGCGCCTGCTGGAACCACTCATGCTCGATGGAGGTGTGGTTGACCACGATGTCCAGCATCAGCTTGATGCCGCGCTTGCCGGCCTCGGCGATCAGCAACTCGCAATCGGCCATGGTCCCGTAGCTCGGATCGATGGTGTAGTAGTCGCTGATGTCGTAGCCGTTGTCGCGCTGGGGCGAGCGCAGGAACGGGGTGAGCCACAGGCAATCGACACCCAGCCAGTGCAGGTAGTCGAGCTTGTCGACCACCCCCAGCAGGTCGCCGGTGGCCTGACCGCTGTGGCTGTAGAAACTCTTCGGGTAGATCTGGTAGATCACCGAACGCTGCCAGTCTTGCATGGCGGGCTCCTTCAATGGGTTGGGTACAGGCCTTGAGGGCCTCATCGCGAGCAAGCTCGCTCCTACAGAGGAATATGCGGTCATGTAGGAGCGAGCTTGCTCGCGATGCGATTTATCAAGCGACGCGATACCCCGGCCGGATGATCTTCATGCTCAAGCCGCAGGTCAGCACGAATGGCACCACCAGGGCGACGACCATGCCGACCACGAACATCGGGATGTACTGGGGAATGATCGAGATGAATCCCGGCAGCCCACCGACGCCGATGGCCGAGGCCTGGACCTTGTTCAGCGAGAGGAAAATGCAGCCCAGCGCCGAGCCGATCAGCGCGGCGTAGAACGGGAACTTGTAGCGCAGGTTGACCCCGAACATGGCCGGCTCGGTGATGCCAAAATAGGCGGAGATCGCCGAGGTCGAGGCCATGCTGCGGTCCCGCGCGTTGCGGCTCATGCTGAACACCGCCAGCGCCGCACTGCCCTGGGCCAGGTTGGACATGACGATCATCGGCCAGATGAAGGTGCCGCCCTGGGTCGAGATCAGTTGCAGGTCCACGGCGAGGAACATGTGGTGCATGCCGGTGATCACCAGCGGCGCGTAGAGCAGGCCGAAAATCGCCCCGCCGACCATTGGCGCCAGTTCGAACAGGGTGACCACGCCTTCGGTGATCAGGATTCCCAGGTGCCGGGTCACCGGGCCGATCACCGCCAGTGCCAGCACGCCGGTGACCACGATGGTGGTGATGGGCACGACCAGCAAGGTGATCGCATTCGGCACCCGCGCCCGCAGCCATTTCTCGATGACGCTCATGACATAGGCCGCGAGCAGGATCGGCAGGATCTGCCCCTGATAGCCGACCTTCTCGATCTGGAACAGGCCGAAGATGTCGAAGTACGGCAGGCTCTGGCCCTCCAGCCCGGCCACGGCCTTGCCGTAGTTCCAGGCATTGAGCAGGTCGGGGTGCACCAGCATCAGGCCCAGCACGATGCCGAGAATTTCGCTGCCGCCAAAGCGCTTGGCCGCCGACCAGCCCACCAATGCCGGCAGGAATACGAAGGAGGTGTTGGCCATCAGGTTGATCAGGCTCCACACGCCATCCAGGGTCGGATAGGCCTCGAGCAGGGTCCGGCCTTCGATGAACATGCCCTTGGCGCCGATCAGGTTGTTCACCCCCATCAGCAGGCCGGCAATGATCAGCGCCGGCAGGATCGGCATGAAGACATCGGAAAACACTCGCACCAGACGCTGCATGGCGTTGGTCTTGTCGGCACCCTTCTGCTTGACGTCGGCGATGGTGGAAGCGGCCAGCCCGGTGAGTTGGCGCAACGCGGCATAGACCTTTTCGACCTCGCCGGGGCCAATGACCACCTGGAACAGGCCACCGGTGAAAAACGAGCCCTTGACCAGATCGATCTGGTTCAGCGTCGCGCTATCCACCCGGCTCGGGTCCTTGAGCGCCAGGCGCAGGCGGGTGACGCAATGCGCGGCTTGTTCGAGGTTGTCGGCGCCACCGAGGCTGTGCAGCAACTCGCTGGCGATCGTGGAGTAATCGTGGCTCATGCTTGTTCTTCCGCTTTGGTTTTTTGTTATTGGCAGCACGCCGAAGCGAAAAATACTCGTCTGTACGAGTTAAAGCAACAACTCGTACAGACGAGTTTGCCGGCATCGCTCCGAAACCCGGGTCGCAGGGAGTTTCTGCTGCGCAAAAACGGCTCTAGATCCACACTCTCCGGCAGAGCGCGCCATGCGCGACAGAAAATTCTTAAACTGCTGTAAGGTGTTTCATTGCCATTTCGACACCCGCAGTCAGGCGTTCGACCCACTCGCCTCAAATAGACAAATCCGCTCACGGCCCTTAAGGTTCCCGCCTTGAGCGCAGACGGCACAGAGCCATCCCATGAGTAAATACAACCAGATCTACAGCGATCTGCTTGCCAGCATCACCACCGAGCGCTTGGAACGCGGCGCTCGTCTGCCTTCCGAAACCGAGTTGATGGACAGCTACCAGGCCAGCCGCGGCACTGTGCGAAAGGCCATCGAGCAGCTGCAGGAGCGCGGCTTCGCCCAGAAGATCCATGGCAAGGGCACTTTTGTGCTGTCGCCGCACCCGATCGAGTTCCAGCTGGGCGGCATTGTCAGCTTCCAGGAAACCTATCCGCGCCTGGGCAACGACGTCAGTACCGAGGTGGTGGAGTTCACTCAGTTCCCCCTCGAAGGCGCGTTGCGCGAACACCTGCAGGCCGAGGAAGGCAGCCTGATTACCCGCATCAAGCGGGTGCGGCGTATCGATGGCAAACGGGTGATTCTCGACATCAACCACTTCGTCGCCGAGTTGATCCCGGGGCTGGACCGGCAGATTGCCGAGCACTCGATCTACGCCTACATCGAACAGACCCTGCAATTGCAGATCAGCTACGCCCAGCGGACCATCGAGGCCACCCCGCGCACCCGGGATGACCAGCAGCACCTGGACCTGGAGGGCCAGAGCCACGTGATAGTGGTCAGCAACCAGACCTTCCTGCAGGACGGCCGGCAGTTCGAGTACACCGAATCACGCCATACCCTGGACAAGTTCTACTTCTCGGACGTCGCCCGACGCTGACCACCGCGGCAGGCCCGCTCAACCCAGCAGCGCCACCAGTTCGGCGCTCGGGGTGCCGACCCGCCGGGCCTCCTTGGCGACGTTCACGGATTGCGCGACCCGCGCCACCTCTATCACCGGATGCTGCAACTGGTAACCGCCCCGGGCCTCCAGCCAGCTCAGCACTTCCGCCAGATGCCAGAGCGAGGCACTGCCCTCGTGGATCGCCAGGGGGAAACTGCCGGCATGGTTGAGCATCAACTTGCGCATGTTCTGCCGGGAGACCCCGACGATGTCGGCAATCTCGCTCAGGCCGACGAAATCCGGGCTCGCCTCTACCAGCCGCGCATCCGGAATGATCCGCTTGATATCGCCCAGGGCACTGAGCAGCGCCGCCTCACCGCTTTCGGCCTCGCGGCTGAACTCCAGTGCCAGGCGCCCCGCCAGCCCGGTACCGACCAGCGCATCGGTACAGCCCCCCGCGCCAAGGCGCTCCACCAGCACGTCCGGGTCGCAGTCGTGGGCGGGCAGCAGGTAGTTGAGGGTAAACAGGTATTCCATGGTCATGACTCCCGACGAGGTTGCGGGACTTTCCCGCCGCGCAGCTGATTCAGCGTGCAGTTGTCGATTACCCGGCACAGTGCCCGGGCATGCTGGAGGGGATTTTTCGGCGTGCTCCACACACTGGTGATGCAGAACTCGCCGCAACGACACACCTCGCTGTTGTAAGGGCAGTAGATCTTGCCCCAGGCATGACTACCGCCGACTTCGACGCGCCAGCCCTGCCATTCGGCGTAACGCAGCGCCATTTCAATGTCTTTCTTGGGATGAGGTGTGCGAGCCATCCATGGCCTCCAGTCTCGTCAACAATGAATTGGTTGTCAACTGACAACCACAAATATTCTGAACACCTGCGCCGGAGTCGCCAGAGGCCGCCGCTGGGAGAGTTCGATGAATGTCTATCAAGGGTACACAGGCCAGGCGGGCGACGATGGGCCCATGTCTTTCCTGGTATTGCGGGAGGGCTGGAAAACGGGCTTTTTAAAGACCCTGAAACACAAATGGCGATCGACACCCGAAGGTCTCGATCGCCATTGCTGTTGCCTGAACGATCAGCTGCCGATCACTCGGCCGGGATCATTCCCACTCGATGGTGGCTGGCGGCTTGCTCGACACGTCGTAGGTGACGCGGGAGATGCCTTCGATCTCGTTGATGATCCGGCCGCTGACGGTTTCCAGCAGCTCGTAAGGCAGGTGCGCCCAACGCGCGGTCATGAAGTCGATGGTTTCCACGGCACGCAGGGCCACGACCCAGGCGTAACGACGGCCGTCACCGACCACGCCCACCGATTTCACCGGCTGGAACACCACGAACGCCTGGCTGACCTTGTGGTACCAGTCGGCCTTGCGCAGCTCTTCGATGAAGATGTGGTCGGCGCGACGCAGCAGGTCGGCGTATTCCTTCTTCACTTCGCCAAGGATGCGCACGCCCAGGCCCGGGCCCGGGAACGGGTGACGGTAGACCATGTCGTACGGCAGGCCCAGCTCCAGGCCCAGACGACGGACTTCGTCCTTGAACAATTCGCGCAGTGGCTCGACCAGCTTGAGGTTCATTTCTTCCGGCAGGCCGCCCACGTTGTGGTGCGACTTGATCACGTGGGCCTTGCCGCTCTTGGCGCCAGCCGACTCGATCACGTCCGGGTAGATGGTGCCCTGGGCCAGGAACTTGATGTTGTCCAGCTTGCAGGATTCGGCATCGAACACGTCGATGAAGGTACGGCCGATGATCTTGCGCTTCTTCTCCGGGTCGGCTTCGCCGGCCAGGTTGTTGAGGAACTGCTCCTCGGCGTTGGCGCGGATCACCTTGACGCCCATGTTCTCGGCGAACATGGCCATCACTTGCTCGCCTTCGTGCAGGCGCAGCAGGCCGTTGTCGACGAAAACGCAGGTCAGCTGGTCGCCGATGGCCTTGTGCAGCAGGGCCGCGACCACCGAGGAGTCGACGCCGCCGGACAGGCCCAGCAGCACGTTGTCGGTGCCGACCTGGGCACGCACCTGGGCGATGGCGTCTTCAGCGATTTTCGATGGGGTCCACAGGGCTTCGCAGCCGCAGATGTCGAGGATGAAGCGCGACAGGATGCGACCGCCCTGCTTGGTGTGGGTCACCTCCGGGTGGAACTGCACGCCGTAGTAACGCAGGTCGTCGTTGAACATGCCGGCGATCGGGCAGCTCGGGGTGCTGGCCAGGATGTGGAAGTCTTGCGGCATCTTGGTGACCTTGTCACCGTGGCTCATCCATACGTCGAGGCCGAACAGGCCGTCAGCGTCGACGTGGTCTTCGATGCCGTCCAGCAGGCGGCTCTTGCCGACCACATCGACGCGGGCATAACCGAATTCACGCAGTTCGGAACCCTCGACCTTGCCGCCCATTTGCTCGGCCATGGTCTGCATGCCGTAGCAGATACCGAAGACCGGCACGCCCAGGTCGAACACCGCTTGCGGGCAACGCGGGCTGTTGGCTTCGTGCACGGACTCGGGGCCGCCGGCGAGAATGACGCCTTTGGGAGCGAATTCGCGAATCGCTTCGTCATCCATGTCGAACGGATGCAGTTCGCAGTACACGCCGATTTCACGCACGCGACGGGCGATCAATTGGGTGTACTGAGAACCGAAATCGAGGATCAGGATGCGGTGGGCGTGAATGTCGAGGGCCATGATTCAGTCTCGTCTAGGTAATTCGAAAACAGTCGTGATTCAGAAACGACTCGGGGCTGAATAAAACAGCCCCGGTCATTTAACGTTTTGCTTGAAGCATCAACCTACGCGGTAGTTTGGCGCTTCCTTGGTGATCTGCACGTCATGGACGTGGGATTCAGCCATGCCGGCGCCAGTGATGCGTACGAACTCTGGCTTGGTGCGCATTTCTTCGATGTTGGCGCTACCGGTGTAGCCCATGGAAGAACGCAGGCCACCCATCAGCTGATGGATGATGGCGGTCAGGGTGCCCTTGTAGGGAACACGGCCTTCGATGCCTTCCGGAACCAGCTTCTCGGCACCCGCAGAGGAGTCCTGGAAGTAACGGTCGGAAGAGCCCTGGGCCTGGGACATGGCACCCAGCGAACCCATGCCGCGGTAAGCCTTGTAGGAGCGCCCCTGGAACAGTTCGATTTCGCCTGGCGCCTCTTCGGTACCGGCGAACATCGAGCCCATCATCACGCAGGAAGCACCGGCGACGATGGCCTTGGACAGGTCACCGGAGAAGCGGATGCCGCCGTCGGCGATCAATGGAACGCCGGTGCCTTCAAGGGCCGCGGCGACATTGGCGATGGCGCTGATTTGCGGTACGCCGACACCGGCGACGATACGGGTGGTGCAGATCGAGCCAGGGCCGATACCGACCTTGACCGCGTCGGCGCCCGCTGCGGCCAGGGCCTTGGCTGCTGCACCGGTGGCGATGTTGCCGCCGATTACCTGCACTTGCGGGTAGTTTTCCTTGACCCAGCGAACGCGGTCGATCACACCTTTGGAGTGACCGTGGGCAGTGTCGACCACCACCACGTCCACGCCGGCGTTGACCAGGGCGGCAACGCGGTCACCGGTGTCTTTACCGGTACCGACGGCAGCACCTACGCGCAGACGACCTTGATCGTCCTTGCTGGCCAGCGGGTAAGCCTTGGCTTTTTCGATGTCGTTGACGGTCATCATGCCTTTGAGGGCGAACTTGTCGTCGACGATCAGCACGCGCTCGATGCGGTGCTTGTGCAGCAGCTCGCGCACGTCGTTCTTGTCGGCGCCTTCCTTGACCGTGACCAGGCGCTCTTTAGGCGTCATCACTTCACGGACACTGGCGTCCAGGCGGTTTTCGAAACGCACGTCACGGGAAGTGACGATGCCGACCAGGTCGCCATCGTGCAGTACCGGAACGCCGGAAATATTGTGCATGCGGGTCAGTTCGAACAGGTCGCGCACCGTGGCGTCAGCCTCGATGGTGATCGGGTCTTTGACGACGCCGGCTTCGAACTTCTTGACCTTGCGGACTTCGGCAGCTTGCTGCTCGATGGTCATGTTCTTGTGGATGATGCCGATGCCACCTTCCTGAGCCATGGCGATTGCCAGACGGGCTTCAGTGACGGTGTCCATTGCGGCGGAAACCAGTGGAATATTCAGCTCGATGCCACGGGTAAGACGGGTCTTGAGACTGACTTCGTTAGGAAGCACCTCGGAATAACCAGGCACTAGGAGAATGTCGTCGAAGGTCAGAGCTTCTTGGCTGATACGCAGCATCGCGGGGGCTCCCGAGCGGGAAAATGGAAGCGCGCCATTATACTCAGACACCTACCCGGGCTCAATGTAAAAGTCTGTCTATTATCAACGGGGTGATGGATGGGGAATTTGCCAGAACACAGCATCTGTTTCGCGAGCAGACATGGCACCTGCCGATGATGAATTCACCACCCGGAACCGGCTGCCGAAATCGCCTTACAACTCCACCTTCACCCAGCTCACCGGCTGATCCAGCCATTCGGCGAACTCGTCGAGAAAACTCTGCTTGAACCCGGCTTCGGCCCAGTTGTTGAAGATGAAACCGAGGTTGGAAAACCCGCACTCCTGCAAGAACAGAAAACCGTTGATGTCATCTTCATGCCCGCACTCGGGGCAGGTGAAGTTATCGGTGCGCCCGGGCATCCAGTCCTCCAGGCTCTCGAACAGCGCCTCCCCCACTTCCTGGCGGCATTCGGCGCAACCCGCTTCCTCGAGAAACCCCTTGGCCGGGGTATAGATGCAGCGCTTGGTAATGATTTCCAGGCCGTTGACCGGTTCACCGAAGGGCAAGGCCTCCGGGTGCAGCACCACATCCCGCGCGCCTGGGGCGATCGCATGCGCCATGCGATTGCCGGTACGGCCACAGGTGCTCAAGGCTTCCTCGACGATGTTCTTGCGCACCAACCAACGCACGATCGCCCGGGCGCGGGGTTCGTGAACCGGCATGGTGGAGATTTTCGGGACGATGATGCTTTGCGAGTTCATGGATGGGGCCTGAAGCGTCTGAAGGGAAGTCTGCGTCGCCTGCTCGAACAGTACCGCCAGCAAACCGACACCTACCAATAAGTGTAGAAGTCAGCGTGCCTGGCAAATCCGAGGGCCCGCAGCTTAATCCCTGAACCCCACAGGTCAAGTGCTCAGGTAACGACCGATCAGGGCCATGCCGCTGGCCAGCACCAGCCAGGTCACCAGCCGGACGAACGCCTCGCGGGACAATCTCATGGTCAGCCGCCGGCCAATCCACAGGCCCAGGGCCATGGCCGGCAACAAGCACAGCGCCAGCACCAATAAAGGCAGTTGCGCATAAACGCCGGCAATGGCGAACAGGCTCAGGCGCACCACCGTGCTGCAACTGATCAATGCACTCTGGGTGGCCCGCGCCGCATCCTTGGGCAGGCGGCTGTTCAGATAGATCGCATATAAAAAGCCGCCGCTGCCGAACAACGCGCCGAACGTTCCACCCACGGTCCCCATGGGAATCGCCCAGCCCGCCGCCAGCGCCTTGGGCCTTGCCTTGACCCAAAGGCTGTACGCGGCATAAGCGCTGATAAACAGCCCCATCAACAGCAGCAACACATCGGACTTGAGGTTGAGCAGGAAGATCACCCCCAGGGTGCAGCCCAGCGCCATGCACGGCAGCAGGCGCAGCAGCTCGGAGCGATCGACATCCCGCCGCGACGGCAGAAGATTGCCGAAGGCCGCGACAAAATCCAGCAGCACCAGCAGTGGGACTATCTTCGACAGCGGCATGAACAGGATCAGCACCGGCCCCGCCACCAGCGCCGTGCCGAACCCGGCGATGCCAAACACGATATAGGCCAGGGCGATCCCCAGACCGATCGCCAACCAGCCACTCGTCCCCCACGACCACTGCCCCAACAACTCGACCATGCTCATCGATTCGCCTTCCTTCTTTAATCAAGGAATGACTTTAGCCAGCCACAAGCCTTGCGACTAATATCATCAAAGCCATCCACCCATCTCAAAAAGGCATGACGCGTGATTTCAACCCGCCAACTGCGCTACTTCGTGGAAATCGCCAACAGCGGCAGTTTCAGCGCCGCCGCCGAACGCCTGTTCATTGCCCAGTCCGCCCTCAGCCGGCAGATCAGGGAACTGGAAACCCACCTCAAGACCCCGCTGTTCGAGCGCACCGCGCGCCTGCCCAGGCTGACGGCGGCGGGCGAGGCGTTCTACCCGCGCGCCCGCAGCCTGCTCGATGAGCTGAACAAGGCCAGCGAACTGGCGACCCAGGTCGGCCATGGGCAACTGGGAACATTGCGCCTGAGCCACTCCAGCACCGTGTCCATGAGCGGCCGCCTGCTGCGGGCCATCAGCGGTTACCTGGAGCAGTGCCCGGGGGCCTCGATGGACATCGCCACCCTGTCTTCCGAAGCGCAGTTGGAAGAAGTCGCCGAAGGCCGGCTGGATATCGGCCTGCTGCGACTGCCGGTACTGCGCCAGCGCGAGGGCGTGCGGATCACGCCACTGTTCAGCGAACGCCTGCTGCTGGCCGTGCCGCCGGGCCACCCTCTGGCAGCAGATCCTCCCAAGCAGGGCGTGGATCTGGCGCAACTGCGCGACGAAGCCTTTATCTCCATTCCCCATCCGCAGCGTGGCGGCCTGAGTTACCTGTCGGCCGAGCTGTGCATGCGCCAGGGCTTTTTCCCCAAGGCGGCACGGGTACTGTCGCGCAAGACCACGCAGCTGCAACTGATCCAGGCTGGATTCGGCATCGCCCTGCTGCCCGAGTCGATGCGTGACATCGCGCCCGCCAGCCTGCACTTCCTGCCCTTGGCGGACCCGGCCTGCCAGAGCACGGTCGCCCTCGCCTGTCGGCAAGATCCGACACCCTTGGTCAAGCAGTTCATCGAACACTTCCACAACGCTCTCACGCCTTAACCGCCAAAGGCGTATTCGAGGCCGGCAAAGGCATCGTCTCCTTTTGTTTCGATCCATGGAGATTGTTTGCCGAATGCCTTTAAACTGCGCCCCATGATTAAAGATCCCTTTGCAAGACTCGGCCTGGACCGCGAAGTCCTGACCGTCAGCCAGCTCAACGGCCGTGCGCGGGTGTTGCTGGAAGACGTGTTCAGCAACATCTGGGTCGAAGGCGAAATTTCCAACCTCGCCCGCCCGGCGTCCGGCCATGTGTATTTCACCCTCAAGGACAGCGGTGCCCAGGTGCGCTGCGCGCTGTTTCGGCAAAATGCCGCGCGGGTGCGTCAGGCGCTGAAGGACGGCCTGGCGGTCAAGGTGCGCGGCAAGGTCTCGCTGTTCGAAGGCCGCGGCGACTACCAGCTGATCCTCGATACGGTCGAACCGGCCGGCGACGGCGCCCTGCGCCTGGCCTTCGATGCGCTGAAAGAAAAGCTCAGCGCCGAAGGCCTGTTCAGCAGCGAACGCAAAGTGCCGCTGCCCGCCCATCCGCAGCGCATCGGCATTATCAGTTCGCCGACCGGCGCGGTGATTCGCGACATCATCAGCGTGTTCCGGCGCCGAGCGCCACAGGTGGCCCTGACCCTGATCCCTACCGCCGTACAAGGCCGCGAGGCGACCGCGCAGATCGTCCGCGCCCTGAAAATGGCCGATGCCCGGGGCTTCGACGCGCTGATCCTGGCCCGTGGCGGCGGCTCCCTGGAAGACCTCTGGTGCTTCAACGAAGAAGCCGTGGCCCGGGCGGTGGATGCCTGTGTCACGCCGATCGTCAGCGCCGTGGGTCATGAAACCGACGTATCGATCAGCGACTTCGTCGCCGACGTGCGCGCACCAACGCCCTCGGCGGCCGCCGAACTGCTCGCGCCGGACTCCAGCGACCTGCAACACCGCGTCGAAAGCCTGCATCGACGCCTGGTGATGCGCATGCGCGACCGGTTGCTGCGTGATCGCCTGCGCCTGGAAGGCATGGCCCGGCGCCTGCGTCACCCAGGTGAGCGCCTGCGCCAGCAAGCGCAGCGCCTGGACGACCTGGACATGCGTATGCGCCGGGCGTTCGAGCGCAGCCTCAATACCCGCCGCGAGCGCCTGATTCGCCTGGAAACCCGGCTCGCCGGCCAACACCCCGGGCGTCAACTGGCGCTGCTGCGGCAACGCCTCGACAGCCTGGCCGAACGCCTGCCACGGGCCATGCGCGAAGGTCTGAAATCCCGTCGCCTGCAACTGCAAAGCCAGATGCAGACCCTGCATGTGGTCAGCCCGCTGGCCACCCTGGGCCGTGGCTACAGCATCCTGCTGGACGAACGCGGCCAGGCCATTCGCAGCGCCGCACAGACCCAGCCGGGCCAGCGCCTCAAAGCCCGGCTTGGCGAAGGCGAACTGCAGGTCCGGGTCGAGGATAATCACCTGACGCCTGTCACCCTTTCTTTACTGGATTGATCCATGCCGCGTTTTCTTAGCTCCTTGTTGTTGCTGTGCCTGACCTTCAACGCCTACGCCGATAGCTACATCACGCGCCTGCTGAACAAACCGGTGCCCGGCGGCGTGGCGGTGATCGACCTGGGCAGCGCCGCCCAGGCGCCCAAGGCCAGCTACCAGGGAAAACCGCTGCTGGTAGTCAAGGAACAGAACAACTGGCTGGCGATTGTCGGCATCCCCCTGACCGTCAAACCCGGTACCCAGCAGATCAGTGCTGGCGGTCGCAGCCTGAACTTCAGTGTGGGCAGCAAGAAATACCCGGAACAGCACATCACGCTGAAGAACAAACGCCAGGTCAACCCCGATCCGGCCGACCTCAAGCGCATCGACGTCGAGTTGGCCGAACAGGTCCGCGCTTACCGCAGTTTCAGCCCCAACACCCCGAGCAACCTGCTGCTGGACAAGCCGGTGAGCGGCCCGCTGTCGAGCAAGTTCGGCGTCCGCCGCTTCTTCAACGGTGAGGAGCGCAATCCACACGCCGGGCTGGACTTCGCGGTACCTGCGGGGACTCCGATCAAGACGCCGGCGGCCGGCAAGGTGATCCTGATCGGCAATTACTTTTTCAACGGCAATACCGTATTCGTCGACCACGGCCAGGGCTTTATCAGCATGTTCTGCCATATGTCGAAGATCGACGTGAAGGTCGGCCAGCAACTGGCCCGCGGCGGGGTGGTCGGGAAAGTCGGCTCCACCGGGCGCGCCACCGGGCCGCACATGCACTGGAACGTCAGCCTGAACGACGCCCGGGTCGATCCGGCGATCTTTATCGGGGCCTTCCAGCCCTGAGCCGTGGCTCCCGCAGGGATTGCGCAGGTTCAAAACTCTGCGCAATAAGATCGAGCCAGCCTTAAGCTCGACAGAATAAAATCTCGCGAAAAACCATTTTTAAGAGATTTATCTCAATTTTTTTCGACTGCTTGCCATCTTTCACCCCAGTGGTTAGGGTTGAAGGCATGAAAACCTCTCACACCCTCATTCAGCGCCGTCAACACCGAAGCCTCTGCCTCGTCAGCGCACGACTGCCAGGTTGAGTCGCGGTACCTCGTCCCCTGCTTCAAACAACACACCCATTGATTCACCGGCAGGCCGCCTCTTCTCGGCCCGGACAATAAGGATTTCCCCATGAGCATGCTCAAAGACCCTTCCTCGAAGTACCGCGCGTTCCCGACCATCAACTTGCCGGACCGCACCTGGCCGTCGAAGACCATCACCCGCGCGCCGATCTGGTGCAGCTCCGACCTGCGTGATGGCAACCAGTCGTTGATCGAGCCAATGGATGCGGTGAAGAAGCTGCGCTTCTGGAAAACCCTGGTCGCCGTCGGCGTGAAAGAAATCGAGGCCTCCTTCCCGGCCGCGTCGCAGACCGACTTCGACTTCGTGCGTACCCTGATCGAAGGCGGCCACATCCCGGACGACACCACCATCCAGGTACTGACCCAGGCCCGTGAAGACCTGATCGCCCGGACCTTCGAATCGTTGCGCGGGGCGAAGAAAGCCATCGTCCACCTGTACAACGCCACCAGCCCGTCGTTCCGCCGCATTGTCTTCAACCAGGACAAGGAAGGCGTGAAAGAGATCGCGGTGAACGCCGCCAAGCTGTTCGTCAAATATGCCGCCCAGCAGCCGGAAACCCAATGGCAGTTCGAATACTCGCCAGAGACCTTCAGCGCCACTGAGCTGGAGTTCGCCAAGGAAGTCTGCGACGCAGTGATCGAGGTCTGGAACCCGACGCCAGCCAACAAGGTGATCCTCAACCTGCCGGCCACCGTCGAAGTCGCCACGCCGAACATCTATGCCGACCAGATCGAATGGTTCGGTCGCCACATCAACCGTCGTGACAGCGTGATCATCAGCCTGCACACCCACAACGACCGTGGTACCGGCGTAGCCGCCACCGAGCTGGGCCTGATGGCCGGCGCCGACCGCGTCGAAGGCTGCCTGTTCGGCAACGGCGAACGCACCGGCAACGTCGACCTGGTCACCGTAGCCCTGAACCTCTACACCCAGGGCATCGATCCGGAACTGGATTTCTCCGATATCGACGGCGTGCGCAAAGTGGTCGAAGAATGCAACCAGATCCCGGTTCACCCGCGTCATCCGTATGTCGGCGACCTGGTTCACACCGCCTTCTCCGGCTCGCACCAGGACGCTATCCGCAAGGGCTTCGCCCAGCAGAAATCCGATGCGCTGTGGGAAGTGCCGTACTTGCCGATCGACCCGGCCGACATCGGTCGCAGCTACGAGGCGGTGATTCGCGTCAACAGCCAGTCGGGCAAAGGCGGTATCGCCTACCTGCTGGAACAGGAATACGGCATCAGCTTGCCACGCCGCATGCAGATCGAGTTCAGCCAGGTGGTACAGCGTGAAACCGATCGCCTGGGTCTGGAGATGACCGCCCAGCAGATCCACGCGCTGCTCCACAGCGAATACTTGCAGGCCAACACCCCGTACGCGCTGGTCAGCCATCGCCTGCAGGAAGAAAACGGCCACAGCGCCGTGGAAGTGGAAGTGTCCGGCAAGGGCCAGGGCGAGACCAATCTGCACTGGCGCGGCAAGGGCAATGGCGCCCTGGAAGCCCTGGTGGCCGGCTTGCCGGTTCCGGTGGAAATCATGGACTACAACGAGCATGCCATCGGCGCGGGCACCAACGCCAAGGCTGCCGCCTATATCGAACTGCGCGTGAACGGCGAACGCGCGGTGCACGGTGTGGGTATCGATGAAAACATCACCACCGCCAGCTTCAAGGCCCTGTTCAGCGCGCTGAACCGCTCCCTGAGCCAGCTGGACGCCAAAGCCGCCTGACGGTTTTACGGCGACAAAAAAGCCCCGGATGATCCGGGGCTTTTTTTGGCTGTGTATTTATTGCCCCGCTCAGGCGGTGGTATTGATCCGCGCCGTCAGCGCCTGGAGCAAGGCCGCCTGCAACACTTGCAGATTGTTGGCGGTGATCGCGATCTGCGCCTGCACCTCCAGGGCCTGTTGCGCCTTCTGCTCCTCGCTCGCCTGGCCCTTCTGCACCCCGGACAATTGCGACTGCTGCTCGGACAGGGTCTTTTCCGTCTGGTCGATCTGCTTCTGCAACTGCGCGACGATATCAGCGGTGGATGAGCTGAAGTCGGCCTTGGCACCGTACTCCTGCATGTCGACACTCACCGAGTCGCTGTCATCGACAGCGCCCTTGTCCTGCACCTCGAGCGGGCTGGCCTGCTGCTCGGCGATGTTAAGCTTTTGCGGCGCGGCCCCCAGCGGGAATGGATTGATGCTCGCGGCACCGATAGTGGTCATGACAAATCTCCCTGAAAATCCTCTTACCCCTTAACGGCCCACCCCGACAGATCTTTAAGCCTGGGTGAACTCGAAGGTATCCGCATCGAGGTAGGCTGGAAAGCGCGCGCGATAGGCCGCCAGATCCGCGGCATTCAGGCAGACCTGGAATACTCCGTCGGCCTCACCGGCGCTGAGCAGGGTCTCGCCCTGGAAATCCAGCACCTGGCTATCCCCGGTGTAGGCAAACCCCTTGCCGTCGGTGCCGACCCGATTGACCGCCGCCACATAACACAGGTTTTCGATGGCCCTGGCCGGCAACAAACGGTTCCAGTGCTGACGCCGCGCCCCCGGCCAGTTGGCCGTGTACAGCAGCAAGTCGGTATCCCGGGCATCGCGGCTCCACACCGGAAAGCGCAGGTCGTAGCAGATCAGCGGCCTGACCCGCCAACCCTTGAGTTCGAATTGCACCTGACGCTCGCCTGGCGTGTAGTGATCGTGCTCGCCCGCCATGCGGAACAGATGGCGTTTATCGTAATGCCAGACCTCACCGTCAGGGCGAGCCCACAGCAGGCGGTTGCGGTGGCTGCCGTCGGCGGCCTGGATAATCACGCTGCCAGTGATGACCGCATCGAGCCTGGCGGCCTGGCTGCGCAGCCACTTGCTGGTCGGACCGTTTTCCGCCTCGGCGAGGGCTTCGGACTCCATGGAAAATCCGGTGGTGAACATTTCCGGCAAGATAATCAGATCAGCGCCCCGGGCCTGTTCGAGCAACAGCTCGAAGTGCTCGAGATTGGCCTGGCGGTCGTGCCAGACCAGAGAGGTCTGGATCAGCGCCACATTCAGATTGGGCAAAGCACTCAGATCACGCATAGCTTCTCCGCTGCCTGACGCAGCGTCTCCTCACGTTTGGCAAAGCATAGCCTTACCAGACGCTGTCCTTGTGGTGGCTCGCGGTAGAACACCGACACCGGAATGGTCGCGACACCGTGCTCGCGGGTCATCCAGATCGCCATCTCGACGTCATTCAGGTCCGGGCGGATCTGCGAGTAGTCCACCAGTTGGAAGTAAGTACCGGCCACCCGGGTAAAGCTGAATCGCGAAGGTGCCAGCAGGTCGCAGAACAGGTCGCGCTTGGCCTGATAGAAACCGGGTAGCTCTTCGACATGTTCCGGGTGTTCGGCCATGTAGTCCGCCAGAGCGTACTGCAAAGGGGTCACGCCGCAGAAGCTGACATATTGATGCACCTTGCGCAGCTCCGCGCTCAGGGCCGGCGGAGCGACCACGTAGCCGGTTTTCCAACCGGTCACGTGATAGGTCTTGCCAAAGGAACTGACCACAAATGCCCGTTGGTACAGCTCCTCATGGGCCAGCACGCTGACGTGGGGGATGCCGTCGAATACCAGATGCTCGTACACCTCGTCGCTGACCAGGTAGATATCCCGATCGCGAATCAGCGCCGCCAACTGGTCCAGTTCGGCACGGCTGATCAGCGCACCGCTGGGGTTGTGCGGGGCATTGAGAATGATCATCCGCGTACGCGGGCTAAGGGCTTCGCCAAGCTTCTGCCAGTCGATGGCGAAATCGTTCAGGCCAAGCTGTACATGCACGCTGCGGCCGCCGGCCAGCTCCACCGAAGGCTCATAGCTGTCGTAGCAAGGATCGAAGACGATCACTTCATCACCGGGCTGGATCACTGCCTGGATGGCGCAGAAGATCGCCTGGGTGGCGCCCGGAGTGATGGTTACCTCGGTATCGGCATTCACCTGCACGCCATAACTACGGGCGATCTTGGCCGCCACTTGCTGGCGCAAGGCCGGCAGGCCGGTCATCGGTGCGTATTGGTTGTGGCCGCTGGCGATATGCCGGGCGACGGCATCGCGCAGGGCCTGCGGGCCATCGAAATCGGGAAAACCCTGGGACAGGTTCAGCGCGCCGGTTTCCACGGCGAGCTGCGACATTTGCGTGAAGATGGTGGTGCCGACATTCGGCAGCTTACTGGTGATCATGGGTGATTCCCTGCTGAACACCCGGCTCTACGGCGGCTCGGGGAGGTCCCGAGAATAGCCCAAACCACAGGCATGAAAAAGGGCGCCAAAGGCGCCCTTTTTCCAAGGCAAATCCTGCAGGAGCCGGCTTGCCGGCGAAGCATTGAAGCGGGTCCGGGGCTTCGCCGGCAAGCCGGCTCCTACCAGGTGACTCAGCGCTTGTCTTTGCGCTTCTTCTCGGCCTTTTTGTGGTGTGTCATCAAACGACGCTTCTTGTTGACCTGACGGTCGGTGAGCGTGTTCTTGTTGCCTTCGTACGGGTTTTCGCCGCCCTTGAATTCGATGCGGATCGGCGTACCGACCAGCTTCAGAACACGCCGGTAGGTGTTTTCCAGGTAGCGCACATAGGACTTCGGCACCTTCTCCACCTGATTACCGTGGATCACGATCAGCGGCGGGTTGGCGCCACCCAGGTGGGCATAACGCAGCTTGATGCGACGGTTGTTGACCATCGGTGGCGCGTGCTCGCTCACGGCGTCTTCGAGGATCTGCGTCAGGCGGCTGGTCGGCCAGCGGGTTACCGCGGACTTGAAGGAGTTCTGCACCGACTGGTAGAGGTTGCCCACGCCAGTGCCGTGCAACGCCGAAATGAAGTGGATGTCGGCGAAGTCGACGAAGAACAGCCGGCGCTCCAGCTCGGTCTTCACATAGTCACGCTCGCGCGGGTCCATGCCATCCCATTTGTTCAGGGCGATGACCAGGGCCCGGCCTGCTTCCAGGGCAAAGCCCAGCAGGTTCAGGTCGTGGTCCACCACGCCTTCGCGGGCGTCCATGACGAAGATCACCACGTTGGCATCCTTGATCGCCTGCAGGGTCTTGACCACCGAGAATTTTTCAACTTCCTCGTGGATCTTGCCGCGCTTGCGCACACCGGCGGTGTCGATCAGCGTGTACTTCTCTTCGTTACGCTCGAAGGGAATGTAGATACTGTCCCGGGTGGTGCCCGGCTGGTCGTAGACGATGACCCGGTCTTCGCCGAGCATGCGGTTGACCAGGGTGGACTTGCCCACGTTCGGCCGACCAATGATGGCGATCTTGATCCCGTCTTTTTCGCTCGGGCCCGGAATGCGCTTGGCTTCCTCGCCTTCGGCTACGACTTCTTCCTCCCCCTCTTCCGGCTCGTCTGCGTCGTCTTTCGGGAACTCGCGCAGGGCGATTTCCAGCATCTGCGTGATACCACGACCGTGAGCACCGGCGATCGGGATCGCGTCGCCCATGCCCAGTGGGGCGAACTCGGCACGCGCCATGTCAGGGTCGATATTGTCGACCTTGTTGGCGATCACGTAAGAGGTCTTGTTACGTTTGCGCAGGTGCTCGCCGATCATCTGGTCGGCCGCGGTGAAACCGGCCTTGGCATCTACCAGGAACAGGACGACATCGGCTTCTTCGATGGCCAGCAGCGACTGCTCGGCCATCTTTTCGTCCATGCCATGCTCGTCACCGGAGATACCGCCGGTGTCGATCAGAATGTAGGTACGCCCTTGCCACTTGGCCTCACCGTATTGGCGATCACGGGTCAGACCGGACAGGTCGCCGACAATGGCGTCGCGAGTCCGAGTCAGGCGGTTGAACAAGGTGGACTTGCCGACGTTCGGTCGGCCCACCAGGGCGATTACGGGAACCATGCGGCTCTCCACTGCGTTAATTCAGAAAATACAAAAGCCGCTGCGAGGCAGCGGCTGGTGCTCGGGGCAGCACGTGACGTGCTGCGAACCTTGCCGGGGCAAGGCCGCTTGGGGATCAACCCCAAGCATAGTCAAACCATTACTTGATGGTCAGGGCTTCCAGTTTGCCGCTGTTGCCATACACATAAATCATGTTGCCCACTACCAGCGGACGCGCACGCAGACCATCGCTGTCGATACGCTCACGGCCAACGAAGCGACCGTCAACCTGGCTCAGCAGGTGCAGGTAACCTTCCAGGTCACCGAGCGCCACATAGCTGGAGAAGACTTCCGGGGCCGACAGTTGACGGCGGGCCAGCGAGTCGTTGCTCCACAGCGCAGTGGTGGAACGCTCGTCGATGCTTTCGACGGTGCCAGAGGACAGGCTCACATAGACGCTGCCGAAACCTTGAGCGACACCCGCATAGCTGGAAGCATCGCGCTGCCAGAGCGGACGACCGCTTTCCAGGTCCAGCGCCGCTACGCGACCCTGGTAGCTGGCGACATACAGGGTGCCGCCGGACAACAGCAGGCCACCGTCGATGTCGACCACGCGATCCAGCTCGGAACGACCTTGCGGAATAGCCACGCGCTGTTCCCACACCGGCACGCCGTTGCGGATATCCAGGGCCACCACTTTACCGGTCGACAGACCGGCGACCGCCAGGCGGTTGGTGGTGATTGGCGCACTGGTGCCACGCAGGGTCAGTACCGCCGGGGTGCTGTCGTAAACCCACATCTGGTTGCCGGTGGCGGCATCGAGGCCAATCACACGGTCATCCTGGGTCTGGACCACCACCACATCGCCATTGGTGGACGGCGGAGCCAGTACTTCACTGGTCACCCGCGCGCGCCACTTCTCTTCGCCGCTCGAAGCGTCCAGAGCGACCACTTCGCCCTTGAGGGTACCGATCATGACCAGGCCGTAACCCACGCCAACGGCACCGGACACAGGCAACTCCAGGTCCTGTTTCCATTTGACGTCGCCGTTCATGCGATCCAGTGCCTCTACCACGCCAGTGACGTCGGCGGCGTAGATGGTGCTGCCGTCGATCGCCGGAACCAGCATGTTGTAGGTTTCGCCCTGGCCGTCACCGACCGAACGGCTCCACTGTTTCTGCAGGACCACTTCTTCTTTGAAGTCGACCAGTTCGGCAGGTGGCAATTCTTTCTTGCTGTTGCTGCTGCAACCCGCGGCCAGAACGGCCAGAGCCAGCAATGCTGCATGTTTCCAACGGATCACGTCACGCATCCCCTTTGGCCAGGTCGTCCAGCTTGATTTGTAGGCCACCGACCGCCGCTTCATCGGACAGCGCGGCCTTGGCTTTTTCATACGCAGCATGGGCTTCGTCGGTACGGCCCAATTGGACCAGCAGGTCGCCCTTGAGCTCTTCGCGAGTGGCCAGGAATGCCTTGTCGGCATCGCCTTCGAGCAGCTTCAGCGCTTCGTCAGCCTTGTTCTGCGCGGCCAGGACCTGGGCCAGGCGCTGACGGGCGATTTCGCCCAGCGTCGGGTTGGCCGGCTTGTCGGCGATGGCTTTGAGTTCGGTCGCTGCGTCGTCCAGCTTGCCGGTGTCGACCGCCACCTTGGCGACGAACAGGCTGCCGTATTGCGCGTAGGCAGTACCGCCGAACTCACTGTTGAGCTTGCCGGCCAGGTCTGCAACACGGGCTGCATCCGGCTTGCCGTCAGGCGTCAGCGTGGTCTCCAGCAATTGCTGATAGAGCATCGAGGCGCCTTGCGATTGATTGTTCTGATACTTGTGCCAGGCCTGCCAGCCGAACACGATGACCAGCGCCAACAGGCCGCCGGTGACCAGAGGCTTGCCGTTGCGCTGCCACCAGTCCTTCAAATCCGCCAGCTGTTCATCTTCGGTACTCGACACCCCAATACTCCTTATTCGCTAAATCGGCTGTTTGACAGCTTCAACCCTGCACGACGCAGGTGGCCAGGTGTGCAGCGAGCGCATCCCAGGCAATGCTTTGTTGTTCGCCCTGGCCACGCAGGGGTTTGAAACCTACCACTTGCTGGGCCAGTTCGTCGTCACCGAGGATCAATGCGTACAACGCACCGCTCTTGTCGGCCTTCTTGAACTGGCTTTTGAAGCTGCCGGCACCGGCGTTGATCTGCAGGCGCAGGTTGGGCAACTGGTCACGAACCCGTTCACTCAACGCCAGAGCAGCCAGTTCGGCGGCTTCCCCGAAGGCGCAGAGGTAAACGTCGACCTGGCGCGAGATCTCTTCCGGGATCTGCTCCAGAGTTTCCAGCAGCAGTACCAGACGCTCGATACCCATGGCGAAACCGACACCCGGGGTAGGCTTGCCGCCCATCTGCTCGACCAGGCCGTCGTAGCGGCCGCCGGCACAGACGGTACCCTGGGCACCGAGCTTGTCGGTGACCCATTCGAAAACGGTCTTGCTGTAGTAATCCAGCCCGCGCACCAGCTTCGGGTTGATCACATAAGGGATACCGGCGGCATCCAGACGGGCCTTGAGCCCCTCGAAGTGCACGCGGGACTCTTCGTCCAGGTAGTCGGCCAGCTTCGGCGCGTCCACCAGTACGGCTTGAGTGTCCGGGTTCTTGGTGTCGAGCACGCGCAGCGGGTTGGTTTTCAGGCGGCGCTGGCTGTCTTCGTCGAGCTTGTTCATGCGTGCCGAGAGGAACGTCACCAGCGCATCGCGATAACGCGCACGGGCTTCGGCGGTTCCCAGGCTGTTCAGCTCGAGCTTGACCGCGTCACGGATACCCAGTTCGCCCCACAGGCGCCAGGTCAGCACGATCAGTTCGGCGTCGATGTCCGGACCGTCGAGGTTGAAGACTTCGCAACCGATCTGGTGGAACTGGCGATAACGGCCTTTCTGCGGACGCTCATGACGGAACATCGGGCCGATGTACCAGAGTTTCTGCACCTGGCCACCGCCAGTGATGCCATGCTCGAGCACAGCGCGCACGCACGCCGCGGTGCCTTCCGGACGCAGGGTCAGGGAGTCGCCGTTACGGTCGTCGAAGGTGTACATCTCTTTTTCGACGATGTCGGTCACTTCACCGATGGAGCGCTTGAACAGCTCGGTGAACTCGACGATCGGCATACGGATCTGCTTGTAACCGTAGTTATCCAGCAACCGCGCAACGGTGCCCTCGAAATAGCGCCACAGGGGCGTCTGCTCGGGCAGGATGTCGTTCATGCCACGAATGGCTTGCAGAGACTTGCTCACAAAAAATCCTTAATTCGTTCGATTAGCCGCGCGCGATCAGCGCTGCGTCGGCTTCGACCTTTTCGGCCGCTTTCTCGCGGATCAGCTTTTCCAGTTGATCCACAAGATTGTCATTCGTCAGTTTCTGCGACGGCTTGCCGTCGATGTAAATCAGGTTCGGCGTCCCGCCGGTCAGGCCGATATGCGCCTCTTTGGCTTCGCCCGGACCGTTGACCACACAACCGATGACCGCCACGTCAAGCGGTACCAGCAGATCCTCGAGACGCCCTTCCAGTTCGTTCATGGTCTTGACCACATCGAAATTCTGCCGCGAGCAGCTAGGGCAGGCGATGAAGTTGATGCCACGGGAACGCAGATGCAGGGACTTGAGAATGTCGTAGCCGACTTTCACTTCTTCGACCGGGTCGGCCGCCAACGAGATGCGAATAGTATCGCCAATCCCTTCGGCCAGCAGCATACCGAGGCCCACGGCGGATTTCACCGTGCCTGAACGCAAACCGCCGGCTTCGGTGATACCCAGGTGCAGCGGCTGGATAATTTCCTTGGCCAACAGGCGATAGGCTTCGACGGCCATGAACACGTCGGAAGCTTTCACACTGACCTTGAAATCCTTGAAGTTCAGGCGCTCAAGGTGCTCGACGTGGCGCAGGGCAGACTCCACCAGCGCCGCCGGGGTCGGCTCGCCATATTTCTTCTGCAGGTCCTTTTCCAGGGAACCGGCGTTGACGCCGATACGGATCGGGATCCCGCGATCACGGGCCGCATCCACCACCGCACGCACGCGGTCTTCACGACCGATGTTGCCGGGGTTGATCCGCAAGCAATCGACGCCCAGTTCGGCCACGCGCAAGGCGATCTTGTAGTCGAAGTGGATGTCGGCAACCAGCGGCACCTTGACCTGCTGCTTGATACGGCCGAAAGCTTCGGCCGCGTCCATATCCGGTACGGAAACCCGCACGATATCGACACCGGCGGCTTCCAGACGGTTGATCTGGGCCACAGTGGCCGCCACATCGTTGGTGTCGCTGTTGGTCATGCTCTGCACGGCAATGGGGGCATCGCCACCCACGGGTACCGAGCCGACCCAGATCTTGCGGGACTCGCGACGTTTGATTGGAGATTCGCCGTGCATGACTTATTGACCTAACTTCAGGCGAGCAGTCTCGCCACTGGTGAACGGAGCCACATCGACCGCTTGTCCGTTGTAGCTGACCTGCGCACCACGGGCATAACCCAGGCGCACGGCAAATGGCGGCTTGCCGGAAACATCGGCGGTCTCGCCCTTGCGCTTCAGGCCACTCAACAACACTTTACCGCTGCCGTCGGTGATCTGGGTCCAGCAATCGGCTGTGAACTGGATCTGTACCTGACCCGCGCCGGCTACAGGCGCGGCGGCGGGCGCAGTTGGAACTGCCGGGGCAGCCGGAATAGTCGCTGCTGCGACCACGGGCGCTACAGGGGCAGGCGCGGCCGAAGCGCTCGGCGCTGGTGCCGCCGGTGCCACGACCACTGGAGCAGGAGCAACCGGGACCGCAGGTGCGGCAGCCGGAGCACTTGGCGCAGGAGCCGCGGCATCCGCAGCGGTCTGGCCTGGAGCCGGGGTTTCAGGCAGGGCCAGGGCGGTTTCGCCCTCGGTCTGGCCTTCCACGACCGCCTGGTCTTCCGGCTCGTCGATCGGATGAATCTGCGTGGTGCCGTCGGCCCCTTCGACTTCGACGTGTTCCTGATTGAGGCCAACCAGCTCCTTGGTGCGCACGGACGTTTGATCCTGCCACCAGATAAAGCCACCACCGATCACCGCGATCAGCAGCAACAGGCTGACGATGCGCAAAATGGTGTGGGAAACCCGTACTGGCTCTTCGATACGGCCGAGGCTGTGCACATTGCTGCCCTGGGAATCGGTGCCCGTGTATTGGTCGAAGGCCTGGACCAGAACGGCCTGGTCCATCCCCAGCAACTTGGCATAGGCACGGATATAACCGCGGGCGAAGGTATGCCCCGGCAGTTTGTCGAAAGCGCCGGCTTCCAGGTTGCTCAACGAGCTTGCGGTCAGATTGAGCTTGAGGGCCACTTCAGCCAGCGACCAACCATTGCTTTCGCGGGCCTGACGCAGGGTCTCACCGGGGTTGACGCGAGTCGCTGCTAGAACTTCGGGATGCGCCGCTTTCATCATTGCTCCGACAGGTATTGCTGATATTCCGGCGTACCGGGATAGAGTCGTTTTAATTGCAGGCCGTAACTGGCGGCCTTGTCGCGATCTTCAAACACCGTTGCCAGCCGAACGCCGAGCAATAGACTACGTGCATTTTGCTCGCTCAGCAGGCTAAAACGATCGTAATAGTCGCGTGCGGGCACATAATGCCTGTCTTCGAAGGACAACTCAGCCATTTCCAGCAATGCGCGAGGCTGCTGGCGGTTCAGGCGCAGGGCTTTTTCCAGCTGTTGCCGGGCCAGGTCACGCTCACCCAGCATCGCGGCGGTCATGCCAAGGTTCTCGAACACTCGGGATCGCTCGGGGTACAGGGTATCAGCAGCCGCCTGTTCAAAGCGCTGATAAGCATCTTTGTAACGTTTTTCTTCAAAGAGAAAGCTGCCGTAGTTGTTCAGGATACGGGCATCGGAGGGACGCGCAGCCAGGGCCTTGCGGTAATGCTGGTCAGCCAGCTCGGGTTCCATTTCGGCCTGGAACACCAAGGCCAGAGCGGCATTGGCGTCAGCATCGGACTCGTCCAGCTCCAGGGCCTTTTTCAGCGGCACTTTCGCCCGTTCGGTCATGCCTTGTTGCAGATACCCCAGGCCCAGCTGAACATAGGCCTCACGCGCCTCGTCCCGCCCCTTGCTTGTCTTCATCGGGTTGAAATCCCCCGAAAGAACACAGCCAGCCGACAGGCTGACAAAAAGCAGAAGCAGCGCGACGCGCAAGGTCATGGAGATCCTCTCTCAGGTACGATTCGCAGCGCTTTGCGGCATATCGGCGTCGGCGCTCAACTCGCGCACGGCGATATAACGTTCGCTACGACGGGTGCGATCCAGCACCTGCCCGACCAGTTGTCCACAGGCCGCATCGATGTCTTCGCCGCGCGTGGTGCGCACGGTGACGTTGAAGCCTGCGTGATGCAGTTGATCCTGGAACCGGCGAATGGCGTTGTTGCTCGGCCGCTCGTAACCGGAGTGCGGGAACGGGTTGAACGGGATCAGGTTGATCTTGCAAGGAATGTCCTTGAGCAACGCGATCATCTCGACAGCGTGTTCAACCTTATCATTGACGTCCTTGAGCAGCGTGTACTCAATCGTCAGCACACGTTTCTCGCCCAGCGACGACATGTAGCGCTGGCAGGACTCGAGCAGCATCTTCAGCGGGTACTTCTTGTTGATCGGTACCAGCTGGTTGCGCAGCGCATCGTTCGGTGCGTGCAGGGACAACGCCAGGGAGACATCGATGTGCTTGGCCAGCTCATCGATCATCGGTACCACGCCGGAGGTCGACAGGGTCACGCGGCGCTTGGAAATGCCGTAGCCCAGGTCGTCCATCATCAGGTGCATGGCCGAGATGACGTTGTCGAAGTTCAGCAGCGGCTCACCCATGCCCATCATCACCACGTTGGTGATGGCACGGTCGACGGTCGCCGGGACGCTGCCAAAGGATTTGTTGGCAATCCACACCTGGCCGATGACTTCGGCGGCGGTGAGGTTGCTATTGAAGCCTTGCTTGCCGGTGGAGCAGAAACTGCAGTCCAGGGCACAGCCTGCCTGGGACGAAACGCACAAGGTGCCGCGTTTGCCCTGGGGAATGTAAACGGTCTCGACGCAGCTGCCGGACGCCACGCGCACCACCCACTTGCGGGTGCCATCGCTGGAGATGTCCTCGCTGACCACTTCCGGACCACGAATTTCGGCAACGGCCTTGAGCTTTTCGCGCAAGGCCTTGCCGACGTTCGTCATGGCGTCGAAATCATCGACGCCAAAGTGGTGAATCCATTTCATTACCTGACCGGCACGGAAACGCTTCTCCCCGATTGAGTCGAAGAATTTTTCCATTTCCGGTTGAGTCAGACCCAACAGGTTAGTTTTGCCAGTCGATGTAGTCATGGTTTCACCTTCACTCACGGGCCTTTGGCTTAGCGAGTGGTCACTTCGGTGGAAGCGAAGAAGTAAGCGATTTCGCGTGCAGCAGCGGCTTCGGAGTCCGAACCGTGAACGGCGTTGGCGTCGATGGATTCAGCGAAGTCAGCGCGGATGGTGCCGGCAGCAGCTTCTTTAGGGTTGGTAGCGCCCATCAGCTCACGGTTCAGAGCGATAGCGTTTTCGCCTTCCAGAACCTGAACGACAACCGGACCGGAAGTCATGAAAGCAACCAGCTCGCCGAAGAAGCCACGAGCGCTGTGCTCAGCGTAGAAGCCTTCAGCTTCGGCTTTCGACAGTTGCTTCATTTTCGAAGCTACAACGCGCAGGCCAGCTTTTTCGAAACGGGTAACGATCTCGCCGATGACGTTTTTTGCAACAGCGTCAGGCTTGATGATGGAGAAAGTACGTTGAACAGCCATGGTGTAACTCCAGAAACGGTGATTAAAGCGAAAAATTAAACCCGCGAATTATACGCGGGTTTATAGGGATTGCCTAACTGCGTACGGGACAGACTCAGTCTGCTTCTTCGATCCAGGCGGCCTGAATGGCTTCAAGAACCTTCTCGCCACCGCGAGCCGGATCGTCGCTGAATTCCGGCAGCGCCAGAACCCATTGGTGCAGATCGACAAAGTTTACGTACCGCGGATCCACATCCGGCTTGGATTCAGCCAGCTGGATCGCGATTTCCAGCACATCAACCCATTTCAGACTCATGATGATTCCTTGAATCAGTGCGGCGCTTCGGCTGCATGGTTGAGCGAGTATTTCGGAATTTCGACGGTCAGGTCTTCCTCGCCGACGATCGCCTGGCAGGATAGACGCGATTGCGCCTCCAGGCCCCAGGCTTTGTCCAGCAAGTCTTCTTCCAGCTCGTCGGCTTCGTTCAGCGAGTCGAAGCCCTCGCGAATGATGCAATGGCAGGTGGTGCAGGCGCAGACGCCGCCGCAGGCGCTCTCGATCTCGATGTGGTTGTCATGCGCCACTTCGAGAATCGAGGTACCCGGGGCAGCCTCTACAACCAGGCCATCCGGGCAAAACACGGCGTGTGGCAGAAAAATGATCTGCGGCATCAGTTATTCCTCGATTTCATTCAGATTGCGCCCCGCCAGAGCGGCTTTCACCGTCGAGTCCAGGCGGCGGGCAGCAAAAGCATCGGTCACTTGCGACAGACGCTTGGTCTGCTGCTCGATGGCGTAACCATCGGTGCCACGCATCAATTCACTCAATTCCTGCATTTGCAGCTCGATGACCATGCGCTCTTCGGCATCCAGCAGACGCTCGCCGTCCGCCTCCAGAGCGCCCTGCACCGCCTCGATCAGGCGCTGGGCATCGACCTGCTGCTCACGCAGCACGCGGGCGACCTTGTCGTCGCTGGCGTACTGGAAGGAATCCTTGAGCATCCTGGCGATTTCGCCATCGGTCAGACCGTAGGAGGGCTTGACCTGAATGCTGGCTTCGACGCCCGAGCCCAGCTCGCGAGCGGACACGCTCAGCAGACCGTCGGCATCGACCTGGAAGGTCACGCGGATCTTCGCTGCCCCGGCGACCATGGCCGGAATGCCACGCAGTTCGAAACGCGCCAGGGAACGGCAGTCGCTGATCAGCTCGCGCTCGCCCTGCAGCACATGAATCATCATGGCCGACTGGCCATCTTTGTAAGTGGTAAAGTCCTGGGCCCGGGCAACGGGGATGGTGGTGTTGCGCGGAATCACCTTCTCCATCAACCCCCCCATGGTTTCCAGCCCCAGGGACAGCGGAATCACATCAAGCAGCAGCAGTTCGCCACCATCGCGCTTGTTACCGGCCAGGGTATCGGCCTGGATCGCGGCACCAATGGCCACCACCTGGTCCGGGTCGATCTCGGTCAGCGGCTGGCGACCGAACATTTCGGCGACCGCCTCGCGAACCCGTGGAACGCGGGTCGAACCACCGACCATGACCACTGCCTGGACATCTTCCAGCTCGACATTGGAATCACGCACGGCGCGACGGCAGGCCTTGAGGCTGCGCGCCACCATTGGTTCGATCAGGGCATCGAAGGCTTCGCGGGTCAGCGGTGCCGACCAGGCGCCATAGGTCACGTCGACCGACGGGGCATTGGTGAGCGCTTCCTTGGCGGCACAGGCGATTTGCAGCAGATTACGCTGCTTGCCCGGATCGAGATCGGCGGACAGGCCGGCATTCTCAATGATCCAGCCGGCGATCGCATGATCGAAATCGTCACCGCCCAGGGCGCTGTCGCCACCGGTGGCCAGCACCTCGAAGACACCGCCGGTCAGGCGCAGAATGGAAATATCGAAAGTCCCGCCACCCAAGTCATAAATGGCCACCACGCCTTCCGCGTGCTGATCCAGACCATAGGCCACGGCCGCCGCGGTCGGCTCGTTGAGCAGACGCAACACATTGAGACCGGCCAGCTTGGCCGCATCCTTGGTCGCTTGACGCTGCGCATCGTCGAAATAGGCCGGAACGGTAATCACCGCCCCCACCAGCTCACCGCCCAGGGTCGACTCGGCACGCTGGCGCAGGACCTTGAGGATGTCGGCGGAGACTTCCACCGGGCTTTTCGGGCCCTGGATGGTGTCGATGAACGGCATGTGCGACTCACCGTCGACGAAGCGGTACGGCAGTTGCTCGCCCAATTGCTTGACGTCGGACAGACCACGACCCATCAAGCGCTTGACCGACAACACAGTGTTCAGGGGATCGGCAGACGCCGCCAGCCTGGCGGACTCGCCCACCTCGACATGGTCGGCGTGATAGCGCACGGCAGACGGCAGGATGACCTGCCCGTTGGCGTCGGCCAGCGGCTCGGAAAGACCACTGCGCAAGGCAGCGACCAGCGAATTGGTAGTACCCAAGTCGATCCCCACAGCCAGGCGACGCTGGTGCGGTTGAGGACTTTGGCCGGGTTCAGCGATCTGCAGTAGGGCCATGTTTATCTGGACTTATCTGTATATCAGGCGTGCGACCGGAGCGGCACTGGGTTAATCGTCGAGGCGCTCTTCTAACTGGCGCACTTCGTAGGTGAGCTTGTCGAGGAACTGCATGCGCCGCATCAGGCGCTCGGCCTGTTCGCGTTGCGCAGCATCATCCCAACAGGCTGCGAAGCTTTCGTTCAATTCATCCTGGGCCACTTTCAGGCGGCGCTTGAAAGCTGCAATACCGGCCAGATCGGCCTCGTCCTGCAGATCCTCGAGCTCTTCGCGCCACTGCATCTGCTGCAGAAGGAACTCCGGATCGTGCACCGTGACCTCCAGCGGCAGCTCATGGCCGCCCATCGCGAGCAGGTATCGCGCGCGCTTGGGAGGACTCTTGAGAGTCTGGTAGGCCTCGTTGAGGCTGGCGGATTGTTCCAGCGCCAGCCGCTGCTCACGCTCGGAAGCGTCAGCGAAGCGGTCCGGATGAACGGCACGCGCCAACTCACGGTAGCGCGTGGCCAGCTGCTCGAGATCCAGGCGGAAGCTCGGTTGCAGCTCAAATAAAGCGAAATGACAAGGAGTACCCACGAGCCGCCTCAGATGTTGAAGCTTTCGCCGCAGCCACATTCACCGCGCACGTTGGGGTTGTTGAACTTGAAGCCCTCGTTCAACCCTTCCTTGACGAAGTCCAGTTCGGTGCCATCCAGGTAGGTCAGGCTTTTCGGATCGATGATCACTTTCTCGCCATGACTCTCGAACACCTGATCGTCTTCACCGATCTCGTCGACGAACTCCAGGACATAGGCAAGGCCGGAACAGCCCGTGGTGCGAACACCCAGACGAATCCCATCACCTTTGCCGCGCCCGTTGAGGGAGCGCCGCACGTGTTGAGCAGCCGCTTCTGTCATGCTGATAGCCATCGTGACTCCTTACTTGTCGCTCAATCTGTGAAAGCTGATCCGCGAAAATCAGATCAGGCCTTTCTTCTGCTTGTAGTCGCGAACGGCGGCCTTGATGGCGTCTTCGGCGAGTACCGAGCAGTGGATTTTCACTGGCGGCAGGGCCAGCTCTTCAGCCAGCTGAGTGTTCTTGATGGTCTCTGCTTCATCCAGAGTCTTGCCTTTCATCCACTCGGTAGCCAGGGAGCTGGAGGCGATAGCCGAACCGCAACCATAGGTCTTGAACTTGGCGTCTTCGATGATGCCTTGTTCGTTGACCTTGATCTGCAGGCGCATCACGTCGCCGCACGCCGGAGCGCCGACCATGCCGGTGCCGACATCAGGATCTTCCGCGTTCATCTTGCCGACGTTGCGCGGGTTCTCGTAGTGGTCGATGACCTTTTCGCTGTAAGCCATGATTCTTAATCCTCACTCATCAGGGCCGCTCTTGAGCCCCTGTAGTTACGCCTGCGTCAGTCGCCGCGTCGCTACAGGAGCTGTACCTGGCGGCTTCTATATTTAGTGTGCCGCCCACTCGATCTTCGAGATATCGACGCCGTCTTTGTACATGTCCCACAGCGGCGACAGAGCGCGCAGCTTGGTCACGGCCTCGCAGACTTTCTGCGCGGCATAATCGATTTCTTCTTCGGTGGTGAAGCGGCCGAAGGTGAAGCGGATCGAGCTGTGTGCCAGTTCGTCGTTGCGGCCCAGGGCGCGCAGTACGTACGAAGGCTCCAGCGAAGCCGAGGTGCAGGCCGAACCGGAGGAAACCGCCAGGTCCTTGAGCGCCATGATCAGCGACTCGCCTTCGACGTAGTTGAAGCTCAGGTTCAGGTTGTGCGGTACGCGGGAGGTCATGCTGCCGTTGATGTACAGTTCCTCCAGGTGCTCAACCTGCTTGTAGAAGCGGTCGCTCAACGCCTTGATGCGCAGGTTTTCGGCAGCCATGTCTTCCTTGGCTACACGGAAGGCTTCGCCCATGCCAACGATCTGGTGGGTGGCCAGGGTGCCGGAACGCATGCCGCGCTCGTGACCGCCGCCGTGCATGGTCGCTTCGAGGCGAACCCGCGGCTTGCGGCTGACGTACAGCGCACCGATACCCTTAGGACCGTAGGTCTTGTGGGCGGAGAAGGACATCAGGTCGACTTTCAGCGCCTGCAGGTCGATGTCGACCTTGCCGGTGGACTGAGCCGCGTCGACGTGGAACAGAATGCCTTTGGAACGAGTCAGTTCGCCAATGGCGGCGATGTCGTTGATGGTGCCGATTTCGTTGTTCACGTGCATGATCGAAACCAGGATGGTGTCGTCGCGCAGGGCGGCTTCAACCATGGCCGGAGTGATCAGGCCGTCTTCGCCCGGCTCGATGTAGGTGACTTCGAAGCCTTCACGCTCGAGTTGGCGCATGGTGTCCAGGACAGCCTTGTGCTCGATCTTCGAGGTGATCAGGTGTTTGCCCTTGGTGTGGTAGAAATGCGCGACCCCCTTGATTGCCAGGTTGTCGGACTCGGTGGCACCGGAGGTCCAGACAATTTCACGCGGGTCGGCATTGACCAGGTCAGCCACTTGGCGACGGGCATTTTCCACCGACTCTTCGGCTTTCCAGCCGAACACGTGGGAGCGGGACGCCGGGTTACCGAAGTTTCCGTCGACCAGCAGGCATTCACTCATCTTTTGCGCGACACGCGGATCAACCGGGGTGGTCGCTGAGTAATCAAGGTAAATCGGCAATTTCATGGACTCTCTCCTAAATCAGGCTGGCTGGCGTGCCGCTAGCTCTTTGGCTGTCATTCGACGGCGGACGCTTCAATCTTGTCCAGGTGCTGCGCCTTGCCATTACAGCGGCGCTGATCCTGACGCTGGGCTACTTCTTGCACCTCACGGCGAGTCACAAGGTCAGCCAAGCTGATACCGCTCAGAAATTCGTGAATCTGCAGGCTCAGATCGCACCACAGGTGGTGGGTCAGACAGGTGTCGCCGGAATGGCAATCGCCCTGGCCCTGGCATTTGGTTGCATCGACCGACTCGTTCACCGCATCGATCACCTGGGCCACCTGAATGCCTTGCATGTCACGCGACAGCTGGTAGCCACCGCCTGGACCACGCACGCTGGACACCAGATTGCTGCGGCGCAGCTTGGCGAAGAGCTGTTCGAGATAGGACAGGGAGATGCCTTGGCGCTCAGAGATATCGGCCAGGGACACCGGCCCATGTTGCGCGTGCAACGCCAAGTCAAGCATGGCTGTTACCGCGTATCGGCCTTTTGTAGTCAGTCGCATGGACAAGTACCACGGAGTGTTTCGGGATGGGAGCGAGTATGCAATTCCCGAGTAATTAAGTCAACTATAAGACCTACTACTTTAGTCAGGTTTACCCGCAAAAGAGCGCGCGAATCATAGCAAAGTCTGCAGGGTAATGGCACGCCCTGGATTTGCTCGGTGACTAATGGGTCGCCAACACCCTTTTGGGCGCTGCACGAGCCGGCTCACTTCGACAAAGCAAGCCAGCTCGCGATCAACGCCAAAGCGCCAGAAAGGCTCAGCCGACCTGGCTGTCACCCTTGTCCTTGACGCCCGCAAAATCCTCATCGCGCAGCGCCGGCAGATCCTTGGCACAGTAGTTACTGCCCAGATCCTTCAAGGCCCCGCACATCCCCTCCAGACGCCCATCGACGGCCTGCAGGTGATCGAGCAACTGGCCAATGGCCCGCGCCACCGGGTCCGGCATGTCCTCGCTGACCCCATAGGCGTCAAAACCGAGCTTCTCGGCCATGGCCTTGCGCTTGGCTTCCTGCTCGTCATCGGACTTGACGATGATGCGCCCGGGAATACCCACCACCGTGGCGCCCGCCGGCACCGCCTTGGTCACCACCGCATTGGAGCCGACCTTGGCGCCCGCCCCTACAGTGAACGGCCCCAGCACCTTGGCGCCCGCCCCCACTACCACACCGTCTTCCAGGGTTGGATGACGCTTGCCCTTGTTCCAACTGGTGCCGCCCAGGGTCACGCCCTGATAGAGGGTGACGTCGTCACCGATCTCGGCGGTCTCGCCAATGACGATGCCCATGCCGTGGTCGATAAAGAAACGGCGACCGACCTTGGCCCCCGGATGAATCTCGATCCCGGTCAACCAGCGCCCGAAGTTCGACACCAGGCGCGCCAGCCACTTCCAACCCATGCCCCACAACGCGCCGGACAGGCGATGAATCCAGATGGCGTGCATGCCCGGGTAGCAGGTCAGGACCTCGAACGCGTTACGCGCCGCCGGGTCACGATGGAAAACACTCTGGATATCTTCACGCAAACGCTCAAACATCATCATTCTTCCGCTTAAGGAGCTCGCCACGGGCCGCTTTCTGGGTCTCCGTGAGGATGCCACGCAAAATATTCATTTCCGCCCGGCTCACCGAGCTGCGTCCGTACAACCGGCGCAGGCGCGCCATCAAGTGCCGTGGCTTTTCCGGATCGAGGAAGTCGATGGCCACCAGCGTCTGCTCCAGATGCTCGTAGAACCGCTCCAGTTCATCCATGGTCGCCAGCTCATCACTGCGCGGCGACGCCACTTCATCCTTCTCGACCTTGCTCGGCTGGCCTTCGGCCGCCAGCCAGGACATACGCACTTCATAAGCCAGTACCTGCACCGCCGTCGCCAGGTTCAGCGAGCTGAACTCCGGGTCCGAAGGGATATGCACGTGAAAATGACATCGCTGCAATTCGTCATTGGTCAGGCCGGAATCCTCACGACCGAAGACCAAGGCAATTTCGGCACCCTGCCCTGCCTCCTGCACCACCTTGACCCCGGACTCCCGGGGATCGAGCAACGGCCAGGGAATACGCCGGTCACGGGCGCTGGTGCCAAACACCAGGGTGCAGCCGGCCAGGGCATCTTCCAGGGTGGCGACGACCTGAGCGTTTTCCAGAATGTCGGTAGCGCCGGAGGCGCGCGCATCGGCCTCATGGGACGGGAAAATCCGCGGCTCGACCAGCACCAGCCGCGACAGCCCCATGTTCTTCATGGCACGCGCAGCACCACCGATGTTCCCGGGATGACTGGTATTGACCAGGACGACACGAATGTTCTGCAGCAAGGGAGGCGCTCTCGGACACGGGAAAGGGGAGCAAATCTTACAGAACAGCCAGCGCTCCCGCCTCAAAAATAACTGCTTCTGGATCGCACCTTATAGAAGCCGACCAGCTCCAGACGAACCGCCACTCGTCAAAATGTGCACGTATTTACGGACACGGGCGGCAGTTCAAGGCAAGCGGAGCGAATGTCGACCTTCATCTGCAAAAGTTTTCTGCTAGAATGCTCGGCTTTCTTTAACAACCTTAGGTGACCTATCCATGCAGCCAATGCTGAATATCGCGCTGCGCGCCGCCCGCAGCGCCAGTGAACTGATTTTCCGCTCCATCGAGCGCCTGGATACCATCAAGGTCGACGAAAAAGACGCCAAAGACTACGTATCCGAAGTTGATCGCGCTGCCGAGCAGAAGATCATCGACGCATTGCGCAAAGCCTACCCGACTCACGGCATTCTCGGCGAAGAAACCGGTCTGCACGCTGGCAGCGGCGAAGGCGAAGACTACCTGTGGATCATCGACCCGCTGGACGGCACCACCAACTTCCTGCGCGGCATTCCTCATTTCGCTGTCAGCATCGCCTGCAAATACCGCGGTCGCCTGGAACACGCCGTGGTTCTGGACCCGGTGCGCCAGGAAGAATTCACCGCCAGCCGTGGTCGCGGCGCCCAACTGAACGGTCGTCGCCTGCGCGTTAGCGGCCGCACCAGCCTGGACGGCGCCCTGCTGGGTACCGGCTTCCCGTTCCGTGACGACCAGATGGACAACCTCGACAACTACCTGGGCATGTTCCGCGCCCTGGTCGGCCAGACCGCCGGCATCCGCCGTGCCGGTGCTGCCAGCCTGGACCTGGCCTACGTGGCTGCCGGTCGTTTCGACGCCTTCTGGGAGTCGGGCCTGTCCGAGTGGGACATGGCTGCGGGCGCCCTGCTGATCCAAGAAGCCGGCGGCCTGGTGAGCGACTTCACCGGCGGTCACGACTTCCTGGAAAAAGGCCACGTGGTTGCCGGCAACACCAAATGCTTCAAGGCGGTCCTCACCGCTATCCAGCCGCACCTGCCGGCTTCGCTGAAGCGCTAAACGCCAGCGACAAAAAAGCACCCCTCGGGGTGCTTTTTTTATGCCTGGGATTTGTCGGAAACCACTCTTTCCGTAGGAGCGAGGCTTGCCCGCTATCTGGGCGCTGCGCTGTATCAGCCTCATTCGGGGTTGAAGCTATCGCGGGCAAGCCTCGCTCCTACAGAAGCAAACCCAAGCCACAGGCAATAAAAAAGCACCCCGCAGGGTGCTTTTTTTGATTGACGCCGAAAGGCTTATTGCACCGGCTGGTTCTGGCCCAGGATCAACTGACCTTCCTTGTTGACCGGAATCTGGCTACCTGGATCACGATCCATACGCACCTGACCCTGCTTGCCGTTCAGCTCATACTTCACGTCATAACCCACGACCTTTTCACTGATGTCGTTGACCGTGTTGCAGCGAGTCTGAGTGGTGGTGTAGGTGTCACGCTCCTGCATGCCTTCCTGCACCTTGTTACCCGCGTAACCACCGCCGACCGCACCGGCGACCGTGGCGATCTTCTTGCCTGTACCGCCGCCGATCTGGTTACCCAGAAGGCCACCGGCCAGCGCACCGACCACCGTACCGGCGATCTGATGTTGATCCTTCACCGGAGCCTGACGGGTCACGGTGACGTCCTTGCACACTTCACGCGGTGTTTTGATCTGTTGTTTGACCGGCTGAACTGCCAGCACCTGCGCATACTCAGGGCCACTATTGACCAGCTTGTAGGTGGCAACAGCCCCCCCAGCAGTCACAGCGACGGCACCTAATACCGCACCAACTAGCATCGACTTGTTCACGTGAACCTCCTGACCATCACAAGCGGGACAAGCCCGCGCTTCTCCCAGCCTTGGAGCATAAAAAAAGGCGCGAGTTCAATACTCGCGCCTTTTCGACTACTTGGCGGGAAGGGAAAACCGTTATGGACGGTCGTCGACTTCCTTCTCGGTATTGGCCGGAGGAATCAAATCCTCGCTGCTCAGGTTCAGCCAGATCAGCACCACGTTGGCGATGTAGATCGACGAGTAGGTACCTGCCAGGACACCGACGAACAAGGCGATGGAGAAGCCCCACAGGTTGTCGCCACCGAAGAACAGCAGTGCCGCGATCGCCAGCAGAGTGGAGATCGAGGTCGCCATGGTGCGCAACAGGGTCTGAGTGGTCGAGATGTTGATGTTCTCGATCAGGCTGGCCTTGCGCAGCACACGGAAGTTCTCACGCACCCGGTCGAACACCACGATGGTGTCGTTGAGCGAGTAGCCGATGATCGCCAGTACCGCCGCCAGCACCGTCAGGTCGAAGGTGATCTGGAAGAACGACAGGATACCCACGGTCACCACCACGTCGTGGATCAGGGAGACGATGGCGCCGACCGCGAACTTCCACTGAAAGCGGAAGGCCAGGTAGATCAGGATGCCGCCCAGCGCCATCAGCATGCCGAGGCCGCCCTGGTCGCGCAGCTCTTCACCCACTTGCGGGCCGACGAACTCGACGCGCTTGACCTGCGCCGGGTTGTCGCCGCCGGTCTTCTGCAGCGCCTCCGCCACCTGGTGGCCCAGTTGCGGGTCTTCACCCGGCATCCGCACCAGCAGATCGGTGGTCGCACCGAAGCTTTGCACGATCGCTTCGTGATAGCCGGACTCGCTCAGTTGAGCACGAACCTTCATCACATCCGCCGGACGCTCGTAGGTCAGCTCGATGAGCGTACCGCCGGTAAAGTCCAGGCCATAGTTCAACCCCTTGTGGAACCAGCTGAACAGCGCCAGAACGGTCAGGAGCAAAGTGACGCCGAACGCAACGTTCCGCACGCCCATGAAGTTGATAGTACGTAACATGGCAGCCCCTTAAATCCACAACTTCTTGAAGTCACGACCGCCGAAGATCAGGTTGACCATCGCGCGGGTCAGCCAGATGGCCGTGAACATCGAGGTAAAGATCCCGAGGGACATGGTCACCGCAAAGCCTTTGACCGGGCCGGTGCCCATGGCAAAGAGAATCCCGCCGACCAGCAATGTGGTCAGGTTGGAGTCGAGAATCGCGGTGAATGCCCGGCCGAAGCCTTCGTTGATTGCCCGCTGCACGGTCATGCCGGCGGCGATCTCTTCACGTATCCGCGAGAAGATCAGTACGTTGGCGTCCACCGCCATACCCATCGTCAGCACGATACCGGCGATACCCGGCAGGGTCAGCGTAGCCCCCAGCAAGGACATCAGGGCCAGCAGCAGCACCATGTTCAGCGCCAGCGCCACGGTGGCGATGATGCCGAAGAAACGGTAGATGGCGATGATGAACAGCGACACGAACAGCATGCCCCACAGCGACGCATCGATACCCTTGGTGATGTTGTCGGCACCCAGGCTCGGGCCAATGGTGCGCTCTTCGGCGAAGTACATCGGCGCGGCCAGGCCACCGGCACGCAGCAGCAGCGCCAGCTCGGAGGACTCGCCCTGGCCGTTCAGGCCGGTGATGCGGAACTGGCTACCCAGCGGCGACTGAATGGTCGCCAGGCTGATGATCTTCTTCTCTTCCTTGAAGCTCTGCACCGCGACGTCTTTCTCGACACCGTCGACCACTTGCTTGGTGTAAGTGGTGGTCGGCTTCTGCTCGATGAAGATCACCGCCATGCTGCGACCGACGTTGCTGCGGGTCGAACGGCTCATCAGCTCGCCGCCGTGACCATCGAGCTTGATGTTCACCTGTGGACGACCATGCTCGTCGAAGCCCGCCTGGGCGTCGGTCACCTGGTCACCGGTGATGATCAGGCCACGCTCGATCAGCGCAGGAGGACGATTGCCTTCACGGAACTCGAAAGACTCGGAAGTGGCTTTCGAAGCGCCCGGCTCAGCGGCCAGACGGAACTCAAGGTTGGCCGTCTTGCCCAGGATACGCTTGGCTTCAGCGGTGTCCTGCACGCCCGGCAGCTCAACCACGATACGGTTGGCACCCTGGCGCTGAACCAGAGGCTCGGCAACACCCAGCTCGTTGACGCGGTTACGCACCGTGGTCAAGTTCTGCTTGATGGAGTATTCACGGATTTCCGCCAGCTTGGCCGGGGTCATCGCCAGACGCAGCACCGCCTGACCATTGAGGTCGGCCGGAACAATGTCGAAATCGTTGAAGTTCTTGCGGATCAGCGCACGGGCCTGTTCACGGGTCGCTTCGTCGCTGAAGCCCAGTTGAATGGCACCGCCCAGCTGCGGCAGGCTGCGATAGCGCAGACGCTCTTTACGCAGCAGGCTCTTCACATCGCCTTCGTAGACTTTCAGGCGGGCGTCGAGGGCTTTTTCCATGTCCACTTCCAGCAGGAAGTGCACACCACCGGACAAGTCCAGGCCCAGCTTCATCGGATGCGCGCCGAGGTTGCGCAGCCATTGTGGGGTGGTTTGTGCCAGGTTCAATGCAACGACGTAGTCGTCACCCAGGGCCTTGCGCACGACGTCCTTGGCTGGAAGCTGGTCTTCCTGCTTGGTCAGACGCAACAGCCCGCCCTTGCCCTTGGCCGCGATGGTCGCTGCCTTGACGTTGATCCCGGCGTCGGTGAGCGCTTTGCTCGCACGATCCAGATCCGCCTGAGTGACCTGCAACGCGGTGCTCGCGCCGCTGACCTGAATGGCCGGATCATCAGGGTATAGATTGGGAGCGGAATAAATAAAACCGATCGCCAGCACCGCCAGGATCAGTACGTATTTCCACAGAGGGTATTTGTTCAGCATCACGCCGCCCGTTTATGAAGCGGGGCGCCTTGCGCGCCCCGTCGATTGGTAAAAGTTGAAACTTAGATCGCCTTCAGCGTGCCTTTTGGCAGCGTGGCAGCGATAGCGCCTTTCTGAAACTTCATCTCGATAGTGTCGGAAACTTCCAGCACTACGAAGTCGTCGGTCACTTTGGTGATCTTGCCGGCGATACCGCCAGTAGTCACAACTTCGTCACCTTTCTGCAGGCTGCCCAGCAGGTTCTTTTGCTCTTTGGCGCGCTTGGCCTGCGGACGCCAGATCATCAGGTAGAAGATGACCAGGAAACCGACCAGGAAAATCCACTCAAAGCCAGTGCCGGCGGGGCCAGCAGCAGGTGCAGCAGCATCAGCCATTGCAGTCGAGATAAAAAAGCTCATGTAACACTCCGGATAATTGCAAAAGTGGGTCTAAACGTCTTTAGAACTTATTCTAAAGGCGGCACGGGCAACCCGCGTTTGGCATAGAAGGAATCGACAAAGGCGGCCAATGTACCCTGTTGAATAGCCTCGCGCAAACCAGCCATAAGCCGTTGGTAATGACGCAAATTATGGATGGTATTGAGCATGCTCCCCAGCATTTCGCCGCACTTGTCCAGATGATGCAGATAAGCACGGGAGAAGTTCTGGCAGGTGTAGCAATCGCAAGTCGGATCCAGCGGCGAATCATCATGGCGATGGAACGCGTTGCGGATCTTCAGCACGCCAGTGTCAATGAACAGGTGCCCATTGCGGGCATTACGGGTTGGCATCACGCAATCGAACATGTCCACACCGCGGCGCACACCCTCAACCAGATCTTCCGGCTTGCCAACACCCATAAGGTAACGAGGTTTGTCTGCTGGCATCTGGCCTGGCAGGTAGTCCAGTACCTTGATCATCTCGTGCTTGGGCTCGCCCACCGACAGGCCGCCAATGGCCAGGCCATCGAAGCCGATCTTGTCCAGGCCTTCCAGGGAGCGCATGCGCAGGTCCTGGTGCATGCCACCCTGGACGATGCCGAACAGCGCCGCCGTATTGTCGCCATGGGCGTTCTTCGAGCGCTGGGCCCAGCGCAGCGACAGCTCCATGGACACCCGTGCGACGTCTTCGTCGGCCGGGTACGGGGTGCATTCGTCGAAGATCATCACGATGTCCGAGCCCAGGTCGCGCTGGACCTGCATCGACTCTTCCGGGCCCATGAAGACTTTGGCGCCGTCGACCGGCGAGGCGAAGGTCACGCCCTCCTCCTTGATCTTGCGCATGGCGCCCAGGCTGAACACCTGGAAACCGCCGGAGTCGGTGAGGATCGGGCCTTTCCACTGCATGAAATCATGCAGGTCGCCGTGCTTCTTGATCACTTCGGTGCCCGGGCGCAGCCACAGGTGGAAGGTGTTGCCCAGGATGATTTCGGCGCCGGTGGCGACGATATCCCGCGGCAGCATGCCCTTGACCGTGCCGTAGGTGCCCACGGGCATGAAGGCCGGGGTTTCCACGGTGCCGCGGGGGAAGGTCAGACGACCGCGACGAGCCTTGCCATCGGTGGCGAGCAGCTCGAAAGACATACGACAGGTGCGACTCATGCTTGATCCTCAGGGCCGCGTGGCGCGGGATTGCGGGTGATGAACATCGCATCACCGTAGCTGAAAAAGCGGTATCCATGCTCGACGGCAGCCTTGTAGGCGGCCATGGCTTCGGGATAACCGGCGAACGCCGAAACCAGCATCAACAGCGTGGATTCGGGCAAATGGAAGTTGGTGACCAGAGCATCGACCACATGGAACGGCCGGCCCGGGTAGATAAAGATGTCGGTATCGCCGCTGAACGGCTTGAGCACGCCATCGCGCGCCGCGCTTTCCAGGGAACGCACGCTGGTGGTCCCCACCGCCACCACCCGACCGCCGCGCGCACGGCAGGCAGCCACCGCATCCACCACGTCCTGGCTGACTTCCAGCCATTCGTTGTGCATATGGTGATCTTCGATGCGCTCCACCCGCACCGGCTGGAAGGTCCCGGCGCCGACATGCAGGGTCACGAACGCGGTCTCGACGCCCTTGGCGGCAATCGCCTCCAGCAGCGGCTGGTCGAAGTGCAGCCCCGCGGTCGGCGCGGCCACCGCGCCCAGGCGCTCGGAATACACGGTCTGATAACGCTCGCGGTCCGAGTCTTCGTCCGGGCGGTCTATATAAGGAGGCAACGGCATATGGCCGACGCGCTCCAGCAGCGGCAACACTTCCTCGGCAAACCCCAGCTCGAACAGGGTGTCGTGGCGGGCCAGCATCTCGGCCTCGCCACCGCCGTCGATGAGGATCTTCGAACCCGGTTTCGGCGACTTGCTGGAGCGCACATGGGCCAGCACACGGTGGCTGTCGAGCACCCGCTCCACGAGGATTTCCAGCTTGCCGCCGGAGACCTTCTGGCCAAACAGGCGCGCCGGAATCACCCGGGTATTGTTGAACACCATCAAGTCGCCCGGGCGCAAATGCTCAAGCAAATCAGTGAATTGACGGTGGGCCAGGGCGCCAGTGAGCCCATCCAGGGTCAACAGGCGACTCGCGCGACGCTCGGCCAGGGGGTGGCGGGCGATCAGCGAATCAGGGAGCTCGAAGGTAAAGTCAGCAACACGCATGATGGGGTTCGTCTAGCAGGGCCGGAAAGTTTAGCGGAAATAGCCAAAATTGACCATGAAACCTGATTGACCAACGGTAGGCACGTCTCTATACTTCGCCGCCATTGAGCCCTGATGGCGGAATTGGTAGACGCGGCGGATTCAAAATCCGTTTTCGAGAGAAGTGGGAGTTCGAGTCTCCCTCGGGGCACCAACACAATGAAGAAAGGCCTTGATTATCAAGGTCTTTTTTTTCGTCTGGCGTAAATATGGCGTAACGGTCGCGGCTGCTTACATCGATAGTAGGTAAGTTCGGGCGATTCAACACAACGACAATGGCAGGAGCGGGATCATGGCTGGATCGAGAAGGAACGAGATCATCATCGCCCTCATTGGCTTAATTGGAATCGCTGTTTCGAACTGGGACAAGATCTTCCCGACCACAGCGAACAACCCTGTGCCCAGCGACGATATTAACGTCCAGGCGAGATACTACGTAGAGACCACGGGCTTCCGATCGGGCCTGGAAGCAATCGAAAAATCGAGAGCTGAGCGCTACCGACGTGAGTTCAAGCTGTCCTCCGAAACGGTGGACTGCATGATCGATATGGGCATCCCCACCACTCAACTGGTCGAAATTGCTACGAACGTTCTGAAGGCACACTTCACTGTCGACGAACTGAAAGAACTTAACCGCATCGAATCAACTCCTGTCATGCGCAGAGTTGCAGAAAAGCAACCCGCGATTGCATTAGACCTCGTCAAGGGAATCGAGGACGCCGCCGAGAGAGCGCGTCGACGGAATTTGGCGATCGCAGGTGGCGAACGTAAGGTCGCCCAACGAGATACGGCTTGCCCAGCGCAGTAGATCTGGTTGCGAGTACCGAACGCTACAAAGCTCTGGAATGGGTGGCTGCGCATAGGCCGTAACTCTCAAATGTGCAGCGCGTGAATCTGCGTGCGGCACACACCCTACGCGACGAAAAATAATTCCCCTGCCCTATGCTCAAAAGCGCGTAAGAAGTGTAAGTGAGAGATGTAGATTCTCTGAATCCCTTATAGATAGAGGGATAGAGGTCTCTCTATTACTGTAAGTGAACTGTCGGAAGGCTGTTTTTACCTAACAGTTGGCACCTGTAAGTAGAAATTCTCCCAAGCCCCTGATCTACAAGGCTTTCAGCGCAGTCAAAATTCCCCATACAGTTTCCTACACTCACACTGTAAGCGGCGATCCCCAATGAATCCGGGGTGTGGAGCCGTTTTCTGACACACCCAACACCACTTACACGTTTGGAAGGGACTACCCAGGAAAGTGTTTTTGGTGATCGACCAGGCTTGGCAGTGATCCGCTCCTGAACTTCGGCGCTGTGTGTGAGACTTTGAAACGCATCAAATAGCCCGCAACCCTTGATCTGTGCGGGCTGCAGCGAAATTCTGCGTCCCGCGAAGTCAGCCAGGTTTCACGTGTAAAAGACCTACGCCCGCCGTTAAAACCTGCTGAAACCCGAGTTTTCAAAGTCTTCGACCAATCAAACCGGGCACTTCAGCGACCCTCCCCCCGCTGCCGCTCCCTGCACCTCTGTGCAAGCGCGCTGCATTTCTCTTCAAAACTTTGCACATTGTGAAACGCCCGCCTTGCTGCGAAGCCCCACGGCCCGCCTGGGCTGCAGGATCATTTTCACTACATCCCGATTTGCACAAAAAAAGGACGTAAAGCCCGTCGGCGGGAGGGGGATAAGTGCTTTTTTTGCGAAAATTTTTTAGGCGACACGTATTTCTTTGCTCTGCATGCATTCTGGCAAAAGGCCATGTGTAAGCTACATTTCCAAGGACATCTCCCGAAAAAGCTGAGGAATTTTATGATTGGTTCGATTTGGAACAAATGGGACTTACATCTTCACTCTCCGCTGACCAATCTCAGCAACAACTTCGGAAGTGCAACCCTCAGCGACTACGCGAAAGCTATCAAAGCCGCTAACTTGTCGGTAGTCGGCGTGACGAACTACTTCTACTTCAAAGAAAATGAACTAGAACGAATCAGAGCAGCCCTACTAGAGGAAAACTCCACGGCCACTGTATTCGGGAATGTTGAATTTAGAATCACGCAATCAAACAAAGATGGTGAATGGATCAACTTGCACGTGATATTCGCAGAGCATCTGACCACACTACAAATCAACGAACACCTGTCCAAATACAAAGTCCAAAACACAACAACTAACGGGAAGGTTATTTGGTGCTCTGAGCAATCTATTAGAACATCTGGTTTAGATGCCGGACAAATCGTCATCGACCCTCAAAACTTAATAAACCATTTGACCAGTGCCTTAGAGCCCGGAAGGGATTTTTTTATTGCAATGTGCCCAAATGGTTATGGTGGCTTTCAGCCAAACAGAACAGACGGAAGATCCTTAGCAGTAGCATTGGAAATAGAAAAATTAGGACATGTTATTTTCGGCCGACCTAGAGATCGAGATTTTTTTCTGGACACGAATCGCACAGTCGATGCGTTGGCCAAGCCTGTTTTTAATTGCTCAGACGCACATGCACTCGAGCATATTGGCAGTAAATACACTTGGGTCAAAGCAAAACCAAACTTCCAAGGACTGCGTCAAACGGTATTCGAACCATCGGATAGAGTTCAGCAAACAGATGACTTTACCGAGCGAAACTTTATCAAGCCATACTTCAGCAAAATATCTATTTATGGGAAAATTTTCAATGACAGCGAGCTTTGCTTCAAGCGCCAAGACATACCGCTAAATCCGAACATGGTTGCCATAATCGGTGGGCGCGGGACAGGAAAAAGTTTGTTTTTAGACGCAATGTTTTCCAAGCTGGGCAACTGTCAAGGCACTGAGCGAGTGAGAGGAGTTGCCGTGGAGGAACTCACTATTACTATAAATCAAGGAGGTGCTCAGGGCGGGGAAATCGAGTTCAACGATTTGGCTGACGGCTCTTATTCCTACCTACACGTCTCTCAAGGTAAAATTCATGATTTCAGTAAAAATCCATCTACTTTGAGCGATGAGATAAAGCGGATGCTTGGCATCCGCTTTCATACATACGACCCTGTTGCCACTCAAGAGCTTACTGAAATATTAGGAGCATATCGGGCGTTCGTAGAATTTTGGAACGCCACAGACGCTAACAGTGTGCCAATCAATAAGCCAAATTACCAGAAAGCGCTAATTGAGAAAAATACGCAGTTAATATCAACACTTACGAATCCCCAAAACAACGCGCTTATAGAAAGATACCAGCAAAATTCAAGTACGATTAATGAGAAAAACGCTTTTATCAGCCGGTCAAAAGAAATCAAATCTGAAATTGAAAGAAGCGTCTTGCTGATAAACACAAGAGTCGCTGAATATAACAATTATCGAGACTCTATAATTAAATCTCCATTTGCAACAATTAACGATATCCTGCAAGTTTTGACATCCAACATAACCGCATCTGAGACAAGCCTTATAGATCTGAATAGAGATAACGACTCAATTCGCAAGGAATTTGCAGAGCAAGGTATAAACCAAGATATTTCTTCGCTTTTAAGTAAAATATCTGAGTACCAATACATTATTGACCAAGCAAAAAACAAGCTTGATGAGATCGAAACAAAAACTCAAGAATATCACTCTTATGTCGCGCGTCGAGGCGAGTTATCGGGACAATACAACTCGTATATTGAAAACATGCGAATTGATGTGGACGCAGCCTTTGGCAGACTTCAGCAAGCCAACCCCGACTGGAATGATGAGCAGAACAAACTAGTTCAAAGCATGCTTTCAGACATAAATATTATAGGTGAAACAGTTTTTAATATCGGATCCTTTTACTCAGGATTAGAACGTTGTATTAACAGAGGGAAATTTAGAGGATCAGCTGAAAAAACATCGCTCGAAAAACTCCAGCTCACTTTTGGGGTATCCAACAAAGAAGACTTTTTTCGATTACTCTCCGGGCATAAAATGATCACCGTTGATGAAACGCTTGTGAGCATTGAAGAGTTTTTTTGGAAAGACGAATACTTCAACCAAGGGGGCAGATATGAACTGATTAACTATCTATTCTCCCCTGAAAGCATAAAAAGCTTTTTATACGTTAATGCAGACTTCACCTATAAGGGGCGCCCGGTCAATAGACTTTCGGTGGGTCAAAGAGGTACATTCTATGTATGCTTAAAGCTTGCTACGGACCCGTTTGGCAGTCCCTTTATCTTTGATCAACCAGAAGACGACCTAGATAACGAGTTCATCGTAAATCAGCTAGTTCCGCTATTTAATATTATAAAAAAATACAGGCAAGTTATAATTGTTACGCACAATGCTAACTTGGTGGTTAACTCTGACGCGGAGCAAGTAATCGTTGCAAGCAATGACGGCGAATTAATCTCATATTATGCAGGAGCGCTTGAGGACGGCGATGTCAAAAGCGAGAAAGGCATCAGATCTAAAGTATGCTCAATTTTGGAAGGAGGACATAGAGCATTCGAAAAGCGCGAGCAGAAGTATGGAATCTAAATGGGTGAGCATGTGGATTAAAAAATCCACATGCTTCTTTCTGCACTTAGTAGGTGATTGCCTTCAATCTAATCAGGCGTTCCGAAACTTCTATGGATCGCAAAGTAAATTGCTCTACATCTGAAGGAGTTGGGGTGGATTTATCCGCATGTGTATGCTGTGCGAGCTGCCTATTCATCATTTTCAGAATATCCAGAACCTCACATACCATTTGGAATAGATTCACATCATCAGAACCAATCCAGTTTTTCGGCGCTTGCAGGTGAATCGCCCCGGGTTTCGTAGACACCTCTTTGCCTTAAACTGAGGCCAATCAGGAGGTGCCATGAGCAACCCGCGT
>NZ_JBWKOM010000005.1:0-680491 GCF_059416085.1 Pseudomonas sp. GW821-FHT09E12 | reverse complement strand
TGTCGAAAACCGCGTAACTCGTTGAATCTCAAGGAGTTTTCCGTTTCGACTGCGCCGGAAGTGGGGCGAATTATAGAGAGATATAATTCGCCGTCAACACCTATTTTCAGTTTTATTCGGATTTAAGCGTAATACGTGCAAAAGCCTTCTTTCCGGCCTGGCAAACATGAGTCGATCCGACAGCCCATATAAAGGAACGCTCAACAACCTCACCATCTACACGCACACCACCCGAGCCGAGCAGGTCACGCGCCATTGCCGAGTTCTTTACCAAGCCCGCCTTATTAAGGACAGCCGCGATCGGCATGTCTTCAGCAGCAGTCAGCTCGATCTCAGGCAGATCATCCGGCAGCTCACCATCCTTCATGCGGTTGCCCGCAGCACGATGAGCATTCGCTGCAGCTTCCTCGCCATGGAAACGCGCAACGATTTCTTCAGCCAGCTTGATCTTGATATCCCGCGGATTCGCACCCGCCTCGACATCTGCCTTAAAGGAAAGAATCTCATCCATGGAGCGGAAGCTCAGCAGCTCGAAGTAACGCCACATCAACGCATCAGGAATGGAGACCAGCTTGCTATACATAACACCCGGCGCTTCCTGGATACCTACATAGTTACCCAGAGACTTGGACATCTTCTTGACGCCGTCCAACCCCTCGAGCAACGGCATCGTCAGAATGCACTGAGCCTCTTGACCATAACCGCGCTGCAGCTCACGCCCCATCAACAGATTGAACTTCTGATCAGTACCGCCCAACTCCACATCGGCACGCAGCGCCACCGAGTCATAACCCTGAACCAGCGGATAGAGAAACTCGTGAATGGCAATGGGTTGATTGGTGGAATAGCGCTTGTCGAAGTCGTCACGCTCGAGCATGCGAGCAACGGTGTACTGGGAAGTCAGGCGAATGAAGTCCGCAGGTCCCATCTTGTCCATCCAGGTGGAGTTGAAGGCCACCTCGGTTTTCGCCGGGTCGAGAATCTTGAACACCTGGCTCTTGTAGGTCTCGGCATTTTCGAGGACCTGCTCGCGAGTCAGTGGCGGACGAGTTGCGCTCTTGCCACTCGGATCACCGATCATCCCAGTGAAGTCGCCGATCAGGAAGATCACCTGATGACCCAGATCCTGGAACTGGCGCAGCTTATTAATAAGCACGGTATGACCCAGGTGCAAATCCGGCGCCGTTGGGTCGAAGCCAGCCTTAATGCGCAGCGGCTGGCCGCGCTTGAGCTTTTCGATCAACTCGGACTCGACCAACAACTCTTCTGCACCACGTTTGATCAGCGCTAGCTGCTCTTCAACCGACTTCATAACAGACCCGCAAGGCTCAGATTCAAAGGGAACCAACCATACAAGATCAGCGCCCAATTACAAGTTTTGCCCGGCGTACGGATGGCTTTCCGCGAACAGGAGGTCCGCAGGCTTGCTTAACAGATGATTTGGTTATATTTTATACAGTTATTTCATCTTCATCATGTCATTCATCTTTTCCAATTCATCTTTTTCAAAGTCAAAATTACTTATGACCACAGAACCGCCTAAAGCCCCGCCGCTTTATCCGAAGACCCACCTGCTCGCCGCAAGTGGTATCGCCGCCCTCCTCAGCCTGGCACTCCTGGTATTCCCTTCCAGCGATGTAGAAGCCAAAAGAACAACTCTGAGCCTCGACCTGGAAAGCCCGGCCGAGCAACTGACACAAGATCAAGACGCCGCAGACGCCGCACAAGCCACAAATGAAGCCGTAGCGTCCCCGTTCGTACAAATCGAAAACAGCCCCGAAGACACTGCGAAAACCACTGAAACCGCTCAAGAGCAGCCTGCTCCGGCCGTGGCGGAAGAAAAGAAGGCAGCGAATCACAGGGAAGTCATTGTTGCCAAGGGCGACACCCTTTCCACGCTATTCGAGAAGGTCGGCCTACCTGCCACTTCGGTGCATGACGTGTTGGCCAGCGACAAGCAAGCCAAGCAGTTCACCCAGTTGAAGCGCGGCCAGAAACTTGAGTTCGAACTGGGTCCGGACGGCCAGTTGAACAATCTGCACAGCAAGGTCAATGACCTGGAAAGCATCACCCTGACCAAAGGGCCAAAAGGCTTCGCCTTCAGCCGTATCACCGCCAAGCCCATGGTGCGCACGGCCTACGTTCATGGCGTGATCAACAGCTCGCTGTCGCAATCCGCAGCACGTGCCGGCCTGTCTCACAGTCTGACGATGGACATGGCCAACGTCTTTGGCTACGACATCGACTTCGCCCAGGATATTCGCCCCGGTGACGAGTTCGACGTGATCTACGAACAGACCGTCGTCAATGGTAAAGCCGTGGGTACCCGCAACATTCTCTCCGCCCGCTTCACCAACCGTGGCAAGACCTACACCGCGGTGCGCTACACCAACAAACAAGGCATGAGCAGTTATTACACCGCTGATGGCAATAGCATGCGCAAGGCCTTTATCCGTACGCCGGTGGACTTCGCACGTATCAGTTCGCGCTTCTCCATGGGCCGCAAACACCCGATCCTGAACAAGATCCGCGCTCACAAAGGCGTCGACTACGCAGCCCCTCGCGGTACGCCAATCAAGGCAGCCGGCGATGGCAAGGTGCTCCTGGCCGGGCGTCGTGGCGGATACGGCAACACCGTGATCATCCAGCACGGCAATGCTTACCGCACGCTGTACGGCCATATGCAAGGCTTCGCCAAAGGCGTCAAGACCGGCGGAACCGTCAAGCAGGGCCAGGTGATCGGCTACATCGGCACCACCGGGCTTTCCACGGGCCCGCATTTGCATTACGAGTTCCAGGTCAACGGCGTTCACGTCGATCCACTGGGCCAGAAGCTGCCAATGGCCGATCCGATCGCCAAAGCGGAACGCGCACGCTTCCTGCAACAAAGCCAGCCACTGATGGCGCGGATGGATCAGGAAAAAGCCACCCTGCTCGCTTCGAACAAGCGTTAAGCATGGTGCTCTATATAGGTGTGATGTCCGGGACCAGTCTTGATGGCCTGGATATCGCGCTCATCGAGCAAACACCGGCGATCAGGCTGATCGCCACGCATTACATTCCTATGCCTGAATCCCTGCGCGCCGAGCTGCTTGGCTTGTGCGCCAGCGGTCCCGATGAAATCGCCCGCTCCGCCATCGCCCAGCAAAACTGGGTAAAACTGGCCGCCCAGGGTATTCATAGCCTACTTGCCCAACAGAAACTGAAACCCGCAGACATCCGCGCCATTGGCAGTCATGGCCAGACCATCCGCCATGAGCCCGCTCGCGGCTTCACGGTCCAGATCGGCAACCCGGCATTACTGACAGAGCTGACTGGAGTCACGGTGGTCAGCGACTTCCGCAGCCGCGACGTCGCCGCCGGCGGCCAGGGCGCTCCACTGGTACCGGCCTTTCATGAAGCGCTCTTTGATCAAAGCTGCGGCAAGCGCGCGGTCCTCAATGTCGGCGGCTTCAGCAACCTGAGCCTGATCGAGAGCAACAAGCCGGTTGCCGGCTTCGACTGCGGCCCGGGTAACGTCCTGCTGGATGCCTGGATCAATGCCCAGCGTGGAGAAAACTACGATCGCGACGGCCAATGGGCTGCCAGCGGTCAGGTTGAGCCGCTGCTGCTGAACGCGCTGCTCAGCGACCCATTCTTTGCCACTCAAGGCCCGAAGAGTACGGGTCGCGAGGTATTCAACCTGGAGTGGCTACAGGAGCATCTGGCTCGCCTGCCAGCCTTGCCCCCCGAAAACGTGCAGGCAACGCTCCTGGAGCTGACCGCGCTGACCATCGTCGAGTCGCTGCAGGTGGCGCAGACCGATACCCAGGAGCTGCTGGTCTGCGGTGGCGGCGCTCACAACTCGGCCTTGATGAATCGCCTGTCCAGCCTGCTGCCTAACACCAAGGTCAGCAGTACCGCCACCCACGGCGTTGATCCGGACTGGGTTGAAGCCATGGCATTCGCCTGGCTGGCCCACTGCTGCCTGGAAGGCATAGCCGCCAACCGCCCAAGTGTCACCGGCGCCCGCGGCTTGCGTGTCCTGGGCGCGATCTACCCCGCCTGATCGCCAGACAGCAAAACGCCGCAGAGCCCGAAAGCCCTGCGGCGCTTGGTAAAACCTTATTCAGCGATCAGATCGAGAACGAAGAACCACAACCGCAGGTGGTCGTGGCATTCGGGTTCTTGATCACGAAACGCGAACCTTCCAGACCTTCCTGATAATCCACCTCGGCACCCGCCAGGTACTGGAAGCTCATCGGATCGACCACCAGGCTGACGCCTTCGCGCTCGACGATGGTGTCGTCATCCGCGACTTCTTCATCGAAAGTGAAGCCGTACTGAAACCCTGAACAACCGCCGCCCGTAACGAATACGCGCAGCTTCAAGCGATCATTACCCTCTTCATCGACCAGGCTCTTCACCTTGTGCGCGGCACCGTGGGTGAATTGCAAAGCCGTGGGGGTGAAGGATTCGACGCTCATGCTGACTATCTCCCGGCGTTACGCCGCCATAATGCGTGATGACTTGCATTATCCGCTTCTCCCAGAAAAGCGGTCAACTATTGTTACGGTATATCAATAAGCCCAGGGCTTACCGCAAAAATGCAAAAAGGCCCGTAACGGGCCTTTTGCTGAAGCAGGCAGACGCCTTAAGGCAGCATGCCGGCGTGGGACAGGCCCAGACGCTCGTCCAGACCGAACAGGATGTTCAGGTTCTGTACGGCCTGGCCCGACGCGCCTTTGACCAGGTTGTCGATCACCGACAACACGACCACCAGATCGCCATCCTGCGGACGGTGCACGGCAATCCGGCATACGTTGGCGCCCCGCACGCTGCGGGTTTCCGGATGGCTGCCCGCCGGCATCACATCCACGAACGGCTCGTTGGTATAACGTTTCTCGAACAGCGCCTGCAGGTCTACCGACTTGTCCACAACAGTGGCATAGAGCGTCGAGTGAATACCACGGATCATCGGCGTCAGGTGCGGCACGAACGTCAGGCCGACATCCTTGCCCGCCGCACGGCGCAGGCCCTGGCGAATCTCCGGCAGGTGACGATGACCTTTGACCGCATAGGCCTTCATGCTTTCCGAGGTCTCGGAGTACAGGGAACCGACGCTGGCGCCCCGACCCGCGCCGCTGACACCCGACTTGCAGTCGGCGATCAGCCGCGAAGTATCGACCAGCCCAGCCTCCAGCAATGGCAGGAAGCCGAGCTGGGTTGCGGTCGGGTAGCAACCCGGAACAGCGATCAGGCGGGCCTTCTTGATCTGTTCGCGATTGACCTCCGGCAGGCCATAGACGGCTTCGTCGAGCAACCCAGGGGCCCCATGGGGCTGGCCGTACCACTTGGCCCACTCATCGGCGTCCTGCAGACGGAAGTCCGCCGACAGGTCGATGACCTTGGTACCGGCAGTCAGCAGCTCACCCGCCAGGGCATGGGCAACACCGTGCGGAGTCGCGAAGAACACCACATCGCAGGCACCGAGGGTCTTGATGTCCGGAACGCTGAATACCAGGCCGTCATAGTGGCCTCGCAGGTTCGGGTACATATCGGCAACGGCAAGGCCCGCCTCGGATCGGGAAGTGATGACCACCACTTCAGCCTGCGGATGCTGTGCCAACAGACGCAGCAGTTCGACACCGGTGTAACCCGTGCCGCCGACGATACCGACCTTGACCATAAACCTGCCCTCAACGAACCCACTGGAAAGCCGTCGATGATAGGGGCCGAAAGACCCTGCGACAACCGTCAAGGTGACGTGCGGACACTCCTGCCACTACTATCTTCGCTACCGTGAACCTGGGAATAACCGAAATGCTCTATCTGTGGCTCAAAGCCTTTCACATCGTCAGTCTGGTCTGTTGGTTTGCCGGACTGTTCTACTTGCCGCGCCTGTTCGTTTATCACGCTCAAAGCGAAGACACGATCAGCAAGGAACGCTTCAGCATCATGGAGCGCAAGCTGTACCGCGGGATCATGGGGCCGGCGATGATTGCCACGCTGATTTTCGGTATCTGGCTGCTGAGCCTGAACCCCAGCGCCTACTTCGGCCAGGGCGGCTGGATGCATGCCAAGCTGACCCTGGTGGTCATCCTGATTGGCTACCACCATATGTGCGGCGCCCAGGTGAAGCGTTTTGCCCGTGGCGAAAACACCCGCAGCCATGTCTTTTACCGCTGGTTCAATGAAGTGCCAGTTCTGGTATTGCTGGCTATCGTAATTCTGGTCGTCGTCCGGCCGTTCTAATTCCTACTAGCCGTTCATTATTCGGGGTACTTCCAATGTCGCTGCCCGCTCTGCTCGAACAACGCTTGCGCCTGCCTGTCGTGGCCGCGCCGATGTTCCTGATTTCCAATCCACAACTGGTTCTGGCGTGCTGCCGCAATGGTGTGGTCGGCAGTTTCCCTGCCCTCAACCAGCGTGAAAGCAGTGGCTTCAAAGCCTGGCTGGAAGAAATCGAAGCAGGCCTTGCGACCCTGGAAAACCCTGCGCCCTATGCCGTCAATTTGATCGTGCATCACAGCAACCCACGCCTGAACGCCGACCTGGCGATCTGCATCGAACACAAGGTGCCTATCGTCATCACCAGCCTGGGCGCGGTGAAGGAACTGGTCGATGCGGTGCATGCTTATGGAGGCCTGGTCTTCCATGACGTCACCACCCGGCGCCACGCGGAAAAAGCCGCCGAGGCCGGGGTCGATGGCCTGATCGCCGTAGCCGCCGGCGCCGGTGGCCACGCCGGGACCTGGAGCCCGTTCTCCCTGATCGCCGAAATCCGCCAGTTCTTCGACAAGACGCTGCTGCTGGCTGGCTGCCTGAACCACGGCCACGAGATCCTCGCCGCACAGTTGCTCGGCGCCGACCTCGCCTACTTCGGCACGCGTTTTATCGGCACCACGGAAAGCCATGCACCGGAGGCCTACAAGGAGATGCTGCTGAGCGCCAAGGCCGCCGACATTGTGCACACCGCGGCAGTCTCCGGGGTTCCGGCAAGCTTCATGCGCCAAAGCCTGGAAAACGCAGGCTTCGACCTTGCCGCCCTGCAGGGCAAAGGCGAAGTCAACTTCGGCTCGAAACTCAAGCCGCTCAGCGACGAAGCCAAAGCCTGGAAAACCGTGTGGTCCGCCGGACAAGGCGTCGGTGAAATCGATGACTTACCGAGCGTCGATCAACTGGTCGCCCGTCTGGACGCCGAATACCGTGCCGCGCAGGAACTGGCCGCCCGGCTACCGCAACGCTGGCCGCGCTGAATCGCTGATGTTTTTTGGCCAGCAACGGACGGCTGGCCTTAAACTATCGCCTTGCGAAAGCCCTCTCTATATAGCCGACAAGGACGCCCTGCATGAGCCAAGACCGTTTCAAGATCGTATTTGACGGGGCTCTGCTTCCGGGTGTCGACATCGAACATGCCAAGCAGAAAATCGCCAAGCTGTTCAAAAGCGATATCGCCGCGATCGAGCCTCTGTTCAAGGGACAAAACATCACCCTCAAGCGCGACCTCTCCCAACAGGACGCGGACATTTATCTCGCTGCGCTGAACCAGGCCGGGATCGCCCCACGCATCGAACCGGATCTTGCCCCAGGCGCCAGCCAACCTGCACCTCAGCCTGCTCCCCCAGCACCAGCACCCGCCCCTTCGCCTTCTGTAGCCTCACCCCAGGCAGAACCCAGCATGACGAATGACTGGCAACGCCCGGCCCCTACGCCGACGCCAGACCCCATGGCCGGCGCGGGTACTTCGCCCTACACCCCGCCTCAAGCCACAGTGGGCGATCCCCTTCCCGAGTTTGGCGAGCTGAAGTTCTACACCGTCGATGGACGCATCGGGCGCCTGCGCTATCTCGCCTGGACCCTGGTGCTGATCCTGCTGACTACCCTGGCCGGCGGCTTCCTGACCGCGGCTCTGGTCGGCAACAGCCTGCAATTGACGGGAATGATCTTCCTCGGCGTCGTAGCACTGGCCTTCGCCTATCTGAACATCACCATTTCCGTTCAGCGCCTGCATGACCTGGGCTGGTCGGGTTGGCTCTGGCTGCTGAATTTGCTGCCTTTTGTGTACGCAGTGTTTCCGCTGCTACTGGCGATCCTGCCGGGCAACACCGACGCCAATCGTTACGGCGCGCCGCCTCCGCCAAACAGCGGAGCGGTCAAGGGGCTTGCCGCGCTGTGGATAATCGTTTTGCTGCTGTCCTTCATCGGTGGTCTCAGCTCGGTCTAGGGCGCCCAGAAACAGGAGCAGTGAAAGCAGCAAGCCCGCCCCGGCCACCTGTAGACTATCGGATTGAATTAACGCGCCGCTGCCTGGGACTTTTCCCCACAGGCAACCGGCCGTTGCAATGGAGAACCGCATGACCCGTTACGCTCTGATCACCGGCGCCTCCAGCGGCATAGGCCTGGCCCTGGCCGAAGCGCTGGCCCGGCGCGGCCGCAGCCTGATCCTGGTGGCCCGTCAGCGTGATCAGCTGGAAAGCATCGCCATCGAGTTGACCCAACGCTTTGGTGTGGAGGTGCTGTTCCGAGCCTGCGACCTGTCCGAGCCTTTGCGGCTTTCGGGTTTCCTGCTGGAGCTGGAGGAAGGCGACCGGCAGATCGATCTATTGGTGAACTGCGCCGGCATCGGCACCTGCGGCCCCTTCCTCGCCCAGGACTGGATGACCGAGCAGGACCTGATCGAAGTGAATATTCTGGCCCTTACCCGGCTGTGCCATGCCCTAGGCAACAGCATGGCCTTGCAGGGCGGCGGGCAGATTCTCAACGTCGCCTCGATCGCTGGCTTCTATCCCGGCCCCTGGATGAGCACCTACTACGCCAGCAAGGCCTATGTGCTGCACTTCTCCGAAGGCCTGCGCGAAGAGCTGAAAAACAATGCAGTGAAGGTTTCCGTGCTCTGCCCCGGCCCGACCCGCACCGGTTTCTTTGATACCGCCCAGTTGAACACCAGCAAGCTTAACGACAGCAAACTGCTGATGAGCCCGGAGGAAGTCGCGCTGTACACCGTGCGCGCACTGGACAAGAATCGCGCCATTATCATCCCCGGCCGCCGCAACCGCTGGTTTGCGTTCAGCCCGCGCCTGGGTTCGCGCTGGCTGACCCGCAAGATTTCCGGCGCCGTCAACAAAGCCTATTGCCCGCGCTGACCTGGCAACCATCTAAGGCTGGGCGCACTCGGCTTGCCTGAGTACACTCAGCCCGGACCAACACAACGGAGAAACAGCTGTGGATACTCTGTTCACCAAGATCATCAACCGGGAAATACCGGCGAAGATCATCTATGAGGACGACCAGGTTCTGGCCTTCCACGATATCGCCCCACAGGCCCCCGTGCATTTCCTGGTAGTTCCGAAAAAGCCGGTACGCACCCTCAATGACCTGACCGAAGACGACAAGCTGCTGGCCGGACATATCCTGTTCACCGCCCAGCGCCTGGCCAGGGAGCTGGGCTGCGAAGAAGGCTTCCGGGTCGTCATGAACTGCAATGAGCTCGGCGGCCAGACCGTGTATCACATTCACATGCACGTTCTGGGTCAGCGCCAGATGCACTGGCCGCCGGGCTGATCCCCATCCAGAATGCGCGACAGCACACTTCTCGCCCGCTTTTGCCGAGAGTGTGCTGATCCAGCGCAGGCCTCAGCCCATCGATTGGGGTAAACTGGCCGCCGTGATTCTTCCCGGAGGTAAGCATGACCACCCAACGTCACTACTCGCCGATTGACCGTCTACTGCTGCAGGCAGATGCGGCAATGCGTACCTTGCTGCCCTTCAGCGGCCAGCCTTATCGCCCTTCCCCTGCCATCGTGCAGCCGGACGTGCAGATGAGCGAAGAGGACACCAAGCATGTCGCCGGCCTGATGCGCATCAACCATACCGGCGAAGTCTGCGCCCAGGCGCTGTACCAGGGCCAGGCACTGACCGCCAAGCTGCCGCAAGTGCGCGCAGCCATGGAGCATGCCGCGGAAGAAGAAATCGATCACCTGGTCTGGTGCGAGCAACGCATTCACCAACTGGGTAGCCACACCAGCGTGCTCAACCCACTGTTTTATGGCATGTCGTTCGGCATCGGCGCAGTGGCCGGGCTGATCAGCGACAAGGTTAGCCTGGGTTTCGTGGCCGCCACTGAAGATCAGGTGTGCAAACACCTCAACGAACACCTTGAGCAATTGCCGGCCGAGGACGAAAAATCCCGGGCGATTCTCGAGCAGATGCGCATCGACGAAGAACAACACGCCGAAAGCGCCCTGGACGCGGGCGGATTCCGCTTCCCGGCGCCGGTAAAATTCGGCATGAGCCTACTGGCCAAGGTCATGACCAAAAGCACTTACCGGATCTGAGCGATACAAATCGCAGGCAAAAAAAGGGCGCTTTTTCAGCGCCCTTTCTTTTGCCGCGAATTCAGAAGGGTTGAATGGCGACTCAACCGAGCTCGACGATTTCGTAATCGTGAGTGATGGCAACCCCGGCCGTACCGAGCATGATCGATGCCGAGCAGTATTTTTCCGCCGACAGCTCGATGGCGCGCTTGACCTGGGCTTCTTTCAACCCGCGGCCCTTGACCACGAAGTGCATGTGGATCTTGGTGAAGACCTTGGGATCCTCTGTCGCACGCTCGGCGTCGAGGAAGGCTTCGCAACTTTCGACAGCCTGGCGGGATTTCTTCAGGATGCTGACCACGTCGAAGTTGCTGCAACCGCCTACGCCGAGCAGGAGCATTTCCATCGGGCGCACGCCCAGGTTACGACCACCGGCTTCCGGCGGGCCATCCATTACCACCACATGACCGCTGCCCGATTCCCCGAGGAACATGGCTTCGCCAGCCCATTGGATGCGTGCCTTCATCGCCAAGACTCCACTGCTAAAAAAGGGTCGCCAGCTTAGCACAGGGGCCCGGGATGGCAGCGCTTTGCCTGTTCGGGTGCCACACTCAGTTCTGATAGGAAAATTCTTAATTACCCAAAGGAAGCGTCTGTTAAGCTGGCGCCAAATCACTGGCGCATTGCCAGCTATCGGCGATCCAGCTTGACCGCCCCATAAAAAAACCAAATCACACCGTGCTGTCTTTTCGGGATACAACCATGGTTGCTCTTGCCCCTACACCCAAGATCAAGAACCTCGACAAGCTGTTGATGCACTGCCAGCGCCGCCGTTATCAGGCCAAGAGCAACATCATCTGCGCCGGCGACCAGTCGGACACGCTGTTCTTCATCGTCAAAGGCTCAGTCACCATCCTGATCGAAGATGACGACGGTCGGGAAATGATCATCGCCTACCTCAATGCCGGGGATTTTTTCGGCGAGCTGGGCCTGTTCGAACAAGCCGGGCATGAGCAGCAACGCAGCGCCTGGGTACGGGCCAAGGTCGAATGTGAAGTCGCGGAGATCAGCTATGCAAAATTCCGTGAGCTGTCTCAACAGGACCCAGACATTCTGTACGTGCTCAGCGGCCAGATCGCCCAACGCCTGCGCAACACTACCCGCAAAGTCGGCGACCTGGCGTTCTTCGATGTCACCGGGCGAGTGGCCCGCTGCCTGCTCGAACTGTGCAAGCAGCCAGATGCCATGACCCATCCGGACGGCATGCAGATCAAGGTGACTCGCCAGGAAATCGGGCGGATCGTCGGCTGCTCAAGGGAGATGGTCGGCCGGGTGCTCAAGGACCTCGAAGAACGCAACCTGGTCCATGTCAAAGGCAAGACCATGGTGGTGTTCGGCACCCGTTAGAGCGGCAGGAACTGCGCCAGCGTCTGCCGGCACAGGGCATCCAGGCGCTCGATGGCATTCGGCGCGGCGAATGCCTCATGCAAGGCGATATGGCTCTCGGCGCGGCAACGCTGCTCCAGGCCACAGGCCTGATTGAAACGATTGACCGCCGCCACCATGGTTTCCCGCTCGTCATCCAGCAACAGCGCGCCATGCACCAATCCAACCGGACGCGTCCCACCCTTGCTCTGGCGCCAACGCTGGGCGGTGCCGACCATCTTGCGCCCGTTGAGATTGACGTTGAACCGGCCATCGCAGAAAGCGCCCTCGACTTCACCCAGGGAGGGCTCGCCTCCCAGCTCGGAAAGCAGGTCGCAGATCGGCTGGCACAAACGGCGATAGCCGGTTTCGATCCGATTCTGATCACCCTCGCTGCGAGGCGGCGCATAAACCAGCGCGATATTGACCGTCGCCGCCGATTGCGGCACCGGCTCCCCACCGGTTTCTCGCAGCAACACCGGCCAGCCACTGGCGGCCAGCGCGTCGCAGGCCTGCTCGAACCCCGGCAAACGGCTCAAGCGTCGCGGCATCACCAAGGCCCTGTCGCTAGGCTGCCAGAACAACAAACCGTACTCCTGGTCACCGGTGCATACCTGGGCGAGCAGATCCTGTTCGGCCTGCAGGCCGGCTTCGACGGTCAGGGAAAGGGGCTGGGTCATGGCAGTAAAGGTCCTTTGCGATAGGTATAAAAAAGCCGGCGGCGCCGGCTTCTTCATCAACTCAGGTTCAGTCCAGGGTCGAACCGCTCACCGGTACGCCGCGTTCCGGGAAGAACAGGCGCTGCAGTTCCAGGCCTGGGCTCTCGGCGCGCATGAAGGCCTCGCCCACCAGGAAGGAGTAGACGTCACTGATTTCCATCAGCTCGACATCAGCCCGGTTGAGGATACCGCTCTCGGTGATCACCAGACGATCGCGCGGAATCTGCGGCAACAGATCGAGGGTGGTCTCCAGATTGACCTCGAAGGTGTGCAGGTTACGGTTGTTGATGCCCACCAGCGGCGTGTCGAGGGTTTTCAGGGCACGCTCCAGTTCGTCGCCATCATGCACTTCGACCAGCACATCAAGACCCACGCCTTTGGCCACGGCAGCCAGTTCAGCCATCCTGGCATCATCCAGCGCGGCCACGATCAACAGCACGCAGTCGGCCCCCAAGGCACGGGCTTCGACGATCTGGTACGGATCGATCATGAAGTCCTTGCGAATCACCGGCAACGAACAGGCGGCACGCGCCTGTTGCAGATAGGCATCGGCGCCCTGGAAGTAATCGATATCAGTGAGTACCGACAAGCAGGTCGCGCCGCCCTTCTCATAGCTCTTGGCGATCTCTGCCGGCACAAAATGCTCGCGGATCACGCCTTTGCTCGGCGAGGCTTTCTTGATTTCGGCGATCACCGCCGGCTGCTTGAGCCTGGCCTGGTCAAGCAGCGCCTTGGCAAAGCCGCGCGGCGCATCCGCGGCACGGGCCTGGCCTTCAAGTTCGGCCAGGCTTACTCGTGCGCTACGCTCAGCCACTTCCTCGACCTTGCGGGCGAGGATTTTTTCCAGAACCGTCGGCACACTCATCCTTCATTCTCCTGCTTGAATACCGCGGTAAAGGCACCCAACTCCTCAAGCTTCTCGCGAGCCAGCCCGGTGTGCAAAGCATCATGGGCCAGGGCCACGCCCTCTTTCAGGCTGCTGGCATGGTCCGCCGCATAGAGCGCGGCACCGGCATTGAGCACGATCATCTCCGCCGCTTTCTGCCCGTGCTCGGTCTTGCGCCGCCCCAGGGCATCGCGAATCAGCTCGAGCGATGCCGCCGGGCTTTCGACCACCAGGCCGAACAGGCTCTGGCTCTTCATGCCGAGGTCTTCGGGCTGCACCCAATACTCAGTGATCTGGTCGTCCTTCAGCTCAGCAACGAAGGTCGGCGCGGCAAGGCTGAATTCATCCAGGCCATCCTGAGAGTGCACCACCAGCACGTGCTTGCTGCCCAGGCGTTGCAAAACCTCGGCCAACGGCCGGCACAACGCCTGAGTGAACACACCCACCACCTGATGTTTCACGCCGGCCGGATTCGTAAGCGGGCCGAGCATGTTGAACAGGGTGCGCAGGCCGAGATCGCGGCGCGGGCCGGCGGCGTACTTCATGGCACCGTGATGGGACTGGGCGAACATGAAGCCGATACCGACGTTGTCGATACAGCGGGCGACCTGTACCGGCGTCAGGTTCAGGTAGATACCGGCGGATTCGAGCAGGTCGGCACTGCCGCTTTTCCCGGACACCGCGCGGTTGCCGTGCTTGGCCACCGTGCAACCGGCTGCGGCGACCACAAAGGAAGAAGCCGTGGACACGTTGAAGATGTTCGCACCGTCACCGCCGGTGCCGACCACATCGACCACACCGTCGAGGGTTTTCAGCTCGACCTTGTCCGCCAGCTCGCGCATGACCGAAACAGCGCCGACGATTTCGTCGATGCTTTCGCTTTTCATGCGCATGGCCATCATGAAGGCGCCAATCTGTGCATCGGTGCACTGGCCGGTCATGATTTCACGCATGACCTGGCGCATTTCATCGGTGCTCAGATCGAGGTGGCCGACGATACGGCTCAGGGCAGTCTTGATATCCATGGAAAGTCCTTAGCGCGTGCCGCCGCTCTGTTTGAGGAAGTTGGCGAACAGCTCGTGGCCCTGCTCGGTGAGAATAGACTCGGGGTGAAACTGCACACCCTCGATGTTCAGCGTCTTGTGGCGCAGCCCCATGATCTCGTCGACGGAGCCGTCTTCCAGCTGGGTCCAGGCGGTCAGTTCGAGGCAGTCCGGCAACGTATCGTGCTTGACCACCAGGGAATGGTAACGGGTCACGGTCAACGGATGGTTCAGACCGGCGAATACGCCCTTGTCCTGGTGAAATACCGGGCTAGTCTTACCGTGCATCACCTGCCGCGCGCGCACCACATCGCCGCCAAAGGCCTGGCCAATGGACTGGTGGCCCAGGCAGACACCCAGGATCGGCAGTTTGCCGGCGAAATGCTTGATCGCTTCGATGGACACACCGGCTTCGGTCGGCGTGCAAGGACCGGGCGACACGACGATCCGCTCAGGGTTGAGCGCTTCGATTTCAGCCACGGTCAGTTCGTCGTTGCGCACCACCTTGACCTCGGCACCCAGCTCGCCAAGGTATTGCACAACGTTATAGGTAAAGGAGTCGTAGTTATCGATCATCAGCAACATGGGGATTACAACCTCTTGAATTCACTGACTTTTAATACAGCCTTCAGTGGATTGCCCGCTGGCAGGCCCGCCGGAGGTTGCAATCACTCAACCAGCACAAGCGGAGTCGAACAGGGGTAAAGAAGGCAAAACGGTACAGGTCCGGCCGGGCCGGCAGAGAAAAGTTAGGCGCGCCAACGCCAACGGGCGTGTGCCTTAACAACTCGCATCAAGAGTTTGCTGACGATCAACACGGGGAAGGTCTCATTCATACGTTCAGGCACAGTAACTTAGCTGAGCAGAGGGTGCAATATGGCGGGGCCCGAGCCCGGATAAACAGGCGATATGGCTTATCGCCATAGCTGAAACGCAAAAGTTTTTGGTACTGTCGTTTCGTTCTCTACAACAATAAATAAAACGGACTTGCTCATGATCAAAAAGACGTTGTTCGCACCACTCACCAGCAGTCTTTTGTCTTTGGCCTGCGCTCAAGCGATCGCAGCCCCCGCCCCCTATTCCAGCTTTATCGTGTTCGGCGACAGCCTCAGCGATGCCGGGCAGTTCGTCGATCCCGGCGGCCCCGCGGGAGCCACCCAACGTTTCACCAACCGCACAGGCCCGGTCTATCTGGATGGCAGCGGGGAAGTTCGTTCCGCCAACTCGACGCAATTGCTCGGTGCCAAGCTGGGCTTCTCCGACGACCAGCTCGCCGCCTCGACCTCATCCACCCGCGCCAGCGAAGGCCTGCCTGACGGCAATAACTGGGCGGTCGGCGGTCATCGCACCGACCAGATTCTCAATTCGATTACCACCACCTCGGCCACCGGCGACCGTAGCCGTCCCGGCTATCTGCCGACCAACAATTTCCGCGCCGATCCAAACGCCTTGTATTACCTGACGGGCGGCGGCAACGACTTCCTCCAAGGCTACATCACCAGTTTCAACCAGGCCAACGCCGCGGCCGGTCGTCTGGTCGACAGCCTGCAAGCCCTGCAACAGGCCGGCGCCCGCTACATCATGGTCTGGCTGCTGCCGGATATCGGCCTGACCCCGAAGATCAACGGCGGCCCACTGCAGGAATTCACTTCCCAGCTCAGCGCCCAATTCAACACCGAGCTGGTCCGGCAGCTGCAGACGGTCGATGCGCAAGTCATTCCTCTCAATATTCCCGCGCTCTTGAAAGAAAGCTTCGCCAACCCGGCACAGTTTGGCCTGGCCACCGACCAGAACCTCACCGCCACCTGTTTCAGCGGCGATGGCTGCACGGAAAACGCCCGTTATGGCATCCACAGCGCCACGCCGGACCCGAGCAAGCTGATCTACAACGACGGGGTCCACCCCACCGAAGCCGGCCAGCGGCTGATCGCCGATTACGCTTACTCCCTGCTGGCGGCACCCTGGGAAATAACCCTGCTCCCGGAAATGGCCCAGGGCACCCTGCGCGCGCATCAGGATGAGCTGCGCAACCAGTGGCAGGCCGACTGGGAAAACTGGCAGGACGTGGGTCAATGGCGGGCGATTGTCGCCGCGGGCGGCCAGCACCAGGACTTCGACAGCCAGCGCAGCGGCGCCAGCGCCGACGGCAACGGCCTCAACCTGAACATCGGCGGCAGCTACCGGCTCGACGAGGCCTGGCGAGTCGGCGTGCTGGCCGGCGCCTATCGGCAGAAGCTCGAAGCGGGCAGCAACGACTCGGACTACAAACTCAACACCTACCTGGGCACCGCCTTCGTCCAGTACCAGCAAAACCGCTGGTGGGCCGACGCGGCAGCCACCGCCGGGCACCTGGACTACAACAACCTCAAGCGCAAATTCGACCTGGGGCCCAACGAGCGCGGGGAAAAAGGCGACACCAGCGGCGATGTCCTGGCCTTCAGTGCTCGCCTGGGCTACGACATCGCGCAGCAGGCCAGCAGCCCGTGGCACCTGTCGCCGTTCATCAGCGCCGACTATACGCGGGTCAAGGTCGACGGCTATTCCGAGGACGGCAACGACTCCACCGCGCTGACCTTCGATGACCAGAAACGCACGTCGCGGCGCCTGGGCATCGGCCTGCAGGGCAAGTACCAGATCACCCGGCAAACCCAGGTGTTCGGCGAAATCGCCCACGAAAAGGAATACGAGGACGATACCCAGAAGCTGACCATGGCCCTCAACAGCCTGCCGGATAACCGCTACACCCTCGAAGGCTATACCCCGCAGACCAACCTCAACCGCCTGAACCTCGGGGTCAGCCACAAGCTCACCCAGGACCTGGCCTTGCGCGCCAGCTACAACATCCGCAAGGACGATGACTTCACCCAGCAAGGCATCAACGTCGGGGTCAGCCTCGACTTCTGAACCGCAGGCCATAAAAAACGCTGCCTCCGTGAGGAGGCAGCGTTTTTTTATGGCTCGTTGTCCGACTCAGCTATCGGGAGTCTGCTCAGCCAAGGCCACCGCGCGGAACATCGCGCGACGCTTGTTCAGGGTTTCTTCCCATTCCAGCGCAGGCACCGAGTCGGCGACGATACCGCCACCGGCCTGCACATGCAGCTCGCCGTCCTTGATCACCGCCGTACGAATGGCGATGGCCGTGTCCATGTTGCCGTTCCAGGCGAAATACCCCACCGCCCCGCCATACACACCACGCTTGACCGGCTCCAGCTCGTCGATGATTTCCATCGCGCGGATCTTCGGCGCGCCGGACAAGGTGCCCGCTGGCAGAATCGCCCGCAGCGCGTCCATCGCGGTCAGTCCGGCCTTCAACTGGCCAGTGACGTTGGAAACGATGTGCATCACGTTGGAATAACGCTCGATCACCATCTTCTCGGTGAGCTTCACCGAACCGATCTCGGAAACCCGCCCGGTGTCGTTGCGCCCCAGGTCGATCAGCATCAGGTGTTCGGCGATTTCCTTGTCATCGGACAACAGGTCCTTCTCCAGTGCCAGATCCGCCTCTTCGCTGGCGCCGCGTGGACGGGTGCCGGCGATCGGGCGAACGGTGATCAGGTTGTCTTCGACCCGCACCAGCACTTCCGGCGAACTGCCGACCACATGGAAGTCGCCGAAGTTGAAGAAGTACATGTAAGGCGTCGGATTGAAGCAACGCAGGGCGCGATACAGGTCAATCGGCGCCGCCTTGAAATCGATGGACATGCGCTGCGACGGCACCACCTGCATGCAGTCGCCCGCCAGGATGTACTCCTTGATGGTATCGACGGCACGCTCGTAGTCACCCTGGGTAAAGCTGGAGCGGAACACCGGGTCGGCCGCCTGCTGCTTGCTGAAGTCCAGGCCAGGACGCGGGGTGATGGGCTGGCGCAGCTTCTCCAGCAACGCTTGCAGGCGTGCCTGGCCTTGCTCGAAGGCATCGTCCCGGGACGGGTCGGCGAGGACGATGGCGTGCATCTTGCCGGCGAGGTTATCGAACACCACCACGGCGTCGGAGACCATCAGCAGAATGTCCGGCACACCGATCGGATCCGGGTTCGGACATTTGCCCAGGCGCTTCTCCACATAACGCACACAGTCGTAACCGAAGTAGCCGACCAGGCCACCATTGAAGCGCGGCAGGCCCACGATGGTCGGCACCTGGTAGCGCGCCTTGAACTCTTCGACGAACGCCAGCGGATCGGCCACGTCATGGCTTTCGGTCTCGACGCCATCGACGGTGATGCTGACATGGTGGTCATGCACCCGCAGCACGGTGCGGCAGGGCAAGCCGATGATCGAATAACGGCCCCACTTCTCGCCGCCCTGCACCGACTCCAGCAGGTAGGAGTTGGGCTGGTCGGCCAGTTTCAGGTAGATCGACAGCGGCGTGTCGAAGTCAGCCAGGGTTTCGCAGGCAAGCGGGATGCGGTTGTAGCCGGCAGCGGCCAAACGCAGGAATTCTTCGCGGATCATGAGGTGCCTCGTGGCTTGAGGTTCTGACAGTCAGGTATGCAAACGCGCCGGAAGACCGGCCAGGAACAAGTCAGGCGCGCCAACGCCAGCGGGCCAGGGCCTTGATGACTTTCATCCAGAGTTTGCGAGTGACCACCACGATGGCGTTTCCAGGAGGGGATTGAACAGCGTCGGGCAACGTTATCTCAGCGGCCGGATCCAGGCAACCGGGAATTAGCTGGCGCAGATCGTCGATCACCAGGGCCGGCATTTCCTCGGCAATCGGCCGTCCGTGGTTGTAGCCATAGCTCAATGCCACGCACTTTACACCCGCGGCTTTCGCCGCCTGCACGTCGCTGCGCGAGTCACCGACGAACAGCGATTGCGAGGCAGGGATACTGGCCATTTTCATGACGAAGAACAGCGCTGCCGGGTCGGGTTTCTTCTGCGGCAGGGTATCGCCACCGATGATCCAGCGGAAATAACGGCCGATCTTCATCTGATCCAGCAAGGGCGCGACGAAACGCTCCGGCTTATTGGTGATCAGCGCCATTTCGACGCCCTGCTTGTGCAGCCATTTGAGGGTGTCGCGCACGCCAGGGTAGACCACGGTCAGTTCGTGGCCATCCTCATAGGCATTGTTGAACAGCTCCAGCCCGCGCTCAGCCTCGACATCGTCGACGCCCTGCGCCGCGATGTCGTTGGCCAGGGCCCGACGCACCAGCATCTGCACGCCGTTGCCGACCCACTCGCGCACCGCCTCGATACCGGCGGGCGGGCGCCCCAGTTTGAGCAGCATGTCGTCCACGGCCGCCGCGAGGTCGGGAACCGAATCGACCAGGGTGCCATCCAGGTCGAACATCACCAGCCGCGGCAGACGCCCCGGGAACAGCTGCTCGAAACCGCTCATGGACGGGCCAGCGCCAGTTCGGCGCGCATCTTCTCGATCACGTCCCGGTAGTTCGGCGCATTGAAGATCGCCGAGCCCGCGACGAAGGTATCGGCACCCGCGGCAGCGATTTCACGAATGTTGTGCACATTCACCCCGCCGTCGATTTCCAGGCGGATATCGCGACCGGAAGCGTCGATCAGGGCACGGGCCTCACGCAGCTTGTCGAGGGTACCCGGAATGAACTTCTGGCCGCCGAAACCCGGGTTGACGCTCATCAGCAGGACCATGTCGACCTTGTCCATGACGTACTTGAGCACGTCCAGCGGGGTGGCCGGGTTGAACACCAGGCCAGCCTTGCAGCCGCCTTCGCGAATCATCTGCAGGGAACGGTCGACGTGCAGCGTGGCTTCCGGGTGGAAGGTGATGTAAGTCGCACCGGCCTCGATGAAGTCGCCGATGATGCGATCCACCGGGCTCACCATCAGGTGGGCGTCGATCGGCGCGGTGATGCCGTACTTACGCAGGGCAGCGCAGACCATCGGGCCAATGGTCAGGTTGGGTACGTAATGATTGTCCATGACATCGAAGTGCACGATATCGGCGCCAGCGGCGAGAACATTGTCCACTTCCTCGCCCAGACGGGCGAAATCGGCGGAGAGGATCGACGGAGCAATTGCGAAGGGCTGCATGACGCACCTTTTTGAGCAGAATCACGGTGGCGCGCATTGTATACCTCATGCTTTGGCGCGCGCACCGTGACCGCGATGATCAGTAAGCCGCGCGATAGATCTTCTCTATATCGCCCGGGCTCAGTTTGCGCGGGTTGTTACGCATCAGGCGCTCGATCCCCGCGGCCTCCACCGCCATGGACGGAATGGCCTCCTCCGGCACCCCGAAGCTGCGCAGCCCCGAGGGAATCTCCACCGCGGCGCAGAGCTGGGTCATGGCCTCGACCGCTTTGTCGGCAGCCTCGGCCGCGCTCAGATGAGCGGTCTTCACCCCCATGGCCTCGGCGATATCCTGCATGCGCTCGACACAGGCCATCTTGTTCCAGGTCATGACGTACGGCAGCAGCAAGGCATTGCTGACGCCATGGGCGATGTTGAAGCGCCCGCCCAGTGGATAAGCCAGCGCATGCACCGCGCCGACCCCGGCGTTGCCGAAGGCCATGCCGGCCATCAGGCTGGCGGTGGCCATGTCTTCGCGGGCCTGCTGGTGGGCGGGATTGGCGTATGCCTTGGGCAGCGCCTGGGCGATCAGCTTGATGGCGCCAAGGGCCAGGGAGTCGGTGATGGGCGAGGCGTTGAGCGACAGATACGACTCGATGGCATGCACCAGGGCATCGACACCGCTGGCGGCAGTCACACTGCGCGGGCAGGTCAGGGTCATCTGCGGGCTGACCAGCGCCACATCCGGCAACAGGTAATCGCTGACAATGCCCTTTTTCAGCTGCGCGACCTTGTCCGAGAGAATCGCCACATTGGTGACTTCGGAGCCAGTGCCCGCCGTGGTGGGAATGGCAATCAGCGGCGGCCCCTTGCGCGGCACCTGGTCGATCCCGAACAGGTCTTCCAGCGCCCCGTGATAACCGGCGTAGGCCGCGACGCTTTTGGCGATATCGATGGCGCTGCCGCCGCCCAGGCCGATCAGCCCGTCGTGCCCACCCTCGCGGTAAACCTGCATGCAGTCTTCGACGATGGCGATTTCCGGGTCGGGCAGCACCCGGTCGAAAATCTCGTAGTCCCGCCCCCCCAGTTGTGCCAGTGCCAGCTCCACGGTACCGGACTTGACCAGCGCGGCATCGGTGACGATCAGCGGGTTATCGATATCCAGGCGGCTCAGTTCGGTGGACAGTTGCTCGATCGCGGCGGAGCCGGTGAGCAGTTTGTGGGCGATTTTGAAAGAGGAAAGACTCATGGGCGCGGCCTCTTATATAGGTGGGAGCTGGCACAAGAGTAGCTGGGGATTGAGGGTTGTCTGCTATTTCAGCGATGAATGCCGGAGCAGATCGCCCCCACGGCCGGCGCGGGAGCGATCTGTCAGTGGCGATCAGACCGGAGCGGTACGCAGTTTTTCGCTGCGGCCACGCAGCCATTCCAGGGTCAGCAGCAGAATCACCGAGAATGCGATCAGCAGTGTCGCCGCAGCGGCGATGGTCGGGCTGAGGTTTTCGCGAATACCGCTGAACATCTGCCGGGGCAAGGTGGCTTGCTCGGGGCCGGCGAGGAACAGCGTGACCACCACTTCATCGAACGAGGTGGCAAAGGCGAACAGCGCGCCGCTGATCACCCCCGGCGCGATCAACGGCAGGGTCACCCGGCGGAACGCCGTCAGCGGCGAAGCGCCAAGGCTGGCCGCGGCCCGCACCAGGTTCTGGTTGAAGCCCTGCAAGGTGGCCGAGACCGTGATGATCACGAACGGCACGCCTAGTACAGCGTGGACGATGATCAGCGAGAAGAAGCTGTTGCCCATGCCCAGGGGCGCGAAGAACAGGTAGCTGGCCACGCCGATGATCACCACCGGCACCACCATCGGCGAAATCACCAGCGCCATCACCAGCGCCTTGCCGGGGAAGTCGCCGCGGGTCAGGCCGATGGCCGCCAGCGTGCCGAAAACCATCGCCAGCACCGTGGCCGCCGGGGCGACGATGATGCTGTTCTTCAGGGCGCGCATCCATTCCGCCGAGCCGAAGAAATCGTGATACCACTGCAGCGAGAAGCCTTGCAGCGGGTACACCAGGAAGCTGCCCGAGTTGAACGACAGCGGAATGATCACCAGCACCGGCAGGATCAGGAACAACAGGATCACGCCGCAGAGAATCCGCAAGCTGTAGAACCAGACCCGCTCGACGGGCGACATGTAAGGGTTCAGCATTTCGATTCTCTCCTTAGCTCAGGCGCAGGCGACTGGCGCCCACCAGCCAGCTGTAAATCAGATACAGCACGATGGTCGCCAACAGCAGCAGGCCGCCCAGCGCGGTCGCCATGCCCCAGTTGATGCTGGTGTTGGTGTAGAAGGCGACGAAGTAGCTGACCATCTGGTCGTTCGGGCTGCCCAGCAACGCCGGGGTGATGTAGTAGCCGATGGCGAGGATGAACACCAGCAGGCAACCGGCGCCGACGCCGGCATAGGTCTGCGGGAAATACACCCGCCAGAAGCTGGCGAACGGGTGGCAGCCGAGGGAAATCGCCGCACGCATATAGGTCGGCGAGATGCCTTTCATCACGCTGTAGATCGGCAGGATCATGAACGGCAGCAAGATGTGCACCATGGAGATGTAGACCCCGGTGCGGTTGAACACCAGTTCCAGCGGCTTGTCGATCACACCCATGGCCATCAGCGCGCTGTTGATCAGGCCGCCCGATTGCAGCAGCACGATCCACGCCGCCACACGCACCAGGATCGAAGTCCAGAACGGCAGCAGCACCAGAATCATCAGCAGGTTGCTCTGGCGCGCCGGCAGGTTGGCCAGCAGGTAAGCCAGGGGATAGGCCAGCACCAGGCAGATACCGGTAATCACCAGGCCCATCCAGAAAGTCCGGGCGAAGATATCCAGGTAGATGGCCTGGTCAGGGGTCGCCGGGGCGATCTCCCCCAGGTCGTCGATCCGATGGTCGACGGCGGCCAACAGGTAGAACGGCGTCAGGTTGCTGGTGTTGCGGCGTACCGCCTGCCAGTAGGCCGGGTCGCCCCAACGCTCGTCGATGGCCTCCAGCGCTTCTTTATAGGAAGCCGGTTCCTCCTTGAACGGCAGGGCCCGGGCGGTTTTGGTCAGCAGGCTGCGATAGCCGGCCAACTCCATGTTCAGTCGCTTGGACAGATCGCCCAGGGTTTGCTGCTTGCGCGCTTCGGCCAAATCCTCGCTCAGCGCCTTGTACACCGGCTCGGCCGGCAGACCACGTCCGTCCCAACCGGCCACGGCGACCACGGTGCGCGGCATGCCTTCGACCACTTCCGGGTTACCGACGCTCTTGTACAGCAGCGCGGCGATAGGCACGAGAAACACCAGCAGCAGGAACAGCACCAGCGGCGCGATCAACGCTTGCGCTTTCCAGCGGTTGACCCGCTCGGCACGCGCCAGGCGCTGCTTGAGGCTGGGGCTGGTGACCTCGTTCAGGGGAACGCTAATGGCCATGACGAACTCCGCAAATCTTTAAACGGTAACGGCGTCACCCGCGGGTGACGCCGCCCATGCATGACGCCTTACTTGGCCGCCCACGAGTTGAAACGCTGTTCCAGTTGCTCACCGTTGTCAGCCCAGAAGCTGACGTCGATCTGCACCTGGTTGGCGATGTTTTCCGGGGTGGTCGGCATGTCTTTCAGGATGTCCTTGGCCAGCAGCGGAACCGCCTGGGTATTGGCCGGACCGTAGGCGATGTTTTCCGAGTAGGTCTTCTGCTGCTGCGGCTGCACCGAGAAGGCGATGAATTTCTTCGCCGCTTCGGCGCGGGTCTTGTCCAGGCCTTTCGGAATGGCCCAGGCGTCGAAGTCGTAGATACCGCCATTCCACACGACTTTCAGGTTGCTTTCCTTCTGTACCGCGGCGATCCGGCCGTTGTAGGCCGAACTCATGACCACGTCACCGGAAGCCAGGTACTGCGGCGGCTGGGCGCCGGCTTCCCACCACTGGATGCTCGGCTTGAGTTCATCGAGCTTCTTGAAGGCACGATCCTGGCCGTCCTTGCCGGCCAGCACCTTGTACACATCCTTGGGCGCGACGCCGTCGGCCATCAGGGCGAATTCCAGGGTGTACTTGGCGCCCTTGCGCAGGCCGCGCTTGCCCGGGAATTTCTGGGTGTCCCAGAAATCCGCCCAGCTGGTCGGCGCGGTCTTCAGCTTGTCGGCGTTATAGGCCAGGACGGTCGACCAGACGAAGAACCCCACGCCACAAGGCTGGATCGCGCCCTTGACGTAATCCTCGGGCTTGCCGAACAGCTCGGGGTCGAGCTGCTCGAACATGTCTTCGTCGCAACCGCGGGACAGCTCCGGCGACTCGACTTCCACCAGGTCCCAGGACACGCTCTTGGTATCGACCATGGCTTTGACCTTGGCCATCTCGCCGTTGTATTCGCCAGCGACGATCTTGCCGTTGCCCGCGGCTTCCCACGGGGCATAGAAGGCCTTGACCTGGGCCGCCTTGTTCGCCCCGCCAAAGGACACCACGGTCAGGTCCGGACCCGCCGCCATCGCGTGCGATGCGCCCATCAGGCCCAATGTCAAAGCGGTGAATTTCAGGGATCTCAACATTTATTGTTCTCTCCACGTGCAGGGTTGGTGAAGCAAGGGGGCGATCAATGCGCCTCTAGAAGTGGGTCGAGCGCGCGAACGTGCTCGACCTGCCAGCCAAGCGGAACCACATCGCCCACCGCCAGCTCCGGATCGAGCTCGGCAATCGGCTGTTTCACGAAGAAGTCGGTCTTGCCACAGACTTCCAGGCGAACCCGGACGTGGTCGCCCAGATAGATGAATTCCGCCACCCTCCCTGAGAAGCGGTTGACACAACTTTCGCTGGAGCCATTGAGGCTCACACGCTCCGGACGAATCGACAGGGTCACCGGCTCGCCGGTCTTGCCGACATTGACCGCCAGCGCCTCGACCTTCTCGCCGCGTCCCAGCTCGACCACGCAGCGGTCACCGCTGTGGCTGTGCAGGCGGCCGTTGAGGCGGTTGTTCTCGCCGATGAAGTTGGCGACAAAGGTGTTCTTCGGCTCTTCGTAAAGGGTCCGAGGCGGGGCGATCTGCTGGATCTCGCCCTGGTGGAACACCGCGACCCGGTCGGACATGGTCAGGGCTTCGCCCTGGTCGTGGGTCACGTAGACCACGGTCACGCCGAGGCGTTGGTGCAGGTGCTTGATTTCCATCTGCATGTGTTCGCGCAGCTGTTTGTCCAGCGCGCCGAGAGGTTCGTCCATCAGCACCAGCTGCGGCTCGAACACCAGCGCCCGGGCCAGGGCCACCCGCTGCTGCTGGCCACCGGACAGCTGCGCCGGATAACGCTGGGCGAAGGATTCAAGCTGGACCATGCTCAGCACGCGTTTGACCCGCTCGCTGATATCGGTCTTGCTCAGGCCGCGCACCGACAGCGGGAACGCCAGGTTCTCGGCCACGGTCATGTGCGGGAACAACGCATAGTTCTGGAACACCATGCCGATATCGCGCTTGTGCGGCGGCACGTTGTTGATCGCCCGCCCGGCCAGCTGGATCTCCCCGGCGGTCGGGGTCTCGAAGCCAGCCAGCATCATCAGGCTGGTGGTCTTGCCGGAGCCGGATGGCCCGAGCAGGGTAAGGAACTCGCCTTTGCGAATGTCCAGGTTGAGGTCTTTGACGATCAGGTTTTCGCCGTCGTAGCTCTTTTGCACACCACGGAAACTGACCAGTACATCACTCGTCCCAGCGCTTGAATCGACCTCGCTCATACCCACACCTTTTGTTTTTTGACGGCTGTGGACTAAGCCTAGTGGAGGCCACAAGCCGCGCAAATCGGGGGGTATGAGAGATTGGCCTCAGCCGGATGGAAGGTTCCTTGTAGGAATCCCCCTACAAGGATGGCGCGATTGGACAAGTCCCGGCACAAGCCCGGCGAGGATCATGGCCATAAGCCGGTTTTCGTGTCGCAAATAGGTACGTGTAGCCGCTGCCGCAGGCTGCGATCGAGGGCGAAGCACTCGTGATCCAGGCAGCGCGATTGAGCTGAAAATCCTCAGGGCCAGGTTTAGCGACAGCTGCGCTGTCGATCGCAGCCTGCGGCAGCGGCTACAGATCCATTCAGAGCAGCTTGTGCTCCATCGCGTACTTCACCAGCTCGGCCAGGGAGGTGATGTTGAGCTTCTGCATCAGCCGCGCCTTGTGGGTACTGATGGTCTTGCTGCTCAAGGCCAGCTGTTGGGCGATATCGTTGACGTTGGCACCCTGGGCCAGCCGTTCGAACACGGAAAACTCGCGCTCCGACAGCAGGGAATGCAGGGGCCGGGTGTCCGTCAGGCCGACTTCGAAGACCATCCGGTCGGCCAGCTCCGGGTCGATATAACGCCCGCCCGCCGCCACCTTGCGGATCGCCGTCAGCAGCAGCGCCGGGTCGCTGTCCTTGGTGGCATAACCGGCCGCCCCCACCTTCAGCGCCCGGGCCGCCATCTGCGCCTCGTCATGCATCGACAGCACCAAGATCGCCGGCGGATTGTTCAGCGCGCGGATCCGCGGGATCGCCTCCAGGCCGTTGACGCCAGGCATGGAAATATCCAACAGCACCACCTCGCAAGGCACGTGGCGCAGGGTTTCCAATAGCTGCTCGCCATTGCTCGCCTCCCCCACCACCGTCAGGTCCTTGGCCAGGCCGATCAACTGCTTGATGCCTTCGCGAACGATGGTGTGGTCTTCGGCTACCAGTACACGGATCACAGCTCGTACCTCTTCTTATTGGTAATGATCTCTGCAGCAGTGAATCTGCTCGCGCCTACAGGTCCAGCGGCACAGTCACGCTCAGGGTGGTGCCTTCGCCCAGCTGACTGTCCAGGCTCAGGCTACCGCCCATGATCAGCACCCGCTCGCGCATGCCCACCAGGCCGAAGGACGTCGGCCGCCCGGTCTCGACCACGAAACCCTGGCCGTCGTCGCTGATGGTCATGCACAGTTGGTTCTGCTCGAGGCTCAGGGTCAGTTCGACAGTATGCGCCTGTGCATGGCGCATCACGTTGGTCAGCGCCTCCTGGAGGATGCGGAACAGACCGATGGCCTTGGCGTCGCTGAGCACCGGCAGATTGTCGGGCACCTGCACCAGGCAAGGAATCTGCGTGCGCGCCTCGAAACGCCGCGCCTGCCATTCGATGGCCGACGCGATCCCGGCATCGAGAATCGGCGGGCGCAAGGCCGTGGCCACATCGCGCACCAACTGGAACAACTGGGCGATCAGGCGCTTCATGCTGTTCAGGCGTTCGTGCAGCCCCGGATCGAGCTGCGCGTAGGCCAGCTCGCACATCGAGGTCTCCAGCTTGAGCACGGTGAGCATCTGCCCCAACTCGTCGTGCACCTCCCGGGCGATGCGGGCCTTTTCCTCTTCGCGCACGCTTTCCAGATGCGCCGACAGCTCGCGCAGTTGTTCGCGCGAACTGGCCAGCTCCAGTTCGATGCGCTTGCTTTCGCTGATGTCCCAGACGATGCCGTCCCAGACATAGGCGCCGTCCTCAAGCTGGCGAGTGATGGCTTTGATTTCCGCCCAGCGCTGTTCGCCCTGGCGGGTCAGGATCCGCCCCTGCCAGGACCAGTCGCTGTCGGTGTCCAGGGCATGGTCCTGGGTCTGGTGATAACTGGCCCGGTCCTCAGGATGCACCAGGCTGCGCAGCCCTATGTCGCGGTGGCTGAGGGTCGCCGGGGAATAACCCACCAGGCTCTCGCTGCCTTCGCTGATGTAGGCGAAATCGATCTGCCCGGTCACCGGTGCCCGTTCCAGGCGGAACACCAGCCCCGGCACATTGGCGGCGATCCCCTGCAATCGCGCCTCGCTTTCCTGCAGGGCGGCCAGGGCGCGACGACGCTCGGTGACGTCTGTGAGGTAAACCACCAGGTACTCGCCATCGCGAAAACGCAGAAAGCTCAGCGACACATCGGCCGGCAGGATGCTGCCATCGGCGCGGACACACTGGGTCTCGAAGCTGGGCGGCGCGTCCTCGCTGGCCCGGGCGCGCTTCCACAGGCCAAGCCAGCGGTCCATGTGCAGGTTGGGTTCGAAGTCGCTCAACGGCCGGTCGACCACCGCCCCCGGCGCATAGCCCAGCATGCTTTCGGCCGCGCGATTGGCGTAGCGCACATGGCTGTCCCAGTTGACCCAGAGAATGCCCACCGTGCTCTGGTCGATGGAAAACTGGGTCAGGCGCAAGGCTTCTTCACTGGCCTCGCGCCGGGCCAGGTCCTCGCGGGTGGTCAGCAGCCGCTGCTCGAGCGTCTGTTGCTGGCGGCGCTGCCAGATAACGATGGCCATGCTCGCCAACAGCAGCACGGCCAGCAGCAGGCTGAGGTTCTGCCAGAAACCGCGGGACTCGCTCAACCGCGGATACTTGGGCTGCAGCCAGCGATTATGCAACTGCTCCAGGTCCTTGGCGGCGATACCGTGCAAGGCGCGCTGCACGATGTCCGCCAGCTCGGGCCAATCGCGCCGGGTCGCCACCCGCAACAGTTGCGGCAGGCCGATATCGCCCACCACCGCCAGGCCGGCGAACTCCGGCTCCGCCGACAAACGACTGAGCTGCGCTTCATCGATCACCGCATAACGCGCCTGCTGGCTGAGCAGCAATTGCAGGGCCTGGCGCTCCAGGGGCACGCCCTGCAGATTGAGGTTGGAATAGGTCGCCCGCAGGTAGTCCGCCACCGCACTGGGCATGCGCACCGCCACGCGGGTCTGGCTGTCGAGCTTTTCCAGCTCCACCGCGCCAGCGCCCTTCTGCTCGCCGACCACCAGTTGCGGCACGCGCATATAGGGGTCGGAAAACTGCCAGAGCCGCAGACCGGCCGGGGTCTGGCTCAGGCCCGGGGCCATATCCACTTCACCGGCACGCACCGCCGCCTCCAGTTGCGCCTGATCGGCAAAGTTGCGCCAGCTCAGCTCGACCTTCATCGCCTGGGCCAGCCACTGCATCAGTTCGATATTGGCGCCGGACAAGCGTTGCAGCCGTCGGTCGTACTGGGCATAGGGAGCCTGGAGCACCACGCCGACCCGCAATTCCCGGTGCTGCTCCAGCCACTGCTGTTGTGCGGGGCTCCACTGCGCCTGGGCGATATGTGGCGCAGGCACCGCCCGGGCCATCAAGGGAAGGCAGATACAGCCGATAACCAACAGGCAGCGAAAACGCATCATCTGAAGTCTCACACACTGACAAATACTGACCAACCCATTAGGCTGCCGGGATTACTTCTGGCCTGGAATAACCGATGTCCCTTGTCCACCGCACGGCACTGCCCGCATTGTGCCTGTCGCTGATCCTGCCTTGTGCCTTTTCGGTCGAGGCCGCCGATCCGCAAGCCGCCCCGGCAGAACAGCCTGCCGCGGAAAAACCGGCCGAACGCCAGCCGCTCCTTGAGCGTAGCCAGGAAGATGCAGCGGCCCTCGAACGAGTCCTGCCATCCAGCGAACAACAGTCACTGCAAGCCGGCAGCGAGAGCTTTCTGGCCCTGTGGAAACCCGCCAACACCAGCGACCCCAAAGGCGCGGTGATTATCATCCCGGGCGCTGGCGAAACCGCTGACTGGCCTCAGGCAATCGGCCCTTTGCGCAACAGATTGCCGGATGCCGACTGGAGCAGCCTGAGCCTGACCTTGCCCGACCTGCAGAGCGATGCGGCGCAACCGCGCATCGTCGAGGCCGAACCTGCGCCCGCGACCGCCGACACTAGCAGCAAAGATGCCGCCACGGCAGCGCCCAAACCGATCGAACAGGCCGCCGGTGGCGAAGCCGAGATCGCCGATCGCGCGGTGGTGGAGAGTAGCGAAGAACAGGCCAAGGCCGACGCCGAGCGGATTTTTGCCCGTATCGACGCCGCGGTGACCTACGCCCAGCAGCAGAACGCCCGCAGCATTGTGTTGCTGGGTCATGGCAGCGGCGCCTACTGGGCCACGCGCTACCTGAGCGAAAAGCAGCCGCCGGAGATTCAAAAGTTGGTGCTGGTGGCTGCCCAGACCCCGTCCATCGGCAAACCCGGACTGGCGGAACTGACGCCGACCCTGAAGCTGGCGACCGCCGATTTTTTCTACAAGGACAACGCGCAGGCTCGCAAGAACGCCCTGGAACGCCTGCAGGCGAGCAAGCGCCAGAAGAACGCCAACTTCACCCAGGTCTCGCTCAACGCCCTGCCGGGCAACAGCACGGCTGAAAACGAGCAACTGTTCAGACGCGTACGCGGCTGGCTGAGCCCGCAACCCACGCAAGACTGAATCCCGCCGCGCCCGGTCCCGCTCCTGTTTTTGGCAAGGTGCGGGGCCGGGCGTGGGGCATTCCCCTCTAGCGAATCTCTCTAACGCATCCCTCTAACGAGTCTCTCTAACGAAAGTCCCGACGCTCGCGGATCAGTGCGTAAGCGCTGTGCAGCTCGCGGGTTTTCTCCGTGGCTTCACGCACCTGCAAGGGGCTTGCGCCGCTGCCGGCAATCTTGTCCGGGTGATGGCGACTGAGCAGGCGCCGGTAGGCGCGCTTGATCTGCGACGGCTCGCTGGTCGCCGAGACACCGAGCAGGCGCAACGCGTCCTGATAGGTGCCACTGCTGTTGGCCAACGGCTTTTTGCTCGGCTCGTAGTCCGCCGCCAACGCCTGCACCTGCTGCACAGTCCAGCCCAGCCACTTGCCCCAAAGCTGGATCAGCTCGCGCTCGGAGGGGCTGGCCCGGCCATCGGCCCAGACCATCCGCCAGCAAGCGCGCAACACACCCTCGGCAGCATGAGGCTGCGTCGCCAGGCGTCGCAGGTAGCCCCGTAGCCGATCGTTACCCGACTTGCCCCGATTGAACGCGGCAATGGCGCGGCGCTGCGCGGCTTCGCTCATGTCCAGCGAACGCATTTCCAGACGCGCCTGCTGGATATGCCCATCGACCACCCGGCCATCGCTTTTCGCCAGCCGCCCCAAGAGCACGAACAGCAGTTCATCGTTGCGCAGCGCCGGTCGACCGCCCAGACGCTCACGCACCTGGGCCCAGCTATGCAATTGCAAACGCCGGTCCAGCGCCTGTCCCAGCAACGCTCCCAGCATGGCCCCCGGGATACTGGCTATGGCAAAGCCAGCCCCGGCTCCGATCAGAGTCCCTGGCCACAACATATCAACGACTCGCTTCTAACAAGGTTTCGACTTCCGCCAGACGCTCATGGGTGCCGACATCGACCCAGTGTCCCTGCAAACGCTCGCCACTGACCTGTCCATCGGCCATGGCCTTGCGTAGCAGGGGCGCCAGCTTGAACGCACCCGGTGTGCAGCCCTGGAACAGGTCCGGGTGCAACACCGCGATGCCGCTGTAGGTCAGGGTCTGCGCGCCCGGCTCGGCGTCCCGCACCCGGGCATCGCTGAGGATGAAATCCCCGGCGGTGTGATGAGCCGGGTTGTCCACCAGCACCAGGTGCGCCAACGCATCCAGCGGACGGTTCAACGAGCGGAAATCGTAATCGGTCCAGACATCGCCATTGACCACCACAAAAGGCTCGTCGCCCAGCAAGGGCAAGGCGCGGAAAATACCGCCGCCGGTTTCCAGCGGCTCGCCCTCCGGCGAATAGCGGATGCTCAAGCCGAAGCGCGAACCATCTCCCAGATGATCTTCGATCTGCTGCCCCAGCCAGGCGTGGTTGATGACGATTTCGGTAAAGCCCGCCCGGGCCAGTGCCCTCAGGTGGTACTCGATCAGCGGCACACCGGCGGCGCGGATCAATGGCTTGGGCGTGGTCAGGGTCAAGGGGCGCATCCGTTCGCCCTTGCCCGCGGCCAGAATCATTGCCTTCATACACAGGCTCCGACCGGTTGACGCAGGCTGGCCAACAGTTCACCCAACTCCGCCAGCTCCGGCCGACGGGCCAGGACGGCCTCTATATAAGCGAAGAAACGCGGCACGTCGCCCAGGTAACGGGGCTTGCCGTCGCGGTGGCAGATCCGCGCGAAGATCCCGATCACCTTGAGATGGCGCTGTACGCCCATCAGGTCGCTGGCGCGCAGGAAATCCTCGAAATCGGGTTGTACCGCGATACCGAGCCGGGACGCTTGCTGCCAGTAGTCCTCCAGCCAACCGCGCACCCGCGCTTCGGGCCAGCTGAGAAAAGCATCCTTGAACAGGCAGGTGACGTCATAGGTTACCGGGCCGTAGACCGCGTCCTGGAAATCCAGCACGCCCGGATTGGGTTCGCTGAGCATCAGGTTGCGCGGCATATAGTCACGATGCACCAGCACCTTGGGCTGGGCCAGGGCGCTTTCGATCAGCAGCTCGCTGACCCGCTGCCATTGGCCGCGCTGGCGCTCATTCAGCTCGACGCCCAGCTCGCGCCCCACGTACCACTCGGGGAACAGTTCCAGCTCACGGCGCAGCAAAGCGACGTCATAACTGGGCAACGGCGCATCCATCGGCAACTGCTGGAAAGCCAGCAAGGTTTGCAGCGCATCCTTGAACAGAGCGTCGGCATTTTCGCCGTCGATCACGTCCAGATAGGTCTTGTTGCCCAGGTCATTGAGCAAAAGAAAGCCGCGCGGCAAATCTTCTGCATAAATTTTCGGCACATTGGTTGCGGATTTTGCCAACAGATGGGCGATATCCACGAAGGGTTTGCAGTTTTCCTGGGGCGGTGGAGCATCCATCACGACAAAGCTGCGGCCTTCGCCTTCCCAGCGGAAATACCGCCGGAAACTCGCGTCGCTACTGGCCGCGGTCAATGTGGCCAGGGGCACGGGGCCCCATCCGTTGGAGGCATAAACAATCGACAACTGCTCATCGAGCCAAACTTTCAGGTGTTGCAAGCGTACATCTTGGTCAGGCATTGCAAGGGTCTCCGACGGCGCTAGCCGTCAAGCGGGTCATGCTTTATTATCCAGCATCTTTTTCAGACCATCGAGAGGCGTGCGGCCCACACCGCGGGCAGATGGCACGCAGGAAGCCCGGACTAATAAGATGGCATTGAAATCCCCCGCGTTTCGTAAAAAATTTCCGTTGTTGGTTACTGGCAGTCTGCTGGCCCTGCAACCCCTAGCCACTTCGTTCGTGGTCGCCGCAGAACAGTATGACTGCTCAGTCTCTGCTTCGGGTGGCTGGGACTGCGCGCCGAAAACCAGCGCCGCTCAACTGCCTCCTCGCCCCGTGCATGACGCGAGTGCGGTCAGCTCGAGCACCGCTGCATCGGCCGAAGGCGGCGAAACCAGCGAAGACACCGGCGCCAAGCCGATGCTGGTTACCGAGTCCAAGGGCCGCGGCCTGAAGTCCCGCAGCGAAGACTACAGTCACCTCGACTGGGTTCCGCGCGAGAAGCTCACCGCCGCCCAATTGGCCGAGACCGGTCCTTACTGTGCTGGTGCTTATATCGAACCGATTCGTCCTGGCATGAATGACAAGACGAATAAAAGTGACGCCCCGACCTTTATCGGCGCCAAGGCTTCGCGTTACCAGCAGGAGCAGCAAATCGCGACCCTGGCCGGTGATGTGGTCATGCGCCAGGGCAGCATGCAGGTCGAGGCCGACGAGGCCAACCTGTACCAGGCCGAGAACCGTGGCGAGCTGAGCGGCAACGTCCGCCTGCGCGACAACGGCGCCCTGCTGGTCGGCGATCACGCCGACGTGCAGCTGGACACCGGCGAGGCCAAGGTCGACAACGCCGAATACGTGATGCACAAATCGCGCATCCGCGGTAACGCGCTGTACGCCAAGCGTGCCGAGAACGCGATCATCCGCCTCAAGGATGGTACCTACACCACCTGCGAACCGAGCAGCAACGCCTGGCAGCTCAAGGGCAACAACATCACCCTGAACCCGGCGACCGGCTTCGGCACCGCGACCAACGTGACGTTGCGCGTCAAGGACATTCCGGTCCTGTACACGCCGTACATCTATTTCCCGATCGACGACCGTCGCCAGTCCGGCTTCCTGCCGCCGACCATCGGCAGCGGCAGCGATACCGGCTTCATGCTGGTCACTCCGTACTACTTCAACCTGGCGCCAAACTACGACGCCACGTTGTACCCGCGCTACATGAGCAAGCGTGGCCTGTTGATGGAAGGCGAATTCCGTTACCTGACCAAGTCCAGCGAAGGTCAGTTCGGCGCGGCGTACCTCAACGACGAAAACGATGACCGCAAACTGCAGTCGGACTACGAAAAAACCCGCTACATGTACAACTGGCAGCACAAGGGCGGGCTCGATTCGCGGGTAATGACCGAGGTCGACTACACCAAGATCAGCGATCCGTACTACTTCCAGGATCTGCAGAGCGACCAGATCGGCGTGGAAAGCCGTGACTACATTAACCAGCAGGGTGCTGTGACCTACCGTGGTGATACCTACACCGCGCGCCTCAATGCCCAGGCTTATGAGCTGGCCACGGTTTCCAACATCACGCCTTACAACCGCCTGCCGCAAATCACCTTGAATGGCTTCTTGCCGCAACATCCTGGTGGAGTGGACTTCAGGTACGACGCAGAAATCGTTCGATTTGATCGCGACCTGCAAAACGGTACGTACTTTGATGAAAATGGTATTGGCTCGCCACGACTCGACCGCAATATCACAGGTTTGGCTCGCGCCAATGGCAATCGCCTCAACCTCGCGCCAACTGTAAGTCTCCCACTCAATTGGACCTACGGTTTCCTGAAGCCGTCCCTCAAGTATCAGTACACCCAGTACGATCTGGATCTGGACAGCATCGGGAAGAGTCAGGTCGCGGCACAAACCGCGGAACAAGATCGCCTGAACGGTACTTACAGCAGCAATCAGAACCGCGGCGTGCCAATCGCCAGTATCGACAGCGGCCTGTACTTCGACCGCAACACCCAATGGTTCGGCAAAAACTATCGCCAGACCCTGGAACCACGCCTGTACTATCTCTATGTACCGGAGAAAGACCAGAGCGACATCCCGGTGTTCGATACCAGCGAGTCCACCTTCAACTACTCGTCGCTGTTCCGTGACAACCGCTTCTCCGGCTCGGATCGCGTAGGTGATGAGAACAAGCTGTCCCTGGGCGTCACCAATCGTTGGATTGAAGAAAACGGCTTTGAACGCCAGCGCATCAGTGTCGGCCAAGCCTTGTACTTCAAGGACCGTGAAGTCCAGCTGCCAGGTATCGACGCTAAAACTCGTGACGATGCACATTCCAACGTATCTCCTTATGCCCTGGAATATGAATACCGCTGGAACCGCGACTGGCGCACCACTGCCGACTACAACTGGGATCCAGATACCCGCAGCCCTCGCTCCGGTAGCGCGATGTTCCACTACCAACCGGAAGACAACCCGAACAAGGTCATCAACGCCGGTTATCGTTATCGCAACGACCTGGTTCGTTACGACCAGTCCACGGGTAAATGGTCGGTGGGTGGCGGTGACTACGGCACTCCAGGACAACCTGGCTATGTGAAGGACTACTACAAGATCAAGCAGCATGACTTCTCGGTGATCTGGCCGATCGTGCCGCAATGGAACCTGATCAGCCGCTGGCAGTACGACTACAACCGCAACCGTACCCTCGATGCCTTCGGTGGTTTCGAATACGACAACTGCTGCTGGAAACTGCGCCTGATCAACCGTTACTGGGTCAAGTATGACGAAACCAGTCAAGACGCCCCGCAGAACGAGAAAGGCGACCATGGCATCTTCCTGCAAATAGTCCTGAAAGGACTCGGCGGCCTGACTGGCGCCAAGGTAGAGAGCTTCCTCGACAAAGGCATTCAAGGTTACCGTGAACGTGAAGACCAAGCTTTCTGATTGTCTGCGCCCGCTGATGCTGGGCGCGCTGTTCCTGGGTACCGCGGCCAACGCCGCGGTACAACCCATCGACAAAGTGGTGGCCATCGTCGATAACGACGTGGTCATGCAGAGCCAGCTGGACCAACGGGTTCACGAAGTTCAGCAAACCATCGCCAAGCGCGGCAGCGGCATGCCACCCGCCGAGGTCCTCAACCAGCAGGTACTGGAACGCCTGATCGTCGAAAACCTGCAACTGCAGATCGGCGAACGTTCCGGCATCCGTATTACCGATGAAGAACTGAACCAGGCCGTCGGCACCATCGCCCAGCGCAACAACATGACGCCTGATCAATTCCGCGCCGCCCTGGCTCGTGATGGCCTGTCCTATCAGGACGCCCGTGAGCAGATTCGCCGCGAGATGGTCATCAGTCGCGTGCGTCAGCGCCGTGTTGCCGAACGCATTCAGGTCTCCGAGCAGGAAGTGAAGAACTTCCTCGCCTCCGACCTGGGCAAGATGCAACTGTCCGAAGAGCTGCACCTGGCCAATATCCTGATTCCAACCCCGGAAAGCGCCAACTCCGAAGCGATTCAGAGCGCCGCGCGCCAGGCCATGGACATCTACCAGCAACTCAAGCAAGGCGCCGACTTCGCTCAGCTGGCCATCGCCCGTTCCGGCAGCGACAACGCCCTGGAAGGTGGTGACATGGGCTGGCGTAAAGCCGCTCAACTGCCCCCTCCGTTCGACCGCGAACTGAGCGCCATGGCAGTGGGCGATATCACCCAGCCAGCTCGTACTCCAGGCGGCTTTATCATCCTGAAGCTGTTGGAAAAACGCGGCGGCGGCAATCAGATGCGTGACGAAGTGCATGTCCGTCATATCCTGATCAAGCCAAGTGAAATTCGCAGCGAAGAAGAAACCAAACGCCTGGCCCAGAAGCTCTACGAGCGCATCGAAGCTGGCGAAGACTTTGCCGAGCTGGCGAAAAGCTACTCGGAAGATCCGGGGTCCGCCCTCAACGGTGGCGACCTCAGCTGGATCGACCCGAACGCCCTGGTTCCCGAGTTCCGCGAGGTGATGGCCAAGACCCCGCAAGGTCAGCTATCCAAGCCGTTCCAGAGCCCATATGGCTGGCACGTACTGGAAGTCCTTGGCCGCCGCGCCACTGACAGCACCAGCCAGGCCCGCGAACAGCAAGCGATGACCGTGCTGCGCAACCGTAAATACGACGAAGAGCTGCAAACCTGGCTGCGCCAGATTCGTGATGAAGCCTACGTCGAGATCAAACTTCCTGGCGCTGACCAGGCGGCACAGTGAAACCCAAGCGTTTCGCGCTCACCCCCGGCGAGCCAGCCGGCATAGGTCCCGACCTGTGCCTGCTGCTCGCCTCGCAACAACAGCCACACCCCCTGATTGCCATCACCAGCCGCGACCTGCTTATCGAGCGGGCCGCGCAGTTGGGTGTGGCCGTCAGCCTGATTGCGGTCGGCCCCGACAATTGGCCAAGCCAGGCGGCCGCCGCTGGTAGCCTCTATGTCTGGGATACCCCGCTGTCGGCCAAGGTCGTTACTGGTCAGCTGGACAAGGCCAACGCCGCGTTCGTTCTGGAAACCCTGACCCGGGCCGGCCAAGGCTGCCTGGACGGGCATTTCGACGGAATGATTACCGCCCCGGTGCACAAGGGTGTGATCAACGAATCCGGCATCGCCTTTTCCGGCCATACCGAGTTTCTCGCCGACCTGACGCACACCGAACAAGTGGTGATGATGCTGGCTACCCATGGCCTGCGCGTGGCACTGGTGACCACTCACCTGCCCCTGCGGGACATCGCCGACGCCATTACCCCGGAGCGCCTGGAGCGGGTTACGCGCATTCTGCATGCGGACCTGCGCAACAAATTCGGCATCGCCCAGCCACGCATCCTGGTCTGCGGGCTCAACCCGCATGCCGGCGAAGGCGGACATCTGGGCCATGAAGAAATCGATATCATCGAACCCACCCTGGAGCGTCTGCGCAACGAAGGCATGGACCTGCGCGGCCCCCTGCCCGCCGACACTCTGTTTACCCCCAAATATCTGGAGCACTGCGACGCAGTGCTGGCGATGTACCATGACCAGGGGCTGCCCGTGCTGAAGTACAAAGGCTTCGGCGCCGCGGTCAACGTGACGTTGGGCTTGCCGATCATCCGCACCTCGGTCGACCACGGCACAGCCCTGGATCTGGCCGGCAGCGGCAAGATCGATACCGGCAGCCTGAAAGTCGCCCTGGAAACCGCCTACCAGATGGCCGAGACCCGTTTATGACCGAGCAATACCAACACCGGGCGCGTAAGCGCTTCGGCCAGAACTTCCTGCATGACGCCGGCGTGATCGACCGCATCCTGCGCTCCATCAATGCCAAATCCGGCGACCGCATGCTGGAAATCGGCCCTGGCCAGGGCGCCCTGACCGAGGGCCTGCTCAACAGCGGCGCCCAGCTGGATGTAGTCGAGCTGGACAAGGACCTGGTGCCGATCCTCAACCAGCAGTTTGCTGGCCGGGACAATTTCAGCCTGCACCAGGGCGATGCCCTGAAGTTCGACTTCAACAGCCTGAATGCCGCGCCTGGCAGCCTGCGGGTGGTTGGCAACCTGCCCTACAACATCTCCACTCCGCTGATCTTTCACCTGCTGCAGAACGCCGGGCTGATCCGCGACATGCACTTCATGCTGCAGAAAGAAGTGGTCGAGCGCCTCGCCGCAGGCCCGGGCGGCGGTGACTGGGGCCGTCTGTCGATCATGGTCCAGTACCACTGCCGAGTGGAGCATCTGTTCAACGTCGGTCCTGGCGCATTCAATCCGCCACCGAAAGTCGACTCGGCAATCGTCCGCCTGGTGCCACACGCCGTGCTGCCGCATCCAGCCAAGGATCATCGCCTGTTGGAGCGCATCGTCCGCGAAGCCTTCAACCAGCGCCGCAAGACCCTGCGCAATACCCTCAAGGCTCTGCTCACAAGCGCCGAGATCGAAGCCGCCGGCGTCGATGGCAGCCTGCGTCCGGAGCAACTGGACCTGGCAGCCTTCGTTCGCCTGGCCGACAAGCTCAGCGAACAAGCCGCGGACACCGCCAGCGCCAGCTGACACGCCACCAGCGTTATCGGGTAAGACGCCAGGCTCCACGTCTGGTTTACTACCCGATATTTGGCCTAGACTGACCTCCATCAGCTTTGTCCCGCGTCCCGCTTCGTTTTAAGGCCCCTTGCATGTCCGATCCCCGTTATCAGATCGACGTCAGCGTCGTCACCCGCTTTCTCGCAGAACAGTCGCAACCCGAGCAGAACCGCTTTGCCTTCGCCTACACCATCACCGTACAGAACAATGGCCTGCTGCCCGCCAAATTGCTCTCGCGGCACTGGGTGATCACCGATGGCGACGGGCACGTCGAAGAAGTTCGCGGTGCCGGCGTCGTCGGCCAGCAGCCGCTGATCGCCGTGGGCAAAAGCCACACCTACAGCAGCGGCACGGTCATGACCACACGCGTCGGCAATATGCAGGGCAGCTATCAGATGCTCGCCGAAGACGGCAAACACTTCGACGCCATCATCGCCCCCTTCCGCCTGGCCGTGCCCGGAGCCCTGCACTGATGACGACTTACGCCGTCGGTGACCTGCAAGGCTGCCTGGGACCTTTGCAGTGCCTGCTTGAAAAGGTCGCTTTCGACCCGACCAAGGATCGCCTGTGGCTGGTCGGCGACCTGGTCAACCGCGGCCCGCAGTCGCTGGAAACCCTGCGCTTTCTTTATGCCATGCGCGACTCCCTAGTGTGCGTGCTGGGCAATCACGACCTGCACCTGCTGGCCGTCTGGCGCAATATCGAGCGCCTGAAGAAAGCCGACACCCTGCGCGAGATCCTCAACGCGCCGGATTGCGAGGAGTTGCTCCAGTGGCTGCGCCAGCAAAAACTGATGCACTATGACGAACAGCGCAACGTCGCCCTGGTGCACGCGGGGATACCGCCACAGTGGTCGCTGAAAAAAGCCCTCAAGTGCGCCACCGAAGTCGAAGAAGCACTGCGGGACGACAACCGCTTCGAGCCCTATCTGGACGGTATGTACGGCAACGACCCGACAAAATGGGACAGCGAACTCAAAGGCGTGACCCGTCTGCGGGTAATCACCAACTATTTCACCCGCATGCGTTTCTGCACCAGCGATGGCAAGCTCGACCTCAAGGGTAAGGAAGGGCCGGACACCGCCCCACCAGGTTACGCGCCGTGGTTCGAGCACAAGGAACGCAAGACCCGGGACGTGAAAATCATCTTCGGTCACTGGGCCGCCCTCGAAGGCAACTGCAACCAGCCCGGCGTCGTCGCCCTGGACACTGGCTGCGTCTGGGGCGGCGCCCTGACCTTGCTGAACGTCGACACCGGCCAACGCCTCGAATGTGAGTGCGACACCCACGGCCACATCAAGCCCCAGGCCAATCAACCTTCCCCTGAACCCATGCCAATCACCGCCAAGCGCTAGACGGCGCTTGCCACCAGGCCCAGGAGCCCGCCATGAGCGAATTCAAACGCATCCCCCCAGAACAGGCCCAGGCACTGCGCGAGCGAGGCGCCGTGGTGGTCGACATCCGCGATCCGCAGACCTTTGCCCTGAACCACATCAGCGGCTCCTTGCATCTGGACAACCACTCCATCTCCGACTTCATCCGCAACGCCGATCTCGACGCCCCACTGGTGGTCGTCTGCTATCACGGTAACTCCAGCCAAAGCGCGGCGGCCTACCTGATCAGCCAGGGGTTCTCCGATGTCTACAGCCTGGACGGTGGCTTCGAACTGTGGCGGACTACCTACCCTGCGGAAATTGCCCAGGGTGGTAGCGAATAATTTTTTCTGTGCGCCAGCCCGCGTCATTCGCGGGCTGGCGCCACGACCGACGAACGGTCACTTGAACAAATTGCGTATTCCACCTTTACCTCCCCGATTCCGAACTATCCTTAGCCTCAGGCCATCCAATCAGGGGAGAGCCGGTACACCGGCGTGCGGGTCATCGGTACTAGCTTTCAAGGTCGATAGCTTTGAAAGTGTTCTGGGGGGTAAACATCAGCCGGATTCCCGGCTGCATGCCAGCACTTGACTGACTGATCCGGCGTCGGCTCCACGTATCGAGCGAGGTGACGTCATGAGTATTTTTAGCCACTTCCAACAACGCTTCGAATCCACACGCCAGGAAGAGTTCTCGCTACAGGAGTACCTGGAGCTCTGCAAAAAGGACCGTAGCGCCTACGCGTCGGCCGCTGAACGCCTGCTTCTGGCTATCGGCGAACCGGAGCTGCTGGACACGTCGACCAATTCGAGACTGTCACGGATCTTCTCCAACAAAGTGATCCGTCGCTATCCGGCCTTTGAAGACTTCCATGGAATGGAAGAATGCATCGACCAGATCGTCTCCTACTTCCGCCATGCCGCTCAGGGCCTGGAAGAAAAGAAACAGATCCTCTACCTCCTCGGCCCCGTCGGTGGCGGCAAATCATCCCTGGCCGAGAAACTCAAACAACTGATCGAGAAGGTGCCCTTCTACGCCATCAAGGGCTCTCCGGTATTCGAGTCGCCTCTTGGGTTGTTCAACGCCACGGAAGATGGCGCGATCCTCGAAGAAGACTTCGGTATCCCACGGCGCTACCTGAACACCATCATGTCGCCCTGGGCCACCAAGCGCCTGTCCGAGTTCGGTGGCGACATCAGCCAGTTCCGGGTGGTCAAGCTCTATCCCTCGATCCTCAACCAGATCGCCGTCGCCAAGACCGAACCGGGGGACGAGAACAACCAGGACATTTCCGCACTGGTGGGCAAGGTCGATATTCGCAAGCTGGAAGAATTCCCGCAGAACGACGCCGACGCCTATAGCTATTCGGGCGCACTGTGCCGGGCCAACCAGGGCCTGATGGAGTTCGTCGAAATGTTCAAGGCACCGATCAAGGTGCTGCACCCATTGCTGACGGCCACCCAGGAAGGCAACTACAACAGTACCGAGGGTCTGGGCGCAATCCCCTTCACCGGCATCCTGCTGGCTCACTCCAACGAATCGGAATGGCACACCTTCCGTAACAACAAGAACAACGAAGCCTTCATCGACCGGATCTATATCGTCAAAGTCCCGTACTGCCTGCGGGTCAGCGACGAAGTCAAAATCTACGACAAACTGCTGTTCAACAGCTCCCTGTCCAAGGCGCATTGCGCTCCCGACACCCTGAAAATGCTCGCTCAGTTCACCGTGCTCTCGCGCCTCAAGGAACCGGAGAACTCGAACATCTACTCGAAAATGCGCGTCTACGACGGCGAGAACCTCAAGGACACCGATCCGAAAGCCAAGTCGATCCAGGAATACCGCGACGCCGCCGGCGTGGATGAAGGCATGAACGGTCTGTCGACCCGCTTCGCCTTCAAGATCCTGTCGAAAGTCTTCAACTTCGATCCCCACGAGATCGCGGCCAACCCGGTACACCTGCTCTATGTGCTCGAACAACAGATCGAACAGGAGCAATTCCAGGCGGAAACCCGCGAACGCTATCTGCGCTTCCTGAAGGAATACCTGGCTCCGCGGTACATCGAGTTCATCGGCAAGGAAATCCAGACGGCGTACCTGGAGTCCTACAGCGAATACGGTCAGAACATCTTCGACCGCTATGTGCTGTATGCGGACTTCTGGATTCAGGATCAGGAATACCGCGATCCGGAAACCGGCGAGATCCTCAATCGGGTCGCGCTCAACGAAGAGCTGGAGAAAATCGAGAAACCGGCCGGCATCAGTAATCCAAAGGACTTCCGCAACGAAATAGTCAATTTCGTATTGCGGGCCCGAGCCAACAACAACGGCAAGAACCCGACCTGGCTCAGCTACGAAAAACTGCGGGTGGTCATCGAGAAGAAAATGTTCTCCAACACCGAGGACCTGCTCCCGGTCATCAGCTTCAATGCCAAGGCCAGCAAAGAGGATCAACAGAAACACAACGACTTTGTTACCCGAATGGTCGAGCGCGGCTACACCGACAAACAGGTACGACTGCTGTCCGAGTGGTATCTGCGGGTCAGAAAATCGCAGTAACCCGCCGGTTGCACCGGTTGTCGTTAGCCAGGAGCCTGTCTTAGCGATTTCTGCTACACAGGCTTCAGGAAGCGCGTTTGAACGTTCGCAGCGAGGCTCGGGCAGAGGACCGGCGGCAGGACACCTTGTCGCCCCCTCCCCCCGCCCGGGCCGCTTGCGAGCTTCAAGACCGCTTCTAAGGAGCAGTCATGAGTTATGTGATCGACCGACGTCTCAATGGCAAGAACAAAAGCACGGTAAACCGTCAGCGGTTTCTGCGGCGCTATCGTGACCACATCAAGAAGGCCGTCGAAGAGGCGGTCAGCCGCCGTTCCATCACTGACATGGAGCATGGCGAACAAATCAGCATTCCAGGCCGGGATATCGATGAACCGGTGCTCCATCATGGGCGCGGCGGCAAACAGACCGTGGTGCACCCGGGAAACAAGGAGTTCACGGCTGGCGAGCACATCGCACGCCCTCAAGGCGGTGGTGGCGGAGGTGGCCGGGGCAAGGCCGGCAATTCCGGCGAAGGCATGGACGAGTTCGTTTTCCAGATTACCCAGGAAGAATTCCTCGAGTTCATGTTCGAAGACCTGGAGTTGCCGAACCTGGTCAAACGCAACCTGAGCGGGACCGACACCTTCAAGACCGTCCGGGCCGGGATCAGCAACGAAGGCAATCCCTCGCGCATCAACATCATTCGGACCCTGCGCTCGGCCCATGCCCGACGCATCGCCCTGTCCGGCAGCAGCCGGGCAAAACTGCGCGAAGTCAAAGAGGAACTTGAACGCCTGAAACGCGAAGAACCGGACAACTTCGGCGATATTCAGGAAATGGAAGCGGAAATCGAGCGTCTCAGCGCCCGTATCCATCGGGTGCCGTTCCTCGACACCTTCGACCTCAAGTACAACCTGCTGGTCAAACAGCCAAACCCCAGCTCCAAGGCCGTGATGTTTTGCCTGATGGACGTTTCCGGCTCCATGACCCAGGCCACCAAGGACATCGCCAAGCGCTTCTTCATCCTTCTGTACCTGTTTCTCAAGCGTAACTACGACAAGATCGACGTAGTGTTCATTCGCCACCACACCAGTGCGCGTGAAGTGGATGAGGAGGAGTTCTTCTACTCCCGGGAAACCGGCGGCACCATCGTCTCCAGCGCCTTGAAACTGATGCAGGAGATCATGGCCGAGCGTTATCCGAGCAACGAGTGGAACATCTACGCCGCCCAGGCTTCCGACGGCGACAACTGGAACGACGACTCGCCGATCTGCCGCGACATCCTGATCAACCAGATCATGCCCTTCGTGCAGTACTACACTTACGTGGAGATTACCCCGCGCGAACATCAGGCCCTGTGGTTCGAATACGAGCGCATCGCCGAAGCCTTTTCCGATACTTTCGCCCAGCAGCAACTGGTCTCGGCCGGAGATATCTATCCGGTCTTCCGTGAACTCTTCCAGCGCAGGTTAGTGACATGACCGCCAGAGAGCAGAAACGCCAGCCTATTTCCACCGGTTCGGAATGGACGTTCGAGCTGATCCAGGCCTACGACCGCGAAATCAGCCGTATCGCGGCGCGTTACGCCCTGGATACCTATCCCAACCAGATCGAAGTGATCACCGCCGAACAGATGATGGACGCCTACGCCTCTGTCGGCATGCCCCTGGGTTATCACCACTGGTCCTATGGCAAGCACTTCCTTAGCACCGAAAAGTCCTACAGCCGCGGCCAGATGGGGCTGGCCTACGAGATCGTGATCAACTCGGACCCATGCATTGCCTACCTGATGGAAGAAAACACCATCTGTATGCAGGCACTGGTGGTGGCCCATGCCTGCTATGGCCATAACAGCTTCTTCAAGGGCAACTATCTGTTCCGCACCTGGACGGATGCCAGTTCGATCATCGATTACCTGGTATTCGCCAAGCAGTACATCATGCAGTGCGAAGAGCGCCACGGCATCGATGCCGTGGAGGACCTGCTGGACTCCTGCCATGCCCTGATGAACTACGGGGTGGACCGCTACAAACGTCCTTATCCGATTTCCGCGGAAGAAGAACGACGCCGGCAAAAGGACCGGGAAGAACACTTGCAGAAACAGATCAACGACCTATGGCGCACCATTCCCAAAGGCACGGACAAGTTCAGCGACAAGGACAACGCGCGCTTCCCCGCCGAGCCGCAGGAAAACATCCTGTACTTCATCGAGAAACACGCGCCGCTGCTGGAGCCGTGGCAGCGGGAAATCGTGCGGATCGTGCGCAAGATCGCCCAGTATTTCTACCCGCAACGCCAGACCCAGGTGATGAACGAAGGCTGGGCAACATTCTGGCACTACACCCTGATGAACGACCTGTATGACGAAGGCCTGGTGACCGACGGCTTCATGATGGAATTCCTCGCCTCCCACACCAGCGTGGTCTTCCAGCCTGGCTTCGACAGCCCTTACTACAACGGCATCAACCCCTACACCCTGGGTTTCGCCATGTACCGCGATATCCGGCGCATCTGCGAAGAGCCGACCGAGGAAGACCGTCGCTGGTTCCCGGAACTGGCCGGGACCGACTGGCTTTCCAGCATCAAGTTCGCCATGAGCAGCTTCAAGGACGAGAGTTTCATCCTGCAGTACCTGTCGCCCAAGGTGATCCGCGATCTCAAGCTGTTCAGTATCCTGGACGACGACCAGAAAGACGACTTGCTGGTACCGGCCATTCATGACGAAAGCGGCTATCGAGTCATCCGCGAAACCCTTGCGGCCCAGTACAACCTGGGTAACCGCGAGCCCAACGTGCAGATCTGGAGCATCGATAGACGGGGTGACCGCTCGCTGACCCTGCGCCACCAACAGCACGACCGCAAACCATTGGGTGACTCCACCGACGAAGTCCTCAAGCACCTGCATCGGCTGTGGGGGTTCGACATCCATCTGGAAACCCTGCAGGGCGACCAGGTGATGAAAACCCATCACGTACCGCCAAGAAGCGATCACAACGAAGGGGACTACGGCCGCCTGGACCTGGCTGTCATCCACCTCTGAACGCATGACAAACCTCCGAAAGCTCGGCGCAAGGGTTATTCTGTCGGGCTAACGGAGGTTTTTTATGCAGATTTACAAGGTCGGCGGTGCGGTACGCGATCGCCTGCTGGGCAAACCGGTAACCGACATCGACTGGGTGGTAGTCGGTGCCACGGCCGAAGAAATGCTCGCCAACGGCTTTCGCCCGGTAGGCTCGGACTTTCCGGTCTTTCTTCACCCCAAGAGCGGCGAGGAATATGCCCTGGCCCGCACCGAACGCAAAAGCGGTCGTGGTTATGGCGGCTTCACCTTTCACGCCAGCCCCGAGGTCACCCTCGAAGAAGACCTGATCCGCCGCGACCTGACAATCAACGCCATGGCGGAAGACGACCATGGCGTGCTGACGGATCCATATCACGGCCAGCAGGACCTGGAGAACCGCCTGCTTCGCCACGTTTCCCCCGCATTCGCCGAAGATCCGCTGCGTGTCCTGCGTGTTGCCCGCTTTGCTGCTCGCTACGCTGGGCTCGGTTTCCGGGTGGCGCCTGACACCCTCGAATTGATGCGCCAGCTCAGCGAATCAGGCGAACTGGAAGCCCTGACGCCGGAGCGCAGCTGGAAGGAAATTTCCCGCGCACTGATGGAAGATCACCCCCAAGTGTTCATCCGGGTGCTGCGCGACTGTGGAGCGCTCAAGGTCCTGCTGCCCGAAGTGGAGGCGCTGTTCGGCGTTCCGCAACCCGCCGCCCATCACCCGGAGATCGACAGCGGTGTGCACACACTGAGCGTTCTCGAGCAGGCGGCACTGCACAAGCAGCCATTGAGCGTGCGCTGGGCGTGCCTGTTGCACGACCTAGGCAAAGGCCTGACACCGCAAAGCGAATGGCCACAGCACATCGCACACGAGCACAAGGGCCTGAAGCTGATCAAGTGCGTCAACGAACGCTTCAAGGCGCCACGCGACTGCCAGGAACTGGCGCTGCTGGTGGGGCAGTACCACACCCACGGCCATCGCGCCCTCGAACTGAAACCTTCGACATTGGCGCAGCTGCTGCAAAGCTTTGACGTGTACCGTCGGCCGCAGCGGTTCGAGGAGTTTATCGCCGCCTGTGAAATGGATGCTCGCGGTCGTCTCGGACTGGAGGAGAGCGCCTATCCCCAGGCGGACTATTTGCGCGGCGCGGCCACCGCAGCACGAACGGTAGCGGTGCAGCCGCTGCTGGAGCAGGGATTCAAGGGGCCGGAGTTGGGAGAGGCGCTGAAACGGGAGCGACTGAAGGCGCTGAAAGCCTACAAGGAACAGCACCCGCGGTAAGAAACATCACGAGCTAGCTCCACTGTAGGAGCTAGCTTGCTCGCAAGCCGATAGCAATCAGCCAGAGCTATCCCAACTCCGGCGGCGTCAGCTGCCTGCCCCGCCACTCAAAGGCCACGGGCGCCAGCACCTGGTCGATTTGGGCTTCGCGCCAGAGGGTGGCGAAGTCCTGTCCGGCCAGCGGATGAACCCTTTCCGGTGCCATCAGCGACAAGGGCCAGAGCACAAAGGCATTCTTCAGAATCTCGGCGCGCGGCAGGATCAAGCCGTCGAAATTGCCCACCAGATCGCCGTACAGCAGCACATCAATATCCAGCGGCAGGCCCTTGCGGTCCGGGGCATAACGACCGTTATCCGCTTCGATGAACTTCAACCGACGGTCCAGTTCCATCAGCGGCAGATCGGTAAAGGCCGAAACCACCAGATTGAAGAAAGGCCCGCTCTTGATCCCGACCGGCTGGCTTTCGAACACTGCCGAGCAGCGCATGTCCTGCAGGAAGCCCGCCAGGGCATCGAGCCCAGCCAGCAGATGGGTTTCGCGCTCGATATTGCTGCCGAGCCCAAGAAATACCTGAGTTAGCGACATCCGCGCTCGATCTCCACGCCCACACCTTTGGCGGCCGCAACAGCACCGGGCTTGGTCAGCTTGAGGTGCAACCAGGGAATATGAAACTCACTCATCAGGACTTCAGCCAGACGCTCGGCAAAGGTTTCCACCAACTGGAATTGTGCTTGCTCGGCAAACGCCTGGATCCGCGAAGACACGCTGGCGTAGTCGAGCGCCAGGGTCAGGTCGTCACCAACCGCGGCCGGGCGGTTGTCCCAGGCGAAGCTCAGGTCAAGGCGCAGGCACTGTCGGATGCCTCGCTCCCAGTCGTAGGCACCGATCACCGTGTCGACTTCCAGACCCTCGATAAACACTCTGTCCAAGCACTCTTCTCCGCAGCACGACAAGGGCGCAATGCGCCGTTAGAATCAGGGCGTCCTCGCCCGGAATAGTTAGCATGTTTTGGTTACTGGCGATCTTCGCCTACCTGCTCGGCTCGCTGTCCTTCGCCATCTTGCTCAGCCGCCTGACCGGTAAACCCGATCCGCGAATGAGTGGCTCGGGCAATGCCGGCGCCACCAACATGTTGCGCCTGGCCGGCAAGAAACTTGCGGTACTGACCTTGCTCGGCGACCTGCTCAAAGGGCTGTTGCCCGTGCTGATCGCCAGTCTCGCAGGCCTTTCGCTCCAACAACAGGCCTGGATCGGGCTCTACGCCGTACTGGGCCATCTGTTTCCGGTGTACTTTCGCTTTCGCGGCGGCAAGGGTGTCGCCACCGCCGCCGGGATGCTGCTGGGACTGTATCCGCCAGCGGCGCTCCTGGCCATTGCCGCCTGGCTCCTGACCTTCTACCTGACCCGCACCAGCTCGCTGGCGGCCTTGATCGCCACGCCCCTGACCCTGCCATTGCTGGCCTGGCAGGCGCCGGCGGCGCTACTGCCGATGAGCGTCCTCACACTGCTCATCGTCTGGCGCCACCGCGGCAATCTACGCGACCTGTTTGCCGGGCGCGAACGGCATTTCTGAATCCTGAAGATGAACCGGGCTCAGGTCGGGCAATTACCGACTCACAACGGCGACAACTGCTCCATTGGCCAACGCGCCTGCACACTGATCGCCAGGCTCTCCTGCTGACCGGCCTGCAAACGCTGGCAACCGGCAAACGCGATCATCGCGCCGTTATCGGTGCAGAACTCAGGACGGGCGTAAAACACATTCCCCTTCATCTCGCCGAGCATTTTTTCCAGCGACGCGCGCAGCGCCTTGTTGGCGCTCACGCCACCAGCAATTACCAGACGCTTGAGTCCGGCCTGCTTCAAGGCTCGCTTGCATTTGATGGTCAGAGTTTCCACCACCGCCTGCTGGAAGGCGAGCGAGATGTCGCAACGGGTTTGTTCGCCGTCGTCCCCAGCGCTGACACATTGCTGCCAGGTATTCAGGGCGAAGGTTTTCAAGCCACTGAAACTGAAATCCAGCCCTGGACGATCGGTCATCGGCCGCGGGAAAACAAAGCGCCCGGCCACGCCTTGGGCGGCCAGGCGAGCGATTTCCGGGCCGCCCGGATAATTCAGGCCGATCATCTTCGCCGTCTTGTCGAAGGCTTCACCGGCAGCATCATCCAGGGTTTCGCCCATCAGTTCGTATTGGCCGATGCCATCGACCCGCACCAGCTGCGTATGACCACCGGAAACCAACAAAGCGACGAACGGAAATTCCGGCGGTTGTTCTTCCAGCATAGGGGCCAGCAAGTGCCCTTCCATGTGGTGCACACCCAGCGCCGGGATACCCCAGGCGAAGGCCAGTGCCTGGGCACAGGAAGCGCCCACCAGAAGGGCTCCGACCAGGCCCGGGCCAGCGGTATAGGCAATGGCGTCGATTTCGGTCGGCACACAGTCCGCCTCGGCCAGAACTTGGCGAATCAGCGGCAGCATGCGCTTGACATGGTCGCGAGAGGCCAGCTCCGGCACCACGCCACCATAGGCCCGATGCAGGTCGATCTGACTGAACAGCGCATCGGCCAGCAGCCCCCGCTCGCTGTCGTAAAGCGCGACGCCGGTTTCGTCGCAGGAAGTTTCTAATCCCAGTACTAGCATGGGTTTGCGCCTTGTAGAGGCTAAATTCGAAGGCGCGCATAATAGTCGCCACTCCCTCAGCCGACCAGCGGTTTTCGATCAGAGGCTTTGCATTCCGAGCGATGAGGGGTTAACATCCGCAACCCTTAAAAACCGACGACCTCAGCCGCGATTTTTGCGACGAGAACGTTGACCCCGGTAATGAATGAAGGTAGCTCTGGATGCCAGCCGTCAAAGTTAAAGAGAACGAACCCTTCGACGTAGCTCTGCGTCGTTTCAAGCGCTCCTGCGAAAAAGCCGGTGTTCTGGCTGAAGTTCGTAGCCGCGAATTTTACGAGAAGCCGACTTCCGAGCGTAAGCGCAAAGCAGCTGCTGCTGTTAAGCGTCACGCCAAGAAAGTTCAGCGCGAACAGCGCCGCGCCGTACGTCTGTACTAATACACAGACGTTCGCTGCAAGCTTCTGCCAAGCCCGGCCCTCAGCCGGGCTAATGGCATTTGCGGACAACGCTTGATGCTTCACCGTCAACGCCGCGCATGCGACCGAGACAATCCGCTTCACCACGTCAGACCTGGCTTCCTGCCAGCGGTGCACGTCTCTTCTGACGAGCCTTCCAAGGCTACTGACGAGCACACTTTATTCTGATTCCTCAACAGACTCAGTCCAAGGCGCCTTTCTCCAGCGCCCGCTTATGAGCCATCCGAGACCTGTCGGACTCAGAGCAATATCTTCAAATAGTCGAAGACTGATTGAAACTAACGTCAGTGGATTTTCGGCAGATACACTTCCCGATAGCGATCAAGCCGACGACAGATGGTCGAACGCGCAGCCGTTGCGTCTCGAACAGCCCACTTTCGAAGCCTTCGCATTGGTCCAATTCTTTCGCGCAGTGATGACGAGAACGCCATGGCCGGGCTGATTCCCCAGAGCTTTATTGACGACCTTCTGAACCGCACCGACATCGTCGATGTTGTCAGCTCGCGCCTGCAGATGAAAAAGGCCGGCAAGAACTACACCGCCTGCTGCCCGTTCCACAAGGAAAAGACCCCCTCCTTCAGCGTCAGCCCCGACAAGCAGTTCTACTACTGCTTCGGCTGTGGCGCGGGCGGCAACGCCCTCGGCTTCATCATGGACCACGACAACCTGGACTTCCCCCAGGCAGTCGAGGAACTGGCCAAAGCCGCCGGCATGGAGATCCCGCGCGAGGAAAGCGGCCGCTCGCACAAACCCCGACAGCCAACCGACTCGCCGCTCTACCCGCTGCTGACCGCCGCCGCCGATTACTATCGCCAGGCCCTGAAAAGCCATCCGGCCCGCAAGGCCGCGGTCGACTACCTCAAGGGGCGCGGCCTGACCGGCGAGATCGCCCGCGACTTCGGCCTCGGTTTTGCACCGCCCGGCTGGGACAACCTGTTCAAGCACCTGAGCAGCGACACACTGCAGCAGAAAGCCATGATCGACGCCGGCCTGCTGATCGAAAATGCCGAAACCGGCAAACGCTACGATCGCTTTCGCGACCGGGTGATGTTTCCGATCCGCGACAGCCGCGGTCGGATCATCGCCTTTGGTGGCCGGGTACTGGGCGACGACAAACCGAAGTACCTGAACTCGCCGGAAACGCCGGTTTTTCACAAGGGCCAGGAGCTTTACGGCCTGTTCGAAGCCCGCAAGAACAACCGCAACCTCGACGAAATCATCGTCGTCGAAGGCTACATGGACGTGATTGCCCTCGCCCAACAAGGCCTGCGTAACGCCGTTGCGACCCTGGGTACCGCCACCAGCGAAGAACACCTCAAGCGCCTGTTCCGTATCGTGCCCAGCGTCCTGTTCTGTTTCGACGGCGACCAGGCCGGGCGCAAGGCCGCCTGGCGCGCGCTGGAGGCGACCCTGTCCAGCCTGCAGGACGGTCGCCGGGCGCGTTTTCTGTTTCTTCCCGAAGGGGAAGATCCGGATACCCTGGTCCGCTCTGAAGGCACCGACGCCTTTCGCGCACGTATCAATCAACACGCTCAACCGCTGGCCGACTACTTCTTCCAGCAACTGACGGACGAAGCCGATCCACGCTCGCTCGAGGGCAAGGCCCACCTGGCCACCCTGGCTGCACCGCTGATCGACAAGGTCCCCGGAGCCAACCTGCGGACCCTGATGCGCCAGCGCCTCAGTGAAATTACCGGGCTCAACAACGAAACCGTCAACCAGTTGGTGCACAGCGCCCCACAAGAAGCGCCGCCGGCGTACGACGCCGGCATCGATTACGACGCCATGCCGGACTATGCCGACTACCACGAGCCGCAAGAAGCCTATGTGCCGCAGCAGGAATGGACGCCGAAGAAAAGCGGTGCCGGCGGCAAGAAGTGGGAGAACAAGCCGTGGGACAAAAAGGGCAAGCGCAATGGCGATCGCGATCAACCACGTGTCCCGCGCGTTCCGGCCGCCGTCGAACCTCCTACACTGTCAGCCCTTCGAACATTGCTGCATCACCCGCAACTGGCCGAGAAAGTTGAAGACGCCGGGCATTTCGCCGCCGACGACAACACCAATACCCAGTTGCTGGTCGCCCTGATCGAAGCCGTGCAGAAAAATCCTAAGCTACGCTCTATTCATCAGCTGATGGCGCGTTGGCACGGCACCGAACAGGGCCGCCTGATCAAGGCGCTGGCAGAAAAGGAATGGTTGATTGAGGGCGATAACCTTGAACAACAGTTTTTCGACACCATTAAAAGCTTGTCCGCTCGCCAAAGTGAGCGTGCTTTGGAACAACTTCTCAGGAAATCGCGTCAAAGCGAATTGAGTGGCGAAGAAAAAATTCAGCTACTTGAGCTTTTAAAACGCAATGTTCCCGCATCAAACCCGACCTCAACTGGCGCGTGAGGTCATAGCTCGGGTATAATCCTCGGCTTGTTTTTTGCCCGCCAAGACCTTCAGTGGATAGGGTGTTATGTCCGGAAAAGCGCAACAGCAGTCTCGCCTCAAAGAGTTGATCAGCCGTGGTCGTGAGCAGGGTTACCTGACTTACGCGGAGGTCAACGACCACCTGCCGGAGGATATTTCAGATCCGGAACAGGTGGAAGACATCATCCGCATGATCAACGACATGGGGATCAACGTATTCGAGAGTGCTCCGGATGCGGATGCCCTTTTGTTGGCCGAAGCCGATACCGACGAAGCAGCAGCTGAAGAAGCCGCCGCAGCGTTGGCGGCAGTGGAAACCGACATTGGTCGCACTACCGACCCAGTGCGTATGTACATGCGCGAAATGGGTACGGTAGAGCTGCTCACACGTGAAGGCGAAATCGAAATCGCCAAGCGTATCGAAGAGGGCATCCGTGAAGTGATGGGCGCGATTGCGCACTTCCCTGGCACGGTTGAGCACATCCTCTCCGAATACACTCGCGTCACCACCGAAGGTGGTCGCCTGTCCGACGTCCTGAGCGGTTACATCGACCCGGACGACGGCATCGCGCCGCCTGCCGCCGAAGTACCACCGCCTGTCGATGCCAAGGCCGCGAAAGCGGACGACGACACCGACGACGATGACGCCGAAGCCAGTGATGACGAAGAAGAAGCCGAAAGCGGTCCGGATCCGGTCATCGCAGCCCAGCGCTTTGGCGCCGTTGCCGACCAGATGGAAATCACCCGCAAGGCGCTGAAAAAGCACGGTCGTGAACACAAGCAAGCCCTGGCTGAAATGCTGGCCCTGGCTGAACTGTTCATGCCGATCAAACTGGTTCCGAAGCAATTCGAAGGCCTGGTTGAACGCGTTCGTAGTGCCCTGGATCGCCTGCGTCAGCAAGAGCGCGCGATCATGCAGCTCTGTGTTCGTGATGCTCGCATGCCACGCGCCGACTTCCTGCGCCAGTTCCCTGGCAATGAAGTGGACGAAAGCTGGTCCGACGCACTGGCCAAAGGCAAGGCCAAGTACGCCGAAGCCATCGGTCGCCTGCAACCGGACATCATCCGTTGCCAGCAGAAGCTGACCGCGCTCGAGACCGAGACCGGCCTGACGATCGCCGAGATCAAGGACATCAACCGTCGCATGTCGATCGGCGAGGCCAAGGCCCGTCGCGCGAAGAAAGAGATGGTCGAAGCCAACTTGCGTCTGGTGATCTCCATCGCCAAGAAGTACACCAACCGTGGCCTGCAGTTCCTCGACCTGATCCAGGAAGGCAACATCGGCTTGATGAAAGCGGTAGACAAGTTCGAATACCGTCGCGGCTACAAGTTCTCGACTTATGCCACCTGGTGGATCCGTCAGGCGATCACTCGCTCGATCGCCGACCAGGCACGCACCATCCGTATTCCGGTGCACATGATCGAGACGATCAACAAGCTCAACCGTATTTCCCGGCAGATGCTGCAGGAAATGGGTCGCGAACCGACCCCGGAAGAGCTGGGCGAACGCATGGAAATGCCTGAGGACAAGATCCGCAAGGTATTGAAGATCGCTAAAGAGCCGATCTCCATGGAAACCCCGATCGGTGATGACGAAGACTCCCATCTGGGTGACTTCATCGAAGACTCGACCATGCAGTCGCCAATCGACGTCGCCACCGTTGAGAGCCTCAAGGAAGCGACTCGCGAAGTACTCTCCGGCCTCACTGCCCGTGAAGCCAAGGTACTGCGCATGCGCTTCGGCATCGACATGAATACCGACCACACCCTCGAGGAAGTCGGTAAGCAGTTCGACGTTACCCGTGAGCGGATTCGCCAGATCGAAGCCAAGGCGCTACGCAAGCTGCGCCACCCGACGAGAAGCGAGCACCTGCGCTCCTTCCTCGACGAGTAATACCAAGACCCCCAGCCCTGCTGGGGGTCTTGTTTTGTGCAGCTTAAAACTCCCCGCGCCTCACTCCCTCCGGATTGCCCGTCTACACTCGAAACATTCCCCGTGTCATAACGAGACCGTTATGCCCAGACTGCCGACCGTGCTGGTGCTGTCGCTGCTCGCCTGGACCGCAACGGCTGGCGCACTGACGCTCACCGATGAAGAACGTGGCTGGCTTTCCGCCCATCCGGAATTGCGCCTGGGCGTCGACGCTTCGTGGCCGCCCTTCGAATATCGCGATGAGGAAGGGCGCTACCAGGGCCTTGCGGCGGACTATATCCATCTGATCCAGGATCGCCTGGCGATCACGCTCAAGCCGATAGAACCCGCCAGCTGGAGCGAAGTGCTCGAGGCCGCGAAAAAGGGCAAGCTGGACCTGCTGCCAGGCATCATGTCGACCCCGGAACGGCAAAACTATCTGGCCTTCACCCGTCCGTACCTCGATTTCCCCATCGTGATCCTGGCCCATAAAGGCGGCGCGCAACCTCGCAAGCTCCAGGACCTGTACGGCCTGAAGATCGCCGTCGTGGAGAATTACGCCCCCCATGAACTGCTGCGCACCCACCATCCCGACCTGAATCTGGTCGCCCTGCCCAATGTGAGTTCGGCCTTGCAGGCGCTGGCCCTCAATCAGGTCGATGCCGTGGTCGGCGACCTGGCTTCCAGTGTCTGGAGCCTGCGGCAGTTGAAGCTCGACGGGCTCTATGTCAGCGGCGAGACGCCCTACCGCTATCAGCTGGCCATGGGCGTCCCCCGCGACAGCAAGATACTGGTAGGCATTCTCGACAAGGTGCTGGCTGACATAAGCCCGGCGGAGGTCAACGAGATCCAGCAGCGCTGGGTGGGCAATGTGCTCGACCACCGTTCGTTCTGGTCGGACCTGCTGTTCTATGGCCTGCCAGGGCTGCTCCTGCTGTTTGCCATTCTGGCGGCAGTGATCCGCATCAATCGCCGGCTGAGCTCCGAGATCGCAAGGCGCGTGGCCCTGGAACAGGAGCTGCGCAGCAGCGAATACCATTACCGCGGCCTGGTCGAAAGCCTGTCGGCAATCGCCTGGGAAGCGCGCATCAGCGACTTCACCTACAGCTACGTGTCGCCCCATGCCGAGCAATTGCTGGGTTATCCCCTTTCGCACTGGCTGATTCCCGGGTTCTGGAGAAACATCATCCACCCCGCCGACCTGACGCGCGCCCAGCACTTCTGCGACCACGAAGTCCTGGCCGGGCGCGATCACAGCCTGGATTACCGAGTGATCACCGCTGATGGCCGCTGCCTGTGGGTTCGCGACATCGTCAGCCTGATCGAGCATGGGCATGAACCGATCATGCGCGGCCTGATGATCGACATCAGCGAGACAAAACGCACCGAAGAGGCGCTGCAGCTCTCGGAACAGAAATTCGCCTCGGTCTTCCAACAGTGCCCGGACATCCTGGTCATTGCCCGCCTGTCGGATGGCTGCCTGCTGGAGGTCAATGAGGCGTTCGAAGAACAGATCGGCCTGAGTGCCTCGCAAGTCGTGGGCCAGACGGCCACCGAGCTGAATATCTGGGGTATTCAGGGCGTCGGCCCGGGGCTGCTGCAACGCTTGCAGGCCGGCAGTATCCGTAACCTGGAAATGCCCTTTCGGCGCAGCAACGGCCAGCTGTTCACCGGGCTGATCTCCGCCGAACCCTTCGACCTCGACACTACGCCCGCCCTGGTCGTGGTGGTTCGCGACATCAGCCAGTTGAAGGAAACCCAACAGCAGTTGCAAACCTCAGAAGAGAAGTTCGCCAAGGCTTTTCACGCCTCGCCGGACGGCCTGCTGCTAAGCCGCCAGCGCGACGGCTTGCTGATAGAGGTCAACGAAGGTTTCAGTCGTATCACCGGCTTCAATAGCGCCATGTCCGTCGACCGTTCCACGCTGGAGCTGGGCATCTGGGTCAACCTCAACGAGCGCCGGCAGATGCTCGACCTGATGCAACGGGATGGCTTCGTGCGCGACTTCAGCTGCCATATTCGCCGCAATGACGGTCAGATCCGCCTCTGCGAGCTCTCGAGCCGGCCGCTACCGATCGGCGACGAAGATTGCATGCTGACCATCGCCCGCGACATCACCGAGCGCCACCTGATGCAGGAGAAGCTGCAACAGGCCGCCACCGTGTTCGAAAGCACCGCTGAAGGCGTACTGATCACCGACACCCAGCAGCACATCAGCGCAGTCAATCGGGCGTTCACCGAAATCACCGGCTACAGCGAAACCGAAGCCCTGGGCCACACCCCGCGCCTGCTGGCTTCCGGCCTGCATGACAGCGCCTTTTACGCCGCCATGTGGCACCAACTGACCGCCGAAGGTCATTGGCAAGGGGAAATCTGCAATCGACGCAAAAATGGCGAGCTGTACCCCAGCTGGCTGACCATCAGCGCAGTGCGCAACAAAGACCGGTTCATCACCCACTTCGTCGCGGTATTCGCCGATATCTCCAGCCTCAAGCACGCCCAGGCCAAGCTCGATTACCAGGCGCACCATGATCCGCTGACCGGCCTGCCGAACCGTACCCTGTTCGAAAGCCGCCTGCTGACTGCCCTCAACAACCAGCAGGAGAATGGTGGCCAGGGCGCCGTGCTGTTTCTCGACCTGGACCGCTTCAAGCACATCAACGACAGCCTCGGCCACCCGGTCGGCGACCTGCTGCTCAGGGGCATTGCCGTGCGCCTGAAAGAACAACTGCGGGATATCGACACCGTGGCCCGCCTGGGTGGCGACGAGTTCATCATCCTGCTACCCGGGCTGCAGCAGCCCAGCGATGCCGAGCACATCGCCAACAAGCTGCTGAACTGCTTCACCGCGCCGTTCCAGGCCGGCGAGCACGAGTTCTTCATCAGTGCCAGCATCGGTACCAGCCTCTACCCCAAGGATGGTTGCGACGTGGCCACCCTGGTCAAGAATGCCGACGCCGCCATGTACCGCTCCAAGGCCAAGGGCCGCAACCGGGTCGAAAGCTATACCCGCGACCTGACCGCCCAGGCCAGCGAGCGCGTGGCCCTGGAACATGAACTGCGGCGGGCCATCGAACGCAACGAGCTGTATCTCTACTATCAACCCAAGATCAGGCTGGGCGACCAGGAGCTGGTGGGCGCCGAAGCCCTGATTCGCTGGCATCACCCGACCTTCGGCGATGTCCCACCCGAACACTTCATCCCCCTGGCCGAAGAGAACGGCATGATCCTGCAGATCGGCGACTGGGTGCTGGAACACGCCTGCCAACAGTTGCGCAAGTGGAACGAGCGCTACGACAGCTTCGGCCCGCTCTCGGTCAACCTCGCCGGCGCCCAGTTGCGCCAGCCGAACCTGCTGGGGCGGATTGAACAACTGCTGAAAGACAACCGCCTCAAACCCGGCTTCCTGCAACTGGAAATTACCGAAAACTTCATCATGAGCCAGGCCGAGGAAGCCCTGGCGGTCCTGCACCAGCTCAAGCGCCTGGGCGTCCAGCTGGCCATCGACGATTTCGGTACCGGCTACTCGTCCCTGAGCTACCTCAAGCGCCTGCCGCTGGATTTCCTGAAAATCGATCAATCTTTCGTCCGCGGCCTGCCCGACGACCCCCACGATGTGGCGATCGTGCGGGCCATCATCGCCCTGGGCCGCAGCATGCAATTCACCGTGATCGCCGAAGGCGTGGAAACCCATGACCAGCAGGTATTCCTCGGGAACGAAGGCTGCGAACAGATCCAGGGCTACATCATCAGCCTGCCGCTAAGCGCCGACGAATTCGCCGCAACCTTTCTGCGCCTTCCCGTTTCGGATTTTTCGGATAGCACAGCCGAGAAACCGTCGCTATAATCCGCGGCCTACTGAGGGCCTATAGCTCAGTCGGTTAGAGCAGAGGACTCATAATCCTTTGGTCCACGGTTCGAGTCCGTGTGGGCCCACCACATTGAAAGCCGCGCATTGCGCGGCTTTCGCGTATTCAACGCGCTGCAAATCCCTCCATTCGGCCGCCAGGCCGGCAAAACGCCCGATCGTTTTTTCCAAGAAATCAGCCCTACCGCACAACTATTAAAAAACGCGACGGTCATAACCGTTCGGAAGTCGTGCATGGCCTTTGTTTGGTCCTAGACTGCACTTCTATCAATGGGGGAGAGCCTGTCCTTTCCCCGGCGTGATGCACCACTTAAGCCACCCCATAATAATCAGAGTGGCCTGATGATTCGGACACAACACATGGAAGTAGTATCTACGGCGCCTTCGCCTGGCCGGGCAACGGGTTTTGCACGTTGCCGAAATATTCAGCAAGGCCCTGTTTTCATCATTGCATCCGGTAGTTCGGCAAAGGACTTCCCTATCGAAGCCTTCTCGAACATCCCGATGATCACCATGAACGGGGCCATCTCGATGTTCCGCGGCACCGGCATACAGCCCTTTTTTTATGCCTGCACCGACACCAGCTTCTCCCTCCAGCAACCCGAGCTCTTCGTCCAGGCAATGGCTGTCAGTCAGCGCGTGGCGCTCTGGGAAGAACATGCCCGCACGATTCCGATCCAGCCTCGCGGCGAGCTGTTTCTGCTGAAGAAGGCGCCACGACAGACCTGGATGCAGCGATTGCTCAGGAGCAACCGCGATCTGGTTCGCCCTCCCCTGCTCTGGGGCAACAGGAGCCGGACCATCGGCTTCAGCAAGAATCTCGAACTGGGTTTCTTCGACGCCCGCACGGTGGCTTATCTGGCACTGCAACTCGCCTATCACGCCGGCTTCAATACGGCGATCCTGGTGGGCGTCGACCTGAATCCTGCCCAAGGGCGTTTTTATGAAACGCTAGATACCTTCAAGTCGCCCTGCGGCCTGGACCAGCACCTGCAATCGCGGATCCTGCCATCCTTGAAACTGATGTCGGACAAGGTCATGGGCAAGGATTTTTCGGTCTACAACCTGTCCCCCATGTCGAGCATCCCTACTTCGATCATTCCCAAAATCAGTCTCGACGAACTCGACAAGCTGGTTAATCGCTGAGCACTCCATGCTCGGACGGATTGTATTCGCCCACAAAAAAACCGCGCCTTGCGCGGTTTTTCTGTAAGGCCAGGATCAGCCGTTATTCGGGCAATGCATAAGCGATCACATAGTCCCCACGGTCCGGCGACTGACGCGCGCCGCCCGCGGTCAGCAGGATGTACTGCCGGCCGGTCTTGGGCGAAACGTAGGTCATCGGCCCCGACTGGCTGCCCACCGGCAGGCGGGCTTTCCAGATTTCGTTGCCGTTGCCGGTATCGAAGGCGCGCAGGTAGAAATCCTGGGTGCCGGCGAAGAACAACAGGCCGGACTGGGTTGCCAGGGACGCCCCCAGGGTCGGCATGCCGATCGGGATTGGCATGTGCATGCGAATGCCCAGGGGACCGGTGTCCTGCACGGTACCGACCGGCACCTGCCACACCAGCTTTCTGGTTTTCAGGTCGATGGCCGACAGGGTGCCGAACGGTGGCTTCTGGCACGGAATACCGGCAGGCGAGAGGAAACGCTGGCGCATCGCCCCAAACGGCGTGCCGTCCTGGGGTACCACGCCCATTTCGATACCGCTGGCCCCGGCCGCGATCTTCGCCCGCGGGATCATGTAGTTGGCCAGGCCCAGGCGCATGTCGTTGACGAACATATAGTTGCTGTTCGGGTCCACCGACACGCTGCCCCAGTTCATGCCGCCCAGGGAGCCCGGGAACTGCAAGGCATGATCCAGGCCCGGCGGGGTGTAGACGCCTTCATGGCGCATGCCCTTGAACTGGATACGGCACATCAACTGGTCAAATGGCGTGGCACCCCACATGTCCGACTCGGTCAGGGTCTGGTTGCCGATCGACGGCATCTCCACCGAGAACGGCTGGGTTGGCGAGTAGCGTTCGCCCGGCATATTGCCCTGCGGCACCGGACGCTCTTCCACCCGGGCGATAGGCACGCCGGTTTCGCGATTGAGCAGGAAGATCTCACCCTGCTTGGTGACCTGTGCCAGCGCCGGCTGCACCCCGCCCTTGTCGTCCGGCACGTCGTACAGCAGCGGCTGCGCCGGCAGGTCGAAGTCCCACAGGTCGTGGTGAGTGGTCTGGAAGTGCCAGCGCACCTGACCGGTCTTCACATCCAGGGCGACGATGGACGAGCTCCACTTGTCGTCGAACTCCGTGCGCTGGCCGGCGAAGAAGTCTGGCGTGGCATTGCCGGTCGGCAGGTAGACCAGACCGAGCTTGGCGTCATAGGACATGGCCGACCAGACGTTCGGCGTGCCACGGGTATAGGTCTCGCCTGCTGGTGGACGCTTGATGGTGTTCGGGTTACCCGGGTCCCAGGCCCACACCAGTTCGCCGCTGCGCACGTCGAAGGCGCGGACCACGCCCGGCGGCTCGCCGATAGAATAGTTGTCCGCCACCCGGCCGCCGACGATGACCACATTGCCGGCCACCAGCGGGGTCGAAGTCTGCTGATAGTAGCCAGGCTTCACTTCGCCCATATCGGTTTTCAGGTCGACCGTGCCTTTGTCGCCGAAGTCTTCGCACGGCTTGCCGGTTTGCGCGTTGATCGCGATCAGGCGCGCATCGCCGGTCGGCAGGAACAAACGCTTGGTGCAGGCGGCCGGAGCGACCGAGGGTTCAGCAGCAGACTCGACGAAAGCATCGAAATAACCCAGGCCACGGCAACGCTGCCAGTTAGGCGCAGAGCCTTGCGGATCGAACTTCCAGCGTTCGGCGCCGGTGTCGGCGTCCAGGGCGAACACCTTACCGTAGGCGGTGCAGGTATAGACCGTGTCACCGATCTGCAGCGGTGTGTTCTGGTCTTCGGCGCCCGCGCCGGCGCTTTGCGGAATATCGCCGGTGCGGAAAGTCCAGGCCACCTGCAACTGGTCGATGTTGCCCTTGTTGATCTGGTCCAGCGCGGCAAAACGATTGCCGGCGGTGGTGTTGCCCCAATGGGCCCAGTCTTTCTGCTCGGTACCTGGAGCCACAGGCTTGATCGCCGGCTCGCTGCTGGCCTTGACCACATGGGTCGGCACAAACATGTAGGCCAGGGTCGCCACGACACCAATGCCCAGCACGCCGGCCAGGCCATAAGCGCCACGCCCAGCGGTCGCTCCCGAAGCACGCACCAGGGTCGGGTAGATCAGCGCCACCACCAGGCCGATAACGGTGAAGGTCAGCACCCGCGAAACCAGCGGCCAGTACTCCAGCCCGGCATCCCAGACCGCCCAGATCGCCGTGAGCACCAGCGCCCCTCCATACAGCCAGGCGCCACGCGGGTTACGCCGGGCGATCAGCAGCCCAGAAACGATCATCGCCAGGCCCATCAGCAGGAAGAACCAGCTGCCGCCCAGACTGACCAGGTACCCGCCCCCGCCGGCCAGCCCCAGGCCGATCAATGCGATCAGCAAACCCAGCGCCCCCAGCAGCCATTTGCCGCCGGTGGCAGCCCCAGAATTATTCATGTCGGAAATTTCTCCCATTCTTTACGTGGCGCAAGAATGTACTAACCAGTTACTTATGACAACTTGTCGCAGGCAATTCGTGGCAAAAAATGTCATCCGCGCTGTTGAGCCTGGCCGTCACAACAGGGCCGGCAGCCAATACAACTGACGCCATGCCGCAAGCATCGCCTGGAGCGAGCCTGTAACATGCTCGGCCACCGTTGCCCGCGCCGGAGTTCACCTTGTCTGACAGCCGCCCTCCCGTCCTCGACGAAATCGACCGCCAACTGATCGCGGCCCTGCAGATCAATGCCCGCGAAAGCGTGGCCATGCTCGCCCGGCAGTTGGGGATCGCCCGTACCACCGTGACCTCGCGCCTGGCGCGGCTGGAAAAGGCGCGGGTGATTACCGGTTATGGCGTGCGCCTGGGTCAGCGGGTCATCGATGGCGGCTTGCAGGCCTACGTCGGGATCAAGGTGCAGCCGCGTTCCGGCAAGGAGGTCCTGCGGCGCCTGAGCGCCATGGCCCAGGTCCAGCAGCTCTGCGCGGTCAGTGGGGAATTCGACTATGTCGCCTGGCTGCGCACCGATTCGCCGGAACAGCTGGACCAGTTGCTCGACCAGATCGGCAGCGTCGACGGTGTGGAAAAGACCACCACCTCGATCATTCTCAGCAGCAAGATCGACCGTGGGCAGCCCGTCTGAAGGTTTTTCCAGGCACGGTATCCCGCTGTTTTGCGAGCGCTTCGCGCTCGATTGCAGCCTTCGGCAGCGGCTACAGAGAATCTTTCGTCAGTTAGTTAAAAAACATCGTCAAATTGAAATAAGATCATCCAAAACGACGACACTTTGCGTCTTATTAACGTGCGCAACGCTCCCTAGAATGGCTGCCATCTTTTCCTATACTCAGCGCTCTGCTCGAGTCGCCAGCAAGGTCAGCCATGAACAAGAACAATCGCCATCCTGCAGACGGTAAGAAACCCATCACCATTTTCGGCCCGGACTTCCCGTTCGCCTTCGACGACTGGATCGAGCACCCCGCCGGCCTGGGCAGCATTCCCGAAGCCAACCATGGCGCCGAAGTGGCGATTGTCGGTGCCGGTATCGCCGGGCTGGTGGCGGCCTACGAGCTGATGAAGCTGGGCCTCAAGCCCGTGGTGTACGAAGCCTCGAAAATGGGCGGCCGGCTGCGCTCCCAGGCGTTCGAAGGCGCCGAAGGGATCATTGCCGAACTGGGTGGCATGCGCTTTCCGGTGTCCTCCACGGCCTTCTATCACTACGTCGACAAGCTGGGTCTGGAGACCAAACCCTTTCCCAACCCGCTGACCCCGGCTTCCGGCAGCACGGTGATCGACCTCGAAGGCCAGACTCACTACGCGCAGAAGCTCGCCGACCTGCCGGCGCTGTTCCAGGAAGTGGCTGACGCCTGGGCCGATGCCCTGGAAGACGGTTCGCGCTTCGGCGAAATCCAGCAGGCCATTCGCGACCGCGACGTGCCGCGCCTCAAGGAACTGTGGAACACCCTGGTGCCGCTGTGGGACGACCGCACCTTCTATGACTTCGTCGCCACCTCGAAGGCCTTCGCCAAGCTGTCGTTCCATCACCGCGAAGTGTTCGGCCAGGTCGGTTTCGGCACCGGCGGCTGGGATTCGGACTTCCCCAATTCGATGCTGGAAATCTTCCGTGTGGTGATGACCAACTGCGACGATCACCAGCACCTGGTGGTCGGCGGTGTCGAGCAGGTGCCACTGGGCATCTGGCGCCATGTGCCGGAGCGCTGCGCCCACTGGCCGCAAGGCACCAGCCTCAGCTCGCTGCACCATGGCGCGCCGCGTCCCGGGGTGAAACGCATCGCCCGGGCCGCCGATGGCCGCTTCAGCGTCACCGACAACTGGGGCGATACCCGCGAATACGCAGCAGTGCTGACCACCTGCCAGAGCTGGCTGCTGACCACCCAGATCGAATGCGAAGAGTCGCTGTTCTCGCAGAAGATGTGGATGGCCCTGGACCGCACCCGCTACATGCAATCGTCGAAGACCTTCGTCATGGTCGACCGGCCGTTCTGGAAAGACAAAGACCCGGAAACCGGTCGCGACCTGATGAGCATGACCCTCACCGATCGCCTGACTCGCGGCACCTACCTGTTCGATAACGGCGACGACAAGCCGGGAGTCATCTGCCTGTCCTATTCGTGGATGAGCGACGCCCTGAAGATGTTGCCGCACCCAGTGGAAAAACGGGTCAAGCTGGCCCTCGATGCGCTGAAGAAGATCTACCCGAAAGTCGATATCGCCGGGCGCATCATCGGCGATCCGATCACTGTGTCCTGGGAGGCCGATCCACACTTCCTCGGCGCGTTCAAGGGCGCGCTGCCCGGCCACTACCGCTATAACCAGCGCATGTACGCGCACTTCATGCAGGACGACCTGCCCGCCGAGCAGCGCGGTATCTTCATTGCCGGCGACGATGTGTCCTGGACTCCGGCCTGGGTCGAGGGCGCGGTACAGACCTCGCTCAACGCGGTCTGGGGCATCATGAAGCACTTCGGCGGGCAGACCCACGCCGAGAACCCGGGACCGGGGGACGTGTTCCACGAAATCGGCCCCATCGCCCTGGCCGACTGAACCTGTAGCCGCTGCCGCAGGCTGCGATCGAGCGCAACGCTCGTGGCCTTTGAGCAGCCCGCGGCAACGGCTACAGTGACAGTTCAGCGCACAGAGGAGTCATCGCCATGCGTGTAGCGCTTTATCAATGTGCCCCACAACCGCTGGATGTCGCCGGCAACCTGCAACGCCTGCAGAAAGTCGCCGTGGAAGCTTCCAGCGCCGACCTGCTGGTGCTGCCGGAGATGTTCTTGAGCGGCTACAACATCGGCGTAGAAGCGGTGGGCGCCCTGGCCGAGGCCCAGGATGGCCCGTCGGCGCAATACATCGCCAATGTCGCCCAGTCGGCGGGTATCGCGATCCTGTATGGCTACCCGGAACGCGCCGACGATGGCCAGATCTACAACGCCGTGCAACTGATCGACCGCAACGGCCAACGCCTGTGCAATTACCGCAAGACCCACCTGTTCGGCGATCTCGACCGCTCGATGTTCAGCGCAGGTCCAGACGATTTCCCCCTGGTGGAACTCAATGGCTGGAAGCTCGGTTTCCTGATCTGCTACGACATCGAGTTCCCGGAGAACGCCAGGCGCCTGGCGCTGGCCGGGGCCGAGCTGATTCTGGTGCCCACCGCCAACATGCTGCCCTACGACTTCATCGCCGATATCACCGTGCGTTCGCGCGCCTTCGAAAACCAATGTTATGTGGCCTACGCCAACTACTGCGGCCACGAAGACGAGATCCACTACTGTGGCCAAAGCAGCATCGCCGCCCCCGACGGCCAGCGGATTGCCCTCGCCGGGCTGGACGAAGCCCTGATAACCGGCACGCTGGACCGCCAGTTGATGCTCGATTCCCGCGCCGCCAACCGCTACTTCCATGACCGTCGCCCAGAGCTTTACGACGACCTGAACAAGCGCTGATCCGGGGTTATCCGCTAGCATGGGCGCTTCACTGTTCTGGAAGTGCTCATGCCCGCGCTGAACCACCCTCTGCCTCATCGGGAAACCCTGGCCAACGGCCTGCGGGTTTCACTGCACCACGTCCCTCGATTGAAACGCTGCGCGGCGACCCTGCGGGTCTCGGCCGGCAGTCACGACGTACCGCTGGCCTGGCCCGGGCTGGCGCACTTTCTCGAACACCTGCTGTTTCTCGGCACCGAGCGTTTTCCCGCACAACAGGGCCTGATGGCCTATGTGCAACGCCACGGCGGCCAGGTGAACGCCAGCACCGGCGAACGCCACACCGACTTCTTCTTCGAACTGCCCCCCGCGGATTTCGCCAGCGGGCTGGAGCGCCTGGCCGACATGCTCACCCATCCGCGCATGAGCCAGGAAGACCAGTTGCGCGAGCGCGAGGTGCTGCACGCGGAGTTCATCGCCTGGTCGCGGGATGCCGCGGCGCAACGGCAATTGGCCTTGCTCGACGGCCTGTCCGCGGAGCATCCCCTGCGGGCGTTCCACGCCGGCAATCGCTACAGCCTCAACGTACCGCGCCCGGCGTTTCAACAGGCGTTGCAGGCCTTCTATCAGGCTCACTACCACAGCGGGCAAATGTCCCTGAGCCTGGCCGGGCCCCAATCCCTGGAAGAGCTGAAAACCCTGGCCCAAGATTTTGGCGCCGTCCTCGCCGTCGGTAAAGCGCGACCGCAAGCAGCCCCGGTGCCCTTGCTGACATCTGCACAGCAGCATTATCAGCAGCTCGACGGGCGCCACCTGAACCTGCTGTTCGCCTGCGAGCAACTGCCCACGGCCGCCCGTGAAGCGCTGGATTTTCTCTGCACCTGGCTGGTCTGCGGCAAATCCGGCGGGCTGCTGGCCATGCTCAAGGAGCGCAAGCTGGTCGAAGGGTTGAAGGCCGCGCCGCTGTATCAGTTTGCCGGCCAGGCGCTGCTGCATATCCAGTTCGACTTGACCGAGCAAGGCGCCCAACAGCCGGAGCTGGTGAGTGAGTTGCTCTTCGATTGGCTGGCGTTTTTCAGCAGCCAGGACGATTGGCCGGCATTGCGTGATGAATATGCCCTGCTGCAACAGCGCCAACGCCAGGTCGCCAGCGCACTGGCGTTGGCAAGACTGAATAACGAGCAGTTGGAACCGCAGCTGTCCGACCGCGGCGCCACGGCCCTCAAGGCCCTGCTGTCGCAACTTCAAGCCCCGTCGGCAGCCAGCGGCATCGGCTGGCAACTGCCTGCGCCCAATCCGTTCCTGCGCAGCTCGGCGCCAACCGCCCGGGCCGGCCTGATTCGCGGGCAAACCAGCGCCCACCGCGGCTTGCGCACCTTCGCCCAGGACCGCTTGCGGCAGCGTCGCGAATCCTCGGCGGTGACCTTCAGCCAAGCCATCGCCGACGACGCTGGCGAGGCGGCCCTGTACTTGCGCTGGCGTCTGCAAAGCGTGTTGCCGCAGGAACTGCGCAGCCGCTTGCAAAACCACCTGCGCAACCTGCGGGACGACGGACTTCAGGCGGGCGTCGAGCTGTCCCTCGGTGTCTCGGGTAACCAGTGTTTGCTGACGCTGAAGGGTCTTCCCGAACCGATTCCGGCCATGCTCCAGCAGGCTCTGCTGGAACTGAGCGAACCCGGCGCGGCATTCTGGCAGATGCCCCCGGCGACTCCCACGCCGCTGTTGCCGATCCGCCAATTGCTCCAGGAACTGCCCGAGCGCTGCCTGGACATACCCGCCTACGAGGAACCGCATCCACTGGATGAACAAGGCTGGCAAACGCTGTGGGAAGGCGCCCACTGGGATGGCCTGGCCATCGGCCTGGCCCATGCCCAAAGCGCAATCGGCGCAGCATTGAGCAAAGCCCCAGGCACCGCCGACAGCCAGCTTTCTGCGCCACCCTCGATAACCGCGCAGCAGCACTGGCATGAGCTCGCAACCGGCTCTGGCGAGCAGGCCCTGCTGCTGTTTTGCCCGGCAGCGGACACCACCCTTCAGCAGGAAGCCAGCTGGCGGCTGCTGGGGCAGCTTGGCCAGATGCCGTTCTATCAGCGCCTGCGGGTCGAGTTGCAACTGGGCTATGCGGTGTTCAGCGGTGTGCGACAGATCAATGGCCAGACCGGCCTGCTGTTCGGCGTGCAGTCGCCCAGTGCCCCACTGAACGAGATCCTCGAGCATATCCGGGCGTTCCTGGCGCAGTTGCCCGAGTTGATCGCGGCACTGGATGACGCCTCCCTGGACGACTTGAAAGCTAACCTGGCCGCCCAGTTCGATGCCCGTGCATTGCCCGTGACACAACTGGCCGAGCTGCTCTGGCAGAGCCGACTGGCCGGCCATCCGTCGGATTACCTGGAGCAATTGCAACAGGAAATCATGGCGGCGCCCCGGCCACAGCTGTTGCTCGCGGCCGAACAGTTGCAGCAGGCGCAAGGCGGCTGGCGCTGCCTGGCCAGCGGTGCCTGCCCGGGCGAACCCTGGCAAGCGGGAAAATGATCGTTACCCTGGCTGCAACGAGCTTTCTTCAACAATTGCGGTCATTCCCCGAAGGGAATTTAGTAAGATAGCCCCCTAAGCATCTGAACATCTCCGGTTGGAGGTGGACTATATGTATAGATCTCAACCGTCCCACCCACCTGAAGGAGCACCTCTATGTCCTGGTCCAAACCGGCTTACACCGACCTGCGTATCGGCTTTGAAGTCACCATGTACTTCGCCAGCCGTTGATTGCTCGTGCAGTGCAACGCCTCGGCTCGCCGGGGCGTTTTTATTTTCAGCCTTAACCTGATGGAGCGGCCATGTTTGTCCAGATTCTAGGTTCCGCCGCCGGTGGCGGTTTTCCGCAGTGGAACTGCAACTGCGCGAACTGCGCGGGCTTTCGCGACGGCAGCCTGCGGGCAAAGGCTCGCACCCAATCGTCGATCGCCATTTCCGATGACGGCGTGAACTGGGTCCTGTGCAACGCCTCGCCGGACATCCGCGCCCAGCTCCAGGGCTTCGCCCCGATGCAACCGGGCCGCGCCCTGCGCGACACCGGGATCAGCGCAATCATCCTGATGGACAGCCAGATCGACCACACCACCGGCCTGCTCAGCCTGCGCGAAGGCTGCCCGCATCAGGTCTGGTGCACCGACATGGTCCATGAAGACCTCAGCAGCGGTTTCCCGCTGTTCACCATGCTCACCCACTGGAACGGTGGGCTGGACTGGAACCGCATCGAACTCGACCGGAGCTTCACCATCCCGGCCTGCCCGAACCTGCGCTTCAGCCCGCTGCCGCTGCGCAGCGCCGCGCCGCCCTATTCGCCCCATCGCTTCGATCCGCACCCGGGCGATAACATCGGCCTGATCGTCGAAGACCTGCGCACCGGCGGCAAGCTGTTCTACGCCCCGGGGCTGGGCAAGGTCGACGCGGCGCTGCTGGAAATCATGAGCGGCAGCGACTGCCTGCTGGTGGATGGCACCCTGTGGGAAGACAACGAGATGCAGCGTCGCGGCGTCGGCACCCGGACCGGGCGGGAAATGGGCCACCTGGCGCAGAACGGCCCCGGCGGCATGCTGGAAGTGCTGGAACAGTTGCCAGAGCAGCGCAAGATTCTTATCCACATCAACAACACCAACCCGATCCTCGACGAGGATTCCGCCGAACGCGCGGAGCTGGCGCGGCGTAACGTTGAAGTGGCTTACGACGGCATGAGTATCGAGCTGTAACCACAGGAGCTATCGCGGGCGAGCCTCGCTCCTACGGACAGCGCTACCTGTAGGAGCGAGGCTTGCCCGCGATGAGGCCCGATGAGGCAACACTATCCACGGTTGTTCCCCGGAGAACCGCAATGACTGACACAGCAATGTCCCCCGCCGAATTCGAGCAAGCCCTGCGGGCCAAGGGCGCCTATTACCACATCCACCACCCATATCATGTGGCGATGTACCAGGGCCGGGCGACCCGCGAGCAGATCCAGGGCTGGGTCGCCAACCGCTTCTACTACCAGGTGAACATCCCGCTCAAGGACGCGGCGATTCTCGCCAACTGCCCGGATCGGGAAATTCGTCGCGAGTGGATTCAGCGCCTGCTGGACCACGACGGCGCCCCCGGCGAAGACGGTGGCATCGAGGCCTGGTTGCGCCTGGGGCAAGCGGTCGGTCTCGACCCGGACCAGCTGCGCTCGCAAGAGCTGGTGCTGCCGGGCGTGCGTTTCGCCGTCGATGCCTACGTCAACTTTGCCCGCCGCGCCAGCTGGCAGGAGGCCGCCAGCAGCTCGCTGACCGAGCTGTTCGCACCGCAGATCCACCAGTCGCGTCTCGACAGCTGGCCCCAGCATTACCCGTGGATCGACCCGGCCGGCTATGAATACTTCCGCACCCGCCTGGGCCAGGCGCGGCGCGATGTCGAGCACGGGCTGGCAATCACTCTGCAGCACTACACTACCCGCGCCGGCCAGGAGCGCATGCTGGAAATTCTCCAGTTCAAACTGGACATCCTTTGGAGCATGCTCGACGCCATGAGCATGGCCTATGAACTCAATCGTCCGCCGTATCACAGCGTCACCACAGAACGGGTCTGGCATAAAGGAATCACCCTATGAGCTTCGATCGCAGCAAGACCCCGACCTGGCGTCCCGGCTACCGCTTCCAGTACGAACCGGCGCAGAAGGGCCATGTACTGCTCTACCCTGAAGGCATGATCAAGCTCAACGAGAGCGCCGCGCTGATCGGCGGGTTGATCGACGGCAAACGGGATGTCGCGGCGATCATCCAGACGCTGCAAGTCCAGTTCCCCGACGTGCCCGAACTCGGTGACGACATCGAGCAATTCATGGAGGTCGCCCGTGCACAGCACTGGATCGAACTTGGCTGATTCGCCAGCGTCGATACCGCCCAAGCCGGACGTTGGCCTGCCGCTGTGGCTGCTGGCCGAGCTGACCTACCGCTGCCCGCTGCAATGCCCGTACTGCTCCAACCCTCTGGATTTCGCCGAGCAGGGCAAGGAGCTGAGCACCGAGCAGTGGCTCAAGGTGTTTCGCGAAGCCCGGGAGATGGGCGCCGCGCAGCTGGGCTTTTCCGGTGGCGAACCGCTGGTGCGCCAGGACCTTGCCGAGCTGATCGGCGAGGCGCGCAAGCTGGGTTTCTACACCAACCTGATCACCTCCGGCATCGGCCTGACCGAGCAGAAGATCAGCGACTTCAAGAAGGCCGGGCTCGACCATATCCAGATCAGTTTCCAGGCCAGCGACGAGCAGGTGAACAACCTGTTGGCCGGCTCGAAGAAAGCCTTCGCCCAGAAGCTGGAAATGGCCCGGGCGGTGAAAGCCCACGGCTACCCGATGGTGCTGAACTTCGTCACCCATCGGCACAACATCGATCGAATCGACCGCATCATCGAACTGTGCATCGCCCTGGAAGCCGACTTCGTCGAGCTCGCCACCTGCCAGTTCTACGGCTGGGCCCAGCTCAACCGCGTCGGCCTGCTGCCGACCAAGGAACAACTGGTACGCGCCGAACGCATCACCAACGAATACCGCGCCAGGCTGGAAGCCGAAGGGCATCCGTGCAAACTGATTTTCGTCACCCCGGACTACTACGAGGAACGCCCGAAAGCCTGTATGAACGGCTGGGGCAGCATCTTCCTCACGGTCACGCCGGACGGCACCGCCCTGCCCTGCCACGGCGCCCGGCAACTGCCAGTGCAATTCCCCAATGTGTGCGACCACAGCATGCAGCACATCTGGTATGACTCCTTCGGCTTCAACCGCTTCCGTGGTTATGACTGGATGCCCGAGCCCTGCCGCTCCTGCGATGAAAAGGAAAAGGACTTCGGTGGCTGCCGCTGCCAGGCCTTCATGCTCACGGGCGATGCCAGCAATGCCGACCCGGTGTGCAGCAAGTCGCCCCATCACGGCGTGATCCTCAAGGCCCGCGAAGAAGCCGAGCACGCCACTCAGACCATCGAACAACTGGCCTTCCGTAATGAACGAAACTCGCGCCTCATCGCCAAGGGCTGAATCCTTCAGCGCCGCCCAAGCCGTCGCCGCCGGCATCGATTTCGCCGAGCTGCGGCTCGGCGCCAACGGCCTGTTCTGGAACGAATACCGCCCCGAAGATGCCGCTTGCCGGATCTGGCACTGGCGCGACAACCAGGCCCGCTGCCTGACGCCACAAGGCTTCAGCGTGCGCAGCCGGGTCTATGAATACGGCGGCGGCGCCTTTTGCCTGAGCGATGACGGGCTGGTGTTCGTCAACGAGGCGGACCAGCAGCTCTACCGACAGTCGCTGCAAGGCGAAGCGCCGGTAGCCCTGACCTGCGGCGAGTGCCGTTATGGCGACCTGCAGTTCGCCGCCGGCCAGGTGCTGGCAGTGGAAGAGCACAACAACCGGCATTGCCTGGTGGCCATCGACTCCGGTAGCGGAAAACGCCACCTGCTGGCCGAAGGGGCGGACTTCTACGCGGCGCCCACCTTGAGCCCGGACGGCCAGCGCCTGGCATGGATCGAATGGGATCGACCGCATCAGCCCTGGACCTCGACCCGCCTGATGGTCGCCGAGCGCCTGGCCAACGGCCGCTGGGATGACCCTCGGTGCCTGGCTGGTGATCGCGCGGAAGAGTCGCTGCAACAGCCGCGCTTCGATGACAGCGGCCGCCTGTATTGCCTGACCGACCGCGCCGGCTTCTGGCAACCCTGGGGTGAAACCCCTAACGGCCTGCAGGCGCTGCCCTGCGCCGCCGCCGATCACGCCCCGGCACCCTGGCAATTGGGCGGCTGCACCTGGCTGCCGCTGGGCGGCGACAGCTGGCTGGGTACCTGGACGCAAGCCGGTTTTGGCCGTTTGGGGCTGCGCCTGGCCGAGGGTGAGCAACAGGACTTCAGAGGCGACTACAGCCGCTTCCGCAACCTGGCGCTGGATGAACGGTTTATCTACTGCATCGCGGCGTCACCTGTGAGTCCGTCCGCGGTGATCGCCATTGACCGCCAATCGCAGCAGGTCAAGGTCCTGGCTGGCGGCGTGGCGCCCCTGCTGCCCAAGCAGATCAGCCGTCCGCAAACCCTGCGTTACCCCAGCGGCCAGGGCGAGGCCCACGGCTTTTTCTACCCGGCCATGAGCGATGACGACCGGCCGCCGCTGGTGGTGTTCATCCACGGCGGCCCCACGTCGGCCTGTTATCCGATACTCGACCCGCGTATCCAGTACTGGGCGCAACGGGGGTTCGCCGTGGCCGACCTGAACTATCGCGGCAGCACCGGCTATGGTCGCGAGTACCGGCAAGCCCTGCACCTGAGCTGGGGCGAAGTGGATGTGGAGGACGCCTGTGCGGTGGTCGCGTATCTGGCCCGACAAGGCCTGATCGATGGCGGCCGGGCGTTCATCCGAGGTGGCAGCGCCGGCGGCTACACCACCCTTTGCGCCCTGGCCTTCGCCGATGTGTTCCGTGCCGGCGCCAGCCTGTATGGCGTCAGTGACCCCGTGGCCCTGGCGCGAGATACCCACAAGTTCGAAGGCGACTACCTCGACTGGCTGATCGGCGACCCCGAACAGGATGCCGAACGCTATAAGGCCCGCACCCCGCTGTTGCATGCCGGCAATATCCGCGTGCCGGTGGTTTTCTTCCAGGGTGAACTCGATGCCGTGGTAGTGCCCCAGCAGACCCGGGACATGCTCAAGGCGTTACAAGACAACGGCATTGCGGCCGAAGCGCACTATTACCCGGACGAGCGCCACGGTTTTCGCAAGGCCGCCAATCAGGCTCACGCCCTGGAACAGGAATGGCTGTTTTATCGGCAGGTCATGGAACAGACGGACGCACCGGAATAATCGGCGTCCAAGGGGAACCAGCCCGCTCCTCTGCGGAGCGGGCGCCAGGCTCAGCGCTTGGCGATGATGTACACCGCATGCACGATCCCCGGGATGTAACCGCATAGGGTCAGCAGGATATTCAGCCAGAACGCACCGCCAAACCCCACTTGCAGGAACACGCCCAATGGCGGCAACAGAATGGCGATGATGATGCGGATAAAGTCCATGGGGCAGCTCCTGATAGCAATCGACTCGTACGAGCCTCACCGCTAATCGACCCATGGCGTTCGGCAGGGTTCAATCGATTCTGGCCAAGGGCCAGTTTTTATCCCCAGGCCGGGCGGTGTTTCAGTGCCGGCTCACGCCAGTATTTCAAGGCCGTGCTTCTGCACGATGCTCAGCAGTTTCAACGCCATGCCGCTCGGGTGCTTCTCGCCAGACTCCCACTGCTTCACCGTGGACGCGCTGGTGTTCAGGTAACGGGCAAAGACCGGCTGGCTGACGTTACTACGCTCGCGCAGCAGCTTGATCTGCTCCGCAGGAATATTCGCCGGTACTGGCGCGATACACGCCTCATCGAACTGGCGCATGGTGGTTTTGCCGATGGCGCCGATGGCGTGCAGGGCACTGGCCGACTCATGTATCGATTCAAGGGCTTCAGTCTTGAATGGCTTGCTCATGTCTGATCTCCACAAACGCTTTCATCTCGAGTAGCTGCTGGACCTGCCAGCCATCCAGTCCTTCGTAGGCCTTGGCCAACGCGCGGAATGCCTGCAGTTCCTGGTGGCTGATATTGCTCTGGTCCTGCTTGGCGAACAGGAACTGGAACACCCCGTAACGCCGGCCCCTGGCCAGGACGATCGAACGATGGCGGTTGGCGTTCAGGCGTTTTTTCCAGACCCCGCCACCCAGGTCATCAGCCTGGCCTTTGCATAACTCGCTGAATGCGGCCAGCAACTGGTCGTCATGGATCAAGGCTTTTTTAGCCGCAACAGCAAAACCTTTGGTTTTGAACAACCGGGTGGTCATGGCTTCCCTTCCCAAAAACATACCACTCAGTGGTATATGTATTCAACTCAAGCTGCCCGGTGGTCTTGCGCCCCAGCAGCCCCCACCGTCCTGGTGGATGAGCCTAAGGAACCTTGCCTGGATGATGGCCTTCAAGGCCTGATGGCGGTTTTGCAAAAGCCCGAGACAAAAAAACGCCCCGTGCGAAAGATCGGACACGGGGCGATGCGTTATACCGCGAGACGGTTCGGGAATTTCTGTCAGTGCAAGATCGGGTGTGGCGGGACCAGGCCAGGCCTCAAACCACCAGCCCCTTGCGGCATTGCAGCTGCGCGGTGCGTACTCGCGAAAAGGCCCGCGCCAGGCGCAGCAGCATTTCGTCGATGTTGGCCTTGCTCACCGTCAACGCCGGGGTAAAGCGCAGGCAGTCCGGTTGGGTTGCGGCCAGCAACAGACCTTCGTAACGGGCCGCCTTGACCACGGCCTCGGCCGAGTCGTCGGCCAGGCTCAGCCCCCAGAACAATCCCTGCCCACGCAGTTCTCCCTGGGCATAACGATTCGCCAGGCGGGCCAGCCCTTCGCGCAAGTACTGGCCGTTGTCCCGCACATGCTCGAGAAAGCTGTTGTCCAGCACGCTATCGAGCACTGCCAAACCCGCGGCGGTCATCAGCGCATTGCCATGATGGGTACCGTTCAGCTCACCCACCTCGAAGCAACAGGCCTTGCCACGCGCCAGCAAGGCCGCCAAGGGCACGCCACCACCGAGGCCTTTGCCCAGGGCCACGATGTCGGCGCGCACGCCATAGAGTTGTTCGGCCAGCAAGGTGCCGCAGCGGCCGATGCCGGTTTGCACTTCATCCAGGATCAGCAGGATGCCCAGCTCGCGGCACAGGCGCTCGACCCCCTTGAGGTAATGCTCGGTCGCCGGAATCACCCCGGCCTCGCCCTGGATCGGCTCGAGCATGATCGCCACGGTCTGCGCGTCTACCGCGGCATGCAAGGCTGGCAGGTCGTTGAAGGGAACATGACTGAAACCCGACAGCTGTGGCTCGAAGCGATTGGCGATATGGGAGCTTGCCGACGCCGACATTGCCGCGAAGCTGCGACCGTGGCAGCTGCCGCTGGCAGTGATGATCTTCGCGGCCCCGCCGCGATGCAGCTGGCCCCATTTGCGGGCCAGCTTGATCGCCGCCTCGCAGGCTTCGCTGCCACTGCTCAGCAGATAGGCCTGGTCGCTACCGGTGCTGCGGCACAGGCGCTCGCTGAGGTTGAGCATGCCGCGGTTGTAAAAGCCCGAACCGGGGTTGATCAGTGACTGGGCTTGGGCCGTCAGCGCCTTGACCAGCGCTGACGGGCTATGGCCAAGGCTGTTGGCGGCGTTGCCCTGGACGAAGTCGAGGTAGGCGCGGTCATCGCTGTCCCACAGCCATGAGCCCTGGCCACGTACAAACACTGGATGGGGTCGCTGCACGCTGGGCATCAGGCACTCACTGGAAAGGTTGTCGCTCATCGGCGACAGGCAGGGCTCGGCCGCCAGATCATCAAGGCTCGGCTGAGGGCGGCGCAGGCTGAACAGGTTCATGCGCTCAACCCCTGCAGCGGCAGGCCCAGCAGGCGCGCGGACCAATCCTCGATCAGGCCGGTGCGCATGCGCTTGATCGCGATGTCGCGCCAACGCGACGCCAGTGCCGGACAGTCCACCAGTTTCTTCAAGCCCGCATGCTCCAGAGGTTCTCGATAAAAACAACGCAGAGCCCAGGCCACGGTCAACCCCGGGTAACTGCGCTGGATCAGCTCGAAGGGCTGATCGGCACTGACGAAACCGGGTTTGAGCACCCGGTAGAACCAGCCGCAGCGACCATTGTTTTGCGCCTGTTGCGGCAGGTCGGGGATGCCCCAGCGGTGGCTCAGGCGATAACAGGGCGAACGCGGCTGGCTGACCTGCAGCAGCGCGCCGCCCCAGCGGAACATATCGCCGAGGCAGACCTGTTCCTCGGTCAGGCCGTGGGTAGACAGGTTTTCGCCAAAGGCCGGGGCACACCAGTCGATCTGTGGATAACGCTTGCGCCAGTAGCTGTAGTGTTCGGCGGGGTAATGGTGCAGCGCCCGCTCCGGGCCGGTATGAAAGCGCGGGTCGCCGTGTTCGTCGCTGCCCAGGCCCTGCGGCCATAACCAGAGTCGGCTTGCAACCGGACGTTTGTCCGTATCACTGATCAAACCCTGTCCGAGGTTTTTTGCCTTGCCTATGTAAACACCATCCACGTAAACGGTATTCATCTCGCCTTCTGGCCCTGTAAGCCCTGTGAATAGGGGTTAGACTAGGCTTCTGCGGCCTATCGGGCCATTTCGATTTTCCAGCTTTTTCGATAAGCAGAACTTATGGATTTTAAACAACTGCGTTATTTCGTCGCGGTGTATGAAGAAGGTCACGTGGGACGAGCCGCCGAGCGCCTGTCGATCTCCCAACCCGCCCTCTCGCAACAGATCCGTCAGCTGGAACAGAACCTCGATGTCAGCCTGTTCGAGCGCAGCAGCAAGCGCCTGTTGCCGACCCTGGCGGCCCATACCCTGTACAACCATGCCCTGCCCTTGCTCGACGGCATGCAACGGGCTCGTGAAGCCCTGGGCAACTTCAAGGGCCAGGCCCTGCGCACGCTGGCGATCGGCGTACTGCAAACCGTGCACAGCAGCCTGGTGCCGCAAATGCTTGAGCGGGTGCGCAAGGCCCAGCCGCATCTGGTGGTGCAGATCTACGAATTGACCGGCCTGGAAATCGAACGGCGCCTGCTCAATGGCTCATTGGATATCGGCATCAGTTATCTGCCGCCGCGCCAGCCAGGGTTGCATGGCGTACAGCTCTACGAAGACGAGTTGACCCTGGTGATTCCTGCCGAACATCCCCTGCGCGAATTCAAGAAGGTCTCCATGAGCCAGGCCGCGGAGCTGCCCATGCTGTTGTTGGGCGAGGAGTTCCAGATACGCCAGATCTGGCAGGCGCAGCTGGCCAACCTCGGACGCCGGCCGCAGGTACAGGCGGAACTGAACAATATGGCGGGGATTCTCGACAGCTTGCCCAACACCCGCCTGGCGACGGTCCTGCCAGGGCGCTCGCGGCAGACCCACAGCCATACGGACCTGTTATGGAAACCGCTGAGCGAACCGAGGGTGCCGTTGAAAGTGGGGCTGGTATGTCGTGATGTGCAGCGTCAGCAGGCAACCCTGGAATTGCTGCGAACCTTGCTGGAAGAAGAGATGAGCGGTCCGGAAGGACGGATGACAGGCCCGGTGACGCTGGAAGGGCTGGGTTGAAGCAGCGCAGATAAAAAACGCGGGCAAAAGAAAACCCCGCCGAAGCGGGGCTTTGCAGACTGTTTCCCTGACATCCTTTTCACTCCACCATCCTGGCGGAATCCTACGTGTCCGTGTTATTGCTTTGCGCTTCCTGCGCGACGTCCATGTGAAGTAGATTAGCTCTGGATCCAATCTGCCGATATGGGTGATTAGCAGCACGTCATGTAAGAGAATGCTTACATGACGTGGCCGTGCTCAGAACTGCTCCGCATCCAGCAGGAACAGTGATTCGCTACCCGCCTTCACCGATGCGCTCAGCGAGTGGATACGCGGCAGCAGACGGGCGAAGTAGAAGCGCGCGGTACCCAGCTTGCTGGCGTAGAAATCGTCTTGCGACTCCTTGCCCTGGGCCGCTTTTGCCATCAACGCCCACATGTAGGCGTACGCCGTGTATCCGAATGCTTGCAGGTATTCGACCGAGGCCGCGCCGATTTCGTTCGGATTGGTCTTGGCCCGGTCCAGCAGCCAGGCCGTCAGTTCGTCCAGGTTATCCAGTGCGTCGTTCAACGGCTTGGTGAACTCGGCCAGATCGGCGCTGGCGGTCGCGGTGAAATGGCGAATCTCGTCAGCGAACAGCTTGTAGAACGCCCCGCCGCTGCCGACGATCTTGCGCCCGACCAGGTCCAGCGCCTGGATGCCATTGGTGCCTTCATAAATCTGCGTAATGCGCACATCGCGCACCAGCTGCTCCTGGCCCCATTCACGGATGTAGCCGTGGCCGCCGAAAACCTGCTGGCCGTGAATCGTGGTTTCCAACCCCAGGTCGGTGAGGAAGGCCTTGGCCACCGGCGTCAGCAGGGCCACCAGATCTTCCGCGCGCTTACGCACCAGCGCATCTTCGCTGAACTTCGCGGTATCCAGTTGCATCGCCACATAGGTGGAGAACGCGCGGCCGCCTTCGTTCGCGGCTTTCATGGTCAACAGCATGCGACGCACATCCGGGTGCACGATGATCGGGTCAGCGACCTTGTCCTTGGCTTGCGGGCCGGTCGGCGAACGGCTTTGCAGGCGATCGCGGGCGTACTCCACGGCGTTCTGATAGGAACGCTCGCCCGAGGCCAGGCCTTGGATACCGACGCCCAGACGCTCGTAGTTCATCATGGTGAACATTGCCGCCAGGCCCTTGTTCGGTTCACCAACGATGTAACCGACGGCTTCGTCGAAGTTCATCACACAGGTGGCCGAGGCCTGGATGCCCATCTTGTGTTCGATCGAACCGCAGTTGGCCGGGTTGCGCGCGCCCAGACTACCGTCGGCGTTGACCAGGAACTTCGGTACCAGGAACAACGAAATGCCCTTCGGTCCCGCCGGTGCGTCCGGTAGCTTGGCCAGCACCAGGTGGATGATGTTCTCGGTCAGGTCGTGCTCACCGCCGGTAATGAAGATCTTGGTGCCGCTGACCTTGTAGGAGCCGTCGGCCTGCGGCTCGGCCTTGGTGCGAATGATGCCCAGGTCGGTACCGGCATGCGGCTCGGTGAGGCACATGGAGCCGGCCCAGACGCCTGCATACATGTTCGGCAGGTAGGCCGCCTTCAATTCTTCGCTGGCGTGGGCATTGATCGACAGACAGGCGCCCGCGGTCAGCATCGGGTACAGACCAAACGACAGGCTGGCCGAGTTGACCATTTCCTCGACCTGGGCCGATACCGCCTTGGGCATGCCCATGCCGCCGTAGGCTGGATCGCCGCCGACGCCGACCCAGCCGCCTTCGGCGTAAGTCTGATACGCCTGTGGAAAACCTGCTGGCGTAGTCACCGCACCGTCGCTCCAGTGACAGCCCTCTTCATCGGCGCCGCGGCTCAGCGGGGCGATACTTTTGCCGGTGACTTTGCCGGCTTCCTCAAGAATCGCTTCGACGGTTTCAGCGTCGACGGTGTCGGCCAGAGCAGGCAGTTCGGCCCAGAGTTTGGCGACCTCGAAAACTTCATTGAGGACGAAGCGCATATCGCGCAGGGGCGCTTTGTAGTCAGCCATGGCAAACCTCGCAAGATCTAAACAAGTGGACCCGAACGGCCCCAGTTACGAAAGCTCGAGTGTACCCGAACAACTTTTGCGACACATAGGGTCAACTCATGACTTTAATGTAATTTTTAGTCACCAAAGATCGCGAGCAAACTCGCTCCTGCAAATATCTGCAGGAGCAGGCTTGCCCGCAATGGACGATTACATGAAAACCTAGAGCGCAAACAGCTCCGCCGGCAACGTCATCAGGCAGTCACTGCCCGCCTCGATCGCCGCCAGATGGGCTGCGGTACGCGGCAGCAAGCGCTTGAAGTAGAACTCGCAGGTCGCCAGCTTGGCCTGGCAATAATCGGCATCCTCTTCACCGGCGTCGAGCCGGGCCTGGGCCACCAGCGCCATGCGCAGCCACAGGTAGGCGAGGATGATGTAACCGCTGTACATCAGGTAATCCAGCGCCGCGGCGCCGACTTCGTCGGGGTTCTTCATCGCCGCCATCCCGACCTTGGTGGTCAGCGCGCCCCACTGCCGGTTGAGCCCGTCGAGTTGCGTCACATAACCCTTGAGTTGTGGATGCTCGGCATTGACCACGCAGAATTTGTGGACGATCTTGGTGAAGCCCATCAACAACTTGCCCTGACTGCCAAGCACCTTGCGCCCCAGCAGGTCCAGGGCCTGGATGCCGTTGGTGCCTTCATAGATCGGGGCGATGCGACAGTCGCGCACCAGTTGCTCCATGCCCCATTCGCGAATGAAGCCATGCCCGCCAAACACCTGCATGCCGTGGTTGGTCACCTCCAGCCCGGTTTCAGTCATGAAGGCCTTGCAGATCGGCGTCAGGAAAGCCAACAGGTTCTCGGCATCCTGGCGCTGGGTCTCGTCGGCGGCCAGGTGCGCCACATCCAGCAACTGCGCGGTGAAATAGGCTAGGGCGCGATTACCTTCGTTGAAGGCCTTCATGGTCAGCAGCATGCGCCGCACATCGGGGTGGACAATGATCGGGTCGGCGGCTTTGTCCGGCGCCTTCGGCCCGGTCAGGGAGCGCATCTGCAGACGGTCGTTGGCGTACTTGATTGCGCCCTGGAAGCTTGCCTCGCCCAGGCACAGGCCCTGCATCCCGGTACCGAGGCGCGCGTGGTTCATCATGGTGAACATGCAATTCAGGCCCTTGTTGGCCTCACCGATCAGGAATCCCTTGGCGCCATCGAAGTTGAGCACGCAGGTGGCCGACGCCTTGATGCCCATCTTGTGTTCGATGGAGCCGCAGCTCACACCATTGCGCTCACCCGCCTCGCCATCGGCGTTGGGCAAAAATTTGGGCACGATAAACAGCGAAATGCCCTTGGTACCGGCCGGCGCATCCGGCAGCTTGGCCAGCACCAGGTGGATGATGTTTTCACTCATATCGTGCTCGCCGGCCGAGATGAAAATCTTACTGCCGGAGACCGCATAGCTGCCGTTGGCCTGGGGCACGGCGCGGGTCTTGATGATGCCCAGGTCGGTGCCGCAATGGGCTTCGGTCAGGCACATGGTGCCGGTCCATTGGCCGGCGGTGAGCTTGCTCAGGTAGGTCAGCTTCTGCTCTTCGCTGCCATGGGCGTGAATCGCCGACATGGCGCCGTGGGTCAGGCCCGGGTACATGCCCCAGGAAGTGTTGCTGGAGCCAACCATTTCGCTGATCACCAGCCCCAGCGAATGCGGCAGGCCCTGGCCTCCGTAGTTCGGGTCCGCCGCCAGGCCGTGCCAGCCGCCTTCTACATACTGGGCGAAAGCCTGCTTGAAGCCTTTTGGCGTAGTAACCACGCCATTGTCGAAATGGCAGCCCTCTTCATCGCCCGGGCGGTTCAACGGCGCCAGCACGTTTTCACAGAATTTCGCCCCTTCTTCTAGGATCGCGGCCATCATGTCCGGGCTGGCATCGCTGGCCCCCAGGGCGGCGTAGCTGGCGTGAAAGTCGAAGACGTGATCGATCAAAAAGCGCATGTCGCGCAGGGGAGCTTTGTACTCGGGCATGGTCGTTTCTCCGGCAGCAGATCAATCCAACCTACTGCCGCTCATCCGACCTGCCAATCACAGTCCAGACGCTGAATGCGCCGCTATCACTCAACCCGCAGCGGTGTCCATGCGCACCGCGCCACGGCGGTTCTGACCGAAGGCCATGACGCAGTTACGCCCCGCGCCCTTGGCGCTGTACAGCGCCTGGTCGGCAGACTTGAGCACCTCCTCGGGCGAGCGGTGCTCCATCTGCCGCTCGGCGACGCCGATACTGACGGTCACCGATACGCTGGACGCCGCGGCCACCCCCCGGCGCTGACGTCCTTGCTGGTCGTCCTGGGGACGGTTCTCCTGATTGCGCAACTGGATGTTGTAGTTGGCGATGGTCTCGCGAATGACCTCCAGGTGCGGCATGCATTCCTCAAGGCTCTTGCCGGCGAACACCACCGCAAACTCCTCACCGCCATAACGGTAGGCACGACCGCCGCCACTGACTTTCGACAGTTTGCTGGCCACCAGGCGCAGCACCTGGTCGCCCACATCGTGGCCGTGGATGTCGTTGAATTTCTTGAAGTGATCGACGTCACTCATCGCCAGCACATAGTTGCGCCCCAGGCGCTGCATGCGCTCGTTCAAGGCGCGGCGCCCCGGCAAGCCGGTCAGCTCGTCGCGGAAAGCCATCTGGTACGCCTCATGGGCAACGGCCGCGGCGATCATCAGCATCACCTGGCTGCACATAATGTTCAGGGTGAACGGCAGGATGAAGGTCTTGGGCAGCATCCAGAACAGCCCCAGCAGCCCCACCAACTGCGCCGCATGCAGCGGGCGTGGATTGCGCCAGTACTGGATCGCCAGCAACAGGAAGGCGGCGATAAACACCGGGTACGACAACTGGATCAGGCTCATCCAGGCGCCGTGCAGGGCCGGCCAACGGATTTCCGCCAGCCAGGCCAGCAGCGCCTGGGGATAACTCTGCTCCAGGCCCAGCGCCACGCTGCCAAAGGCGAGCAATACGGCAAACCGCGCCACCATGTCCTGGAACAGGTGGGTACGCTCCTGCCAGGCCGCAAACAGGCCGAACAACAGCGGCAGCAGCAAGCAGACCAAGTGGAACACCACGGCCGCATCCTCGCGGACCTTGCCGTTGTCACGGTAATAGTCGGTCTGGGTATCGAGCAGGAAATAGGCGATGTACACCGTGACCATCAGGAACAGTTCACGCTGGCGCCGGTACACCGCGCAATAAGCACCGCCGAGCAGCAGCACCAGGGTCGGCAAGACGTTGAACAGCGAGGTGAAGAAGACGTTGAGATCCTTGACGTAGGCAGCCGCGAGCCCCGCAAGCAAGAGTAACAATGACGGTAGAAAATGGCTGAAACGTACAGCAGAAGAACGCGGCAAGGTAAAGCTCCGACGCGGTTAAACAGTAGATGGCACTATGCCTTCACCTGGCATGGTTAAACAGCACAAATGTGATGCATGTCACATTGCCACTTCTGTAACGGCAGGGATCGGCTTCTTCTTAACGTTTTAGTCGGATTATTTTCAGATTCATCCCGCGCGCAAAAAAGCCGCTTCTCCCGAAGGAGAAGCGGCCTCTGAAGAGATGCCGGTAGGGCTTAGTAAGCCAGGCCGAAATCTTCCTCTTTCATGTCCATCAGGTTGTTGGCGCCCGACAGCATGGCCGCCACGTGAGTGCGGGTACGCGGCAGGATGCGCTGGAAGTAGAAGCGCGCGGTCTGCAGCTTGGCGGTGTAGAACGCCTCTTCGGTGGTGCCGGCAGCCAGCTTCTCGGCAGCCAGGCGTGCCATGTCGGCCCAGAAGTAAGCCAGGCAGGCATAACCGGAGTACATCAGGTAATCCACGGACGCAGCACCGACTTCTTCACGGTCTTTCATGGCCGCCATACCGACCTTCATGGTCAGCTCACCCCATTCCTTGTTCAGTGCAGCCAGCGGTGCGACGAACTCTTTGACCGACTCGTTGCCTTCGTTGCTCTGGCAGAACTTGTGGACGATCTTGGTGAAGCCTTTCAGAGCCTCGCCTTGAGTCATCAGCACTTTACGGCCCAGCAAGTCCAGCGCCTGGATGCCGGTGGTGCCTTCGTACAGCATGGAAATGCGGCTGTCGCGAACGTTCTGCTCCATGCCCCACTCGGCGATGAAACCGTGGCCACCGTAGATCTGCACACCGTGGTTGGCGGATTCGAAACCGACTTCGGTCATGAAGGCCTTGGCGATCGGAGTCATGAAGGCCAGCAGTGCGTCGGCTTTCTTCTTCTCTTCTTCGTCCACGCCGTACTTGACGATGTCGACCTGCTTGGCAGTGAAGTAGACCATGGCCCGGTTGCCTTCGGCGAAAGCCTTCATGGTCAACAGCATGCGGCGTACGTCAGGGTGCACGATGATCGGGTCGGCGGCCTTGTCCGGCGCTTTCGGGCCAGTCAGGGAACGCATTTGCAGACGATCGCGAGCGTATTTCAGGCCGCCCTGGAAACCGATCTCGGCGTGGGCCAGGCCTTGCAGCGCGGTGCCCAGGCGAGCGGTGTTCATGAAGGTGAACATGCAGTTCAGGCCTTTGTTCGCCGGGCCGATCAGGAAACCGGTGGCCGCGTCGAAGTTCATCACGCAGGTGGCGTTACCGTGGATACCCATCTTGTGTTCCAGGGAACCACAGCTCACGGCGTTGCGCTGGCCGACAGTGCCATCGGCGTTCGGCAGGAACTTCGGCACGATGAACAGCGAGATGCCTTTGGTGCCAGCCGGTGCATCCGGCAGGCGGGCCAGAACGATATGGACGATGTTGTCGGCCATGTCGTGTTCACCGGCCGAGATGAAGATCTTGGTGCCGGTAACTTTGTAGGAACCGTCGGCCTGAGGTTCGGCCTTGGTGCGCAGCATGCCCAGGTCGGTGCCGCAGTGCGGTTCGGTCAGGCACATGGTGCCGGTCCACTCGCCGGATACCAGCTTGGTCAGGTAAGCCTCTTGCTGCTCAGGCGTGCCGTGTTCGGAGATGGTGTTCATCGCGCCATGGGACAGGCCTGGGTACATGCCCCACGACCAGTTGGCTTCGCCGACCATTTCGCTGACAGCCAGGCCCAGGGACTCCGGCAGGCCTTGACCGCCATGCTCGACATCATGAGCCAGGCTTGGCCAGCCGCCTTCGACGAATTGCTTGTAGGCCTCTTTGAAGCCAGTCGGGGTCTTAACGCCGGACTCGCTCCAGGTGCAGCCTTCCAGGTCACCCACACGGTTCAGAGGGGCCAGTACCTGCTCACAAAACTTCGCGCCTTCCTCGAGGATGGCGTCAACCATGTCTGGAGTAGCGTCCTGGCAAGCCGGCAGGCTCTGATAGTGCGCTTCATAGCCGAGCAGCTCGTCACGAACGAAGCGAATATCACGCAAGGGGGCCTTGTAGTCAGGCATAGCGATAAACCTCTGCTGATGTAACCGGGAATGAACGACCGCGTTGATTTATTGTGGCGGTCAAACAGTTGTTTGAAACATACGTTTACGCCCAAACCTTGTCAAGCGCCGCGCAAACACCATTCGTCATCGATCCTCTGCAGGCCTTGCACGCAAAGGCCCACAGCGAATGCCGTGAAATATTCGGAAGCTGAATAGAGTGTAGGAGCTGGCAGGCCAGCAAGACGGAAGATGGGGCTTTGCAGGGCGTTCTTGCGCGGGTCACCCTGCCCGCAAAAATGGGCAGGACTACCTAAGGAGGGTCAAGCGTAGGTGTCGATCAGCGTACCGAGCACTTCATCGGCGGCCTTGGCGACTTTCACACCCAGCTCCGCCTGAACCTTGCCCATGGCCATCTCGACCATGTTGCTGGCCAAGTCCGATTGCTGGCTGCGATCGACAGATCGCAGACGCTCGACTTGTACCTCAGAGGATTGGCTGGCGACAGAACGTTCGATGGTCGTATTGGCGATCTGGCTGGCGGCCTGATCGACACGATTCTGCCCGGCCTGCACGGTACTCAGGCCGGCGTAGAAAGCGGTATTCCCGGAAATTTCCATGGGAGAATTCGACCCTGCAAGGAATGAACAGCGGCTATTGAACCAGACGCGTCAGAAAAAGACCCGTCAAAAACACTAATGGCACAGTGCCTCACCATAGGCAAAATCTAGTCAAGCAGGTCCAGTTGCAGATACTCGGCCACCGCTTCGGCGCTGACCGCCTTCAATCTCGGGACCCGCCCCAGACAAGGAGCGGGCAGGCGCTCCGCCAGCGTGGCGAGGTTCTCCTCGAGCCGCGAAGTCTTCGGCTCGATGATATTGGCCACCCAACCGGCCAGCTGCAATCCGTCCTGGGCAATCGCCTCGGCCGTCAGCAGGGCATGGTTGATACAGCCCAGGCGCACGCCCACCACCAGGATCACCGGCAGGCCCAGGGCCATGGCCAGGTCGGACAGGTTGTCCTGATCGGCCAGCGGCACACGCCAGCCACCGGCCCCTTCGATCAGGGTGAAATCCGCGCCCTTGGCCAGCACCTGACGCATGGGCGCCAGCAAGGCCTGAACAGTCAACGCCACGCCAGCCTCGCGGGCCGCCAGATGGGGAGCGATGGCTGGTTCGAAAGCCAGCGGATTGACCTCGTCATAGGTCAGCGGCAATGAACATTCAGCCAACAGGGCCAAGGCATCGGCGTTACGCAACCCCGCGGGGGTCAGCTCGCAGCCTGAAGCCACAGGTTTCCCGGCCGCGGTGCTCAATCCCGAGAGCCGCGCGGCATGCAGCAAGCCGGCGGCGACGGTGGTCTTGCCAACATCGGTGTCTGTTCCGGTAACGAAATAGGCTTGGCTCATAGCGGCTTCTCCAATACGGCGTAGACCACCTGGTAGGTCGCGGGCAATCCCTGCGCTTGACGGAACTGTTCGTAGGCGTCGATCAGGCCCTTGATCCGCGCCCGCCCTGTCAGCCCGCCGGGCCGTCCAGGGTTGAGGTTGTGCGCCCCCAGGGCCTTCAACTCATGGGTCAGACTGCGCACATCCGGGTAGTGCAGCACATGCGGACGGGTCTCCAGGCTCAGCACCTGCAAGCCGCTCGCCGCACACAGCTGTTGATATGTACTGAACTCACGAAAGCGATTGACATGCACCATGCCGTCGACCTGACGCCAACTGTCGCGCAATTCGTACAGCGTACCGACGCACAGGCTGGCAAAGGCCAGCACGCCGCCCGGCTTCAGCACCCGATGCGCCTCGCTGAGAACCGAACGGAAATCCGCGCACCACTGCACCGCCAGGCTGGAGAAAATCAGTTCGCAACTCTGCCCCTGCAACGGCAAACGCTCGGCATCGCCGGCAATGAAATACCGCGCCCCGCCCAACGGCCGGGCGTGCTCGAGCATGCCTTCGGCGATGTCCAGCGCCAGCCCTTCGCTGGCCTGGAAACGCTCGCCCAACAGGCGGCTGAAATAACCCGTGCCACAGCCCATGTCCAGCCAGCGGCCGGGCTCGCGGTCTTGCGGCAGGCGGCCCAGCAACTCGTTACCGACGTCGCGCTGCAGTTGCGCCACGCTGTCGTAACTGGACGCCGCGCGAGAAAAGGAAGCCGCCACCTGGCGCTTGTCGGGCAAGCTGCCGGGGGGCTTGGGAAGGGACAGATCAGTCATCACCGGACTCATGCAAAAAAGCCTGGATCGCCCCCGCCACACCGTGGGGATCCTCCAGAAGAAACGCGTGGCTGGCCTGCTCAATCAGGCCAACTTCAACATCGGGCAACAACGCCAGCAGTTCGCCCGCGGCTTCGGCCGGCACCAGGCCGTCGAGCCCGGCGAACAGATGCAACTGCGGTCCACGAAACGCCTGCAAGGCATGGCGGGTATCCAGCTGCGCCAGCAACTCCAGGCCAGCCATCAACACAGCACCCGAAGTATGCGGTGCGCCGCCCGACAGCAGGCGCGACAGGCCGCGCGGATCTTCGGCGCCCTGGGCACACAACAGGCTGAAGCGCTTGAGGGTGGTGCGTGGGTCGGCGTTACAGCCGGCCAGAAACCCGTCGAAGGCCTCCCCCGGCATTGCGCTTGCCCACTCGGCATGCGCCACGAAACTGGGGTTGCTGGCCAACGTCAGCAGACCGCAGCAGCGTTCACCACGACGCGCCGCCAGCTCGGAAGCCAGCATGCCGCCCAGTGACCAGCCACCGAGCCAGGCGTTGTCCGGGACGCTGGCGTCCAGTTCGTCGAGCCACTCATTCAGGTCGCTGGACTCCAGCTCCGGCAATGGCTCGATCTCGACCCGCAGGTGTTCGTCCAGCCCCTGCAGAGCCGCCGCCAAGGGTTCGAGCGGCGATACACCGAGACCCCAACCGGGCAGCAGAATCAGTCGATCACGCATGGCTTGGCTCCGGTCCCGGTTCGCTAAAACAATCCGCCAGTGCATTCAACAATAGCTGGACCTGAGCCTCACTATGGGCGGCGGACAGGGTCACCCGCAAGCGGGCGCTCCCCGTGGGCACGGTAGGCGGACGAATCGCGGTGACCATCAGGCCGCGCTCGCGCAGCATCTGCGACAGGCGAATCGCCCGCGCGCTGTCGCCGATCAGGATCGGCTGGATCGGCGTAAAGCTGTCCATCAGGGTCAGCCCGATCTGCTCGGCTCCCTGGCGGAACTGGCGGATCAGGGTATTCAGGTGTTCACGCCGCCAGTGCTCGCTGCGCAACAGCTCCAGGCTTTTCAGGGTGGCGCAGGCCAGGGCCGGCGGCTGGCTGGTGGTATAGATGTAGGGACGGGCGAACTGGATCAGGCTTTCGATCAGTTCCTCGCTACCGGCGACAAAGGCGCCAGCGGTGCCGAACGCCTTGCCGAGGGTGCCCACCAAGACCGGCACCTCTTCCTGGCTCAAGCCGAAGTGCTCGACGATCCCTGCGCCATTGGCCCCCAGCGGCCCGAAGCCATGGGCGTCGTCGACCATCAGCCAGGCGCCCTTGGCCCGGGTTTCGCGAGCCAGCGCCGGCAGGTCGGCCAGGTCGCCGTCCATGCTGAACACACCATCGGTGACCACCAGGGTATTGCCGGTGGCTTTCTCCAGGCGCTTGGCCAGGCTCTCGGCATCGTTGTGCAGGTAACGGTTGAAGCGCGCACCGGACAGCAGGCCGGCATCCAGCAATGACGCGTGGTTGAGGCGGTCTTCCAGCACCGTGTCGCCCTGCCCCACCAGCGCGGTGACCGCGCCGAGATTGGCCATGTAACCGGTGGTGAACAGCAATGCCCGCGGGCGGCCGGTGAACTCGGCCAGGGCTTCTTCCAACTGATGGTGGGGCGTGCTGTGGCCGATCACCAGGTGCGAAGCGCCACCGCCCACGCCCCAGCGGGACGCGCCAGCACGCCAGGCTTCGATCACTTGCGGGTGATTGGCCAGGCCCAGGTAATCGTTGTTGCAGAACGCCAGCAACGGCTGGCCGTCGACCACTACTTGTGGCCCTTGCGGGCTTTCCAGCAGTGGGCGCTGACGATAGAGATTTTCGGCACGACGGGCAGCGAGACGCGCGCGGAGATCGAAAGACATGCAGGCCTCGCAGGCAAGAAAAGGAACATCATCCTTGTAGGAGGGGGGCTTGCCCGCGATCCAGACACCTCTGTGTCCCTGGGCTCACGCGGTGAACCATTCGCGGGCAAGCCTCGCTCCTACAGAGGCAGCAGATCAGACGGCGGCGTTGTAGAACTGCTCGCTGCTCTTCTGCTCCACCAGCGCCTGCTCGATGGCGGCCTGGTGCACCTCGTCGGCATGCTCTTCGCGGGCTTCCGGCTGGATGCCCAGGCGCGCGAACAGTTGCATGTCCTTGTCGGCCTGCGGGTTGGCGGTGGTCAGCAGTTTCTCGCCGTAGAAAATCGAGTTGGCGCCGGCGAAGAACGCCAGGGCCTGCATCTGCTCGTTCATCGCTTCGCGGCCGGCGGACAGGCGCACATGGGATTTCGGCATCAGGATACGAGCCACGGCAAGCATGCGGATGAAGTCGAACGGGTCGACGTCCTCGGAGTTTTCCAGCGGCGTGCCGGCCACTTTCACCAGCATGTTGATCGGCACCGACTCCGGGTGCTCCGGCAGGTTGGCCAACTGGATCAGCAGGCCGGCGCGGTCATCGAGGGACTCGCCCATGCCGAGGATGCCGCCGGAGCAGATCTTCATCCCGGCATCGCGCACGTAGGCCAGGGTTTGCAGGCGTTCACTGTAGGTGCGGGTGGTGATGATGCTGCCGTAGAACTCCGGCGAGGTATCGAGGTTGTGGTTGTAGTAGTCCAGGCCGGCCTTGGCCAGCGCTTCGGTCTGATCCTGGTCCAGGCGACCGAGGGTCATGCAGGTTTCCAGGCCCATGGCCTTCACGCCCTTGACCATTTCCAGCACATACGGCATGTCTTTGGCCGACGGGTGTTTCCAGGCCGCACCCATGCAGAAACGGGTCGAGCCTATGGCCTTGGCGCGTGCGGCCTCTTCGAGGACCTTCTGCACTTCCATCAGCTTTTCTTTTTCCAGGCCGGTGTTGTAGTGACCGGACTGCGGACAATATTTGCAATCTTCCGGGCAGGCGCCGGTCTTGATCGACAACAGGGTGGAAACCTGGACGCGGTTGGCGTCGAAATGCGCGCGGTGCACCGTCTGCGCCTGGAACAGCAAGTCATTGAACGGCTGGACGAAGAGGGCTTTGACTTCAGCCAAAGTCCAGTCATGACGCAGATTGGCGGTGGTGCTGGCGCTCATGGGCGATTCCTTGATTATGCTTGGCAAGCGGCTGCGGGAAGGCAATACCCACAGCCGCGACACGGATGTTGGGCATATTTAAGGAAGCGCCATGCAGTGTCAACCACATTACCAAGGACAGGTTTACATCTGGTTAAAAAACAAACAAACCTGTTTGCTCTGCGACGAGCCGACCGACACCCCCCAAGCCATTTGCACCGCCTGCGAAACCGAACTGCCGTGGCTCGGCGATCATTGCCAGGTGTGCGCCCTGCCCCTGCCCGCGGCCGGCCTGACCTGCGGCCAGTGCCTCAAGCGACCGCCCGCCTTCGCCCAGGTGGTGGCGCCCTGGCGTTACAGCTTTCCCGTCGACAGCCTGGTCAGCCGCTTCAAGCACAACGGCAAATGGCCCTTTGGCCGTCTTTTGGCCGAACTTCTCGCGCAATCGCTGCAACATCGCTTTGCCGAGGACCTGGCGCAACCCGACGCTCTGCTGCCGGTGCCCCTGGCCCGCAAGCGCCTGCGCCAGCGCGGCTATAACCAGGCGGCGATGCTCGCACGCTGGCTGGGCGAGATCCTGCAAATCCCCTGTGACGAAACCTCGTTGCAGCGCACCCAGGACACGCCATCGCAGCAGGGCCTGGGTGCCAGGGCGCGGCACCGCAACCTGCACCATGCTTTTGCCCTGATGCCCGAGGCGGCGGTCCATGGCCGGCACCTGGCGCTGGTGGACGACGTGCTCACCACCGGCGCGACCGCCCACGCCCTGGCGCGGCTGCTGCTCAAGGCCGGGGCGCGGCGGGTAGACGTCTATTGCCTGGCACGCACGCCAAAACCCGGCGAGCCCGACTGAACTTGACTCTCGCCCCTCAAGCCGCAAACTCCCTTTCCATTCCCAGCGTTCAAAGCGTTCAGCCATGCCCTTGCCCACCTTGTTGACCCAGCACATCGCCCGTCGCCCGCAGCGCATTGCCCTGCTGCAGCACATCGCCGAACAGGGCTCGATCACCCGTGCCGCGAAAAGCGCCGGCCTGAGTTACAAGGCGGCCTGGGACGCCATCGACGAGTTGAACAACCTGGCGCAAAAGCCCCTGGTCGAACGCAGTGTCGGCGGCAAAGGCGGCGGTGGCGCCAGGCTCTCCGTCGAAGGCGAACGGGTGCTGCGCCTCTACCAGCGCTTGCAGGCCTTGCAAGCCCAAGTGTTGGAAGCTGCCGAAGACGCCGCCGACCTCGATCTGCTGGGACGCCTAATGCTCCGCACCAGCGCCCGCAACCAGCTGCACGGCACGGTTCTGGCGATCGAAGCGCAGGGGCGCAACGATCTGATACGACTGGCGCTCGCAGAAGACCTGGCGATCCAGGCGCAGATCACCCATGACAGCACCCTGCACCTGGAATTGGAGCCCGGCACAGGCGTCGTGGCGTTGATCAAGGCCGGCTGGCTGGAATTGCTGGCCATCGATCAATCCGCAACACCCGGACACAATTGTATGCAGGGCACCCTGGAAGCGATCCTCGACGCCGAAGACGGCCCCAGCGAAATCAGAATCGCCCTGCCCAGCGGCCAGACGCTCTGTGCCCTGGCCGAACCGCTGCACCTGCGACACCTTGGCTTGAGCGCCGGCCAGCCGGTACGGGTGCAGTTCTCGCCGTCCAACGTGCTACTCGGCACGCCGCTCTAGTTTTTTTTGCTGCTGCCGCAGGCTGCGATAGTCCGGGCCACGCTGGTCGCAGGACCTCGACGGACTCAAGGTCCTCGCGCCCCTTCGGGTCGATCGCAGCCTTCGGCAGCGGCTACACAAAGCCGCGCAATGCTTGCGGCGCTGCAACATGTTCGTCATCGACGCTGATTAAGGTGGCTGCAAAACCCTGCAGGAAGCCTGTGATGAGCCTATTAGAAGAAGACCAACCTACCGACCTCGAAAAGATGGTCGGCCTCAGCCGCCGTGGTTTCATCAGCGCCGGTGCCCTGTGCGGCGCGGCCATGTTCCTCGGTGGCAACCTGCTGAGCCGCAGCGTGCTGGCCGCCAGCGTCAGCGCCGGTTCCAGCAAGCTGCTGGGCTTTGAAGGCATTGCCGCCGCCACCAGCGACACCATCACCCTGCCGCCGGGCTACAAGTCTTCGGTGCTGATCAGCTGGGGCCAGCCCCTGCAGAAGAACGGCCCGGCGTTCGACCCGAGTGGCAATGGCACCGCCACGGCCCAGGAGGTCCAGTTCGGAGACAACAACGACGGCATGAGCCTGTTTGCCTTCCCGGACGACAAGAATCGCGCACTGATGGCGATCAACAACGAATACACCAACTACCGCTACCTCTACCCCCACGGCGGCATGCCGCAGTCGGCGGAAGACGTGCGCAAGGCCCTGGCCAGCGAAGGCGTGTCGGTGATCGAAGTACAGCGCCGCAGCGGCCAATGGCAGTTCGTCCAGGGCTCGCGCTACAACCGGCGCATCCACGGCAACGCGCCGATTCGCCTGAGCGGCCCGGCCGCCGGCCACGCGCTGATGAAAACCAGCGCCGACAAGAGCGGCCGCAAAGTCCTCGGCACCTTCCAGAACTGCGCCAACGGCAAGACGCCATGGGGCACCTACCTGACCTGTGAAGAGAACTTCACCGACTGCTTCGGCAGCAGCAACGCCCAACAGACCTTCGATGCCGCGCAGAAACGCTATGGCGCCTCGGCGAGCAGCCGCGACATCAACTGGCATCAGTTCGACCCGCGCTTCGACCTGGCGAAAAACCCCAACGAACTCAACCGTCACGGCTGGGTCGTGGAGATCGACCCGTTCGACCCACAGTCCAAGCCGATCAAGCGCACCGCCCTGGGCCGCTTCAAGCATGAAAACGCCGCCCTGGCCGAAACCCGCGACGGACGCGCCGTGGTCTACATGGGCGACGACGAGCGTGGCGAGTTCATCTACAAGTTTGTCAGCCGCGACCGCATCAACCACCGCAACCCCAAGGCCAACCGCGACCTGCTGGACCACGGCACCCTGTACGTGGCGATCTTCGACAACGGCGACGGCAACCCGGACCACCCGAAAGGCAAGGGCAAATGGGTCGAGCTGAGCCATGGCAAGAACGGCATCGACGCCAGCAGCGGTTTCGCCGACCAGGCCGAAGTGCTGATCCACGCCCGCCTCGCGGCCAGCGTGGTCAAGGCCACCCGCATGGACCGCCCGGAATGGATCGTGGTCAGCCCGAAGGACGGCCAGGTCTACTGCACCCTGACCAACAACTCCAAACGTGGTGAAGACGGCCAGCCAGTGGGCGGCCCCAACCCGCGGGAGAAAAACGTCTACGGGCAGATCCTGCGCTGGCAGACCGCCCGTGGCGACCACGGTTCGATGGACTTCACCTGGGACCTGTTCGTGGTCGCCGGCAACCCGGCCGTGCATGCCGGCCAGCCCAAAGGCGGCTCGTCGAACATCACCCCGCAGAACATGTTCAACAGCCCCGACGGCCTGGGTTTCGACAAGGCCGGCCGGTTGTGGATCCTCACCGACGGCGACTCCAGCAACACCGGCGACTTCGCCGGCATGGGCAACAACCAGATGCTCTGCGCTGACCCGGACTCCGGTGAAATCCGTCGCTTCATGGTCGGGCCGGTGGGCTGCGAAGTCACTGGCATCACCTTCTCGCCGGATCAGAGGAGCCTGTTCGTGGGCATCCAGCACCCGGGCGAGAACGGCGGTTCGACCTTCCCCGAGCACCTGCCCAACGGCAAGCCGCGTTCCTCGGTAATGGTGATCACCCGGGAAGACGGCGGTATCGTCGGCGCCTGATAGACCGCTTCGCGGGCAAGCCTTGCTCCTACAGATCCGTGTAGGGGCGAGCTTGCCCGCGATAGCGCCCTCACAGTCACCACCTGTCATCCTTCGTGCGCTACCATGCTTGGCCGGACGCAGCAGCCTGCTGCGCGCAGGAGTCAGCATGTCTCACCCGTTCGAAACCCTTACCCCTGATCTAGTCCTCGATGCCGTCGAAAGCATCGGTTTTCTCAGCGACGCCCGTGTCCTGGCACTCAATAGTTACGAAAACCGTGTCTACCAGGTCGGCATCGAAGACAGCGAGCCGCTGATCGCCAAGTTCTACCGCCCGCAACGCTGGACCAACGAGGCGATCCTCGAAGAGCACCGCTTCACCTTCGAACTCGCCGAGTGCGAAGTGCCGGTAGTGGCGCCGCTGATTCACCAGGGCGAAAGCCTGTTCGAGCATGAAGGCTTCCGCTTTACCCTGTTCCCACGCCGTGGCGGCCGGGCGCCGGAACCCGGCAACCTCGACCAGCTGTATCGCCTGGGGCAATTGCTCGGCCGCCTGCATGCGGTCGGCGCCACTCGCCCGTTCGAGCATCGCGAAGCGCTGGGGGTGAAGAACTTCGGCCACGATTCGCTGACCACCCTGCTGGAAGGCGACTTCGTGCCCAAGAGCCTGCTGCCGGCCTATGAGTCGGTGGCCCGCGACCTGCTCAAGCGGGTGGAAGAGGTCTACCAGGCCACGCCGCACCAGAACATCCGCATGCACGGCGACTGCCATCCCGGCAACATGATGTGCCGCGACGAGGTGTTCCATATCGTCGACCTCGACGACTGCCGCATGGGCCCGGCGGTGCAGGACCTGTGGATGATGCTCGCCGGCGATCGCCAGGAATGCCTGGGGCAGCTGTCGGAACTGATGGATGGCTACAGCGAGTTCCACGACTTCGACCCGCGCGAACTGGCATTGATCGAACCACTGCGCGCCCTGCGCCTGATGCACTACAGCGCCTGGCTGGCCCGGCGCTGGGACGACCCGGCGTTCCCACGCAGCTTCCCCTGGTTCGGCAGCGAGCGTTATTGGGGCGATCAGGTGCTGGCGTTGCGCGAGCAACTCTCGGCGCTCAACGAAGAACCGCTGAAGCTGTTCTGACCCCAAGCCCTGATCCGACCTGTAGGGGCGAGGCTGGCCCGCGATAGCCTCGCCTCGATGAGTCTGATGCACCGCGGCGTCTTGATCGCGGGCAAGCCTCGCTCCTGCAGAAGCCGGATCGATCACAACAGCGGGGTCACCGGAATGACGCCGAGAAAGACACGGCCTGACAAACCTCCTTACAATCCCTCTCTTTGTTAGCTGCCTAAGCAAGGATTCTGCATGCAAGCCGCCAACCCGCGTCGCGGGTACATCCTGGGCCTGAGCGCCTACATCATCTGGGGCCTGTTCCCGATCTACTTCAAAGCCATCGCCAACGTGCCCGCCGTGGAAATCATCATCCACCGAGTGCTCTGGTCCGCGCTGTTCGGCGCGCTGCTGCTGATGGTCTGGAAGCATCCCGGCTGGTGGCGCGAGTTGCGGGACAACCCCAGGCGCCTGGCGATCCTGGCCCTGAGCGGCACCCTGATCGCGGCCAACTGGCTGACCTATGTCTGGTCGGTGAACAACGGGCGCATGCTCGAAGCCAGCCTGGGTTACTACATCAACCCGCTGGTGAACGTGCTGCTGGGCATGCTGATCCTCGGTGAGCGGCTGCGGCGCATGCAGTGGCTCGCAGTGGGCCTGGCGGCGGTGGGCGTGGCGCAGCAGGTGTGGCAGGTCGGCAGCCTGCCCTGGTTTTCCCTGGTGCTGGCGTTGACCTTCGGTTTCTACGGACTGATCCGCAAGCAGGCACCGGTCAAGGCGCTACCGGGGCTGGTGGTGGAAACCTGGATGCTGGTGCCGATCGCCCTCGCCTGGCTCTTGTTCAACCCCACCGCCACCAGTGCCCAGGCGGCCTTCTGGACCAGCTCCGAGGCCTGGTGGCTGGTGGCGGCCGGTCCCGTCACCCTGGTGCCGCTGGTGTGCTTCAACGCCGCCGCCCGTCACCTGCCCTACACCACCCTGGGCTTCTTGCAGTACCTGGCGCCGACCCTGGTGCTGCTGCAGGCGGTACTGCTGTTCGGCGAACACCTGTCGTCGAGCACCCTGGTGGCGTTCATGTTTATCTGGGCCGGCCTGGCGGTGTACAGCGTGGATGCCTGGTTGAGCCTGCGCAAACGCAGCTGATCAATAAACGTACAAAGCTCTGCAGGCCACGGTTGGCGTGGCCTGCATCTATCCTTCCCAAGGTTATCCACAGCGTGATCCCCGCCGTTTGTGCACAAGCCCTTGAAACTGCTGGTTTTTTGATCAGATTCCGCAAAGCCTTGGCCGGCTTGGGCTGGCGCCAGGTCTCTACAGGTTATCCACAGGCGCATGCACGCTAAAACTGGATAACCCGCCCTTTCAGGTTCACACCTCGCTGCGCAGCACCAACTCCACCATCAGATCATCCGCCAGGGTTTCCAGGCGCGACTGCAGGACATCGAGGGACAAGGTCAGCGGCACCGCCAGGATCGCTTCGGCGTGGAACAGCGGCTCGCTGCTCATGGGGGCCGGGCGCACTTCGGTCACCAGCCGCTCCAGGTTCACCCCCTGCTCGCTCAACAGGCGGGTGATGTCGCGCACGATGCCCGGCCGGTCGTTGCCCACCAGTTCCATGGCGATCGGCTTCCAGGTGCAGGATTGTTCGATGCCGCTTTCGGCGATCAGCACCCGAATGCCCTGGGCCGCCAAGCCTTGCAGCGCGTCCACCAGCTCGTCATAGGCTTCCGCCGGCACGCCGACCCGTAGAATGCCGGCGAACTGCCCGGCCATCCGCGACATGCGGCTCTCTAGCCAGTTGCCGCCGTGCGCGGCGATGCATTGGGCGATGCGCTCGACCTGTCCGGGCTTGTCCGGGGCGAATACGGTGAGTACGAGGTGGTCCATGGCGCAACCCTCTGTCAGGACTTTTGTTGTAGAAGGTCAAGTATAGGCAAGCCGCAGGGTCGCCGCGGTCCGGCAGGAGCGACGCCTGCTTGCGACAAGAATCACCCGGCCGGCATCGTTGGGACTGTCAGGATGCCATCGCGAGCAAGCTTCGCTCCTACAAGGAAAAAAGGGGCTTGAGACAAATCGTGTACATGTTTTTAGAATTCTATGGAACAATCCGCAAGTTTTTTGAGAACATCCCGTTCCCCAGCGTGACCGTGCTGCGAACTTGAGTCGCGGAACGACGTATTTAGTCTAATTTTCACAACCGCAATTCATCATGTAGTATGCCGCAGCGCGCACTACATAACGTTGGATCGATGTCTGCCAAGGCGCAGTCGCAACCCTGAAAGCCCTGTCAGCAAGGCTCCGAGCCGTTGATTGGAACCATCCCAGCCGCCCGCGATGGCATGTACTGGTAGAGGGGTTTGTGGTTTAAATGGCCAGAGGCTTCATTGTCAATTTGAAGAGCTGAAAAGCGAAATAGCTGAGCAGAGTGAGGCAAGCAATGACTGAACACGTTCAAGTCGGTGGCCTGCAGGTCGCCAAAGTCCTGTTCGACTTCGTGAACAACGAAGCCATTCCCGGTACCGGCCTCACCGCCGACACGTTCTGGGCCGGCGCCGACAAGGTCATCCACGACCTGGCACCGAAGAACAAAGCCCTACTCGCCAAACGCGACGATTTCCAGGCGCGTATCGATGCCTGGCACCAAGCCCGTAGAGCTCCTGAGAAAGCCCAGGCCCACGACCCGATCGCCTACAAAGCCTTCCTGCAAGACATCGGTTATCTGCTGCCAGAAGCGGCGGACTTCCAGGCGACGACGCAAAACGTCGATGACGAGATCGCCCGCATGGCCGGTCCGCAGCTGGTGGTCCCGGTGATGAATGCCCGCTTCGCCCTCAACGCCTCCAACGCCCGCTGGGGCTCGCTGTACGACGCGCTCTATGGCACCGACGCCATCAGCGAAGCCGACGGCGCGGAAAAAGGCAAAGGCTACAACAAGGTGCGCGGCGACAAGGTCATCGCCTTCGCCCGCGCCTTCCTCGACGAAGCCGCGCCATTGGCTGCCGGCTCCCATGTCGACTCCACCGGCTACAAGATCGTCGACGGCAAGCTGGTGGTCGCCCTCAAGGGTGGCAGCAACAGCGGCCTGCGCGACGACGCCCAACTGATCGGCTACCACGGCGATGCCGCAGCACCGACCGCGGTCCTGCTGAAACACAACGGCCTGCATTTCGAAATCCAGATCGACGCCAACAGCCCGGTCGACCAGACCGACGCCGCCGGCGTAAAAGACGTGCTGATGGAAGCCGCCCTGACCACCATCATGGACTGCGAAGACTCGGTCGCCGCCGTCGACGCCGACGACAAGGTGGTGATCTACCGCAACTGGCTCGGCCTGATGAAGGGCGACCTGGCCGAAGAAGTGGCCAAGGGCGGCAAGACCTTCACCCGCACCATGAACGCCGACCGCGAATACACCGCGCCCAACGGCGGCAGTGTGAAGCTGCACGGCCGTTCGCTGCTGTTCGTGCGTAACGTGGGTCACCTGATGACCATCGACGCGATCCTCGACAGCCAAGGCAACGAAGTGCCGGAAGGCATCCTCGATGGCCTGGTCACCAGCCTCGCGGCGATCCACAACCTCAACGGAAACACCTCGCGCACCAACAGCCGCACCGGCTCGGTGTACATCGTGAAGCCGAAGATGCACGGCCCGGAAGAAGCCGCTTTCACCAACGAGTTGTTCGGGCGCATCGAAGACGTGCTGGAACTGCCGCACAACACCCTGAAAGTCGGGATCATGGACGAGGAGCGCCGCACCACGGTCAACCTCAAGGCCTGCATCAAGGCCGCCAGCGAGCGCGTAGTGTTCATCAACACCGGCTTCCTCGACCGTACCGGCGACGAAATCCACACCTCCATGGAAGCCGGCGCCGTGGTGCGCAAGGCCGAGATGAAGGCCGCCAAGTGGATCGGCGCCTACGAGAACTGGAACGTCGATATCGGCCTGAGCACCGGTCTGCAAGGTCGTGCGCAGATCGGTAAAGGCATGTGGGCCATGCCGGACCTGATGGCTGCCATGCTCGAACAGAAAATCGCCCACCCGCTGGCCGGCGCCAACACCGCCTGGGTACCCTCGCCCACCGCCGCGGCCCTGCACGCCCTGCACTACCACAAGGTCGATGTGTTCGCCCGCCAGGCCGAGCTGGCCAAGCGCGCCCGCGCCTCGGTGGACGACATCCTGACCATCCCGCTGGCCAGCAACACCAACTGGTCGGCCGAAGAGATCAAGAACGAACTGGACAACAACGCCCAGGGCATTCTCGGTTACGTGGTGCGCTGGATCGACCAGGGCGTCGGCTGTTCCAAGGTGCCGGACATCAACGATGTCGGCCTGATGGAAGACCGCGCCACCCTGCGTATTTCCAGCCAGCACATCGCCAACTGGCTGCGCCATGGCGTCGTCACCCAAGCCCAGGTCATGGAAAGCCTCAAGCGCATGGCGCCCGTGGTGGACCGGCAGAACGCCGGCGACACCCTGTACCGTCCGCTGGCACCGAACTTCGACAGCAACATCGCCTTCCAGGCCGCGGTCGAACTGGTGATCGAAGGCACCAAGCAACCCAATGGCTACACCGAGCCGGTGCTGCACCGTCGTCGTCGCGAGTTCAAGGCCCGCAACGGCCTGTGATCCTGCGTTGACGCGGTAAAAGAAAAAGCCCTGGTCGCGGGACCAGGGCTTTTGTGTTTCTGCCGGGGAATCTTATCGCGAGCAAGCTCGCTCCTACAGGGGACACCCTGCTCCTAGGGCACCACCCCCAGCTCATGCTTGACCAGCGCCAGCAGCTTGCCGGTGTCGATCGGCTTGAGCAGGAAGTCCACCACGCTCAGGTGCATGGCCGCGATGGCGTCGCGCACATCGGCATCCCCGGAAATGATAATGATCGGCAACGCCGCCCGCTCCGATTCGCGCACCTGGCGTATCAGATCCAGGCCGTTGCAGGGGGCCATGCGCAGGTCGGTGATCAGCAGTCCGATCGATTTGTTCGAGTTCAACAGTTCCAGTGCTGCCTTGCCACTGGCTGCGGTCATGCAGCGAATGCCATCCAGTCCGAGAATCTCCGACAGCAACTCACGGGCATCCTTGTCATCATCGGCGATCAACACGCGCTGGGGCGGCAGATCGGGCTCGAGCATCACGGCGTTCAACGCCTCGCGCTCGGCATCACTCAAAATATCGTGGTCGGACATGGCTTTCTCTACATATTCAAATCGATCCCCTAGCACAGTGGTCAGACATCGCTAAGCAGGCCTCCAATGTGCACTTCGTCGGATTTTTTTCCAAGAGGCCGGATAAGTACTTTTTTCACGGTTTTGACACCTCTTTGAAGCGAATTAACAGGTGCAGAGCCGCTACCTAGACTTACGTCCAATGGGCACCTGGCAGCGTGGGACCGACCATGACCGAAGACCCGACCACGACAAATCCAAAAAGACTGCGGTAATGGTTATGAGTAAAGCGGATGCCTTCACCCAGGCAGGGAAAACCGCGGTGTTGCAGAACATCCACGGCACGATGCAGTTTCTCCAGCGGTTCCCCCCCTTCAATCAGATGGAAAACGCTCACCTGGCGTACCTGGTCGAGCAATGCCAACTGCGTTTCTACGGCCCCGGCGAAAGCATCATCAAACCCGCCGACGGACCGGTCGAACACTTCTATATCGTCAAGCAGGGCCGGGTGGTCGGCGAGCGCCAGCACGCCCTCAAGGGCGGTACCGAAACCACCTTCGAGATCACCGCAGGCGAGTGTTTCCCCCTCGCCGCGCTGCTGGGCGAGCGCGCCACCCGCACCGAACACCTGGCGGCCGAGGACACCTTCTGCCTGCAACTGAACAAGCCGGCCTTCATCAAGCTGTTCGCCCTTTGCGCGGTGTTTCGCGATTTCGCCCTGCGCGGCGTCAGCAGCCTGCTGGACCAGGTCAACCAGCAGGTCCAGCAAAAAGCCGTGGAAACCCTCGGCACCCAGTACTCCCTCAACACCCGGCTGGGCGAACTGGCGATGCGCCACCCAGTGACCTGCAGCCCGTCCACCCCACTGCGCGAAGCCGTGAGCCTGATGCACGAACAGCAGGTCGGCAGCATAGTGGTGGTGGATGAACACAAGGCGCCGCTCGGCATCTTTACCCTGCGCGACCTGCGCCAGGTGGTGGCCGACGGCACCAGCGACTTCAACCAGAGCATCGAACGGCACATGACCCAAGCGCCGTTCGCCCTGTCGCCGGACCACAGCGCCTTCGACGCCGCTATCGCCATGACCGAACGGCACATCGCCCACGTCTGCCTGGTCAAAGAGCAGCGCCTGTGCGGCGTGGTTTCCGAACGCGACCTGTTTTCCCTGCAACGGGTCGACCTGGTGCACCTGGCGCGGACCATCCGCAACGCGCCGCGGATCGACAACCTGGTGGCGATTCGCGGCGAGATCGGCCAACTGGTGGAGCGCATGCTCGCCCACGGCGCGTCCTCGACCCAGATCACCCACATCATCACCCTGCTCAACGACCACACCGTGTGCCGGGTCATCGAACTGACCCTGGCCGACAAGGGCGACCCGGGCGTGCCGTTCAGCTGGCTGTGTTTCGGCAGCGAAGGCCGGCGCGAGCAAACCCTGCACACCGACCAGGACAACGGCATCCTGTTCGAAGCGCGCGACGCCGCTCATGCGGCAGAGATTCGCGGCAAGCTGCTGCCCCTGGCGCAACAGATCAACCAGAGCCTGGCGCTGTGCGGCTTCACCCTGTGCAAGGGCAACATCATGGCCGGCAACCCCGAGCTGTGCCTGTCCCGCGCCGAATGGGCACGACGCTTCGCCGCCTTCATTCGCGAGGCCACGCCGGAGAACCTGCTGGGTTCGAGCATCTATTTCGACCTGCGGGTGGTCTGGGGCGACGAGCAGGGCTGCGCGCAACTGCGCCGCGGCATCCTCGACCAGGTCGGCGACAACCGCCTGTTCCAGCGCATGATGGCCGAGAACGCGCTGCGCCAGCGCCCGCCGGTGGGGCGTTTTCGCGAGTTCGTCCTGGCCAGGAAAAATGGCGAAAAAGCCACCCTCGACCTCAAGGTCCAGGGCCTCACCCCTTTTGTCGACGGTGCGCGCCTGCTGGCCCTGGCCAATGGCATCGATGCCAACAACACCCTGGAGCGCCTGCGCCAGCTGGTGGCCAGGGAAGTCATCGAAACCCTCGACGGCGCCGCGTATGAAGAGGCTTATCACTTCATCCAGCAGACCCGCATGCAACAGCACCAATTGCAGACCCGGCAGAACCTGCCCTACTCCAACCGCGTCGACCCGGACAGCCTCAACCACCTGGACCGGCGGATCCTGCGCGAGTCGATGCGCCAGGCCCAGCGCCTGCAAAGCAGCCTGGCGCTGAGGTATCAGCTATGAGCCTGTTCGCCTGGTTGCGCCCGGCCAGCGCGGTACTCAGCGCCGAACAGCAACAACGCCGCGAGGGCCTGCCCGTCGCCCCGGCGTTGGGTGAATGCAGCCTGCGCGAACAGCGCTGGGTGGTGCTGGACCTGGAAACCAGCGGGCTCAACCTCAATCGCGACCAGGTGCTGTCCATTGGCGCGGTGGTGATAGAAGACGGCGCCATCGACTTCAGCCAGCAATTCGAGCGCACCTTGCAGCGTACCGATCACAAGCTCAGCCCCAGCGTGCTGATTCACGGTCTCGGCCCTAGCGCGATCGCCGCCGGCAGCGACCCGGTGGAAGCCTTGCTGGATTTCATGGCGTTCGTCGGCGACAGCCCGCTGCTGGCCTTCCATGCGCCATTCGACCAGCACATGCTCGGCCGGGCGCTGAAGGACAGCCTGGGTTATCGCCTGCAGCATCCGTTCCTCGACGTCGCCGAAATGGCCCCGCTGCTCTGCCCCCAGGCGCATATCCGCGAAGCCGGGCTGGATGACTGGATGGGCTACTTCAAGCTGCACGCCGGCGAACGCCACCATGCCGCCGCCGACGCCCTGGCCACCGCCGAGCTGGCGCTGATCCTGTTCAGCCGCGCCCGCCAGCAGCAGATCCACAGCCCGCTGAACCTGCAACAACGGCTCAGCCAATGGAAACGCCGGCAGCAGAGCCACTCCTTCTGACCCTGTATCGGCCCGAAACATTGGCTATCCACCCCGCCGACCGGCGCCCATTGCGCGGCTCTTTGCGCCCTGCCACAATCGCGAATAATTCTCGTTAGTTTCAACTTCTCGATTGGGATACCCAGGTGCCGTCAGCCCAAAGCCCCCACAGTGACCTCGTTGGTGCGTTGTATCGCGACCATCGCGGCTGGCTGCTGGCCTGGCTGCGGCGCAACGTGGCCTGCCCGCAACGGGCCGAGGACCTGAGCCAGGACACCTTCGTCCGTCTGCTGGGCCGCGACGAACTGAAAGCCCCGCGCGAGCCGCGGGCGTTCCTGGTGGCCATCGCCAAGGGCCTGCTGTTCGACTACTTCCGCCGCGCCGCGCTGGAGCAGGCCTACCTCACCGAACTGATGCTGATCCCGGAAGAGGAACACCCCTCCCCGGAAGAACAGCAATCGATCCTCGAAGACCTCAAGGCCATCGACCGCCTGCTGGGCAAGCTGTCGAGCAAGGCTCGCGCCGCCTTCCTCTATAACCGCCTCGACGGCCTCGGCCACGCCGAAATCGCCGAACGCCTCGGGGTGTCTGTGCCGCGGGTCAGGCAGTACCTGGCCCAGGGCATTCGCCAGTGCTACGTCGCCCTGTACGGTGAGCCGGCATGAGCCCGCTCAACGCCAAACCGGTGTCCGCCCGGGTGCTGGACGCGGCGATTGCCTGGCAGTTGTCGCTGGATTCCGGCGAAGGCAACCCAATGGCCCGCGAAGAATTCGCCAAATGGCACGCTGCCGATGAAGAACACGCCCGCGCCTGGCGCCAGTTGGGCATGCTCGACCAGCGTTTCAGCGTCGCCAGCGGCCCGGCCCGCAGCGCCCTGCTGCAATCGCGGGACGGCATCCGGCGGCGCGTGCGCAAGCTCGGCAGCGGGCTGGCCAGCGTCGCCCTGCTGTTGGGCCTGGCCCTGTTCGCCGGCGACCGTTACGGCCAGCTGGATTACTGGCTCGCCGACCAGCGCACCGCCACCGGCGAGCAACGCACCCTGCGCCTGGCCGACGGCACCGTGATCAACCTCAATACCCACAGCGCCGTGGATGTGCGTTTCGACGAAAAGCAGCGACGCATCGTGTTGCAGGAAGGCGAGATCCTGGTCGAGACCGGCCACAACGACGCCCGCCCCTTTATCGTCGAAACCCGCGAAGGCCATATGCGCGCGCTGGGCACGCGCTTCCTAGTCAAGCGCGAGGAACAGGGCACGCGCCTGAGCGTGCTGCAATCGGCCGTGGCCGCGCGGCCGGAATCCAGCCAGGACGAGCAGATCCTCAAGGAAGGCCAGCAGGCGCTGATGCGCCGCGACGGCCTCGGCCCGCTGCTGGCCCTGAACCCCGGCGCCGACGCCTGGACCCGCGGCATGCTGGTGGTGGACAACGCACGCCTGGCGGACCTGGTCAGCGAACTGGGGCGCTACCGCCGCGGCCATCTGGGGGTGGCCGACGAGGTGGCCGACCTGCGCATCACCGGCAGCTTCCCGCTGCACGACACCGACCTGGCCCTGAGCGCGCTGCTGCCGACGCTGCCCGTGGCCATCGAGCGGCATACGCCCTGGTGGGTGACGTTGGTGGCGCGGGCCGAGAGCAAGGCCAAGCCCTAGGCGGCACGATTTTTATCGCGAGCAAGCTCCAACTGACGCCGCCTGCCCCAACCTGAAATATCCCTCTTATTTTCGTGAATCGAAATTATTTTCAGTCCGCCCTATCACTTTTTGAATCTCGTCCGGCACATAGGCAATTGAGAAATGTTTCCATCCAGGAGCCGCCGTATGTCCCGCTCGCTAGACACCCTGTTGCGCCCCAGCCTGTTGGCCGTGGCGATTGCCCTTTGCGCCCCGCTGGCCAGCCCCCCGCTGATCGCCGCCGAACAGGCGTCCAGCGTGCGCGCCTACAACCTGCCGGCCGCCCCCCTGGCCAGCACCCTGAACCAGATCGCCAGCCAGGCGGGCCTGGCCCTGAGCCTCAACCCGAGCCTGGCCGCCGGCAAGACTTCGGCCCCGGTCAAGGGCCAGTTCGACGCCGCCGGCGCCCTGCGCGAAGCCCTGCGCGGCACCGGCCTGCAACTGGAACAAAGCAGTGCCGGCACCTACAGCCTGGTGGCGATTCCCGACGGTGTGGTGGCCCTGCCGGAAACCAGCATCACCGGCCAGCAGGCTTATGAGAGTGCCTGGGGGCCGGTGGACGGTTACCTCGCCACGCGCACCGCCGCCGGCACCAAGACCGACACCTCGCTGGTCGAAGCGCCGCGCTCGATTTCCGTCGCGACCCGCCAGCAGATGGAAGACCGCAACGTGCAGAATCTGGACGATGCCGTGCGTTACATGCCCGGTATCGTTTCCGCCAGCTACGGCAGCGACACCCGTTATGACTGGATGCGCGTGCGCGGCTTCGAGCCCACCCAATTCCTCGACGGCCTGCCGCTGCCCCGCGGTGTGTATGCCAACCCGAAAGCGGAGACCTGGAACCTCGACCGCCTGGCCCTGCTGCGCGGCCCGGCTTCCTCCGTCTACGGCCAGACCCCTCCGGGCGGCCTGCTGGACATGGTCAGCCGGCGTCCCAGCGCGGAATCGAGCCATGCCATTCAGCTGCAGTACGGCAGCGACAACTACCGCCAGATCAACTTCGCCAGCACCGGCAAGATCGACGATGAAGGCCAGTTCCTCTACGGCCTCAGCGGCGTGGTGCGGGATGCCGGTACGCAGGTCGATCACATCGACAACAAGCGCTACAACATCGCCCCCAGCCTGACCTGGAACATCGACACCGATACCAAGCTGACCCTGCTCTCGCAGTTCACCCGCGACGACACCGGGGCGACCAGCCAGTTCATGCCGATCCAGGGCACCAAGATCAAATCGCCACTGGGCGACGTCTCCCATCACAAAAACCTCGGCGACCCGGACTACGAGTTCTACGACCGTACCTACTACGCCCTGGGCTATGCCTTCGAACACCGTTTCAACGATGTCTGGCAGTTCCGCCAGAACCTGCGCTACACCAAATCGGAGCTGTCCTTCCAGCAACTGACCGTGGGTTCCTATGCCTACTCCCCGGCTGACGCGGCAGGCAATATCAGCCGTACCTCGACCAACGTGGACGAGGACATCAGCCAGTTCGCGGTCGACAACAACTTCCAGGCCGACTTCGCCACCGGCGACATCACCCACACCGTGCTGATCGGCCTGGATCACCAACGGACCGACACTTCCTACCTGTCGATTTACGGCGACGGCGGGACCACCAACATTTTCAACCCGATCTATGGCCAGCCTATCGTGCGCCCGGAGCGCTCCAGCGCTTACTACGACTACAACCAGAAAACCGTACAGACCGGTCTCTACGTGCAGGACCAGATGGCCCTGGACAAATGGCGCCTGACCCTGGGCGGGCGTGAAGACTGGGTGCACCAGGGCACCACGTACTTCAACAAGAACGACGTGACCAACACCGACCGCAGCAAGAACTTCAGTGGCAACGCGGCGCTGAGCTATGTGTTCGACTCGGGCCTGGTGCCGTACCTGTCCTACGCTGAATCCTTCCAGCCCGCCAGCAACGCCAGCGTCTCCCCGACCGAGTCGTATAAGCCCACGGAAGGCAAGCAATGGGAGCTGGGCATCAAGTACCAGCCGCCGGGCTCCAACACCCTGCTGAGTGCGGCGGTCTACGACCTGACCCAGAAAAACGTGCTGGTAACCAGCATCGGTGCCGGTGGCGAGTCGGTCACCAACCAGACCGGCGAAGTGAAGGTCAAAGGCCTGGAACTGGAAGCCGTGTCCGACGTGACCGACAACCTCAAGGTCATCGCCGCCTACACCCTGGCCAAGTCCGAGGTGCAAAAAGGCATCTATAAAGGCAACCGCCTGCAACTGATGCCCAACCAGCAAGCCTCCCTGTGGACCGACTACACCTGGCACAGCGGTGTACTCGACGGTTTCGGCATTGGCGCCGGTGCCCGCTATACCGGCAACACCTACGGCGACCAGGCCAATACCTGGCTGGGCAAGGCCAATGCCTACACAGTGTTCGATGCCGCCGTGCATTACGACCTGGGCCGCCTGGACAGCAGCCTCAAAGGCGCGTCGCTGAAACTCAACGCCACCAACCTGTTCGACAAGGATTACCTGTCCACCTGCGATGGTTCCTATTGCTATTTCGGCGATCAGCGTAGCGTGGTCGCCAGTGCCACCTATCAGTGGTAATCGGCTGAGTTAACAACCAGGCCGTCCTGCAAGGACGGCTTTGCTGTGTCTGAAGGCGAAGAAATGAAAAGCAAAACCATCCGCCGCTGGTCCTTTATCCACACCTGGACCAGCCTGATCTGCACGGTGTTCCTGCTGATGCTGGCCCTGACCGGCCTGCCGCTGATCTTTCACCACGAGATCGATCACCTGCTGGGCGACGCGCCGCAGCTGCGGGAAATGCCTGCCGGCACCCCGCAGCTGGACCTGCAGCAACTGGTGCGCGCCGCCGAGGCCCATCGCCCGGGCGAGGTCATGCAGTACTTCGGCTGGGACGAGGAAGACCCCAACGGCGTGCTCACCATCATGGCCAGGACCGCCGGCACCGAACCCAACTCGTCCCACACCTTCATGCTCGACGCGCGCACCGGCGAGGCCGTGGAAACGCCCTCGGCCAACGGCGGGCTGATGATGTTCATGCTGCGCCTGCACGTGGACCTGTTCGCCGGCCTGCCGGGCAAGCTGCTGCTGGCGTTCATGGGGCTGCTGTTCGTGCTGGCGATCGTCTCCGGCGTGGTGCTGTACCTGCCGTTCATGCGCCGGCTGGAATTCGCCACGGTGCGCCAGGACAAGTCCACCCGCCTGCGCTGGCTGGACCTGCATAACCTGATCGGCGTGGTGACCCTGACCTGGGCCCTGGTGGTCGGCGTCACCGGGGTGATCAGCGCCTGCGCCGACCTGCTGATCGCCGCCTGGCGCAACGACAGCCTCAGCGCGATGATCGAGCCTTACCGCGAGGCCCCGCCACTGACCCGACTGGCCCCGGCCAGCCGCCTGCTGGAGATCGCCAAGGAGGTGGCGCCGGGCATGCAGCCGGACTTCATCGCCTTCCCCGGCACACGTTTTTCCAGCGAGCATCACTACGCGGTGTTCATGAAAGGCAGCACCCACCTGACCTCGCACCTGCTGACCCCGGTGCTGATCGACGCCAGCACCCTGGAGGTCACCGCGGTGGCCGAACGTCCCTGGTACATGGACGCCATGGGCATGTCGCAACCGCTGCACTTCGGCGACTACGGCGGCATGCCGATGAAGATCCTCTGGGCGACCCTGGATGTGCTGACCATCATTGTCCTGGGCAGCGGGGTGTACCTGTGGCTGGTGCGGCGCCGCGCGGCCCGGCCGGCCTTGGGCGAACCCGCCGCGGTGGCGCCATGAGGCCGCGGCAATCGAATTTCTGGAAGGTCTTCGGCGCGCCGCTGTTCATTGCCGTGCTCTGTGCCGCAGGGCTGTTCTCCGCGCTGCTCGGCGACGGCATCTGGGACGCCCTGAGCTGGCTCGGCCTGGGCGCCCCGGCCCTGATCGCCCTGCGGGGTCTGTTCAACCGCCCGCCACCGGCCTGACCCCGGCGGCGGGGAAACCGCGCCACAGGTACAGCGCCAGCCCCAGGCCGATCGGCAGCACCGGGATGAATACGCGGTTTTCCTGCTGCGCCTCGGCGGCCACCAGTACGCAGAACAGCGCCAGCCCCAGCAGCGGTACATAGCTCGCCGCCAGGCCCCAGCGCCAGGGCCGGGTCACCGGGCCGGGGCCCCGCAGGCTCAGCAGGGCACAGCCCAAAGCCGGCAAGGCCAGCGCCGGCAGCGCCCAGTACCGGGCCATGTAGGCGAACGCCATGATCAGCTCCGGCTCACCCTCGCCGTGGCGGCGAAACTCATACTGCAAGGCCAGGTACACCACCAGCGCGCCCGACAGCGTCAGGACCAGGCTGTACAACCCGTGCCGAAAATAACACCTGCGCATTCATCACTCCTTGTCTGTCCTGCATGCCGCCCCTGTGGCCGGGGCCAGAGGCTGCGTTAAGATCCCCGGGGCGGCGAGCCTGCGCTCCACTTCCACCTTCGAGGAATATTCATGTCCACCCCCAGCATGACGCTGTTCCACAACCCGGCATCACCTTATGTGCGCAAAGTCATGGTGCTGCTGCACGAGACCGGCCAGCTGGACCGCGTGGCCCTGCAAGCCAGCCAGTTGACCCCGGTGAACCCGGACACCGCCCTCAACCAGGACAACCCGCTGGGCAAGATTCCCGCCCTGCGCCTGGCCGACGGTAACGTGCTGTACGACAGCCGGGTGATCCTCGACTACCTCGACCAGCAGCATGTCGGCAACCCGCTGATCCCCCGCGAAGGCTCGGCCCGCTGGCGGCGCCTGACCCTGGCGGCGCTGGCCGACGGGATCCTCGATGCCTCGGTGCTGATCCGTTACGAACTGGCCCTGCGCGCGCCCGAGAAACACTGGGAGCAGTGGCTCGACGGCCAGCGCGACAAGATCCGCCGCGCCCTGGCCGTGCTCGAGGCCGATGCAATCGCCGAACTGGCCAGCCACTTCGACGTCGCTTCCATCGGCGTCGCCTGTGCCCTGGGTTACCTCGATTTCCGCCACCCCGACCTGCGGTGGCGCGACGCCCAGCCCCAACTGGCGGCCTGGTACGCCGAGGTCAGTCGACGCCCTTCGATGCTGGCGACCCAGCCGCCGGTTTGAAGGCCCCGGGCGCGGTCATCACCTGAAGTACGGTGGTGGCCGGGCCGGCCCTATCGCGAGCAAGCTCGCTACATGGGACACCGCGAAACCTGTAGGCGCGAGCTTGCTCGCGATGGCCGCCCCACGGTGCTTCAGGCAGCAACCCGACTATCCATGCCAGCAAGGCTTCCGCTGCCTGCTGGTCCTCGCGCAACCCCAACGACCTACTCATGGGCCACCTGCGCCTCGAACGTCAGCGGCTGGGCCGGTTTGGCCTGGCCTACGCCGTACCAGTCGAGTTTGCGGGTCAGCACCATGAACACACCCAGCAGGCCGAACAGCAGCAGCGAACCCATCAGCAGCGCGTAATCCTCGGCGCTGAGCAAGCCGTACAACAGGCCATACAAAGCGGCCAGGCCGGCGGCGAAACTCAGGCCGTGGCCCAGGCTGCGCAACACATGGCTGACGTAGAAGCCGATCAGCGCCACACAGGCACCGGCCGACAGCAGGTAGGCCAGGGCGAAGCCGATGTGCTCCGACAGCGACAGCAGCAACAGATAGAAGAACGCCAGGGCCACGCCCACCAGGGCGTATTGCACCGGGTGCACCGCCAGGCTCTTGAGCACCTCGAAGAGGAAGAAACCGGCAAAGGTCAGGGCGATGAACAACAGCGCGTATTTGATCGCCCGGTCGCTCTTGAGGTACTGGTCCACCGGATCGATGAAGCTCACGCCGAAGGAGCGGTTCTTGAACTCCTTGCACTGCCCGCTGGCCAGGCAATTGATCAACGCGCTTTCCAGGTTGGTGGAGAAGAACGAGGTCTGCCAGTTGGCGGCGAAGCCCAGGTCGGAAATCTCACGCTGGGCCGGCAGGTAGTTGCCGATAAAGCTCGGATGAGGCCAGTCGGCACGCAGGCGCACCTTGCTGGTCTTGCCCACCGGCAGCACCTGCAACTGGCCGGTGCCTTGCAATTGCAGATCGAAGGCGAAGTCCAGGTCGGTGCTGCGCTTGCCGTCCAGCAACGGCAGGTTGACGTGTACCCCTTCCCCCAACCAATCAATCCGGGTGCCGGGCGCGAAAGGCAGGTTCTGCCCGTTCAGTTCGAGGGCCAGCGCTTGTTCGATACCGCGAATGTCGCTGATGCCCACGGCGAGAAACGGCTGCTCGAATTTGTAGTCGACGAAGTCTTCCTTGATCCCCAATTGCTCGGGCAGCGCAAACTGGCCGCTGATGCGGTTGTTGGCATGGAACAGACGGGCCTGGTAGATGCCCCGGGCGCGCAATTCGGTCCGTACCTGGCCATCGAGTTCGAAATGCTCCGGCAGGAAGTACAGCTGCCCGCGCTCTTCTCCCAGCTCCTGGTAACGCTTGTTGGTCTTCTCGTTGGTTTTCCAGGTGCGCACCACCTTGCGATAAGGCACCACCAGCAGCGGACCGCTCAGTTGCTGGCTGTAGCTGGAGCTGCGGGCGATATCGGTCAGCACACCGTCGCGCAGTTCCTGGCGCTCCTGGATCAGCCCGTCGATCATCAACAGCGGGACCAGCAGCCCCAGGATCAAAAGGGCTATAGCCCCCAGCTTTATGGTCAGATTGCGATTCATGGGTTCTCTCCCTGTTCGAATGAGGGAGAGTCTGGGCAGCCCATGTGGGGGTTTTATGGGGGCTGTGTGGAGACTGTGTGGAGATTGCCCCTCGCCCTTTGCAGGAGCGTCTATCGGTGGCCCCATAGAGATGGGGTGGCTGGCAGATCTGGCGGCCGCTTCGCGCCCGATCGCAGGCTGCGCCAGCGGCTACAGGATGCACGGAGTCTGTGTAGCCGCTGCCGAAGGCTGCGATCGGTCTGCGAAGCAGCCGCAAAACGGTACACGCAGGGAATCAGGCCGGGAACTGCAAGGTCACTTCAACGCCGCCTTCCACATTGCCGATCCGCATCTGGCCGCCATGCAGCTGCACCACCTCTTCGACGAAGTTCAGCCCCAGGCCGGTGCTTTTGCGCCCGCTGTCGGGTCGTGGCAGGGAGTAGAAACGTTCGGTCAGGCGCGCCAGGGCGTAGTCCGGGATGGGCTCGGCCTGGTTGAACAGGCTCAACCGCAGCTGGTCGCCCACCCGGCTGGCGCTCAAGCACAGCACGCCACCGGCGGGGGTGAAGTCCAGGGCGTTTTCCAGCAGATTGCCCAGGGCCTGGCGCAACAGGAACGCTTCTCCCGACAGCTTCAGCCCCGGGTCGATACGCTGCTCGACCTGCAGGCCCTTGCCCTCGATCCGTGCCTTCTGGCTGTCCAGCACCTGGTTCGCCAGGTCCGCCAGCGGCACCGCCTCCCGCTCTTCCAGGCCATGGCGCTGCTCGACCTGCGCCAGGTTCAGCAAACGCTCGATCAAGTGCTGCATGCGCGCGCTTTCGCTGTCGATGTTGCTGACGAAACGTGCGCGCTGTTCGCCGGGCATCTCGCTCTGCAGCAGCTCCGCCGCCCCGCGAATCGCCGCCAGCGGGCTTTTCAGTTCGTGGGTCAGGGTGTGCACATAACGCTCGACATAGGCCTTGCCCTCCAGCTGGGTGCGCATGTCCTCCACCGCCGTGGCCAGCTGTTCCAGCTCGCCGCCACGGTAGTGCGGCAGCTCGGCGCGACGGCCTTCGCTGACCGCCTGGGCATAACCGGTCAGGCGGCGCAGGGCAGCGCTCAGCCACCAGGACAGCAAGGCGCCGAACAGCAGGCCCAGGCCGATCAGGCCGGCGCCGTACCACAGCAGGCGGCGCTCGGTGCGGTCGACATAGGGTTGCAGGGAACTGTTGGGCTTGGCCACGGTGACCACGCCGATGATCCGGCCGTTGTCGCGAATCGGCGCGCCGACATGCATCACCGAGGAGTTCGGGTCATCGGCCACACTGCGCGAGGAGCGCGCGCCGTATTGGCCGCGCAGGGTCAGGTACACGTCGTTCCAGCGCGAATAGTCCTGGCCGACCGCCAGGCCGCTGGAGTCCAGCACCACTTTGCCCTGGGCGTCGGTGACGTAGATGCGGTGGTTGACCTGGTTCTTCGGCAGGCCCCAGATGGTCGCCGCCGGCTGCCGCTCGCCATAGGCCTTGAGCAGCTGCGGCCAGCGGTTCTCGCTGAGGGTGCCGGCCTTGAAGTCATCACGCAGGATTTCCGCCAGCAGGTTGGCGGTGTCCACCAGGGTTTCCTCGGTGGACTGGCGCACGCCCGGGCGGATCTCCTCCATCACCGTGCTGAGCACGAAATAGCCGGTCAGGCCGACGAACAGGACGTAGACCAGGAAAATCCGGATTCCCAACGGCATCAGCTGTGCCCCGGGCTGTAGCTGTAGCCCAGGCCGCGATGGGTCTGGATCGGCTCGGCATCGGCCGCCACCAGGCGCAGCTTGGCCCGCAGGCTCTTGATATGACTGTCGATGCTGCGCTCGTAGCCGGCATCCGCCGCCACCCCCAGGGCGTCGAGCAACTGCTCGCGGCTGAACACCCGCTCGGGTTGCTCCAGCAGGCAATGCAGCAGGCGGAACTCATGGCGGGTCAGGCTCAGCAACTGGCCGCGATAGCTGATCTGGAACTTGTCGGTATCGACCTGGAACGGCGAAGCCGGCGTCTCGACCGCCACCCGCGGCGCCATGCGCTTGAGGATGGCCTTGACCCTTGCGGCGACCTCACGCGGGCTGAAGGGCTTGACCACATAATCGTCGGCGCCGATTTCCAGGCCCACCACCCGGTCGATTTCACCGTCCCGGGCACTGAGGAACATCACCGGCACCTCGCTGAAGCGCCGCAGCTGCTTGCAGGTTTCGAAGCCGCTGATGTCCGGCAGGCCGATATCGAGAATCAGCAGGTCCGCCGGCGTATGGCGCTGATAGTCCAGCGCCGCCTGCCCGAGATTCAGCCAGGTGGTGCTGAAACCTTCACCCTGCAGGGCAAAAATCAGCGTATCGGCAATCGCCGCTTCGTCTTCGACAATCAGGATATGAGGCATGGCATCCAAGCACGGGAGGTAAGTGCCAGAACGGTGCCGGATGCCTCATGCGCCGTCAATCAAGTCTGATCAGCAGTCGGGCTTGTCCGCGGTGTAACGCCGAGCCGGGTTCACGGCGGCGCCGAACTCGCGCAGGGCCTTGGCGCCGATCAGCAGCGGGTAGTTGAAGCTGCTGCGGTCGGTCAGGTTGACCTCGACGGTGCGCTTGACGTTACCCAGGCACATTTCCAGGTCGACCACCGGACGCTTGGCCACCTGGGCCTCTTCCTTGTCTTCGTCTTCATCGGCGCGGCTCTTGATCTTGCTGATCCGCGCCACCTTGTGTTCGTAGACCTTGCCGTCGGCATCCTTGGTCGCCAGGCGGAAACGTACCCATTCCTCGCCATCGCGGGTGAAGGTCTCGATGTCCTTGGCCGACAGCGAGGCGGTCAGGGCGCCGGTGTCCATCTTGGCCTTGAGGGTTTCGCCGATTTCCGGCAGTTGAATGTATTCGTAGCGCCCGTAGAGGGTCGGCTCGGCGGCCATGACCGGCAGCGCCAGCAGGGACAGGAGTGCAAGGACGGATTTCACGTGAGCAGGTTCCTTGGAAAATGGGCAGCAGGATTTTAGACCGTGGCCGGGCAATTGGTTCGGCCCGCAAGAAAACCCGCAGCCGCCACGGTCGGCGAAATTGACTGCCAGCATATCCCGGTATACGTGAAACATTCGTCAGCACATCAGGATTTGGCCTGCCCGGCGAAGGTGCTTATCATGGCGCGCCCAAAGGCTTTCAAGAGTTCCTTATGCGCCGCCTGCTCACCGGCTGTTTCGTCACCCTGCTGCTGTTGCTCAACACCCTGGTCCTGTTCGGGCCGCTGATGGTGTTCGCCCTGCTCAAGCTGGTCCTGCCAGGGCGCCTGCGCGACCATGCGTCGAAGGCGGTGATGTGGATTGCCGAAACCTGGGCCGAAATCGACAAGCTGATCTTCGCCCTGTGCATTCCCACCCAGTGGGATATCCGCGGCGGTGACGAGCTGCGGGGCGACACTTCTTACCTGGTGATCAGCAACCACCAGTCCTGGGTCGACATCCCGGCGCTGATCCAGACCCTCAACCGCCGTACCCCCTTCTTCAAGTTCTTCCTGAAAAAAGAGCTGATCTGGGTGCCCTTCCTCGGCCTCGCCTGGTGGGCCCTGGATTACCCCTTCATGAAGCGCTACAGCAAGGCCTTCCTGGCAAAAAATCCGGAGCTGCAAGGCAAGGACCTGGAAATCACCAAGGCCGCCTGCGAGCTGTTCAAGCGCCAGCCGGTCACCGTGGTCAACTACCTGGAAGGCACCCGCTTCACGCCGGCCAAGCGTGAGCAGCAGCAATCCCCTTTCAAGCAGTTGCTCAAGCCGAAGGCCGGCGGCGTGGCCTTCGTACTGGCGGCCATGGGCGAACAGCTCGACGCCATCCTCGATGTGACGGTGGTCTATCCGCAGCAGAAGATTCCCGGTTTCTGGGACCTGATCAGCGGCAACGTGCCGCGGGTGATCGTCGATATCCAGACCCGTGAGCTGGACCCGGCGTTGTGGCAGGGGGATTACGAAAACGATCCGGCGTTTCGCCAGACCGTCCAGAACTGGGTCAACCAGCTCTGGACCGAAAAGGACCAGCGCATCGACGCCTTGCGCGCCGAGCGCCGTTGATCAGCTGCCGCTGCCGACACCCCAGATCCCGCCCAGGCTGTTGAGCAGCGAACCGCCCACGCCCTGCTGACCCAGGTATTGCAGGAGCACCGGGGCGAACTGGCCGATCATGCCGCTGTCCATGCCCAGGGCGCTGAACGCGCTGTTCAGGTCATTGGTGTTCTGCACGTTACCCAGCGCGCTCTCCAGACCGGCGGTCTTGCTGCCACCGCTCTGCCCGAGCAGGCCACTCAAGGCGCCCAGGCTGCCCAGCGCGTTGCCGCCCGAGAGCTTGTCCAGCCCCGGAACGCTTTTGCTCAGTTGCGAGTAGTCGGTGCTGCTCAGCTGGTTCTTCGCCAGGCCCAGCATCGCGCCGGTACCGCCGATGGCCTGCTCCGGCGTGACATCCAGTTGCGAAAGGGCACTGAGCAGATTGGCGGTCTGCGAGGTTGGAGCGGCAGCGGCGGCCTTGTCGCCACCCTGCATGCTGGACACCGCATTGGCGGCATCGCTCAGGCTGAAGCCTGCGGCAAAGACCGGGCTGGCTCCCAGGGTCAGCAACGTAGCCAGTGCAACACTGCGGGAAATTTTCATCGAGACAACCTCTTGAACCAGAAAGACACCGTGACAACGGCGGGAAAACTGCGGATTTGACCGGGAAAACCGGAGCAATGTTCCGCATCGGCCCATCCATATTTAGCCGGCCCGGATATACCCGGAACCTCGCGGACGGGCAACCGTTATTCCAACGCCGATGTCTGTAGCCGCTGCCGCAGGCTGCGATACCAAGAGCGACGCCCGCTTCGAGGTCGATCGCAGCCTGCGGCAGCGGCTACAGGATGCATGATCGGGTTTTGCTCGAGCCAGGCATAAAAAAGGGCGACCCGAGGGTCGCCCTTTTTACTGCGCCAACACCTTAAGCCGCGCTGAACAGCTTGTGCGGGTCGATGACGAATTTCTTCGGCACGCCGGCGTCGAATTCGCCGTAGCCACGCGGGGCGTCGTCCAGGCTGATGACCTGCACGCCGACCACTTCGGCGATGTTGATGCGGTCCCACATGATGGCTTGCATCAGTTGGCGGTTGTACTTCATCACCGGGGTCTGGCCGGTGTGGAAGCTGTGGGACTTGGCCCAGCCGAGTCCGAAGCGGATGCTCAGGCTGCCCATCTTGGCCGCGGCATCCACCGCGCCCGGGTCTTCGGTGACGTAGAGGCCGGGAATACCGATCTTGCCGGCAACCCGCACCACGCCCATCAACGAGTTGAGCACCGTGGCCGGCGCTTCGTGCTGGGCACCGGCATGGCCATGGCCGCGAGCCTCGAAGCCCACCGCGTCGACCGCGCAATCCACTTCCGGCTCGCCGAGCAGCGCGGCGATCTGTTCGTGCAGCGGGGTGTCCTTGGACAGGTCGGCGATTTCAAAACCCTGGGCCTTGGCGTGGGCCAGGCGCACCGGGTTGACGTCGCCAACGATCACCACCGCCGCGCCCAGCAGGCGGGCGGACGCAGCCGCGGCCAGGCCCACCGGGCCGGCACCGGCGATGTAGACGGTGCTGCCCGGGCCAACGCCGGCCGTCACCGCGCCGTGATAGCCGGTCGGCAGGATGTCGGACAGGCAGGTCAGGTCGCGGATCTTCTCCATGGCCTTGTCGCGGTCCGGCAGTTTCAGCAGGTTGAAGTCAGCGTACGGCACCAGCACGTATTCGGCCTGGCCGCCGGTCCAGTCGCCCATGTCGACGTAGCCGTAGGCACCGCCGGCGCGAGCCGGGTTGACGGTCAGGCAGACCCCGGTGTGTTGCTCCTTGCAGGAACGGCAGCGCCCGCACGCCACGTTGAACGGCACCGAGACCAGGTCGCCGAGCTTCAGGTTCTCGACGTCGCTGCCCTTCTCCACCACCTCGCCAGTGATTTCGTGACCCAGGACCAGGCCGACCTGGGCAGTGGTACGGCCGCGCACCATGTGCTGGTCCGAGCCGCAGATATTGGTGGATACCACGCGCAGGATGACGCCGTGCTCAATCTTCCTGCCGCGCGGGTCCTGCATTTTTGGATAGTCGATTTTCTGTACTTCGACCTTGCCATTGCCGAGATACACGACACCACGATTACCAGACATGCTTTCACCTCGCTGTTGTTTTTATGAAACCGCGTTGCCGGAAAAAGGCAGCGCGTAGAGTGCTCGGGTACAGATGCTGTTTCGTCTTCAAAATTGCTTCGCTGTAGCCGATAAGTCCGGGCCACGTTGGTCGAAGGGCCTTCCAGGGCCCTCAAGAGCGGCGCCCCCTATGGGGTCGATCGCAGCCTGCGGCAGCGGCTACAGGTCATAGAACCACCGTCCGGTTGGCGTTCAAGAACACCCGCCGTTCGATGTGATAACCCACGGCCCGCGCCAGGGTCAGGCCTTCGATATCGCGCCCCTTGGCAATCAGGTCCTCGGGGTAATGACTGTGGTCCACCACTTCCACGCCCTGGGCGATGATCGGGCCCTCGTCCAGGTCGTTGTTGATGTAGTGCGCGGTGGCGCCCACCAGTTTCACGCCCTTGTTGTAGGCCTGGTGATAAGGCTTGGCGCCCTTGAAACCAGGCAGCAGGGAGTGGTGGATGTTGATCGCCTTGCCATCGAGCTTGCGGCACAGCTCCGGCGACAGCACTTGCATGTAGCGCGCAAGGATCACCAGTTCGGCGCCGGAGTCCTCGATCACCTGCCACACCTGGCGTTCCTGGGACGGCTTGTCATTGGGGTCCAGGGGGAAGTGGTAGTACGGGATCTGGTGCCAGTCGGCCAGGGGCTTGAGGTCCGGGTGGTTGGACACCACCGCCACCACGTCCATCGCCAGCTGGCCGATGCGCTGGCGGTAGAGCAGGTCGTTGAGGCAGTGATCGGCCTTGGAGACCATGATCACCACTTTCGGCCGATGCTGCGGTGGGGTCAGCTCGACGTTCATGTCGAAGGCCCGGGCGCGTTCGGCCAGACCGTCACGCAGGCCCTGCTCGTTGAAATTCTCGGGTTGACGGAATTCCACGCGAATGAAGAAGCGCGCCGAAAGCCGGTCATCGAAGGAGTGGTGCTCGGTGACGTAGCAGCCCTGCTCGAACAGAAAGCGGGTCACCGCGTCCACCGTGCCGAGCACGCTGGGGCAGTCGGCGGTGAGAATCCATGTGTCGGGGGCGCGGCTCATAATGCAGTGGCTCCTTTTGTTATGGGTAACCGCTTCGCGGTTGTTCGCGGGCAAGCCTCGCTCCTACAGGTCCGCAACGAACCGTAGGAGCGAGGCTTGCCCGCGAAGGCAATCTCAGGCCTGGACGCTGAGGCCGTATTCGGCGGCGGCATCCTGCAGCCACAACCACCAGTAATCGGAGAAGCTGCGGCGGATCACCAGTTCCCAGGTGTCTTCGCCCATGCGGCGGATCACCAGTTGCGACTTGGCGAACACAGTGCCAACGGCCTTGCCCACCGGGAAGTTGTTGGGGTGCACGTCATAGCTGGTGGACTTCATCAGCACTTGGCGCACGTTCGGGCCGGACAGTTCGAGAATCTGCTGGCCGCCACTGACGTTGACGATCTGGATATGCAGGTCGCCCAGCGCTTCGCGCAGTTTTTTCTCGGCGGCGAATTCTTCGCCGCTCGGCACCACCAGCAGCCATTCGTCCGGGCCCATCCACTGCAGGCTGGTCTCGCCCTTGGCGACCACGGTCAGGGCCACTGGCAGCTCCAGGCCCAGGGCCTTGTGCACGCCGGCAGCAAAGGCCGGATCATGGCCATCGCCACGGAGGGTCAGGTGGCCGAGGAGTTTCTTCTCGCGCAGGGTCACGCCTGCGTTCTTGCGGCCCTTGCCCACCAGGCTGGCGAGGTCGGCATGGTGCAGCGACGACTCGGCTTTGGCGCCAGTGGTCGGGCGCTGTTGGTAAACGTTGACTGCGGTCATAGAGCACCTGTCTTGAAATTCTGTTGTGCGAAAACCACCGATCCTGTAGCCGCTGCCGCAGGCTGCGAACGACTGCGAAGCAGGCGCCGCTCTTGATGGCGCCGGAAGGTTCTTCGAACCTTATCGCAGCCTTCGGCAGCGGCTACAGGACCTTTGTTAAACGTTCTGGCGATCGCCTTTCGGATCGAAGAACACCGAAGAAACGATTTCCGCCTCGATCACCGTGCCGTCGGCCAATGGCGCGAACACCCGCTCGCCCATCCGCTTCAGGCCGCCCTTGACCACACCCATGGCAAACGAATAACCCAGGGAGTTATGGGCATAGCTGGAGGTCACGTGACCGACCATGCTCATCGGGATCGCCTGCTTGGTGTTGAACACCAGTTGCGCGCCTTCCGGCAGCCACTGGTTCGGGTCGATCGGTTTCAGGCCCACCAGTTGCTTGCGCTGGTCACGCACGCAGTCTTCGCGGTTCATGCCACGCCAGCCGATCCACGAGAACGGTTTGGTGCGACCGACACACCAGCCCATGTTCAGGTCGTCCGGGGTCATCGAGCCGTCGGTGTCCTGGCCGACGATGATGAAGCCCTTCTCGGCCCGCAATACGTGCATGGTCTCGGTGCCGTACGGGGTCAGGTTGTACTTCTTGCCGGCCTCGACGATCTGTTCCAGCACGCCCATGGCGTAGTCGGCCTGGACGTTGACTTCGTACGACAGCTCGCCGGTGAAGGAAATGCGGAACACCCGCGCCGGCACACCGCCCACCAGGCCTTCTTTCCAGGTCATGAACGGGAAGCCGTCCTTGTCCAGGTCGATGTCGGTGACTTCGCTGAGCAGCTTGCGGCTGTTCGGCCCGGACAGGGTCATGGTCGCCCAGTGGTCGGTGACCGAGGTGAAGTACACCTTGAGGTCCGGCCATTCGGTCTGCTGATAGATCTCCAGCCATTGCAGGACGCGCGCCGCGCCGCCCGTGGTGGTGGTCATGATGAAGTGGTTTTCGCCGACGCAGGCGGTCACGCCGTCGTCGAAGACCATACCGTCTTCCTTGCACATCAGGCCGTAGCGCGCCTTGCCCACGTCGAGCTTGGTCCAGGCGTTGGTGTAGATGCGGTTGAGGAACTCACGGGCGTCCGGGCCCTGGATATCGATCTTGCCCAGGGTCGAGGCGTCGAGCAGGCCGACGCTGTCGCGCACCGCCTTGCACTCGCGCTTGACCGCGGCGTGCAGGTCTTCGCCATTCTTCGGGAAGTACCAGGGGCGCTTCCACTGGCCGACGTCCTCGAACTCGGCGCCGTTCTTCACGTGCCACGCATGCAGCGCGGTGAAACGCACAGGCTCGAAGATGTGCCCGCAGTGACGACCGGCCACCGCGCCGAAAGTCACCGGCGTGTAGTTCGGACGGAACATGGTGGTGCCCATCTGCGGGATGCTCACGTTCAGCGAACGGGCCGCGATGGCCAGGCCGTTGACGTTGCCGAGCTTGCCCTGATCGGTACCGAAGCCCAGCGCGGTGTAGCGCTTGACGTGCTCGACCGACTCGAAGCCCTCGCGGGTCGCCAGTTCGATGGCGGCGGCGGTGACGTCGTTCTGCAGGTCGACGAATTGCTTGGGTGCCCGCGCGGTGCCTTTCTCATGGGGCACCTGGAACAGCGCCAGGGTCGGTTCTTCCAGACGACTCAGGGCCTTGGGCAGTACCGCTTCCACCGCCTTGAAACCCGCTTCGCTGGCGGCGCGCACGCCCCCTTCGAAACCGTCGGCCAGGGAATCGCCGAGGCCGTAGACCCCATTGATGCCACCGACGCATACGCGTTTCTGCGGTGCTTCGCCCGGTACGAAACCGAGGATGTCTTCACGCCAGATCGGCTTGCCGCCCAGGTGCGAAGCCAGGTGCACCACCGGGCTGTAGCCGCCGGAGCTGGCAATCAGGTCGCACTCCAGCCACTCGCCTGGGCTGGTGACCTTGTGAGCCTTGACGTCGATCGCCGCGACGCGGGCGCCGGTCACATGCTTGCTGCCACGGGCTTCGATCACCGCACTGGAAGTGAGGATGCGAATGCCCTTGGCGCGGGCTTCTTCCACCAGCGCGCCGCGTGGGTTGTGACGGGCATCGGCGATGGCCACCACTTGCAGGCTGGCGTCGAGCCAGTCCAGGGCCACACGGTAGGCGTGGTCGTTGTTGGTGCTCAGCACCAGCTTCTTGCCCGGTGCCACGCCGTAGCGGCGCACGTAGACCGAGACCGCGCCGGCCAGCATGTTGCCCGGCACGTCGTTGTTGCCGTAGACCAGCGGACGCTCGCAGGCGCCGGTGGCCAGCACCACGCGCTTGGCACGCACCCGGTGGATGCGCTGGCGCACCTGGCCGATTGGTGCGCGGTCGCCGAGGTGGTCGGTCAGGCGCTCGTGAATGGTCAGGAAGTTATGGTCGTGGTAGCCGTTCACGGTAGCCCGTGGCAGCAGGGTCACGTCCGGCAGCGACTTCAGCTCGGCGACCACGGTGGCGATCCACTCGGCCGCCGGCTTGCCGTCCAGGCTTTCGCGGCTGTCCAGCAGGCTGCCGCCGAATTCTTCCTGCTCGTCGGCGAGGATCACCCGCGCACCGCTGCGCGCAGCCGCCAGGGCCGCGGCCAGGCCGGCGGGGCCGGCACCGACGATCAGCACGTCGCAGTGCTGGTTCATGTAGTCGTAGGTGTCCGGATCGTTCTCGGTCGGCGAGCGACCCAGGCCCGCGGCCTTGCGGATGTACTTCTCGTAGGTCATCCAGAACGATTGCGGGTACATGAAGGTTTTGTAGTAGAAGCCCGGCGGCATCAGCTTGCCGCCGACCTTGCCGAGAATCCCCATCATGTCGTTGTTGACGCTCGGCCAGCCATTGGTGCTGGTGGCGACCAGCCCCTGGTACAGCGCCTGTTGGGTGGCGCGCACGTTGGGGATCTGGGTGGCTTCGGTGGCGCCGATCTGCAGCACCGCGTTCGGCTCTTCGGCACCGGCGGCGAAAATGCCGCGCGGCCGGGAATACTTGAAGCTGCGACCGATGATGTCCACGCCGTTGGCCAGCAGGGCGGCGGCCAGGGTGTCGCCTTCGAAGCCTTTGTAGGTCTGGCCGTTGAAGGTGAAGCTGAGGACTTTGTTGCGGTCGATGCGTCCGCCGTTGGACAGGCGATTGGACTGGCTCATACTTTCTCTCCCAGAGCCTGCGTGGCCGCTTTCGGGCTATCGGTCTTGTCGGTGAATTGCGGCTTGGTACCGATCTTGTAGGTTTCGAGAATCTCGTAGGTCACGGTGTCGCGGGTGGCGTTGAAGTACTGACGGCAGCCGGCGGCATGGATCCACAGCTCGTGGTGCAGGCCGCGAGGGTTGTCGCGGAAGAACATGTAGTCGCCCCACTCCTCGTCGGTGCAGTTGTTCGGGTCCAGTGGACGCGGGATATGCGCCTGGCCGGACGAATGGAATTCCTCTTCGGAGCGCAGTTCGCCGCAGTGAGGACAGAAGATGTGCAACATAGGGATTTCTCCTGTTAGTGGGCGACGGCAGCAGCGCCGTGTTCGTCGATCAATGCACCGTTGTGGAAACGGTCGATGGAGAAAGGTGCGGCCAGCGGGTGCATTTCACCCTTGGCCAGGCTCGCGGCGAATACGTTGCCCGAGCCAGGTGTTGCCTTGAAGCCACCGGTACCCCAACCGCAGTTGAAGAACATGTTCGGCACCGGGGTCTTGGAGATGATCGGGCAGGCGTCCGGGGTGGTGTCGACGATCCCGCCCCACTGGCGGTTCATGCGCACCCGCGAAAGGATCGGGAACATCTCGACGATGGCCTGGATGGTGTGCTCGATCACCGGGTACGAACCGCGCTGGCCGTAGCCGACCCAGCCGTCGATACCGGCGCCGATCACCAGGTCGCCCTTGTCGGACTGGCTGATGTAACCGTGCACCGCGTTGGACATGATCACGCTGTCGATGATCGGCTTGATCGGCTCGGACACCAGCGCTTGCAGCGGGTGCGATTCGATCGGCAGGCGAAAGCCGGCGAGCTTGGCCATGTGCCCGGAGTTACCGGCGGTGACCACGCCGACGCGCTTGGCGCCGATGAAGCCCTTGTTGGTCTCCACGCCGATGCACACACCGTTTTCCTTGCGGAAGCCGATCACTTCGGTCTGCTGGATCAGGTCCACGCCCAGGGCGTCGGCGGCACGGGCGAAGCCCCAGGCCACGGCGTCGTGACGGGCCACGCCGCCACGGCGCTGGACGGTGGCGCCCAGCACCGGGTAGCGGGTGTTTTTCGAGCAGTCCAGGTACGGAATCTCGTCCGCCACCTGCTTGGCGTTGAGCAGTTCGCCGTCCACGCCGTTGAGGCGGTTGGCGCTGACCCGACGCTCGGAATCACGGATGTCCTGCAGGGTGTGGCACAGGTTGTAGACGCCGCGCTGGGAGAACATCACGTTGTAGTTGAGGTCCTGGGACAGGCCTTCCCACAGTTTCATCGCGTGTTCGTACAGGTGCGCCGACTCGTCCCACAGGTAGTTGGAACGCACGATGGTGGTGTTGCGCGCGGTGTTACCGCCGCCCAGCCAGCCTTTCTCGACCACGGCGACGTTGGTGATGCCGTGCTCCTTGGCCAGGTAGTAGGCGGTCGCCAGGCCATGCCCGCCACCGCCGACGATGACCACGTCGTAGACCTTTTTCGGGGTCGGCGTGCGCCACATGCGCTGCCAGTTTTCATGGTGGCTGAGGGAGTGTTTGAAGAGGCCGAAGCCCGAGTAGCGTTGCATAGTCATTTACTCCAAAACCGCACTCAGCGATAAACCGGGAAGTCCGCGCACAGGGCCGATACCTGACGAGCGACATTGGCCTCGACATCGGCATCGCCGAGGTGGTCGAGGATGTCGCAGATCCAGCCGGCCAGCTCCACGCACTGGGTAACCTTGAAGCCGCGGGTGGTCACCGCCGGGGTGCCGATACGCAGGCCGGAGGTCACGAACGGCGACTGTGGATCGTTCGGCACGGCGTTCTTGTTCACGGTGATGTGGGCGCGACCCAGGGCGGCGTCCGCCTCCTTGCCGGTGAGGCCCTGACGGATCAGGCTGACCAGGAACAGGTGGTTGTCGGTGCCGCCGGACACTACATCGTAGCCGCGTTTGATAAAGACGCCGGCCATGGCCTGGGCGTTGTCGATCACTTGCTGCTGGTAGGCCTTGAAGCCAGGCTCCAGCGCTTCCTTGAAGCACACCGCCTTGCCGGCGATCACATGCATCAGCGGGCCGCCCTGGGCGCCCGGGAAGACCGCGGCGTTGAGCTTCTTCTCGATCTCTTCGTTGGCCTTGGCCAGGATCAGGCCGCCACGCGGACCGCGCAGGGTCTTGTGGGTGGTGGTAGTGACCACGTCGGCGTAAGGCAGCGGGTTCGGGTACAGGCCAGCGGCGACCAGGCCGGCGACGTGGGCCATGTCGACGAACAGCAGCGCGCCGACCTTATCGGCGATCTGGCGGAAGCGTGGGAAGTCGAGGGTCTTGGAGTAGGCCGAGAAGCCGGCGACGATCATCTTCGGCTTGCACTCGACGGCCAGGCGCTCGACTTCGTCGTAGTCGATCAGCCCGGTGTTGGTGTCGATGCCGTACTGCACGGCGTTGTACAGCTTGCCCGAGGACGACACCTTGGCGCCGTGGGTCAGGTGGCCGCCGTGGGCCAGGCTCATGCCCAGGATGGTGTCGCCGGCTTGCAGCAGGGCCAGGTACACGGCGCTGTTGGCCGAGGAACCGGAGTGCGGCTGGACGTTGGCGTAGTCGGCGCCGAACAGTTGCTTGGCGCGTTCGATGGCCAGGGCCTCGACCTTGTCCACGTGCTCGCAGCCACCGTAGTAGCGCTTGCCCGGATAACCTTCGGCGTACTTGTTGGTCAGGCCGCTGCCTTGCGCTTGCATCACGCGCTTGCTGGTGTAGTTCTCCGACGCGATCAGCTCGATGTGATCTTCCTGACGTTGCTCCTCGGCATTCATGGCCGCCAGCAGTGCATCGTCATAACCCTGGATTTGGTCTTGCTTGCTGAACATCGCGTCTCTCCCAGCGGCGGCGGTGCGCCTTTCGTCTCGGTGAGGCACGTACCCTGCGGTAGTGCCCTTTGGATGCGATGGTATGACCGGCGCTGACCGGCCAAATGCCTATGGACGCCACGCAAAGGTGCGTTTACGACATGGCCTGGCGCAGAGAGACAAATGCTTGCGGGCGCCACGCGCCGAAGGCTCTATGTCGGTGGCTTGCCCGCGCCCGCCAGCCCCCGCCACCGACCAGTGGCGCGACGGGTTTCGGGTTGGCGTGTCGCCTCTGTAGCCTCTGCCGAGCTGGCGAGGCTGCGCTCGAGGACGCAGTCCTCGCAAAACCTCAGCACGCGATATGCCTGGAAGAACAGGTTGCCTGGTTTTACGACCGCTTCGCGGCCGAGCGCAGCCTCGCCAGCTCGGCAGCGGCTACAGGGCATTCGCAGCGACAACACTCACCGTCAGGCCAGCAGGTTGCGCAGCATCAGCAGCAGGAGGAAATGCCCGGGGTACAGCAGATAGGCCCAGCGCCGCATCGGCGGCGGCGAAAAACCGCGCATCCGGCGCAGGATCGCCAGCCCTAGCCACGGCGCCAGCACGCAGGCGAGCAGCGCCCAGGCGGCCACCTGATTACCCAGGCGCGCCGCCGGCAGCAGGCTTTGCCACTGGTTGGCCGCCAGGCACAGCAGCCCCGGCAGCAGCGCCCAGTACCAGCAGCGCTGGAGCACCAGCAACATCGCCAGCGGCAGCAAGACGCCGAACAGGCCGAACATCAGGTACCGGTCGAACAGCCCGCCGAGCAAGGCCGCGCCGATCCCCAGCCACAGCGCCAGCCCGCCGCGACGCTGCCAGGCGCGGGCCACCAACAGGCCCAGGGCCAGGGTCGGCAGCACATTCAGGGTGTCGGGGTCGGGAATGTACAGCCGGTATGGCACCTCGCTGAGCAGGCTGAACAACAGCAGCCAGCCCAGGTAACGCCATTGCCCCGCGCCCTCGCGACCCACCGCGCCGGCCCGCGCCACATTGGCCGCCAGCGCCAGGCAGAACCAGGGAAACGCCAGGCGCCCGGGCACATACAGCAGGTCGAGGCTCCAGCCGACGTAGCGCAGGTGATCGAGCACCATGCAAAGCAGCGCCAGCCACTTGAGCAGGTCCAGGACGCCATCGCGCCGGGCGGCCAGCGGGGTCAGCAGCGGGTCTGGCATATATCCTCATGGCCTGTGCATTTTTCACCCATAAACAGAGCGTGTGCTCCCCCCTCAATCTTGGGTAAAGTGGCGCTCCACCGATCTCTGCGGGGCCTGCGCTGTCCTGCCGACCCAGACCTCGGTGCGGACGCTTTACCCAAGGGCTCCTTACCCAGGAGCGCCTTATCCGGAGCCCTTTATCGAAGGACTCCCCTCTCGGACCCTTAGCACGGAAGACGGCCATGACCGACAAGAGCCAACAATTCGCCAGCGACAACTATTCCGGCATTTGCCCCGAGGCCTGGGCGGCCATGGACCAGGCCAACCGCGGCCACGAACGCGCCTATGGCGACGACCAGTGGACCGCGCGCGCCGCCGATTATTTCCGCAAGCTGTTCGAGACCGACTGCGAGGTGTTCTTCGCCTTCAACGGCACCGCCGCCAACTCCCTGGCCCTGTCGTCGTTGTGCCAGAGTTACCACAGCGTCATCTGCTCGGAAACCGCTCACGTCGAAACCGACGAATGCGGCGCGCCGGAATTCTTCTCCAACGGCTCCAAGCTGCTGATCGCCGGCACCGAGAACGGCAAGCTGACCCCGGACTCGATCCGCGACATCGCCCTCAAGCGCCAGGACATCCACTACCCCAAGCCACGGGTGGTGACCCTGACCCAGGCCACCGAGGTCGGCAGCGTCTATACCCCGGAAGAAATCCGCGCCATCAGCGCCACCTGCAAGGAGCTGGGGCTGAACCTGCACATGGACGGCGCGCGCTTCTCCAACGCCTGCGCCTTCCTTGGCTGCTCGCCCGCCGACCTGACCTGGAAAGCCGGGGTCGACGTGCTGTGCTTCGGCGGCACGAAAAACGGCATGGCGGTGGGCGAGGCGATTCTGTTCTTCAACCACAAGCTGGCCGAAGACTTCGACTACCGCTGCAAGCAGGCCGGCCAGCTGGCCTCGAAGATGCGCTTCCTGTCCGCGCCCTGGGTCGGCTTGCTGGAAAACGACGCCTGGCTCAAATACGCCCGCCACGCCAACCATTGCGCGCAATTGCTGGCCGAACTGGTGGCGGACATTCCAGGGGTGGAGCTGATGTTCCCGGTGCAGGCCAACGGCGTGTTCCTGCAACTCTCGGAACCGGCCATCGCCGCGCTGACCGCCAAGGGCTGGCGCTTCTACACCTTCATCGGTAAAGGCGGCGCGCGCTTCATGTGCTCGTGGGACACCGAAGAAGCGCGGGTCCGCGAACTGGCCGCGGACATTCGCCAGGTCATGGCCGGCTGAATGCCCTCGCCGGCCTGCCGCCTCCTGTCGAGATCGGGAGCGGTGGGCCGGCGCTGCGTGACATCAGTTCACAAATTCCTGAACTGATTATTTCCCTCCACTGATTCAACATCACAGGCGTATATCCGAGACTCCGGGGTCAATTTATAAAAACAAGGCACTGCCCCATGACCAGCCTGCCCGCGGCAACGGAAAAAGCCCCGTCCCCCAGCCTCAAGATCGAAACCCGCTCCATCGACTACGTGCCGCGCCACGAGCGCCACGGCAAGGTCTGGCACCAGGGTCCGTTCTGGTTCACCGGCAACTTCGTCCTGACCACCATGGTCACCGGCTTCACCGGCGCCGCCCTCGGCCTGAGCCTGCACTACTCGATCCTGGCCATCGTCATCGGCGTGTGCCTGGGCACCTTCTGCATGGCCTTCCACGCCAACCAGGGACCACGCATGGGCCTGCCGCAGATGATCCAGTCGCGGGCGCAATTCGGCCTGCGCGGGGCCATCGTGCCCTTCACCGCGGTGGTCTTCGTCTACATCGGCTTCAACGTGTTCAACGTGATCCTCGCCACCGACGCCATCAACACCGTGGTGCCCGGCGCGCGGGCGCCCTGGTACAGCCTGATGATCATCCTCGCGGTGATCATCGCCGTGGTCGGGCATGACCTGCTGCACGCCGTGCAGCGCTGGCTGACCTACATCATGATCAGCGTGTTCACCGTGCTGACCATCAGCGCGCTGATGACCCTGCAGGCCGACGCCGCCGTGGCCGACGCGCACTTCTCCTGGTCGGCGTTCCTGATCCAGCTGTCGGCGGCCGCCGGCTACCAGATCAGCTACTCGGTGTATGTCTCGGACTATTCGCGCTACCTGCCGCACAAGACCTCGTCGCGCCAGGTGGTTTTCTGGACCTACCTGGGCGCCGCGGGCTCGGCGCTGTGGCTGATGTCCCTGGGTGCCTTCCTCGCCTCCGCCCTGCCGTCCCCGGACGCCATCGGCAGCGTCCGCGAAGTCGGCAATCAGATGATCCCGGGCTTCGGCACCTTTACCGTGCTGATCGCCGTGCCCGCCCTGGTCGGCATCATGGCGGTCAACTGCTACGGCGCGATGCTCACCGGCATCAGCGCCATCGACGGCTTCCTGCAAATCCAGCCAAACCTCAAGAGCCGGGTGGTGGGCATCGCCCTGGTGGCGGTGGTGATCTTCCTGATCGCCATGAACATTCCCGACAGCTACCTGGCGAGCTTCAACACCTTCGTGCTGCTGATGCTGTATTTCCTGGTGCCCTGGACCGCGGTCAACCTGGCGGACTTCTACGTGGTGCGCAAAGGTCACTACGCCATCAGCGACATCTTCAACCCGGCCGGCATCTATGGCCGTTGGGCCATGCCCGGGCTCATCGCCTATTTCCTCGGCCTGGTCGCGATGATTCCGTTCATGTCCCTGAGCTTCTACCAGGGCCCTGTGGCCCAGGCGCTGGAGGGCGCGGACATTGCCTTTGTCATCGGCCTGGCCGTGGCCGGCGTGGCCTACTGGGCGCTGACCCGGGGCCTGGACCTGGACGCCGAGCGCCTGGCGATCCAGGCCAGCGAACGCCAACTGGAAGGAGCCGGCCAATGACTGGATTGCCCACCCTGAAAGTCGCCTGCCAGCAGATCGCCCCACGGGTGGGCGAGCTCGACTACAACCGCGAGCTGGGCCAGCGGGCCATCCGCGAGGCCGCTGCCCAGGGCGCCCAGGTGGTGGTGCTGCCGGAACTGGTGCAGAGCGGTTATGTGTTCACCGATCGGCAGGAAGCGCTGGCGCTATCCGAGGCCCTCGACGGGCCGACGCTGACCCTGTGGAAGGCCCTGGCCGCAGAGCTGCAGGTGGTGATCGTCGGCGGTTTCTGCGAGCGCCTGAATGCCGGGCAAGTGGCCAACAGCGCCGCGCTGGTCGAGCCCGAGGGGCGGGTGACGGTGTATCGCAAGGCCCATCTGTGGGACCGGGAAAAGCGGGTCTTCACCGTGGGCGAGCAGCCGCCGCCGGTGATCGAAACCCGTTTTGGCGCGATCGCGATGCTGATCTGCTACGACCTGGAGTTCCCGGAATGGGTGCGCCTGCCAGCGCTGGCCGGCGCCGCCCTGCTCTGCGCCCCGGTCAACTGGCCGGACGGGCCGCGTCCGGCGGGCGAACGCCCGGCGGAAATGGTCCGGGTCCAGGCCAACGCCGCGGTCAACCGCATGTTCATCGCTGCTTGCGACCGCTGCGGCGACGAGCGTGGCGTGGCCTGGGTCGGCGGCTCGCTGATCGTCGACGCCGACGGATATCCGCTGGCCGGTAGCGCCCGTCATCCCCAGCAGCAACTGCTGCTGGCGGAGCTGCCCCTGGCGGACGCCCAGCACAAGCACATCAGCGCCCATAACCACGTGCACCTGGACCGCCGCCCGGCGTTGTACTGAGCCCTCCCCGGCCGCGGGCAACGCTCGCGGCCCTTCGCCTTTTCGCCCCTGATCCGCGCGCGCCGCCAGACATGAACTAGATTGTCTGGCGAGCCGCTGTACCCGCTCGGATAACGACAATAATCAGGAGCGCACCTATGTCCTTACAAGGCAAGACCCTGTTCATCACCGGCGCCAGTCGTGGCATCGGCCGTGAAATCGCCCTGCGGGCGGCGCGAGACGGGGCCAATATCGTGATCGCGGCGAAAAGCGCCGACCCCCATCCCAAGCTGCCCGGCACCATCTTCAGCGTGGCCCGCGAAGTCGAGGCGGCGGGCGGCAAAGCCCTGGCGTTGCAGGTGGACGTGCGTGACGAAGAGACAGTGCGTCAGGCCCTGGCCAAGGCCGCCGAGCAGTTCGGCGGCATCGACGCGCTGGTCAACAATGCCGGGGCGATCAAGCTGACCGGGGTGCAGCACATCGAGCTCAAGCGCTTCGACCTGATGCACCAGATCAACACCCGCGCCGTGCTGCTGTGCAGCCAGGCGGCCCTGCCCTACCTGAAAACCAGCGGTGGGCACATCCTCAACCTGTCGCCGCCGCTGAACCTGGCGAGCAAATGGTTCGCCCAGTACAGCCCCTACACCGTGACCAAGTACGGCATGAGCATGCTGACCCTGGGCATGAGCGAGGAATTCAAGAACTACGGCATCAGCGTCAACTCGCTGTGGCCGCAGACCATGATCGCCACCGCCGCCATCGAGTTCCAACTGGGTTCGCGCGAGTCGTTCAAGCATGCGCGCACGCCTGCAATCATGGCCGATGCGGCCCACGCGATCCTCTCCAGCAGCCAGCGCCGCATCACCGGGCGCTTGCTGATCGACGAAGAAATACTGCGCGAACAGGGGGTGAGCGACTTCGCCCATTACCGCTTCGATCCCGACAGCAGCGAAACGCTGATGACGGATCTGTTTATCGATTAAAAAAAGGCGATGCGCCCAATCGCGAGCAAGCTCGCTCCTACAGGTCAGGTGCAGAACCTGTAGGAGCGAGCTTGCTCGCGATGAACGATAACGCGGTCCCAAGCCATGCTCGGGACCGGAAACGTTCGCTCAATACTCGACCCGCACATCCCCCTTCGGCACGCTGCAGCAGGACAGGATGTAGCCTTCGGCTTCGTCTTCCTCGGTGATCCCACCGTTGTGGTCCATCTCCACTTCACCGCCCAGCTTGAGCACCTTGCAGGTGCCGCAGATCCCCATGCCGCAGGCCTTGGGGATCATCAGGCCGAGCTTGGCCGCGGCGGCGTGGACGGTCTCGCCCGGCGCCACGCGGATGCTCTTGCCGGATGCGGTGAACTCCACCTGGTGCAGGTCGGCGACGTCGATTTCCGGCGCCTCGGCGGCCTGCTCGGCCTGTTCCACGGCGTCGGCGCGGGCTTCCGCCGGCGTCGCGCCGAAGGACTCCTCGTGGTAGCGCGACATGTCGAAGCCGCTGGCTTCGAGCAGGCGCTTGACCGCGTTCATGTACGGCGTCGGGCCGCAGCAGAACACCTCGCGCTCGAGGAAGTCTGGCGCCATCAGCTCCAGCATCTTGTGGTTCAGGTAGCCGCGATAACCGGCCCAGGGCTCGCCCAGACCATGTTTCTCGCAGATCAGGTGCAGGCTGAAGTTGTCGATCCGCGACGCCATGTGCTCCAGCTCGCGGTGATAGATGATGTCCTTCGGCGAGCGCGCGCTGTGGATAAACACCATGTCGACATTGCCGTTGGTGTCGTAGAACCAGCGCGCCATGGACATCACCGGGGTGATGCCGACGCCGCCGCTGAGGTAGAGAACTTTCGGGCTCGGGAAGTCGATGGCGTTGAACAGCCCCACCGGCCCGTGCACCGCCAGCTCCTGGCCTTCGTGCAGGGTGTCGTGCAGCCAGTTGGAGACCTTGCCGCCCGGGACGCGCTTGATGGTCACCGAGAAGCTGTACGGCACCGAGGGCGAGCTGGAAATGGTGTAGGAACGCATGATCGGCTGGCCTTCGATCTCCAGCTCCAGGGTGACGAACTGCCCCGGCTTGAAGAAGAACATGATCGGCTGGTCGGCCATGAAACAGAAGGTGCGCACGTCCCAGGTTTCCTGGATGACTTTGACGCAACGGACGATGTGTCGGCCATTGGCCCAGGTCTGGGTGGTTACCGGGTTCAGGAAGTTGTTGGACATGCTGATCTCCACGGCCGACTGCCGGCCTTTATGGTGGCGATTGTGCGCAGGCCCATAAACACCCATTTACCTATCTGCGACATTCACATACTTATCGCGACCAGCCCCCAACCACCGGGGCTTGCGCGTCGGGAACAGATTGGGCCATGTCGCCCATGGATAAGGTTCCGGGCCGCGCCGGCCCCACACTCGCCTCAACTGAGAACCGCTGATTTTTCAGCCTTGCGTCGTAACCGTGGCCGGTGTGACGGGCTTGTGCGGAGCAAGCCCGTTACACCGGCCACACTGCCACTTTCGCCGGCCACACAGATGGCCATGAGGACCAAAACGATGGACGTCACCGCAACCCTGAGCCTGGGCGATCCGCTGGAACCCGCACGCAAGGCCACCGCGCAAATGCTCCAAGAACGCGAGCGGACCTTTTCCCTGCCGCAGCCGTTCTACTGCGACGAGCGCCTGTTCGATATCGACATGCAGGAGATCTTCCAGAAGGAATGGCTGATCGCCGGCATGACCTGCGAGATTCCGACCAAGGGCAACTACATGACCCTGCAGGTCGGCAAGAACCCGATCATCGTGATCCGTGGCGCCGACGGCGTGGTCCATGCCTTCCACAACGTCTGCCGCCACCGCGGTTCGCGCTTGTGCACCAGCGACAAGGGCAAGGTCGCCAAGCTGGTCTGCCACTACCACCAGTGGACCTACGAGCTGGACGGTCGCCTGCTGTTCGCCGGCACCGAGATGGGCGCCGACTTCGACATGAAGCAATACGGCCTCAAGCCAGTGAACGTGAAGACCGCCGGAGGCTACATCTTCATCTCTCTGGCCGAGAACCCGCCGGCCATCGATGACTTCCTGGCGACCCTGACGCACTACATGGAACCCTACGACATGGAGAACACCAAGGTGGCGGTGCAAACCACCTTGATGGAAAAGGCCAACTGGAAGCTGGTGCTGGAAAACAACCGCGAGTGCTACCACTGCGGCGGTTCGCACCCGGAACTGCTGAAGACCCTGCTGGAGTGGGACGACGTCACCGACCCGCGCGCCGACCAGGCGTTCAAGGACCACGTAGCCGCCTCGGCTGCCGCCTGGGAAGCCGAGAAGATCCCCTACGCCCACGCAAGCTTCGGCCTGCGCAACCGCATCGTGCGCATGCCGCTGCTCAAGGGCACCGTGTCCATGACCATGGACGGCAAGCAGGGCTGCGCCAAGCTGATGGGCCGGATCAAGAACCCCGACCTGGGCTCGATGCGCATCCTGCACCTGCCGCACTCGTGGAACCACTGCATGGGCGACCACATCATCGTGTTCACCGTGTGGCCGATCAGCGCCCAGGAAACCATGGTCACCACCAAGTGGCTGGTGCACAAGGACGCGGTCGAAGGCGTGGACTACGACGTCGCGCGCATGCGCCAGGTGTGGGACGCCACCAATGACCAGGACCGTCGCCTGGCCGAGGAGAACCAGCGCGGCATCAACTCCACCGCCTACCAGCCAGGCCCGTACTCCAAGACCTACGAGTTCGGCGTGGTCAACTTCGTGGACTGGTACAGCGAACGCATGCTGAGCAACCTCGGCGCCGAACCGGCTCCGTACCTCAAGGGCGTGCCGGTTCACGGCTGATCCCGGGCTGGGCTTCTGTAGGAGCGAGGCTTGCCCGCGAAGGCCGCGACACGGTGTACCCGAACCACCGCGTTAGCGTTCATCGCGAGCAAGCTTCGCTCCTACGGGGGCAAGCTTGCTGTACGTTTTTTGATCGGAATCCCTCCCGGCCATGGCCGACAAGGCTCCCAGCCTTCCGCGAACAAGTTATCCACACCTCCACCCACAGCAAATGTGGGCAACTCGGCTTTCAGCCGGCGGATTCACTGGCAGAACCTGAAGAAAATCCGTGACTTATCCGGAAAGGCCTTTTCCACAAGACTTTGTTCATTTTTTGAACAGCGCTCTGTAAGCCACGTTTTTAAAGGCCCGCAGATGAAGGCGAACACCTTATCCACAGAAGCGCCAACAGACTTTGGGGGCAACTTTGCGGCCAAGGGCAGCGAGCTGTGGAAAACCGCCGAATAGCGCGAAATATCGAGGCTTGAGTGCCGCCGGCGGGGCAAAACTTCGGATTTGCCTGTTTTTTGATCAGGCCTCTGCAGGCCACTGTTTATAAGGTTCTCAGCGGATAGCGAACATCTTATCCACAAAGAGGCCAACAGACTTTGGGGGCAACTCGGCAGCGGCAGAGGACCGAGGGAATTCCTTATCCACAGAAAAACCTTCGGAAAAACCTCGACTTAGCTTGATCGTTTTTCGTACAACGCGCTGTAGCGCTTGATTGGCGAGGCTTGCAGAGAGGGACGAACATCTTATCCACAGAGGCGCACACAGGGATTGTGGGTAACCGTGGGGTATGTGGCGTTTGGAGGATTTATCGCGAGCAAGCTCGCTCCTACATGGGACTCACACATCCCTGTAGGAGCGAGCTTGCTCGCGATAACGGTACAACGGCGGCCCGACCCTAGCGGACCACACCCTCTTCGATCAGCAGCTTGAGGATGGCCTCGGCCCCGGCTTCGGCGCTGACGCCCTTGAGCACCTGGCCACCACCGCCGCTGGCCTTGGCGGTCGCGGCTTTCATGCGGTCGGCGCCGCTCTTGGCCTTGATCACTTTCAGGCGCTTGGGCCGCGGTTTGGCCGGTTGCAGGGTGGCGCTGGTGAATAACTCATCGTCGAGCACTTCCACCTGCCGCGCCTGCAGCAGCCCACGCCGGGCCGGGCCGTAGGCGCTCTGCCGTGGCTTGGGCGCGGCGTTATCCACAGTGGCGAGGAACGGCAGGCGCACCTTCAGCCGACGGCGCTGGCCGCGCGGCAGGGCTTGCAGCACCAGGGCCACGCCGCCGTCGATGGATTCCACCTGGGCCAGGCCCACCACCAGCGGCCAACCGAGGTTTTCCGCCAGCAGGAACGGCAGCATGCCCGAGCCTTCGCCGGTTTCCGCCTGGCTGCCGGTGAGTACCACTTGCGCTCCGGCATCGCGCAGATAATCGGTCAGCGCCGGCAGCGCATCGGCACCGGCCGACTGCTCCAGCACGTGCATCTGTTCCAGGCCCATGCCCAGGTACGCGCGCAGGGCCGGCTCGGCAATATCGCCGGCGTGCAGCACCTGCAGCCTGTCCCCGGCCAGTTGCAGCCCCAGCTCGACCGCCCGCGCATCCTGCTCGGCGCGCCGGGGCCGGCCGGAAGTCGGGTGGGCGCCGATGGACACCAGGCTGATCACATTGGTACTCATAAGCTCTGTCCTTCCCTTAAGCCGCATCGCGCTTGGCGCCGTTGCGGTAGGCCTCTACCGCCGCGATCAAGGCTTGAAGCAGCTCGGCGCTTTCGCCAATCACCGACAGGTCGGCGCGTTTGATCATGTCGCAGCCCGGATCGAGGTTGATCGCCACCACCTTGTCGCAGGCACCGATGCCCTGCAGGTGCTGGATCGCCCCGGAAATCCCCACCGCCACGTACACCCGGGCTGTGACCCAAGTGCCCGAGGCACCGACCTGACGGTCGCGGGCCATGAAGCCATCGTCCACCGCCACCCGCGACGCGCCTTCGGTGGCGCCCAGGGCCGCGGCGGTTTTGTGGAACAGCTCCCAGTCCTTGACCCCGTTGCCGCCAGAGAAAATGAATTCGGCCTCAGCCATGGGAATCGCCGCCGGGTCCACCGCCACCGCGCCCAGATCCTCGATTCGCGCCAGGCTGCGCGCCACCGTTGTGGATAACTCCACCGGCAGGGCTTCGTGGCGGGTTTCACTGACCGGTTCCGCGCATTCGGCGGCGGCCAGGATCAGCCGCGCCAACGGTCGCGCCAGGTCCTGCAAGCCGGCACCGGCGCGGCCGATGCATTGCTCGTCCTTGACCTGCCAGACCCGCGTGGCCGGGCGTTCGCCCAGGGCCGCGGCAAAACGCCGGCCCAGTTCGCCGCCACCGGTGCGGCTGTCGGGCAGCAACCAGTGGCGTGGGCTGAACTGGTTATCCACAGCCCGCAGGCCCTGGACTCGCTGTTCCGGTGCATAACCGCTGAATTCGTTGCCTTCCAGCACCAGCAGGCGGTCGACGCCGGCCGTGGCGAAGGCGTTTTCCTTGTGCTCGCCGAACACCACCGCCAGCACCGCGCCGTCCTTGCCGGCCAGCTGATGGGCCAGGCCCAGCAGGTCGCGGTCGTGGCTGCTCAGGCGGCCGCCGACCATGTCCGGCACCACGCTGATGTAGAACGCCGGCTGCGCCACCTGATGCAGCGGCAGCTGGACTTCGACCGCGGCGCTGCGCTTGACCGCCCCGCCCTGCTGGGCGCCGCTGCGGTCGATGCGCTTGATACCGTTGGGGCCGATGAAACCGATCCCGTGGGGGTTCTTGCGGAGGATGCCGTTGGGCCCCATCCAGCTGTGCTGCGCCGGCTGCATGGCCGCGTGCAGCGGGTGCAGGCGGTTACGGGCGATCCATTCGGCCCGTGGGTCGCGGCGGATAATGTCGCTCATCAGTGGGCCTCCGCAGGTTCACGTTTGGCCGGGGTCACCGGCTTGCCAGGCGCGGCGTCTTCGAGCAAGGCGTCGGCCACCAGTTCGGCGATGTCCTTGATCAGCGGTCGTGGTTCGACCACACCTTCGAGCATCGCGGTGCATTGTGGACAACCCACGGCCACCAGCTCGGCACCGGTTTCGCGAATGTCGTCCATGCGCATGTCGGGGATCCGCTGCTTGCCCGGAATGTCGGTGATCGGCGCGCCGCCGCCACCGCCGCAGCAGCGCGAGCGGAAACCGGAGCGTTGCATTTCCTTGACCTCGATCCCCAGGGCGCGCAGGACCTCGCGCGGCGCCTCGTACTCGCCGTTGTAGCGGCCCAGGTAGCACGGGTCGTGATAGGTCACGCTGTTGCCTTTGTGCTGGCCCAGGTTGAGGGCACCGGCGCCAATCAGCTCGGCCATGTAGGTGCTGTGGTGCTGCACCACGTACTCGCCGCCGAGGGCGCCGTATTCGTTTTTCAGCACATGGAAACTGTGGGGGTCGCAGGTAACGATGCGCTTGAAGCTGTACTTGGCCAGGGTCTGGATATTGCGCTTGGCCAGCAGCTGGAAGGTCGCCTCGTCGCCCAGGCGCCGGGCCACGTCGCCGCTGTCGCGTTCTTCCAGGCCCAGCACCGCGAAGTCGACCTTGGCCGCCTTCAGCACTTTGACGAAGGCGCGCAGGGTGCGCTGGTTGCGCATGTCGAACGCACCGTCGCCCACCCAGAACAGCACATCGGTGGTCTTCTTCTCGCCGAGCAGCGCCAGGTTGAGGTCCGCCGCCCAGTTCATCCGCCCGCCCGGGGCGAAACCGCCCGGGTTGTCGGTGGCGATCAGGTTTTCCAGGACTTCGGCGCCCTTGTTCGGGGTGGCGCCCTTTTCCAGGGTCAGGTGACGGCGCATGTCGACGATGGCATCGACGTGCTCGATCATCATCGGGCATTCCTCGACGCAGGCGCGGCAGGTGGTGCACGACCACAGGGTCTCGGCGTCCACTAGGCCGTTGACGATCGGCTGGTGCGGATTGCCACTGTGTTCGCCAATGGCTTTGCCGGGATACGGGCTGCCAGCGAACTTGGCGTCAGTACCGCCCGCCAGGCCAACGACCATGTCCTGGATCAGCTTTTTCGGGTTCAGCGGCTGGCCGGCGGCAAAGGCCGGGCACGCGGCTTCGCATTTACCGCACTGCACGCAGGCGTCGAAGCCCAACAGTTGGTTCCAGGTGAAGTCCTTGGGTTTTTCCACGCCCAGCGGCGCGTTCGGGTCTTCCAGGTCCAGCGGCTTGAGGCCGGTGGAGCGGCCGCCACCGAAGCGTTCGGCACGGCGGTGCCAGGCCAGGTGCAGGGCACCGGCGAAGGCGTGTTTCATCGGGCCGCCCCAGGTCATGCCGAAGAACAGCTCGGACACGCCCCACAACACACCGAGGCCGAGGATCGCGGCCAATACCCAGCCACCGAAGTTTTCCGGGAGGATCCCGGCCACCGGCAGGGTCACCAGGAAGAACGACGCCGAGAACGCCAGCAGGCTTTTCGGCAGGCGCATCCACGGGCCTTTCGACAAGCGCGCCGGCGGGTTGCGACGGCGCAGGTAAACGAAGATCGCGCCGACGAACATCACCGCCGACATCAGCAGCAAGGCGTAGCCGAGGATGCGGTTATGCAGGCCGAAACCGTGCACCAGGATCGCCAGCACGATGGACGCCACGGCGCCACCGGCCGTGGCCACGTGGGTGTTGGCGATGTATTTGTCCCGCGCCACCACATGGTGCAGGTCGACCATGTAGCGCTTGGGCATGGCCAGCAGGCCGCCGATCAGGTCGACCTTGGACGCACGGCCCCGGCGCCACATGGCCACCCGCCGCAACGCGCCCAGGACAGCCAGGCCGATGGCTGCGAACAGCAGGATGGGAAGAAGGGTGTTCAACATGGTGGAGCTCCCAAAGACCAGCTCGGTCGTTGTAGCCGTTGCCGCAGGCTGCGATGAAGTCCGCAGGACTTCCCTGCGAACTCAAGAGCACGACTGCTTCGCAGTCGATCGCAGCCTTCGGCAGCGGCTACAGGTATGGCTTAGAAATCCTTGCAGATCCGCAGGGCGTCATAGATGGCCGCGTGGGTGTTGCGCTGCGCCACGCAGTCACCGATGCGGAACAGCAGATAACCGTCGCCCGCCTGGCTCAACGAAGGCTGCGGCTTGATCGCGAACAGCGCTTCGACATCGACCTGGCCCTTGTTGCGCGAGCCTTCCTTGAGCGCGTAGTAGATCGCTTCGTCGGGCCGCACGCCGTTCTCCAGCACCACCTGGTCGACCACCCGCTCCTCCTTGGCGCCGGTGTATTCGTTCTCCAGCACCGCCACCAGCTTGTCGCCTTCGCGGTAGACCTTTTCCAGCATCATGTCGCCGGTCATGATCACTTCTTTGGGGTACATGCTGCGGTAGTAGGTCGGGAACGACGTACCGCCGATGGCCACGCCCGGCTTGATGTCGTCGGTGACGATCTCGACCTGGCTGCCCTTGTCGGCGAGGAAGTCGGCCACCGACATGCCGGTGAACTCGCAGATGGTGTCGTAGACCAGCACGTTCTTGCCCGGCGCGACCTTGCCGTCGAGCACGTCCCAGCTGCTGACCACCAGCCCTTCGGCGGCGCCCCAGTGCTCGTTCTGCTCAAGGAACGGATGCCCGCCGACGGCCAGCACCACGATGTCCGGACGCAGGTCGAGGATAGTCTCGGCATCGGCCGCGGTGCCCAGGCGCAGGTCGACCTTCAGGCGCGCCAGCTCCAGCTGATACCAGCGGGTGATACCGGCGATCTGGTCGCGCTGCGGCGCTTTCGACGCAGTGGTGATCTGTCCGCCGATGGCCTCTTTCTTCTCGAACAGGGTCACGTCGTGGCCACGTTCGGCCGCCACCCGCGCCGATTCCATGCCGGCCGGGCCGGCACCGACCACCACCACCTTGCGTTTCGGCCCGGTGGACTTCTCGATGATGTGCGGCACGCCCATGTATTCACGGGAGGTCGCGGCGTTCTGGATGCACAGCACATCCAGGCCCTGGTACTGGCGGTCGATGCAATAGTTGGCGCCCACGCACTGCTTGATCTGGTCGACCTGGCCCATCTTGATCTTGGCGATCAGGTGCGGGTCGGCGATGTGCGCGCGGGTCATGCCGACCATGTCGACGTAACCACCCTCGAGGATGCGGGTGGCCTGGTTCGGGTCCTTGATGTTCTGCGCATGCAGTACCGGAACCTTGACCACTTCCTTGATCCCGGCGGCCAGGTGCAGGAACGGCTCCGGTGGATAACTCATGTTCGGAATCACGTTGGCCAGGGTGTTGTGGGTGTCGCAACCCGAACCCACGACGCCGATGAAATCGAGCATGCCGGTGTCGTCGTAATACTTGGCGATCTGCTTCATGTCCTCGTGGGACAGGCCGTCCGGGTGGAACTCGTCACCGCAGATACGCATGCCCACGCAGAAATCGTCGCCGACTTCGGCGCGCACCGCCTTGAGCACTTCCAGGCCGAACTTCATCCGGCCTTCGAAGCTGCCGCCCCATTCGTCGGTCCGCTTGTTGACCCGCGGACTCCAGAACTGGTCGATCATGTGCTGGTGCACGGCGGACAGCTCGACGCCGTCCAGGCCGCCGGCCTTGGCCCGGCGCGCGGCCTGGGCGTAGTTGCCAATCACCCGCCAGATCTCCTCCGGCTCGATGGTCTTGCAGGTGGCGCGGTGCACCGGTTCGCGGATGCCCGACGGCGACATCAGGGTCGGCCAGTTGAAACCGTCCCAGCGCGAGCGGCGGCCCATGTGGGTAATCTGGATCATGATCTTGGCGCCGTGCTTGTGCATGGCGTCGGCCAGGTTCTGGAAGTGCGGAATGATGCGGTCGGTGGACAGGTTCACCGAGCTCCACCATTCCTGCGGGCTGTCGATGGCCACCACGGACGAACCGCCACAGATCGCCAGGCCGATACCGCCCTTGGCTTTCTCTTCGTAATACTTCACGTAGCGGTCGGTGGTCATGCCGCCATCGGTGGCGTAGACCTCGGCGTGCGCGGTGCTGAGCACCCGGTTGCGGATGGTCAGTTTGCCGATCTGGATCGGCTGGAACATCGCTTCGAAAGCCATTTTTCTTAACTCCGCTTACAACGGCTTGACGGTGAACAGGCCATCGTCGTGGCCTTCTTCGGAACCGCCGTAGACCTGTTCGGCGACGGTGCGGATCTTGCTACCGCGGGCGGCCAGAATCTGGTCCATGGCGCCGGCGAACCAGCCGGTGAACATGTAGTCGACCTTGCGTCCGACCTTGCCGTACACATAGACGAAGGCCGAGTGTTCGAGCTTGACGCTGGCGGTGCCCTTGTCGAGGTCGATGTCCTGGATCTTGAACAGGCCCCAGCCGCGCTGCGACAGGCGCTTCATGTAGTGCTCGAATACCGCGACGCCTTCCAGGCCGTGGCATTCGGCTTCTTTTTCACACCAGTGCCAGGCGGACTTGTAGCCGGCCTTGTAGAGGATCTCGGCGTAGGCGTCGGCGCCCAGTACTTCCTCGATGCCCATGTGGTTGTTGACGAAGAAGTGACGCGGCACGTACAGCATCGGCAGGGCGTCGGAGGTCCAGACACCGGTTTCGCTGTCGACTTCGATGGGCAGTTGCGGGGCGATCTTGGCCATGTTTCAAAACTCCGGAATTCTTTTGGATTGGTGCATCCGTAGCCGCTGCCGAAGGCTGCGATAAGGCTCGAAGAGCCTTCCGAGGGCCGCAGGAGCGCGTCTCCTTCGGCAGCGGCTACAGGTGTGTGCTGTGGAGGGTTGGCGTTATTCGCCCCAGACGTCCTTGAGGACGTTGACCCAGTTCTCGCCCATGATCTTGCGCACCACACGCTCGGAGTGACCGCGCTTGAGCAGGGTCTCGGTGAGGTTGGGGAACTCGCCCACGGTGCGGATGCCCAGCGGGTTGATGATCTTGCCGAAGTTGGTCAGGCGACGGGCGTAGCCCTTGTCGTGGGTCAGGTATTCGAAGAAGTCCTGGCCATGGCCCTGGGTGAAGTCGGTGCCGATGCCGATGGCGTCTTCGCCGACGATGTTCATGGTGTATTCGATGGCCTCGGCGTAGTCGTCGATGGTCGAATCGATGCCCTTGGCCAGGAACGGCGCAAACATGGTCACGCCGACGAAACCACCGTGGTCGGCGATGAATTTCAGCTCTTCATCGGACTTGTTGCGCGGGTGTTCCTTGAGGCCCGACGGCAGGCAGTGGGAGTAGCAGACCGGCTTTTTCGATTCGAGGATGACTTCCTCGGAGGTCTTGGAGCCGACGTGGGACAGGTCGCACATGACGCCGACGCGGTTCATCTCGGCGACGATCTCGCGACCGAAGCCCGACAGGCCGCCATCGCGCTCGTAGCAGCCGGTGCCCACCAGATTCTGGGTGTTGTAGCACATCTGCACGATACCCACGCCCAGCTGCTTGAACACCTCGACGTAGCCGATCTGGTCCTCGTAGGCATGGGCATTCTGGAAGCCGAACAGAATGCCGGTCTTGCCCAGTTCCTTGGCCTTGCGGATGTCGGCGGTGGTGCGCACCGGCATCACCAGGTCGCTGTTCTCGCGGATCAGCTTCTGGCTGGAGGCGATGTTGTTGACCGTGGCCTGGAAGCCCTCCCACACCGACACGGTGCAGTTGGCTGCGGTCAGGCCGCCCTTGCGCATGTCTTCGAACAGCTCACGGTTCCACTTGGCAATGATCAGCCCGTCGATAACGATGCTGTCGGCGTGCAATTCGGCTGGGCTCATCAGGCAGTCCCCTTATTGGCAATTCATGCGCCGAATCGTCTGCCGGCGCTTTGGGGTCAGCATATGCCTCGGTGCCCGGGCAGCCGGGTGCAAAAACGACAGGGGAATTGCCGAAAGCGTCAATCCGCGACAAAGGGTCTGCCGGGCGTCCCTTGCCCCATCTGTTCTTTGTCATGCGCATGGGCCAGAATCCGCCGCATCACTGGATTAGAGGGGGCTGCGACGCAATGAAATCGATCTTCCTGGCTTTGGCACTGCTGGCGACGGGCGCACAGGCGGCTGAAGAGGCCGACAACTCCCCGTGCGACAGCGTCGAACAGGATCAACAGACTCTGGAATGCGCCACCTTCAACAAAACCACCGCCGAGCAACTGCTGAGCGACAACCTGCAGGGCCTGCTCGAACGCCTGGGCACGCAATACGGCAGCGACAAGGCCCAGCTGGCCGACATCACCGCCAAGGTGCAGAACGCCCAGCAGCTGTGGCAGAAACAGCGCGACGCCGACTGCGCCGTCGATACCTTCCCCGCCAAACCCGGCAGCAAGGCCTACGCCATTGCCCAGGCCGATTGCCTGGCGCGCATGAGCGATGAACGGTCGGAATTTCTTGAGTCGATCGGGCAGGAGTAACGAGTCGGCCGCAAGTTTTTCTACAACAGGAATACCGCAATCGCGGGCAAGGACTGGGCGTCCCCCCTGCTCCTACAGAAGCATGAGCAATACCCGGACAAGGTTCTCGCCTTGGCCCGCGAGCGAATATAAGCAAAGATTGATTAATCTTATAAAAGGCTTATATTCGTTCATGAACAGCATCCTGTGGACCCGTAAGGCCGTCAAACAACTGCTGCGATTGCACAGCGCCCATCAGGTACAGATCCGTGACGCGGTGACCTTGCTCGGCGACATGCCCGACACCGGCAACGTCAAGGCACTCAGCGGTCACACCTATGCCTACCGCCTGCGAGTGGGCAACTATCGAATCCTGTTCGACTGGGATGGCGCTATCAGAGTGGTCAGTATCCAAGAGGTCAAGAAACGTGACGAACGCACCTACTGACATCCAGATCATCAACGGCACGGACGGCAAGCCGGCGTTCGTGGTGATCCCTTATGCGGACTATGTGGCGCAACGCCAGGAGCCGGACCTGATCCCCCATGACGTGGTCAGCCGCATCGTTGACGGCGCCACGCCGATCCGCGCCTGGCGCGAGCACCTGCACCTGACCCAGGACGAGGTCGCCAAGCGCCTGGGCATTTCCCAGCCGGCCTTCGCCCAGCAGGAAAGCGTCGCCAAGCCCCGCCGCGCCACCCGCGAGAAGATCGCCGCGGCCTTTGGCATTCGCGCCGACCAGCTGGAACTGTAAGCTGCACGCCATTCATCGAGAAAAGGTTTTCCCATGAGCATCTGCGGCATCGAAATCAAAGGCAGCGAAGCCATCTTCGCCCTGGCAACCCTGCAAGACGGCACGGCGCAACACCTGGCCAACACCTGCAAGAAAATCGCCCTGGACGACGATGACGAAGCCGCCAACGTCAAAGCCTTCGCGGCCCAGGTGGCCGCCTTCGTCCGCGACAACGGCATCAGCCGCATCGCCATCAAGAAGCGCAGCAAAAAAGGCGAATTCGCCGGCGGCCCGACCACCTTCAAGATCGAAGGCGTGTTCCAGCTGCTGGACAACTGCGAGGTGACCCTGCTGTCGCCGCAGACCATCAACGCGCAGAACAAGAAGCACAGCTTCGACCTGCCGGCGACGCTGAACAAGTATCAGCATGAAGCCTACAAAACTGCCTGTGCGGCCCTGCTGAAGAAATAAACCCTGACTCTGGAGCGAGGCTTGCCCGCGATGGCGGCCCGCCTGACCCAACGCGTTGCCTGCATCGCGAGCAAGCTGCGCTCCTACAGAATCAGCAGCTCAGACCTTCAGGCTTTGGCGCCGGTCTTCCCGCGGGCACTGGGCAAACCGGGCGCGATAGCTGCGGGTGAAATACGAGGGTGATTCGAAGCCGCAGGCGATGCTGACTTCCAGCACGCTCATGTCGGTCTGGCGCAGCAGTTGCCGGGCCTTTTCCAGGCGCAGCCCCAGGTAGAAGTTGCTCGGGGTGTCGTTCAGGTGCAGGCGGAACAGGCGCTCGAGCTGGCGCCGGGTGACCTTGATCGATTCGGCCAGCTGCAGGGTGCTCAGGGGCGGCTCGCTGTGCTGTTCCATCTCGCCGATCACCTGCACCAGCTTCTTGTTGCGGATGCCGTAGCGGGTGGCGACTTCCATGCGCTGGTGGTCCTTGCGCGGGCGGATGCGCCCGAGCACGAACTGTTCGCTGACCTGGATCGCCAGCTCCGGGCCGTGGGCCTGGCCGATCAGGTCGAGCATCATGTCGATGGACGCGGTGCCGCCGGCCGAGGTGATGCGCCGCCGGTCGATCTCGAACAGCTCCTGGGTCACGCTGAGCTGCGGATAGGACTCCTTGAACGCCTCGATCGCTTCCCAGTGCAGGGTCACGCGGTGGCCTTCAAGCAGCCCGGCTTGCGCCAGGACCACGCTGCCGGTGTCGATGCCGCCCAGGGTCACGCCCTCCACATCCAGGCGGCGCAACCAGTGCACCAGCGCCGGGGTGACGAACTTCAACGGTTCGAAGCCGGCCACCACCAACAGGGTCGCGCCCTTCTTCAACGGCTCCAGCGCCGCGTCGGCGTTGACCGACATGCCGTTGCTCGCCAATACCGCGCCGCCATCGGCGCTCAGCACATGCCAGCGATACAGCTCGCCGCGAAAGCGATTGGCCACGCGCAGCGGCTCGATGGCCGAGATGAACCCGATGGCCGAGAAGCCCGGCATCAGCAAGAAATAGAAATCCTGGGACATGGAACGCACTCGGATGACGGGCAGCGTGGCCACTGTGATACGCCGTTTCCACGCCGGGTTCAAGACGAAGGTCGCTGCAGTGCAAGAGCCGGTCGCCGCTGTGCGTTTTCAGCGCCCGCCGGCTGCGTAACGTGGCATCACCGGCGCACATAGACGCCGGAACCGACAATAACGACCTGCCGAGGAAACCTTCATGAAACGACTGATCAGCAGTTGCGTCCTTGCACTCAGCGGTACCGTCTTTCTCAGCTCCGGCGCCATGGCCGCCGACGCCGCCAGCTGCCAGAACGTGCGCCTCGGCGTGGTCAACTGGACCGACGTGATCGCCACCAGCGCCATGGCCCAGGTGCTGCTCGACGGCCTCGGCTACAAGACCAAGCAGACCAGCGCCTCGCAGCAGATCATTTTCGCCGGCATCCGCGACCAGCGCCTGGACCTGTTCCTCGGCTACTGGAACCCGCTGATGACCCAGACCATCACCCCCTTCGTCGACGCCAAGCAGGTCAAGGTGCTGGCCGAGCCCAGCCTCAAGGACGCCCGCGCGACCCTCGCCGTGCCCACCTACCTGGCGGACAAGGGCCTGAAAACCTTCGCCGACATCGCCAAATTCGAGAAGGAACTGGGCGGCAAGATCTACGGCATCGAACCCGGCTCGGGCGCCAATACCCAGATCAAGGCGATGATCACCAAGAACCAGTTCGGCCTGGGCAAATTCCAGCTGGTCGAATCCAGCGAGGCCGGCATGCTCGCGGCGGTGGATCGCGCCGTGCGACGCAAGGAAGCCGTGGTGTTCTTCGGCTGGGCGCCGCACCCGATGAACGTCAATGTGCAGATGACCTACCTCACCGGCAGCGACGACGCCCTGGGCCCGAACGAAGGCATGGCCACGGTGTGGACCGTCACCGCGCCGACCTACGCCGAGCAGTGCCCGAATGTCAGCCGGCTGCTGAGCAACCTGACCTTCAGCGCCGAGGACGAGAGCCGCATGATGCAACCGCTGCTCGACCACAAGGACGCCCTGGAATCGGCCAGGCAATGGCTGGCCGAGCATCCGCAGGACAAGGCGCGCTGGCTCGAAGGGGTCACCACCTTCGACGGCAAGCCGGCCGCCGACAACCTGAAACTGACCAGCCAATAACCACCCCGAACTCCCTCTGCGCAGCGCCAAACGCCTGCGCAGCGACCCACCACGCCTGTAAGGAACCCGCACCATGAACCACGACGTCATCATCACCTGCGCACTCACCGGTGCTGGCGACACGACCGCCAAGAGCCCCCACGTGCCGGTCACCCCGAAACAGATTGCCGCCGCCGCGGTGGAAGCGGCCAAGGCCGGCGCCACCGTGGTCCACTGCCACGTGCGCAACCCGGACACCGGCAAGTTCAGCCGCGATGTCGCGCTGTACCGCGAAGTGATGGAGCGTATCCGCGAGGCGGACGTCGACATCATCGTCAACCTCACCGCCGGGATGGGCGGCGACCTGGAGATCGGCGCCGGCGAAAACCCGATGGAGTTCGGCCCCAATACCGACCTGGTCGGCCCGTTGACCCGCCTGGCCCACGTCGAGGAACTGCTGCCGGAAATCTGTACCCTGGACTGCGGCACCCTGAACTTCGGCGACGGCGACACCATTTACGTGTCCACCCCGGCGCAACTGCGCGCCGGCGCCAAGCGCATCCAGGAGCTGGGGGTGAAGGCCGAGCTGGAAATCTTCGACACCGGCCACCTGTGGTTCGCCAAACAGATGATCAAGGAAGGCCTGCTGGACGACCCGCTGTTCCAGCTGTGCCTGGGCATTCCCTGGGGTGCGCCGGCCGACACCACCACTATGAAGGCCATGGTCGACAACCTGCCGGCCGGCGCGGTCTGGGCCGGCTTCGGTATCGGCCGCATGCAGATGCCGATGGCCGCGCAGGCGGTGCTGCTGGGCGGCAACGTGCGGGTCGGCCTGGAAGACAACCTGTGGCTGGACAAGGGCGTACTGGCGACCAACGGCCAGTTGGTGGAGCGCGCCGGCGAGATCCTCAGCCGCCTCGGCGCCCGCGTCCTGACCCCGGCCGAGGGCCGGGCCAAGATGGGCCTGCGCAAGCGCGGCTGACCCCGATATCCCTTCTTCTGTAGGAGCGAGCTTGCTCGCGAAAAATGGCTGCATCCGATGCAATTTCTGCGTCTGGAAGATTGCCATCGCGAGCAAGCTCGCTCCTACAGGAAGACCGTGAACTCTTTCAGGAAATGACCATGAGCTTTATCACCGAGATCAAAACCTTCGCCGCCCTGGGCAGCGGTGTCATCGGCAGCGGCTGGGTAGCGCGCGCCCTCGCCCACGGCCTGGACGTGGTGGCCTGGGACCCGGCGCCCGGCGCCGAGGCGGCCCTGCGCAAGCGCGTGGCCAATGCCTGGGGCGCCCTGGAGAAGCAGGGCCTGGCACCGGGCGCGTCCCAGGATCGCCTGCGCTTTGTCGCGACCATCGAGGAGTGCGTGAAAGACGCCGACTTTATCCAGGAAAGCGCCCCGGAACGCCTGGAGCTGAAGCTCGAGCTGCACGCCAGGATCAGCGCCGCGGCCAAGCCCAATGCGCTGATCGGCTCCAGCACCTCCGGCCTGCTGCCGAGCGAGTTCTACGAGAGTTCCACCCACCCGGAGCGCTGCGTGGTCGGCCACCCGTTCAACCCGGTGTACCTGCTGCCGCTGGTGGAAGTGGTCGGCGGCAAGAACACCGCGCCAGAAGCCGTGCAGGCCGCGATCAAGGTCTATGAATCCCTCGGCATGCGCCCGCTGCATGTGCGCAAGGAAGTCCCGGGCTTTATCGCCGACCGTCTTTTGGAGGCGCTGTGGCGCGAGGCCCTGCACCTGGTCAACGACGGCGTCGCCACCACCGGCGAAATCGACGACGCGATCCGTTTCGGCGCCGGCCTGCGCTGGTCGTTCATGGGCACTTTCCTGACCTACACCCTGGCCGGGGGCGATGCCGGCATGCGGCACTTCATGGCCCAGTTCGGCCCGGCCCTGCAGCTGCCGTGGACCTACCTGCCGGCCCCGGAACTGACCGACAAGCTGATCGACGACGTGGTCGAAGGCACCGCCGAGCAGCTCGGCACCCACAGCATTTCGGCGCTGGAGCGCTATCGTGATGACTGCCTGCTCGCCGTGCTCGAAGCGGTTAAAACCACCAAGGCCAAACACGGCATGAGCTTCAGCGAGTAACCCTGACGCCCCCTGTAGCCGCTGCCGCAGGCTGCGATAAGGCTCGAAGAGCCTTCCAGGGGCCGCAAGAGCGCGTCTCCTGCGGAGCCGATCGCAGCCTTCGGCAGCGGCTACAGGTTCAGCCCGCCATTTTCGTGAGCCCATGACATGCCCGCACTCACCACCTACACCACCCGCATCAGCCCCGACTGGGTCGATTACAACGGCCACCTGCGGGACGCTTTCTACCTGCTGATTTTCAGCTACGCCACCGACGCCCTGATGGACCAGCTGGGCATGGACAGCAACCACCGCGAAGCCAGCGGCAACTCGCTGTTCACCCTGGAGCTGCACCTCAATTACCTGCATGAAGTGAAGCTCGATACCGAGGTCGAAGTACACACCCAAATCATCGGCCACGACCGCAAGCGCCTGCACCTGTACCACAGCCTGCACAAGGTCGGTGACGACCTGGAACTGGCCGGCAACGAGCAGATGCTGCTCCACGTCGACCTCGCCGGCCCGCGCTCGGCGCCGTTCAGCGAGCCGGTGCTGAACAGACTGCGAGCCATCGCCGCCGAGCAGGCCAACCTCCCCGCCCCCGCCTGGATCGGCCGGGTGATTGCCCTGCCGCCGGAAAAATAACCGCCCATAAACAGGAGCGCACCGTGAATACCTCCACCGTTTTTGCCGACTTCCGCAGTTACCCGTTGATCAGCGCGTTGACCGCCGTACAAGCCCAGGCGGACCGTGTTCAGGTGCAGTGGGCCGACGGTCGCTCGAGCCCCTTTCATCATCAGTGGCTGCGCGACAACTGCCCCTGCGCGCACTGCGTCTACAGCGTGACCCGCGAGCAGGTGCTGGAGATCGTCGACGTCGCCGAAGACCTGGCCCCGGCCGTCAGCCGGATCGACGCCCAGGGCTGCCTGAGCATCGACTGGCAGGACGGCCACCTCAGCCGCTTCGATCCGGGCTGGCTGCGGGCCCACGCCTACGACGATGAAAGCCGCGCCGAGCGCCGCGCGCGTCGCCCGCACAGCCAGTTGTGGGACAGCCGGCTGCACCTGCCGGTGTTCGAGTACCAGGTGCTGATGGAGGACCCGCAGGCGCTGTTGCAATGGCTGCTGGCGGTGCGCGATATCGGCCTGACGCAGGTCCGCGGCGTGCCCACCGAACCGGGGTCGCTGGCCCAGGTCGCCAAGCGCATCGCCTTTATCCGCGAGAGCAATTTCGGCGTGTTGTTCAACGTGCAATCCAAGGCCGACGCCGACAGCAACGCCTACACCGCTTTCAACCTGCCGCTGCACACCGACCTGCCAACCCGCGAGCTGCAACCGGGCCTGCAGTTCCTGCATTGCCTGGTGAACGACGCCGAAGGCGGCGAAAGCATCTTTGTCGACGGTTTTGCCATCGCCGACGCCTTGCGCCGCGAAGACCCCGAGGCGTTTCACGCGCTGTGCGAGATCCCCGTGGAGTTTCGCAACAAGGACCGCCACAGCGACTACCGCTGCCTGGCGCCGGTGATCGCCCTGGATGCGCTGGGTGAGGTCACGGAGATCCGCATGGCCAACTTCCTGCGCGGGCCATTCGAGGCCTCGGTGGACGACATGCCCCGGCTCTACCGCGCTTATCGACGTTTTATCGCCATGACCCGCGAGCCGCGCTTTCGCCTGATCCAGCGCCTCAACCCGGGCGAGCTGTGGTGCTTCGACAACCGCCGCACCCTGCACGCCCGCAACGCCTTCGACCCCGCCACCGGCGCGCGGCATTTCCAGGGTTGCTACATCGACCGCGACGAGTTGCTGTCGCGGATCCTGGTGTTGCAGCGCTAGACCGCGTCGCGTCAATCGCGAGCAAGCTCGCTCCTACAGAGGCGATGTCGTACCCAGCATCGTGCTACGACGCGAACCTGTAGGAGCGAGCTTGCTCGCGAAAAAATGGCCCAGACACCACCTTTCTCCAGGCAAAAAAATCCCCGATCAAGCCGTGACAGGATCGGGGCAGAGGAGGTTTTCTGAGGAGCCGACACGAGGGTGACCAAACCTTCGATGACCGAGCTGGAATCCAGTGTGCCCAGTCGCCTTCAAGCCAAGTTAGCCGAAAACGACCTGTTCATAGGCATCCCGGCCATTGCGACAATTCGCCCTTGCCGACTGTCCGGGTGGCTACCAGAATCGGCTCACGACCACACTCCCTGAACAAGGATAAGAGTCATGATGCACGCGGATCTGATTGACCAGGACGACCTGCTCGGCCAACTGAGGGCCCTGGGTTTTGAAATGCCGGCCGGCGCCACGGCCGACCAGGCCTGCGAGTGTGCGGTGCGCGGCTTGAGCGATGCCCGGGCCAAGGCCCTCAAGGGCATGGTCGAGCAGATGCTCACCGGCAATGCCACCATCCTGCCGGCCGTGCGCCAGGCCATCGACAAACAACTGTTGCCGGCCCTGGCCCAATTCCAGAACAGCCGCGCCTGAGCCTTCGCCGGGAGCGGATCGCGGAGTAGAGTGCGGTGCCTGCACACCAAGGAGCCGCCCCCATGATTCGAATCGAACCCTGCCAGCCAGCCCATCAAGCGGACTGGCTGCCGTTGCGCCAGGCGCTGTGGCCCGACTGTCCGGCCGAGGAACACCGGGACGAAATCGCCAGTTTGCTGGACGACCCGCAGCGCTATATCAACCTGCTCGCTTATACCGCCGATGGGCGGCCAGTAGGGTTGGCCGAGGCTTCGTTACGCCACGACTACGTGAACGGCACCGAGCATTCGCCGGTGGTGTTTCTGGAGGGTTTGTACGTCAGCGCCGAACAGCGGCGCCAGGGCATTGCCGAACGGCTGATCGATGCCGTCGCCCAATGGGGGCGGGATCAGGGCTGCGTGGAAATGGCTTCGGATACCGGCCTGGAAAACCTGGTGAGCCAGACCGTGCACAAGGCGCTCGGTTTCGAGGAAACCGAGCGCGTCGTGTACTTCAGGAAAAGCCTGTGATTACAGCCTGACGCTGGCGAAGGTCGATTCGTTGCGCGCCTGGCTCAGCGAGGACATCGGGCCGGCCAGCACCAGCGCCTGCGGAATCGGCATCATCGCCACCTGTTGGGCGGTGTTGGAGCCCACGCGTTCGTCACGCGGTGGAATGCCGAAGTACTCGCGGTAGCACTTGGAGAAGTGCGGCGTGGAGACAAAACCGCAGACCGAAGCCACTTCGATGATCGACATCGGCGTCTGCTTGAGCAGTTGCCGGGCGCGGATCAGCCGCAGCTTCAGGTAGTAACGCGATGGCGAGCAGTGCAGGTATTTCTGGAACAGCCGCTCCAGCTGGCGACGGGATACCGAAACGTAGACCGCCAGCTCGTCGAGGTCGATCGGCTCTTCCAGGTTGGCTTCCATCAGCGCGACGATTTCCTGCAGTTTCGGCTGGTTGGTGCCGAGCATGTGCTTGAGCGGCACGCGCTGGTGATCCTGCTCGTTGCGGATACGTTCGTAGACGAACATTTCCGAGATCGCCGCCGACAGTTCACGGCCGTGATCGCGGCTGATCAAGTGCAGCATCATGTCCAGCGGCGCAGTGCCGCCGGAACTGGTGAAGCGGTTGCGGTCGAGGGTGAACAGGCGGGTGCTCATGGCCACCCGCGGGAAGGCTTCCTGCATCGAGGCCAGGCATTCCCAGTGCACGCTGCAATCGAAACCGTCGAGCAGGCCGGCGCAGGCCAGGGCCCAGCTGCCGGTGCAGACCGCGCCGAGGCGGCGGGACTGGCGCGCCTGGCTTTGTAGCCACGACACATGTTCGCGGGTCACGGTGCGCTGGATGCCGATGCCGCCGCAGACGATCACGGTGTCCAGGGCGGGGGCTTTGTGCATGGAGGCGTCGGGGGTGATCTGCAGGCCATCACTGGCCCAGACCTGGCCACCGTCGACGCTGAGGGTGGTCCAGCGATACAGCTCGCGACCGGACAACTGGTTGGCCATGCGCAGCGGCTCGACCGCGGACGCCAGGGAAATCAGCGTGAAATTGTCCAGCAGCAAAAAGCCGATGGATTGAGGCGCACGGTTCTGGGGTTGAGCCCCGGAGTTGAACGACGTCATCGCGGTATCTCCTCACACAAAGCAGGTGATGGCCTCAGGCGGAGGCTCTTGTTATTGCCATCGTTCTCACGTGGGAGACGGGCTTTGTGAGGACAGAGCAATTGCCATGCCTAAAATTGAATGGCCATTCAATAACTCCTGAAAACGACGTCGCGATGCGTCTATATAAGCCGTGCGCAATGTGCGGGTTATCAGTGTCGAATCGGCCTGGAAGGGCCCTGGCCCGGTGGCTGTGAGCAAATCGGTAGCACTTGTGGGAACGGCGAGAAACGTCCCGGGAAAAGAGTGTCACCGCAAGCACAGGTGGGCGCTCAGCCGAGGTCAGCGAAAAACCTGACCGATGAGCCTTGGGACTTACCTGTTTGCGACGCTCCAAAAGGTGGCGAGGGCGCCGCGGGGTGTTCAATTTATGAGCAGTAGGCTGGAAACAGGCGGTGGATGATCCGGCGTCATCGCGGGCAAGCCTCGCTCCTACGGAATGCGTTTTGCTGTAGGAGAGAGCGGGCGGCGATCCGACTTGCCTGCGATGGACTGCGCAGCAGTCCCGCTGTTAAAGCATCAACACTCCACAGCGCTGACCGCCAAGCCGCCGCGGGATGTCTCCTTGTATTTGTCGTGCATGTCGGCGCCGGTATCGCGCATGGTGCGGATCACCCGGTCCAGGGAAATGAAGTGCTGGCCGTCGCCGCGCAGGGCCATTTGCGCGGCGTTGATGGCCTTCACCGCGGCAATCGCGTTGCGCTCGATGCACGGCACCTGCACCAGGCCGCCGACCGGGTCGCAGGTCAGGCCGAGGTTATGCTCCAGGCCGATTTCCGCGGCATTGCAAAGCTGCTCCGGCGACGCCCCGAGAATCTCCGCCAGGCCGGCGGCGGCCATGGCGCAGGCGGAACCCACCTCGCCCTGGCAGCCGACTTCGGCGCCGGAGATCGAGGCGTTTTTCTTGCAGAGGATGCCCACCGCCGCCGCGCCGAGGAAAAAGTCCACCACGTTGGCGTCGGTGACGTCCTCGCTGAAGCGCATGAAGTAATGCAGCACCGCCGGGATGATCCCCGCCGCGCCGTTGGTCGGCGCCGTCACCATGCGTCCGCCGGCGGCGTTTTCCTCGTTCACCGCCAGGGCGAACAGGTTGACCCACTCCATGGCGCTCAGGGTCGAGCCGATCACATTGGGTTTGTTCAGTTCCTGCAGGCTGCGATGCAGCTTGGCCGCGCGGCGCCGCACATTGAGCCCGCCGGGCAGGATGCCTTCGTGTTTCAGGCCCTGCTCGACGCAATCCTGCATGGCCTGCCAGAGCTTCATCAGGCCGGCGCGAATCTCCTCCTCCGAACGCCAGACCTTCTCGTTGGCCATCATCAGTTCGGCCACCCGCAGGTTGTGCTTCTGGCACAGGCTCAGCAGCTCCACGGCGCTGGAGAAGTCATAAGGCAATTCGGTGCGATCCAGGTCCACCACGCCGCTGCTGGCCTGGGCCTGGTCGACGACAAAACCGCCGCCCACGGAATAGTAGGTATCGCGGTGCAGCTCCCCGGAGTCGCCTTCGGCCACCAGGGTCATGGCGTTGGGATGGAACGGCAGGTTTTCGTCGATCAGCAGCATGTCGCGCGCCCAGACGAAGGGAATCGGCAGGCGGTTGTCGAGCAGCAGGGTATTGGTTTCGCGCAGGGTCTCGATGCGACAGCCAATCTGCGACGGATCGATCGCATCCGGCCATTCGCCCATCAGCCCCATGATCACCGCGTTGTCGCTGCCGTGGCCGATGCCGGTGGCCGACAGCGAACCGTAGAGCCTTACCTCGACGCGGCGCACCTGGCCCAGCAGGTCTTTCTCGCGCAGGGCCTGGACGAACAGCGCCGCGGCGCGCATGGGCCCGACGGTGTGGGAACTGGAGGGGCCGATGCCGATTTTGAACAGGTCGAAAACACTGATAGCCATGACTGCGAAACTCCTCGATGAGCACACGCCGGGCGCCAAAACGCCCGGTGGCGAAGCTGCTACGCTCAAGCAGTAATCCGCCGAGATACGCGCATCATCAGGCTTTTGCAGTGTCGTTCGACGTCTCACACCGACTCACTCATGCCCACCAACGCCGTGGTCCGCGGACCTGCGGTTCTGGCCGTTTTTTTGCGGTTCAGATGGGCAAAAAGTGCTGAAAAAAGCTGTAAGCGACCTCACCGACACTGGATGCGACCCTCCCTGTACTGGATACGACGCACCCTGTAGGCGTCAGATTTTCACTGGTACATGATCAGTCTCGACTCGATTGCAAGGCACTGTGGTAGAGCTGTCCCACTCGCCCCAACCGCAACACTTATAAGTGCGGTCAGACACACCGCCAGAAAACACCCAGGAGTCCACCCCATGAAAGGTTCCCCGTCGTTGTTGTTGGCCGCCATGCTGAGTCTGCCGCTTCTGGCGCACGCCGCAGAACCGGCGCAATGCAGCACCGTAAACTTCTCCGATGTCGGCTGGACCGACATCACCGTCACCACCGCGACCACCAGCGTCGTGCTCGATGCCCTTGGCTACAAGACCAAGACCACGATGATTTCCGTACCGGTGACCTACAAGTCCCTGGCCGACGGCAAGAACATGGACGTGTTCCTCGGCAACTGGATGCCGACCATGGAAAACGACATCAAGCCCTACCGCGATGCCGGCACCGTGGAAACCATCCGCGCCAACCTGGAGAACGCCAAGTACACCCTGGCGGTCCCGGAAGAGCTGTACAACAAGGGCTTGAAGGATTTCGCCGACATCGCCAAGTTCAAGAAAGAACTGGACGGCAAGATCTACGGCATCGAGCCGGGCAACGACGGCAACCGCATGATCCAGAGCATGATCGACAAGAACGCCTTCGGCCTCAAGGACGCCGGCTTCAAGGTGGTCGAGTCCAGCGAGGCGGGCATGCTGTCCCAGGTCGAGCGCGCGCAACGGCGCAGCACCGCGGTGGTGTTCCTGGGCTGGGAACCGCACCCGATGAACACCCGTTTCAAGATGAAGTACCTGACCGGCGGCGACGAGTTCTTCGGCCCCAACTACGGCCAGGCGACCATCTACACCAATACCCGCAAGGGCTACGCCGAGGAATGCAGCAACGTCGGTCAGTTGCTGAAGAATCTGTCGTTCACCCTGAACATGGAAAGCACCCTGATGGGTAACGTCCTGGACGACAAGATGAAGCCCGAGGCGGCCGCCAAGGCCTGGCTGAAGAAAAACCCCGAGGTACTCGATACCTGGCTCGCTGGCGTGACCACCATTGACGGAAAACCTGGCCTGGAGGCCGTGAAAGCCAAGCTTGCACAGTAAGTCGCTTATGCCGGGCGGGGTCGCCCGCCCGGGCTGTTTATTCCTTGCATGCGGACGTTCAATACCATGCTCATTGATCAGAAAATCCCTTTAGGCCAGTACATCGCTGCCTTCGTCGAATGGTTGACGCAACACGGCGCCAACACATTCGATGCGATCGCATCGACCCTGGAAACGATGATCCACGGCGTGACGTTTGCGCTGACCTGGTTCAACCCACTGGCCTTGATCGGCCTGATTGCCTTGCTGGCGCATATCATTCAACGCAAATGGGGCCTGACCGCCTTCGTCGTGCTGTCCTTCCTGCTGATCCTCAATCTGGGTTACTGGCAGGAAACCATGGAAACCCTGGCCCAGGTGCTGTTCGCCACCCTGGTCTGCGTGCTCATTGGCGTGCCGTTGGGCATCGTCGCCGCGCATAAGCCGATGTTCTACACCATGATGCGTCCGGTGCTCGATCTGATGCAGACCGTACCGACCTTCGTTTACCTCATTCCTACCCTGACCCTGTTCGGTCTGGGCGTGGTACCAGGCCTGATTTCCACGGTGGTGTTCGCCATTGCCGCGCCGATCCGCCTAACCTACCTGGGCATCCGCGATGTACCACAAGAGTTGATGGACGCCGGCAAGGCCTTTGGCTGCTCCCGCCGTCAACTGTTGTCGCGTATCGAGCTGCCCCATGCCATGCCGAGCATCGCCGCCGGCATCACCCAGTGCATCATGCTGTCGTTGTCGATGGTGGTGATCGCGGCCCTGGTGGGCGCCGATGGCCTGGGCAAACCCGTGGTCAACGCACTGAACACCGCCGATATCGCCCTGGGCTTCGAAGCAGGCCTGGCAATCGTACTGCTGGCGATCATGCTCGACCGTATCTGCAAACAACCCGAAGCCAAAGTAGGGGGTGACGCATGAGCATAATCCGCTTCGATAACGTCGACGTTATCTTCTCCAAGGATCCACGCGAGGCGCTCAAGCTGCTGGATCAGGGTATGACCCGCAACGATATCCTGAAAAAGACCGGCCTGATCGTCGGTGTGGAAAAGGCCAGCCTGGACATCGAGAAAGGCGAAATCTGCGTGCTGATGGGCCTCTCCGGTTCCGGCAAGTCGAGCCTGCTGCGCTGCATCAACGGCCTCAACACCGTCAGCCGTGGCAAGCTGTTCGTCGAGCATGAGGGCAAGCAGATCGACATCGCTTCCTGTACCCCGGCGGAACTGAAGATGATGCGCACCAAGCGCATCGCCATGGTGTTCCAGAAGTTCGCCCTGATGCCCTGGCTGACCGTTCGCGAGAACATCAGCTTCGGCCTGGAAATGCAGGGCCGGCCGGAAAAGGAACGGCGCAAGCTGGTGGACGAGAAACTCGAGCTGGTGGGCCTGACCCAGTGGCGCAACAAGAAGCCCGACGAACTGTCCGGCGGTATGCAGCAACGTGTCGGCCTGGCCCGCGCCCTGGCGATGGACGCCGACATCCTGCTGATGGACGAACCCTTCTCCGCCCTCGACCCGCTGATCCGCCAGGGCCTGCAGGACGAACTGCTGGAACTGCAACGCAAGCTGAGCAAGACCATCGTGTTCGTCAGCCATGACCTCGACGAGGCCCTGAAGCTGGGCAGCCGCATCGCCATCATGAAAGACGGGCGGATCATCCAGTACAGCAAGCCGGAAGAAATCGTGCTGAACCCGGCGGACGACTATGTGCGCACCTTCGTCGCCCATACCAACCCGCTCAACGTGCTCTGCGGCCGCAGCCTGATGCGCACCCTGGACAACTGCAAACGCATCAACGGCTCGGTGTGCCTGGACCCGGGTGGCGACTCCTGGCTCGACCTGGCCGAGGGCAACACCATCAAGGGCGCACGCCAGAACGGCGCCAGCCTCGACCTGCAGAACTGGATCCCGGGCCAGGCGGTGGAAGGCCTGGGCCGCAAGCCGACCCTGGTGGACTCCAACATCGGCATGCGCGACGCGCTGCAGATCCGCTACCAGACCGGCAACAAGCTGGTGCTGCATGACAACAACAAGGTGGTGGGGATCCTCGGCGACAGCGAGCTCTACCACGCGCTGCTCGGCAAGAACCTGGGGTAATAGCGACACGCAAACAAAAACGCCGCGACATCGATCGCGGCGTTTTTGTTTTATCGGAAATAAAGGGTGCAGGTTTGCTCCCTGTTGCGGGAGCGGGTGTTGCGCTGGATCAGGGATGGCGCTTCGCGAGCAAGCTCGCTCCTACAGGTCAAATGCAATCCTTGTAGGAGCGAGCTTGCTCGCGATACAGGCGACGCGGTGTAACAGGGCTACACCGCGCCTCTCACGTCTTAGCTGTAGACCCGGCCAAGGAGCTGCCGATGGCTTTCGAACTGATCGAGCACGTCACGGGTGATCTGCTCCTGCGTGAAGCCCATCAAGTCGTATTCCTGGCTGCCGTTGTGCAGGTAGACCTCGGCGCGGTAGTAGCGCGCACGCTCTTCGGGCGCATCGGCCGATTCGCTCGGCGCCGCCAGATAGCCGTCCAGGCTCACTTCATAAACGAAAGGGTTGCCCTCTTCCATCTCGATCCGCACGCCCATGCAACGCTTGGACTTGCCCAGCAGGGTTTGCACATCCAGGCCCTGGTTGCGCAGCTGGGTCGCGGCTTCTTCCAGTGCCGGCGTCACGTGCTTGTCCATGAAACGCTGGACCACCGCCTGGGTCGGCTGCAGGTCCAGCTGGGTCAGGCGCTCGCTGAAACCACGACGACCACGGGCCGCCAGTTCCGCCTGTTCCTGTTCGATCTGCGTGTCCTGGCGCATGGCCTTGTGCAGGCCGAACATGAAGCACACCAGCACCACCGAGAACGGCAGGCCGGCCAGCACCACCATGGTCTGCATGGCTTCGAAGTTACCGGCGAACAGCAGGCCGACGGTCACCAGGGTGATCACCACCGACCAGAAGATCCGCAGCCAGTGCGGGGCGTCTTCGTCGACGTTGCCGCCCTTGCAGGACAGGTTGGCCATCATCACCGCGCCGGAGTCGGCCGGGGTCAGGAACAGCACGAAGCCGACGAAAATCGACACGCCGATGACAATCTTCGACGCCGGGTAATGATCCAGCAGTTGGTAGATCGCCATGGACGGCTGTTCCAGCGCCGTCTTGCCGAGCTCCACCGCGCCATGGTTCATCACCAGGTCCAAGGCCGAGTTACCGAACACCGACAGCCAGGCCAGGGTGAAGCCCAGCGGAATCAGCAGCACGCCCGCCACCAGTTCGCGCACGGTACGGCCGCGGGAAATACGCGCGATGAACATGCCGACGAATGGCGCCCAGGAAATCCACCAGGCCCAGTAGAACAGGGTCCACAGGCCCAGCCAGCGGTCGGACTTGGCGCTGTCGCCTTCGTACACATAGAGGTCGAAGGTCTTGAGCACCACACCGTTGAGGTAATCGCCGACGTTTTGCACGAAACCGTTGAGCAGGTGCAGGGTCGGACCAAACAGCAGCACGAAGATCAGCAGGCCGCTGAACAGCACGATGTTCAGGTTGGACAGGCGGCGAATGCCGTTTTCCACACCGGATACCGCGGCGATGGTGGCCACGGTGCTCATGACGATGATCACGATCAGCAGGTTGGTGTTGCTGTGTTCCATGCCGAACAGGTTTTCCAGGCCGGAAGACACCTGCATCGAGCCGATGCCCAGGTTGGTCACCAGGCCCAGCAGGGTCACGAACATGCCGAAACCGTCCACCGCGTGGCCGGCCGCGCCCTTGACCCAGCGCTCGCCCACCAGCGGGTACAACGCCGAACGCAGCGCCAGCGGCTGGTTGTGGCGGTAGGCAAAGTAGGCCACGGCCAGGCCGACCAGGGCATAGATCGCCCAGCCGTGCAGGCCCCAGTGCAGGAACGTCAGTTGCAGCGCCGAACGCGCGGCCTGGTTGCTGCCCGGTACGCCTTCAGGCGGATTGAAGTAGTGGTCCAGCGGTTCGGAAGCACCGAAGTACAGCAGCGAAATGCCGATACCGGACGAGAACAGCATGCCGGCCCAGGCGCCATAGCTGAAATCCGGAGTGTCTTGCTTGGTCCCCAGCTTGAGCTTGCCGTAGGAGGAAAACGCCAGGCCGACGACGAAGACCAGGTAGGCGGCGATCACCACCATGTAGTACCAGCCGAAGCTGCGGGACAACCAGGCCTGGGCAATGCCGAGCAGTCTGCCGGCCTCTTGCGGGGCGATGATCAGAATGGCGGTCAGCAGCAGGATCAGCGCGGTGGAGGTGTAGAACACCCAACCGTTGACCCGCACCTTTTCCGGTGGGGTCTTTATAAGAGAGGCAGAACTCATGGCACAGATGCTCCAGGCAGTGCGAGAGAAGAACACAAGGCAACACGGCACCCGACCAATCGGTTAGTTGGCAGCCGACCGACGGGTGATATAAAGACACCCCGAAAAAAGCCCGAACCCGCAGGGGTTGCGTTGAGAACCAGCGTCGAAGGCCTTGTGCAAACGTGCAGTTCGTCACCTGGCCTTAAGCGTCTTGCCCATTCAACACATCCGTCCTCGCTGGCTCACGCTATGCCCTGCTTGGGTTTCAGACTTTTTCGGAGGTCGCTTTTCCGCCATCTACACGCAGGAAGGACCTGGAGGCAGCGACGATTTGTCGCAGATCTTATTCTTTGTTGATTGAACGTTCAATCAAAACAAAATAGACTGGCCCTCACGCCGGTAGCCGTTTCACGACTGCCAGCAGGCCTAAGGAGATGTGCAAGATGCCCAAGGTCGGTATGCAACCCATACGCCGCCAGCAGTTGATCGAAGCCACGTTGCTGGCGGTCGATCAGGTCGGGATGGGGGACGCCAGCATTGCGCTGATCGCCCGTTTGGCCGGTGTCTCGAACGGCATCATCAGTCACTACTTTCAGGACAAGAACGGCCTGATCGCCGCCACTGCGCAGTATCTGATGAGTGTCCTCAGCGAGAACGTCACCGCGCGCCGTCAGGCGCTGGAGGACAGCAGCCCGCGGGCGCACCTCCAGGTGATCATCGAAGGCAACTTCGACGCCAGCCAGGTCAATGGCCCGGCAATGAAAACCTGGCTGGCCTTCTGGGCCACCAGCATGCACCACCCGTCTTTGCACAGGTTGCAGCGGATCAACGATCACCGCCTGTATTCCAACCTGTGCTGTCAGTTCCGCCGCGTCCTGCCGCTGGATGATGCACGCAGCGCGGCGCGAGGCCTGGCAGCCCTGATCGACGGTTTGTGGTTGCGCGGCGCGCTGTCGGGAGACGCTTTCGACACCGAGCAGGCGCACCGGATCGCTTACGAATACATGGATTTCCAACTGGCTAAGCAGGAGCGCTAGAGCACATTACAAGACGCTCGGCCCCCTGAACCGCCACTGACCAGCGCGCCCAGGCTACACGGCGCGCCCAGTGGTCAACGCCAACCACTCATGCACTTGCGAGGACTATCAACATGGCCCGTTTCGAACTGCAAAAACTCTACATTGACGGCGGCTACACCGACGCCGGCAGCGACGCCACCTTCGACGCCATCAATCCGGCCAACGGTGAAGTCCTCGCTCAAGTGCAACGTGCGACTAAAGAAGACGTCGAGCGCGCTGTCGTCAGCGCCGAGAAAGGCCAGAAGATCTGGGCCGCGATGACCGCCATGGAGCGTTCGCGCATCCTGCGTCGCGCCGTGGACATCCTGCGCGAGCGCAACGATGAACTGGCTGCCCTGGAAACCCTGGACACCGGCAAGGCCTACTCCGAAACCAAGTATGTCGACATCGTCACCGGCGCCGACGTGCTGGAATACTACGCGGGCCTGGTACCGGCCATCGAAGGCGAGCAGATCCCGCTGCGCACCACTTCGTTCGTCTACACCCGTCGCGAGCCGCTGGGCGTCGTGGCCGGTATCGGCGCGTGGAACTACCCGATCCAGATCGCCCTGTGGAAATCCGCGCCAGCCCTGGCGGCCGGTAACGCGATGATCTTCAAGCCAAGCGAAGTCACTTCGCTGACCACCCTGAAACTGGCCGAGATCTACACCGAAGCCGGCGTTCCGGCTGGCGTGTTCAACGTCCTGACCGGTAGCGGCCGCGAAGTCGGCACCTGGCTGACCGAACACCCGCGCATCGAGAAAGTCTCCTTCACCGGCGGCACCGATACCGGCAAGAAGGTCATGGCCAGCGCTTCCAGCTCCTCGCTGAAAGACGTGACCATGGAACTGGGCGGCAAGTCGCCGCTGATCATCTTCGACGACGCCGACCTGGATCGCGCCGCCGACACCGCGATGATGGCCAACTTCTACAGCTCCGGCCAGGTCTGCACCAACGGTACCCGCGTCTTCGTACCGAGCCACCTGAAAGCCGCTTTCGAAGCCAAGATCGTCGAGCGCGTCGCACGCATTCGCGTTGGCAACCCGGAAGACGAAAACACCAACTTCGGCCCGCTGGTCAGCTTCGCCCACATGGAAAGCGTGCTGGGCTACATCGCCAAGGGCAAGGAAGAAGGCGCCCGCCTGCTGTGCGGCGGCGAACGCCTGACCGACGGCGCATTCGCCAAAGGTGCTTTCGTGGCGCCGACCGTGTTCACCGACTGCACCGACGAGATGACCATCGTTCGCGAAGAAATCTTCGGCCCGGTGATGAGCATCCTGACCTACGAAACCGAAGAAGAAGTGATCCGTCGCGCCAACGACACCGACTTCGGCCTGGCCGCCGGTGTGGTAACCCGTGACCTGAACCGCGCGCACCGCGTGATTCATCAGCTCGAAGCCGGTATCTGCTGGATCAACGCCTGGGGCGAATCCGACGCCAAGATGCCGGTCGGCGGCTACAAGCAGTCGGGTGTTGGCCGTGAGAACGGGATCAGCTCGCTGAACAACTTCACCCGCATCAAATCGGTACAGGTCGAGCTGGGCGACTACGCCTCGGTGTTCTAAGGCGAAATTCGCTTCGCCTGCGAGGCCGCCTTCGCGGGCAAGCCTCGCTCCTACAGAAGCACGCAAATCTCCTGTAGGAGCGGAGCTTGCCCGCGATCGAGTGCTCAGCACTCGCCATGGCCAGACCTGACCAACTCCAAAGAGGGTGCATTCAATGTCCCAAGAATACGATTACATCATCATCGGTGCCGGCTCCGCCGGTAACACCCTGGCGACCCGTCTGACTGAAGACGAAGGCGTCACCGTGCTGCTGCTCGAAGCCGGCGGCCCGGACTACCGTTTCGACTTCCGCACGCAGATGCCGGCCGCCCTGGCGTTCCCGCTGCAAGGCCGTCGCTACAACTGGGCCTACGAGACCGACCCAGAGCCACACATGAACGGTCGCCGGATGGAATGCGGCCGTGGCAAGGGCTTGGGCGGCTCCTCGCTGATCAACGGCATGTGCTACATCCGCGGCAACGCCATGGACTACGACGGCTGGGCAAAACTGCCAGGCCTGGAAGACTGGGCCTACCTGGACTGCCTGCCGTACTTCCGTAAAGCCGAAACCCGCGACATCGGCCCGAACGACTACCACGGCGGCGAAGGCCCGGTCAGCGTGACCACGCCGAAAGCCGGCAACAACCCGCTGTTCCACGCCATGGTCGAAGCCGGCGTGCAGGCCGGTTACCCGCGTACCGAAGACCTCAACGGCTACCAGCAGGAAGGTTTCGGCCCGATGGACCGTACCGTGACGCCTAAAGGCCGTCGCGCCAGTACCGCCCGCGGTTACCTCGACGTGGCGAAAAAACGTTCGACCCTGAGCATCGTCACCCACGCCCTGACCGACAAGATCCTGTTCGAAGGCAAGCGTGCCGTTGGCGTGCGTTACCTGGTCGGCTCCGCCGAAGAGCGCGTCGAAGCCCGTGCCCGCAAGGAAGTGCTGCTGTGCTCCGGCGCCATCGCCTCGCCACAGATCCTGCAACGTTCCGGCGTCGGCCCGGCCAAGCTCCTGGAAAGCCTGGACATCCCGGTAGTCCACGACCTGCCGGGCGTCGGCGAGAACCTGCAAGACCACCTGGAACTGTACCTGCAGTACGCCTGCACCCAGCCGGTCTCGCTGTACCCGTCGCTGCTCTGGTACAACCAGCCGGCCATCGGTGCCGAGTGGCTGTTCAACGGCACCGGTATCGGCGCCAGCAACCAGTTCGAAGCCGGCGGCTTTATCCGCACTCGCGAAGAGTTCGAATGGCCGAACATCCAGTACCACTTCCTGCCGGTGGCGATTAACTACAACGGCAGCAACGGTGTGCAGGAGCACGGTTTCCAGGCGCACATGGGTTCCATGCGTTCGCCAAGCCGCGGCCGGATCCAGCTCAAGTCGAAGAACCCGCGCGACTACCCGAGCATCCTCTTCAACTACATGGCCACCGAGCAGGACTGGCAGGAATTCCGCGACGGCATCCGCCTGACCCGGGAAATCATGCAACAGCCGGCGCTGGACGCCTTCCGCGGCCGCGAAATCAGCCCGGGCATCGAGGTGCAGACCGACGAGCAGCTGGATAAATTCATCCGCGAGCACGCCGAAACCGCGTTCCACCCATCCTGCTCGTGCAAGATGGGCACCGACGAAATGGCCGTGGTCGATGGCCAGGGTCGCGTGCATGGCATGCAGGGTCTGCGCGTGGTCGATGCCTCGATCATGCCGATCATCACCACCGGCAACCTGAACGCGCCGACGATCATGATGGCCGAGAAAATCGCCGACAAGATCCGTGGCCGCCAGCCACTGCCGCGCAGCAAGGCCGCCTACTACGTGGCGGGCGATGCCCCGGTACGTGGCAAGCCGGTACGTGAAGTGAGTGCTACCGCGCAGTAACTTCGAACGGCGCCGATCGCAACGATCGGCGCCTTTTTGCTGTATCCGGCCTGTAGCCGCTGCCGCAGACTGCGATCGGCGGCGCAGCCGACGTAAACCAGCCACCACGGTTCACCAGGCAAGAACCCGATTGCCGAATCACAGCCCTTGGCCACGACTACAGTTCTCCAACATTTCCCTGCGCCTCCCTGCTTGATACCGCCCACCGCACGGGCCTAATCTAGGCGCTCGCAGCATTCCCCAGCACCTTTTCCGACCTGGCTTCAAAGCCCTTCGGGCTTTATCGCGAGCAATCGAGCGTCGACCGGCTGCTCCTACAGAAAAACCCTGGCCCGACGCCCGCTTGCTCTCGATAAGGCCTGCAACAGCCAGACTGTTCACATGGAGGTTCCTCAGATGTTCGATTTCCACCCCCAGCTCAAGCAGCGCTTCGCTGCCTTGCGCACGGGCGCCGAATTCTTTTCCCTGCGCTACGTGCGCGAATCCGGCCAGTACCTGTCGGTGCGCAAGAACGTCGCGGAGCCGCCGAGCCTGAGCCGCGACGAGGGCGCGATGCTCACCGTGCGGGTCAATGGCGTCGAGGCTTACGCCGCCACCAACGACCTGTCGCAAAGCGGTCTGCAGGCCGCGCTGCAACGCGCCGAGCAACAGGCCCGGCTGATCGCCGCCCATGCCCTGCTCGACCTGCGCGAACAAGCGGTGTCCAGCGACCGCGGCGACTACTTCTCGCCCAACCTCGACCAGCCCTTTCCCTCCCTGAGCGACTGCTACCAGTTGCTTGGCGACGAGTCCGCGGCCGTGCCCAGGGACGAGCGCCTGGTGAACTGGCAGGTCAGCCTCGGCCTCACCCACGTCGAGCAGATCTACCTCAACAGCGCCGGCGCCGAACTGCGCCAGGCCCAGCGCTTCGTCTACCCGGGCATGGACGTCACCGCCTACGACGGCAGCGACAGCCAGACCCGCAGCCTGGGTCGCGAGAACTTCGGCCAGCAGGGCGGCGCCGACGTGATCAGCCGCTGCGGGCTGATCGGCGCCGGAGCCCAGGTCGCCGACCAGGCGCTGCAATTGCTGCTGGCGCCCAATACGCCCCAGGGCCCGCGCGACCTGTTACTGATGCCGGACCAGATGATGCTGCAGATCCACGAATCCATCGGCCACCCGCTGGAGCTGGACCGTATCCTCGGCGACGAGCGCAACTACGCCGGCACCAGCTTCGTGAAAAGCAGCGACTTCGGCAGCCTGCAATATGGCTCCAGCCTGCTCAACGTGACCTTCGACCCGGACATTCCCGAGCAGTTGGCCAGCTACGGCCATGACGACGACGGCACGCCCGCCAGCAAGCAGTTTCTGATCAAGCAGGGCCTGCTGCTGCGCCCGCTGGGCGGCGCGCTCTCGCAATTTCGCGCCGGCCTCGACGGCGTGGCCAACAGCCGCGCCTGCAGCTGGAACCGCCCGCCCATCGACCGCATGGCCAACCTCAATATCGAGCCCGGCGACCAGCCGCTGGCGCAACTGATCGGCGGTATCGAGAACGGCATCCTGATGTCCACCAACCGTTCCTGGTCCATCGACGATGCGCGCAACAAGTTCCAGTTCGGCTGTGAGTGGGGCCAGTTGATCGAGAACGGCGAACTCAAGGGCGTGGTGAAAAACCCCAACTACCGGGCGATTTCCGCGCACTTCTGGAAAAACCTCAGCGCCGTCGGCGACGCCAGCACTTTCAAGGTCCTGGGCACGCCGAACTGCGGCAAGGGCGAACCGAACCAGGTGATCCGCGTCGGCCATGCCTCGCCGGCCTGTGTGTTCAGCCATGTCGATGTATTTGGAGGAGATGCCTGATGAGTACGTCCCTGAATCAGGCCGAGCAGTTCCAGGCTTTGGTGGGCTGGCTGCGCGATGCCGTGCGCGGGCCCGAACAGTTCACCCTGAGCTACGCCGCCGAGTCTTCGCAGTTCATCCGTTTCAACCACGCCAAGGTGCGCCAGGCCGGGCAAGTGCAGCAGGCCAGCCTCGGCTTCAAACTGATCGACGACGGGCGCCATGCCGACCTCGAGATCACCCTCGCCGGCGACCCGCAGGTCGATATCCAGCGCCTGGCCGAAGGCCTGCAACAGTTGCGCGAGACCCTGCCGCTGCTGCCCCGGGACCCGTACCTGCTGCTCAACCCCGATGCCTGGAACACCCACAATGTGCAGGAGCACCCGCTGCCCAGCAGCGAGCAGGTGGTGGCCGAAATCGGCCAGGCCGCCGCCGGGCTGGACCTGGTGGGGTTCTATGCGGCAGGTCCCATCAGCCGTGGTTTTGCCAGTTCCTCGGGAGCCTTTGGCTGGCACCAGGCCAACAGCTTCAACTTCGATTTCAGCCTGTTCCACGAAAATGGCCAGGCCGTCAAAGCCAGCTACGCCGGGCACGAATGGAGCAGCCAGGGTTTTGCCCAGCGCTTCCAGCAGGCCCGGGAACAGCTGGCGTTTCTCGGACGACCGTTGCGCACCCTGGCGCCCGGGCAGTATCGCGCCTACCTGGCGCCGGCGGCCCTGGAAGAAATCATGGGCATGCTGAGCTGGGGCGGGTTTTCCGCACAGTCCATCGCCAGCAAGCACAGCCCGCTGCAAAAGCTCTATGCCGGCGATGCCAGCCTGAGCCCCCTGGTGTCGCTGGACGAGCAGGTCAGCGACTCGTTGAGCCCGGCGTTTTCCGACGAAGGCTACCCGCGCAGCGACCTGTCGCTGATCGCCGGCGGCGTCGCCCAAGGGCAACTGATCAACTCGCGCAGCGCCGCCGAATACAGCCTGGCCACCAACGGTGCCGGCAGCGGCGAATACCCCAGCGCGTTGAACATGGCGCCCGGGCAGTTGTCGCAGCAGGAGATTCTCAAGCAACTGGGCACCGGCCTGTACATCAGCAACCTGTGGTACCTGAACTACTCGGACCAGCCGGCGGCGCGCCTGACCGGCATGACCCGCTTCGCTACCTTCTGGGTGGAGAACGGCGAGATCCAGGCTCCGGTCAGCACCATGCGTTTCGATGACAGCGTCTACAGCCTGCTGGGTTCGCACCTGGAAGGCCTGACCCGGGAGCGCGAGCTGCTGCTGTCGGCCAGTACCTACAGCCAGCGCCAGACTGCCTCGGCGCAATTGCCGGGCGCGCTGGTGAGCCGGCTGACGTTGACCTTGTAACCGCTGTCGCACGCAAATCTCGCTCCTACGGGATGGCGTCTGTAGGAGCGAGGCTTGCCCGCGATGCGGTTGCAGGGGGGATAGGTGTTCACAACAAGAAAGAGGTCCCATGCCCAACCGTGCCGAACTTGACGCCACCACCGCCCGCTGGCTGCCGTGGGTGGTGGCCATCGCCTTTTTCATGCAATCCCTCGACGGGACCATCCTCAATACCGCCCTGCCGGCCATGGCCCGCGATCTGGCGGAAGATCCGTTGCGCATGCAGGGCGTGGTCATCGCCTACATGCTCACCGTGGCGCTGCTGATCCCGGCTTCCGGCTGGATCGCCGACCGTTTCGGCACCAAGAAAATCTTCTTCGGCGCCATCCTGCTGTTCAGCATCGGCTCATTGCTCTGTGCCCTGTCCAACTCCCTGAGCATGCTGGTCGGCGCCCGGGTGATCCAGGGCCTGGGCGGCGCCCTGATGCTGCCCGTCGGCCGGCTGGTGGTGCTGCGCGCCTACCCGCGCTCGGAACTGGTGCGGATCATGGGTTTCATCACCATTCCCGGGCTGCTCGGCCCGCTGATCGGCCCGACCATGGGCGGCTGGATGGTGCAGTACCTGACCTGGCACTGGATCTTCCTGATCAACCTGCCGGTGGGCGCGATCGGCTGTTATGCCGTCTGGCGCTTCATTCCCGACCTGCGCGGCAGCGAGCGCACGCGTTTCGACGGCCTGGGCTTTTTGCTGTTCGGCGCGGCGATGGTGCTGATCACCATCGCTATGGAGGGCCTGGGCGAACTGCACCTGCCGCACCTGCGGGTGATGTTGCTGCTGTTCGGCGGCCTGGCCTGCCTCGCGGCCTACTGGCTGCGGGCCGGGCATATCGACAACCCGCTGTTCGCGCCTTCGCTGTTCAAGGTGCGGACCTTTGCCGTAGGCATCCTCGGCAATCTGTTCGCCCGCCTCGGCAGCGGCGCCCTGCCGTTCCTGGTGCCCTTGCTGCTGCAAGTGGCCCTCGGTTATTCACCGTCCCAGGCCGGGATGAGCATGCTGCCGCTGGCCGCCGCGGCGATGCTCGCCAAGTCCATCGCCCGTCCGCTGATCGAACGCCTGGGCTACCGCATCGTCCTCACCGGCAACACCCTGGCGCTGGGGATCATGCTCGCCAGCATGGGTCTAGTGACGGAACAGACGCCCTACCCGCTACTGCTGGGCATGCTGGCGGTGCTGGGGGCGATCAACTCGCTGCAGTTCACGGCGATGAACACCGTGACCCTGATCGACCTCGACGACGCTTCCGCCAGCAGCGGCAACAGCCTGCTGTCGGTGGTGGCGCAACTGTCCCTGAGCCTGGGGGTGGCCTGCGCCGGCGCGCTGCTCGGCGGCTTCACCGCCGAAGTCGGCAACGATGGCGTGAACACCGTGCTCGGCGCCTTCCAGCTGACCTTCCTCACGGTGGGGATCATGGCAATGCTGGCGGCGGCGATCTTCCTGCAGCTGTCGCCCAGGGACGGCCGACGGGCGAAGAAGGTCCAGGAGCATATCGAGCACTGAGCCGCATCGGATAAAACATGCAGCTCGATTGACGTCGGCTGCGCCGCCGATCGCAGCCTTCGGCAGCGACTACAGGAGCGAGCGATGGCTCGCTCGTCCAGAAATTGCAGGTAAAGGGAGCGGGACTGATACACTGCGCGACATTTTGTTTTGCAGGCCCGTCCCGTGACCACCATTGCCACCGCTTTTAATACTTTGCCGCTGTCCGCCGCCATGCTGGCTAACCTCGACTCACTCGGTTATGCCCAGATGACGCCGGTCCAGGCGCAAAGCTTGCCGGTGATCCTCAAGGGGATGGACCTGATCGCCCAGGCCAAGACCGGCAGCGGCAAGACCGCCGCGTTCGGCATCGGCCTGCTGAACCCGATCAATCCGCGCTACTTCGGTTGCCAGGCCCTGGTGATCTGCCCGACCCGCGAGCTGGCCGACCAGGTGGCCAAGGAAATCCGCCGCCTGGCCCGCGCCGAAGACAACATCAAGGTCCTGACCCTGTGCGGCGGCGTGTCCTTCGGCCCGCAGATCGCCTCGCTGGAACACGGCGCGCACATCATCGTCGGCACCCCGGGCCGCCTGTCCCAGCACCTGCGCAAGGGCTCGCTGAAACTCGACGGCCTCAACACCCTGGTCCTCGACGAAGCCGACCGCATGCTGGACATGGGCTTCTACGACCCGATCGAAGAAATCATCGCCTACACCCCTGAGCGCCGGCAGACCCTGCTGTTCTCCGCCACCTACCCGGTGGGCATCAAGCAGCTGGCCTCGAAGTTCATGCGCGACCCGCAGCAGGTGAAGGCCGAAGCCCTGCACGCCGACAGCCAGATCGAACAGCGTTTCTACGAGATCTCGCCGGAAGAACGCATCGACGCGGTGGTCAAGGTGCTGAACCACTTCCGTCCAGAGTCCTGCGTGGCCTTCTGCTTCACCAAGCAGCAGGTCCAGGAAACCGTCGACCACCTGACCGCCAAGGGCATGTCCGCGGTGGGCCTGCACGGCGACCTGGAACAGCGCGACCGCGACCAGGTATTGGCGATGTTCGCCAACCGCAGCACCTCGGTGCTGGTGGCCACCGATGTAGCCGCCCGCGGCCTGGACATCGATGCCCTGGACATGGTGATCAACGTCGAGCTGGCGCGGGATTCGGAAATCCACATCCACCGCGTCGGCCGCACCGGCCGCGCCGGCGAGAAGGGCCTGGCGGTCAGCCTGGTGGCGCCGTCCGAGGCGCACCGCGCCCAGGCCATCGAGCAATTGCAGAAGTCGCCCTTGAACTGGGAACAGATCGACAGCCTGAAATCCCAGGGCGGCGGCCCGCTGCTGCCGGCCATGAGCACCCTGTGTATCGGCGCCGGGCGCAAGGACAAAGTGCGTCCGGGCGACATCCTCGGCGCCCTGACCGGTGAAGCCGGCATCCCCGGCACCCAGGTCGGCAAGATCGCGATCTTCGACTTCCAGGCCTATGTCGCCGTGGACCGCGGCATTGCCAAGCAGGCCCTGCAACGCCTGAACAGCGGCAAGATCAAGGGCCGTTCGCTGCGCGTGCGCATCCTGTAATACCACCGCGGCCAATGCCTGCTCTCCTGTCGGAGCGAGGCTTGCCCGCGATCAAGGCACCGCGGTCTGCCAGGTACAACCGCATCATCGTTCATCGCGGGCAAGCCTCGCTCCTACGGGAACGGGGTTGCCTCGACACTTGTGTGAGGACACCGTTTTGCGCTCTACCGAAGTCGTGATCATTGGCGCTGGCGCCGCAGGGTTGATGTGCGCGCTGACCGCGGCCGGCCGTGGCCGCCAGGTGCTGCTGCTGGACCACGCCAACAAGGCCGGCAAGAAGATCCTCATGTCCGGCGGCGGGCGCTGCAACTTCACCAATATGTACACCGAGCCGGGCAATTTCCTCTCGCACAACCCGCATTTCTGCAAGTCGGCCCTGGCCCGCTACACCCAGTGGGATTTCATCGGCCTGGTGGCCAAGCACGGCGTGCCGTACCACGAGAAAAAACTCGGCCAGCTGTTCTGCGACAACAAGTCCAGCGACATCCTCGGCATGCTGCTCGACGAGTGCGACCAGGTCGGCGTCCAACTGCACCTGGACACCTCGATCCAGCAGATCGAGAAGCTCGACAGCGGCTACCTGCTGGAAACCACCCTCGGCCAGCTCCAGTGCCAATCCCTGGTGATCGCCACCGGCGGCCTGTCGATTCCGACCCTGGGCGCCACCGGCTTCGGCTATCAGGTGGCCAGGCAGTTCGGCCACACGCTGCTGCCGACCCGCGCGGGCCTGGTGCCGTTCACCATCACCGACCAGCTCAAGGAGCTGTGCGGCGAGCTGTCCGGCACCTCGGTGGACTGCCTGGTGAGCTGCAACGACATGAGCTTTCGCGAGAACATCCTGTTCACCCACCGAGGCCTGAGCGGTCCGGCGATCCTGCAGATTTCCTCGTTCTGGGAATCCGGCGACACGGTGGAGATCAACCTGCTGCCGGACCACGACGCCGCAAGCTGGCTGCAACAGCAACAGGCCGAACGCCCGAACAGCGAGCTGAAGACCCTGCTCGGCGAGATCTTCACCAAGAAGATGGCCGGCCTGCTGGCAGACAACTGGTTCATCTCCAAACCGATGAAGCAGTACACCCACGCCGAACTGGCGCAGATCGCCGAGCAACTGGCGTGCTGGAAAGTGGTCCCGGCCGGCACCGAGGGTTATCGCACCGCCGAAGTGACCCTGGGCGGCGTCGACACTCGCGAGGTGTCGTCCAAGACCATGGAGTCGCTGAAGAGCCCGGGGCTGTATTTCATCGGCGAGGTGCTGGACGTCACCGGCCACCTGGGCGGCTTCAACTTCCAGTGGGCCTGGGCCTCCGGCTACGCGGCCGCGCAGTACGTCTGATCCGCCGGCATTCGCCTGGCCTGTAGCCGCTGCCCCAGGAGCCGCAGAACCGGCCACTGCGGTGGGACAGGCCGAACACGGTCGCCTGTTATGCGGCCGCTGCGCGCCCGATCGCAGCCTCGCGGGGCTCGGCAGCGGCTACAAGATTTCCCCATTTCCTGTAGCCGCTGCCGAAGGCTGCGATAGGTCCGCAGGACCTCGGGGGGACGCCAGATCGCTGCGCCCCTTCGGGTCGATCGCAGCCTTCGGCAGCGGCTACAGGTACCGATGAAGATCAGCGGGAACAGAATTTGCTGTCGGATGTGACGACCCCATTGCGCGGTCGTCAATACTGGCTCAATTTAGCGGCATCGCCCCGGAAGGCTTTCTCACTTCATGTCATCGACCAGCTTTCGTCAGTCACTGCGGCGCCTTTGGGCGCTGGATAAATTCAGCTACAGCGTGCGGGTGTTCATCGCTCTGACCGGGAGCATGGCGCTGTGCTGGTACCAGGACGAAATGGCCTTGCTGATCCCCTTGTTCCTGGGGATTATCGCCAGCGCCCTGGCCGAGACCGACGACAGCTGGCAAGGCCGGATCAATGCCCTGGCCGTGACCCTGGTGTGTTTCAGCGTCGCCGCCCTTTCCGTCGAACTGTTGTTCCCCTACCCCTGGATCTTCGTCATCGCCCTGGCGCTGGCCAGCTTTGGCCTGACCATGCTCGGCGCCCTGGGCGAACGTTACGGGGCGATCGCCTCGGCGACCCTGATCCTGTCGGTCTACACCATGATCGGCGTGGACCAGCGCGGCGGCGCCGTCACCGACTTCTGGCACGAACCGCTGCTGTTGGTGGCCGGTGCCGCCTGGTACGGCCTGCTGTCGGTACTCTGGCAGGCGATGTTTTCCAACCAACCGGTGCAGCAGAGCCTGGCGCGCCTGTTCCGCGAGCTGGGCTATTACCTCAAGCTCAAGTCGTCGCTGTTCGAGCCGATCCGCCAACTGGACGTGGAAGCACGCCGGCTGGAACTGGCGCAGCAGAACGGCCGGGTAGTGGCGGCCCTGAACGCCGCCAAGGAAATCATCCTGCACCGGGTCGGCAACGGCCGGCCGGGCTCCAAAGTCAGCCGCTACCTGAAGCTGTACTTCCTCGCCCAGGACATCCACGAACGCGCCAGCTCGTCCCACTACCCCTACAACGCCTTGGCCGATGCGTTCTTCCACAGCGACGTACTGTTCCGCTGCCAGCGCCTGCTGCGCCAGCAGGGCAAGGCTTGCCGGGCCCTGGGCGAATCCATCCAGCTGCGCCAGCCCTTCGTCTACGACGCCAGCTTCGCCGAGGCCCTGAGCGACCTGCACGCCTCCCTGGAACACCTGCGCATCCAGAGCAACCCGGCCTGGCGCGGCCTGCTGCGTTCGCTGCGGGCGCTGGCCGCCAACCTCGGCACCCTCGACCGCCTGCTCAGTGACGCCAGCAACCCCGACGCCCTGGCCGACGCCACCGACAGCAGCCTGCTGGACCGTTCGCCGCGCAACCTCAAGGACGTCTGGACCCGCCTGCGCACCCAGCTGACCCCGACGTCGCTGCTGTTTCGCCACGCCCTGCGCCTGCCCCTGGCCCTGAGCATCGGCTACGGCATGGTGCACCTGATCCACCCCTCCCAGGGTTACTGGATCATCCTCACCACCCTGTTCGTCTGCCAACCGAACTATGGCGCCACGCGGCGCAAGCTGGGCCAGCGAATCATCGGCACCGCCATCGGCCTGGTGGTCGCCTGGGCGCTGTTCGACCTGTTCCCCAGCCCGCTGGTGCAGTCGCTGTTCGCGATTGCCGCCGGGGTGGTGTTCTTTACCAACCGCACTACCCGCTACACCCTGGCCACCGGCGCCATCACCATCATGGTGCTGTTCTGCTTCAACCAGGTGGGCGACGGCTACGGGCTGTTGCTGCCACGTCTGTTCGATACCCTGCTGGGCAGCCTGATCGCCGGCCTGGCGGTGTTCCTGTTCCTGCCGGACTGGCAGGGCCGACGCCTGAACAAGGTGCTGGCCAATACCCTGACCTGCAACAGCATCTACCTGCGGCAGATCATGCAGCAGTACGCGGCCGGCAAGAGCGACGACCTGGCTTACCGCCTGGCCCGGCGCAACGCCCACAACGCCGACGCGGCGCTGTCCACCACCCTGGCCAATATGCTGATGGAGCCTGGGCATTTCCGTAAGGAAGCGGACGTGGGCTTTCGCTTCCTGGTGCTCTCGCACACCCTGCTCAGTTACCTCTCCGGCCTCGGCGCGCATCGGGAAACCCAGCTGCCGGCGGAAGTCCGCGAGCACCTGATCGGCGGGGCCGGGGTCAGCCTGGCCAGCAGCATCGATGAAATCGCCCAGGGCCTGGCGAGCAAGCAGCCGGTGGCGATCCAGAGCGATGCCGAAGAGGCCCTGGCCAATGAGCTGGAGCAGATGCCGGACGAGATCGATGAAGGCCAGCGGCTGGTGCAGACCCAACTGGCGCTGATCTGCCGCCAACTGGGCCCCTTGCGGACCCTGGCGGCGCATCTGATCAAGGACACCGGCGAAGAACAGGCCGCGTAGCCGCTGCCGCAGGCTGCGATCGCCTCCGCAGGAGGCGCAAGCTTTCAAGAACGCCACAGGTTTCGGCCTCGGCGCCCAGCCTGCGGCAGCAGCTTTAATGGCGCCGTTTCACATCCCGTGCTGGCGCAGCAAGCGGTCGTAGCTGCCGTCGGCTTTCATCGCCTCGATCTCTCGATCGAACCCCGCCACGATCTGCGCATGTGCGGGGTTCTTCAGGCTGACCAGGATATGCAGGCCGTTCTCGCTCAGGGAATTGGGCAGGAACTCCACCGCGTTACGCACCCGCGGCGACTCCCGCGCCAGGTAATAGCGGGCAACGTACTCGTCCTCCAGGGTCAGCTTGACCCGGTCGGCTGCCAGCATGCGCACCGCCATCGCGAAGTTGTGCACCAGGACCTTCTGCAGTTCTGGATCGCTGTCGAAATCGGGGGAGTAGGCATAACCGCGCACCACCGCGATGGGGTACTGGTGCAGTTGCTTGAGGTTGGTGTATTCGATGGGGGCATCCTTGCGCCGGATGAAGCGCACCCGATTGACCAGATACTCCGAGGAGAATTGCCCCAACTGGGTGCGGGCCTCATTGAACCAGGCATTCACCAGCACGTCGTAACGCCCCTCGCCGACGCCAAGCAAGGCCCGCGCCCAGGGCACCTGTTCGAACTCGCTGGCATAACCGGCCCGGGCCAGCGCGGTGCTGACGATGTCGGTGGCCAGCCCGCCGTTGACCAGCGTCGCATCCGTGAAGGGCGGCCAGACGTCGGCGACCAATCGCAATTTTTCCGCATAAGCGCTCTGGCCCAGCAACAGCAATCCGATCAAAGCAAAGGCTCGATGCAATCGCGGCATGCTAAAAGATCCTTAGCGGGCGGACAGCCCTGCGTGTTTTTTTGCCCAGACTCGAGGTTCTCCGGCCGGCGGACGGCCACGACCCAGCCCCTAACAGTAGCTTATGGGTGCCACTGCACAGCGCTTCAGCGCAGATTACACAAAGAAGACCACCACGAACCAATGCGATGATGGCATTTTGACCTACCTCACAGAAACGCCACTCCAGCGCCAGACAAGACAAGCCACCCGCCAGGCGCTTAACATCCGGGCACCGCTTTCCAAAGGATGAAACGATGACAATCGAATGGGTCTGCAAACACCACACCGATCTGGGCAAGGAGCAGTTGTACGCGATCCTGCAGTTGCGTACCGAAGTCTTCGTGGTCGAGCAGAAATGCGCCTACCAGGAAGTCGATGGCCAGGACCTGGAAGGCGACACCTGCCACCTGATGGCCTGGGACGATGACCAGCTGGTGGCTTATCTGCGCCTGCTCGACCCGACCTCCCAGGGCGGCGACGTGGTCATCGGCCGCGTGGTGATCGCCCCGCAAGCGCGGGGCAAGGGACTGGGCCATGAACTGATGGAGCACGCCCTGAAACAGGCGCAGAAACGCTGGCCGCAGATGCCGATCTATCTGTCGGCCCAGGCGCATTTGCAGGGGTATTACGGGCGCTACGGCTTCAACGTCGTGGGCGAGGAGTACCTGGAAGACGATATTCCGCATATCGGCATGCGCCGAAGCTGATAGCGTCATCGCGAACCTGCTGGCGCCAGCAGGTTCGCCTTCGCATCGATCGGCTGCCGAGTTCCCTCAGGGATACTCCAACACCGTCTTGATCCGCGACAGGTTCGCCTCGATCCAGCCCTTGTCGATCGCGCCCCAGCTTTTGATCCGATAGCTGCCGGCATGATTGCGCGCGCCGTCCTGCTGCTCGAACTCACAGACGATATCCAGATCCGCCAGGGCGGCGATGGTGTCCTGCGCCGTGCGCCGCGGCATGCCGGTGGCCTCGGTCAGGGCCGGGACATTGCTGGCCAGGCCGCTGTCGATCAGGTACGCCACATACAGCCGGCGGTAAAAGCTGCTCTTGGTCTTGCTCACGTCCATCGCCCGTTCCTTGTACAGGGTTACTCGGGACCACCTGCCCTGGCTTGCAGGTCGCGCCAGGTCAGGTAGACCCGCAGGTCGAATTCCAGTTGGTGATAGCCCGGCAGCATGTGCTCGCAGAGCTTGTAGAACGCCTTGTTGTGCTCGCTTTCCTTGAAGTGCGCCAGCTCGTGGACAACGATCATGCGCAGGAACTCCGGCGCCGCCTCCTTGAACAGCGAAGCGATGCGGATTTCCTTCTTGGCCTTGAGCTTGCCGCCCTGGACCCGCGAGATCGTGGTGTGCAGGCCCAGGGCGCGGTGCGTCAGGTCCAGGCGGTTGTCGAACAGCACCTTGTCGATGGCCGGGGCGTTGCGCAGGTACTCCTGCTTCAACTCCAGGGCATAGCCGTACAGCGCCTTGTCACTCTGCACCCCGTGCTTGCCGGGGTACCGCTGGCTCAGGTAATCGCCCAGCCGCCCTTGCGCAATCAGCTGGCGCACTTGCTCTTGCAGGGTGGCGGGATAGGCCTGGAGGTACTTCAACGCGGTCATGGGACGGCAACGCAATCACGAAAGGCCGCCAGTGTAGCGAATTCAACCCGGCAACGCGCTCCAGTCGAAAGGCTCGGCAAAGCGCTCGGCATCCGCGGCGATCAACGGCCGGGCCACCAGGAAGCCCTGCACGTACTCGCAGCCGTTGGCCTGCAGCCAGCGGTACTGCTCCAGGGTCTCCACGCCCTCGGCGATCACCAGCACGCCGAACGCCTTGCACAGGTCGATCACGCAGCGCGCCAGCGCCGCATCTCGTGCCGAATCCGGCAACCTGGCGATCAGGTGACGGTCGAGCTTGAGGGTATCGAGCTGCAGATCCCGCAGGTGGGCCAGCGAACAGGCGCCCGAACCGAAGTCATCCAGCGCCACCCGCACCCCGAGACTGCGCAACAGGCGCAGCTGCTTGCGCGACTCGTCGAGGTTCTGGGTCAGGGCGTCTTCGGTGATCTCGACCTCCAACTGCCGAGGTTCCAGGCCATGGCGTTCCAGGACCTGGCGCAGTTCGGTGGCGAGGTTCGGCATGGCGAACTGGGTGCCGCTCAAGCTCACGCCCAGCACGGTCTGCTCGGCGAACAGCGTTTTCCAGGACGCCCGCTGGCTCGCACTCTGCTGATAGATCCAGCTCCCCAGGCGGCTGATCAGCCGCGCCTCCTCCAGCAGCGGCAGAAACAACCCCGGCGGCACATCGCCGACACTCGGATGCCGCCAGCGCAACAGGGCTTCGAAACCGCGCAGGCGCCCATCGGCAATCGCCACCTGGGGCTGGTACACCAGGTTGAACTCCTTGTGCTCGACCGCGCTGCGCACGCTTTCCTCGAGCATCAGCCGCGAGCGGGCACGGCCGTTCATTTCGTGGTCGTAATAACGATATTGCTGGCGCCCGGCACGCTTGGACTCGTACATGGCGATGTCCGCCGCGCGCATCAGGCCATCCAGATTGGAACCGCAATCGGGGTAGATGGCGATACCGATACTGGCCCCCAGCGCGACCTCCAGGCCATCGAACTGCTGACAGATCGATATGCGCTCGATGAGCTTCTCGGAAATCTTCGCCGCCTGTTCCGGAAACTCCAGCTCCAGCAAAGCGGTGAACTCATCGCCGCCTATGCGCGCCAGGATGTCGAAGGAGCGCAGGCAGGCCTTTATCTGTTCGGACACCCAGCGCAGCACCCGGTCCCCGGCGTCATGCCCCAGGGAATCGTTGACCCGCTTGAATCCGTCCAGGTCCAGGTACAGCAGCACCAACGACTTGTCGGAGCGCTCGCTGCGCAACAACAGGCTTTCCACGGTCTGGTAGAAGCCACGACGGTTGAGCAGGCCGGTCAGCGGGTCGGTCACTGCCTGGTATTCCAGTTGCTGGTGCAGATGACGGACTTCCGACATGTCGAGCAAGGTCACCACCATCGCCTTCTGCTCGCTCGGCAGCGGCGCACAGGACAACGCCACCGACACCTGCTGGCCCGGAGCCGTACGCAACGTGGCGTCGTGCAGGCGGTAGGTCTCGCCCTTGCGATAGCTGGCATACAGCTCGGATTCGGCCCACTGCGGCACATGGGGCTTTTGCAGATAGTCGAGCAGCCACGCCCCCTCCAGCTCATTCACCGGAGCGTTGAGCAAGCGGGAAATCGCCGGGTTGGCAAAGCGGATGACCCCGCCCTCATCCACCACCAGAATCCCCTCCGCGGCGTTGTCCAGCACCGAGGCATTGAAGGCCCTGGCACTCTCCAGGTCATGGCTCAGGCGCTGCAGTGCGCGGCGATTGCGCTGCTGCTCCAATAGCGCCTGCACCTTGGGTTTGAGGATCTGCGGATCGAACGGCTTGAACAGATAATCCACCGCGCCGCTGGCGTAGCCCTTGATCACCGCGTCCTTGGACTGCTCGTTGGCGGTGAGGAAAATGATCGGGGTCAGCCGGGTTCGCTGGCTGCCGCGCATCAAGCGGGCGACTTCGAAACCGTCCATTTCCGGCATCTGTACATCCAGCAACACCAGATCGATGTCGTGTTCCAGTAACAGACCCAGGGCCTCGACACCCGAGGCGGCGGTCATGACCTGCCAGTCGTGGCGCTGCAGGAGTGCACGCATGCTGAGCAGATTTTCGGGGTAATCATCAACAATCAGTAAGACCGAGCGGGCTTCACCTGGCCGAGTTTGCGCGCATTCCATGCTGCTTCTCTTGTCTGTGTAGGGTCGGCCTGCGAACAAGACCGGACAAATACTGAGACTTCACTCTAGACCTGGATCCAACAAAGCAGAAGCTGTCACAGCGCCATCATTTAGCCAAAGCCCGAGGCACCCGACTAACGGTCAGCCCCATAGCTGCTGAAACCGGTGGATGTGTTTTTTCGACAGATGGTTGACGCCAATTATCCGCCGGACGGGCATTAACAAAAGCCCCTTCTACGCTTATAAAGATCGCCTTCAAAAGCGCAGGCTAAAGCCTTTGTCGGTTTTTTATCCGGCATCAAATCGGGAAGCTTTGACTATGATCGACCTCGCAACCTGGAATCTGAGCATTCCCGAAGGCAGTCCACCGGCGACTATCGACACCCCCCGACTGGTGGATGGCTTCAAGGATCAATATTTCCATTCCGACACCGGCACCCTGTTCTTCTGGTCGCCCGTCACCGGTTCCCGCACCGCCAACGCCATCTACCCGCGCAGCGAGCTGCGGGAAACCTACTCCAACGGCACCCTGAAGAACTGGACCTACCCGGAAGCCGACAACCTGCTCTACGCCACCCTGGCGGTGAACCAGGTGCCGTCCACGGGCAAGATCGTCATCGGCCAGATCCACGCCTACAACAGCACCAAGCCCCTGGTGAAGGTCGAGTACCAGTACAAGACCACCACCCAGAGCGGCAACATAGTCGCCAAGGTCCGCATGCATCCGGACGATACCGATAGCCGGGTGATCATCGTCGCCGAAAACGTGCCGCTGGACCGCGAGTTCTCCTACCTGATCCACCTGAGCCCGGGCGGTGCCCTGGGCGTCAGCGCCGCAGGCTATCAATGGGACACCCAGCTCAGCAGCACCTGGCGCGACAAGCCGCTGTACTTCAAGGCCGGGGTGTACGTGCAGGACAACACCGGCTACACCACCGAAGGCGGCAAGGTGACCTTCTACAAGCTGGATATCGATCACAACGAAACCTGATCTTCTGTAAGAGCGAAGCTTGCCCGCGATAGCGGTCTGCCTGGCGACATCCATGGCGAATGTCAGGCCCTCGTCGCGGGCAAGCCTCGCTCCTGCACGATGAGGTGTTTGCCACAGACACAAAAAAGCCCGCATCGCTGCGGGCTTTTTCGTTCAACACAAAGGCTTAGTTGACCTTGGCGTTCAGCTCACCTTTGAGGTAACGCTGGAACATCGCTTCCAGGGAGATCGGCTTGATCTTCGAGGCGTTGCCAGCGGTGCCGAAGGCTTCGTAACGGGCGATGCACACGTCGCGCATGGCGGTCACGGTGGCGCCGAAGAACTTGCGCGGGTCGAACTCGCTCGGGTTGGTGGCCATCAGGCGACGCATCGCACCGGTGGACGCCAGGCGCAGGTCGGTGTCGATGTTGACCTTGCGCACGCCGTACTTGATGCCTTCGACGATTTCTTCAACCGGCACGCCGTAGGTTTCTTTGATGTCGCCGCCGTACTGGTTGATGATCGCCAGCCACTCTTGCGGAACCGAAGACGAACCGTGCATCACCAGGTGGGTGTTGGGGATGCGCTTGTGGATCTCTTTGATGCGGTCGATAGCCAGTACGTCGCCGGTAGGCGGCTTGGTGAACTTGTAGGCACCGTGGCTGGTACCGATGGCGATGGCCAGGGCGTCGACCTGGGTCTTCTTGACGAAGTCCGCGGCTTCTTCCGGGTCGGTCAGCATCTGGCTGTGGTCCAGCACGCCTTCGGCGCCGATGCCGTCTTCTTCACCAGCCATGCCGGTTTCCAGGGAACCCAGGCAGCCCAGCTCGCCTTCCACCGAAACGCCGCAGGCGTGAGCCATGGCCACGGTCTGCTGGGTCACGCGAACGTTGTACTCGTAGTCGGTCGGGGTCTTGCCGTCTTCGCCGAGAGAGCCGTCCATCATGACCGAGGAGAAGCCCAGCTGGATCGAACGCTGGCAGACGTCAGGGCTGGTGCCGTGGTCCTGGTGCATGCACACCGGGATATGCGGGAATTCTTCGATCGCCGCCAGGATCAGGTGACGCAGGAAAGGCGCGCCGGCGTATTTGCGGGCACCGGCCGAAGCCTGGACGATCACCGGAGAGTCAGTCTTGTCAGCTGCTTCCATGATGGCGCGCATCTGTTCAAGGTTGTTGACGTTGAAGGCTGGAACGCCGTAGCCGAATTCGGCTGCGTGGTCCAGCATCTGGCGCATGCTGATGAGTGCCATTGTGTGTATCTCTCCCGGTCGAGGGTCGTTAATCGTGCAAGCCTGCCGTAGCGGCGGCTGCTATTCAAGTGATTGCAGATCGGGGGTCAACCCGGCCTGCCGGCATTATTACTACTGTAGGAGCGAGCTTGCTCGCGATGGGCTTCGGGACAACGCGATCATCCAGACGGATGGCGTTATCGTTGACGATCATCGCGAGCAAGCTCGCTCCTACAGGCCTACGGCGCTTTACAGCCGCGGCCGATCAAATCGTTGGTGGCGACCCAGTAAACCAGGCCTTCGTCACCTTTTTCGTGAAACGCAAGCATGTCGTTGCTGTACAGCGAACCGGAACCGCTCGGCTCCAGCTTCAGGCGATAGACCTGATCGGCCCCGCCCAACCGCACATCGACTTCCTTGCGGCTGCTGTCGGTGTAGCGCCAGACCACTTGCGCCTGGCTGTCGCATACCCAGGTCGTCCAGTTGTCCGTCTCGGCCGGCTTGAACAGGTCGAAGTTGGCGCAACCTGCCAGCAATCCCAGCGCAGCCACGGCGATAAAGCCTTTCATCGGTGTTCCTCGGCTGACGGCCCACGGCCGCCAGCACAACGCGTTATCGAATCAGACCCGTCAAGGGCAACCATGTTCCTTGGCCTTGGCTGGAGTCTCGTACTTGTCCAGACCATCGGGTCCCATGCGCTTGTTGATCACCGGCGCAGTCTCGGCCTGCCAGTCGGCCTGATAGCAACCTCTCTCAGGCTCTCCCGACTCGGGCTCCGACTGGGCAGGCTGACTACCGCAACCGGCCAGCAAGCCCGCGACGATCAACAGCGGTAACGTCTTGACCATATGAACACTCCTTTGCCTGGCCATCGGGACTTCAGGCTTTGGCCCGGCTTTCCAGGACTTCGACCGCCGGCAGCACCTTGCCCTCGACGAATTCGAGGAAAGCGCCACCGCCGGTAGAAATGTAGGAGATTTGCTCGGCCACGCCATATTTATCGATGGCCGCCAGGGTGTCGCCGCCGCCGGCGATGGAGAACGCCGCGCTCTCCGCGATGGCCTGGGCCAGCACCTTGGTGCCGTTACCGAACTGGTCGAACTCGAACACGCCGACCGGACCGTTCCACAGGATGGTCTTCGACGACTTCAGCAGCTCGGCGAAGTTCGCCGCGGTTTGCGGGCCGATGTCCAGGATCATGTCGTCGGCCGCCACCTCGGCAATCAGCTTGACGGTAGCGGTCGCGCTTTCGGCGAACTCCTTGGCCACCACCACGTCCACCGGCAGCGGCACGCTGACCTTGGCGGCGATGGCGCGCGCGGTATCCAGCAGGTCCGGCTCGTACAGCGACTTGCCGACCGGGTGACCGGCAGCGGCGAGGAAGGTGTTGGCGATGCCGCCGCCGACGATCAGTTGGTCGCAGATCTGGCTCAGGCTATTGAGGACGTCGAGCTTGGTCGACACCTTGGAGCCGGCGACGATGGCCGCCATCGGCTTGGCCGGGGCGCCCAGGGCCTTGCCCAGCGCGTCCAGCTCGGCAGCCAGCAGCGGGCCGGCAGCGGCGACCTTGGCGAACTTGGCCACGCCGTGGGTCGAACCCTCGGCGCGGTGCGCGGTGCCGAAGGCGTCCATCACGAACACGTCGCACAGGGCGGCGTATTGCCGGGCCAGTTCGTCGGCGTTCTTTTTCTCGCCCTTGTTGAAGCGCACGTTCTCGAACAGCACGATGTCGCCGGCCTTGACGTCGACGCCGCCCAGGTAGTCAGCCACCAGCGGCACTTCACGACCCAGGGCACGGCTCAGGTAGTCGGCCACTGGCTTGAGGCTGTTCTCGGCGGAGAACTCGCCTTCGGTCGGACGGCCGAGGTGCGAGCAGACCATCACGGCCGCGCCTTTTTCCAGGGCCAGCTTGATGGTCGGCAGCGAAGCCAGGATACGCGCATCGCTGGTGACAACACCGTCCTTGACTGGGACGTTGAGGTCTTCGCGGATCAGTACGCGCTTACCTTGCAGATCGAGGTCGGACATCTTCAACACGGTCATGGGTCGCAATTCCTGGGTTACTGTTTTTTTGGAAACGGGAAGTTAAGAGACAGCTTTGGGTGCGGCTGTTTGCAGATAGTGTCCTGCAACGTCCAGCATTCGGTTGGCAAAACCCCATTCGTTGTCGAACCAGGCCAGGATGTTCACCAGCCGCGGGCCGGAAACACGGGTCTGGCTGGCATCGACGATCGCCGAATGCGGATCATGGTTGAAATCACAACTGGCGTGCGGCAACTCGGTATAGGCCAACAGGCCCTTGAGCGGGCCGCTGGTGGCGGCCTCGCGCAGGATCCGGTTGACTTCGCCGGTGTCGGTATCGCTCACGGTCTGCATCGTGATGTCGAGGCAGGACACGTTGACGGTCGGCACGCGCACAGCTTTGGCCTGAATTCGCCCGGCAAGTTCCGGCAGCAGCCGCTCGATGCCACGCGCCAGACCGGTGGACACCGGGATCACCGACTGGAACGCCGAACGGGTGCGGCGCAGGTCTTCATGGTGATAGGCGTCGATCACCGGCTGGTCGTTCATCGCCGAGTGGATGGTGGTGATCGACACATATTCCAGACCGATGGCCTGGTCCAGCAGGCGCAACAGCGGCACGCCGCAGTTGGTGGTGCAGGACGCGTTGGACACCAGCAGCTCGTCACCGGTCAGGCAGTCCTGGTTGACGCCGTAGACGATGGTGGCGTCGACATCCGCCTCGCTGGCCATCGGCTGGGAAAACAGCACCCGCGGCGCACCGGCGTCGAGGAAACGCTGGCCGTCTTCACGGGTGTGATAGGCGCCGGAGCATTCGAGCACCAGATCGACGCCCAGGGACGCCCAATCGATGCCTTCGGGGGTGGCACTGCGCAGGACCTTCACGCAGTTGCCATTGATATGCAGACAGTCGCCGTCGACCTTCACTTCGCCGGGAAACCGGCCATGGGTGGAGTCGAAGCGTGTCAGGTATTCCACGCTGGCCATGTCGGCCAGATCGTTGATCGCGACAATCTCGAACCCGGCCGCAGCCCCCCGTTCGAACAGGGCACGCAAGACACAACGACCGATCCGGCCGTAGCCGTTGAGTGCAACTTTATAGGGACGCGGTTGAGGCATGGGGTTCTCGTTAGCCGACAACTTCATGAGCGATACAAAACCATTGTAGGAGCGAGCTTGCTCGCGATGGGCTTCAGGACGACGCGGTTATCCAGATAGCCAGCGTTATCGTTGACGACCATCGCGAGCAAGCTCGCTCCTACAAAGTGATGCGGCGACCAGAGGCCGCCGCATTCGCGCTTTTTTAGTCTTCCAGCAGCTCTTCGGCCTGACCCAGGATGTTTTCCAGGGTGAAACCGAACTCTTCGAACAAGGCCGGCGCAGGCGCCGACTCGCCGTAGGTGGTCATGCCGATGACACGACCTTCCAGGCCGACGTACTTGTACCAGTAGTCCGCGTGCGCGGCCTCGATGGCGATACGGGCGCTGACCTGCAGCGGCAGGACCGACTGCTTGTAGCCGGCGTCCTGGGCATCGAACACGCTGGTGCATGGCATGGACACCACACGCACCTTGCGGCCCTGCTCGGTCAGCTTGTCGAATGCCTGCACCGCCAGGCCGACTTCGGAACCGGTGGCGATCAGGATCAGCTCAGGCTCGCCTGCGCAGTCCTTGAGCACGTAGCCACCGCGGCTGATTTCGGCGATCTGCACGGCATTGCGGGTCTGATGCTGCAGGTTCTGGCGGGAGAAGATCAGCGCCGAAGGACCGTCCTTGCGCTCGATCGCGTTTTTCCAGGCCACCGCCGATTCCACGGCATCGGCTGGACGCCAGGTGTCGAGGTTCGGGGTGCAGCGCAGGCTGGCGATCTGCTCGATCGGCTGGTGCGTCGGGCCGTCTTCGCCCAGACCGATGGAGTCGTGGGTGTAGACATGGATCACGCGCTGCTTCATCAGGGCCGACATGCGTACCGCGTTGCGTGCGTACTCCATGAACATCAGGAAGGTCGCGCCGTAAGGCACCAGGCCGCCGTGCAGGGCCACGCCGTTCATGATGGCGGTCATGCCGAACTCGCGAACGCCGTAGTACATGTAGTTGCCGCTGGCGTCTTCGGCGCTGACGCCCTTGCAGCCTTTCCACAGGGTCAGGTTGGAACCGGCCAGGTCGGCCGAACCGCCGAGGAATTCCGGCAGCAGCGGGCCAAACGCGTTCAGGGCGTTCTGGCTGGCCTTACGGCTGGCGATGGTTTCGCCCTTGGCCGCGACTTCGGCGATGTAGGCATCGGCCTTCTCGGAGAAGTCAGCCGGCAGGTCGCCGCTCAGGCGACGCACCAGCTCGTTGGCCAGCTCGGGGAACTCGGCGGAGTAGGCGGAGAAACGCTGGTCCCACTCGGCTTCGACGGCGCGACCGGCTTCCTTGGCATCCCATTCGGCATAGATGTCGGCCGGGATTTCGAACGGGCCGTGGTTCCACTTCAGCGCGGCGCGGGTCAGGGCGATTTCCTCGGCACCCAGTGGCGCGCCGTGGCAGTCTTCCTTGCCTTGCTTGTTCGGCGAGCCGAAACCGATGGTGGTCTTGCAGCAGATCAGGGTCGGCTGCTCGCTTTTGCGCGCGGTGTCGATCGCGGTCTTGATCTCTTCCGGGTCGTGACCGTCGACGTTGCGGATCACCTGCCAGTTGTAGGCTTCGAAACGCTTTGGCGTGTCGTCGGTGAACCAGCCTTCGACTTCGCCGTCGATGGAAATGCCGTTGTCATCGTAGAAGGCAATCAGCTTGCCCAGGCCCAGGGTGCCGGCCAGGGAAGCGACTTCATGGGAGATGCCTTCCATCATGCAGCCATCGCCCAGGAACACGTAGGTGTGGTGGTCGACGACGTTGTGGCCAGGACGGTTGAACTGCGCCGCCAGGACCTTTTCCGCCAGGGCAAAGCCCACGGCGTTGGCCAGGCCTTGGCCCAGCGGGCCGGTGGTGGTCTCGACGCCCGGGGTATAGCCGAATTCCGGGTGGCCCGGGGTGCGGCTGTGCAGCTGGCGGAAGCTCTTCAGGTCGTCGATGGTGACGTCGTAGCCGGTCAGGTGCAGCAGCGAGTAGATCAGCATCGAGCCGTGGCCGTTGGACAGCACGAAGCGGTCACGGTCGGCGAAGGATGGATTGCTCGGGTTGTGCTTCAGATAGTCACGCCAAAGTACTTCGGCGATATCAGCCATCCCCATAGGGGCGCCGGGATGGCCGCTGTTGGCTTTTTGCACGGCATCCATGCTGAGGGCACGAATGGCGTTGGCACGCTCACGACGGCTTGGCATCGCTGATCTCCTGGGGGTTATCTAAGTCGGGTTGAATAAAAACGAATCGGAAAAAGGCGTGCATTTTCCCTCAGCCGGTAGGCGGGGGCAATGACAGATAATGACTCTGGCGCGTTTTTCCGGTCGATAAAGGGGCAATCGCCTGATGAAACCATTCCGCAGTTCGTTTGTAGAACACAGGGACCTGCGTTAAGTGCCATCTATCGAGCAATATCAAAACTTTTTGATATTGCTCTTGCGAGGTTGGGGGTGCGTCACTAGACTGCTGGCCTTATGAATTTACGCGCGCCCTCCATGAACCATGACGACTGCGACGAGCTGGCGGCCCTGTGCAAGGCCGGCGGCGACCCGCTGCGGCTGAATGTATTGCGCGCGCTGGCCAACGACTCGTTCGGCGTACTGGAACTGGCACAGATCTTCGCCATCGGCCAATCCGGCATGAGCCACCACCTGAAGGTCCTGGCCCAGGCCGACCTGGTGGCAACCCGCCGCGAAGGCAACGCGATCTTCTACCGGCGCGCCCTGCCCCACACCGAACTGCTGGGCGGCAGGCTGCACGCCGCCCTGCTGGATGAAGTGGACAACCTGACGCTGCCCGGCGAAGTGCAATCGCGTATCGGCCTGGTGCACCGCCAGCGGGCGGCCGCCAGCCAGGACTTTTTCTCACGGGTCGCGGAGAAGTTTCGCGCCCAGCAGGACCTGATCGCAGGACTGCCCCAGTACCGCGAAAGCGTGTTGGCGCTGCTCGACAAACTGAACTTCACGGACACCGCCACGGCGATCGAAGTCGGCCCCGGGGATGGCAGTTTCCTGCCGGAACTGGCCCGTCGTTTCGCCCGGGTGACCGCGCTGGACAACAGCCCGGCCATGCTCGAACTGGCACGCCAGGTCTGTGAACGCGAAACGCTGGCTAACGTCAGCCTGCAATTGGCCGATGCACTGAATGGCGTGAGCCTGGCGGCCGATTGCGTGGTGCTGAACATGGTCCTGCACCATTTCGCCGCGCCGGCCGATGCGCTCAAGCGCCTGGCCGGTTTGCTACAACCGGGCGGCAGCCTGTTAGTGACAGAGTTGTGCAGCCACAACCAGAGTTGGGCCAGGGAGGCCTGCGGTGATCTCTGGCTGGGGTTTGACCAGGATGATCTGGCCCGCTGGGCCACCGCTGCGGGACTGGTTCCCGGAGAAAGTCTGTATGTAGGTTTACGTAATGGTTTCCAGATCCAGGTCCGCCACTTTCAGCGACCGGCTGGCGACACTCACCATCGGTAAATTTTAGGAAACCGTCGAGATGAGCGAATACTCCCTTTTCACCTCCGAGTCCGTGTCTGAAGGGCATCCGGACAAAATCGCCGACCAGATTTCCGATGCGGTGCTGGACGCCATCATTGCCCAGGACAAGCACGCCCGCGTAGCGGTGGAAACCCTGGTCAAGACCGGCGTGGCCATCGTCGCCGGCGAAGTCACCACTTCGGCCTGGGTTGACCTGGAGCAGATCGTTCGTGACGTCATCACCGACATCGGCTACACCAGCTCCGACGTCGGTTTCGACGGCGCGACCTGCGGCGTGATGAACATCATCGGCAAGCAGTCCCCCGACATCAACCAGGGTGTCGACCGCGCCAAGCCTGAAGACCAGGGCGCCGGCGACCAGGGCCTGATGTTTGGCTACGCCAGCAACGAAACCGACGTGCTGATGCCGGCCCCGATCACCTTCTCGCACCAACTGGTGCAGCGCCAGGCCGAAGCCCGCAAGTCCGGCCTGCTGCCGTGGCTGCGTCCGGATGCCAAGTCCCAGGTCACCTGCCGCTACGAAGGCGGCAAGGTGGTCGGCATCGACGCCGTGGTCCTGTCGACCCAGCACAACCCTGACGTGTCGTACAAAGACCTGCGCGAAGGCGTGATGGAACTGATCGTCAAGCACGTGCTGCCGGCCGAACTGCTGTCCAAGGACACCCAGTTCCACATCAACCCGACTGGCCAGTTCATCATCGGCGGCCCGGTCGGCGACTGCGGCCTGACCGGTCGCAAGATCATCGTCGACAGCTACGGCGGCATGGCCCGTCACGGCGGCGGCGCGTTCTCCGGCAAGGACCCATCGAAGGTCGACCGTTCGGCCGCCTATGCCGGTCGTTACGTGGCCAAGAACATCGTCGCCGCCGGCCTGGCCGAGCGCTGCGAGATCCAGGTGTCCTACGCCATCGGCGTGGCGCAACCGACTTCGATCTCGCTGAACACCTTCGGCACCGGCAAGATCAGCGACGACAAGATCATCAAGCTGGTGCGCGAAGTGTTCGACCTGCGTCCGTACGCGATCACCACCATGCTCGACCTGCTGCACCCGATGTACCGCGAAACCGCGGCCTACGGCCACTTCGGCCGTACCCCGCAAACCAAGACCGTGGGTGATGACACCTTCACCACCTTCACCTGGGAAAAGACCGACCGCGCCGAAGCCCTGCGCGCCGCTGCCAACCTGTAATCCCGGCAGCGCTTACCCAAGCCCCGCACGGCTCGCCTTGCGGGGCTTTTTTGTGGCTGAAGGTTTCATGATTTGCAGGGCGCTCCTACGGGGTCAGCCTGATTCCTAGGGGTATAAGGCGGCTCGCGAAAAAACTGGCGCATCGTCCAACCAGCCCGCGAAATACCCGGCAATCCATACGCCCTTTCTCCCTCCCGCCCACCCCTCTAGCCTGCAGCCTGACTCCCCGAGCAAGGATGCTCCCCATGCCCTACAGAGCCACGCTATTGGCCGCAGTCCTCCTGAGCGCCATCGCCCTGCCGAGCGCCGCCAGCCCGTGCCCCGACTGGACACCTGCCCAGGCGCAAACCGAAACGGCCACCCTGCAACAGCAAATCAATCGCTGGGACGACAGCTACCACCGTGAAGGCCTGTCGCCGGTGACTGACGAGCTCTATGACCAGTCCCGCGCCCGGCTCGAACATTGGCAAAGCTGTTTCCCCACCGTCAGTGCAGACCGCGCCAACCCGCTACGCACCGCACGCGGTACTGTCCCGCACCCCATTCCCCATACCGGCGTGGAGAAACTGGCCGATGAAAGTGCCGTACGCCAGTGGCTCGCCGGGCGCGAGGAGGTCTGGGTACAGCCCAAGATCGACGGCGTGGCCGTGACCCTGATCTATCGCCAGGGACGCTTTCAGCAAGCCATCAGCCGCGGGGATGGCCTTCAGGGCCAGGACTGGACCGGGCCCGCGCAACTGATAAGCGCCATCCCCAAACGCCTGCCCGAACCGCGGGACCTGCTGCTACAGGGCGAGCTCTATTGGCGCCAGAACGATCACATACAGGCCAAGGCCGGCAGCCTGAATGCCCGCGGCCAGGTCGCCGGCCTCTTGGCGCGCAACCAGCTGGACCCTCGGCAAGCCAGCCGGATCGGCCTGTTCGTCTGGGACTGGCCCCAAGGCCCGAGCACCCTGGCGCAGCGCCTGGCCGGCCTCAAGGCCCTGGGGTTTGCCCACAGCAGCGAATACAGCCAGCGCGTCAGTACGTTCGCCGAGGTCCGGCACTGGCGAGAGCACTGGTATCGCTCGGCCCTGCCCTTCGCCAGCGATGGCATCGTCCTGCGCCAGAGCCGACGTCCAGAGGCGCAACGCTGGCAGGCCAAGGCGCCCTACTGGATCGCCGCGTGGAAGTACCCGTTCGCCCAGGCCCTGGCCAGGGTGCGCAAGGTCGACTTCAAGATCGGCCGCACTGGCCGGATCACCCCGATGCTCGAACTGGAGCCGGTCCTGCTCGACGACCGGCAGATCAGGCGGGTCAGCGTCGGCTCGCTGCCGCGCTGGCAAAAGCTGGATATCCGCCCTGGCGATCAGGTGTCGATCAGCCTCGCCGGCCTGACCGTCCCGCGCCTGAACGCGGTGATACTGCGCACGCCCCAGCGTGTTCCGCTGCAGGTTCCGGATGCCTCGGCCTTCCATGCGCTCAGTTGCTGGCACCCCCTGCCCGGTTGTGAGAGCCAGTTCCTCGCACGCTTGACCTGGCTGAGCGGAAAATCCGGACTGGACCTGCCCCATGTCGGCGCCGGCACCTGGGAGAAGCTGGTGGACGCCGGACTGATCAACGGCTTGGTCGATTGGTTGACCCTTGAGCCTGCAGAGCTTGCTAACATTACCGGCCTTGGCGAACGCAGCATCGCGCGTTTGCTGAGCAGCCTGCACAGCGCCCGCCGGCAGCCGTTTCATCGCTGGCTCAAAGCCCTTGGACTGCCACCGACCGGCGACGCCAGGCTCGAAGATGGCTGGGCGGCGCTGGCGGCCAGAACCACCGAGCAATGGCAGGCCCAAAGCGCTATCGGCCCGGGACGCGCCGCTCAGTTGAGCGCCTTTTTCCGCGATCCGCAGGTCCTGGCCTTGAGTGAAGAATTACGTGCCGCCGGAATCGAAGGCTTCTGAGGCTTTTACAGCCGGCGGCGTTGAACCCCGGGGACGCAGATGGCTCAAACAGCCCGTCGCCCCACTCCTGCTATTCATCTTTTCACATGGAGCCTTTATGAAATTTCTTGCACCGCTCACCCTCTTCGCCGCATTCGCCCTGACAACCCCAGCCCTGATGGCCGCCGAGCAGGCCCCGGAACTCACCGGCTGCGCCGCCAAGCGCCAGGCCATCAGCACCCAGCTCGAACAGGCCAAGGCCCACGGCAACAGCGAACAACAGGCCGGCCTGGAAAAAGCCCTGAGCGAAGCCACCGCGAACTGCACCGACGCCTCGCTGAAAAAGGAACGCGAAAACAAGGTGCTGGACGCCAAGCATGAAGTCAGCCGGCGCCAGACCGACCTGGACAAGGCCATGAAAAAAGGCGACGCCGAGAAGATCAACAAGCGCAAGGACAAGCTGGCCGAGTCCCGCAAGGAATTGCAGGAAGCCCTTGACGAACTGGACAAGTAAGTTCGAGCCGCTGCGGCAGATGTGCCCGCCGCAGACACCTCAGGCGACAGGATCAGTGATCGCGAAACTCTTTATGGCAGGCGCTGCAGGCATCTTCGACTTTCTGTACCGCCGGCCCCAGGTTGCTGGCCTTGTACGGCTGGACCTTGCTGGCGATGACCAGTTCACCGGTGGCCGCCTCGAGAGTGCGGGCCAGTTCCTGGAAACGTGCCTGCTTCTGCCAGACATCGTCAGTCGCGCTACTGTGCTCCTGTTCCTTGACCTGCGGGAAGTGCTTCCAGGGTTCGTGGGACAGGTTGTCCAGCTTGATCGCGCCTTCGGTAAAGCGCGGGCCGTCGAACGGGATACGCCCACGGAGCATGCCGCCCAGGTCTTCACCGGTCTTGAGCATCTGTTTGAAGATCGCCTTGCGCTGACCCAGCGGGGAGTTCGGGTCGACACCGCCGCAGGCGGACAACGTCAGGCAGGCCAGCAATACAACAGAGAGTCTTTTAAGCGTCATGGTGGCTTCGGGTCACAGGAAACGGCCGCCAGTATCCTCGCCTGTCCGGCAAAGACCAATAGCCCTATTAACAATATGGATTGCCTGACGCTGCCATGCGCCCAGGCAAGCCGCAAAGGAAGTACCCAATGAACACCCGTTTCAAGCTGTGGCGTCGACACCTGGCCTGGGCCTTGCCGACCGCGATCCTGCTGGCCGGATGCAATGGCGGCGAAGTCGGCAAGCCACCCCAGCCTCACGCTATCGCCACCTATACCAGCACCAGTTGGGAAGCCTTGCCCACTGTGTCCGACGACGACCTGCTGGCCGGCTTCGGTTCCTGGCGCAGTGCCTGCACCCGGCTGAAAGCCGACCCGGTGTGGGGCCCGACCTGCGCGACGGCGGCCAATGTGCCACTCACCGCCCTCGATGTCCGCAGCTTTCTCAAGCAGCACCTGGACGTCTACGGCCTGCGCTCGGCCAGTGGCAGCAGCAACGGCCTGATCACCGGCTACTACGAGCCGGTCTATCCGGGCAGCCTGACCCAGACCCAGGCCGCGTCAGTACCGGTCTATGGCGTGCCGGAAGACATGATCATCGTCGCCCTCGACAGCATTTATCCCGAACTCAAGGGCAAGCGCCTGCGCGGCCGCCTCGAAGGCCGGGTGCTGAAACCCTACGACGATGCCGCGACCATCGAGACCAAGGGGGTCAAGGCGCCGGTGATCGCCTGGCTGACCGACCCGATGAACCTGCAATTCCTGCAGATCCAGGGCTCGGGTCGTATCCAGCTGGAAGACGGGCGCCAGTTGCGCATCGGTTATGCCGACCAGAACGGCCACCCGTACCGTCCCATCGGCCGCTGGCTGGTGGATCAGGGCGAGCTGAAGAAAGAAGACGTGACCATGGGCACCATCGCGGCCTGGGCCAAGGCCAACCCCAATCGCATCCCGGAACTGCTGGGCAGCAACCCCAGCTACGTGTTCTTCAACCGCAACCCGGACAGCAACGAAGGCCCGCGCGGCTCGCTGAACGTACCGCTGACCTCCGGCTACAGCGTGGCGGTAGACCGCAAGGTGATCCCCCTGGGCAGCCTGTTGTGGCTTTCCACCACCCGGCCGGATGGCAGCAGCCTGATCCGTCCGGTGGCGGCGCAAGACACTGGTGGCGCGATCGCCGGCGAAGTTCGCGCCGACCTGTTCTGGGGCACCGGCGACGCGGCCGGGCAACTGGCGGGAGACATGAAACAGCAGGGCCAGATCTGGATGCTCTGGCCCAAGGGCGCCACGCTGCCGAAAGTGCCTGAAGTCACCGACAGCAAATAGCCCTGGCACCGCTGCCGCCTTCGTCGAGAGGCGGCGGCAGTAGTGACGAAGATCAGATAGAAACGAAAAAGAAGCTGGCAATCAGCGCCATGCCGACGAACCACACCAGCGACCGCAGGATCGCCCAGTCCGCCAGGTAGCAGATGATGTACAGCAGGCGGCTGGTGATGAACAGCACCGCCAGCACATCGATGGTCACCAGTTCGGCGACGTTGGCGATGTGGGCGATGATCACCCCCGCGGCAAAGGCCGGGGTCACTTCAAAGCTGTTGAGCTGCGCCGCTTGCGCCCGCCGGGCGAAACCCTCGAGGGTTTCGAGGTAGGCCCGCGGGTCATGGTTCTGCCGCAGGCCAAAGTTACCCCCGCTGAACTTGGCGATGCTGTTGCACAGGTACGGCAGGAAGATGGCGATCAATACACACCAGAAAGCGACGGTCATGGCAGAGTCCTTTTTAAAGTCATGAGGGGAGCGGGGTCAGAACTTCATCACCAGCATGCCGATCAGCACCAGCCCACAAGCTAAGAGCCGAGGTCGGCCGAAAGGTTCTTTCAGGTAACGCATACCGAACAGCACCACCAGGATCACGCTGATTTCCCGCAGCGCCGCCGCCTCGGCGATCGATCCCAGCTGCATGGCCCACAGCACCAGAGCGTAGCTGAACAATACGCAGAATCCGACGCTCAACCCCAGCCTCCATTGTTCGCGCCAGAACAGGCTGAAGGCCGCACGCTTGCGCAGCAGCGCCAGCAACGGAAAGGACCAGGCGCTGAGCAGTGTCACCCACACCAGGTAATCCAGCGGATGGGACCAGCGGCGCAATGCCTGGCCGTTGATAAAGGTGTAGCAACCGATGCACAGGCCGATCAGCGCCACCACCGGCAACATCGACCATGGCAGGCGGTCGCCGCCACCGCCCTGCCACAGCAGGCACAGCATGCCGAAAGGGATCAACAGGATGCCGAGGATCTGCTGGGGGCTGAGCACCTCGCCCGCGAAGATCAGGGTCAGGGACAGCACCACCAGGGGCGAAAGACCGCGCATCAATGGGTAGACCAGACCCAGGTCGCCGACTCGATAGGCCTGGATCAACAGGTAGCGGTAGAGCAACTCGAAAACCGCCGACGCCAGGATCCACGGCCAGATCTGCAGCGGCGGCCACTCGACGAACCCCAACATCAATGCCACGAACAACAAGGCGACGCTGTCCATGCAGGCCACCACCAATAACCGTTCGCCACTGAATTTGATCAGGGTATTCCACGCCGCATGCAGCAGCGCCGCCACCAGAACCAGAGTTGTCGCCAGCACCTCACACTCCCTGTTTGCGATAAGAGAATCGATTCACCTAAGGGCCTCGGCTGTCTATACTGACGCCGACCACGCCGCACTCAGTTGCGCATATCCATTCCAATAATTCCTGCCGCTGCCCGATCCGCCGGACCCGATCCGATGGAGGAGCAAAGCTGGCATGCGTATGCCTGATCAGGGCGTCAAGACTACAGACAGAGAATCCTCGCATGCCACTCGCCTTGCTCGCACTGGCTGTTGCCGCCTTCGGCATCGGTACCACTGAATTCGTCATCATGGGCCTGCTGCCCGATGTCGCCCGCGACCTGTCCGTCAGCATTCCCCATGCCGGCCTGCTGATTACCGGTTACGCCCTGGGCGTGGTGTTCGGCGCGCCGATCCTCGCCGTCGGCACCGCCAACATGCCGCGCAAGGCCACGCTGCTGGGCATGACCCTGATGTTCATCCTCGGCAACGTGCTCTGCGCGCTGGCGCCGAACTACGCCACGCTGATGGCCGCGCGGGTGATCACCGCGCTGTGCCACGGTGCGTTTTTCGGCATCGGCTCGGTGGTCGCCGCCAGCCTGGTGGCGCCGAACAAACGCGCCCAGGCGATCGCCATGATGTTCACCGGCCTGACCCTGGCCAATGTGCTCGGCGTGCCGCTGGGCACGGCACTGGGGCAATACGCCGGCTGGCGCTCGACCTTCTGGGCGGTGTCGGTGATCGGGGTACTCGCCGCCATTGCCCAGTGGTTCTGGCTGCCCCGGCACATCGCCATGGACAAGGCCAACCTGGCCAGCGAGTTCAAGGTCCTGGGCAAGACCAACGTGCTGCTGGCCCTGGGCATGAGCGTGCTGGCCTCCACCAGCCTGTTCAGCGTCTTCACCTATATCGCGCCGATCCTGCAGGACGTCACCGGCGTCAGCCCCCATGGCGTGACCATCATGTTGCTGCTGTTCGGCGTCGGCTTGACGGCCGGCAGCATGCTCGGCGGCCGCCTGGCCGACAGCCGCCTGCTGCCGTCGCTGGTGGCCATGGCGCTGGCCGTGGTGCTGGTGCTGGCCGCGTTCAGCCAGACCAGCCATCTGCTGATCCCGGCGGCGATCACGTTGCTACTGTGGGGAATCTTCGCCTTCGCCCTGTGCCCGATCCTGCAATTGCTGATCATCGACCAGGCCCATGAAGCGCCCAACCTGGGCTCGACCCTGAACCAGAGCGCCTTTAACCTGGGTAACGCCGCCGGCGCCTGGATCGGCGGGCTGGTCGTCGCCAGCGGCGCCGACCTGGCCGACCTGCCGTGGACCGGCGCACTGGTCGGCGGACTGACGGTGCTGACCGCACTGCTGTTCATTCACCTGCAACGTCGCCAGGCGGCCGCGATCAATGTATCCGGCTGAGCCCCGACGAGCGCGCGACTGACCCACGGTCGCCTGCAGAACCGCGCACTGGCCGACCGGCTCACCGACAGAAGAATCTGAACTTTCCTTGTCGGTGTGCCCCGGGCCGCCAGCGGCCCATCAAACCCTTGCCCGATGGCTTTCGGGCTTTCTTTTCACGTTTCTATCCAAGGGACTCCGGATGCTTGAACTCGTTGCCGCCTTCATCTGCCTGACCACCCTGCTCACCTACGTCAACTTCCGCTTCATCGGCCTGCCGCCGACCATCGGGGTGATGGTCACCGCCCTGCTGTTTTCCCTGCTGCTGCAAGGCTTGAGCTTCCTCGGCTATCCCGGCCTGGAAGAGCATGTGCAACAGCTGATTGGCCAGATCGACTTCGGCGACCTGCTGATGAACTGGATGCTGTCGTTCCTGCTGTTCGCCGGCGCCTTGCACGTCAACCTCAACGACCTGCGTAGCTATCGCTGGCCCATCGGCCTGTTGGCCACGGTCGGCGTACTGATCGCCACGTTCGTCATCGGCAGCCTGGCCTACTGGATCTTCGGCCTGTTCGGCTGGCACGTGAGCTTCCTCTATTGCCTGTTGTTCGGCGCCCTGATCTCGCCGACCGACCCGATCGCGGTGCTTGGCGTGCTGCGTACCGCCAACGCCTCCAAGCCGCTGAAAACCACCATCGTCGGCGAGTCGCTGTTCAACGACGGCACCGCGGTGGTGGTGTTCACCGTGCTGCTGGGAATCGCCCAGCTCGGCGAAACCCCGACCGTCGGCGCCACCGCCCTGCTGTTTGCCCATGAAGCCATCGGCGGCGTGGTGTTCGGCGGGCTGATCGGCTACCTGGTGTACCTGATGATCAAGAGCATCGAGCAACACCAGATCGAGGTGATGCTGACCCTGGCCCTGGTGATCGGCGGCTCGGCGATGGCCAGCGAACTGCACGTCTCGGCACCGATCGCGATGGTGGTGGCGGGCCTGATCATCGGCAACCTGGGGCGCAACCTGGCGATGAACGACATGACCCGGCGTTACCTGGACGGTTTCTGGGAACTGCTCGACGACATGCTCAACGCCCTGCTGTTCGCCCTGATCGGCATGGAGCTGTTGCTGCTGCCGTTCAACTGGCTGCACCTGCTGGCCGCGAGTCTGCTGGCGGTGGCGATCGTGCTGTCGCGCCTGCTCACCGTGGCTCCAGCCATCGTCCTGCTACGCCGCTGGCGCAGCGTGCCGCGCGGCACTATCCGGGTGCTGACCTGGGGTGGCCTGCGCGGCGGGGTTTCGGTGGCGCTGGCCCTGGCCCTGCCATTGGGCCCGGAGCGCGACCTGGTGCTGAGCATCACCTATATCGTGGTGCTGTCGTCGATCCTCCTGCAGGGCCTGACCATCGGCAAACTGGTGCGCCATGTCACCCAGGATGCACCGGCGGTCACCCAGGACGCTCACTGATCGTTTTTTGATCGATCGCGGACCCGCCCAGGGTCCGCAGTCGTTTTTGGCAGGCCACTTTCACTGCGCACCTGGGCATGGCTGATCAGGGCGAAGATGAAGCTGCCGCCGATGATGTTCCCCGCCAGCGTCGGCCCGGCGAACACCCACCAGAAATCCCGCCACGGCAACTCGCCGGCGAACACCAGGTACGAGACCTCCACCGAACCGACCACGATATGGGTGAAGTCCCCCAGGGCCATCAGGTAGGTGATCAGGATGATGATCCACATCTTGGCGCTCTCCATGGACGGGATCATCCAGACCATGGTGGCGATCATCCAGCCGGAGACGATGCCCTTGGCGAACATCTGTCCGGCATCGTTCTCCATGACCTTGCGCCCGATATCGAGGAAGGCCAGGTCGGTCCTGGCGTCGAAAATCGGCAGGTGCAGCATCACATAGGCCACCAGCAGCGTGCCGCACAGGTTGCCCACCAGGACCACGCCCCACAAGCGGCACAGGCGCGCGAAATTGCCCAGGGTGGGTTTGCTCATAATCGGCAGCACGGCCGTCAGGGTGTTTTCGGTGAACAGTTGCTGGCGCGCCAGGATCACCGCCAGGAAGCCCGCGCAGTAACCGAAACTGGCAATCACCTTGAACCCTTCGCCGTCGGGCAGGCGCGAGTCGAGCAGGCCCATGCCCATCAGCGACAGGCCCATGGTCAGGCCGGCGGCCAGGGCCGACCACCAGAGCGCTGCGACGCTGCGCTCCAGCTCCTTGTCGCCCTGGGTACGGATGATCTCGTGCAAGACCGCCGCGCGGGGCGGCTGGTTCTTGTCTACGTCGTGCTGCTCTTCGGGAGAAAGGCCCGGGGTCTTGCCGTCTGTCTGCACGTTAATGGCTCCTGAACCTGTGGGTACCTTGTCAGGTACGACATCCAGGGTTCAGGGCTCGTTCAGTGCCCTCATGCAGGAGCAGGCAGACTCACACCCACAGCGGTCAGGCGATGGGCTCGTCGTCCTTGAACTGGTCTTTCACGTACCGGATCTCGGTACGACCGTGAGGAGCCGGCAAGCCGTTCTCGCCCAGGTTGACGAAGACCATCTTCTCGACGGTGAGGATGCTCTTGCGGGTGATCTTGTTGCGCACTTCACAGGTCAGGGTGATCGAGGTCCTGCCGAACTCGGTGGCGGTGATGCCCAGTTCGATGATGTCGCCCTGGCGCGAGGCGCTGACGAAGTTGATTTCGGAAATGTACTTGGTGACCACGCGCTGGTTGCCCAGCTGGACGATGGCGTAGATCGCCGCTTCTTCGTCGATCCAGCGCAACAGGCTGCCGCCGAACAGCGTGCCGTTGGGGTTGAGGTCTTCGGGTTTTACCCATTTGCGGGTGTGGAAATTCATACTCACTCCTGACCGTCTTGCCGATTGATGCCGGCATCATGGCAGACCCCGGCGCAGAGCTCTATTGAGCTTCTACTATGGTCGCGATAACCGTTCGATCATCGTCCGACAGAAATCCTTGGGAAGTCGCTGGCAGACGGCTATAATCGCCTCCGTTTCAAAACGGTAACGATCACCTGATACCGTTTTCCCGCCACCTGTCCGAGGGGCGCTGCAGCAGGTTCGACCTGTCAGGCTCGGATGGGGCGTTGTCTGGCCGTGATGGTTCGGTCAGTCACTAAACGCACAACGGCGCCCATTCGCATACTTACGAATGGAGGCTCTTCATGAGCGCTGTCATCACGCCTGCAGATTTTACCGACTACAAAGTCGCCGACATATCCCTGGCCGCCTGGGGCCGTCGCGAAACCATCATCGCCGAATCGGAGATGCCGGCCCTGATGGGTCTGCGTCGCAAGTACGCCGCTGAACAACCGCTCAAGGGCGCGAAGATTCTCGGCTGCATCCACATGACCATCCAGACTGCCGTGCTGATCGAAACCCTGGTTGCCCTGGGTGCCGAAGTACGCTGGTCGTCCTGCAACATCTTCTCGACCCAGGACCAGGCCGCAGCCTCCATCGCTGCCGCCGGTATCCCGGTATTCGCCTGGAAAGGCGAGACCGAGCAAGAGTACGAGTGGTGCCTGGAGCAGACCATCCTCAAGGACGGCAAGCCTTGGGACGCCAACATGATCCTCGACGACGGCGGCGACCTGACCGAGCTGCTGCACAAGAAGTACCCGCAGGTGCTGGATCGCGTCCACGGCGTGACCGAAGAAACCACCACTGGCGTGCACCGTCTGCTGGACATGCTGGCCAAGGGCGAGCTGAAGATCCCGGCCATCAACGTCAACGACTCGGTGACCAAGAGCAAGAACGACAACAAGTACGGCTGCCGTCACAGCCTGAACGATGCGATCAAGCGCGGTACCGACCACCTGCTGTCCGGCAAGCAAGCGCTGGTCATCGGCTACGGTGACGTGGGCAAGGGCTCGGCCCAGTCCCTGCGCCAGGAAGGCATGATCGTCAAGGTTTCCGAAGTCGACCCGATCTGCGCCATGCAGGCCTGCATGGACGGTTTCGAACTGGTTTCGCCGTTCATCGACGGCATCAACACCGGCACCGAAGCGAGCATCGACAAGGCCCTGCTGGGCAAGATCGACCTGATCGTGACCACCACCGGTAACGTCAATGTTTGCGACGCAAACATGCTCAAGGCCCTGAAGAAGCGCGCCGTTGTCTGCAACATCGGTCACTTCGACAACGAAATCGACACCGCTTTCATGCGCAAGAACTGGGCATGGGAAGAAGTGAAGCCGCAGGTGCACAAGGTTCACCGCACCGGCCCAGGCGCTTTCGACGCCCAGAACGACGACTACCTGATCCTGCTGGCCGAAGGCCGCCTGGTGAACCTGGGCAACGCCACCGGTCACCCAAGCCGCATCATGGACGGTTCGTTCGCCAACCAGGTTCTGGCGCAGATCTTCCTGTTCGGCCAGAAGTACGCCGACCTGTCGCCAGCCCAGAAAGCCGAGCGCCTGACCGTTGAAGTACTGCCCAAGAAACTCGACGAAGAAGTGGCCCTGGAAATGGTCCGCGGCTTCGGCGGCGTGGTCACCCAACTGACCAAGCAGCAGGCTGACTACATCGGCGTCACCGTCGAAGGCCCGTTCAAGCCGCACGCTTACCGGTACTAAGAGCAGTTGCAAGCCTTGAGCTTCAAGCGGCAAGCAAAGGCCACAAGCCGTGCTTGCCGCTCGAAGCTTTCGGCTTCGTCCCTATTTGCTTAAACAGTTTCAAGCAGCCCGTTCCAGGCACAAGAGCTGAGCGCACCTCCGCTACTCTTGCAGCTTGTGGCTTGCAGCTTGTAGCTGGAGGTTTCCTCCATGTCCCAAGACCGTCGCTACAGCTTCGAGTTCTTCCCGACCAAGACCGATGCTGGGCATGAAAAACTGCTCGCCACTGCCCGCCAGCTGGCCAGCTACAACCCCGACTTCTTCTCCTGCACCTACGGTGCCGGTGGCTCGACCCGCGACCGCACGATGAACACCGTGCTGCAGCTCGAAAGCGAAGTGAAGATCCCCGCCGCACCGCACCTGTCTTGCGTGGGTGACAGCAAGGCCGACCTGCGTGGCCTGTTGACCCAATACAAGGCCGCCGGCATCAACCGTATCGTCGCCCTGCGCGGCGACCTGCCTTCGGGCATGGGCATGGCCAGCGGCGAGTTGCGTCACGCCAACGACCTGGTGAGCTTCATTCGTGAAGAGACTGGCGATCACTTCCACATCGAAGTGGCGGCGTATCCGGAAATGCACCCACAGGCGCGCAATTTCGAAGACGACCTCAACAACTTCGTGCGCAAGGCCAACGCCGGCGCCAACAGTGCGATCACCCAGTACTTCTTCAACGCCGACAGTTATTTCTACTTCGTCGAACGCGTGCAACAAATGGGTGTGAACATCCCGATCGTGCCCGGCATCATGCCGATCACCAACTACAGCAAGCTGGCGCGTTTCTCCGACGCTTGCGGCGCGGAAATCCCGCGCTGGATCCGCAAACAACTGGAAGCCTACGGCGACGACAGCCAAAGCATTCAGGCGTTCGGCGAACAGGTCATCACCGAAATGTGTGAGCGTTTGTTGCAAGGCGGTGCGCCAGGATTGCACTTCTATACTCTGAACCAAGCCGAGCCAAGCCTGGCCGTCTGGAACAACCTGAAGCTGCCGCGTTAACCGCCCGACAGCATCGGAAAAAGGCCTTGGCGAAATCCAGGGCCTTTTTTTTAACCCCCATACATCCGAAGGATCGCCGTAGATGTCCACAGGCAGCACCGCAGCACGCCCACAATTGATCTATCTGGTTTACGGCGCCGCGACCTATCACCAGGAAGCCGCGTTCAGTATTGCCAGCGCTCTGGCCGGGCTGCGCGAAACACCGGGCAAAGCCCTCGATATCCAGGTCTTCACCGACAATCCCGCGCCTTACCGCGACCTGCCTGTGCGCGTGCGCCCCTTGGACGAAAACACCCGCCAGGCCTGGATCGCCCCACACGGCTACCACTTTCGCGCCAAGCACGTGGTGATGCAGCAGGTGCTGCAAGAGTCCGAACTGGCGTTGCTGATCGACACCGATACCTTTTTCCACTGCTCGCCGCTGGAGCTGTTTCGCCGCATCCAGCCCGGCACCCTGCTGTGTAACGCATTCGGCATGTGCTACGGCGCCAACAAGGAGTCCGGCCTCTACCAGACCCTGGCCAGCTTGCTGCAGGAACGCAAACTCGCCGACGACCAGATGCCATTGCTGAACTCCGGCGTGATCGGCCTGCACCGCGCGGACGCCGATGTGCTGGACCGCTCTATCGCCCTGATGGACGAGCTGTACCCGCTGGCCAACGGCGCCTACACCCTCGAAGAGTTCTGCCTGTCGGTGGCGGCCTATCGCACCAAGAAAGTCCGCGAATGCCCCGACCTGATCCACCACTACTGGAGCCGCAAGCAGCTGTTTCGCGCCAAGATCAAGGCCTGGCTGGACAAGCACGGCGCAGCGCCTACCAGCGGCGTCGCCCTGGACGAAACCCGCCTGGTCACCGCGACCCTGCCACGCCCGCCGGCGTTGCAACGCCTGGCCTACAAGATCGTGACCCTGGCCCTGCCCGGGCACCAGCGGCAGTTCATGCGTGAAATCCTCTACGGCTGCTACCGCCACACCAACGAATTCGACCAGGCCTGCGCCCCGGTCTGGTGGGAGAAAGCCCGGGAAAACGCCGAAGGCCGCCTGAGAAAACCGCTCAACAGCCATCAACTCGAGCGCTGGTTCAACCACCCGGTGATTCGCCTGGTACTGGGCCAGCGGCGCAAGGCCATCTACCTGCATCTGATCGAGACAAAGGCTGACTGAGGCTTGAGCTAGACGGCCTCTAGCATTGGACGACCTCCCGTCGTAATCTCCAGCGATGCCCGTCATTGCCCAGCTGCTGACAGCCTTTATCTGCGCTTGCCTGAGCCTCACCGCCCATGGCGAGAAGCTGCGCATTGTCACCGAGCCCTGGGCCCCTTATGTCTATGAGGAACAGGGCAAGGCCCAGGGCCTGGATTACGAAACCACGGCCATCGTCTTCCAGCGCCTGGGGATCGAAGTCGAATGGCAGTTCCTGCCCTGGAAACGTTGCCTGGCCATGCTCGAACAGGGCCAGGCCGACGGTGCCCTGGACATCTTTCACAGCAACGAACGCGAAAGCAGCCTGCTCTACCCCAGCGAGCCGCTGTCGGACGTCGAGTTCGTGATGTTCTATGCCAACGCCCGGCCCTTTCCGTTCCGTACCCTGGAAGACTTGCGCGGGCTGACCGTGGGCACCTCCCCCGGCTACCTGTACAGCCAGGACTTCAGGGAATCCACCCTGTTCAAGCACGAACCGGCGCCGACCCACGAAGCCAACTTCGGCAAGCTGCTGCGCGGCCGTATCGACCTGCTGATCACCGATCGACGGGTCGGCCAGCACCTGCTCGACCAACTGAACATTCGCCAGCAGATCACCGAGAATCCGGTGGTCATCAGCCGCCAGAGCCAGTTTCTGGCCGTGCGGCGCAATGCCGGCATGGACTTGCTGGTGCAGCGTTTCGGCGCCGAACTCAAGCGCTTCAAGCGCGAACCGGCCTACGCCGAACTGAGCGCCCGCTATGGCGCGGCGCCGGCCATCGCCGACTCAAGCGCAATGCCGCCCGGCACACCGCGCAAAACCGTTGAGCAGCAGGAAAGCAGCGCACACTGATTGCTCTGTTATACTCCGGCCTTCCCGCCAGGCTCACGCCCGGACGCTCGATCCTGTTCAAGGCATCTCGATACCGCTACAGCGCAGCCACAAGGCCCGCGCGAGCCCTCGCCGATGAGCCTTCAGGAGCCAGCAGGACCGGACGGGATTGCGTCCTCTTAAACGCCATTCGCGCCAGGCAAGACTATCCCTCTGGGCCAAGCCCTCACTAAAACAGGATTACTCATGTCCTTTGCTTCCCTCGGTCTCTCCGAGGCTTTAGTCGGCGCCATCGAAGCCGCCGGCTACACCCAGCCTACTCCGGTGCAACAGCGGGCCATTCCCGCCGTGTTGCAAGGTCGCGACCTGATGGTCGCGGCACAGACAGGTACTGGTAAAACCGGCGGTTTCGCCCTTCCGATCCTGGAACGGTTGTTTCCCAACGGTCACCCGGACAAATCCCAGCGTCATGGCCCGCGCCAACCGCGCGTACTGGTCCTGACCCCGACCCGCGAACTGGCCGCGCAAGTGCACGAGAGCTTCAAGGTCTATGCCCGCGACCTGAAGTTCGTCAGTGCCTGCATCTTCGGCGGCGTCGGCATGAACCCACAGGTTCAGGCCATGGCCCGTGGCGTCGACGTGCTGGTGGCCTGCCCCGGCCGCCTGCTCGACCTGGCCGGCCAGGGCAGTGTCGACCTGTCCCATGTGGAAATCCTCGTGCTCGACGAAGCCGACCGCATGCTCGACATGGGCTTTGTCCATGACGTGAAGAAAGTCCTCGCGCGCCTGCCCGCCAAGCGCCAGAACCTGCTGTTTTCCGCGACCTTCTCCAAGGACATCACGGACCTGGCCGGCAAACTGCTGCACAACCCCGAGCGCATCGAAGTCACGCCACCGAACACCACGGTCGAGCGTATCGAGCAACGGGTGTTCCGCCTGGCCGCCAGCCACAAGCGCGCCTTGCTGGCCCACCTGATCACCGCCGGCGCCTGGGAACAGGTGCTGGTCTTCACCCGCACCAAGCACGGCGCCAACCGCCTGGCCGAGTACCTGGACAAGCACGGCCTGACCGCCGTCGCCATCCACGGCAACAAGAGCCAGAACGCCCGCACCAAGGCCCTGGCCGACTTCAAGGCCGGTGAAGTGCGGATCCTGGTCGCCACCGATATCGCCGCCCGTGGCCTGGACATCGACCAGCTGCCACACGTGGTCAACTTCGAGCTGCCGAACGTCGACGAAGACTACGTGCACCGTATCGGCCGTACCGGCCGTGCCGGCCGTTCGGGCGAAGCGATCTCGCTGGTCGCGCCGGACGAAGAGAAGCTGCTCAAGAGCATCGAGCGCATGACCAAGCAGAAGATCCCCGACGGCGATCTGATGGGCTTCGATGCCAGCGCCGTGGAAGCCGAGAAACCGGAAGTGCGCGAGCGTCCGGACGTGCGTAACCCACGCAACTCCCGTGGCCCGCGTGGCGACGGTCCGAATGGCGGCGGTGGCGGCGGCGGTCGTAAAGACAAAGGCAAGGACAAGGGCAAGGACAAACCGGCCGCTCGCGGCGACCGCCCGGCCCGTGAGCAGAAGCCTCGCGAAGGCACCCCGGCCCGCGAACAGCGCCAGCCGACGCCACGCGCCGACCGCGCCCCGGATGAGTTCCTGGACGACGACGTGGACAACTTCGGCAATCGCGCCGACTACGTCAGCCCGTACCAGAACAAGAACAACCAGGGCCGCGGCCGTCGTCCTGGCGCGCCAGCCCAGGGTGCAACCAGCAGCAACGCGCCACGCAGCGGCGGCCAGGGTCGCTCCGGCGGTCCGCGCACCAGCAACGGTGCCAGCACCGGCACCCCGCCTGCCAAGCGCAACGGCCCACGCAGCGGCGCTCCACGTGACGGCCAGGCCCGTCGCGAAGAGTCGCGCAATCGTCGTCCGGCCCGTGACGACCAGGCGCGCCAGGAGCCGGCGGTGCAGAACCCGCGCGGCAACCAGCCGAAGATCATGCACAAGGAGTCGAAAGCCGACCGCTTCCCGACACCCGAGCAGCTCGATCAACTGCCAAGCCGTCCACGTGGCGAGAAACCAGCCTTGCTGACCCGCAATCGCTGAAGTTTTCGCGACAATAAAAAACGCCCCTGATCTCGCGATCAGGGGCGTTTTTTTATGTTCTCTGTAGCCGCTGCCGAGCCTGCGAGGCTGCAGCTACAGGCGAAGCATTACTTCGCTTTCACACCTTCGAAGGTGATGTACAGCTGAACGGTGTCGGACTGCGGGCCAACATCCATCCCGTCCTTGTTGAACTCTTTACGGCTAATGCTGGTGGTACCTTCAAAACCGGCACGGTAGCCGCCCCATGGATCCTTGCCTTCACCCAGGAAGGTGGCCTTGACCACGATAGGCTTGGTCACACCGTGGAAAGTCAGGTCGCCAGCCACATCGGCGGTCTGCTTGCCATCAGCATTCTTGCCGGTTGGCTTGACGCTGGTAGAAACGAACTTCGCGTCAGGGAATTTGCCCGACTCCAGGAAGTCCTTGCTGTTGACGTGCTTGTCACGCTCGGCGTGGTTGGTGAACACGCTGGCGGTGCGCACGTTGACTTCGATCTTGGCGTCTTCAGGCTTGGCCGCGTCGAAGCTGAACTTGCCGTCCAGGTCCTTGAAGGTACCGGTGATGAAGCTGTAGCCCAGGTGGCTGATCTTGAAGTCGACGAAGGCGTGCTGGCCTTCCTTGTCGATCACGTAGTCCGCGGCCATCGCCTGACCGGCAGACAGCAGAGCAGAACCGATTGCCAGAGCGGCGAGAGTCTTTTTCAACATGCTTTCTATTCCTTTTGAGTCGAGGTTGAGCATCAGGCTTTGCGCCCCAGCATACGAGCCAGGGTCGCGTCACGATCGATAAAGTGGTGTTTCAAGGCAGCCAGAGCATGCACCCCGGCGAAGATCACCAGGGCCCAGGCCAGGTACAGATGCACCTCGCCGGCCACATCTGCCTGGTCCGGCAGTCCGGAAACCAGGGCAGGAATTTCAAACAGGCCAAACACCGGAATCCCGACACCGTCTGCGGTGGAAATCAGGTAACCGGCAATCATCACAGCGAACAGACTGAAATAAAGGAAGGCATGGCCGAAGGTGGCGCCCAGGCGCGTCAGGCGACCGTGGTTGGCCGGTGCCGGCGGCGGCGGGCTGACAAAGCGCCACAGCACCCGCAGCAACATGATCGCGAACAACGTCAAGCCAATGCTCTTGTGCAGGTCCGGCGCATCTTTGCGCCAGGCACTGTAGTAATCCAGGCCGACCATCCACAGGCCCAGGGCGAACAATCCAAAGACTGCCAGCGCCACGCTCCAGTGCAGAAAAATGCTTACCCAGCCGTAGCGGGAAGAAGAGTTACCTAGCTGCATCACTTGAATCCTGTAAGAACTGCTGCCCAAGACTATCGATTTAACTATCGAATTAAAGCGGAAATTTTCGCTTTGAAATATCGAGAAATACGATGTTGATCCTACGAACACTAAATTAACCAGGCATTAAGGTCTACGGGGGAAAAACGTGACAGACCGTCCTGCGACCGCGACCAATTCGCCCTTCCAGGCATGCAATGGGTTGTGACACGGCCTGGCATTGCATAGGCTTGCGCGATTGTTTGCTCGCGTACTTCGAGCCGCCTCCAGGAGACTGAACATGGGCCTCAACAACCAGTGGATGCAACGCGATCTCGCGGTGTTATGGCATCCCTGCACCCAGATGAAAGACCACGAGCAGCTGCCGCTGATCCCGATCAAGCGCGGCGAAGGTGTGTGGCTGGAGGACTTCGAAGGCAAGCGCTACCTCGACGCGGTCAGCTCCTGGTGGGTCAACGTGTTCGGCCACGCCAACCCGCGCATCAACCAGCGCATCAAGGATCAGGTCGATCAACTGGAGCACGTGATTCTCGCCGGCTTCAGCCATCAGCCGGTGATCGAGCTGTCCGAGCGCCTGGTGCAGATCACCCCGGAAGGCCTGACCCGCTGCTTCTATGCCGACAACGGTTCGTCGTGCATCGAAGTGGCGATGAAGATGAGCTTCCACTACTGGTTCAACCGCGGCCAGAAAGACAAGAAGCGCTTCGTCACCCTGACCAACAGCTACCACGGCGAAACCATCGCCGCGATGTCGGTGGGCGACGTGCCGCTGTTCACCGAGACCTACAAGGCCCTGCTGCTGGACACCCTCAAGGTGCCGAGCCCGGACTGCTACCTGCGCCCCGAAGGCATGAGCTGGGAAGAACACTCGTGCAACATGTTCGCGGCCATGGAGCAGACCCTGGCGGAACACCACGACAGCGTTGCCGCGGTGATAGTCGAACCGCTGATCCAGGGCGCCGGTGGCATGCGCATGTACCACCCGGTGTACCTCAAGCTGCTGCGCGAGGCCTGCGACCGCTACGGCGTGCACCTGATCCATGATGAGATCGCCGTCGGCTTCGGCCGCACCGGCACGATGTTCGCCTGCGAACAGGCCGGCATCCGCCCGGACTTCCTCTGCCTGTCCAAGGCCCTGACCGGCGGCTACCTGCCGCTGGCCGCGTGCCTGACCACCGACGAAGTCTATAGCGCCTTCTACGACGACTACCCGACCCTGCGCGCCTTCCTCCACTCCCACAGCTACACCGGCAACCCGCTGGCCTGTGCGGCGGCGCTGGCGACCCTGGATATCTTCGAGCAGGACAACGTCATCGAGAACAACCAGGCGCTGGCCCAGCGCATGGCCAGCTCGACCGCGCACCTGACGGACCACCCGCACGTTGCCGAAGTACGCCAGACCGGCATGGTGCTGGCCATCGAGATGGTCCAGGACAAGGCCAGCAAGACCGCCTACCCGTGGCAGGAACGCCGTGGCCTGAAAGTCTTCCAGCACGCCCTGGAGCGTGGCGCCCTGCTGCGTCCGCTGGGCAGCGTGGTGTATTTCCTGCCGCCCTACGTGATCACCCCGGAGCAGATCGACTTCCTCGCCATCGTTGCCAGCGAAGGCATCGACATTGCTACCAACGACAAGGTCAGCGTGGCGGTACCCAAGGACTTCCACCCAGGCTTCCGCGATCCGGGTTGAGCCCCTCGCCGGCAAGCCCGCCGTTTTGCAGAAGCGGGCTTGACGCAAAGATCCATTGACCCACCTCGAACCGAATTTTCCCCAGAGAACCACCATGAGACTGTCCCGCTTCTTTATCGACGCCCCCCTGAGCCTCGGCGAGCACGAGCTGCCGGAAGCCCAGGCCCACTACATCGGGCGCGTACTGCGCATGGCCGAGGGCGACGCGCTGCAGCTGTTCGACGGTTCGGGCAACGAATTTCGCGGCACGCTGCTGGAAGTCGGCAAGAAGCGCGTGGTGGTCCGGCTCGATGAAAGCTTCGCCGGGCAGGTCGAGTCGCCGCTGCAGATCCACCTCGGCCAGGGCCTGTCCCGGGGCGAGCGCATGGACTGGGCGATTCAGAAGGCCACCGAGCTGGGGGTGAATGAAATCACCCCGATCTTCAGCGAGCGCTGCGAGGTGCGGCTCAAGGACGAGCGCGCCGACAAGCGCCTGGCCCACTGGCGCCAGGTGGCCGTCAGCGCCTGCGAACAATGCGGGCGCTCGCGGGTGCCGGTGATTCATCCGCCGGTGCTGCTGGCCGACTGGATCAAGCAGACCCAGGCCGACCTCAAGCTGGTGCTGCACCCGGTGGCCGAGCCGCTGGTGAGCCACGCCAAGCCTGCGACCCTGGCATTCCTGATCGGCCCGGAAGGCGGTCTGTCCGATGCCGAAGTGGACCAGGCCCAGGGTGCGGGCTTCCTGCCGGCGCGCCTCGGGCCGCGGGTGCTGCGCACCGAAACCGCGCCAGTAGTGGCGCTGGCCGTGGCACAGCAACTGTGGGGCGACTTCTAACCCGCCCCCGCCTCTGGCCTCTGTAGGAGCGGCCGGTCGACGCTCGATTGCCCGCGAAGCGTTTCACCTGACACACCCTTCGCCGGCAAGCCTGGCTCCTACAGAAGCAAAAGCGGACCGGTGTTTACTCCACCGGATCGCTCACCGGTTTGGCGATGATCGCCTTCAGCTCGCTGGTCATCGGGAATTCCAGGTTCAGGCCCTTGGGCGGAATCGGCTGCTCGAACCAGCGCTGGTAGATGCCGTTGATTTCCCCTGAGCGGTACAGGTCCGCCAGGGTGGCGTTCACCAGTTCCAGGAACTGCGGATCGTCCTTGCGCACCATGCAGCTGTAGATTTCCCGCGACTGCTCCTCGCCGACCACCACCCAGTTGTGTGGATCGCGGGCCTTGGCCCGTTCGCCGTAGAGCAGCGCGTCATCCATGTAGAACGCCGCGGCGCGACCCGATTGCAGCATCTGGAAGGCTTCGCCGTGGTCCTTGGCGCTGATCACGAACATGTCGATCTTGTGCTCGACGTTGTAGCTCTTGAGGAAGCGCTCGTTGGTGGTGCCGGCGGTGGTCACCACGTTCTTGCCGCGCAGGTCGGCAAAACTCTTGATCCCACTGTCCCTGGCCGTCAGCAACTGGCCTTTGACATAGATGAAGCCGTAGGAAAACGCCACCTGCTTCTGCCGTTCGGCGGTCACCCCGGTGGAGCCGCATTCCAGGTCCACGGTGCCGTTCTGCACCAGCGGAATGCGCGTCTGCGACGTCACCAGGTTGTACTTCACCGCCAGTTGCGGCAGCGCCAGCTTGTCGCGGATGCGCTCGACGACCTTGCTCGCCAGGTCCACCGAATAGCCCATGGGTTTGCCACTGTTGTCACCCACGTAGGAAAACGGCACCGACGCATCGCGATAACCCAGGGTAATACTGCCGGCAGTGGCGATCTTGCCCAGGGTGCCGGTCAGCGGCGCCTCGCTGGCGTACAGCGGGGAGCTGAGCAACAGGCCCAGGGTGCAGCCGAGCAACGTGATTTTTTGCATTGTTATTCTCCGTTGTGGGTGAAGGCGTTAGCGGCGAACCGCAATGACAGTGATTTCCACCAGGATGTCCGGGCGCGCCAGGGCGGCCTGCACCGTGGTGCGGCTTGGCGCCTGGCCCGGGGACAGCCAGGCCGACCAGACCTCGTTCATCGCGGCAAAGTCCTGCTGGATGTTTTTCAGGTAGAGGGTCGCACTGAGCAGATGATCCTTGTCGCTGCCGGCCTCGGCCAGCAAGGCGTCGATCTTTGCCAGCACTTCGCGGGTCTGGCCGGCGGCATCGGTGGCCTGGCCCGGCACCTGGCCGGACAGGAACAGCAGATCGGCAAAACCCACGACAGCGCTAAGGCGGTCATTGCTGTGGAGACGCTGGATGGTCATGAGACAGCTCCTTGTACGCGAAAGAAATCAGGCGGCATGGGGCGCGAGCCCCTGCATGTCGATGGAAGTGCGGCGCTGGCCGATCAGCTCGGCCAGCAGGCGCCCGCTGCCACAGGCCAGGGTGAAACCCAGGGCGCCGTGGCCGAGGTTGAGCCACAGGTTGCGGTAGCCGGTGGCACCGATCAGCGGTACGCCGCTAGGGGTCGCCGGGCGCATGCCGGCCCACTCGATGGCGGCATCGTAGTCGCCGGCATTGGCGAAAGTTTCCCGGGCCTGGCGCTGCATCAGGGCCAGGCGCCTGGGGTCCAGGGCCGGGTCGAAACCGACGATATCGACCATGGCCGCCACCCGCAGCTGCGGGCCGATCCGCGCATAGACGATCTTGCGGTTGTAGTCGGTGATGCTGATTTCCGGCGCCCGGTGCCCCGCGCCGATCGGCACGCTGAGGCTGTAGCCCTTGAGCGGGTACAGCGGCAGCTTCAGCCCGGGCAACGCCAGTTCGCCACTGCGATGACCGGCGGCGAGTATCAGTTGGTCCACCGCCAGCACCTCGTCGCCCAGCTCGATGGCCTGCACCTGGCCGCCGGCCTGACGAATACCGGTGACCTGACGCCCGGTCAGCAGCTGGCAGCGGCCGGAAGCCTGCAACCGCGCCACCAGTTGCTGGCAGAAGGCGTGGCAGTCGGCCACTTCTTCGTCCGGGGTGAAGATGCCGCCGACAAAGGGCGCGCCGCCAAGGGTCGGCTCCAGTTCCGTGCATTCACCAGCGGACAGCACCTGCTGCTGGCGCGGATCGGCCAGGCCGTGGCGGGCGTGCTCGAAGCTCGTGGTTTCGCGAAAGGTCACCAGCTTGCCGTTGCGCCGCCAGTGGAAACCGTCGAGCCGGTCCTCCTCGCGCCAGCTCTGCAAGGTGGCCTGGCTCAGCAGCGCCAGGCGCAGCAGATGGGCACCGTTGCGACGGTTGACCGAGCCACGGCAGGCCGCCAGGAACCCGGCCATCCAGCGCCACTGCGCCGGGTCCAGGCGCAGGCGCAGCTTCAGCGGCGAGTCGCCACGCAGCATCCAGCCCAGGGCCTGCCAGGGCACGCCGGCATCGGCCAGCGGCGCCACGTAGCGGTACGACAGTTGGCCGCCGTTGGCGAAGCTGGTCTGGCTGGCGAAGGCCTCGCGCGCCTCCACCAGGCTGACGTCGAACCCCTCGCGAACCAGGGCGTAGGCGCTGGCCAGGCCAATGACCCCGCCGCCGATGATGCAAACCCGCTGTGCCATGTCAGTCCTTAAAGCCTTGTTGAGCGGGCTTCAGGTTAGGACCAGGTGACAGGCCCGGGACAATGAATAAAGATGGGCCACCCATAAACAAAGGTTATGGACTCATCATGCGACTGCGCCATATCGAGATTTTCCAGGCCATCCGCCAGACCGGCTCGATCAGCGGCGCGGCGCAACTGCTGCACGTCTCCCAGCCGGCGGTGACCAAGGTCTTGCAGCACGCCGAGCAGCAGCTGGGCTTCCCGCTGTTCCTGCGGGTCAAGGGCAAGTTGCAGGCCACCCCGGAAGCCCTGGAGCTGGAGCGCGAGGTCGACAAGGTCAGCGAAAGCCTGCAAGGGGTGCGGCGCCTGGCCCAGAGTCTGCGTCGCGAACCGGGCCACAGCCTGCGGATCGGCGCCACGCCGGCGCTGGCCTTGTCCTTGTTGCCGCCGGCCATCAACCAGTGGACCCGGCGCTACCCGGACATCGTCTGCGAGCTGTCCAGCGCCCACAGCCGCGAGCTGGTGCAGAACCTGCTGATGCGCGAGATCGATGTGGCCCTGACCCTGCAACGCCCGGATCATCCGGGACTGACCGCCCAGGCCCTGGCCAGCGGGGTGCTGGTGGCGCTGGCGCCGCTGGATTACTGGCCCCAGGCGGCCAGGGGCACGCCGCTGCCGTTGATGGAGCTGGCGGGGGCGCCCTTGATCGGCCTGTCCAGCGCCGACCCGCTGGCGGCGAAACTCGACGGTTACCTGAAAGCCGTGGAACCGGCGCCGCGGGTCAGCATCGCTGTGCAGACCTACTCCCTGGCCCGGGCCATGGTCGAATCCGGGGCCGGGCTGGCGGTGATCGACCCCTTCACCGCCCTCGGTGCCTCGCCCGCCAGCACCGCGATTCGCCCGCTGACCCCGGCGCTGCCGATCACCCTGTATGCCGTGACCCGCGCGGCGGAGGCGCTGCCGCACACCTTGAGCAGCCTGCTGGAGATCTTCGGCGGCCGGGCGCAGGAGCAGCTGGATCGGTTGATGACCGGGGATTGAAGCGGCCCTGCCGGGCCTTATCGCGAGCAAGCTTCGCTCCTACAGATACGGCGCAGATCCTGAAACTTCGCGTTCTTCTGTAGGAGCGAAGCTTGCTCGCGATGAACGATCACGCGCTCGCCGATCAGAGCACGTAGAACAAGATCGCCACGAAGTGCAGCAGGCTGCCGGCGATCACGAACAGGTGCCAGATCCCGTGGGCATGGCGCAAACGGCTGTCGAGGGCGAAGAAGATGATGCCGACGGTGTAGAGCACCCCGCCCAAGGCCAGCCAGGCGAAGCCGGCGGGGCCCAGGGCCGCCAGCAGCGGCTTGACCGCCACCAGCACGATCCAGCCCATCACCGCGTAGATCACGATGGACAGGATGCGCGCCTCGGAGCGCGGCTTGATCTCCTGCAGGATGCCGATCAGCGCCAGCCCCCAGACGATCCCGAACAGCGTCCAGCCCCAGGGCCCGCGCAGGGTCACCAGGCAGAACGGCGTATAGCTGCCGGCGATCAGCAGGTAGATGGAGAAGTGATCGACCTTCTGCATGATGCTTTTCGCCCGCCCGCGCACGCTGTGGTACAGGGTCGAGGCGCTGTACAGCACCAGCAAGGTGAAGCCGTAGATCGCCACGCTGACGATTTTCCAAGGGCTGCCGTCGAGGCTGGCCAGCACCAGCAGCCAGATCCCCCCGACCAGTGCCGCAATCGCGCCCACCAGATGCGTCCAGGCGTTGAGTCTTTCCCCGTGATACATGTGCCTCTCACCTCCCAAGGCGAAAATCTGCGCAAGGCTCAGGCCTGTAGCCTGAAAGCGCAATGTTTCCAAATAAAGCCATGGACGAAAAAACCTCCAGCCAAGTCATGACCCGGCAGGCACAATCGAAGCATTCGAATAAGAGCGCCCATCATGCTGATCGATGAAGAGTTGACCCTGAAAAAGCTCGAAGTGTTTCTGGCGTTCATGCGCACCGGCAATCTGGCACGCGCCGCCGCCGAGTTGCAGACCAGCAATGTCAGCGTGCACCGGGCTATTCACTCCCTGGAAAGCGCCCTGCGCTGCCCGCTGTTCAAGCATGAAGGACGCAACCTGACACCGCTGGAAAGCGCCTTCGTCCTCGAAGAACGGGCGCAGAAGCTGATCCAGGACGTGGTCGAAAGCGTGCGCCTGACCCGCGAAGCCGCCGGGTTCTCGGCGGAACGCTTCAAGCTCGGCTCGTTGTATTCATTGACGGTGAAGACCGTGCCGCAGCTGATCATGGGCCTGAAGCTACGCCGTAGCGAGCTGAATATCGACCTGATCCTGGGCTCCAACATCGACCTGCTGTACAAGCTGAAGAACATGGAGGTCGACGCGATCCTGGTGTCCCTGGACGACAGCGTCAGCGACCCGGACTGCGAGCAGATCCCGCTGTTTTCCGACGATATCTTCCTCGCCACGCCGGCCGACTCGCCGTTCGCCCGGCAGGCGGAAGTCGACCTCAGCGATGTGCGCGACGCGACCTTCATCACCCTGACCCAGGGCTTCGCCACCCATCAGGACGGGGTGCGGGTGTTCAAGCAGGCGGGGTTCGAGCCGAAGGTGGCGATGCAGGTCAACGACATCTTCACGCTGCTGAGCATGGTCAGTTCGGGGGTGGGCTATGCCCTGCTGCCGGGAAGGATTGCCGCGGTGTACGAAAACCGCGTGAAGTTGATTCCGCTGCAGGCGCGCTACCGGCTGCAACAGCATATCGGCGTGGTGTTCCTCAAGGCCAAGGAGCGCGACCCGAACCTGCTGGCGCTCTTGGCGGAGTGCCGGATGTATTCGCGGGGGTCATAAAGACGCTATCGCGGGCAAGCCTCGCTCCTACAGAGGTATGCAATCACCTGTAGGAGCGAGGCTTGCCCGCGATGAGGCCAGGAGGCCCTACCCCACCAACCCGCGCACGATGAAATACAGCAACGAAGGCCCGAGCAGGCAACCCAGCCCGGTATGGAAGGTCGCGGTCAGCGCGCCGTAGGGCACCAGACGTCGGTCGGTCGCCGCCAGGCCCGCGGTCACCCCGCTGACGGTGCCGGCCAGGCCGCCGAAGACCATCGCCGAACGCGGATTGTCCAGGCCCATCCAGCGCGCCGCCATGGGCGTGCCGACCATCACCAGGATCGCCTTGATCAGCCCCGTGGCGATGGACAGCGCCACCACATCGGAACTGGCGCCGATCGCCGCCCCGGTCACCGGGCCGACAATGTAGGTCACCGCGCCGGCGCCGATGGTGGTCATGCTCACCGCATCGCGATAGCCGAAGGCCCAGGCGATGCTCGCCCCGACAATGAACGGCAGCACCGTGCCGAGAAACAGCGCGATAGCGCCGATCATCCCGGCCTTGCGTGCCTCGGTGGCCTGGACCTCGAAGGCCGTGGCGACAATCGCGAAGTCGCGCAGCATGGCGCCGCCCATCAGGCCGATGCCGGAGAACAGCGCCAGGTCCGCCAGGCCCTTTTGCCCACCGGTGACAGTGCCACCAACCCAGGCCAGCACCAGGCCGATGACGATGGCGATGGCCGAGCCGTGCACCCGGCCGAACGTCAGGCGCTTGGACAGTAGCACCGAGACCCACATGATCACGCCGACGAAGGCGAAAGCGGTGACCAGGCCGTTGTGTTCCAGGCCTTTCTCGATCAGATCCCACATATCAGCGTCCCCCTGCCGCAGCGGCACCAGGGGCGACAGCGTCCGGTTCGTCCGGCAACGGTTCGCCTTTGTTGGTGCGGCTGATCAGGGCGATGGTGCAACCACAGAGCACCACCGAACCAATGGCCGCCAGCACCGCTACCGGGCCGCCGTGCAGGGCGGTGACCACGTTCTGTTGCGCGGCCATGGCCACCACCACCGGGATGTACATGGCGCCCCAGAAGCCGACGCCCATCTCGCAGTCCTTGGTCATGCCGCCGTGCCTGTGCATCCACAGCCGCGCGCAGATCAGCAGGATCATCGCGATGCCGACACCGCCGACGTTGGATTTCACCCCCAGCAGGACGCCGAGCATGTCACCGATAATCACCCCTGCCAGCGTACAGATCGCCAGCAGCGCCACACCGTAAATAATCATTGTTGTAGTCCTCAAAGTGCATCGTCGAAGTTGTTGTTCTTGTGCTTCGCCAGCTTGAGTCGGTGTCTAGGGTTGGTGGTTTCCCTCCTCACGCAACAGCGCTTGCAAGGTGTCGAGCCGGGCCCCGTCGCAGGCCATCACGGTGCCCTGCTCGAACACCCGGCGCGCCAGAGCGGTCAGCACCGCGCCGGGCGGCAGTTCGATCTGTAGCCGCACGCCGCGCTCGTAGGCGCTTTGCACGGTGCCGCGCCAATCCACCACCCGGCACATGTTGAACGCCAGGTCGTCGCGCAACTGCTCTGGCGTGCGCAGCAGCCGCGCCCGGCTGCCGCTCAGGTAACCCAGGCGCGGCGGCTGCAACGCCACCCTGGCGAACGCCTCGGCCAGGGCCTGGGCCGGCTGCTCCAGCAGCGGGCAATGGGACGGCACGCTGACCGCCAGACGCTTGGCCACCCCGACACCACAGCCCCGGGCCAGCTCGGCGACCTGGGCCATGGCGGCATCGCTGCCGGCGATCACCACCTGGCTATCGGCATTGATATTGGCCAGGTACACCGGGTTGTCCGGGCGGTGCACCCGGGCCAGCAAGGCCTCCACCGTCGCCAGTTGCAGGCCGACGATCGCGGTCATGCCATAACCCTGTGGGTAGGCCTGCTGCATCAGCTCGCCGCGCAGGCTGACCAGGCGCAGTGCATCGCCGAAATCCAGGGCGCCGGCCACCACCGCAGCGGGATAGGCGCCAATCGACAGGCCCGCCACGTAATCCGCGCCCGGCCCGTTTTCCAGCAACACCCGGGCATGGGCCACGCCGGCGATCAGCAGGCACAACTGCACCGCCCGGGTAGTCGCCAGGGCCTGGGGCGAATCCAGGGCCAGGGCATCCTCGCCCAGGACCTCGCTCGCCTGTCGCAGGCAGGCCTCGGCCAGGGCGCTGGGCGGCAGCCGATGCAACATCCCCGGCTGCTGCGCGCCCTGGCCCGGAAACACCAGCAGGCTGCTCACGCCACCTGCTCCAGGGCCTGCCACGGATCGCCGACCAGCCGCGCGCCGCTGGCGCTTTTCAGCAGCACCCGCGCCGATGTCCCGGCCCACTCGCGCAGGGCCACGGCGCCATTGGGTGTCTGCAATTGCAGGTCCACCGGGCAGACAGCGGCGTCGAGCAGCGCCAGCAACGCCCGGGCCTGAGCTCGGTCCATGGGCTGCGCAGCGCGCAGGATCAGGTCCAGGTCGCTGTGTCGATGCAGCGCCGACACGCCACTGGCCAGTTCAAAACCGGCGCTGCCGCTGACACCCCAGGCCAGGCCGCGGGCATCCAAAGGTTCACGCAACCGAGCCAGGGCCTGGAGCGCTGGCCAGTCCCGATCCGACTCGGCATAACGCAGCTCTTCCGGCCGTACCCGGCGCTCGATGGCCGCCACCGCCATCAGCGTCCCGTAGCGCTGTTCTCGCAGCCGCCCACGCACGCCCACCGCCACCTGCCCGGGCGCGGTCAAGGCGCGGCGCACCACCACCGGTTGCCCGGCGGCCATGGCCGCCACCGCCCAGGCCGGGGCATCGGCGGGCAGTTGCCGAGGGGACAGGCCCCACAGCAGGTCATGGGGCAGCAAGGCGCTGGTCATGGCGCTCACCATTGCTCGCGCAACAGCTGGCGGACCCGGCTGGAAGCGCCGCGGTTACTGGCGCCCAGGCGTCCCGACAGATCGCGGCCATGGGCCCGTGCATCGGCAATCGCCTGGCCCAGGCATTGCCGTACCAGGGTCAGGTCGTCGGCGCTCGGCTGTTCGATCTGGCTGACCGACAAGGTCTCCCAGAGCAGACCGAGACTGGCATAGCTGTCGATGTCATAGGCCATGGGCGGCACGCTGGCGGCCAGGGCCTCCAGTTCCTCGACGCTGCGCAGGGTGACCCGCGCCGCCGAGACCTTGCCCATGGCGTGCACCATCACCCCCGGATCGCGCAGGGCGATCAGGCGGTTGGCCTGGTAACCGTGGGCCAGGAAGGCCCCGGACATGGCCTTGCCCACCAGCAGGCCGATCACCGGATGCCCGGCCAGCCGGGCCCGGGCATAGCTGTCGGCGGCCGCGGCCAGGGCCTGATGGATGCCCAGGGCCTCTTCGCGACGCCCATAGGCCTGGCTCGGCACATCGACTATGGCGATCAGCGCGCGCTTGACGCTCTGCTCGCGGTCGGCCTCGATCGCGTCGTCCACCGCCTTGGCCAGGCCCCAGCCTTCCAGCAGGCCGACCTCACCATTGCGCACCCGCACAAAAGGGTTGGCCGGGTCGGCGACCACGGCGATAAACCGCACCGGTTGCTGCTCCAGGGTGGCGTCCGCCACCTTCAACGAGGCCGGCAAACCCGCTACCGGGGCGGCGCCCGCGCTCAGGGCCGTGAACCAATGCAGGCCCCGCAGGGAATAAGCACTCATGAGCGGTCTCCTCGATACAGCTGGCGAACCGTCGCCGGGTCGATCTGTGGATGGCTGTCCAGCCGGGCCAGGCGTTGCAGGTACAGCTCGGCCTGCCGGCTGCGTTGCGCGCTGGGCAGGCCCTGGGCCAACAGTTCGCCGACCTGTTGGCGGATCTGCGCCACGTCGTCGGCCACATAGCGGTCCGCCAGGCCGCTGGCGAAACGCTGCTCGCCGCCGGTCAGGCTCCAGATAAAGGGTCGGTCGCGGGAGTCGTATTCCTCGAGGCCGGCTTCCTGTTCGATCACCTGCGGACCGTTGAGGCCCAGGCGCGCCTCCTGAGTCACCAGCAGGTAGCTGCACAGCCCGGCGGCAATCGACATGCCGCCAAAACAGCCGACGCTGCCGGCCACCACACCGATCACCGGCTGGTACTGGCGCAGATCGACGATGGCTGCGTGAATGTCGGCAATCGCCGCCAGCCCGAGGTTGGCTTCCTGCAGGCGCACGCCACCGGTTTCCAGCAGCAGTACGGCGCGGGTAGCAATGCCCTTGCGGTTGTCTTCGGCCGCCAGCTCCAGGGCGCCGGCAATCTTCGCCCCGCCGACCTCGCCGAGGCTGCCGCCCTGGAACGCGCCTTCGATGGCGGCGATCACCACCGGCAGGCCGTCGATGCGGCCCTTGGCGATCACCACCCCGTCATCGGCCTGGGGCACCACGCCCTGGCGCGCCAGCCACGGCGACATGACGCGCTGGAACGGGTCGAGCAACTCGCGAAAGCTGCCGGCGTCGAGCAGGGCCTTGGCGCGCTGCCGGGCACCGAGTTCGACGAAGCTGTGTTTGTTGAGCAAACGGGCGCTGTCAGTCATGGCCGATCTCCTCGAAGCCCTGCTCCAGGCGCAAGCGCACCACGCCCGGGGTGGCGCCAAAATCATGGATATCGATGCTCAGGGCCGGCGGCGTCTGGCCGTCGAACATGCGCTCGAACAGATGCTGCCAGCGCGACGCGCTGCCGTTGACCGAGGTCTGCACCTGAATGCTCAGCTTGCCGGGCTGCCCGGGTTCGAGCAGCACCTCCAGGTCGCCCGAGCCGACACAGCCCACCAGCGCCCGGCCCCGGGCGGGTTGCCCGGCGGGAAATTCGAAAGACAAGGTTTCCATCACACTGCTCCCTGGATAAAGGCGGCGCCGGAGGCGATCCGGTCGATCAGCAGGCAAGCCGCGAGCAAGTCCGCGGCGCCACCGGGCGAGGCGTTCAAGGCCACCAGGCACTGGTCCAGCTCATGCAGGCGGCGACGCCCGGCCAGGCTGGCGCTGCCGCCGGCGTCGAGCACCGCCTGGGCACCCTGTTGCATGGCCCGCAGGCCCGCCTCGCCAGCGCGATAGAGCACGCAGGTGTCGGCCAGGCCAGTCATGATCGCCAGCAGCGCATCGAGCCGGGCGTTCTGTTCGCCATGCCCCTGGGCACGGCTGCGTTCGAGTTGCGGCAGGCCCCGTTGCAGCACCGCCGGAAAGCCCAGCTGGGCTTCTTCGCGGGCGCCGCGCACGCCATAGCGCAGCGCCACTTGCGCGCCGTGGCTGAGGGGCCGCGGCGCGTAACGGTCGTCCAGCAGCGCCAGACGCGCGGCCCGCAGGCACAGGGCGCCGGCGCTGTTGGCCTGAGGTTCCAGCGCGGCGGCGGCCACCAACAGGCCCAGGGCCCAGATCGCACCACGATGAGTGTTCACCCCGTTAGTCGTAGCGAGCATCGCCGCTTCGCCTTCACGGCCGATGCGGCCCAGGGCTTCGCGCAGGGGCAGGCCGACCGCGCCGAACACGCTGGCGGCGTCGGCCATTTCCTTGAAGGCCGGCCACAGCGACAGCGCCGAGGCGTGCATCAGCCCCAGGTGCAGATCGCTATGGGCGCCGTTGCCGCGACGGTCGACCAGGGCCGGTTTCGGCGACAGGTCGGCTTCGTCGATCAGCGCGTCCACTGCCAGGTCCGCCAGGCGCTCGGCCAGGCTCAGGGGTTTGCTTTGCAGGTTGAAGGCGTGCATTTACCAGCTCCTGAACTTGGCGGGCGGGTTGTACAGGCCACCCGACCACTCCACCAGATCGGCGACGCTTTTCGCCGCCAGCAGCTCGCGGCTGGCGTCGGTGCGGCGGATGCCGAGGTCTTCGGGCAAGGCGATCAGGCCTTCGCGGCGCATCCGCGTGGTGTCTTTCGGGTTGTGGCGCAGGCCGATGGCGGTCACCCCGGCCACCGCCGCGATCATCGCCTGGCGCTCTTCCAGGGAACGCGCCTTGTACAGGTAGGCGATGCCCTCTTCCGTCAGCAGGTGGGTGACGTCGTCGCCATAGATCATGATCGGCGCCAGGGGCATGCCGCTTTTCTTCGCCACTTCCACGGCGTCGAGGGTTTCGACGAAGGTCGGTTTGCCGCCTTCCTGGAAGGTCTCGACCATCTGCACCACCAGCTTCTTGCCTCGCTCCAGCATCGGTTGTTGCGAGTCGTCGCGGCGCATATCCAGCCAGGCCGGGGTGCCGTGGCGCCGGCCACGGGGGTCGTGGCCCATGTTCGGCGCACCGCCGAAGCCGGCCAGGCGGCCGCGGGTCACGGTGGAGGAATGGCCGTCGCCATCGACCTGCAGGGTCGCGCCGATAAACAGGTCCACCGCGTACTGCCCGGCCAGCTGGCAGAACATCCGGTTGGAGCGCAACGAGCCGTCGCGCCCGGTGAAGAACACATCCGGCCGCGCGGCGATGTAGTTTTCCATGCCCAGCTCGGTGCCGAAGCAATGCACGCTTTCCACCCAGCCGCTTTCGATGGCCGGGATCAGGGTCGGGTGGGGGTTGAGGGTCCAGTTGCGGCAGATCTTGCCTTTCAGGCCCAGGGATTCGCCGTAGGTCGGCAGGATCAGCTCGATGGCCGCGGTGTTGAAGCCGATGCCGTGGTTCAGCGACTGGACCTTGTGTTTTTCATAGATGCCGCGGATCGCCATCATCGCCATCAGCACGTGCACCGGCTTGATGTGGCGCGGGTCGCGGGTGAACAGAGGTTCGATGTAGAACGGCTTGTCGGCCACCACCACGAAATCGACCCAGGACGCCGGGATATCCACCCGCGGCAGCTCGCTGACGTCGTCCACCAGTTGGTTGACCTGGACGATGACGATGCCATCGCTGAATGCCGCCGGCTCGATCAGTGCCGGGGTGTCCTCGGTGCTCGGCCCGGTGTAGATATTGCCCGCGCGGTCGGCCATGAACCCGGCCGAGAGCACCACGTTGGGGATCAGGTCCACCACCAGCCGCGCATAGAGTTCGATGTAGGTATGGATCGCGCCGATTTCCAGCAGGCCGTCTTCCAGCAACTGGCTGATGCGCAGGCTCTGGGTGCCGGCGAAGGAGAAGTCGAGCTTGCGGGCGATGCCGCGTTCGAACAGGTCCAGGTGCTCCGAGCGGCCGACGCTGGGCATGATCATATGCAGGTCGTGCAGGCGGCCCGGGTCGGCCTTGGCCAGGGAGCGCGACAGAAAGTCCGCCTGCTTCTGGTTGTTGCCCTCCAGCACCACGCGGTCGCCGGGCAGAATCAACGCCTCCAGCGCCGCGACTATCTTGTCGGTGGGCAACACCGCACCATCGGCGAGACCCCGCACCTGCTCGAGACGCCGCTGCTTTTCAGCGCGCCGCCGCGTCCAGCGCGAGTCGGGGGATATTGTTGTTGTCATGCTCACTCCACGGGTTCGCTGTCGTGGCCGCTACCTTAGGAGCGCAGGAGGCATGGCATCAATCAAGCAGAGTGCTGGATCGTTACGGTGAGGGTAATGATCAGGGCGTAGCCATTTCGCCTACGCCCGGAAACAACGCTGCGCTTAACCCACGATCTGCCACTGCAAGGCATCCAGCGCATCGCAGCCATCCTGCAGCAGCAGATGGGCCGCATTGACGATGTGGTGCAAGTCTTGGTCGTGGACGCCTTGAAGCTCAGGCAGTTGAGGCTGCCCGTGAACAGTTTCGACCGACCAAGATCGGCCACCGATGCGTCGGTGGCAAACCCGTAATGTGTTGCCATTGCCTTCAGCAAAACCAGATCTGCCCCACTCTCCCCTGATGCCTCCCCAAACCTGTAGCCGCTGCCGCAGGCTGCGATAGGACCGAAGGTCCTCCAGCGGTTTCAAGATCCTGCGCCTGCTGCGCAGTCGATCGCAGCCTCGCGGGCTCGGCAGCGGCTACAGGGTTTAGCGCCGACCGGTAGGTCGCGCATGGCGCAGCTTTTGATCTTGATCTACCCGCCCCATCGGGACGCCGGAGCGAGGGAACCTGAGCGCAGCGAAGGCCGTACGCCAGGGGCGAGACCTTTTGGTTACTTTTGGCTGGGCCGGCATTCCGGGCGTTTGCCAAAAGTGACCCGCCGTAAGGGCGGAACCATAAGTAGCCGTGACCGCAGGAATGGATATGTACACCGTCCAACATCAGTAGCGAGGCCATCACAGGCAATCGAACGTCAACCGGCCGCTCCTCCAGATCAGTGGCGCCCCATCAGTCCCCAAAAGGGAACGATCAAGCCGCTCGACAGGACCTAGGACAACCCCGCCTTCACCAGCATCTCCTCCAACCCCAACAGATCCGGAATCTTCGCCACCTGCTCCCCCACCTGTACCGCGGCCTTCTCCAGCCGGCACAGCGGCACGTCGACGTAGCTCAGCTGGCTGTCGAGCCGGCAGGAGCGCGGGATGCCCTGGATCACCAAGGCAATGAACTTCAGGCGCTCGCGACCGCCCAGGGTATTGAGCACGACGATGCGGGCGCGCTCGCCAATGGCCAGGGGCTGGCCGCAAGCGGCCTCGAAGCTGATCAGCGGCAACTGGCGGTCGCGCCAGGCAACAGAACGCAGGTACCAGGGCGGCGCGTCGCTGGCCGGCTCGCCGCGTTGATAGTCGATCAATTCGGCCACCGCGACGTTGGGCAGGATCAGAGTGCGGTCGGCCAGGGGCAGCAGCAGTCCGGTGAGGAAGCTGGCGCGGTAGTCATGCATGGGGTCTGCTCCACTGGGCGATGCTCTCCAGCAGCACCGACTCCTGGTAAGGCTTGCCGAGGTAGTCGTTGACGCCGATGGCCATGGCCCGGTCGCGGTGCTTCTGGCCGGTGCGCGAAGTGATCATGATGATCGGCAGCTGGTGCAGGCGCGGGTCGGCGCGCACCTGCATCGCCACCTCGAAGCCGTCCATGCGCGGCATCTCGATGTCCAGCAGCATCAAGTCCGGGGTGTGCTCCTGCAACAGCGCCATGGCGTCGACCCCGTCCTTGGCGGTCAGCACGTTCATGCCGTGGCGTTCCAGCAGGCGGCTGGTGACCTTGCGCACCGTCACCGAATCGTCGACCACCAGCACCAGCCTCGGCCGCAGCGGTTCGACCTCGGCAATCACTTCGTCGCCGGCCGCCATGCGCGGCGCCGGCAAGCGCGTTTGCAGGGCGCGGATATGCGCCAGCAGATCGAGGATCAGCACCACCCGGCCATCGCCGAGGATGGTCGCGCCGGACAGGCCCTGCACCGCCGCGAACTGCGGCCCCAGGCTCTTGACCACAATCTCCCGGGTGCCGGCCATAGCATCCACCTGCACGGCGATCCGGTGTTCGTTGTAATGCACCAGCAACACCGGCAGCGGCAGGCTCTGCCCCAACAGTTTCGGCCGGGCCACGGTGTGCAGCAGCTCGCCGAGGTAACACAGCTCATAACGCTGGCCGGCGTACTGGTAATGGGGCGAGTCGAGTTGGTAGTAGCTTTCCAGTTCGTTGGGCAGCACCCGCACGATGCCTTCGATGGTGTTCAGCGGGATCGCGTACTGCTCCTCCAGGCACTGCACCATCAGCGCGCGGTTGACCGACAGGGTGAACGGCAGGCGGATACGGAAATGCACGCCCTGCCCCGGGATCGAGTCGATGGTCATCGAGCCGCCGAGCTGGCGCACCTCTTCATGGACCACGTCCATGCCCACCCCGCGCCCGGAAATCTGGGTGATTTTCTCCGCCGTGGAAAACCCCGGCTGCATGATGAATTGCAGCACGTCACGGTCGCTGATCTCGGCATTGGGGGCGAGCAGGCCACGCTTGATCGCCTTGCGCCGCACCGCCTCCAGCGGCACCCCGGCACCGTCGTCGCGCATGTCGAAAACGATATCGCCACCTTCGTGGGACAGGTCCAGGGTGATCCGCCCCTGCTCCGGCTTGCCCGAGGCGCGGCGCACCTCGGCGGACTCCAGGCCATGGTCGACGGCGTTGCGCAGCATGTGCTCCAAGGGCGCAACCATGCGCTCCAGCACGTTGCGGTCCATCTCGCCCTCGGCGTTGCCGACGCTGAACGAGACATCCTTGCCCAACTCCTCCGCCACCTGGCGGACGATGCGCTTGAGGCGCGGCACCAGACGCTCGAACGGCACCATGCGCGTGCGCATCAGGCCTTCCTGCAATTCGGTATTGACCCGCCCTTGCTGCTGCAACAGGTTTTCCGCGTCCTGGTTGCGCCGGTCCAGGGTTTCCTTGAGGTCGAGCAGGTCGGACGCCGACTCGAACAGGGCCCGCGACAGTTGCTGCAACTGCGAATGGCGGTCCATCTCCAGCGGGTCGAATTCCTCGTAGCCTAGGCGCTCGGCCTCGACCTGCTGGCGGCTGAGAATCCGCCCCTGGGTTTCGGTGTCCAGGCGGCGCAACTGGTCACGGATACGCTCGATGGTGGTTTCCATTTCGCTCAGGGCCACCCGCGCATCGTTGACCTGTTGCTCGATGCGCCCGCGGAAGATCGAGGTTTCCCCGGCCAGGTTGACCAGGTCGTCCAGCAGCTCGGCCGAGACCTTGACCATATCCCCGGCCACCGCCGCTTCCGCCTGCGCCACCGGCGGTTCGGGCTTGCTCGGCGGGCTAAGGTCGGGCAGCAACAGAGGCAGCGCTTCGGCCTGGGCCGGATGAGTAAAGCCGCGAATCGCCTCGATCAGGCTGTCGGCCGGCTTGATCGGTTGCTCGGCGCGGGCGGCGTCGAGCATCTGCGCCAGGCGGTCCTGGCTTTTCTGCAACAGGCCGAACAGCGCAGGGCTCGGTTGCAGCAGACCCGCGGACAGGCCCTCATAGAGAAACTCCAGTTCATGGGCCAGATCGCCGATCGGCACGATCTCCACCATGCGCGCACCGCCCTTGAGGGTGTGCAGGTCGCGCAGCAGGGTTTCCACTTCCTGGCGGCTGGCCGGCTCGGCCTGCCAGCGCGTCAGCGCCGCGCCGGAACTGTCGAGGATGTCGAAGCCTTCTTCGAGGAAGATCTCCAGCAGCTCCGGATCGTGGGCCGCCGAATCGTCGGTCACCGCGGCCTCGGACACCTCGCTGGTGACCCCGCTGCGCTGGCGAAAACCGCGGATCGCTTCGATCAGCGCCTTGGGGTCGCTCAGCGCTTGCTGTGCCTGCAATTGCTGCAACAGCAGCGCCAGTTGCGCATGGCTGCGTTGCAGCAGATCGACCAAGGCCTCGCCATGCTGGTACCGGCGATCCACCAGGCCTTCGTAGAGATTCTCCAGTTCCTGGGCCAGGTCGCCCACCGGCCCGACTTCGGCCATGCGCGCGCCGCCCTTGAGAGTGTGCAGGTCGCGCTGCAGGGAAGACAGCGGCGCGCCGTTGTCCGGGTCGGCCAGCCAGCGCTGCAAGGCCTGGCCGGCGCTTTCGAGAATATCCATCGCCTCTTCGAGGAAGATCGCCACGATTTCATCGTCCGGCCCCTCCACCTCGATCTGCGCCTCCTGCTCCATCTCGGCGGTGGCACTGGCCAGGTCGGTGATGCTCAGGGTGCGGCTGCCGTCGCTGCGGATCAGGCCCATGGCCGAGGGGTCGAGGCTTTCCTCGAGCAGTTCGCGCAAGGCCCGGACCATGGCCGGTTGCGGGCTGATTTCCTGGCCGGCGGCCAGTTCGTCGAGCATGTTGATCAGGGCTTCGTGGGCGTTTTCTGCCTCATGGAAAAACCGTTCGCCCACCGCCAGGCTGCTTTCTTCCACGGCGCCGTACAGGTCCAGCAGCGCTTCGCACAGCTCATCCATCGGCTGCAGGTCCGCCAGGTGCGCGCCTTCGCCAAGGGTGGTCAACTCGTCCAGCAGGGCGCTGAGCTCCTGGCGCTCGCCGGGGTGCTGTTGCCAGCGGCGCAGCAGGTTTTCGGCATCCAGCAGGATGTCCATGCCCTGGGCCAGGAAACTGCTGATCAACTGCGCATCGCGCTTGACCCGCAGCCCGGTATTGGGGGCGTTGAGCAGGGCTTCCAGGCGCTCGGCGGTCAGTGCCTTGACCCGTTCGATCAGGTCGGCGGCGCCTTCGATGGGTGCCAGCGGATCGCTGCCCAGCTGTTGCAGGCTGCGGCGAAACAGGCCTTCGGCCTCCAGCAGCAGCTCGACCTCGTCCAGGTCCAGGGCCATCAGGTGCGCGCGGTATTCCCGGGCCAGCAGGTCCAGCGGCGCCGCCAGCTCGGCGATCGGCAGCACGCCGGCCATGTAGGCGCTGCCCTTGAGGGTGTGCAAGGCGCGCTGCAATTCGTCGCTGGCCTGCAGCGGCAGGTGCTCGGCAGCCTGCTCGAGAAAGCGCTTGATGCTCTCCAGATGGGTTTCGGCCTCGTTGCGGAAGATCTCCAGCAACTGCGGGTCGAGCTCGTCTGCCAAGCCGTCTAGCGACGCCGTGTCGCCCTTGGCCAGGGCATGCGCCCGGGCAGCCAGGCGGTCGACATCGTCGCGCTGGCGCTGGGCCTGGGCGGCGAACTCGGCGACCAGCTCCGGCAGCAACTGCACGACCTCTTCAAGCAATTGCCGCACCTGCGGCCCAGGCCCCACGCTGTGTTCCAGGACCCGGTTGAGCAGGTTCTCCACGGCCCAGGCCAGTTCGCCCAGCACCAGCGCGCGCACCATCCGCCCGCTGCCCTTGAGGGTGTGGAAGGCCCGGCGCAGTTCGCCCAACGCCGCCTTGCCGTGGGGCTCGGCGGCCCAGCGCGGCAGGTACTCGCGCAGCACGTCGAGCACTTCGTCGGTCTCTTCGAGGAAGACTTCGCGCAGTTCGTCGTCCACCGGCGTTTCATCACCCGGCGGCGGCAACAGGCTGCCCGGTGTGTCCAGCGCTGGCGGGTTGAGCGCCGAGACCGGGCTTGCCAGTACATCGGCCAGGGACTGCGCCACTTCCGGGCTGTCCAGCTCCTGCAGGTCCTGCATCACCAGGGCTTCGTTGGGGCTGAGCACATCGCTGAGCAGCGGCACCTGTTCGTTCGGCAGCCACTCGTCCGGCGCCCGCTTTTGTGGCGCATAGCCCAGCGCGGCCAGGCCCTGCTCGGCCACGTCGAGAATCTTTTCCCCCGGCGCCTGGGGATCGTCGCTCAGGCGCTCCAGGTAATACTCGATGCTGGTGATCACGTCGGCCAGATTGTCCAGCTGCTGCCAGCCGGGCTGGCGCGGGTCCAGCAGCAGGTGTTCGCGCACAAAGCCGATGCAGGCTTGCAGCAGGCCCGCCGCACGGCCCAGGGGAATCATCGCCAGGGCGCCGCGCACCTGGGTCAGCAGCTCCGGCAGCGCCTGCAAGTGTTCGCGGTCCCAACCGGCGTCGATGTAGTCGACGATCAGGTCCTTGGCCTGCTGCAGGCAGATCCGCGCCTCCTTGATCACCAGTTGGTGGATCTGGGTCAGGTCGGTGGTCGGCAGGCGGCTTTCTTCGCGGCTCTCGGGTTCGGCCGGGCCGACCATGCCGGCCAGAGTCGCCTCGACATACAGCAGAGCCCCGGCGACATCCATCAGCACCGCGTCATTCGGTTCGCGCTGGCCCTGGGCCAGGCTCAGCACCACCGCCAGCTGGTCGATGATGACCTTGCGCGGCTGACCGAAACCCAACACCGCCAGGGTGTCGGCGATCTGCCGCAGGGGCGCCAGCAGGCTGTCCAGGTCCGACGCGTGCTGGCGGTCGCTGCGCACGAACAGGTCCAGGCGTTCCTTGACCCGCACCAGCTCTTCGCACAGGGCCGCCAGCACCGAGCGCATGGCGTCGCGGTCGGGACCGGCCATGCGCGCCCGCTCCTGGTCGACCAGCGCATTGTCGGGCAAAGCGTCATCGAGTCCGTAGGTGTCTTTCATGGTCTGCATCTGCGCGGTGGGGTAGCGGGCCTTGGCGATGTAAAACAGCAGGCTTTTCAGCAGTTCGTCGGGGGCCGCCTGGTTGACCCCGGCGATGCCTTGTTCATAGAGACGCTTGAGTTCGCGGTCGGCATCCTTGAGCAGGCTGCGCACCGCCGGGCTGTTGGCGATCGCCCCGCTGCCCATGCCTTCCACCAGGGCCAGGGCGATCTGCCACAAGGGCCCCAGCGGGGCGTTCTGGCACAACACCTGGAGGCGCTCGAAGACCTTGGCCATGTAGCCCAGGCTGTTTTTCACATCCTGTTCGCGCAGCAGGTCGACCAGCGCGGTTTGCAGCATGTGCCGCAACTTGCGCAGCAGGATGGTCAGGTCGGGGGGCGCCAGGCGGTTCAGTGCCGCCTGGTCCAGCGCCGGCAGGTCCGGCAGCTGCGGGCTGAACAGGCTGGTTTCGCTCAGCAGGCCTTCGCCCCGGGCGCTGCGCAGGTCGTTGAGCAGCGGCAACACCACCAGCGGCAGGTCGCGGCGCGCGCTTTGCACCCGGTCGAGGTACTGCGGCAACTGGCTGATGGCTTGGCGCAGCAGATAGATCGCCTCGTCCCGCTGGGCCACGCGGTGCTCGCGCAGGGCCAGGGTCAGGGCTTCCATTTCTTCGGCAAGCAGCGCCGCACCATAGAACTCGACCATCTGCAGGCTGCCGTGGACCTGATGGATGCAGTCCAGGCACTGTTCGAGCGCTTCCACCGCCTGCGGCTCGTCGACCAGATGATCGAGCGCCTGGTGGGCCTGCTTCAGCGTTTCGGCAATTTCGCCCTTGACCCATTCCAGGGCCACATAGTCGTGCCGATCACCCATTACCATTCCCATCAAAGTCGTGCTCCGGCCTCAGCGGTTGTCCCGCGGCGTCTGCTCGCGACCGGCCGGCAAGGTGAAACCGGACACCGAGCGCCGCAGCTGGCTGGCCATTTTCGCCAGGTTGCCGATGCTCTCGGCCGTCGCGGTCGAGCCGGACGAAGTCTGTGAAGTGATCTGCTGGATCACGTTCATGGTCAAGGATATCTGTCCGGCCGACGACGTCTGCTGCTGGGCGGCGTTGGAGATGCTCTGGATCAGCGCCGCCAGGGTCTTGGAGACGCCTTCGATTTCTTCCAGGGCCACCCCGGCATCCTGCGCCAGCCGGGCGCCGCGCACCACTTCCGAGGTGGTCTGCTCCATGGAGATCACCGCCTCGTTGGTGTCGGTCTGGATCGCCCGCACCAGGGTCTCGATCTGCCGGGTCGCCGCCGAAGAACGTTCCGCCAGGCGCTGCACCTCATCGGCCACCACCGCGAAGCCGCGCCCGGCATCCCCGGCCATGGAGGCCTGGATCGCCGCGTTGAGGGCGAGGATATTGGTCTGGTCGGCAATGTCATCGATCAGGCTGACAATGTCGCCAATTTCCTGGGACGACTCGCCCAGGCGCTTGATGCGCTTGGCAGTGTCCTGGATCTGCTCGCGGATGTTGTCCATGCCGTGGATGGTGTTGTGCACCACCTCGTTGCCCTTGTTGGCGATCTCCACCGAACGCTCGGCCACCGCCGAGGACTCGGCGGCGTTGGCCGACACCTGATCGATCGACTGGGCCATTTCGTTGATCGCGGTGGAGGCTTCGGAAATCTGCTGGGCCTGATGCTCCGAGGCTTCGGCCAGTTGCATCGCGGTGGCCTGGGTTTCCTGCACCGCGCCGGCGACCTGGCCGGCGGTGAGGTTGATGGTCGCCACCAGGTCGCGCAGCTGGTCCACGGAATAGTTGATCGAGTCGGCGATGGTGCCGGTGAAGTCCTCGGTCACCGAGGCGGTCACGGTGAGGTCGCCGTCGGCCAGGTCTTCGATCTCGTCCAGCAAACGCATGATCGCGTTCTGGTTGCGCTCGTTCTTCTCCGCGGTCTCGTGCAGCTGGCGATTGGTTTCACGGACCATCACCAGGCCAATGAGGATGATCGAGGCCAGCGCCGCCAGGCCCAGGACATAACCGCCGATGGTGTCCAGCGAACGCCCGCCGGCCAGGTTCTCGAAGCCGATGGCCAGGTGCGAGGCCTCGTCGAGCAGGGTCTGCGACAGGCTGAAGATATTGCTCGCCGATTCGCGAACCTGGAACAGCTCAGGGGAAGTTTCGAGAATTTCGTCCACTGAGCCTGAGACGAACTGGAACAGCTCGCTGATCTCAGTCAGGCGCGCCCGCGCATCGCGGTCCTCGACCTGGCTGATCTTCAGGGTCGGGTTGCCCTGGAGCATGCCGCTCAGCACCTGGCCGAAACGCGCCGCGTCACGGCCGAAGACATCCGCGGCCTGCACCGCGTTTTCGTCGCCGGCCAGCACAGTATTCACCGCGCCGAGAATGCGCTCGGCGAGCAACGACTGGCGTTGCGCCATGGCCACCTGGGCCGCCGGAGCGCCGCGCTGCAGGAGGATTTCCACGACCTTTTCATACTCGACCTGCAACTGCGGCACGGTTTCCGCCAGGGTCGCGGCCACCTGATGCAGGGACAATACGGTCTGTTCGCTGGCCAGGATCGCGTCGGCGTTGTGCAGCAGCTTGTCCCAGTCCTGCTGCACCGCGCGCATTTCCTGACGCACCGCCACCGGCGCGGCGGGCAGCCCGGTGGCCGGGTCGCCTTTTTTCAGGTAGCCCCAGCGCTGGGCGAAATCGTTGCGCGCATCGCCCAGCAGCTTGAATGCCGCGGCCTTGCCCGCCGCGGCTTCCGTTGCGTTCTTGGCGATGCGCTGGGACAGCACCCGCAACTCGCCGGCGTGGCCGATGTACTGCTTGTCGTACGTGGCCTGGGTGTTGAGGTAAGCGAAGTTGGCGAACAGCAGCATGATGAACACGATCAGGGCGATGAACAGCACGATGATCTGCGAGCGGCTGCGCGATCCCTCCATTGGCTTGCCTGGGTTGGCTTTTAGCATCTGCACACCTGAACTCCGGTTGTTCTGTTGCCCGCGCCATGGACGGCGCGGTCCTGCAGGTTCATCGCGCAATATTCATCGCGAGCAGGTCTCGCGCCTACAGCGCCACATCCAGGAACCCCGGCGACTGCGCCAGGGCGAAGGGACTGAATACCCACCAGACCTGCTCGCACGGGAAATACCCCCGCAGGTACGGCGTGATGGCGCCCTGTTCGCTAGCGCTGGCCGCGGTTTCCAGGCTGCTCTGCTCGAAGTGCTGCATGCCGGCCACCTCGTCCACCATCAAGCCGGCGAACACCTCTTTGTGCTCGACCACCAGCACCCGCCGCTGCTTGCGCAGGGCCGACAGCTCATGGCCGAAGAACCCGCACAGGTCCATGATCGGCAGCAGCCGTCCGCGCAGGTTGGCCACGCCTTTCACCCAGGGCTTGACCCCGGGCAGCAGGGTGTAACGGGGCTCGTGCAGGACTTCGCTGACTTCGCCCATCGGCGCCACATACCAATGCTCGCCGATGCGAAAGCCGATACCGCTCCAGCCGTGCTGGCGGGTTTCCTGGGAAGGCAGGTCGGCTGCCAGCAGGCGGCAGCGCTGGTCGATCTCGAGCAGCAGTTCGAAGGCGGTTTGCGACTCGGCCATGGCGCGGGCGGTCAGCCGGCCAGGACGCTGTTCAGGGTCTTGATCAGGGTGTCTTCGTCGACCGGCTTGGTCAGGTAATCCTTGGCGCCCTGGCGAGTGCCCCAGACCTTGTCGGTTTCCTGATCCTTGGTGGTGATGATGATCACCGGGATATGGCTGGTTTCCGCGTCCTTGGTCAACTGACGGGTCGCCTGGAAACCATTGAGGCCGGGCATGACGATGTCCATCAGGACCGCGTCGGGCTTTTCCTGGCGCGCCAGGGCCACGCCGTCGGCGCCGTTTTCGGCCTTCAGGACTTCATGGCCGTGCTTTTCCAGCATGCCGGTCAGTTTGTACATTTCAGTCGGCGAGTCATCGACGATCAGAATACGAGCCATGGTCTTCCCCATACGAATAGGCGTGCGGCCCGCTGGCCGAACCTCAATGTGCTTGTTCTACTGCGGCGAACCCCGGCACATGGGCCTTGATCGCGCTCAGCAGCTCTTCCTTGCTGAAAGGCTTGGTCAAAAACTGGTCAGAGCCGACGATGCGACCCTTGGCCTTGTCGAACAGACCGTCCTTGGAGGACAGCATAATCACCGGCGTGGACTTGAACGCGCTGTTGTTCTTGATCAACGCGCAGGTCTGATAGCCATCGAGCCGCGGCATCATGATGTCGACGAAAATGATGCCCGGGTGGTTGTCGGCGATCTTGGCCAGGGCCTCGAAACCGTCGACCGCGGTGATGACTTCACAGCCCACATTCTTCAGCAGCGTTTCGGCCGTGCGGCGAATCGTCTTCGAATCATCGATCACCATCACCTTGAGGGCGCTGGATTGCTGTTCCATATCTGCTCTACCATCGCCACAGCGAATCGATTTTCTGCCCGTACTGGTGGCCAATGCCTCAAGCCCTTGATGTTCAAGGCCTGAGCACGGCATGCGAGCCTTTTTAGCATACTCTCCCCATGCAATCTATCGGCCGACCGGCGCGGTGGTTTTTCCTTGACCGGGAACCGCCCGGACGCCACTCTGACGCCAATTTTGCAAGCCATTGCGCCCACTAATTTTCGAGGAAACCGCCCATGAGCGTTCGCGTCGGGATTGTCATGGACCCTATCGCCAGCATCTCCTATAAGAAGGACAGCTCGCTGGCCATGCTGCTGGCCGCCCAGGAGCGCGGCTGGACCCTGTTCTATATGGAACAGCGCGACCTGTACCAGGCGACCGGTGGCGTGGCCCGGGCGCGGATGCGTCCGCTGAAGGTGTTCGCCGACCCGCACAAGTGGTTCGAACTGGAAGCCGAGACCGACAGCGCCCTGAGCGAGCTGGACGTGATCCTGATGCGCAAGGACCCACCGTTCGACATGGAGTTCGTCTACTCCACCTACCTGCTGGAGCAGGCCGAGCGCGACGGCGTGCTGGTGGTCAACAAGCCGCAGAGCCTGCGTGACTGCAATGAAAAGCTGTTCGCCACCCTGTTCCCGCAGTGCACGCCGCCGACCATCGTCAGCCGTCGTCCGGACGTGTTGCGCGAATTCGCCGACCATCACGGCGACGTGATCCTCAAGCCGCTGGACGGCATGGGCGGCTCGTCGATCTTCCGTCACACCGCTGGCCACCCGAACCTCTCGGTGATCCTCGAAACCCTGACCCAGCATGGCAAGCAGCAGATCATGATCCAGGAGTACCTGCCGGCCATCGTCGATGGCGACAAACGCATCCTGATGATCGACGGCGAACCTGTGGATTACTGCCTGGCGCGGATTCCCGCCCAGGGTGAAACCCGTGGCAACCTTGCCGCCGGTGGCCGTGGCGAAGCCCGGCCGCTGACCGAGAAAGATCGCTGGATCGCCGCACAGGTCGGCCCGACCCTGCGCGAGAAAGGCCTGCTGTTCGTGGGGCTCGACGTGATCGGCGAGCACCTGACCGAAATCAACGTCACCAGCCCGACCTGCATCCGCGAGATCGACAACGCCTTTGGCACCAACATCGGCGCAATGCTGATGGATGCCATCGATCAGAAGCTCAAGGCTCGTTGATCCAGAACTGCCAAGCACAAACCAACATTGCGTTATCATGCGCCGCCTGTGAAACGCGCGATGTTGGTCTTGTGATGCTTTTTGTGATGTTGAACCGCTGATGACTTTTGTGAACCGCTGATGGCTCTCCCTTCCGATCTGCCCCCCGAGCTGGCTCACAGCGGCGTGCGCCCGGCCGATCGCCTGGGGTTTACCCTGTTCCTGGCCGCCCTGCTGCATATCGCGCTGATTCTCGGCCTGGGTTTCTCCTTCGCCGAACCCAAGCAGATCAGCAAGACCCTGGAAATTACCCTGGCCACTTTCAAGAGCGAGACCAAGCCGAAGAAGGCCGATTTCCTCGCCCAGGAAAACCAGCAAGGCAGCGGCACCCTGGACAAGAAAGCGATCCCGAAGACCACCGAAGTGGCGCCGTTCCAGGAAAACAAAGTCAATAAGGTCACCCCGCCGCCTCCGGCCAAGACCGAGGTCAAGGAAGCCGCGCCCAAGGCCGCGGTCGCCACTACCGCGCCGAAGCCGAAAAAGACCGTCACCAAGCGTGAAGAGGTCAAGACCGAGGCCAAACCCAAGGTTCCCGTGCCGACGTTCGACAGCGAGCAGCTGTCCAGCGACATCGCCAGCCTGGAGGCCGAACTGGCCCAGGAGCAGCAGCTGTACGCCAAGCGCCCGCGCATCCACCGCCTGAGCGCGGCCTCGACCATGCGCGACAAGGGCGCCTGGTACAAGGACGAGTGGCGCAAGAAGGTCGAGCGCATCGGCAACCTCAACTACCCGGAAGAAGCCCGGCGCAAGCAGATCTACGGCAACCTGCGGCTGATGGTCTCGATCAACCGCGACGGTTCTCTGTACGAGGTGCTGGTACTGGAGTCCTCCGGCCAGCCGCTGCTGGACCAGGCGGCGCAACGCATCGTGCGCCTGGCCGCACCGTTCGCGCCCTTTACCGGCGACCTGTCGGATATCGACCGCCTGGAGATCATCCGCACCTGGAAGTTCGCCCGCGGCGACCGACTGTCCAGCAACTGATTCCAGGGCGAAACCGTCCGCCTGGCCTTATCGCGAGCAAGCTCGCTCCTACAGGTCCTGCGCCATCCCTGTAGGAGCGAGCTTGCTCGCGATGGCGCCGACGCCGGCACCGCCGCAAAAGGCCGAGCAAAATGCCCGGAGCCACACATCCCCAGCTTGTCAGTTCGCCCCTCCACCGCCACACTAGCGCTCATGAAAAACGTCAGCCCCAGCTACCTCAAGCATCACTTCCTGATCGCCATGCCGCACATGGCCGACCCGAACTTTGCGCACACCTTGACCTACATCGTCGAGCACAATGCCAATGGCGCCATGGGGTTGGTGGTCAACCGTCCGCAGGACCTGAACCTCGCCGATATCCTCGAGCAATTGCGCCCCGAGATCGACCCGCCAGCGCTCTGCCAGCATGTGCCGATCTTCATCGGCGGCCCGGTGCAGACCGATCGCGGTTTTGTCCTGCACCCCAGCGGCCCGACCTTCCAGGCCACGGTCGAGCTGGACGGCCTGTCGCTGTCGACGTCCCAGGACGTGCTGTTCGCCATCGCCGATGGCGTCGGTCCGGCCAAAAGCCTGATCGCCCTCGGTTATGCCGGCTGGGAAGCCGGGCAGCTGGAAGCCGAGCTGGCGGACAACGCCTGGCTGACCTGCCCGTTCGACGCCGACATCCTGTTCAACACCAGCAGCGAACTGCGCCTGGAAGCGGCAGCCAGGCACCTGGGCATCAACCTCGCCCTGCTGACCAGCCAGGCGGGCCACGCCTGATGGCCCTGCGACTGATCCTCGGGTTCGACTACGGCACCAAGCAGATCGGCGTGGCGGTCGGCCAGGCCATCACCGGCCAGGCCCGCGAGCTGTGCACCCTGAAGGCGCAGAACGGCGTGCCGGACTGGAATCAGGTCGAAGCCCTGATCAAGGAATGGAAGCCGGATGCGGTGGTGGTCGGCCTGCCATTGAACATGGACGGCACCCCGAGCGAGATGTGCGTGCGCGCCGAGAAATTCGCCCGGCGCCTCAATGGCCGCTACAACCTGCCCTTCTATACCCATGACGAACGCCTGACCACCTTCGAGGCCAAGGGCGAACGCCTGGCCCGCGGCGGCCAGAAAGGCAGTTACCGCGACAACCCGGTCGACGCCATCGCCGCCGCCCTGCTGCTGCAAGGCTGGCTCGACGAAAACGCAGCGCTGTTGAACAACTGAAACGCCGAATCCTGAAGATGCGTGGTCAACCCCCGGCCACGCGCCTCCTGGCCACAACACCAGCCGTAAGACCCTGCGCCTTGCTGCATGCAACCAGGCGCGGGCCCACGAAGGAGCAATCATGAGCCTGCCCAATCCCGCCGAACTGATCAGCCAGATAGCCGTGCGTCTCACCGCCCACCTGGAACAACGCGCCATCAGCGAGCCCCGCTATATCGGCATCCGTACCGGCGGCGTCTGGGTCGCCCAGGCCCTGCTCGCCGAACTGGGCAGCGACGCGCCGCTGGGCACCCTGGATGTGTCCTTCTACCGCGACGACTTCAGCCAGAACGGCCTGCATCCGCAAGTTCGCCCTTCCGAGCTGCCGTTCGAGATCGAGGGCCAGCACCTGATCCTGATCGACGACGTGCTGATGAGCGGCCGTACCATCCGCGCTGCCCTCAACGAGCTGTTCGACTACGGCCGCCCGGCCAGCGTGACCCTGGTCTGCCTGCTGGACCTGGACGCCGCCGAGCTGCCGATTCGTCCGAACGTGGTCGGCGCCACCCTGTCGCTGGCCGCCCACGAGCGGGTAAAATTGTCCGGTCCTGCGCCGCTTCAACTCGAGCTTCAAGACCTCGCCCTTTAATTCGCCCCTCTAAAGAGTCCATTGCGATGACGCCTCTAGACGCCAAGCGCCCGCTGCAGCTCAACGATCAGGGCCAGCTGCGCCACTTCCTCTCGCTCGACGGTCTGCGTCGCGAGCTGCTGACGGAAATCCTCGACACCGCCGACTCCTTCCTCGAAGTCGGCGCCCGGGCGGTGAAGAAAGTCCCTTTGCTGCGCGGCAAGACCGTGTGCAACGTGTTCTTCGAGAACTCCACCCGCACCCGTACCACCTTCGAACTGGCGGCCCAGCGCCTGTCGGCGGACGTGATCACGCTCAACGTGTCCACCTCCTCGGCCAGCAAGGGTGAAACCCTGCTCGACACCCTGCGCAACCTCGAAGCCATGGCCGCCGACATGTTCGTCGTGCGCCACGGCGACTCCGGCGCCGCGCACTTCATCGCCGAGCATGTGTGCCCGCAGGTGGCGATCATCAACGGCGGCGACGGCCGCCACGCCCACCCGACCCAGGGCATGCTCGACATGCTCACCATCCGTCGGCACAAGGGCGGTTTCGAAAACCTCTCGGTGGCCATCGTCGGCGACATCCTGCACTCGCGGGTAGCGCGCTCGAACATGCTGGCCCTGAAAACCCTGGGTTGCCCGGACATCCGCGTGATCGCGCCCAAGACCCTGCTGCCGATCGGCATCGAGCAATACGGGGTGAAGGTTTACACCGACATGGCCGAAGGCCTGAAAGATGTCGACGTGGTGATCATGCTGCGCCTGCAGCGCGAGCGCATGCAGGGCGGCCTGCTGCCGAGCGAGGGCGAGTTCTACCGCCTGTTCGGCCTGACCACCGCGCGCCTGGCCGGCGCCAAGCCGGACGCCATCGTCATGCACCCGGGCCCGATCAACCGCGGCGTGGAGATCGAATCGGCAGTGGCCGACGGTCCGCACTCGGTGATCCTCAACCAGGTGACCTACGGCATCGCGGTACGCATGGCCGTACTGTCCATGGCCATGAGCGGGCAGACCGCCCAGCGACAATTCGAGCAGGAGAACGCCCAGTGAAGCTCAGCATTCTCGGCGCCCGTGTCATCGATCCAAGCAGCGGCCTGGATCAAGTCAGCGATATCCATCTGGAAGCCGGCAAGATCGTCGCCATCGGCGCCGCGCCCGCCGGTTTCAGCGCGGTTGAAAGCCTCGACGCCAAGGGCCTGGTGGCCGCGCCCGGGCTGGTGGACCTGAACGTCTCCCTGCGCGAGCCGGGCTACAGCCGCAAAGGCACCATCGCCAGCGAAACCCGCGCCGCCGCGGCCGGTGGCGTCACCAGCCTGTGCTGCCCGCCGCGCACCAAGCCGGTGCTGGACACCTCGGCGGTAGCCGAGCTGATCCTCGATCGCGCCCGCGAGGCCGGCAACACCAAGGTGTTCCCGATCGGCGCCCTGAGCAAAGGCCTGGACGGCGAACAGCTGGCCGAGCTGATCGCCCTGCGCGACGCCGGTTGCGTGGCCTTCGGCAACGGCCTGGATGGCTTTCGCAGCACCCGCACCCTGTGCCGGGCTCTGGAATACGCGGCGACCTTCGACCTGACGGTGATTTTCCACTCCCAGGACCGCGACCTGGCCGAAGGCGGCCTGGCCCACGAAGGCGCCACCGCCAGCTTCCTCGGCCTGCCGGGCATTCCGGAAACCGCGGAAACCGTGGCCCTGGCCCGTGACCTGCTGCTGGTGGAGCAAAGCGGCGTGCGCGCCCACTTCAGCCAGCTGACCAGCGCACGGGGCGTGGCCCTGATCGCCCAGGCCCAGGCCCGCGGCCTGCCGGTGACCGCCGACGTGGCGCTGTACCAGCTGATCCTCACCGACGACGCGCTGATCGACTTCTCCAGCCTCTATCACGTCCAGCCACCGCTGCGCTCGCGCGCCGACCGCGAAGGCCTGCGCGAGGCCGTGAAGTCCGGGGTGGTCCAGGCCATCTCCAGCCATCACCAGCCCCACGAACGCGACGCCAAGCTGGCGCCTTTCGGCGCCACCGAGCCGGGCATCAGCAGCGTCGAGCTGCTGCTGCCGCTGGCCATGACCCTGGTGGAAGACGGTCTGCTCGACCTGCCGACCCTGCTGGCACGCCTGAGCAGCGGCCCGGCCGACGCCCTGCGCCTGCCAGCCGGCAAGCTGGCGGTGGGCGCTCCGGCGGACCTGGTGCTGTTCGACCCGAGCACGTCCACCGTGGCTGGCGAACACTGGTTGTCGAAAGGCGAGAACTGCCCGTTCCTCGGCCATAGCCTGCCGGGCGTGGTGCGTTACACCCTGGTGGATGGGCGGATCAGCCACAAGGGCTGACGGCCATGATCGCGAGCAAGCTCGCTCCTACAGGTACGGCGCAGACCCCATTGGCGCCGCACTTCTTCTGTAGGAGCGAGCTTGCTCGCGATGGCGCTCCTGTATTCAACGCCGCTGCGCGTTACGCAACGACACCTGGTCGTTCAGCGTCCAGAAGTCATACAAGACCCCCAGAAAGAACACCCCGCCAGTCAGCAGGTACAGCAGGCCGCTGATCCATTTGCCCTGATACATGCGGTGCACGCCGAAGATCCCGAGAAAGGTCAGGAGGATCCAGGTGACGCTGTATTCGATGGGTCCCGGAGTAAAACGCAGGTCGGCCTCACGGTCCATGGCCGGGATCAGGAACAGGTCGATCAGCCAGCCGATGCCCAGCAAGCCCAGGGTGAAAAACCAGAGGGTTCCGGTAACCGGCTTGCCGTAATAGAAGCGGTGAGAGCCGGTAAAACCGAAAATCCACAACAGGTAACCGATCACCTTGCTGTGGGTGTCATGGGTCGAACCGTCCGGGCGATAGGTGTTCATTGAGTACCTCGTTCCACGCAATAGATAAATTTTCTTTAATTCTTTGTGACTTTTTTACAGGCAACCGACGTGTGGCAAATGTTAAGGTCGCTGCCATGAAACCCTTGTACTGCCTGACTTCTGTCGGACAATTGCGTCAATTTGCCGCCTCTTCAGCGAATTTGACCTCCAGGTTGAATCGACCAACGGCCTGAGAAGTGACAAAAAAGCTGTTATAAAGTTGCGCGCTAACCCATATGAGCCTTGCCTAATGCGTCCATTTTTCAAGACATGGCTAACCATTTGCCTATTGATGCCACTGGCCGCCCACGCCACCAATCGTGAGCAACGTCTTCCCAACGTGAACGGCTTCACTCCAAAAGCCCACGTCACCCAAATCAGCAAGAACAGCTCCAAGAACAAGCTGTCGGTCAAACGCCCGACTCACCTGAGCAGCGTCAGCAGCAAGCCGGTACCGCAGATGGCGGCCAAGCAGAGCAGCACCGTGCTCAGCCGTGCCGTCAACGTACTGGGTACCCCTTACCGTTGGGGCGGCAGCAGCCCAAGTAAAGGCTTCGACTGCAGCGGCCTGGTGAAATACGCGTTCAACGACGTCGCCGCCGTCGATCTGCCACGCACCTCGAACGCCATGGCCAGCGGTCACGGGCAGAAAGTCGAGCGCAAGGACCTCAAGCCTGGCGACCTGCTGTTCTTCAACCTCAAGAGCCGCCGGGTCAACCACGTCGCCATCTACCTGGGCAACGATCGCTTCATCCACGCGCCGCGCCGCGGCAAGTCGGTGACCATCGATACCCTGAAGAAGCCGTACTGGGACAAGAACTACGTAGTGGCCAAGCGGGTCCTGCCAAAAGAGCAGAACACCCTGCGCATCGTTCAGCGCTGATCGCTCTCCCTGATCGCGAGTCATCGAGCCACCACGCTCAATGGCTCGCGATTGCATTGGCCGCCCCGATACCTCTTCAAATACTGTCCGGCGCCCGCGCCTTTTCCCGGGCGTGCTCCCGGCTGACCAGCCCCGCATCCACCAGCGTCTTCAGGCTCATGTCCAGGGTCTGCATCCCCAGCGCCCCGCCGGTCTGGATCGCCGAGTACATCTGCGCCACCTTGTCCTCGCGGATCAGGTTACGGATCGCCGCGCTGCCCAGCATGATCTCGTGAGCCGCTACCCGGCCTCCGCCGATACGCTTCACCAGCGCCTGGGAAACCACCGCCTGCAGCGACTCCGAGAGCATGGAGCGAACCATCGCCTTCTCCTCGGCCGGAAACACGTCCACCACCCGGTCCACGGTTTTCGCCGCCGACGTGGTGTGCAGGGTGCCGAACACCAGATGCCCGGTCTCCGCGGCGGTCAGCGCCAAGCGGATGGTTTCCAGATCGCGCATTTCCCCCACCAGAATCACATCCGGGTCTTCGCGCAAGGCCGAGCGCAAGGCCGTGGAGAAGCTGCGGGTGTCGCGATGCACCTCGCGCTGGTTGATCAGGCACTTCTTCGATTCGTGGATGAACTCGATGGGGTCCTCGATGGTGAGGATGTGCTGGTGCCGGCTCTGGTTCAGGTGATCGATCATCGCCGCCAGGGTGGTCGACTTGCCCGAACCGGTCGGCCCGGTCACCAGCACCAGGCCGCGGGGCACTTCGCTGATCCGGCGAAACACCTCGCCCATGCCCAGTTCGTCCAGGCTCGGTACCTTGGCCGCAATGCTGCGAAAGACCGCGCCACCGCCGCGCTGATGGTTGAAGGCATTGACCCGAAAACGCGCCAGGCCCGGCACCGAGAAGGAAAAGTCGATCTCCAGCGCGGCCTTGAACTCGGCCCGCTGCGGATCAGTCATGCTGGCCAGGATCAGCTCGTGCACCTGTTGCGCCTCCAGCACCGGCAGGTTGATCCGGCGAATATCGCCGTCGATACGAATCATCGGCGGCAAACCGGCCGAGAGGTGCAGGTCCGAAGCGCCCTGTTTGACGCTGAAGGCCAGCAACTCAGTGATATCCATAGCGTTCCCCAATTCCAGTAGAATGCCGCGAACCCAAGACCCGCTGGCGTACATCGAATGTCCACGATAGCAGACAACATCGCCCTGGTTAGCGCACGGATCCGTGCCGCGGCGCAGGCCTCGCAACGTGACGAAAGCAACATCCATCTGCTGGCCGTGAGCAAGACCAAGCCCGCCGCGGCGCTGCGTGAAGCCTACGCGGCCGGTCTGCGCGACTTCGGCGAGAACTACCTGCAAGAAGCCCTGGGCAAACAGGCGGAACTTGGCGACCTGCCCTTGAGTTGGCACTTCATCGGCCCCATTCAGTCGAACAAGACGCGAGCTATCGCCGAGAACTTCGCCTGGGTGCATTCCGTGGATCGCTTGAAAATCGCTCAACGCCTGTCCGAGCAACGCCCGGCCGACTTGCCGCCGCTGAACATCTGCATTCAGGTCAATGTCAGTGGCGAGGCCAGCAAATCTGGTTGCACGCCGGCCGACCTGCCGGCCCTGGCCAGCGCCATCAGCGCCTTGCCGCGCCTGAAACTGCGCGGGCTGATGGCGATTCCCGAGCCAACCAAAGACCGAGCCGCCCAGGACGCCGCCTTCGCAGCCGTGCGCAGCCTGAACGACAACCTGCGCAAAAGCCTGGACCTGCCAACCGACACACTTTCCATGGGCATGAGCCACGACCTCGAAGCGGCCATTGCCCAGGGCGCCACCTGGGTACGTATCGGTACCGCTTTGTTTGGCGCACGCGATTATGGCCAGCCATGACTGTGGCGGCCTCACCTCTGAATAAGGACCTGTCATGAGCAAGACTCGTATCGCCTTTATCGGCGCCGGCAACATGGCTGCCAGCTTGATCGGCGGCCTGCGCGCCAAGGGCCTGGACGCCAGCCAGATCCGCGCCAGCGACCCGGGCGCCGAAACCCGCGCCAAGGTCCAGGCCGAGCACGGCATTGAACTGTTCGCCGACAACGCCGAAGCCATCGACGGCGTCGACGTGGTGGTGCTGGCGGTCAAGCCACAGGCCATGAAGGCCGTGTGCGAAGCCCTGCGCCCCAGCCTGAAACCGCACCAGTTGATCGTGTCCATCGCCGCCGGCATCACCTGCGCCAGCATGAACAAGTGGCTCGGCGAGCAGCCGATCGTGCGTTGCATGCCCAACACCCCGGCCCTGCTGCGCCAGGGCGCCAGCGGCCTGTACGCCACCGCCGCGGTGAGCGCGGCGCAACGCCAGCAGGCCGAAGAACTGCTGTCGGCCGTGGGCATCGTCCTGTGGCTGGAACAGGAGCAGCAACTGGACGCGGTGACCGCCGTGTCCGGCAGCGGTCCGGCGTATTTCTTCCTGCTGATCGAAGCCATGACCGCCGCCGGCGAGAAACTCGGCCTGCCACGGGAAACCGCCCGCCAACTGACCCTGCAAACCGCGCTGGGCGCGGCGCACATGGCGGCCTCCAGCGACGTGGACGCGGCCGAACTGCGCCGCCGCGTGACCTCGCCGGCCGGGACCACGGAAGCCGCGATCAAGTCGTTCCAGGCCAGTGGCTTCGAAGCCCTGGTGGAAAAAGCATTGGGTGCCGCCGCGCACCGCTCGGCCGAGATGGCCGAACAACTGGGCCAATAAGGAGCCAATGATGATTGGATTGAACACTGCGGCGGTGTACGTGCTGCAAACCCTGGGCAGCCTGTACCTGCTGATCGTGCTGCTGCGCTTCGTGCTGCAACTGGTACGCGCCGACTTCTACAACCCGCTGTGCCAGTTCGCCGTGCGCGCCACCCAGCCGCTGCTCAAGCCGATGCGCCGGGTCATCCCGAGCCTGTTCGGCCTGGACATGTCGTCGCTGATCCTGGCGATCGTCGTGCAACTGCTGCTGATGGCCCTGACCCTGCTGCTGACCTACGGCACCACCGGCAACCCGCTGCAACTGCTGATCTGGTCGATCATTGGCGTGACCGCGCTGTTCATGAAGATTTTCTTCTTCGCCCTGATCATCAGCGTGATCCTTTCCTGGGTCGCCCCGGGCAGCCATAACCCGGGCGCCGAGTTGGTCAACCAGATCTGCGAGCCGGCCCTGGCGCCGTTCCGCCGCATCCTGCCGAGCATGGGCGGCCTGGATATCTCGCCAATCCTGGCGTTCATGGTGCTCAAGCTGATCGACATGCTGGTGATCAACAACCTGGCGGCCATGACCATGATGCCGGAAATCCTGCGTCTGCTGATCTGACCCGGCCTCTGTGATGAGTTACTTTCGCTGGGACGGCGACGACCTGATCCTGGAGTGCCACCTGCAACCTGCGGCCCGTAGCGATGATTTCGCCGGGCTGCATGGTGAGCGCCTGAAGATCCGCCTCACCGCGCCACCGGTGGAGGGCAAGGCCAACGCTTATTTGATGGCGTTCCTGGCCAAGGCCTTCGGCGTGTCCAAGAGCCAGGTCAGCCTGATCAGCGGCGAGCTGAACCGGCAGAAACGGGTGCGGATCAACGCGCCGAAGAAACTGCCGGACCTGCCGGACTTACAGCGTCCGTCCTGATCACTCTCTGTAGCCGCTGCCGCAGGCTGCGATAAGGGCCGAAGGCCCTTCGAGGCCCTCAAGAGCACGTCTCCTGCGGAGCCGATCGCAGCCTGCGGCAGCGGCTACAAGGTTCGTCACAAGTCGCGGGAGAATCAGCCCCGGCCTTTGCTTGCCGCTGGGGGCAGCGGTCTTTAGACTTACGCCTCATTTAAACGAGAGCAGGGTCGATGCCAACTGCCTTTCCCGCCGATTCCGTTGGTCTGGTGACGCCGCAAGTGGCGCATTTCAGCGAGCCCCTGGCCCTGGCCTGCGGCCGCTCCCTGCCAGCCTATGATCTGATCTACGAGACCTACGGCCAGCTGAACGCCACGGCGAGCAATGCCGTGCTGATCTGCCACGCCCTGTCCGGCCATCACCACGCCGCCGGCTACCACAGCCCCGACGACCGCAAGCCGGGCTGGTGGGACAGCTGCATCGGCCCGGGCAAGCCGATCGACACCAACAAGTTCTTCGTCGTCAGCCTGAACAACCTCGGCGGCTGCAACGGCTCCACCGGTCCGAGTAGCGTCAACCCGGACACCGGCAAGCCGTTCGGCGCCGATTTCCCGGTGCTGACCGTGGAAGACTGGGTGCACAGCCAGGCGCGCCTGGCCGACCGCATCGGCATCTCGCAGTGGGCCGCCGTGATCGGCGGCAGCCTGGGCGGCATGCAGGCCCTGCAATGGACCATCACCTACCCGGACCGGGTGCGCCATTGCCTGGCCATCGCCTCGGCGCCCAAGCTGTCGGCACAGAACATCGCCTTCAACGAAGTGGCGCGCCAGGCCATCCTCACCGACCCCGAATTCCACGGCGGTTCGTTCCAGGAACAGGGCGTGATCCCCAAGCGCGGGCTGATGCTGGCGCGGATGGTCGGGCACATCACCTACCTGTCCGACGACTCCATGGGCGAGAAATTCGGCCGTGGCCTGAAGAGCGAAAAGCTCAACTACGACTTCCACAGCGTCGAGTTCCAGGTCGAAAGCTACCTGCGTTATCAGGGCGAGGAGTTCTCCGGGCGGTTCGACGCCAACACCTACCTGCTGATGACCAAGGCCCTGGATTATTTCGATCCGGCGGCGAACTTCGACGATAACCTGGCGAAAACCTTCGAAGGCGCCAAGGCCAAGTTCTGCGTGATGTCCTTCACCACCGACTGGCGCTTCTCCCCGGCCCGCTCGCGGGAGCTGGTGGATGCCCTGATGGCCGCGCGCAAGGACGTCAGCTACCTGGAAATCGATGCCCCACAGGGCCACGACGCCTTCCTGATTCCGATCCCGCGTTACCTGCAGGCGTTCGGCAACTACATGAACCGTATAACGCTGTGAGGACGCCATGAGAGCCGATCTGGAAATCATCCAAGAATGGATCCCCGCCGGCAGCCGCGTGCTCGACCTCGGTTGCGGCAATGGCGAACTGCTGAGCTGGCTGCGCGATCACAAGCAAGTCACCGGCTATGGCCTGGAAAACGACCCGGACAACATCGCCGAGTGCGTGGCCAAGGGCATCAACGTCATCGAGCAGGACCTGGACAAGGGCCTGGGCAACTTCGCCAGCAACAGCTTCGATATCGTGGTCATGACCCAGGCCCTGCAGGCCGTGCACTACCCGGATCGGATCCTCGACGAAATGCTGCGGGTCGGCCGCCAGTGCATCATCACCTTCCCCAACTTCGGCCACTGGCGCTGCCGCTGGTACCTGGCCAGCAAGGGACGGATGCCGGTCTCGGAATTCCTGCCGTACACCTGGTACAACACGCCGAACATCCACTTCTGCACGTTCGAGGACTTTGAAGAGCTTTGCCGCGAACGTGAAGCCAAGGTCATCGATCGCCTTGCGGTGGATCAACAGCACCGGCACGGGTGGGCCAGTAAGCTATGGCCTAATCTGTTAGGTGAGATCGGCATCTACCGCGTCAGCAGCCCCGGCCTGCAGGATCACCAGATCGCGGTATAAACCAGGTTCAAAAGGAGAACGATCATGGGTCGCTTGGTTACTTTTCTATTGGCAGCGTGCCTGAGCGCATCGGCGATGGCCGCCGAGCCCATCAAGGGCGAGCGCCAGGAAGTGTTCGGTGACGTGACCGTGCACTACAACACCTTCAACTCCACCTTCCTGCAACCGGATATCGCCAAGGCTGCGGAGCTGGTGCGCAGCAAGAACCAGGGCGTGATCAACGTTTCCGTGCTCAAGGCCGGCAAACCGCTGGTCGCCCAGGTCACCGGGACCGTCAAGGACCTGACCAGCCAGTCGGTGCCGCTGAAATTCAAGCAGGTCACCGAACAGGGCGCGATCTACTACATCGCCCAGTACCCGGTGGAACAGCAGGAAACCCGCACCTTCGAAATCAAGGTGCAGACCGGTGACGCGATCAACACCATCAACTTCAACCAAGAGCTTTTCCCCGGCGAATGATGACTTTTACCCAACTCGTACTGGCCAGCCATAACGCCGGCAAGCTCAAGGAACTCCAGGCCATGCTCGGCGACTCGGTGCACCTGCGCTCGATCGGCGAGTTCAGCAGCGTCGAACCGGAAGAAACCGGCCTGTCGTTCGTCGAGAACGCCATCCTCAAGGCCCGCAACGCGTCGCGCATTTCCGGCCTGCCGGCGCTGGCGGACGATTCCGGCCTGGCGGTGGATGTCCTCGGCGGCGCGCCGGGTATCTACTCGGCGCGCTACGCCGACGGCCAGGGCGACGCGGCGAACAACGCCAAGCTGCTGGACGCCCTGAAGGACGTTCCCGAGGCCGAGCGCGGCGCGCAGTTCGTCTGCGTCCTGGCGCTGGTGCGACATGCCGAGGATCCGCTGCCGATCCTCTGCGAAGGCCTGTGGCACGGGCGCATCCTCACGGCCGCCAGCGGCGAACACGGTTTCGGCTACGACCCGCTGTTCTGGGTGCCGGAGCGCAACTGCTCCAGCGCCGAGCTGGACCCGATCCAAAAGAACCAACTCAGCCATCGCGCCCGCGCCATGGCCATTCTGCGGCAACGCCTGAGCCTGCAATGACCATTGATTCGTCCGCGCCACCGCTGATTCTCGGCGGTGCGCAAACGCCCCGGGCGGCCCTGCCCCAACTGCCGCCCCTGGCGCTGTACATCCACATCCCGTGGTGTGTACGCAAATGCCCTTACTGCGACTTCAACTCCCACGCCGCCAGCCCGGTGCTGCCGGAAGAAGAGTACGTCGACGCCCTGCTGGCCGACCTCAACCAGGACCTGCCCGCCGTCTACGGCCGCGAGCTGAGTTCGATCTTCTTCGGCGGCGGCACGCCGAGCCTGTTCAGCGCCCAGGCCCTAGGCCGGTTGCTCAAAGGCGTGGAGCAACGCATCCCGTTCGCCCGCGACATCGAGATCACCCTGGAAGCCAACCCCGGGACCTTCGAACAGGAGAAGTTCACCGCCTATCGCGCCCTGGGCATCAATCGCCTGTCGATCGGCATCCAGAGTTTCCAGGAAGACAAGCTCAAGGCCCTGGGCCGCATCCACAATGGCGACGAAGCCGTGCGCGCCGCCGGCATGGCGCGCCAGGCCGGGTTCGACAACTTCAACCTGGACCTGATGCACGGCCTGCCCGACCAGTCCCTGGACGACGCCCTGGGCGACCTGCGCCAAGCCATCGCCATGAAACCGACCCACCTGTCCTGGTACCAGCTGACCCTGGAACCCAATACGGTGTTCTGGAACCAGCCGCCAACGCTGCCGGAAGACGACACCCTGTGGGACATCCAGGAAGCCGGCCAGGCGCTTTTGGCCGAGTACGGCTATGCCCAGTACGAAGTCTCGGCCTATGCCCAGCCCGGCCGGGCGGCCCGGCACAACCTCAATTACTGGAGCTTCGGCGACTTCATCGGCATCGGCGCCGGGGCACACGGCAAGCTCAGCCATCCGGACGGGCGCATCGTGCGCACCTGGAAGACCCGCCTGCCCAAGGACTACCTCAACCCGGCGAAAAACTTCAAGGCCGGCGAAAAGGACCTGAGCAATGAAGAGCTGCCGTTCGAGTTCCTGATGAACGCCCTGCGCCTGACCGAAGGCGTCGAGGCGCGGCTGTATCCGGAGCGTACCGGGCTACCCCTGGAAAGCCTCGCCGAAGGTCGCCGCGACGCCGAACAAAGCGGCCTGTTACAGGTCGAACCGTCACGCCTGGCCGCCACCCCGCGCGGCCAGCTGTTCCTCAATGACTTACTGCAGAAATTTCTGAGCTGATTTCAGCCCTAAGGGAAAACGAATGGATTTGATACTCGACCTGCTCGCTACCGTGTCCCGCTGGAGTCGCAGCAACCTTTCAGAAATCTCCCTGGCCCTCGTCGGCTGCCTGTTGGTGCTGTTCGGCGCCGATATCAAGGGCTGGGTCGAAGCACGCCTGGGTGGCCTCGCCGGCGCCCTGCGCGTACCGATGATGGCGCTGCTGTGCATGATCGGCAGCGGTGCCGCGCTGATCTACGCCACGCCGTGGATCGTCCGCGGCCTGAGCCAGTTCAACAACTACAGCCTGGCGCCGGTGCTGCTGGTGGTGCTGGTGTTGATCGGCGTCGTCGCCGACCGCCGATAAGCCGCGCCCCGTAGGAGCGAAGCTTGCTCGCGATAGCGGACTTCGCAGCGCCGCTATCTTTCAGCCTGGCAGCCGATCGCGAGCAATCGAGCATCGAACGGATGCTCCTACACAGCAGGGCTTACGCCAGCTTTTCGAACTTCAGATCCCACACCCCATGGCCCAGGCGCTCGCCGCGGCGCTCGAACTTGGTGATCGGGCGCTCGGCCGGGCGTGGCACGCACTTGCCGTCTTCGGCCAGGTTGCGGTAACCCGGCGCGACATTCATCACTTCCAGCATGTACTCGGCGTAAGGCTCCCAGTCGGTGGCCATATGCAGGATGCCGCCGACCTTCAGCTTGCTGCGCACCAGCTCGGCGAAGGACGCCTGGACGATACGCCGCTTGTGGTGACGGCTCTTGTGCCACGGATCGGGGAAAAACAGCATCAGGCGATCCAGGCTGTTATCGGCGATGCAGCGGTTGAGCACTTCGATCGCATCGCAATCGTAGACCCGCAGGTTGGTCAGGCCCTGGGTCAGCACGCCGTTGAGCAACGCGCCGACACCCGGACGGTGCACTTCCACACCAATGAAATCCTGCTCCGGCGCGGCCGCGGCCATTTCCAGCAGCGAGTGGCCCATGCCGAAGCCGATTTCCAGGGAGCGTGGCGCCGAGCGACCAAACACCTGATCGAAATCCATCGGCGCGTCGGCCAGCGGCAGCACATACCGCGGCGCGCCCTGCTCCAGGCCGCGCTGCTGGCCTTCGGTCATGCGCCCGGCGCGCATCACGAAACTCTTGATGCGGCGGTGTTGGCGCTCGTCGCCGGCTTCCGGCTGGATTGGCGTGTCGTTTGATTCAGTCATCAATGGCTCTTACTTGATCAGACCATCCAGCGGCGAGGAGGCGCTGGCATAGAGTTTCTTCGGCATGCGGCCGGCGAGGTACGCCAGGCGGCCTGCCACAATGGCGTGCTTCATGGCTTCGGCCATCAGCACCGGTTGTTGCGCATGGGCGATGGCCGAGTTCATCAGCACCGCTTCGCAACCCAGTTCCATGGCGATGGTAGCGTCGGAGGCAGTGCCGACACCGGCATCCACCAGCACCGGGACCTTGGCTTCTTCGAGGATGATCTGCAGGTTGTACGGGTTGCAGATCCCCAGGCCGGTACCGATCAGGCCGGCCAGCGGCATGACCGCGATGCAGCCCATTTCCGCCAGCTGGCGGGCGATGATCGGGTCATCGCTGGTGTACACCATCACGTCGAAACCTTCCTTGACCAGCACTTCGGCGGCCTTGAGGGTTTCCAGCACGTTGGGAAACAGGGTTTTCTGGTCGGCCAGCACTTCCAGCTTCACCAGATTGTGACCGTCGAGCAGCTCACGGGCCAGGCGGCAGGTGCGCACGGCCTCGACCGCGTCATAGCAGCCAGCGGTGTTCGGCAGGATGGTGTAGCGATCCGGCGGCAGGATATCCAGCAGGTTCGGTTCGCCCGGGTTCTGCCCGATATTGGTCCGGCGCACGGCGACGGTGACGATCTCGGCCCCCGAGGCTTCGATGGCCAGGCGGGTTTCTTCCATGTCACGGTACTTGCCGGTGCCTACCAGCAAACGCGACTGGTAAGTACGACCGGCCAGGACGAAAGGCTTGTCGCTACGAACGTTGCTCATCGGAAATCCTCTGTTGGGGTGAGGTTCTTGCAGAATTCTTTATTAGACCAAACGCCGTGAAAACGTAGCGAGCGAAGGCAAGACAAGGCAAAAACAGGCGAGGAACGGTTGGAGTCGCACCCGACTTTACTGGCTGTAAATGAGCATTCCGAGCCTGTTTTTAACGCAGTATTGCGCGCGAAGCCTGCAGTAGTTTTCACGGTGTTTGGCTAGCCGCCGCCGATGGCGTGTACCACTTCGACCTGATCGCCCTCGTTGAGGGTGGTCTCGGCGTGCTGGCTGCGCGGGACGATATCCAGGTTGAGTTCGACCGCGATCCGGCGTCCGGTCAGGTCCAGACGGGTCAGCAGGGCCGCAACGGTTTCGCCGTCGGGCAGTTCAAAGGATTCGCCGTTCAACTGAATGCGCATGCCGAATGCCGCCATCATTTTTAGGGGCCAGCATTCTAGCCCGATCAGTCTGGCCGACCCAAGCCATTCGTCTCGAAATGGACCTGCCGGTCAGCTCAACCGCCAGGCGGCAAGACCCAGGCACAACCAGCCGACCAGGAAGGCCAGGCCACCGAAGGGGGTGACGATGCCCAGCTTGCTGAAACCGGTCAGGGTCAGCAGGTAGAGGCTGCCGGAAAACAGCAGGATGCCGATGGCGAACGAAGCGCCGGCCCAGGTCGCCAGGCGGCCGGGAATCTGCGTGGCCAGCAGCGCCACCCCCAGCAGCGCCAGGGTGTGCACCAGCTGGTAGGTGACGCCGGTATGGAAAATCGCCAGGTATTCCGCGCTCAGGCGATTTTTCAGGCCGTGGGCGGCAAATGCGCCCAGGGCAACGCCGGTAAAGCCGAAAAAGGCGGCCAGCATCAGGAAGCCACGCAGCATGAGGAACTCCAGTCAGAATCGTCGGTCGGGCCTGTATAATGGCGCGCTCAACGGGTTCGGCCAAGCCATCTCTATGCTGCGTTTATTTTTCCGTCGTTTCTCTAAAGCCCTGCTCTGGTTCACCGTCGGCAGCGTTTTGCTGGTGCTGGTGTTCCGCGTCGTGCCGCCTCCGGGCACGGCCTTGATGGTCGAACGCAAGATCGAATCCTGGATCGACGGCGAGCCCATCGACCTGCAACGCAGCTGGAAACCCTGGGACGAAATCTCCGACGACCTGAAGGTGGCGGTGATCGCCGGCGAAGACCAGAAGTTCCCTGAACACTGGGGGTTCGACATTGGCGCGATCCAGGCCGCCTTCGCCCACAACGAGCGCGGCGGCTCGATTCGCGGCGCCAGCACCCTGAGCCAGCAGGTGGCGAAGAACCTGTTCCTGTGGTCTGGGCGCAGTTGGTTGCGCAAAGGGCTGGAAGCCTGGTTCACCGGGCTGATCGAGATCTTCTGGCCCAAGCAACGGATTCTCGAGGTCTACCTCAACAGCGTCGAGTGGGACGAAGGCGTATTTGGCGCCGAGGCCGCGGCGCGGCATCACTTCGGTGTCAGCGCGGGCTCGCTGTCGCGGCAACAGGCCAGCCTGCTGGCCGCGGTCCTGCCCAACCCTCGGGTATGGAGCGCCAGCCATCCGAGCGGCTACGTGGCACAACGGGCCGGCTGGATCCGCCGACAGATGAGCCAGTTGGGTGGCGACAGCTACCTGCTGGGCCTGAACGATTCGCGCAAGGCGCTGTGGGCGCAGTGACGCCCAGGATCTGATCGCGCCACAGGCCCGCGTCTTCTTCTGTAGGAGCGAAGCTTGCTCGCGATAGCATCCCCACAGACACCACCACTCCAACGCCACAAACAAAAACGCCCCGATCGGATCGGGGCGTTTTTTATTGCGTGGCCGTATTACGCGGCAATCGACAGCTTGAGCTTGTTCATCGCGCTCTTCTCGAGCTGACGGATACGCTCGGCCGACACGTTGTACTTCTGCGCCAGGTCGTGCAGCGTGGCTTTCTCTTCCGCCAGCCAGCGCTGGTAGAGAATGTCGCGGCTGCGGTCGTCCAGCACTTCCAGCGCCTCGTGCAGGTTGCTGGTGGAGTTGTCGGTCCAGTCGGCATCTTCCAACTGACGGGCCGGATCGTACCGGTGGTCTTCCAGGTAGTTAGCCGGCGATTGGAAGGCGCTGTCGTCATCCGCTTCGGCGGCTGGGTCGAAGGCCATGTCATGGCCGGTCAGGCGGCTTTCCATCTCGCGCACTTCGCGCGGCTCCACACCGAGGCTTTCCGCCACACGATGGACTTCTTCGTTGTTCAACCAGGCCAGGCGTTTCTTCTGGCTGCGCAGGTTGAAGAACAGCTTGCGCTGGGCCTTGGTGGTCGCGACTTTCACGATGCGCCAGTTGCGCAGGATGAACTCGTGGATTTCCGCCTTGATCCAGTGCACGGCGAACGAAACCAGACGCACACCCATTTCCGGGTTGAAGCGTTTTACAGCCTTCATCAGCCCGACATTGCCTTCCTGAATCAGGTCGGCCTGGGCCAGACCGTAGCCGGAATAGCTACGGGCGATATGTACGACAAAACGCAGGTGGGCGAGCACCATCTGCCGAGCCGCCTCAAGATCCTGCTCATAGTAGAGACTCTCGGCCAGTTCACGCTCCTGCTCGGGCGTCAGCAATGGAATGCTGTTTACCGTGTGCACATAGGCCTCCAGGTTCGCACCCGGGACCAAGGCATAAGCAGGTTGCAAAGAAGTGGTCATACGAAAAAACCTCCGACTCACATAACTCGTGCTTATTCAGCACTGCTGAAAATTGACCGGAAACCGCAAAACAAGTTCCCAAAAATTCTAAAAGGTCAATACAAGCAAAAAGACACTATTTCGGCGCCAGCTCCCGCAAGTGGCGGGCGACCGCAATCCACGCACCGATATACCCCAACAACACCGCACCAAGCAAGAGTGATAGACCATCGGCGACCGGCACGCCAGCCAAGGCAAAATCACTGCCGTACAAACCGGCCAGCCCCACCACCGCGTCGTTCAGCCAATCGAGGCCGAACGCCAGAACACCCCAGGACAGAACCCCCGCACCGAAGCCATACAGGGCGCCCATATAAAGGAAGGGACGCCGCACATAACTGTCCGTGCCGCCGACGAGTTTAATCACTTCTATCTCGGTGCGGCGGTTTTCAATATGAAGACGAATGGTATTGCCTATCACCAAAAGTAATGCAGAAACCAACAACACCGTCAGACCGAAGACAAACCGGTCGCCCAGCTTGAGGATCGCCGCCAGCCGCTCGACCCACACCAGGTCCAGTTGCGCCTGCTGCACCTTGGGCATTTGGGCCAGGCGCTGACGCAAGGCTTCCAGGGTTGCCTTGTCCACTTCGTTCGGCGTGACCAGAACCACGCCCGGCAGCGGGTTCTGCGGCAACTCCTTGAGCGCCTCGCCCAGCCCGGACTGCTGCTGGAACTCGTCCAGGGCCTTGTCCTTGCTGATGAACTCGGCATCCGCCACGCCCGGCATGGCCTTGATCTGCTCGCTCAGGCTTTCGCCCTCGGTGGCGCTGGCGTCGAGTTCCAGGTACAGGGAAATCTGCGCCGCGCGCTGCCAGGAACCGCCCAGGCGCTCGACGTTGTTGAGCAACAACGACAAGCCCATCGGCAGGCTCAGGGCCACGGCCATCACCAGGCAGGTGAAGAAGCTACCGATCGGTTGCTTGCCCAGGCGACGCAGGCTGTCCAGCAGGCTGGCGCGATGACTTTCGATCCAGGCGTGCAGCAGGGTGCCGAAATCCGGACCGTCGTCTTCGTCGCGCTTTTTCTTCTGCGGCGGCTGGTCCGAGGCTTTCGGAGCCACGCGTTCGGCCACTTTGGGGCTGCGGGTCGCACTCATACGCCAGCCTCCCCGTCGCCGATCAATCGGCCGCGTTGCAGGGTCAACATGCGGTGACGCATGCGCGCGATCAGCGCCAGGTCGTGACTGGCGATCAGCACGCTGGTGCCCAGACGGTTGATATCTTCGAATACGCCCATGATTTCCGCCGCCAGACGCGGGTCGAGGTTACCTGTGGGTTCGTCCGCCAGCAGCAAGGCCGGACGGTGCACGATGGCGCGGGCAATGCCGACGCGCTGCTGCTGACCGGTGGACAGGTCGCCCGGGTAGAGATCGGTCTTGTCCGAGAGCGCCACGCGCTCCAGGGCCGAGTCCACGCGCTTGGCGATTTCAGCCTTGGACAGGCCGAGGATCTGCAGCGGCAAGGCGACGTTGTTGAAAACGGTGCGATCGAACAGCAGTTGGTGGTTCTGGAACACTACGCCGATCTGCCGCCGCAGGAACGGAATCTGCGCATTGCTGATGGTGCTCAGGTCCTGACCGGCCAACAGCAGCTTGCCACTGGTTGGGCGCTCCATGGCCAGCAGCAACCGCAGCAGCGTGGACTTGCCGGCGCCGGAGTGGCCGGTGACGAACAGAAACTCGCCGCGACGAACCCGGAAACTCAGCTCGTGCAGGCCGACATGGCCATTCGAGTAACGCTTACCGACCTGTTCGAAACGAATCATGAACGCTCCCGCTCGGCAAACAGTGCCTGGACAAAGGGTTCGGCTTCAAAGGTACGCAGGTCGTCGATGCCCTCACCGACGCCGATGTAGCGGATCGGCAGGCCGAACTGCTTGGCCAGGGCGAAGATCACCCCGCCCTTGGCGGTGCCATCGAGCTTGGTCAGGGCCAGGCCGGTCAGCTCGACCGTCTGGTTGAACTGCTTGGCCTGGTTGATGGCGTTCTGACCAGTACCGGCATCGAGCACCAGCAGCACTTCGTGCGGCGCGTCGGCGTCCAGCTTGCCGATCACCCGGCGAACCTTCTTCAACTCTTCCATCAGGTTGTCTTTGGTGTGCAGGCGACCGGCGGTGTCGGCGATCAGCACATCGATGCCACGAGCCTTGGCAGCCTGCACGGCGTCGAAGATCACCGAAGCCGAATCGGCGCCGGTGTGCTGGGCGATGACCGGGATCTTGTTGCGCTCGCCCCAGACTTGCAGCTGTTCCACCGCCGCGGCGCGGAAGGTGTCGCCCGCGGCGAGCATGACCTTCTTGCCTTCGAGCTGCAGCTTCTTGGCCAGCTTGCCGATGGTGGTGGTCTTGCCGGCGCCGTTGACGCCCACCACCAGAATCACGAACGGCTTGGTTTGCGAAGCGATCCGCAGCGGCTGCTCCACCGGCTTGAGCATGCTCGCCAGTTCGGCCTGCAGCGACTTGTACAGCGCATCGACGTCGGTCAGTTGTTTGCGCGCGACCTTCTGGGTCAGGTTCTGAATGATCACCGCGGTGGCTTCCACGCCCACGTCAGCGGTCAGCAGGCGGGTCTCGATATCTTCCAGCAACTCGTCGTCGATGGTCTTCTTGCCCAGGAACAGGCTGGCCATGCCTTCGCCGATGCTGGCGCTGGTCTTGGACAGGCCCTGCTTGAGGCGGGCGAAGAAGCCGACCTTGTTTTCCTCGGCACGGGGCGGCTCGGCGACAGCGGGCGCTTCGACCGCCGCGACTGGAGCAACTGGAGCAACTGGAGCAACTGGAGCAACTGGAGCAACTGGAGCAACGACAACCGGGGCAGACTCCGGTTCTGGAACAGGTTCGGGTTTCACGAAAGCCGCGATCACCGGTTGTGGCACATCCTCTTCTTCAATCTGCGCCTGGGCTTCAGCTGGCTCGCTGCTGTGTGCCAACTCGGCCACCAACAGCTCGGCGGCTTGCTGCAGATCGGTCGCGGCCGGAATCGGCGGGGTGATGTGCGGCGCCTGCTCGTCTTCCACCAACGCCACCGGTTCTTCCGCCACCGGCAGGGTCAGCCAGGGCTTGTGCTCGGGATCGGGGGTCAGCGGCAGTTCCGGCGCGGGAGCAGGTTCGGCCGCTGGTGCGGGCTGTTCAGGCTGCCGGATCGGCTCGGCGATCGGCGACACCACAGGAGCGGCAACTTCGGCAACCGGGGCTTGCTCTATCACGGGAGCGGGAGCCGGGGCAGGCTCGACAGGGACTTGTGGCTGTTCGACGACGGTTTCCTGCGGCTTTTTGCGCAGCCATCCGAACAGGCCTTTCTTTTCGCCAGCCGCGGCTGGGGTCTTCTTGTCGTCGTTGGAACCAAACATGGAGGACGGCTATCTCAAGGTAGCGACGCGCCATCAAGGCGCACCGGCAAATAAATATTCGATGCAGAACAGACTGCGTTTCCGCCGGCTTGTTCACGCGCAACATTTTGTCGAGGTGCCCAATGGCATCTCAAGGATCGATTTTACTAAAGGACTGAAACGGCAAAATCGGCGAAAAGTCGAAGTTTAGCTGGTAAATCCAGACTTCTTGCCGGAAACCCATACAACCTGATCAAGCACACTCTGATCTGTGAAGGCCTGATAGGCGTGGCCGCCAGTAAAACGGATCAGTATCCTAGCACCTCCTCGCCCGTAGGCTAAGACCAAGCGGGCAGTCCAACAGGTTTAAAAAACGAATGAATGCTCTAGCCCGCCGCGCCGCAGGCCTGCTGCTCAGTACGGTTTGTCTGCCCCTTTCAGCCTTGGCTGCCGATCCACAACCCACCCACGAATTCACCCTCGACAACGGCCTCAAGATCGTGGTCCGCGAAGACCATCGGGCTCCGGTCGTGGTCTCCCAGGTCTGGTACAAAGTCGGCTCCAGCTACGAAACCCCGGGCCAGACCGGTTTGTCCCACGCCCTGGAACACATGATGTTCAAAGGCAGCGAAAAGGTCGGCCCCGGCGAAGCCTCGCTGATCCTGCGCGACCTGGGCGCCGAAGAAAACGCCTTCACCAGCGACGATTTCACCGCCTATTACCAGGTGCTGGCCCGTGACCGCCTGGGCGTGGCCTTCGAGCTGGAAGCCGATCGCATGGCCAGCCTGCGCCTGCCGCCCGACGAGTTCAGCCGCGAAATCGAAGTGATCAAGGAAGAGCGCCGCCTGCGCACCGACGACAAGCCGATGTCCAAGGCCTTCGAGCGCTTCAAGGCGATGGCCTACCCGGCCAGCGGCTACCACACGCCGACCATCGGCTGGATGGCCGACCTCAACCGGATGAAGGTCGAGGAACTGCGCCACTGGTATGAATCCTGGTACGTGCCGAACAACGCCACCCTGGTGGTGGTCGGCGACGTGGCCCCGGACGAAGTCAAAACCCTGGCCCAACGTTATTTCGGCGCCATTCCCAAGCGCGCCGTGCCCGCGGCGAAGATTCCCCTGGAACTGGCCGAGCCCGGCGAGCGGCAGATCACCCTGCGGTTGAAGACCCAACTGCCGAGCGTGATGCTGGCCTTCAACGTGCCGAGCATCGCCACCGCCGAAGACAAGCATTCGGTGCACGCCCTGCGCCTGATCGCCGCGCTGCTCGACGGCGGCTACAGCGCCCGCATCCCGACTCGCCTGGAGCGCGGCGAAGAGCTGGTGTCCGGCGGCTCGTCGAGCTTCGACGCCTACACCCGCGGCGACAGCCTGTTCCTGCTTTCGGCCATGCCCAACAGTCAGAAGAAGAAAACCATCGCCCAGGCCGAAGCCGGGCTGTGGCGCCTGCTCGAAGAGCTGAAAACCACCCCGCCGACCGCCGAAGAACTGGAACGCGTGCGCGCCCAGGTGATCGCCGGCCTGGTCTACGAGCGTGACTCCATCACCAGCCAGGCCACCGCCATCGGCCAAATGGAAACCGTCGGCCTGTCCTGGAAGCTCATGGACACCGAACTCGCCGAACTGCAAAGCGTGACCCCTGAAGACATCCAGAAGGCCGCTCGTACCTATTTCACCCGCGAACGCCTGAGCGTTGCCCACGTATTGCCTGAGGAGTCCGCTCATGAGTAAGCGCAAAAGCGCCAGCCCGGTCCTGCTCGGCCTGGCACTCGTGGCCCTGATCACCGCCGCCGGCCTTTATCTGCTGCGCGCGGACCAATCCGACGCCAGCCAGGCGCTGGACAAGGCCAAGAGCAGCCAGAAGCTGCAATCCTTGACCGAGCTCGACGGCAAGGCCCCAAGCCGCCGCAGCCTCGACATCAAGACCTGGAGTACCGCCGAAGGCGCCAAGGTGCTGTTCGTCGAAGCCCATGAGCTGCCGATGTTCGACATGCGCCTGACCTTCGCCGCCGGCAGCAGCCAGGATGGCGACGCGCCAGGCCTGGCGATGCTGACCAACGCCATGCTCAACGAAGGCGTGGCCGGCAAGGATGTCGGCGCGATCGCCGAAGGTTTCGAGGGCCTGGGTGCCGATTTCGGCAACGGTGCCTACAAGGACATGGCCATCGCGTCCCTGCGCAGCCTCAGCGCACCGGACAAACGCACGCCGGCCCTGCAGCTGTTCGCCGATGTCATCGGCAAGCCGACCTTCCCGGCCGACTCCCTGGCGCGCATCAAGAACCAGATGCTCGCCGGCTTCGAGTACCAGAAGCAGAACCCCGGCAAGCTGGCGAGCCTGGAACTGATGAACCGCCTGTACGGCAGCCATCCGTATGCCCATTCCAGCGATGGCACCGCGCAGAGCGTGCCGCCGATCAGCCTGGCCCAACTGCGGGCGTTCCACGCCAAGGCCTATGCCGCCGGCAACGTGGTGATCGCATTGGTGGGCGACCTGTCGCGCAGCGATGCCGAGGCGATTGCCGCGCAGATCTCCGCCGCCCTGCCCAAAGGCCCGGCGCTGGCGAAAATCCCGCAACCGAGCGAGCCACAAGCCAGCATCGGCCATATCGAATACCCCTCCAGCCAGACCAGCCTGCTGCTGGCGCAACTGGGCATCGATCGTGACGACCCGGACTACGCCGCGTTGTCCCTGGGCAACCAGATCCTTGGCGGTGGCGGTTTTGGCACCCGGCTGATGAGCGAAGTGCGCGAGAAGCGCGGCCTGACCTACGGCGTCTACTCCGGCTTCAGCCCGATGCAGGCCCGTGGCCCGTTCATGATCAACCTGCAAACCCGTGCCGAAATGAGCGAGGGCACCCTCAAGCTGGTGCAGGACGTGCTCGCCGACTACCTCAAGACCGGCCCGACCCAGAAGGAACTCGACGACGCCAAGCGCGAACTGGCCGGCAGCTTCCCGCTGTCCACCGCCAGCAACGCCGACATCGTCGGCCAACTGGGCGCCATCGGCTTCTACAACCTGCCGCTGAGCTATCTTGAAGACTTCATGCAGCAGTCCCAGAGCCTGACCGTGGAGCAGGTCCGGGACGTGCTGAACAAGCACCTGGGCGCCGACAAGATGGTCATCGTCACCGCCGGCCCGACCGTGCCGCAAAAGCCGTTGCCGGCCCCTACTGACAAACCCGCCGAGCAGCCGCTCGGGGTTCCGGAGCACTAATGGCCAGCCCATCGCGTCCCAGCAAGAAACCCGTCCACAACCAGCACAACGGTGTGGGCCAACTGCGCATCATCGGCGGCGAGTGGCGCAGCCGCCGCCTGAGCTTCCCCGATGTGCCGGGCCTGCGCCCGACTCCGGACCGGGTGCGCGAAACCCTGTTCAACTGGCTGGCGCCCTATGTCGCCGGGGCCAAGGTGCTCGACCTGTTCGCCGGCAGCGGCGCGCTGTTTCTCGAAGCCCTGTCCCGTGGCGCCGCCATGGGCCAGGCGCTGGATGCCAGCAACCTGGCCGTGTCGCGCCTGCGCGAACACCTGGGCACCCTGCGCTGCACCGTCGGCCAGGTGCAGACCGCCGACGCCCTGCGTTACCTGGAAACCCAGCCGGCCAGCCGTTTCGACCTGGTGTTCCTCGACCCGCCGTTCCATCAGAACCTGCTGCCGGCCGCCTGTGCCCTGCTGGAAGAACGCGACTGGCTGGCCGACGACGCCTGGGTCTATACCGAAAGTGAAACCGCGCCTTCGACCCTCGGCCTCCCGGCGAACTGGCGCCTGCACCGCGAGCAAAAATCCGGGCAGGTGTACTACGCCTTGTGGCAACGTACGGCAGAGATCGCCGGTTAAACCACTGGCCTGAAAAGGTGCGCAACCCCGCCGGGGACGCGCACCGCTGCTACGAGAATCACCGTGCCTACTCCGTCAGATCGCTTCATTCCCGCCTTCGGCCTCGGCAACCCGCACCTGCAGACCCTGTGGGGCCCGCTATGGCGCAAGACCACTCACCTCGAGCGCCAGCGCGAACGCCTGTGGCTCGACGACGGCGACTTTCTCGATCTCGACTGGCACGGCCCGCACTCCGCCACCGCGCCCCTGGTGCTGGTGCTGCACGGCCTGTCCGGCTCTTCCAACTCGCCTTACGTGGCCGGCCTGCAAAAGGCCCTGGCGGGCCAGGGCTGGGCCAGCGCGGCGTTGAACTGGCGCGGCTGCTCGGGCGAACCCAACCTGCTGCCGCGCAGCTATCACTCGGGGGCCAGCGAAGACCTGGCCGCCGCCATCGACCACCTGCGCAGCAAACGCCCGCAGGCCCCGCTGTTCGCGGTGGGCTACTCGCTGGGCGGCAATGTATTGCTCAAGCACCTGGGGGAAAGCGGCAGCGCCAGCCAGCTGCAAGGCGCCGTCGCGGTGTCGGTGCCGTTTCGCCTGGACCAGTGCGCCGACCGCATCGGCCAGGGGTTTTCCAAGGTCTACCAGGCGCATTTCATGCGCGAGATGCTGGCCTACATCAAGGACAAGCAACGCCAGTTCCAGCACGACGGGCGCCATGAGGGCCTGGCCGTGCTGGAGCGGCTGGGGCCGCTGGAGAAGATGCGCACCTTCTGGGACTTCGACGGCCGGGTCACCGCGCCGCTGAATGGCTTCGCCGATGCCCAGGACTATTACCGGCGCGCCTCCAGCCGTTATTTCCTCGGGGAAATCCGCACGCAAACCCTGATTATCCAGGCCGCGGACGATCCTTTCGTGTTCCCCCACAGCCTGCCGGAAGCCGGCGAGCTGTCCGACAGCACCCACCTCGAGCTGCAGGCCAAGGGTGGGCACGTCGGTTTTGTCGAGGGTTCGGTGAAGACTCCGGGTTACTACCTGGAGCGGCGCATTCCCCAGTGGCTGTCCAACCTGGGGGGCGAGTTGCGATGAATGGCGGCCAGGGCGAGTCGATCCGTTTCTGGCAGACCGCGCCCCTGGCCGGCGTGGAGTTGCTGGCCGCGCGCTACATCGAGCATCGCTTCGTGCCCCATGTGCATGACGGCTATGTGATCGGCATGATCATGGACGGCGCCCAGCGCTACCGTTATCGCGGCGCCGAGCATCTGGCGGGGCGTGGCACCCTGGTGCTGATCAACCCGGACGAGCTGCACACCGGCCACAAAGGCACCGAGGACGGCTGGCTGTACCGGGCGTTTTATCCGGACAACGCGCAGATCCTCGCCATGCTCGGCGAGCTGGAACTACCCACCGACAGCCTGCCGGCCTTCGGCGCTACGCTGTATCGCGACCCCGATCTGGTCAGCGGTTTCTGCCAGTTGCATCAACTGCTGGAAAGCCCGGCCACCGCCCTGCAACAACAGACCCTGTGGCGGGAAATGATGCTCTTGCTACTGCGGCGTCACGCCGGGATCAAGGCGCCGGGCAAACCCGGGCGGGAACACCGGGCGATCGTCCAGGCCAAGGAGTTGCTGCAAGCGCAGCTGGCGGCCCCGCCCTCCCTGGAGGAACTGGCCGCGGCGGTGAATCTCTCGCCGTTCCATTTCGCCCGGGTGTTCCGCCGCGCCACCGGCATGCCGCCGCACACCTGGCTGATGCAACAGCGCATCGCCCAGGCCCGGGCACTGCTGCGCGACGGCTGCCTGCCGCTGGAAGTGGCGACACAATTGGGGTTCGCCGACCAGAGCCATCTGAGCCGGCAGTTCAAGCAGGTCTACGGCGTGGGGCCGGCGGCCTATCGCAGCGCCCGCCAGTCCCTCTGAAACAGCGCCTGCCCCTGTAGGAGCGAAGCTTGCTCGCGAAAACATCTCAGGCGAGGCGGTCCAGCAGAAACAACGCAGCGCCTGGATCGCGAGCAAGCTTCGCTCCTACGGTGAGGGGCCTCAGTCGCCGGTGGCGACCGCGCGCTGCGGATCGGTGATCCATTCGCTCCAGGAGCCGGCATACAGCCTGCCCAGGGGATAACCGGCCAGGCACAGGGCGAACAGGTTGTGACAGGCGGTCACGCCCGAGCCGCAGTACGCCACCAGTTCGCTCGGCGAACGCTCGCCCAGCTTCGCGGCAAAGCGCTTCTTGAGCTGATCGGCCGGCAGAAAACGGCCGTCGCTGTCCAGGTTGTCGGTGAAAGCCGCGCATTGCGCACCGGGGATATGCCCGGCCACCGGGTCGATCGGCTCCACCTCGCCGCGAAAACGTGGCTGGCCGCGGGCGTCGAGCAGGGTCAGGGTCGGCTGGCCGAGGCGCTTTTGCAGTTGCTCGGCACTCAACAACAGGGTTTTGTCGGGCAGGCCAGTGAAGTGGCCGAGGACATTGGTCGGTAGATCCAGGCTCAATGGCAGGCCCGCGGCGTGCCAGGCTTTCAAGCCGCCGTCGAGAATGAATACGCCGTCGCGCTTGCCCAACCAGGCCAGCAGCCACCAGGCGCGGGCGGCATAGGCACCGGGGCCGTCGTCGTAAAGCACGATGTCACTGTCGGCGTCGATGCCCCAGGCTTGCAGGCGCGCGACCAGCGTCGCCGGTTCGGGCAACGGATGGCGCCCGGTCACGCCCTTGACCACCCGGCCACTGAGGTCGCGTTCCAGATCGGCAAAATGCGCGCCGGCCAGATGCCCCCCGGCATAACTGCGCTGGCCGTAATCCGGGTCTTCCAGGGCAAAACGACAATCGAGAATCACCAGCCCGGGCTGCTCCAGGCGAGCGGCCAATTGCTGTGGACTGATCAGTTGCGCGATGGGCATGACGGGCTCCAGTAATTGAACGATGACTTGATCCAGATCCTACTGCACTTCTTCCAGGGCTTGCCCCAGGGGCACGTAAAACTCGTCGTATAGCGCGTCGACCGCCTCCCGGGCGTGGTCGGTGACAAATCCGGCCTCCAGCACCAGCACCTGGTACACACCGCGCTTGATGGCTTCTTCGCTCAGGTGCGCGGAGTTTTCCCGGGTGGTGCACAAAAAACGCACCCAGGAGGTAAGGATGATCCAGGCATTGAGGGTCAGGGATTCGATCTGCACCTTGTCCATCCGCAGGATGCCGGCCTCGACGAAACCTTCGTAGATCACCATGCCGTGGATCAGGCAGCGCTGGGAGAAGCGCCGATAACGGGCGGCCAGTTCGGCGTCGCTGTCGAGCAGGTGTTCCAGGTCACGGTGCAAGAAGCGATAGCGCCACATGGCGGCCAGCAGCTCCTGCAGGTAATAGCGCTTGTCCTCGACGGTCACGGTACGGCCCTGGGGCAGGCGCAGGAAGCTGTCGACCAGGGCTTCGTACTCGCAGAACAGCACGGCGATGATCGCCTGCTTGTTGGGGAAGTGGTAATACAGGTTGCCCGGCGAAATCTCCATGTGGGCCGCAATGTGATTGGTGCTGACACTGCGTTCGCCTTGCTGGTTGAACAGCTCCAGGCTGTTCTGGACGATACGTTCGCGGGTTTTTATGCGTGGGGCCATGAGCGTGGGCTTTAATCGAGAAGGCGTTGCCCGGCATCTTACGACCTATCCCCAACGGGATAAATCAAAGCCGGCCCGGGATGTCATTTGACACTTTAGAGTATAAACTCTAAAAACCTTCAACCCACAAAAACCGGAGCCGCCCATGTCTGCCGAAATCGCCTACTTGCCGGAAGCCCACCAGCAGCTGGATGAGCTCCACCGTCTGTTCGCCGCCCAGCGCCAGGCCTTCGCGGCCAACCCCATGCCGCCCGCCGCCCAGCGCCAGCAATGGCTCAAGAGCCTGCGCGAACTGCTCGACAGCGAACGCCAGGCCCTGATCGATGCCATCAGCGAAGATTTCAGCCATCGCAGCGCCGACGAAACCCTGCTCGCCGAAATCATGCCCAGCCTGCATGGCATCCACTACGCCAGCAAACACCTCAAGGGCTGGATGAAACCTTCGCGGCGCAAGGTCGGCGTGGCCTTCCAGCCGGCCTCGGCCAAGGTCGTCTACCAGCCATTGGGCGTGGTGGGGGTGATCGTGCCGTGGAACTACCCCCTGTACCTGGCCATCGGCCCGCTGGTGGGCGCGCTCGCCGCCGGCAACCGGGTGCTGCTCAAGCTCAGCGAATCGACCCCCGCCACCGGCCTGCTGCTCAAGCGCCTGCTGGCCAAGGCGTTCCCCGAGGACCTGGTCGCCGTGGTGCTGGGCGAAGCCGACGTGGGCGTGGCCTTCTCCCGGCTGCCCTTCGATCACCTGCTGTTCACCGGCGCCACCAGCATCGGCAAGCATGTGATGCGCGCCGCGGCGGAAAACCTGACCCCGGTGACCCTGGAGCTGGGCGGCAAGTCTCCGGCCATCGTGTCCGACGACGTACCGCTCAAGGACGCCGCCGAACGCATCGCCTTCGGCAAGACCATGAACGCCGGCCAGACCTGCGTCGCCCCGGACTACGTGCTGGTCCCGGAACACCGCGTCGGCGCCTTCGTCGACGTCTATCGCCAGGTGGTCCGTGGTTTCTTCCCGACCCTGGTCGACAACCCCGACTACACCGCGATCATCAACCCACGGCAGCTGGCGCGCCTGAACAGCTACATCAGCGACGCCACCAGCAAGGGCGCGCTGCTGATCCCGCTGTTCGAAGAGAACCAGGAACGGCGCATGGGCCACAGCCTGATGCTGAATGTCAGCGACGACATGACGGTGATGCAGGATGAGATCTTCGGCCCGATCCTGCCGATCGTGCCCTACACCGGCCTGGACCAGGCCTTCGCCTACATCAACCAGCGCCCTCGCCCGCTGGCGCTCTATTACTTCGGCTACGACAAGGCCGAGCAGGACCGGGTACTCAACGAAACCCACTCGGGCGGGGTCTGCCTCAACGACACCCTGCTGCACGTCGCCCAGGACGACATGCCGTTCGGCGGCATCGGCCACTCGGGCATGGGCCATTACCACGGTCACGAGGGTTTCCTGACCTTCAGCAAGGCCAAGGGAGTGCTGAGCAAGCAGCGCCTGAATGCCGCGCGGCTGATCTACCCGCCCTATGGCAAACCGATCCAGAAGCTGATCCAGAAGCTGTTCATCCGTTAACCAGACCATTGCGGGTAATAACAATAATGACTCCCAGCCTGCCTGCCGCCCCCGTACTGTCGCGCCGTGGCCTGTTGAAAATCGGCCTGTGCGCCAGCGCGTTCCTGACCACCGCCGGCCTCGGCGCCAGCCTCAGCGGTTGCTCGTCCAGCACCCCTGCCAGCGGCTTTGCCGCATTGCGCAGCAGCGACCTGCCGATTCTGCGGGCGCTGCTCCCGGTCATGCTCGACGGTGCCGTGGCCGCCGAGAAGTTGCCGGCGGCGCTCGACGCCACCCTGAAAAGCCTGGATTACAGCCTCGACCACCTGTCGCCGGAAATGCTCAAGCTCACCCAGCAGCTGTTCGACGTGCTGGGCATGGGCATCACGCGCGGCCCCCTGACCGGCATCTGGGGCAGTTGGGAAAACGCCAGCGCCGAAGACATCCGCCAGTTTCTCAAGCGCTGGGAAAACAGCTCCCTCAGCCTGCTGCGCATGGGCCACGCGTCCCTGCTGCAACTGGTGATGATGGCCTGGTACAGCCGTCCCGAATCCTGGGCCCATTGCGGTTATCCCGGGCCACCCAGGATCTGAAGACTGCTCGCTCTGTAGCCGTTGCCGAAGGCTGCGATCGGCTCCGCAGGAGACGCGCTCCTGAAGCCCTAGAAAGGTCCTACGGACCTTGTCGCAGCCTTCGGCAGCGGCTACACAAGCACCCAGAAGCCCCAGAACAACTAGAGAGTGCCTGATATGCCTGTACCCGATCTGTTTCGCGAAGGCCTGGCCCGCGGCTGGAAAACCTACAACGGCGCGCAATTGCAGGAGGACCTGACCCTCGAAGCGGATGTCGCCATCATCGGCAGCGGCGCGGGCGGCGGCACCACCGCCGAGATCCTCAGCGCCGCCGGCTACAAGGTGCTGCTGATCGAGGAAGGGCCACTCAAGACCAGCGACGACTTCAAGATGCTCGAGGACCAGGCCTACGCCAGCCTCTATCAGGAAGGCATCGGCCGCATGAGCAAGGATGGCGCCATCACCATCCTGCAAGGCCGGGCGGTCGGCGGCACCACCCTGATCAACTGGACGTCCAGCTTCCGTACCCCTGAGCCGACCCTGGAGCACTGGGCCAAGGAGCACGACGTCAAGGGCCACAGCCCGGCCGAGATGGCCCCCTGGTTCGCGAAGATGGAGCAACGCCTGGGGATCGCCCCGTGGATCATGCCGCCCAACGCCAACAACGACGTGATCAGGATCGGCTGCGAGAAACTCGGCTACAGCTGGCACGTGATCCCGCGCAACGTGCGCGGCTGCTGGAACCTCGGCTATTGCGGCATGGGCTGCCCGACCAACGCCAAGCAGTCGATGATGGTCACCACCATTCCCGCGACCCTGGAGAAAGGCGGCGAGCTGCTGTACCTGGCCCGCGCCGAGCGCCTGCAGATCAAGGGCGACCAGGTCGAAAGCCTGCTCTGCCTGGCCATGGACGAGCGCTGCGTGGCGCCCACCGGGCGTACCATCAAGGTCAAGGCCCGGCACTACGTACTGGCCGGTGGCGGGATCAACAGCCCGGCCCTGCTGCTGCGCTCCGACGCGGCCGACCCGCACAAGCGCCTGGGCAAACGCACCTTCCTGCACCTGGTGAATTTTTCCGCCGGGCAGTTCGACCAGGTGATCAACCCCTTTTACGGGGCGCCGCAGTCGATCTACTCCGACCATTTCCAGTGGCTGGACGGCACCACCGGCAAAATGTCCTACAAACTCGAGGTGCCGCCGCTGCAACCGGCGCTGGCCGCCACCCTGCTCGGCGGTTTCGGCCCGCAGAGCGCCCTGAACATGCAGCAGTTGCCCCATACCCATGCCATGCTCGCGCTGCTGCGCGACGGTTTTCACCCGGACAGCAGCGGCGGCAGCGTGGAACTGCGCGGCGACGGCTCACCGGTGCTCGACTATCAGGTCTCGGACTACGCCTGGGATGGCGTGCGCCGGGCCTTTCACAGCATGGCGCAGATCCAGTTCGCCGGCGGCGCCAAGGCGGTCATGCCGATGCACAGCGATGCCCGCTACGTGAAGACCCTGGCCGAGGCCAAGACACTGATCGACGGCCTGAACCTTGCGCTGTACCGCACCCGCCTGGGCAGCGCCCATGTGATGGGCGGTTGCGCCATGGGCGAAGACCCGAAAAACGCCGTCGCCGACAGCCTGGGCCGGCATCACCAGCTGGCCAATCTGTCGATCCACGACGGTTCGCTGTTCCCCACCAGCATCGGCGCCAATCCGCAATTGTCGGTCTACGGCCTGACCGCGCAACTGGCCACGGCCTTGGCCGAACGGCTGAAAAGCGGGTGAAAACGCCGCTTATTTTCGTCGTCTATAGTGCTTTCTTCCGTTACAGGCGACTTGGCCGACCGGAAAGGCTGCGATACCATCCGACTCCCCAACGGACTCCCGCCAGGACGACGCGATGAACCGAGTGTTGTACCCAGGTACCTTCGACCCTATTACCAAGGGCCATGGCGATCTGGTCGAACGCGCCTCGCGCCTGTTCGATCATGTGATCATCGCCGTCGCCGCCAGCCCGAAGAAAAACCCGCTTTTCCCCCTGGAACAGCGTGTGGAACTGGCTCGCGAGGTCACCAAGCATCTGCCGAACGTTGAAGTCGTCGGTTTTTCCACGCTGCTGGCGCATTTCGCCAAGGAGCAGAACGCCAATGTCTTCCTGCGGGGGCTGCGGGCGGTTTCGGACTTCGAATACGAATTCCAGCTGGCCAACATGAACCGCCAACTGGCGCCGGACGTGGAAAGCCTGTTCCTCACGCCGTCGGAGCGTTATTCGTTCATTTCCTCGACCCTGGTCCGGGAAATCGCGGCATTGGGCGGCGATATCAGCAAGTTCGTGCATCCGGCCGTGGCCGACGCCCTGACCCTGCGCTTCAAGAAATAACCCCCGTGGGAGCTGGCGCAGCCCGCGCCAGCTCCCACGCAGTCGACCTGCAAACGCCCCTCCCATCGCGCCCGCGTGCACTGCGCTCGCCAATGCGGCACAATTGCGCCATTGGTTTTTCAAATGCCTGGGCCCGCCGCCCCGGCCGGAGTGCCCCATGTCCCTGATCATCACCGACGATTGCATCAACTGCGACGTCTGCGAACCCGAGTGCCCGAACGCCGCGATCTCTCAAGGCGAAGAGATCTACGTGATCGACCCGAACCTGTGCACCCAATGCGTCGGCCACTATGACGAGCCGCAATGCCAGCAGGTCTGCCCGGTGGATTGCATCCCGCTGGACGAGGCCCACCCGGAAACCGAAGAAGAGTTGATGGCCAAGTACCGGAAGATCACCGGCAAGGCATAAATCGGTCGTGTTGCCGCGTCAGAACAACAGCTATCGCGGGCAAGCCTCGCTCCTACAGGTTTTGCCTGTGCAGGAGCGAGGCTTGCCCGCGATGCTTTTCAGCTCTGGCATTTAGGGCAATACACGCTCGCACGCTGCCCCAGCTTGATCTCCCGCAGCCCCGTGCCACAGACCTTGCAGTGTTCCCCGCCGCGCCCGTAGACGAATAGTTCCTGCTGGAAATAGCCCGGCTGCCCGTCGCCGCCGATAAAGTCGCGCAGGGTGGTGCCGCCGCGCTCGATGGCCGCGGCCAGGATGCGCTTGATCTCGATCGCCAGCTTCAGGTAGCGCGCCCGGGAAATCCCCTTGGCTTCGCGACGCGGGTCGATGCCGGCGGCGAACAGCGCTTCGGTCGCGTAGATATTGCCCACCCCCACCACCACCGCGTTGTCCATGATGAACGGTTTGACCGCCATCGAACGTCCCCGCGACAACTGATACAGGCGCTCGCCGTCGAACAGGTCGGTCAGCGGCTCCGGCCCCAGGCGGATCAGCAGCTCGTGGTTGAGCGGGTCCAGGCTCCAGAGCATCGCGCCAAAGCGCCGCGGGTCGGTGTAGCGCAGGGCCAGGCCGGACTCCAGCTCGATGTCGACGTGCTCGTGCTTGGCCGCCGGCAAGCCGACCTCCACCAGGCGCAGGTTGCCCGACATGCCCAGGTGACTGATCAGGGTGCCGACTTCGGCATTGATCAGCAGGTACTTGGCGCGGCGCTCGACCTTGACGATCTGCTGGCCGGACAGGCGCACATCGAGGTCCTCCGGAATCGGCCAGCGCAGGCGCCGCTCACGCACGATCACGCGGCTGACGCGCTGCCCTTCCAGGTGCGGCGCGATACCGCGCCGGGTGGTTTCGACTTCCGGTAATTCAGGCATGTGCGCCTCGTGTTCTCTATAACGTGGTCGGGAATCAGTGCGCGCCCAGTTCGCGCACGGTTTCCTTGAGGTTCTCGAAGTCGTAGTCGGACAGACCGACGTAATCGAGGATCAGATGGCCGATGCTGTTCCATTCATGATCATCGACCTGATTGCCCAGCACCCGGTAGGACGCGCAGATATGCTCGGCCATTTTCAGGATCGCCAGCAGGTTCTTCAGCTGGCTGTTGCGCGACGACTCGTCGCTGAAGATCGCCAAGGCGTTGTGGTGATTGGCGATGGCATTGGTCACGTGTTCCGGCAAGCGCCAGGACTTGGCCGTGTAGTAACCGACCACCGCGTGGTTGGTATTGAACGCACGGTTTTCCGTATCCACCACGCGGTTCTCGGGGCCTGCGCTGGCGTAGGCCTCTTCCAGCACCGTCATGTAGTCGGGGAAGCGCTTGAGCATCAGCGGCACGCCGCAATCGTGGAACAGACCCAGGGCATAAGCCTCGTCGACCGCTTGCGAGCCGGTGCGCTTGGCCAGGGTCAGGCAGGTCATCGCCACATCCTGGGCGGTGTCCCAGAAGCGGTTGAGGGTGACGATGGTTTCGTCGCTCATCTCGCCCTTGATCGACTGCGCGTTGATCAGGTTGATGATCGAACGGCTGCCCAGCAGGTTCACCGCGCGCTGGATCGAGGCGATCTTGTTGCTCAGCCCGTAATACGGCGAGTTGACGATTTTCAGCAGGGCGCCGGAAAGGCCCGGGTCCTGGGAGATCAGCCGCGCGATCACTTCCAGGTCAGGGTCGGGCATGTACTGCTCCATCTGCAAATCCACCATGATCTGCGGTTGGGGCGGCACGCTGATGCCTTGCAGGGCCTGTTGAATCTGTTCGGCGGAAAGCTCTTGGGACATCGCTTGGGACATAGGTACGCACTCTGGGCTAGGCGGCGATTCTAACCCTTTAGATGGCGCCCATGGCCAGCCGAAAGGAACTTTACAACCGGCGCCTCAGGGCAATGCCGGGCCGGCGCGGGATATCCACGGCGGGTTTGCCCTGTCACCGCATATCCACTCGCCAGCCTCTCGGCGAGCGCAACACGTTATACTCCCGCTCTTTTTTCCGGAGCGACGTCATGTCCCTGCCAAGCCTGCGCCTCAAAGCCAACGCCGATCGCCGCCTGCGCGCCGGCCACCTGTGGGTCTACAGCAACGAAATCGATGTAGCCGCCACCCCACTCCACGGCTTCAAGGCAGGCGACCAGGCAGTGCTGGAAGCCGCCGGCGGCAAGCCGCTGGGCGTCGTCGCCATGAGCCCGAACAACCTGATCTGCGCCCGCCTGCTGTCGCGCGACGCCAAGCTGGCGCTGGACAAGTCGCTGCTGGTACACCGTCTGAACGTGGCCCTGTCGCTGCGCGAACGCCTGTTCGACAAGCCGTTCTACCGCCTGGTCTACGGCGACTCCGACCTGCTGCCGGGCCTGGTGGTCGACCGTTTCGGCGACATCCTCGTCGTGCAACTGGCTTCGGCGACCATGGAACAGCACAAGGACGACGTGATCGCCGCCCTGGTCCAGGTCCTCAAGCCAAGCGGCATCCTGTTCAAGAACGACTCCGCCGCGCGTGATGCCGAAGGCCTCAACCGCTACGTGGAAACCGTGTTCGGCCTGGTGCCGGAGTGGGTCGCCCTGGAAGAGAACGGCGTGAAGTTCGAGGCCCCGGTGATGGAAGGCCAGAAGACCGGCTGGTTCTACGACCACCGCATGAACCGAGCCCGCCTGGCGCCTTACGCCAAGGGCAAGCGCGTACTGGACCTGTTCAGCTACATCGGCGGCTGGGGCGTGCAGGCCGGCGCCTTCGGTGCCAGCGAAGTGTTCTGCGTCGATGCCTCGGGTTTCGCCCTTGACGGTGTCGAGCGCAACGCCGCGCTCAACGGCATCGCCGAGAAAGTCACCTGCATTGAAGGCGACGTGTTCGAAGCCCTGAAAGAACTCAAGGCCGCCGAAGAGCGTTTCGACGTGATCGTCGCCGACCCGCCTGCCTTCATCAAACGCAAGAAAGACCTGAAGAACGGCGAAGGCGCCTACCGCCGCCTGAACGAACAGGCCATGCGCCTGCTCAGCAAGGACGGCATCCTGGTCAGCGCGTCGTGCTCGATGCACCTGCCCGAAGACGACCTGCAGAACATCCTGCTCACCAGCGCCCGCCACCTGGACCGCAATATCCAACTGCTGGAACGCGGCGGCCAAGGCCCGGACCACCCGGTGCACCCGGCCATCCCGGAAACCCGCTACATCAAGAGCATCACCTGCCGCCTGCTGCCTAACAGCTGAGCCTGACTGGACGCCCCTTGCCCCACGCGGCAAGGGGCGCCCAAGCCGATTGCCCCCTCCTCACCCAAGACTCAGCGCTCAGGCGACCTGTGCCCGACGGCGCGCGCACCATAAATTGCCGAGGAACATGGCGCCGGAGAACGCAAGGGTCGGTGCGGCAAAAAACGCCAGGGACAGCAACCCGCTCTTGAACGGGTCGAGGTGGCGGTGCTGGATCCATAGCTTGAACAGCCACTGCACCAGCCAGGGCATCGGTAAAGCCAGCAGCACCCAGGCACCGTTAGCCAGCAGGCGCCGCCACAGGTCAGCACGCCCCCGCAGCAGCGTGGCACTGAGCAGGGTCATCAGCAGCAGGCCGGCCATCACACCCAACCCCACGCCAAGGGTGAAGGGCAGGCCACGACAGGCCCACACCAGCCCCGCCGCACCCAGCGCCACCAGCAGCATCGCGATCCAGATCCGCGGCTGGCGTCGCTGCTCGGCCAGCAGCTGCAGCAGCCCGCCGCCCGCCAACAGGGCAGCCGCCAGCGCAGCCATGGCGACACCGGACAAGTCGCTGTAGAGGACGGTCCACATCAGCAGCAGGCCCTGCGCCAGGCCGATGGCAAGGTAGAACCTCAGGGATCGCAGCGTCGCGGACATTCCAGCTCCATTGGAAGGTAATCGAAGGCCGGCGAGTCTAAACCAGTCCCTGATCGCCGGCTGCCCATTTCCATATCCAGGCATTCGACGCCGTAGAGCGGCCACGGCATTCCTTCCTGGCGCCAGCGGTGTAGAATCGCGAGATTCATCGCCAGTCATCCCCCGGCGGGTTTATGAGCTCAGGCTGAGGCGCGCGGCGATCCCGCGGCGTCATCGGCAGCTTCAGGACACACGGCCATTTCTGAGTGTTCCAGGGGTCAATAGAAGCTCACTCCCCATTTGTTACCTGATTAGCCGCCCGGAGTGCTCCATGCCTGATTACCGCTCGAAAACATCCACCCACGGCCGCAACATGGCCGGCGCCCGCGCACTGTGGCGCGCCACGGGGATGAAAGATGACGACTTCAAGAAGCCGATCATCGCCATTGCCAACTCCTTCACCCAGTTCGTCCCGGGCCACGTGCACCTCAAGGACCTGGGCCAGCTGGTCGCCCGCGAAATCGAACGCGCCGGCGGCGTGGCCAAGGAATTCAATACCATCGCCGTGGATGACGGCATCGCCATGGGCCACGACGGCATGCTGTATTCGCTGCCGAGCCGCGAGATCATCGCCGACTCCGTGGAGTACATGGTCAACGCCCACTGCGCCGACGCCATCGTCTGCATCTCCAACTGCGACAAGATCACCCCCGGCATGCTGATGGCCGCCCTGCGCCTGAACATCCCGGTGATCTTCGTCTCCGGCGGCCCGATGGAAGCCGGCAAGACCAAGCTCGCCGCCCACGGCCTCGACCTGGTCGACGCCATGGTGATCGCCGCCGACTCCAGCGCTTCTGACGAGAAGGTCGCCGAGTACGAGCGCAGCGCCTGCCCGACCTGCGGCTCCTGCTCCGGCATGTTCACCGCCAACTCGATGAACTGCCTGACCGAGGCCCTGGGCCTGGCCCTGCCGGGCAATGGTTCGACCCTGGCCACCCACAGCGACCGCGAACAGCTGTTCCTGCAGGCCGGCCGCACCATCGTCGAGCTGTGCAAGCGCTACTACGGCGACAACGACGAGTCGGTGCTGCCGCGCAACATCGCCAACTTCAAGGCGTTCGAGAACGCCATGATGCTCGACATCGCCATGGGCGGTTCGACCAACACCATCCTGCACCTGCTCGCCGCCGCCCAGGAAGCCGAGATCGATTTTGACCTGCGCGACATCGACCGCCTGTCCCGCAGCGTGCCGCAACTGTGCAAAGTGGCGCCGAACATCCAGAAGTACCACATGGAAGACGTGCACCGTGCCGGCGGCATCTTCAGCATCCTCGGCTCCCTGGCGCGCGGCGGCCTGCTGCACACCGACCTGCCGACCGTGCACAGCCGCAGCATGGAAGAAGCCATCGCCAAGTGGGACATTACCCAGACCAACGACGAAGCGGTGCATCACTTCTTCAAGGCGGGCCCGGCCGGTATCCCGACCCAGACCGCGTTCAGCCAGTCGACCCGTTGGGAAACCCTCGACGACGACCGTGAAAACGGCTGCATCCGCAGCGTCGAACATGCCTACTCGAAAGAAGGCGGCCTGGCCGTGCTGTACGGCAACATCGCCCTGGACGGCTGCGTGGTGAAGACCGCCGGCGTCGACGAGTCGATCCACGTCTTCGAAGGCAACGCGAAGATCTTCGAAAGCCAGGACAGCGCGGTGCGCGGCATCCTCGCCGACGAAGTGAAGGAAGGCGACATCGTCATCATTCGCTACGAAGGTCCGAAAGGCGGCCCGGGCATGCAGGAAATGCTCTACCCGACCTCTTACCTGAAGTCCAAGGGCCTGGGCAAAGCCTGCGCCCTGCTGACCGACGGCCGCTTCTCCGGCGGCACCTCGGGCCTGTCCATCGGCCATGCTTCGCCAGAGGCCGCCGCCGGCGGCGCCATCGGCCTGGTACAGGACGGCGACAAGGTGCTGATCGACATTCCGAACCGCTCGATCAACCTGTTGGTCAGCGACGAAGAACTGGCTGCCCGCCGCGTCGAGCAGGACAAGAAAGGCTGGAAGCCGGTGGAAAAACGCCCACGCAAGGTGACCACCGCCCTGAAAGCCTATGCCCTGCTGGCCACCAGCGCCGACAAGGGCGCGGTGCGCAACAAGGCGATGCTCGACGGTCTGTGATTGCCAGCCACTGAATGAAAATGCCCCGCCAAGTGCGGGGCATTTTTTTGTCTGGAGATCGGCCTCTGCGAGGCCTGTCGCGGGTAAGTCGGATCGCCGCCCGCTCGCTCCTACAGGCGGCACTGATCCTGTAGGAGCGAGGCTTGCCCGCGATGGATTCAACCCGTTCTTACTGAATGTCCTCCGGCTTGACGATCACCCAGTTCTTGTCCGCCGTCACCGGCAGCCCTTCCTTGGCCTGGGCCGCGGCGTGCTTGGCCATCATGCCGTTGATCTGGGCCATGTACTTGTCCTTGCGGTTGACCCACAGGTGGATGCCGCCCTTGGCCACGTCGACACCGTGGAACAGCATGTAGCCATCGCTGGTCGGGGTGTCGCCGCCCACCAGCACCGGTTTTTTCCACTCGTCGATGTAAGTCAGGATCGCGGCGTGCTTGCCGGCCATCCAGGTCGCCGGGGTCCACAGGTAAGGGGTCAGTTCCAGGCCGAGGTTGGCCTTCTCGTCATACTTGCCGGCGGTGATCTGCTTGCGCGCGGTGGTCAGCTCGCCGGTCTTGCGGTCCTTGAGCAAGGTGGTCACGCCGATGACGTTCTGCGGCTTGACGTTGTAGCCGTACTTCGGATCGGACGCGACCATGCGCACCAGTTCCTCGGAGGCGGCGGTCATCACGTAGACCTCGATGCCGTTCTCCATCAGCTTGTTGTACAGCTCTTTCTGGCCGGTGAAGATTTTCGGCGGATTGATCTCGGTGTTCTTGACCACGTCGCCTTCGAAATAGGTGGCCGGCACCGGCTTGCCCGAGGCCATCAATTCGTCGACATAGCCCTTGAGTTCCTTGAGGGTGAAGCCGGAGAACACCTGCGCCACCCAGGGGTAGCAGACCATGTCGTCGATTTCACAGAGGCGGTAGTAATAGCTGAACAGGCTTTCCTTGTGCTCGGCGGTGTCCTTGAACGGCATCAGCTTCAGGGAGGGGTCGAGGGTCTCGCGGGTGATCAGGCCCTTGTTCTCCATGAACGGCAGCAGCGACTCTTCCAGGTCGTAGCGGTAACTGGTGTTGTCCATGTCGAACACCGCGTAGTTACCCTTGTTGGCATTGGCCGCGATCATCGCGTCCAGTTGCTTGGCCTGGTCCGCGGGCCAGTGCTGCAAGTCGGTGGCGAGAGCCTGGCCGGCAAGGCCCAGGCAGAGTGCGGCAACCAGAAATTTCGGAGCGAGTTTCATCGGCGTTTTCTCCCTGATTTAAAGAGATCGACGCTAACAAATCGCTGTGACAATCCTCGCCTGTGGGCGACCGCCCGCGTCCTGATCCCGTCATCGGCATGTGCCTGAACGTCAGCGGCTTATTCCAAAAACGACAGTCCCAATGCGTTTTTGATATTAATTCATTAGATATCAAGCTGTTAGGCTTGCCGGTTCGCAATCGCAGTCATAAGCGATTGGCACAAGTCTTATGGAGCCTTAATGAACCTGCCGCTGATCCTCAACCTGCTGGTGTTCCTCGCCTTGCTGCTGGGCCTGGCACAAACCCGTCACACCACCTGGAGCCTGGCCAAGAAAGTCCTGCTGGCGCTGGTGCTGGGCGTGGTTTTCGGTGTTGCCCTGCACGGCATCTACGGTGCCGGCAACCCTGTCCTGAAAACCTCCATCGGCTGGTTCGACCTGGTGGGCAACGGTTATGTGCAACTGTTGCAGATGATCGTGATCCCGCTGGTGTTCGCCTCGATCCTCAGTGCCGTGGCGCGCCTGCACAACGCCTCGTCCCTGGGCCGGATCAGCTTCCTGACCATCGGCACCCTGCTGTTCACCACCGCCATCGCCGCGCTGATCGGCATCGCCCTGACCAACCTGTTCGGCCTGACCGCCGAAGGGCTGGTGGCCGGGACCCAGGAAATGGCCCGCCTGCAGGTGATCCAGAGCGATTACGCGGGCAAGGTCGCCGACCTGAATATCCCGCAACTGCTGCTGTCGTTCATTCCGCAGAACCCCTTCGCCGACCTGGCCCGGGCCAAGCCGACCTCGATCATCAGCGTGGTGATCTTCGCCGCCTTCCTCGGCGTCGCCGCCCTGCAGTTGCTCAAGGACGACGCCGACAAGGGCCAGAAAGTGGTCAACGCCATCGACACCCTGCAAGCCTGGGTCACCCGCCTGGTACGCCTGGTGATGAAGTTGACCCCTTACGGCGTGCTGGCGCTGATGACCAAGGTGGTCGCCAGTTCCAACCTGCAGGACATCATCAAGCTCGGCAGTTTCGTGGTGGTGTCGTACATCGGCCTGGGCCTGATGTTCGTGGTCCACGGCCTGCTCGTTTCGCTGGCCGGGATCAACCCGCTGCGCTTCTTCCGCAAGGTCTGGCCGGTGCTGACCTTCGCCTTCACCAGCCGCTCCAGCGCCGCGAGCATCCCGCTGAGCATCGAGGCGCAGACCAGCCGCCTGGGCATTCCGCAGTCCATCGCCAGCTTCGCCGCCTCGTTCGGCGCGACCATCGGCCAGAATGGCTGCGCCGGCCTGTACCCGGCCATGCTGGCGGTCATGGTGGCCCCGACCGTGGGCATCGACCCGCTGGACCCGCTGTGGATCGCGACCCTGGTGGCGATAGTGACCTTGAGTTCGGCCGGTGTGGCCGGGGTAGGCGGTGGCGCGACGTTCGCCGCGCTGATCGTGCTGCCGGCCATGGGCTTGCCGGTGTCCCTGGTGGCGCTGCTGATTTCCGTGGAGCCGCTGATCGACATGGGCCGCACCGCACTGAACGTCAGCGGTTCGATGACCGCCGGGGCGATCACCAGCCAGATCATGCAGCAGACCGACAAGCAAAAGCTCGATGCCGATGAGCATGCGGAGCTGGCGCAGGCTTGATCCTTCCAGCCCCGTTCCGGGTTCACGCCTGGAACGGGACTGCGATCGACTGCGAAGCAGTCGTAAAACCAGACAACCTGTTCTTCCTGAAACACCCCGTGCTCGGGTTTTGCGAGGACTTCGTCCTCGATCGCAGCCTCGCAGGCTCGGCAGCGGCTACAGGGCTACGGGGTTAAACCCTTTCCCAGACTTCGAAGCTGTAGGCCGGCTTGTCCCCTTCCGCTGGATTCGGCACGTTCGACACCAGTTGCCACTGGTTCAGGTCGAACTCCGGAAACCATGCATCGCCCTCCGGGCTCAGCGCCACGCGCGTCAGGTACAGGCGATCGGCCTGCTCCAGGCCCTGGGCATACAGCTGCGCACCGCCGATCAGCATCAGCTCGGTAACGCCCTGCTCCAGCGCCCACTCCTCGGCACGCGCCACCGCGGCTTCCAGCGACGGGTACACCTCGGCGCCTTCGAGCCGCAGGTCGGCCTGGCGACTGACCACGATATTCAGCCGCCCCGGCAGCGGACGCCCCAGCGAATCCCAGGTCTTGCGACCCATGATGATCGGCTTGCCCAGGGTGGTGGCCTTGAAGTATTTGAAATCCCCCGGCAAGTGCCAGGGCATGCTGTTGTCGACGCCGATCACGCGATTTTCACCGAGGGCCGCGATCAGGCTGAGAGGGAGAGATTTTTTCATGCCGGCGAGGATACCAGAGGCTCGGTGCCCCGCAACGTACCCCGACAGGCGTGACAGCGGTTATGCTCACCCCTCATTTGAGCAACGGAATGACGCGTGACAGCACTGACCCCACTGGAAAAACTCTGGCTCACCGAAGCCGTACGCCTGCGCGAGGAACACGCCGGCGCCCTGGAGGACCAGGAAGCCAATCGCCTGGCGCGCACCGCAGGCGGCGACCTGGCAAGCCGCCTCCAATACCGCGCGCTGTGGCTGGCCGAACGCGACGGCCTGGCCGCCGCCCTGCGCCACTGGGTCCAGGGCGCGCGCCTGGCGCTGTTGCTGATGGTCGTGTTGGCCATGGTCAGCGGTGCCGGCCTGGCCTTCGCCGCCCTGGGTAACGGGCAGGCGCCGGTCAACGTGTTCTGGGCCCTGGGCAGCCTGCTCGGCCTCAACCTGCTTCTGCTGCTGAGCTGGGCCATCGGCCTGCTGTTCGCCGGCGAACACGGCGCCAGCCTCGGCCGCCTGTGGCTGTGGCTCAGCGCCAAGCTCGCCCGCGACGCCAAGGCCGCGCAGCTGGCGCCCGCCCTGCTGCTGTTGCTGCAACGGCGCAAACTCAATCGCTGGGCCATCGGCACCCTGGTCAACGGCCTGTGGCTGCTGGCCCTGCTCAGCGCCGTGGCGATCCTGCTGATGCTGCTGATCACCAAGCGCTACGGGTTCTACTGGGAAAGCACCCTGCTCGGCGCGGATGCCTTCGTGGCGATCACCAACGCCCTCAGCGCCATACCCCGGGCCATAGGTTTCGGGGTACCGACCGTAGAGATGATTCACGCCAGCACCCGGGATGTTTACAACACTGAACTGGTGCGCCAGATGTGGGCCGTCTGGCTGGTGGCCTCGCTGATCATTTACGGCGTGCTGCCGCGCCTGCTGTTGATGCTGTTCTGTCGCTGGCGCTGGAGGCACGGGCAGGCGCGCCTGCGACTGGACCTCAACCTCCCCGGCTACAGCCAGCTGCGCGAAGCGCTGATGCCCAGCAGCGAACGCCTGGGGATCAACGATGCCGCCCCCGAACTGCTGCACCGCATCGAAGGCGGCGTCAGCGCACAGGACAGCGATGGCGCCCTGCTGGTGGCCATCGAACTGGACGACCAGCGCCCCTGGCCACCGCAATTGCCGGCCTCGGTGAAGGACGCCGGCATCCTCGACAGCCGCGAATCCCGGCACAAGCTGCTGGAACAGATGAGCCGCTTTCCGCCGGCGCGCCTGGCCATCGCCTGCGATCCACGGCGCTCGCCGGACCGTGGCAGCCTGGCGCTGATCGCCGAGCTGGCCCGCAGCGCGACCGCCACCCGGGTCTGGCTGTTGCAGGCGCCGCCCGGCGAAGCGCTGGACGCCGAACGCCTGGGCGACTGGCACGTGGCGCTGCAACAGCTGGAGCTGCCATTCGCCGATTGCGCACCGCTGAACTGGCTGGAGACCGGGCATGACTGATCCTCGCAAACCGCCGTTGAAGCTGGCGGTGGTCGGCCACACCAACGTCGGCAAGACCTCCCTGCTGCGTACCCTGACCCGGGACGTGGGGTTCGGCGAGGTCTCCCATCGCCCCAGTACCACCCGCCATGTCGAGGGCGCGCGGCTGTCGGTCGACGGCGAACCGCTGCTCGACCTGTACGACACCCCCGGCCTGGAAGACGCCATCGCCCTGCTCGACTACCTGGAACGCCTGGAGCACCCCGGCGAGCGCCTGGACGGCCCGGCCCGCCTGGCGCGGTTTCTCGAAGGCAGCGAGGCGCGCCAGCGTTTCGAACAGGAAGCCAAGGTGCTGCGCCAACTGCTGGACTCCGACGCCGGGCTGTATGTGATCGACGCTCGCGAGCCGGTACTGGCCAAGTACCGCGACGAGCTGGAAGTCCTCGCCAGCTGCGGCAAGCCGTTGCTGCCGGTGCTGAACTTCGTCAGCAGCGCCAGCCACCGCGAGCCGGACTGGCGCGAAGCCCTGGCCCGCCTGGGCCTGCACGCGCTGGTGCGCTTCGACAGCGTGGCACCACCGGAGGATGGCGAGCGGCGGCTGTATGAAAGCCTGGCGTTGCTTTTGGAAAGCTCGCGGCCGCAGCTGGAACGCCTGATCGCCGACCAGCAGGCGCAGCGCGCGGCTCGCCAGCAAAGCGCCGCGCGACTGATCGCCGAACTGCTGATCGATTGCGCCGCCTGCCGGCGCAGCGTGGTCAGCGAGGTCGAGCAGGAACAACAGGCGATCGGCGAGCTGCGCAAGGCCGTGCGCCAGCGCGAACAACGCTGCGTCGAGGCGCTGCTCAAGCTCTACGCCTTCCGCCCGCAGGATGCCGCCGCCAGCGATGTACCGCTGCTCGACGGACGCTGGGGCGATGACCTGTTCAACCCGGAAACCCTCAAGCAACTCGGGGTCCGGGTCGGTGGCGGGATCGCCGCCGGCGCGGCGGCCGGGGCCGGCGTCGATCTGCTGGTGGGCGGCCTGACCCTGGGCGCGGCGGCCCTGGCCGGGGCGATTGCCGGTGGCGCGCTGCAAACCGCCCGCAGCTACGGCGGCCGCCTGCTGGGCAAGCTCAAGGGCCAGCGCGAACTGACCGTGGACGACAGCGTGCTGCGCCTCTTGGCCCTGCGCCAACGGCAACTGGTGCAGGCGTTGAATGTGCGCGGGCATGCAGCGCTGGGCAGCATCCAGCTGGCCACGCCCCAGGACCAGAGCTGGCGCGAGGGCAAGCTGCCGGAGGCGCTGAACAAGGCCCGCGCCCATCCGCAGTGGTCGTCGCTGAACCCGGCGCCGCGCCTGAGCCAGGCCGAGCGCCAAGAGCAGATCGAGGTATTGGCGCAGAAGCTGGTGGTCGACAGTTAAGCCTGCGGCGCCCCCGCCTACGTCATCGCGAGCAAGCTCGCTCCTACAGAACATACGTTCCCCTGTAGGAGCGAGCTTGCTCGCGATAGCTGTCCCCCGGGCACCGCAGGACTCGGATCAGACAGCCAACAACCGCACCGCCTTGTCCTTGAGCACCTGCAAATCCATCACCGGCACCCACAGCTCCTTGGCCTGTTCGTCCCAATGGCGCAGGCGCAGGCTGACCGCACATAGCGGGTCCTGCTCGAAGGCCCGGGCCTCCTCGGCGCTCATCACCCCGCCCTGGTATTCCAGGGTGCGCCGGCTGGCTTCGCTGAGCCGCTCGTAGTAACCCGGCTCCTTGCAGGTCAGGTAACGCTTGGCCTGCACGTGGTACTCCACCAGCCGCGCCAGGCGCTCGCTGAAACCGGCGCGGCGCAGGTAGTCGGCGCCCAGCCGCTCATGGCCGGCCACGCCGAAACCGCCCATGTTCTCGGCATCCTGCCCACAGATATGCCCGATATCGTGGAAGAACGCCGCCAGCACCACTTCGTCGTCGAAGCCCTCGGCCATGGCCAGCTGTGCGGCCTGGGACATATGTTCGATCTGCGACACCGGCTCGCCGATGTAGTCGCTGTCGCCAAAGCGCTCGTACAGGCCGAACACCTCGGCGATCCGCTGCTCAGGCCCCATCAGGCTTCCTCCAGCAAACGGGCGATATTGCCCTCGGCCATGGCCGGGCCGACGCTCATGCCCACGCCGGTATGCATCAGCGCCACGCTGACCCCGACGGCCGGGCGCAGGAACGAAAACGGCCCCGGGCCACGGGCGCCATAGACACCCTGCCAGCGCTCGATCACCTGCACCTTGCAACCCAGGGTGTGCTCGGCCAGCTCGAGCATCCAGGTGTCCACCTGCTCGGCATTGAACGGCGACGGGTCGCTGCCGTAATGGTGGGAGTCACCGATGATCAGCTCGCCATAGGGCGTCGGGCTGATCAGCAGGTGGATGCCGTTTTCGTGCAGGTGCGGCGCATCCCGCAGGATCTGCGCCTGCACCGCCGCCGCTTCAGGCAGGTCGGCAAAGGCGCCGTAATGCACGCAGCTCAGGCCGGTGAGCAACGCGTGTTGCAGGTTCAGTGGCACCTCGGGCCGGGCGCGGAGCATTTGCAGGCGGCAGACCTGCGGCGCCAGCGCAGCAATCGGTTCGGCCAGCAGGGTCTGGTAGTCATGCCCGGAACAGACCAGGATCTGCCCCGCGCGAAAGCTGCCGGCGGTGCTGTGCAGTTGGCCGGGCTCGATGTCGCGCACCAGGGTGGAAAAATGAAACTCCACCCCGAGGTCGCGGCGCAGGTAGTCGATCAGCATCGGGATGGCTTCCCGGGAATACAGCTGCTGGTCATCCAGGCCATGCAGCGCCGCGCGATGATGGCGGAAGCGGCCGCCGTACAGATCGTTCAACGCCGCGCCGCGCAGCAGTTCGACCCGGTAGCCGTGTTCCTGCGCACGTCCGGCGCAGAAGGCCTGCAGCAATTGCTCCTCGGCCTCGGTGCGGGCGAACAGGTAAGAGCCGTTGCGCTTGAGCGGCAGGCCGGCCAATTGTGCCCAGTCGCCCCAGATGCCGCGGCTGGCCCTGGCCAGGTCGAGCATCACGCCCGGCGGCTGGCCGGTCACCAGGGCCTGGCCGAAATTGCGCACCGACGCGCCCAGGGGCGTGGCGCTGCGCTCGAAAACCTTGACCCGCAAACCGCGCTTGGCCGCGGCATAGGCATGGGACAGCCCGAGGATGCCGGCGCCGACGATCAGCAGGTCGTTGTGGTTGCTCATGGGTGTGGTCCTTGGGAAATGACCCTACGAGGTCAATCGCGAGCAAGCTCGCTCCTACAAAGGCCAACCCTGTAGGAGCAGCCGGTCGACGCTCGATTGCTCGCGATAGCGGTCTATTGGTTACTGGGCGGCGACCTTCTCGGACTTGCCGTCATAACGCTTGCGCCACTCGGCGAGGATCTCGTCGCGGTTCTTCGAGGCCCAGGCGAAGTCGTTCTTGATCAGGCGCTGCTCGTAGTCGGCCGGCAGTTCGGTCTGCGGCTTGGCGATCCCCGGCTGGGCCAGCACGGCGAAGTTTTCCTTGTACAGCTCCATGGCCGCGGGACTGGCGGAGAAGTCGGCGAGCTTCTTCGCCGCTTCTTCATGAGGGGTGCCCTTGATCACCGCGGTGGCTTCGATTTCCCAGCCCAGGCCTTCCTTGGGCAGCACGATGTCCAGCGGCGCGCCCTGGCGCTTGAGCTGCACGGCCGGGTATTCGAAGGAGATGCCGATCGGGAATTCGCCGGCCGCCGCCAGCTTGCACGGCTTGGAACCGGAGTGAACGTACTGGCCGATGTTCTGATGCAGGTCGTCCATGTACTGCCAGCCCTGCTTCTCGCCAAAGGTCTGCAACCAGGCGCTGACGTCGAGGAAGCCGGTGCCGGACGAGGCCGGGTTGGGCATGACGATCTTGCCCTTGTACTCAGGCTTGGTCAGGTCCTGCCAGCTCACTGGCTTGGTCAGGCCCTGCTTTTGTGCCTCGACGGTGTTGAAGCAGATGGTCGCGGCCCAGACGTCCATGCCGACCCAGGCCGGCGGGTTGGCGGCGTCACGGTAGTTGCCGCCGATCTTGCCCAGATCCTTCGGTGCATAGCTTTGCAGCATGCCCTGCTGATCGAGGATCGCCAGGCTGGAAGCGGCCAGGCCCCACACCGCGTCCGCCTGCGGCCGGGCTTTTTCCGCCAGCAGCTTGGCGGTGATGATCCCGGTGGAATCGCGCACCCATTTGATTTTCACATCCGGGTTGGCGGCTTCGAAGGCTTGCTTGTAGCTCTTGAGCTGTTCGGCTTCGAGGGCGGTATAGACCGTCAGTTCGGTCTTCGCGGCAAAGGCGTTCATGCTGAAGGCAGTGAGGACAGCAGCGGCAACAGCCAGGGGCTTGAACATGGTGCGGTTCCTTTCTGGAGTGGGGGCTTGTTAGTGGGGGTTGGGCAGATTCAATGGCCGGGCGCGGTCTGCCGCCAGGCCTGGGAGCGGCGCAGCAAACCGCGCGAAGCCCAGGCCAGGAGCAGGGACACGCCCGCCGAGGTAAAGAGGATCAGGGTCGACATCGCGGCCGCGCCGCCGACGTTGCCGGCGTCGTCCATATTCAGCACCGCCACCGCCGCGAGGATGGTGTCGGGGCTGTAGAGGAAGATCGCCGCCGAGACGGTGGTCATGGCCGAGACGAACAGGTAGCGCAGGATGTCCAGCAGCGCCGGCAGGCAGATCGGCACCGTGACCCGCAGGTAATGGCGGTACAGCGGGGCCTTGAGCGACAGCGCCGCGGCCTCGAACTCGGCGTCGAGCTGGCGCAGCGCGGTGGTGGCGGTCATCTGCGCGGTGGTCAGGTAGTGAGCAATGGTGCACACCACCAGCAGGGTCATGCTGCCGTAGAACACATGCAGCGGGTTGCCGCTGAGGTTGAAGAAGAAGACGTAGCCCAGGCCCAGCACCAGGCCCGGCACTGCCATCGGCACGAAGCTGAGCATGCGCAGCGCCAGGTTGAGGCCGCGCTGGGTGTGGGTCTTCTCCATCAGGTAGGCGCCGGTGAAGATCAGCGCGCTGCCGATCAGCGCCGTGCACAGGGCCATGGTCAGGCTGTTGCGGTAGGCCAGCCAGCCGCCACCGGCGGTGTCGTTGAACTGGTAGTGATTGAGCGACAGCGAAAGGTTATAGGGCCAGAACTTCACCAGCGACGAGAACACCGCCATGCCGAACACCAGCAGCAGCGCCGCGCAGATCAGCAGGACGATCGCCAGGTAGCAGCCGTCCCGCAGCCGGGAAGGCGCCGGCTGGAACACCTGGGCCCGGCCGCTCATGGAATCGCCATGGCGACGGCGCAGCCAGGCATCGACACCGAAGCTGAACAGTGCCGGCAGCAACAGCACCATGCCGATCAAGGCGCCACGGCCAAACTGTTGCTGGCCGACGACCGCCTTGTAGGCTTCCAGCGCCAGCACCTGATAGTCGCCACCGACCACCACCGGCACGCCGAAATCGGTGATGGTCAGGGTGAATACCAGGCAGAACGCGGCGAACACCGCCTGCCGGGTGGCCGGCCAGGTGATGCTGCGAAAGGCCTTGGCCGGGCTGGCGCCCATGCTCGACGCGGCATCGAACAGCCGCGCATCGGCCAGGGACAGGGCCGACAGCAGGATCATCAGGGCGTGGGGAAAGGTGTAGATCACCTCGCCGAGAACGATGCCCCAGAAGCCGTAGATATTGTCCGAGAGCAGGCCACGGAGCAGGCCCTGGTTGCCGAACAGATAGACCAGGGCGATCCCCGGCAGCATCGACGGCGCCATCAGCGGCAGCAGCGACAGGCCGCGCCAGATCGCCTTGCCGGGAATCAGCGTGCGTTGCAGGGCATAGGCAAACAGGTAGGCCAGCGGCACCACGATGGCGGCGACGCTAAGGGAGACTTTCAGGCTGTTGCCCAACAGCCAGTGGAAGTTGGCGCTGGTTACCAGCTCACGGGCCGCAACCAGGCCACCGCCCTGCCCGGCTTCGCCGCTGAAACCGCGCCAGAAGATCGCCAGCAACGGCAGCAGCACCGCCAGGCCCAGCAGCACCAGCAGCACCAGCTTGCCGCCGAGCACGAAGAGGCGGTCGCCGATTTGCGCACGGGCCGCCTGGCGCGCCCGTTTTGCGGGTAGCGGCAGGCTCAGTTCAACGGCCATCTCAGGCAAACACCTGCAGGCTGCGCGGTGGCAAGGCGACCCAGATGTCCTGGGCACCGAGGCGCGGCATGGCTTCCGGGGCCAGCTCGGCCAGCAGCGGATGGCCGGGCAATTGGTTGAGTTCGAAGCTCATGCGGCAGCGGTTGCCGAGGAAGGTGATCTCCCGGACCTTGGCCGGGAACAGGTTCTCCTCGTGCACCGGCGGATTGACGCTGATCGCCTCCGGGCGGCAGAACAACCGGCCCGAAGCGGCCTTGCCGGAGTCGGCCGCCAGCCGCACATTCATCCCACCAACCTGGGCGTGGCTGTCGCTGCTGCGGCGGAACGGCAGCCAGTTGCCCTGGCCGACGAACTCGGCGACGAACGGGGTGGCCGGGCGATCGTAGATTTCCTGCGGCGTGGCGTATTGCTCGACCTTGCCGTTGTTCATCACCGCGATGCGGTCGGCCATCAACATGGCCTCGTCCTGGTTGTGGGTGACCATCAGGGTGGTGATGCCCAGGCGCCGCTGCAACTGGCGCAGCTCGGTGCACAGGTGCTCGCGCACCCGGGCATCCAGCGCCGACATCGGTTCATCCAGCAACAACAACGAAGGCGCCGGGGCCAGGGCGCGCGCCAGGGCCACCCGCTGCTGCTGGCCGCCCGACAGCTGGCCGGGGTATTTCTTTTCGCTGCCGGTCAGGCCCACCAGTTCCAGCATCTGCGCCACGCGCTTGCGCACCTCGTCGCGACCGCTGCCGGCCAGGCCATAGGCGATGTTGGCTTCGACGCTGAGGTTGGGGAACAGCGCATAGGACTGGAACAGAATGCCGTAGTCCCGGGCCTGGGGCGCCAGGTGCGAGACGTCGCGGCTGCCCAGGTACAACTCGCCCCGGTCTTGGCGCTCGAGGCCGGCGATGCAGCGCAGCAAGGTGGTCTTGCCGCAGCCCGACGGACCGAGCAGGCACACCAGCTCGCCGGCCGCCACGTCCAGGGAGACGTTATCCAGGGCGGTGAAAGCGCCAAAGCGTTTCTGCATGCCGCGCACTTTCATCGGCGCGCCGGGGTTGCTCAGGGCAGTTGCGATCGGGTTGTTCATGGACGGACCTCATCAAGCAGATGCAGGCCATCCTAGGGAACGAATGCGTAGTTACTGTGGCAGTGAGGCAAAAGCTGCCGATAGTGGTATTGGCGGATTTGGGTTCAAGAGAACGCAGAGCCTTGTAGCCGCTGCCGAGCCCGCGAGGCTGCGAACGGTTGCGCAGCAACCGCAGGGCGCCTTTTGCGGGCGCTGCGCTCGGCAGCGGCTACGGATGAGGTGTGGGCGGATCAGGCCGGCGCCATTTCCTGTGCCAGCCCGAGGAAGGCCGCCGGCAGGCGCGCGCCCTTGCGCTCCTTGAGGCAGTACAGGTATTCGGCGATCTGCGGCGCGTTCTCGATGGTCAGCACCCGCAACTGCGGATCGTGGGGGACTTCCTGACGGGCAATGATGCTGATGCCGATATTGCGCAGCACCGCCTCGCGGATCGACTCGCGGCTGCCGATCTCCAGCAGCGGCCCGAAGCTGACCCGGGCGCCGTCGAGCAGCTCTTCGGTCAGGCGCCGGGTGGTGGAGCCCGGCTCGCGCATCAGCAGGGTATGCCCGACCAGGGCGTTCAAGGGCACGTGATCGAGGGCCGCCAACGGATGATTGCGGTGCACCGCCAGCACCAGCGGGTCGCTGCCGAGCACCCGGCGGATCAAGCGCGAATCTTCCAGCAGCTGCGACGACGCGGCGATGTCGACCCGGTATTCCTCCAGCGATTCCAGGACCTGCTGCGAGTTGCCGATTTCCACCGACACTTCCACCTGGGGCAGGCGCTCCCGGAAGGTCTTCACCAGATCGAGGATGTAATACGGCGCCGTGGCGGCAATCCGCAGGGTGCCTTGCAGCTGGCCGCTATTGCGCAGGAAAAATTCGATATCGGCTTCCTGCTGCAACAGCGCCTTGACCATCGGCAACAGCCGGGCACCCTCTTCGCTGACGCTGAGGCGGCGGCCGCCGCGATAGAACAGCTCGACCGCATACTGGCTTTCCAGATGACGGATCTGGGTGGTCACCGTGGGCTGGCTCAGGCCGAGCTTTTTCGCCGCCAGGGTGATGCTGCCCAGGCGGGCCACCAGGTAAAACGCCTTCAGCTCGGCACTCAGCACTGCACGCTCTCGTTATCCCTTTATTTGCGCAACAGGCGCAAACCGTTGAAGACCACCAACAGGCTGACGCCCATGTCGGCGAACACGGCCATCCACATGGTGGCCAACCCGAAGAAGGTTACCCCAAGAAAGATCGCCTTGATGACCAGGGCCAGGGCGATATTTTGTACGAGGATGTTCGAGGTCTGCCGGGACAGCCGGACAAAGGCCGGAACCTTGCGCAGATCGTCGTCCATCAGGGCGACATCGGCGGTCTCGATGGCGGTGTCGGTGCCTGCCGCGGCCATGGCGAAACCGATCTCCGCGCGGGCCAGGGCCGGGGCGTCGTTGATGCCGTCGCCGACCATGCCGACCCGGTGCCCTTGGGCGTACAGGTCTTCGATAGCTTGCAGTTTATCGGTGGGCAGCAGGTCGCCGCGGGCCTGATCGATGCCCACCTGGGCGGCGATGGCTTCGGCGGTGTGCGGGTTGTCGCCAGTCAGCATCAGGGTCTTGATGCCCAGTTCGTGCAACTGCTGGATCGCTTCGCGGCTGGACTCCTTGACCGTGTCCGCCACGGCGAACAGGGCCAGGGGGCCGGCGCTGTCGAGCAACAGCACCACAGTCTTGCCTTGTTTCTCCAGGGCGAACAACTTCTCTTCCAGCTCCGGCGAGCACAGCCCCAGCTCCTCCACCAGGCGGTGATTGCCCAGGTGGTAGAGCTGGCCGTTGATTTCGCCACGTACACCGCGGCCGGCCAGGGCTTCGAAGTTATCCACAAGGTGCAGGCTCAGCTGTTTATCCACAGCCGCATTGGCAATGGCCAAAGACACCGGGTGGTCGGAGCGGGATGCCAGGCTGGCGGCGATGGCCGGGGCGCTGCTGTCCGCCAGCGGGTCGAGGGACAGGAAATCGGTCTGTACCGGCTTGCCATGGGTGATGGTGCCGGTCTTGTCCAGCGCCAGGTAGTCGAGCTTGTAGCCGCCCTCCAGATAGACCCCGCCCTTGATCAGGATGCCTTTGCGCGCTGCCGCGGCCAGGCCGCTGACGATGGTCACCGGGGTGGAAATCACCAGCGCGCACGGGCACGCCACCACCAACAGCACCAGGGCGCGGTAGATCCAGTCGAACCAGGCGGCGCCCATGAACAGCGGCGGAATCACCGCCACGGCCAGGGCAAAGGCAAACACTGCGGGGGTGTAGATTTTCGAGAAGCTGTCGACAAAGCGCTGAGTCGGCGCGCGCGCGCCCTGAGCTTGTTCCACGGCATGGATGATCCGCGCCAGGGTCGAGTTGTTGGCCGCCGCGGTCACCTTGTATTCCAGCGAGCCGGCCTGGTTGATGGTGCCGGCAAAGACCTTGTCGCCCAGGGTCTTTTCCACCGGCAGGCTTTCGCCGGTGATCGGTGCCTGGTCGATGGTCGAGCTGCCGGCCACCACCTCGCCGTCGAGGCCGATGCGTTCACCCGGACGTACCCGTACCAGCGCGCCCAGCTCGATGCTTTTCGCTTCCCGTTCGACCCAACTGCCGTCCGCCTCCTGCACCGTGACCCGTTCCGGGGTCATCTGCATCAGGCCACTGATGGCATTGCGCGCGCGGTCCAGGGATCGGGCCTCGATCAACTCGGCCACGGTGAACAGGAACATCACCATCGCCGCTTCCGGCCATTGGCCGATCAGCACGGCGCCGGTCACGGCGATGCTCATCAAGGCGTTGATGTTGAGGTTGCGGTTCTTCAGGGCGATCCAGCCCTTCTTGTAAGTGCCGAGGCCACCACTGAGGATCGATACCAGGGCGATCACCGCCACCACCCAGGTCGGCGCGGCGCTGGTGAAGTGGATCACCTCCGCAGCCAACGCGCCGACGCCGGACAGCGCCAGCGGCCACCAGTGCTTTTTCACCGGCGCCGCGGCCGGGGCATCGGATTCGCCGCCCAGGCCGATGGGCTCGGCTTCCATGCCCAGGGACTTGATGGCGGCGATGATCGGGGCGACGTCCTGCAGGTCGTGGGTCACGCCCAGCACCCGGTTGATCAGGTTGAACTCCAGTTGCTGCACGCCCGCCAGCTTGCCCAGCTTGTTCTGGATCAGCGTCTGCTCGGTCGGGCAGTCCATGGCCTCGATGCGGAAACTGCTCAGGCGCGCATTGGCGCTCGACGCCGCGCCGAGCACAACCCGCGACGGCGCGGCGGCCGACGAACAGCAGGAATCGCCGTGACTGGCAGCCTGGGGCTCGCTCAACTGGACCAGCGACGGCGACGAGCAGCAGGAAGCGCCGTGGCCAGCATGGTCGTGTTTTTTCAGCGGATGCAGTTTTGCGCCATGGCCGTGATCGTGATCGTGATCGTGATCGTGGTCAGCATGCTTGGAGTCAGCGCCGGGCTTGCCGTGGGTGTGCAGGGAATCGCTCATAAGGTCGCGTCCGAAAAGGTGCCTGTTGCCAAGTGAACACCCTATAGCCACTATAGGGTCAAGCCCCCTTTCGGAGATTGTCGCGATGAAAATTGGCGAGCTGGCGAAACTGACCGACTGTCAGGTCGAAACCATCCGTTACTACGAGCGCGAAGGCCTGCTGCCGGAACCGGCCCGCAGCGAGGGCAATTACCGCCTGTATACCCAGGCCCACACCGAACGCCTGACCTTCATCCGCAACTGCCGCAGCCTGGACATGACCCTCGAGGAAATCCGCAGCCTGCTGAACCTGCGCGACAGCCCCCAGGATCAGTGCCAGAACGTGAACGCGCTGATCGACGAACACATCCACCACGTCAAGGCGCGGATCGACGGACTCTTGGCCTTGCAGACACAGCTGCTCGACCTGCGCCAACGCTGCAGCGAAGGGCCGGACCTGGATCAGTGCGGGATTTTGCAGCGCCTGGAAGTCAGCGGCTCGGTGGCCCCCAGCGAAGCCGAAGACTCTCATGTGGGCCGTAGCCACGGGCATTGAAACCATCAACCCCCTACAGAGAGGCAGATGCCCCGTATCGACCACGTGTAGGCGTGGTCTCCGGGATTGCTAGAAGGCCCTGCGGGCCTTATCGCAGCCTGCGACAGCGGCTACAGGAGCCGCCGCCGGGTATCTCGCTCAGACCGCCATCGGCGCGGTCATCGGCGCGTGGTGCTCGTAGCCTTCCAGCGAGAAGTCGCTCGGTTCGACCTTTTCCAGCCACTCCGGCTGGTACACGCCGGTCTTGGCGAACTCCGGTACACGTTCGGAAATCACCAGCTTCGGCATCGGGAACGGCTCGCGCTTGAGCTGCTCGTTGAGCATGTCCAGGTGGTTTTCGTAGACGTGGGCATCACCGATGAAATAGGTGAACCAGCGCGGGGTGTAGCCGGTCAGGCGACCGATCAGGCTCAGCAGCGCCGCGCCTTCGGTGAGGTTGAACGGTGTGCCCAGGCCCAGGTCGTTGGAGCGGATGTAGAGGGTCAGGGAAATCTCCCGGGTCTCGACGTTCGGGTGGAACTGGTACAGCAGGTGGCACGGCGGCAGGGCCATTTCATCCAGCTGGGCGCAGTTCCAGCCGTGGAACAGGATACGGCGGCTGCCCGGGTCCTTGATGATGGTGTCCACGCACTGGCGCACCTGGTCGATGGCCTTGTACAGCACCACATAGGCCTGGCCGTTTTCCTCGCCTTCGGCGATCTGCCGGTAGCCCTGTTTCAGGGTCTGCTCGATGGCGGCCGGGTTGCTCAGGGGGATCTGCTTGTACGCCGGCCACTTGCGCCATTGCACGCCGTAGATCTCACCCAGGTCGTCCTCGCCCTGGCGGAAGGGGTTGGCCAGCCACTGGGCGTTTTCATTGGCGTTCTGGTCCCAGACCTTGCAGCCCAGGGCACGGAATTCGGCGGCGTTGTTCACCCCACGAAGGAAACCGCACATCTCGCCGATGGCCGACTTGAAGGCCATCTTGCGGGTGGTGATCGCCGGGAAACCGTCTTTCAGGTCGTAACGCAGCATCGCGCCGGGGAAGCTGATGGTGTTCACGCCCGTGCGGTTGGCCTGCTTGGTGCCGTTCTTGATGACGTGGGCGACCAGATCGAGATATTGCTTCATGTATTACCTGTGTCCTTGAAGGCAGGGCTCGCGCCCTGCGATCCGAATTAGAGCGCGGCGTCTTTCGCCGCCGGTGCCGCTGGAGCGCGGTGATAGGCCAGCCAGATCAGGAACAGGCCGCCAATGATCATCGGCAGGCACAGCACCTGGCCCATGGTCAGCCAGTTCCACGCCAGATAACCCAGTTGCGCATCCGGGACCCGGACGAACTCGACGATAAAACGGAAAATACCGTAAAACAGGGCGAACATCCCGGAAACCGCCATGGTTGGACGGGGTTTGCGCGAGAACAGCCAAAGGATGAGGAACAGCGCCACGCCTTCCAGGGCGAACTGATACAGCTGCGAAGGGTGGCGTGGCAGCTGGGCCGGGTCGCTGAACGGCGGGAAGATCATCGCCCACGGCAGGTCGGTCGGCTTGCCCCACAGCTCGGCGTTGATGAAGTTGCCGATGCGCCCGGCGCCCAGACCGATCGGCACCATCGGCGCAACGAAGTCCATCAGCTGGAAGAACGACTTGCCGTTCTTCTTGCCGAACCACAAAGCCGCGAGCATCACCCCGATGAAACCGCCGTGGAACGACATGCCGCCTTTCCAGACCTCGAAGATCAGCGTCGGGTTGGCCAGGTAGGCGCTCAGGTCATAGAACAGCACATAGCCCAGGCGCCCACCGACAATGACCCCCATCGACATCCAGAACACCATGTCGGAGAGCTTCTCCTTGGTCCAGGTCGGGTCGAAGCGGTTCAACCGGCGCGACGCCAGCAGCCAGGCGCCACCGATGCCGATCAGGTACATCAGGCCGTACCAGTGAATTTTCAGCGGGCCGATGGCCAGGGCCACCGGGTCGATCTGCGGGTAAGGCAGCATTGCGACTCCTCGTTAGAGTGAAACTCGATTTGCGCCGTGACCATGTCACGCGCGGATTAAGCCAGGATTGCGGAACCTGTCAGAGCAGGAACGTCAGGCCGACCACAAACAGCAGGCAGGCGAACAAGCGCTTCAACAGGCGCGCCGACAGCCGATGGGCCAGGCGCGCGCCGAACCGGGCAAAGACCATGCTGGTCAGGGCGATGCCCAGCAGCGCCGGCAAATACACAAAACCCAGACTATGAGCCGGCAGCAACGGATCATGCCAGCCCAGAATCATGAAACTTATTGCACTGGCCACGGCAATCGGCAAACCGCAGGCCGAGGACGTGGCCACCGCCTGCTGCATCGGCACGCTGCGCCAGGTCAGGAACGGCACGGTCAGCGAGCCGCCGCCGATGCCGAAAATCGCCGAGGCCCAGCCGATCACACTGCCGGCCAGGGTCAGCCCGAGCTTGCCGGGAACATCGCGGCTGGCCTTGGGCCGCAGGTCCAGGGTCATCTGCAGGGCCACCACCAGGGCGAAGACGCCGATGATTTTCTGCAGGTTCGGCCCGGAGATCGCTTCGGCCGTCAGCGCCCCGACTCCGGCGCCGAGCAGGATGCCCAGGGTCATCCAGGCAAAGATAGGCCAGCGCACCGCGCCCCTGCGCTGGTGTTCGCGAACCGCGTTGACCGAGGTAAAAATGATGGTCGCCAGCGACGTGCCAACGGCCAGGTGGGTCAGGATCGACGGATCGAAACCTTGCAGGGTGAAGCTGAACACCAGCACGGGAACGATGATGATGCCGCCACCTACGCCAAACAGACCGGCCAATATGCCCGCGCAGGCCCCCAGCAGCAGATAGAGCAGAAATTCCATGGAGGCATCCCGAAAAGAGAGCGGCATGGTAACGGATGCACGGCCCTTGGCTCCACTGGATGGCGATGGATACCCAGTCGTTCTGTGCGTAAAGTGAGCAAAAAACACAAAAGGGACAACCTGATGTGCTTGATCGTATTCGCCTGGCGGCCGGGCCACGCCCTGCCCCTGATCGTCGCGGCCAACCGTGACGAGTTCTACGCCCGCCCCAGCCTGCCGTTGGCGCAATGGCCCGAAGCCCCCGATATCTATGCCGGACGCGACCTGGAAGCGGGCGGTACCTGGCTCGGCCTGGGTGCCGACGGACGCTTCGCCGCCCTGACCAATATCCGCAATCCCCATCAGCCCCCCGCGCGCCGCTCCCGAGGCGAACTGGTAGCGCGTTTTCTCAGCAGCAGGATGTCGATAAACGACTATTTCAGCGACGTTGTCGGCCGATCGCTGGAATATGCCGGCTTCAACCTGCTGGTGGGTACCCCCGATCAGCTCTGGCACTACAACGCCCAGGCCCGTGAGCCGCAGCAACTGGGCAGCGGCGTGTATGGCCTGTCGAATGCCGGCCTCGACACGCCCTGGCCCAAGCTGCTCAAGGCCAAGGCAGCATTACAGGAAGTACTGCATGACCCGCAGCCCCAGGCTCTGCTCGCCCTGCTCAGCGATACGCAGACCGCGCCGTTTGCCGACCTTCCCGATACCGGGGTCGGCCTGGCCACCGAGAGCCTGCTGTCGAGCGTGTTTATCGCCAGCCCCAGCTACGGCACGCGGGCCAGCACGGCGCTGATCGTCCGGGCCGATGGTTCCAGGCACATAGTCGAGCGCAGCTTCGGGCCCTATGGCGGGCATCTGGGGGAAGTGGAGCTGAGGGTTTAGCGGCGTCTGAAAGTACGCTATCGCGAGCAATCGAGCGTCGACCGGCTGCTCCTACAGGGTTTGGCAGCGTCTCTGTAGGAGCGAGCTTGCTCGCGATCGCCTTTAAAGGGTCTTGGCCGACGCCGGATTGATCATCCGCGCCAGTCCCAGGTTCTTCAGCGCCAGTTGCAGCGAGCTGTGGATAACTTGCGGATTGTCGATGGTCATCAGCTCGGCCAGCAGTTCCCTGGCCTTGCTGAGATTGATCTGACGCAGCATCCACTTCACTTTCGGCAGGTTGGTGGCGTTCATCGACAGGCTGTCGAAGCCCATCGCCATCAGCAACACCGCCGCCGCCGGATCGCCGGCCATCTCGCCGCAGATACTCACCGGCTTGCCTTCGGCATGGGCGTCGCGCACCACGGTCTGCAAGGCTTGCAGCACCGCCGGATGCAGGTAGTCGTAGAGGTCCGCCACCCGCGGGTTGTTGCGGTCCACGGCCAGCAGGTACTGGGTCAGGTCGTTGGAACCGACCGACAGGAAGTCCACCTGGCGCGCCAGCTCCTTGGTCTGGTACACCGCGGCCGGGATCTCGATCATCACCCCGATCGGCGGCATCGGCACGTCGGTGCCTTCGTCGCGCACTTCGCCCCAGGCGCGGTGGATCAGGTGCAATGCTTCTTCCAGCTCATGGGTGCCGGAAATCATCGGCAGGAGAATGCGCAGGTTGTTCAGGCCTTCGCTGGCCTTGAGCATGGCGCGGGTCTGGACGAGGAAAATCTCGGGATGGTCGAGGGTGACGCGAATGCCGCGCCAGCCGAGGAAGGGGTTGTCTTCCTTGATCGGGAAATACGACAGTGACTTGTCGCCGCCGATGTCCAGGCTGCGCATCGTCACCGGTTGCGGGTGGAAGGCGGAAAGTTGCTCGCGATAGATCGCCAGCTGCTCCTTTTCGCTCGGGAAGCGTTGGTTGATCATGAACGGCACTTCGGTGCGGTACAGGCCCACGCCCTCCGCGCCACGCTTCTGCGCCCGCGCCACGTCCGCCAGCAGGCCGGTGTTGACCCACAGTGGCATGCGGTGGCCGTCCAGGGTCACGCATGGCAGGTCGCGCAGTGCATCCAGGCCCTGGGCCAGTTGCCGCTCTTCCTCGACCACATCGGCGAACTGCTTGCGTAGCACGTCGCTGGGGTTGGTGTAGACCTCGCCGTGGTAGCCGTCGACGATCATCTGGATGCCGTCGACTTTCGAGTACGGCAGATCGACCAGGCCCATCACTGTCGGAATGCCCATGGCCCGGGCCAGGATCGCCACGTGGGAGTTGCCCGAACCCAATACCGAGACCAGGCCGACCAGCTTGCCTTCGGGCACCTCGCCGAGCATGGCCGGCGTCAGTTCTTCGCTGACCAGGATGGTGTTGTCGGGGTAGACCAGGGTCTGCTGGCGCTCTTCCTGCAGGTAGGCCAGCAGGCGCCGGCCCAGGTCCTTGACGTCCGACGCCCGCTCGCGCAGGTAGGCATCGTCCATCAGCTCGAAACGGTTGACGTGATCGGTGACCACCTGGCGCAACGCGCCCTGGGCCCATTGGCCGGTCTTGATCACGGTGGTCACTTCGCTGCCCAGGGAGGCATCGTCGAGCATCATCAGGTAGACGTCGAACAGCGCCCGCTCTTCGGGACGCAGCTGGGTGGCGAGTTTTTCCGAGAGGGTGCGCATGTCGGCGCGCACGCCTTCGATGGCGGTCTTGAACAACGCCAGCTCGGCGTCGATATCGGTAATGCTCTTGTCAGGCACCACGTCCAGGTCGGCCGGCGGCAGCATGACCACCGCGGTACCGACCGCCGCGCCAGGCGAGCCGGGCACGCCGACGAACTTGGCTTCCTGGATGCCCTTGCCCTGGCGGCCCAGGCCACGGATCGAACCGGTGGCTTCGGCGTGGGCGATAACCCCCGCCAACTGCGCGCTCATGGTCACCAGGAAGGCTTCTTCGCCCTCGTCGAACTGACGACGCTCCTTTTGCTGGATGACCAGGACGCCGACGACCCGGCGGTGGTGAATGATCGGTGCACCGAGGAAGGAGGCATAACGCTCCTCGCCGGTCTCGGCGAAGTAGCGATAACGCGGGTGATCGGCGGCGTTTTCGAGGTTCAGCGGTTCTTCGCGCGTACCGACCAGGCCGACCAGACCTTCGTTGGGTGCCATGCTGACTTTGCCGATCGAGCGTTTGTTCAAGCCCTCGGTGGCCATCAGGACAAAACGGTTGGTCTCCGGATCCAGCAGATAGACCGAGCAGACCTGGCTGCCCATGGCCTCTTTGACGCGCAACACAATAATCCCCAACGCCGCCTTGAGATCCTTGGCGGAGTTAACTTCCTGGACGATCTTGCGCAGCGTATTGAGCATGGCTCGGGGTCGAACTCCGTCGTCAGTCGCGCGCTAGAAGGCGCGGGGCAAGCTCTTTGAGAGCGCGGCGGTAAACCTCGCGCTTGAATGTCACCACCTGGCCCAACGGATACCAATAACTGACCCAGCGCCAGCCATCGAACTCCGGTTTACCGGTCAAATCCATCCGCACCCGCTGCTCGTTGGAGATCAGGCGCAGGAGAAACCATTTCTGCTTCTGGCCGATGCACAGCGGTTGGCTGTGGGTACGGACCAGGCGTTGCGGCAAACGATAGCGCAACCAGCCCCGGGTGCAGGCGAGAATTTGCACATCTTCGCGTTCCAGGCCTACTTCTTCGTTCAACTCGCGGTACAAAGCGTCTTCCGGCGTCTCTTCGGGGTTGATCCCCCCTTGCGGAAACTGCCAGGCATCTTGATTGATACGGCGAGCCCATAGCACCTGGCCGGCATCATTCGTCAGAATGATCCCGACATTGGGGCGGAAACCATCGGGGTCGATCACGGCAACAACCTCGCAAACGCATGTCGCCGCATTGTTCCACAAAGGTTGTGAAAGCAGCAACGAGGCTTCCTACCTTATGTGCACTCTTGTGAAAAGACCGTATTCTGATCGCCTTTTTTCAGACTTATCAGCGAGTAACCGTGATGCGCCTGGCTTTATTCGACTTGGACAACACCCTTCTGGGCGGCGACAGTGACCACGCCTGGGGCGATTACCTGTGCGAACGAGGCTTCCTCGACGCCGTCACCTACAAGGCCCGCAACGACGAGTTCTACCAGGACTACCTGGCCGGCAAGCTCGACAATGCCGCCTACCTGAACTTCTGCCTGGAGGTTCTCGGCCGCACCGAGATGGACGTGCTCGACCAATGGCATCGCGACTACATGCGCGACTGCATTGAGCCGCTGCTGCTGCCCAAGGCCGCGCAACTGCTGGCCAAGCACAAGGCCGCCGGCGACAAGCTGGTGATCATCACCGCCACCAACCGCTTCGTCACCGCGCCGATCGCCGAACGCCTGGGCGTGGAAACCCTGATCGCCACCGAGTGCGAGATGCAGGATGGCCGCTACACCGGTCGCAGTACCGACGTCCCGTGCTTTCGCGAAGGCAAGGTCACCCGCCTGACGCGCTGGCTTGAGGAAACCGGCCATAGCCTGGAAGACAGCTACTTCTATAGCGATTCGATGAATGACTTGCCGTTGCTGGATCTGGTGGCGAACCCGATCGCCGTGGACCCGGACCCGAACCTGCGGGCCCTGGCCCAGCAGCGTGGCTGGCCGGTGATCAGCCTGCGCGACTGAGAAAGCTAGCGCGAGCTCGCCCCTATAGGAGCAAGCTCGCGATCAGGCCGTCAAACAGGCTTGGCGCCCATCAACCCGGCAATGGCGAAGAAACACACGAAGCTGAACACCGCCAGCGCCAGGGTGAACTTCGGACTTCCTACTCCCGAGGCGATCCGCACGCGATTGAGCCGCGCCAGCAGCCAGAAACAGCTCAGGGCACCCACGGTGTAGATCACGCTGGAGGCCAGGATCCAGGTCTGCCCCAGCGACCAGCCCAGCAGATGCACCAGCCACCAGCCACTGAACGGCAGGCTGGCCAGGCAGATCACCAGCAACAGCCAGACGAACACCAGCGGCCGGCGCAACAGCCGGCTGTAGATGCTTGCGTCACCCTTGCTACGAGCGCGCCAGACCCAGATCGCCAGCCCCAGCGCGCTGCCCAGCAGCAACACGGTGGCCAGGATATGGACGGTTTTTAGGACGGTCAGCGTTTCCATGTCATTAACTCCTTGAGGCCTTGCCCACCAGCGTAGCCGTTCAGCCGAGGAACAGCTGATACGCCGGGTTATCACTCTCGTCCCAGTACGGGTAACCGATCTGCGCCAGCGCCGCCGGTACCAGGTGGCGTTCGCTCGCCGGTACTTGCAGGCCGGCGACTACCCGGCCATCGGCCGCGCCATGGTTGCGGTAGTGGAACATCGAGATGTTCCAGCGCCCGCCGAGCTTGTTGAGGAAGTTGAACAGCGCGCCCGGGCGTTCCGGGAACTCGAAGCGGAACACCACTTCATCACTGACCCGCGCCGCATGCCCGCCGACCATATGACGGATATGCAGCTTGGCCAGTTCGTTGTCGGTCAGGTCGGTCACCGGGAAGCCCTGTTCGGACAGGCTGGCGATCAGCGCGCTACGCGGATCGTTTTCCGGGTGGGTCTGCACACCCACGAAGATGTGCGCTTCGCTACCGGTGTTGTAGCGGTAGTTGAATTCGGTGATCTGGCGCTTGCCGATCGCTTCGCAGAAGGCCTTGAAGCTGCCCGGCTTCTCCGGAATGGTCACGGCGATGATGGCCTCGCGGCCCTCGCCCAGCTCGGCGCGCTCGGCGACATGGCGCAGGCGGTCGAAGTTGACGTTGGCGCCGGAATCGATGGCCACCAGGGTCTGCCCGCTGACGCCGCGCTGCTCGACGTATTTCTTGATCCCGGCCACGCCCAGGGCGCCAGCCGGCTCGGTGATGGAGCGGGTGTCGTCGTAGATGTCCTTGATCGCCGCGCAGATCTCGTCGGTGCTGACGGTGATCACTTCATCCACGTAGTCCTTGCAGATATCGAAGGTGTGCTGGCCGATCTGTGCCACCGCGACACCGTCGGCGAAGATGCCCACGGTTGGCAGTACCACGCGTTCGCCGGCGGCCATGGCCGCTTGCAGGCAGTTGGAGTCGTCCGGCTCGACGCCGATGATCTTGATTTCCGGCCGCAGGTATTTGACGTAGGCCGCGATTCCGGCAATCAGGCCGCCACCGCCGACCGGCACGAAGATCGCGTCCAGGCGCCCCGGATGCTGGCGCAAAATTTCCATCGCCACGGTGCCCTGCCCGGCAATGGTGTGTGGATCGTCGTACGGGTGGATATAGACGTAGCCTTTTTCGTCCACCAGCTTCAGCGAGTAGGCCAGGGCTTCCGGGAAAGTATCACCGTGCAGCACTACTTTGCCGCCGCGCGAACGCACGCCTTCGACCTTGATCTCCGGGGTGGTCTTGGGCATCACGATGGTCGCCTTCACCCCCAGCACCTTGGCCGCCAGGGCCAGGCCCTGGGCATGGTTGCCGGCCGAGGCGGTGACCACGCCACGGGCGCGCTCGGCATCGCTGAGCTGGGTCAGCTTGTTGTAGGCGCCGCGAATCTTGAACGAGAACACCGGCTGCAAGTCTTCGCGCTTGAGCCAGATCTGATTGCCCAGCCGCTCGGAGAGCTGGCGGGCAGTCTGCAACGGGGTTTCTACGGCAACGTCGTAAACGCGCGAGGTGAGGATCTTTTTGACGTACTGTTCGAGCATCGGAAAGCATCACTGAGCGGGTTGGGCAGGGCCAGCGAGTCTAACCCAGCGTTTACCCGGGCGACCACACGAATCCAGAGGTTTTAAAAGCCCCCTAGCCCCTGCCGGTGGCTGCGATAGGTCTGCAGGTCCTCCGGCCACTCTCGTCTGTCACGACCTGACGGTCGATCGCAGCCTTCGGCAGCGGCTACAAAAAGCGGTTCGCCAAACGGGCAATGACCTGCCCAGGACACCGGCCTATAATGCCGGCCTTTCCGTTCCCTCCTTGCCCGCTTCCGGAGCCCGCATGACCCAGGATCAACTCAAACAGGCCGTGGCCCAGGCTGCCGTCGACCTCATCCTGCCGAAACTCGATGACAAGAGCATCGTCGGGGTCGGCACCGGCTCCACCGCCAACTGCTTCATCGACGCCCTGGCCCAGCACAAGGCCGCCTTCGACGGCGCGGTCGCCAGCTCCGAAGCCACCGCGGCGCGCCTCAAGGGCCACGGCATCCCGGTGTACGAACTGAACACCGTCAGCGATCTGGAGTTCTACATCGACGGCGCCGACGAAAGCGACGAACACCTGAACCTGATCAAGGGCGGCGGCGCGGCCCTGACCCGCGAGAAAATCGTCGCGGCGGTAGCCAAGACCTTTATCTGCATCGCCGACGCCAGCAAGCTGGTGCCGGTGCTGGGCGCCTTCCCCCTGCCGGTGGAAGTGATCCCCATGGCCCGCAGCCACGTGGCCCGCGAGCTGGTGAAGCTCGGTGGCGACCCGGTCTACCGCGAAGGCGTGATCACCGACAACGGCAACATCATTCTTGACGTGCACAACATGCAGATCACCAATCCGGTGGAGCTGGAAGCGCAGATCAACGCGATTGTCGGCGTGGTCACCAACGGCCTGTTCGCCGCCCGCCCGGCCGACGTGCTGCTGCTGGGCACCCGCGACGGCGTGAAGACCCTCACCGCCTGATGCCGCCGATTTCGCCCCTGCCGCAAGGGCGGGGGCGAAAGCTCTCCCATCCAGCCCCGCCCTGCCCTCCCGCACCAACCTCGCCACTACTGCTACTTTTCGCTGCATTTAGCCGCAGAAATATCCAGATTCGCGCACCAGATCTCAGTGCGGCCCACGACTTCCGGTATCAAATCCGTTACAAATTAACGCCAGGCGACGTTCGGTTTAAGCAATGCGCCAATACAAGGTCGCCCAAGGAATGAGGCGCGCATTGTGCAACTGCCCCCGTTTTTTCATCCCTCAAGGAAGATCACCGTGCTCAAGCCCCTCACGCTTGCCGTCAGTCTCGCCAGCGTTCTGCTGTCCACCCAGGCCTTCGCCTATGAATACGGCGAACACGCCGCCACCACCCTCGACAAACTGATCAACGACTACCCCGGCCGCTACCGTGGCACCGCCAACTTCGCCGGTGCCGCCGACTGGATGCAGAGCCAGATGGGCAGCGCCTATGACATCAGCCGCCAGGACTTTTCCTGGACCGCCGGCGGCAACAGCCGCAGCTCGCAAAACGTGGTGGCCTACGCCGCCGGGACCAAGCCGCAATACGTGGTGGTCGGCGCGCACTTCGATACCTATTTCGGCCGCCCGACCCTGCAAGGCCTGGACGACAACGGCTCCGGCGCCAGCGTGCTGACCGAAATCGCCCGCAACCTCGGCGGGCTGCCGCTGGAAAACGGCTTGCAGGTGGTCGGCTTCGGCGCCGAGGAGGAAGGCCTGCGCGGCTCCAGGGCGTTCGTCGATTCCCTCAGCGCCAGCCAGCGCGCCAACATGCTGGCCATGATCAACCTCGACAGCCTGATCACCGGCGACATGATGTATGCCCACGCCGGACAGAACAGCAGCGCCAACCCGGCCCTGGCCTCGTTGCGCGAACATACCCTGCAGATCGCCAGGGAACTGCAGATCAATCTGTTCACCAACCCCGGCCTCGACCCGGCATACCCCGCGGGCACCGGCTGCTGCAGCGACGGTGAAGCCTTCGAAGGGCTGAACATCCCGATTCTCTACATCGAGGCCACCAACTGGGAAATCGGCGACCTGGACGGCTACACCCAGACCACCAACCCGGCCATCCCCGGCGGCTCCACCTGGCACGATCCCGCCGAGGACAATAAGGCGGTGCTGACCAACGCCTTCGGCCAGGAACGCATCGACCAGCGCCTGCGCGATTACTCGCGCCTGCTCAGCCGCCTGGTCCTGGAGCTGACCAACGCCGACCTGCTGGCCTCCACCGCTTCCGGCGGCGCTGTGGCGCGCAACCAGCAGGATCATCTGCAACGCCAGCATCAGGCCATGGTCCGGCTGCACGACCGGCGCTGGCTGACCTTGCAGGCGATGGGCCGGGAAGTCGGCAATTTCGATGGCGAGATCGGCATCGACGGCGAATACAGCCCCGACAGCGGTTTCGACAGCGCGCCCAATCCCGAGGCGCGTCGGCTGGGGGTGCATGCCTTGGGCGACTACCAGCTCAATTCGAGCCTGAATATCGGCGCCAGCCTCAGCTACCAGAACGGTCGCGACAAACTCGAGCACCGCGGCAAGCTCGACAGCGACACCTGGCAGGCGGCGGTCTACGCCTTGCTCAACGACGGCGGCCCGCAATGGCTGGCCGGCGACCTGAGCATCGGTCGCACCCGCTTCGAATCCAAGCGCAACCTGGTGATCCAGGCCAACGGCGGCCCGGTGCTGCTGAACCAGAAACTGACGGGCGATACCGACGCCCTGACCCTGGGCGCCCGCGTGCTCGGCGGTTACGACCTGGACTTCGGTGCGATCAAGAGCGGCCCCTTCGCCGGCCTGGATTACACCCACTACCGCATCGACCGCTTCCACGAGAAGCAGGACCTGCGCACGGCGCTGAGTTATGAGGAGCAGTCATTCGATTCGCTGGAAGCCAGCCTCGGCTGGCGTATTCGCGGCGCCATGGCCCTGCCTTACGGCATGAACCTGCTGCCTTATGGCGACCTGGCCTGGGTCAAGGAGTTGGCGGATGGCCGCCTGGACGACCTGGACCTGACCAGCCGCGCCGATGGTCAAGTGCGCGTGGCTCGCCTGGGCGGCGTGGACAAGAGCTTCGGCCGCGCCCAACTCGGCAGCCAGCTGGCGATCACCCCGCAGCTGGGGCTGTACGCCGAGGTCAACGGCCGGATCGGCCACGCCGAAGGCAGCCAGACCGGCTACTCCCTCGGCGTGCAGTGGCAGTTTTGAACGCGCTTTGGTAGCCGCTGGCGAGCCTGCGAGGCCGCGTACGAGGTGGGCGGTATTGCGACGCGGTCCTCGCAGGTTCGGGGGTATACGAATTGCCGGAACAGAAAGGTCGCCTGGTTTTACGGCCGCTGCGCGCCCGGGCGCAGCCTCGCGGGCTCGGCAGCGGCTACAGGGCTACAGGGTTACTGGGCGGGCTTCTTGAAGACGTAGAACAGGTTCGGCTCACTGACCAGGTACAGGGTACCGTCGTCGTCCATGGCAATACCTTCGGCCTGCGGCACCGTGGCCTGCAAGCCTTGCCGGCCCTTGCGCAGCGACATGGTGCTCAGGGGCCGACCATCCACGTCCAGTTCCAGCACCAGCCACGACTCATCCGACAGCGCCAGCAGATGCCCGGTGCGCTCGTCGTATTGCAGGCTGGACAGGTCACGCACAAACAACCCGGCATCGCGCTTGGGGTTGTTGACCACATGCACCGCGTAGGACTTCTCCGGGTCGTAATGCGGGAACCCCTTGACCTCGTAGATCAGCATCGGGTCGCGTTCCTTGGCGACGAACAGGCGCTTGCCCACCGAATCGTAGGCCAGGCCCTCGAAGCCCTTGTTGCCGCTCATGTGCACACCCAGGGTCATCTGCTCGGCGTCCGCCGCGTCGAGGAACACCGTGTCCTCCTCCAGATGGATCTTGATCAGCCGCTGCTGGCGCTCGTCGGTGATCACATAGGTGTCGGCGCTGATGAACTCGACCGCTTCCGGGTCGCCAAACCCGGTCAGGGCAATGCGCCGCAGGATGCGCCCGTCGAGCGACAGCTCGATCAGCTCGGCATTCTTGTTGGTCACGGTGAACAGGCTTTTGCGCACCGGATCGTAGGTCAGCGCCGAGACGTCATCCAGGCCTTCGATCTTTTGTGCTTCGAGAGTCACCCGATAGCCATCAAGGCCAATGGCATCGGTGTTGGCCGGCTGCGACATGACCCGCCAGTTGAACCACAGGCGCTCGAAGTAGCGGTGGTGCTGCCCGGCAATGCCCAGCAGCACCAGCACGATAAAACACAGGAGGAGGAACAGCGGTTTGGGATAGGCGAGTCGACGCATGCTGGCAAGCTCAAATACAAATCAGGCGGATGAAATATCACAGCCGGATGAATTTAAACTTAATCGCAGCGGGCGTATGCCGGATTATGGCCTTTTGCCGCCAGAAACCTCTGAATCAGTGCTTCTCAAAGCGATAGAACAGATTGGGTTCGCTGACCATGTACAGGTTGCCCTGCTCATCCATGGCCACGCCCTCGGCCCGCGGAATGGTGTCTTTGAGGCCATTGAAACCGCCCAGCAAGGTCATGAAGCTGACTTGCTCGCCGGTTTCGTCCAGTTCCAGCAACATGTGCGAATCGGCGGACAGCACCAGGGTATGACCGGTGCGTGGGTCGATGCTCAGGGCGGACAGGTTGCGCAGGTCCAGCTCATCGCTTTCCAGTTTCTGCTTGTCACCCTTGAGGGTCTGGCTGCCGTCGCTGTTCCAGGTGAACAGCGCCGGCGGACGCTCCTCGCCCAGCAGCAACTGCTGCTTGCGCGCATCCCAGGCCACGGCTTCGAATGCCTTGTTCTGGTCCTGCGAAGGCCCCAGGTCGTATTTCGGGAAGTCGGAAATATTCAGCTCGCGGGTATTGGCATCCACCTTGACGATGGTCAGCAGGTGATCGCGCTCGTCGACAATCCCCAGCAGGCCGTTCCCCATGACCGTCACCCCTTCCGGGTTGCTCCAGCCCACCAGCGGCATCTTGCGCAGCACATCGCCCTGCAGGTTCAGTTCGACCAGGAACGGGTTCTTGCCCATCACCGCAAACAGGGTCTTGGTCTGCGGGTTGTAGGCCAGGTCGGAGGCCTCGTCCTTCTCCATGCCCGGCAGTACCTTGGCGTCGATGACCGCGCGGTAATCCGGCAGCCAGACACTTTCCTGGCGCTCGGCCGGGGTTTCGAAACGCTCCAGCACCCAGAGCAGGCCACGGTCGTCCCAGTGCATGGCAATCGCGACGCCATAGCTCACGATGCCCGCCAGCAACAGCCAGGAATACCAGCGCATGTGGAACAAACCGCGACGACGAACCGTTTGAAGCTCGGGGGTGTGAGGCATGGACATGGGGAGCGCGTTCCAAAAAGTCAGCTATTGGTAATAGCACATCGGGGCAGACTCAGACGCCTGGACGCGGAAAATTATCCAGACCGGATGTGAAAAATTCGGAAAAAGTCAGAAATATCCTGGATTTCCGCGCTTTCTTAGGAGAGGCCCGCCCATTGCAGGCGGGCCCCGCTGAGTCAGCTAACGCGACTTTCGAAGCGGCTGACGCCCGGCAGTTCCAGCACCAGCTCGTCGTCCACGTTCAGCGGACCCACACCCACCGGCGTACCGGTCAGGATCACGTCGCCCGCCTGCAAGGAGAAGCAGCCGGCCATGTACTGGATCATCGGTACGATCGGGTTGAGCATGATGCTGCTGTTGCCGTCCTGGCGGACCTCGCCGTTGATGGTCAGGCGAATATTGATGTCGGTCAGGTCCGGGAACGTACTGCCGACCACAAAGGGCGCCAGCACGCAGGCGCCGTCGAAGCACTTGGAGATTTCCCAGGGCAGGCCCTTGGCCTTGAGCTCGGCCTGCTTGTCGCGCAGGGTCAGGTCCAGGGCCGGGGCGAAACCGGAGATAGCATCCAGCACTTCTTCGCGGCTGGGTTGGGTCGACAGTGGCTTGCCGATCAATACCGCGATTTCCGCCTCGTAATGCACGGAGCCACGCTCGGTGGGGATGGCAAAACCGCCTTCCAGCGGCACCACGCAACTGCCCGGCTTGATAAACAGCAGCGGCTCAGTCGGCACCGGATTGTCCAGTTCCTTGGCGTGCTCGGCATAGTTGCGCCCGATGCACACGATCTTGCCGACCGGGAAATGAATACGGGTACCGTCGACATACTGGTGCTGATAGCTCATTACCGACTCCTGCTCGTTTGGTTCATCTGGTACCGCTGCTTGAGTGACCCTTAGGTCAAACAGCGAAAATCTTGCCCGGGTTCATGATGCCGTTCGGGTCGAACACCGCCTTGACCGCCTTCATGTAGTCGATTTCCACCGGCGAACGGCTGTAGGTCAGGTAATCGCGCTTGGTCATGCCCACCCCGTGCTCGGCGGAAATCGAGCCGTTGTACTTCTCGACAGTCTCGAACACCCACTTGTTGACGGTGGCGCACTTGGCGAAGAACTCGTCCTTGCTCAGGTCGTCCGGCTTGAGGATGTTCAGGTGCAGGTTGCCGTCGCCGATGTGGCCATACCAGACCACTTCGAAGTCCGGGTAGTTTTGCGCGACGATCGCATCAATATCCTTCAGGAAAGCCGGCACCTTCGACACCGTGACCGAAATGTCGTTCTTGTACGGGGTCCAGTGCGAGATGGTCTCGGAGATGTACTCGCGCAATTTCCACAGGTTCTGCAGTTGCTGCTCGCTCTGGCTCATCACGCCGTCCAGCACCCAGCCCTGCTCCACGCAATGCTCGAAGGTGGCCAGGGCGTCGTTGGCCACGTCCTCGTTGCTGGCTTCGAACTCCAGCAACACATAGAACGGGCAGTCGGTCTCGAACGGCGCCGGGACGTCGCCGCGGCCGAGGATCTTGGCCAGGGCCTTGTCGGAGAAAAATTCGAAGGCGGTCAGGTCGAGCTTGCCCTGGAAGGCATGCAGCACCGGCATGATCGAGTCGAAATCCGGCGTACCGAGCACCATCGCCGTAAGGTTGTTCGGCGCGCGCTCCAGGCGCATGGTGGCCTCGACCACGAAGCCCAGGGTGCCCTCGGCGCCGATGAACAGCTGGCGCAGGTCGTAGCCGGTGGCGTTCTTGACCAGGTCCTTGTTCAGCTCCAGCAGGTCGCCCTTGCCGGTGACCACTTTCAGGCCGGCCACCCAGTTGCGGGTCATGCCGTAGCGAATCACCTTGATCCCGCCGGCATTGGTGGCGATATTGCCGCCAATCTGGCTGGAACCGGCGGAAGCGAAATCCACCGGGTAATACAGGCCGCTTTCTTCGGCGCGGTTCTGCAACTGCTCGGTCACCACACCCGGCTGGCAGACCGCGGTGCGGTCGGTCAGGTTCAGGTCGAGGATCTGGTTCATGTAGTCGAAAGACACCACCACTTCGCCATTGGCCGCCACGGCGGCAGCCGACAGGCCGGTACGGCCGCCGGACGGCACCAGCGCGACCTGGTGCCGGTTGGCCCAGCGCACGATGGCCTGGACCTGCTCGATGCTCTTGGGAAAGACGATGGCGCTCGGCGCCGGGGCGAAGTGTTTGGTCCAATCCTTGCCGTAAGCATTCAGGGAGTCGGCATCGGTCAGGACCTTGCCAGCCTCGACCAGGGTCTTCAGCTCATCAATCAGCGCAGGATTGGTCATCGACAGAACTCTCGAACAATTCATGGTCATCCTGAGAACGCTTCACGTCGCAGGAACGAGTGTTTCGCGGGGTCCGTATGCTAGCATACGACCCCCCGCAGAATAGTGCCGAAGGGCGTTCTGCGGCGACGGCTTTCCTGCCGTCCGGGTCAGCATCTGTTGACCATTTCCTGCCATTTTTCTCCGGGACACAGGTTTACGCAGATGAGCAAGACTTCTCTCGATAAGAGCAAGATCAAGTTCCTTCTTCTCGAAGGCGTCCACCAATCGGCTGTCGACGTCCTCAAGGCCGCGGGCTACACCAGTATCGAGTACCTCACCGGTTCTCTGCCGGAAGCCCAACTGAAGGAAAAGATCGCCGATGCGCACTTCATCGGCATTCGCTCCCGCACCCAACTGACTGAAGAAATCTTCGATCACGCGAAGAAGCTCGTCGCTGTTGGCTGCTTCTGCATCGGCACCAACCAGGTCGACCTCGACGCGGCTCGCGAGCGCGGTATCGCGGTGTTCAACGCACCGTACTCCAACACCCGTTCCGTAGCCGAACTGGTGCTGGCCGAAGCGATCCTGCTGCTGCGCGGTATCCCAGAGAAGAACGCCTCCTGCCACCGTGGCGGCTGGATCAAGAGCGCGGCCAACTCCTTCGAGATCCGTGGCAAGAAACTGGGCATCGTCGGCTACGGCTCGATCGGCACCCAACTGTCGGTCCTGGCCGAAGGCCTGGGCATGCAGGTGTTCTTCTACGACACCGTGACCAAGCTGCCACTGGGTAACGCCACCCAGGTCGGCAACCTGCACGAGCTGCTGGGCATGTCCGACATCGTCACCCTGCACGTTCCGGAAACCGCTGCCACCCAGTGGATGATCGGCGAGAAGGAAATCCGCGCCATCAAGAAAGGCGGCATCCTGATCAACGCCGCCCGCGGCACCGTGGTCGAACTGGACCACCTGGCCGCAGCGATCAAGGACAAGCACCTGATCGGCGCCGCCATCGACGTGTTCCCGGTGGAGCCACGCTCCAACGACGAAGAGTTCGAAAGCCCGCTGCGCGGCCTGGACAACGTGATCCTGACCCCGCACATCGGCGGCTCGACCGCCGAAGCCCAGGCCAACATCGGCCTGGAAGTGGCGGAGAAGCTGGTCAAGTACAGCGACAACGGTACTTCGGTATCGTCCGTGAACTTCCCGGAAGTGGCCCTGCCGGCTCACCCTGGCAAGCACCGTCTGCTGCACATCCACGAGAACATCCCGGGTGTGATGAGCGAGATCAACAAGGTCTTCGCCGAAAACGGCATCAACATCTCCGGTCAGTTCCTGCAGACCAACGAGAAGGTTGGCTACGTGGTGATCGACGTCGACGCCGAATACTCGGAGCTGGCGCAAGAGAAGCTGCAACACGTCAACGGCACCATCCGCAGCCGCGTGCTGTTCTAAGCACTCGCTGGCAATAAAAAGGGAGGCCCTGGGGCCTCCCTTTTTGTTTACAGGCAGTTTTTACCGTCCGCGCTTACTTGACGGTGATGGTGATCTTTTCCGAAACGATTGGCGGGTCGAACGGCACGTGGTTCTTGTCGCCCAGCTCCAGCTGCAGGGTGTGCTTGCCCGGGGCCAGGGTCAGCTCGGTTTCGGTCTGGGCCTTGCCGAAGTGGATATGCTGGGCGTCGGCCGGGATCGGCATGTTTTCGGCTGGCAGCTTGTCGACGTCGACCAGCAGGTGGTGGTGCCCGGTGTGCGGAGTCTGGTCGCCGGCGGGCGCCAGGGAGATGTCGCTGACGCCGAACTTGACCTTGAAGGTCTTGGCCACGGTATCGCCATTGACCGGGGTGACGATAAATACAGAAGCGCCTTCCGGCGCCTTGGTGCGAGGCATATCCGCAGAAGCCAGCATCGAGGCCCCCAGCAGCAGGCCGGTCAACGCAGCACGAGATATAAAGGTTTTCATTCTATTCTCCAGTTTTTCCGCAAAATCGGTACGGTTATGACAACTTCGTGGCATATCGTTGTCGAAGGGCAATCAACACCATAGCAAAGCGAGCCTGAACAGCGCATCGCACATATAAATTCAAGGAGTGACCATGCGTTTCCTGCCTGGCCTGATACTTTTGCTACCTCTTGTGAGCACTTACGCTCAAGCCGAACTGATCGACGATGTGAACGATCGCGGGGAACTGCGTATCGCGCTGGAGGCCAATACCCCGCCCTTCAACTTCAAGGACGACGGCAAACTCACCGGTTTCGAAGTCGAGCTGGGCCAACTGCTCGCCCGGGAACTGGATGTGCGGGCGGACTTCGTGGTCGCCGACGCTGCCGACCTGCTACCTGGCGTCGAAAGCGGCCGCTACGACATCGCCATCAATCACGTAGCAATGACCCCGGAACTCAAGGATCGTTTCGACTTCAGCGAGCCTTACAGTTATTCCAGCGCACAATTGATCGTACGCAAGGAAGAAGAGCGCACGCTGGGCAGCCTGCAAGCGCTCCAGGGCCGAGCCCTCGGCGTGGCCCAGGGCAGCCAGTTCGCCGAGCAGGCACGCACCGTTGAAGGCATCGACCTGCGCAGCTACCCGAACGCCCAGCAACCCATCAAGGATGTGGCCGACAAGCAGCTCGACGCGGCCATCAGCGACCGCCTGCTGATCCCCTACGCCATTCGCGACAGCCGCTTGCCGGTGAAGGAAGGCGCCAAGGTCGGGCCGACCCTGAGCCTGGCGATCCCGTTCCAGAAAGGTAACCCGGCGTTCCAGGCGAGCCTCGATGGCGCGCTGCAGCGCATCAAGGCCGATGGCCGGTTGATGGCGTTGTCGGAAAAATGGTTCGGCATGGATGCGAGCAAGCCGCCCAAGCCTTGATGCTGTAGCCGCTGCCGCAGGCTGCGAAAGACCCGCAGGACCTCAGCGATATCACGTTCGCCACGGCCGTACCGGCCGATCGCAGCCTTCGGCAGCGGCTACAGGGGCTAGAGGGCGGCCAGGGCTGCGGCGGCCTCGGCCAGTTCCAGCTCGCTGAACACTTGCACCCCGGCGCGCTTGAGCAAGGCGGCGGTGACGCCCTCGCCGCTGACCTTGACCCCGCTGAAGCTGCCGTCATAGGTCAGCAGGTTGCCGCAGGACGGGCTGTTGGCCTTGAGCACGGCGATGCGAATCCCATGCTCGCGTACCAGCTCCAGCGCCTGCCGGGCGCCGCTGAGGAACTCGGCGCTGACATCCTCGCCCTCGGTGGTGATGACCCGCGCCAGGCCATCGAGCACTTCACCGCCCTGCCCGCCGGGTATTTCCGCGGCCGCCCGTGGCGTCGGCAAGCCGCCGGCGACTTCCGGACACAGTGCGACCACCCGGCCTTCGGCCTGCCAGTTCGCTAGTTGATCGAACGGCCCGCTGGCGCCACCGTCGTAACGCACGCGGTGGCCCAACAGGCAGCGACTGACCAGGATCTTGTGCATGATCAGAACGGCTCGTTGCCGCGCCGGCGGAACCAGCCCGTCAAGGACAGGCGCTCCCGGGTCGCGGGCAGGACTTCGTGGGGCACCTCGCCGGAGAGGAACACCACCAGCCGGCCGCCGGCGGGATCCACGTCGTATTCGGTCTCGCCATCGAAGTACATGCGCAGTTGCCCGCCCTGCTCCGGCAGCCAGTCCTGATTGAGGTAGATCACCGCCGACACCATGCGCCGGTCATCGTCGCGGAAACGGTCGACGTGCTTGAGGTAGAACGCCCCTGGCGGGTACAGCGCGAAATGGCTTTCGAAGTCTTCCAGGCCGAGGAACAGCCCGCGGTTCAGCGCCTCGCGCAGGCTGTCCATCAAGCCCAGGTAGGTATCGCAGCAGTCGGCCTGGCCGGGCTCGAGCCACTGGATATGATCGCCACGGATCCCCTCGCGAATCTCCTGCGCCGGGCCACGGCCAACCGCCGCTGGCGCCAGCTCGCCTTCGGCCGCGCGCTTACGGCACTCGGCCGCCAGCTCCAGGGTCAGGGCTTCTGGCAGGAAGATGTTCTGCTGCGACCAGCCACGGGTGGCCAGGTCATCGACAATGCGTAACAGCAGGGGGTGATCAGAGGGTATTTGCATGGCGCGCATAGTATCCACACCCAGATGAATCCGACAGATCCGCGAGATAATTCTGACCAAGCAGCCTGGCGCTGCCTCTGTTCGTCGTTCGATCGGACAGTTTGCGTACTGAACCTGATACGAATTCTCGACAACCATCGCCTCGCCCCGGAGAATAGTGGGCTGCCGACAGGAGTCCTTATGCGCCGTTTGCTTTTTTCACTGTTGATGTTCTGTGTGTTGCCCGCCTGGGCAGACGGCCACGACCAGTTGTACAAGGTCGCCGGCTGGCCGGAACAACGCGCGCATTTCAACGATGCCCTTACCGCCGCCCAGCAGCGTTACCAGAATAGCCTGCCGCCAGCGGTCTATCAGGCCCTGGTCAATAACAGCAACCAGCGCTTCGCGCCGCAGGCCATGGACCGCCGCGCCCAGGCGCAGCTGCGGCAGAACCTCGCCGATCCGAAACCGGCCCTGGCGTTTTTCCAGTCGCCGCTGGGGCGCAAGATCGTTGCCGCCGAACTGCTGGCGACCCGCCGCGACCAACTGGCGAAGAATGCCCAGGGCCTGCCGAAGATGCAGGCCAGCGATACCCGTCAATTGATTATCGGCCACCTGGCCCAGGCGCTGCCGGCCCGTGAAGCCGGCGCGGAAGTCAGCCTGGCCATCGCCGGGGTGGCTGCCGACAGCCTGAGCCAGATGATCCCCGGCCTGCTGGGGGCCGGCCAGGCGCAGAACATGCTCAACGGCCAGCGCCAGCGGCTGATGGTGCAGATCGGCAACGACCTGAACAACACCCTGCTGTACGTCTATCGCGACCTGTCCGACCCCGAGCTGGAAGAGTTCGCCAACTTCGCCGAGTCCGCCGAAGGCAAGGCCTACTATCAAGCCGCCCTCGCCGCGATCCGCGCCGGGCTGGCCGTCGGCCAAAGCACTTCCAGCCTCACGCCCTAAACACCTCTTGTAGCCGCTGCCGCAGGCTGCGATAGGTCCGTAGGACCTCAGTGGTCGCAAGATCGGCGCGACCGTGCCGGTCGATCGCAGCCTGCGGCAGCGGCTACAGGTGCGTGAATACCGTCAAAGATGCTGGTTCAGGAAAGCGAAGTATTCCTGGCGAATGCGCGCCGCCTCGTTCGCCAGGTGATGCCGCGCCTCGGGCAGCATCAGCACCTGGGGCTGCTGGAACTTCTGCCGGATCACCTGCAGGTTGTGCTGCCAATCCACTGTCATGTCCGCTTGCCCCTGAACGATCAGCGGCTGCCGGCTGCTGCGCGGGGCCAGCTCGATGCGCTTGATCCACTGCGCCAGCGCGCCGACCCAGGCAGTCGGCAGGCGCAGGGGTTGCAACGGGTCGCGCTGCAGGAACGGCAGGAAATCGGGGTCGGTGGAGTTCTCGCTGAAGCGCCGGGCGATGCCTTTGACAAAAGGCCGGAGCATGTAATAGCTGAGCTTCGACCAGCCCCAGGCACGCGGGCGCACCAGCGGCGAGAGCAGGATCACCTGGCCCTGGGCCGGGCTCTGCATGCCCTGGTTGAGCAAGTGATCGATCACGATCGCACCGCCCGTGCTTTGCCCGCACAGGTGCCAGGGCTGGGGCAGATCGAGGGAGCGGGCTTCGTCGAACAGGCCTTGCAGCACCGCCTGGTACACCGCGAAATCATCGATGCTGGCGCGCTCGCCGCTGGACAGGCCATGACCCGGCAGGTCGCAGGCAATCACCGCCCACTGCCGCTGCAGCGCCCACTCGATCACATGCCGGTACAAGCCCATGTGATCGTAGAAACCGTGCAACAGAAACAAGGTCGCCACCGGCTGCTCGGGCCACCAGACCTGGCCGACCACCTCAAAACCACCGACCGAAAAACGCCCCAGCCCACGCTTGACCGGCAGATCCAGCCCATAGAAACGCTGATAGGCCTGCGCCTGGGCCGAGAGCGGCTGTGCCTCGGCCAGGGGCCGCAGGCTGGCGCGCAGAAGGTCGGGGTCGAAGGTCGCAGGCATAAGGGTTTTCCCAGGGTGGCGCGGAACGCGAAACAGGCTTTATCGGCCTGCGATATTCATCTGTCGGGGCAAGCATGGCAAGCTACGCGACCTTCGAGGAATGATCCGTATGCGTCTGCCCTACCGCACGACCCTGCTTGCCAGCCTGCTCGCCCTCCTGTGCGCCGGGGTGCTGTGGGTCGCCTACGACTGGTTCCAGGGACGTTTTCTGCGCACCTTCAGCGAACACACCGCGGTGTTTTCCGGCGACCCGCTGCAACTGCCTCCTGGCCTCGCCGGCGAAGGTGCCATCCGCCTGGTGCATTTCTGGGACCCGGCCTGCCCGTGCAATGTCGGTAACCAGCAGCATCTGGCCGAGCTGATCGAACACTACGGCCCGCAGGGCGTGGAGTTCTACTCGGTGCAGAAGGCCGGCAGCCACGGCCAGTTGCCCGCCACCCTGAGCCGCCTGAAAATCCTCGACGGCCTGCCCGGCTCGGAGCAGATCCCCGCCAGCCCGGCCGTGGCGATCTGGGACCGCAACGGCACCCTGGCCTATTTCGGCCCCTACAGCGAAGGCCTGACCTGCAATTCCAGCAACAGCTTTATCGAACCTATCCTCCAGGCCCTGCACGAAGGCCGCGCGGTCAGCGCCACCCACACCTTGGCGGTGGGCTGTTATTGTCCATGGCCGAAACAGACGGATTAAGGCATTCCTGACTTTTCGCAGACAACGGATGCCCGGCACAGAAGGCCTGTGCTAAATGTTTGCCTTCCCCACGGCAGGCAAATCGCAGAAAGAACAAGGAGTCGCCATGAAACGCAGCCTGACCGTACTCGTCGTCCTGATCCTTGCCCTTGCCGCGGGAGGGGGCTGGTACCTGTACAGCAAGCAGCCGTCGCGCCAGGGCCAGGTCGAGCTGGAGCGCCTGCAGGGCTCGGTCACGGTGCGCTACGACGAACGCGGTGTGCCGCATATCCGCGCGGAAAACGAAACCGACCTGTACCGCGCGCTGGGTTATGTCCACGCCCAGGACCGGCTGTTCCAGATGGAAGTCATGCGGCGCCTGGCCCGCGGTGAGCTGGCCGAGATATTCGGCCCCAAACTGCTCGACACCGACAAACTGTTCCGCAGCCTGCGCATCCGCGAGCGCGCCGACAGCTACGTCGCCGGGCTGGATCGCCAGTCCCCTGCCTGGAAGGGCCTGCAAGCCTACCTGGACGGGGTCAACCAGTATCAGAACAGCCATCCGCAACCGATCGAATTTGATGTCCTGGGGCTTCCCAAGCGTTCCTTCACCGCCGAAGACAGCATCAGCGTCGCCGGCTACATGGCCTACAGCTTCGCCGCGGCCTTCCGCACCGAACCGCTGCTGACCTACGTGCGCGACCAGCTCGGCAGCGACTACCTGAAAGTCTTCGACCTCGAGTGGCAGCCCAAGGGCGCCCTGACCAAGGGCCGTGGCCCGCTGGCGCCAAGCCTGGCCGCCAGCGACTGGCAGGACCTGGGCGCCATCGCCCGGCTGAGCGAGCAGGCCCTGGCCGACGCCGGCCTGCCGCAATTCGAGGGCAGCAACGCCTGGGCGGTGTCCGGCACCCGCACCAAGAGCGGCAAACCGTTGCTGGCCGGCGACCCGCACATCCGCTTCGCGGTGCCGTCGGTGTGGTACGAGGCCCAGCTGTCGGCACCGGGCTTCGAACTCTACGGTCATCACCAGGCGCTGGTGCCCTTCGCCTTTCTCGGCCACAACCTGGACTTCGGCTGGAGCCTGACCATGTTCCAGAACGACGATCTGGACCTGATCGCCGAGAAGGTCAACCCGAACAACGCCAACCAGGTCTGGTACCGCGGCAAGTGGGTCGACCTGGTCAACAGCGAGCAGCAGATCGCGGTGAAGGGCCAGCCGCCGGTCACCCAGATCCTGCGCCAGTCGCCCCACGGGCCGATCGTCAACGACGTGCTCGGGGCCAATGCCGGCAAGACGCCGATCGCCATGTGGTGGGCCTTCCTCGAAACGCCGAATCCGATCCTCGACGGCTTCTACCAGCTCAACCGCGCCGACACCCTGGCCAAGGCCCGCAGTGCCGCGTCCAAGGTCCAGGCGCCGGGCTTGAACATCGTCTGGGCCAATGCCAAGGGCGACATCGGCTGGTGGGCCGCGGCGCTGTTGCCGAAACGCCCGATCGGCGCCAAGGGCACGTTCATCCTCGACGGCAGCACTTCGCTGGCGGACAAAGAGGGCTTCTACCCATTCAGCGCCAACCCCCAGGAAGAAAACCCGGCGCGCGGCTATATCGTTTCGGCCAACTTCCAGCCGGTCTCACCCACCGGCATGGAGATTCCCGGCTACTACAACCTCGCCGACCGTGGCCAGCAACTGGACCGCCAGCTCAGCGACAAGAGCGTGAAATGGGATATCGACGCCAGCCAGAAACTCCAGCTGGGCACCACCACCGCCTATGGCCCGCGCCTGCTGGCGCCGCTGCTGCCAGTCCTGCGCGAAGTAGTGAGCGACCCGCAGGAGCTCAAGCTGGTGGAGCAACTGGCGCAGTGGAAAGGCGACTACCCGCTGGACTCCACCAGCGCCACCCTGTTCAACCAGTTCCTGTTCAACCTCACCGATGCCGCTTTCCATGACGAGCTGGGCGACGCCTTCTTCGACACCCTGCTGTCCACCCGGGTGATCGACGCCGCGCTGCCACGCCTGGCTGCCTCCGCCGACTCGCCGTGGTGGGACAACCGCAACACCCTGGGCCAGGAAAGCCGCGCCGACACCGTCAGGGTCGCCTGGCGCGCCAGCCTCGCTCATCTCAAGGCGACCTTTGGCGACGACTCGACGAAGTGGCTGTGGGGCCAGGCGCATACTCTGACCCACGGTCATCCGCTGGGCCTGCAGAAGCCCCTGGACCGGGTGTTCAACGTCGGCCCGTTCGCCGCGCCCGGCACCCACGAAGTGCCGAACAATCAATCGGCCAAGATCGGCCCCGCGCCCTGGCCAGTGACCTATGGTCCGTCCACCCGGCGCCTGATCGACTTCGCCGATCCGGCCCACAGCCTGAGCATCAACCCGGTCGGGCAAAGCGGCGTGCTGTTCGACAAGCACTATCAGGATCAGGCCGAGGCTTATATCGAAGGGGTGTACCAGCAGGCGCACTTCAACGAAGAAGAGGTCACGGCCAATACCCACAGCACCCTGAAGCTGTTGCCGGCGCGGACGGCGCAGTAACCCCTGTGGTGAACGACGCCTGACCCGCAGCAGCCAGCTTGGCTGGCGATCCAGTCGACGCGGCACTCAAGGCCGGGGCCACCCGTGAAGAGATTGCCGCCACCCTGGCCACCGCCATCTCACTGAATGCCGGAACGGCCTATGTCTATTCACTGCACGCCCTGGCGGCATACGACTCGCTGAAGAGCCGAGGCGTTTTCTGCTGTAGCCGCTGCCGCAGGCTGCGATAGGTCCGAAGGACCTCGGCGACCTTGAGACCGCTGCGACCGTTCCGGTCGATCGCAGCCTGCGGCAGCGGCCACCCCCGAAAACGACATCGCCCCTGAACAGGGGCGATGTCTTGTCGCGGTCAACGCCTTGCGGCTGTCGCGTATCAGGCCGCTTCCGGGGCCTGTGCGCGGCGCACGTCCGGCTGCTTCCAGGAATCGGCCGCGGCCTCTTCGATGGCTTGCTGGATGGCGCGCTTGCGCCGCTCTTCGGCCTGGCGACTGAAGTACCAGACCAGGAAGGTCACCAGCGACACCGCCAGCAGGATCAGGCTGGCCACGGCGTTGATCTCCGGTTTCACCCCCAGGCGCACCGCCGAGAACACTTCCATCGGCAAGGTGGTGGAGCCCGGGCCGGAGACGAAGCTCGCCAGCACCAGGTCGTCCAGGGACAGGGCGAAGGACATCATGCCGCCCGCCGCCAGCGACGGCGCGATCATCGGGATGGTGATCAGGAAGAACACCTTCCACGGCCGCGCGCCGAGGTCCATGGCCGCCTCTTCGATGGACAGGTCCAGCTCGCGCAGACGCGCCGACACCACCACCGCCACATAGGCCGCGCAGAACGTGGTGTGGGCGATCCAGATGGTGACGATGCCGCGTTCCTGCGGCCAGCCGATCATCTGCGCCATGGCCACGAACAGCAGCAACAGCGACAGGCCGGTAATCACTTCCGGCATCACCAGCGGCGCGGTGACCAGGCCGCCGAACAGGGTGCGGCCCTTGAAGTGGGTGATACGGGTCAGCACGAAGGCCGCCAGGGTACCCAGGGCCACCGCGGCGATCGCGGTGTAGCAGGCGATTTCCAGGGAGCGCACCACCGAGCCCATCAGTTGCGAGTTGTCCAGCAGCCCGACGTACCACTTCACCGACCAGCCGCCCCAGACCGTCACCAGCTTGGAGGCGTTGAACGAGTAGATCACCAGGATCAGCATCGGCAGGTAGATGAACAGCAGACCCACCACCAGCATCAGGTTCGAGAAACTGAAGCGCTTCATTCCTTGCCCTCCATTTCTTTGGCCTGACTGCGGTTGAAGAGGATGATCGGCACAATCAGGATCGCCAGCATCACCACTGCCAGGGCCGATGCCACCGGCCAGTCACGGTTGTTGAAGAACTCTTGCCAGAGCACTTTACCGATCATCAGGGTTTCCGGACCGCCGAGCAGTTCCGGGATCACGAACTCGCCCACCACCGGGATGAACACCAGCATGCAGCCGGCGATGATGCCGTTCTTCGACAGCGGCACGGTGATTTTCCAGAAGCTGTTGAAAGTGCTCGAACCCAGGTCCGAAGCAGCTTCCAGCAGGCTGGTATCATGCTTCACCAGGTTGGCGTAGAGCGGCAGGATCATGAACGGCAGGTACGAATAGACCACGCCGATATACACCGCCAGGTTGGTGTTGAGGATCTGCAGCGGCTCGTCGATCAAGCCCATGCTCATCAGGAAGCCGTTGAGCAGGCCGTTGTTGCTGAGGATGCCCATCCAGGCATAGACGCGGATCAGGATCGCGGTCCAGGTCGGCATCATGATCAGCAGCACCAGCACGGTCTGCAGCTCTTTGCGGGCGCTGGCGATGGCATAGGCCATCGGGTAGCCGATCAACAGGCACAGCAGGGTGCTGAAGAACGCCATCTTCAACGAGCCGAGGTAGGCGGCGATATACAGCTCGTCATCGCCGAGCATCGCGTAGTTGCCCAGGTTGAGCAGCACCTGCAGCTTCTGGTCGATGAAGCTGTAGATCTCGGTGTACGGCGGAATGGCTACGTCCGCTTCGGCGAAGCTGATCTTCAGGACGATGAAGAACGGCAGCATGAAGAACAGGAACAGCCAGAGGAACGGAACCCCGATGACCATCTGACGGCCACCGGGAATTATTCGATTGAGGCGGCGCTTGAGCTTTCGCATGTTCATGAGCGCAGTACCACGCCGCTGTCGTCTTCCCACCAGACGTACACCTGGTCGCCCCAGGTCGGACGCGCGCCGCGACGCTCGGCGTTGGCTACGAACGACTGCACCAGCTTGCCGCTCGGCAGCTCGACGTAGAACACCGAGTGGCCGCCCAGGTAGGCGATGTCGTGCACCTTGCCGCTCGACCAGTTGTATTCGCAGGTCGGCATGTCCGGGGTCACCAGGAGTTTTTCCGGGCGGATGGCGTAGGTCACCGACTTGTCCTGCACCGAGGTGCTGATGCCGTGGCCCACGTAGATGTTGCGGTCCAGGTCCTTGCAGGTGATGGTCGCGTGGCCTTCGGCGTCGTCGATCACTTCGCCCTCGAAGATGTTGACGTTGCCGATGAACTCGCAGACCAGGCGGCTGGTCGGGGTTTCGTAGATGTCGATCGGGCTGCCGATCTGGGCGATCCAGCCCAGGTGCATGATCGCGATGCGCTCGGCCATGGTCATGGCTTCTTCCTGGTCGTGGGTCACCATCACGCAGGTCACGCCGACCCGCTCGATGATCTCCACCAGTTCCAGTTGCATCTGCGAGCGCAGCTTTTTATCCAGGGCGCCCATGGGTTCATCAAGCAGCAGCAGCTTCGGCCGCTTGGCCAGGGAGCGGGCCAGGGCCACGCGCTGGCGCTGGCCGCCGGAGAGCTGGTGCGGCTTGCGCTTGGCGTACTGGCTCATCTGCACCAGCTTGAGCATCTCGGCCACGCGGGCATCGATCTCGGCCTTGGGAATCTTGTCCTGCTGCAGGCCGAAAGCGATGTTCTGCGCCACGGTCATGTGCGGGAACAAGGCATAGGACTGGAACATCATGTTGATCGGCCGCTCGTAGGGCGGCATGTCGGTGATGTCCACACCGTCCAGGTAGATGCGCCCCTCCGTGGGCCGTTCGAACCCCGCTAGCATCCGCAGCAGGGTGGACTTACCCGAGCCAGAACCGCCGAGCAGGGCGAAGATCTCGCCTTTCTTGATTTCCAGGGACACATCGTCCACGGCAATCGTCTCGTCGAACTTCTTCGTGACCCGGTCGATTTTGACCAACACCTGCTTCGGTGTCTGGTCGCCCTCGAGGGCTTTCTTGTAGGCGCCGGAGGCAACTGCCATTTACGAAACTCCCAGAAAAAAAGAGTGCAGTTCGCCCAAGGCGGGCGAACCCAGGATAGTTTGAGCGGTTGACGCTATTTGCCCGACTTGACCTTGGTCCAGCTGCGGGTCATGAGTCGTTGGATCTTGGGTGGCAACTCTGAGTTGACGTACAGCTTGTCGACAATCTCCTGCGCCGGGTAAACGGCTTCGTCCTTGCGGACCGACTGGTCCATCAGCTCGCCCGCCTTGGGGTTCGGGTTGGCATAACCGACGGAATCGCTGACCTGGGCGATCACCTCAGGCTTGAGCAGGTAATTGATGAAGGCATGGGCCTGCTTGACGTTACCGGCGTCCTTGGGAATGGCCAGCATGTCGAACCAGAGGTTGCCGCCTTCCTTGGGAATCACATAGGCGATTTCGATGCCCTTGCCGGCTTCGGCGGCGCGCGCCTTGGCCTGGAACACATCGCCGGAGAAGCCCGCGGCCACGCAGATTTCGCCATTGGCCAGGTCGGAGATGTATTTCGAGGAGTTGAAGTAGGTCACGTAAGGCCGCACCGCCAGCAACTTGGCTTCGGCCTTCTTGTAGTCGTCGGGGTTCTGGCTGTTGGGGTCCAGGCCCATGTAGTTGAGCACCGCCGGGAGCATTTCATCGGCGGAGTCGAGGAAGGCCACGCCGCAGCTCGACAGCTTCTTGATGTTTTCCGGCTCGAACAGCATGGCCCAGGAGTCGATCTTGTCCACGCCCAGCGCGGCCTTGACCTTCTCGACGTTGTAGCCGATGCCGTTGGTGCCCCACAGGTAAGGCACGGCGTACTGGTTGCCCGGGTCGTTCTTCTCCAGGCGCTTGAGCAGCACCGGATCGAGATTGGAATAGTTGGGCAGCTGCGCCTTGTCGAGCTTCTGGAACGCCCCGGCCTTGATCTGCTTGCCCAGGAAGTGGTTGGACGGCACGACCACGTCATAACCGGTACGACCGGCGAGCAACTTGCCTTCCAGGGTTTCGTTGGAATCGAACACGTCGTACAGCGGCTTGATGCCGGTGGCCTTTTCGAAGTCCGCCAATGTGCTCTGACCGATATAGTCAGACCAGTTATAAATATGCACGGTCGGCGCGGCATAAGCGCTGACGGCCAGCGTCAGCCCGGCGCCCACCAGCATGGCTTTGCGAAATAAAGAAATAGGCAAGTGGAGGTCCTCTCAACAATTGGGCCTGAGTTGCCCGCACTACATGACAGCCAAGAGCTGCCCAGCAACAAAACCGGCGCGCAACTTACCTTCGATAAACCGATCCAGCAAAACTTTCTGTCATTTAATTGCACCGCTGACCGCCCTCGCGGGGACGACAGCCAGCGGTTGCTGCCTCAAACCGGCTTATTTGCCAGATTTGATCTTGGTCCAGCTGCGGGTCAACTCACGCTGGGTGGCGGCCGGCAGATCGGCGATCGCATACAGCTTGGCCTGCACGTCTGCTGGTGGGTAGATGCCCGGATCGCTGGTGATGTCTTTTTCTACCAGTGCCGTTGCGGCGGCGTTACCGTTCGGGAAACGCACGGCGTTGGTGATGCTGGCCATGACTTCAGGCTTCTGCAGGTAGCTCATGAACTTGTAGGCGCCCGCGACGTTTTCAGCATCCTTCGGAATGGCGACCATGTCGAAGAAGCTGCCGGCGCCTTCTTTCGGAATGGCGTAGCTGACTTTCACCTTGTCGCCGGCTTCGGCGGCACGGGACTTGGCCTGCTGCACGTCACCCGAGTAGCCGACCGCTACGCAGATGTTGCCGTTGGCCAGGTCCGAGATGTACTTGGAGGAGTGGAAGTAGGTGATCGAAGGACGGATCTTGAGGAACAGCTCTTCGGCTTTCTTGATGTCGTCTTTCTTCTGGCTGTCGGTCGGCAGGCCCAGGTAATGCAGCGCGACCGGGATCATTTCGGTTGGCGAGTCGAGGAAGCTCACGCCGCAGCCCTTGAGTTTGGCGATGTTCTCGGGCTTGAGCAGGGTGTCCCAGGAATCGATCTTGTCGACGCCCAGCGCAGCCTTGACCTTCTCCGGGTTGTAGCCGATGCCGATGGAACCCCACATGTATGGGAAAGCGTGCTTGTTGCCCGGGTCACTGACCGAAACCGCCTTGAGCAGATCCTGGTTCAGGTTTTTCCAGTTGGGCAACTTGGAGACGTCCAGCTCCTGATAAACGCCGGCCTTGATCTGCTTGGCCAGGAAGTTGTTCGACGGCACGACCACGTCGTAACCGGACTTGCCTGCCAGCAGTTTCGCTTCCAGGGTCTCGTTGCTATCGAAAACGTCGTAGACCACCTTGATCCCGGACTCTTTTTCGAAGTTCGCGATGGTGTCAGGTGCGATGTAGTCGGACCAGTTGTAAACGTGCAGCACTTTGTCGTCTGCCTGGGCCACTGCCGCCATCGCGCCCATCAGGGACATGGCGAGGAGGGTCTTGCCAGCTTTCTTCATACCTATTGCCTTCATGCGTCATGCTCCAATTATTCTTTTTAACCTTGTGTTCAGCGACCGGTTGCCAGGCAACTAAAAACAGGCGGTAGTCTGGCAAGTTCCAAGGCGGGCTTTCAACAGAAGACCCCATCCTTTATGGCCGCCCCGAGCGAAGTACCGCGGGATACTCCGCTCAGAGCCTAGCACTTAGCCCTGTAACGCACTCAAGGTCAGGTCCAGGCACTTGCGGGCCTTGCTCACCAGCTCATCGATCTCCTCCTTGGTGATCACCAGGGGCGGAGCGATGATCATGGTGTCGCCCACGGCGCGCATGATCAGGCCATTGTCGAAGCAGAACTGCCGACAGATCATGCCGACGCCTCTTCCGACATACCGCGCACGGGTGGCCTTGTCCTGAACCAGCTCGATGGCGCCCAACAGGCCGACTCCGCGAACCTCACCCACCAGCGGGTGATCGTTCAGTTCCCGCAGGCGTTTCTGCAAATACGGTGCCGTTTCTGCCTTGACGCGCTCGATAATTTTTTCGTCGCGCATGATGCGGATGTTTTCCAGGGCCACGGCGGCGGCCACCGGGTGCCCGGAATAGGTGAAACCGTGGTTGAAATCGCCGCCCTCGTTGAGCACCGCCACCACTTCGTCGCGCACGATCAGGCCACCCATGGGGATGTAGCCGGAGGTCAGGCCCTTGGCGATGGTCATCATGTCCGGCTTGAGGTCGTAGAAATCGCTACCGAACCACTCACCGGTCCGCCCGAACCCACAGATCACCTCGTCGGCGACGAACAGGATGTCGTACTTGGCGAGGATTTCCTTGATCCGCGGCCAGTAGCTTTCTGGCGGCACGATCACGCCGCCCGCGCCCTGGATCGGCTCGGCGATGAAGGCACCGACGTTATCGACGCCGACTTCGAGAATCTTCTCTTCCAGCTGGTTGGCCGCCCAGATCCCGAACTCGTCCGGGGTCATGTCGCCGCCTTCGCCGAACCAGTAAGGCTGCGGGATATGCACGATGCCCGGGATCGGCAAGTCGCCCTGTTCGTGCATATAGGTCATGCCGCCCAGGCTCGCGCCGGCCACGGTGGAGCCGTGATAGCCGTTGACGCGGCTGATGATGGTTTTCTTCTTCGGCTGGCCCTTGATCGCCCAGTAGTGGCGAACCATGCGCAGCATGGTGTCGTTGCCTTCGGAGCCCGAGCCGGTGAAAAACACATGGTTCATGCCCTTGGGGGCCACATCGGAGATGGCCTTGGCCAGTTCCAGCGCCGGCGGGTGGGCGGTCTGGAAGAACAGGTTGTAGTACGGCAGCTCGCGCATCTGCTTGCTGGCGGCGTCGGCCAGTTCTTCGCGGCCATAACCAATGGCCACGCACCACAGCCCGGCCATGCCGTCGAGGATCTTGTTGCCCTCGCTGTCCCAGAGATAAACGCCCTCGGCGTTGGTGATGATCCGCGGGCCCTTCTCCTTCAATTGCTTGAAGTCGCTGAACGGGGCCAGGTGGTGCTCGCTGCTGAGGGTTTGCCACTCACGGGTTTGCGGGTTGTTGCTGGTCATTGGAACTCTCCTGATTTTCCGGTGAGGGCGCCGCCGGTGACGACGGCGCCCCGCGCATCAGACGGCGAAGAGCAGGAACTCCCGCTCCCACGAACTGATGACGCGCTTGAAGTTTTCATGCTCGGCTCGCTTGACCGCGACGTAGCCAGTGATGAATTTCTTGCCCAGGTACTTCTCGATGGTCTTGCTGTTTTCCATGCGTTCCAGGGCGTCCTCGATGGTCAACGGCAGGCGCAGGTTGCGGCGCTCGTAACCGCGGCCGACCACCGGCGCGCTCGGGTTGTGGCCTTCGACCATGCCGATGAACCCGCACAGCAGGCTGGCGGCGATGGCCAGGTAAGGGTTGGCGTCGGCGCCCGGCAGGCGGTTTTCCACCCGGCGGTTCTGCGGCCCGGCATCCGGCACGCGCAGGCCCACGGTGCGGTTCTCTTCGCCCCACTCCACGTTCACCGGTGCCGAGGTGTCCGGCAGGAAGCGGCGGAACGAGTTGACGTTGGGCGCGAACAGCGGCAGCAGCTCGGGGATGAACTTCTGCAGGCCGCCGATGTGGTTGAGGAACAGCTGGCTCATGGTCCCGTCTTCATTGGAGAAGACGTTCTTGCCGGTCTCGATGTCGATGATGCTCTGGTGCAGGTGCATGGCACTGCCCGGCTCGCCGGTCATCGGCTTGGCCATGAAGGTGGCGGCCACCTCGTGCTTGAGCGCGGCTTCGCGCATGGTGCGCTTGAACACCAGGATCTGGTCGGCCAGGGACAGGGCGTCGCCGTGACGGAAGTTGATCTCCATCTGCGCCGTGCCGTCTTCGTGGATCAGCGTGTCGAGGTCCAGCTCCTGCAGTTCGCACCAGTCGTAGACGTCCTCGAACAGCGGGTCGAATTCGTTGGCCGCTTCAATGGAGAACGACTGGCGACCGGTTTCCGGGCGCCCGGAGCGGCCAACCGGTGGCTGCAACGGGTAGTCCGGGTCGTCGCTGCGCTTGGTCAGGTAGAACTCCATCTCCGGCGCCACGATCGGCTGCCAGCCGTGGTCGGCGTAGAGTTTCAGGACCTTCTTGAGCACGTTGCGCGGCGACAGCTCGATCGGGTTGCCCTGCTTGTCGTAGGTGTCGTGGATCACCTGGGCGGTCGGCTCGATGGCCCAGGGCACGAGGAATACCGCGTTCTGGTCCGGACGGCAGACCATGTCGATGTCGGCCGGGTCCAGCAGTTCGTAATAGATGTCGTCTTCGACATAGTCGCCGGTCACCGTCTGCAACAGCACGCTCTCGGGCAGGCGCATGCCTTTTTCGGCGATGAACTTGTTGGTCGGCGAGATCTTGCCCCGGGTAATCCCGGTCAGGTCGCCAATCATGCATTCGACTTCTGTGATCTTGTGGTCTTTCAACCAATCGGTGAGCTGGTCGAGGTTGTTACTCATAAATGCCTCTAGGCGTGAGTTTCCTGGCTCTTATAAGCCAGGTTTTTGTGACGCATTGGCGTCGCGTTGAATGACCCGCTTGCGACAGGCATCGCCAAATGCCTGGAAGATGGCGAGGTAGTGAGGGTTAGAGCTTACCTGCCATTCGGGGTGCCATTGCACCCCCAAAGCAAAAGCCTTGCCTCCCTCGATCGGCGCCCCCTCGACGGAGAAGGCTTCGATCAACCCATCGGGTGCCAGGGCCTCTATCTTCAGGCCCGGCGCCAGACGTTCAACGCCTTGGCCATGAATCGAATTGACTTCAATCTGCGCCGGCAGGCCGAGGCCGGCCAGCACCCCGCCCGGCTGCACATGCAGCGCATGGGCCGGAGCGTATTGCACTTCCACCGGCTGGCTATCGTCCTCACGGTGGTCCATGAACGGACCGGCTTCGTGGACCCGCTGATGCAGGCTGCCGCCGAAGGCCACGTTCATTTCCTGAAAACCGCGGCAGATCCCCAGTACCGGAACCCCGGCCGCCACCGCGGCGCGGATCAGCGGCAGGGTGCTGGCATCACGGGCAGGGTCGTGCGCGGTTCCCGGCGCGCTGGCTGGACCGCTATAGTGAAAAGGTTCGATATTGGAGGGTGAACCGGTAAAGAGGAGGCCATCCAGACCGTCCAGAATATCGGACGGGCTCAGAATATCGGCCAGGGACGGGAGGATCATGGGCACGCCCTTGGCTGCTACTGCCACTGCGCGGACGTACTTGTCGCCACTGATGTGATAAGCATGCAGACCGATCTGCCTGGAGCAGGCGGTGACGCCGATTAACGGCAGGCGAGACATGAAACACCCCGGTATTATTGCTGTTATGGGTTTAAATCGAGCTTAGCCTTGTTCATTTTTTTACACAACACCCCCGTAAAAAATACAACACGGCCCGCTCAAGGCTGCGGCGGCCAAGCCCTCCGAAGCCAGAAAAGCGCCCCAAAAATGCCCCGCAGGCGCTTTTTTAGGGCAAAAAAGGCCTCGCTTGACTTCGGCATGCCGTTCGGGTTGACTGAAACCTGAAAAGATCAATGATTGATATTTTTAACAACAAAGGTGTTGCATCATGTCGGTACCCCCGCGTGCCGTTCAGCTTAACGAAGCGAACGCGTTCCTTAAGGAACATCCTGAGGTTCTGTACGTTGACCTTCTGATTGCGGATATGAATGGTGTGGTGCGCGGCAAGCGCATCGAACGCACCAGCCTCCACAAGGTTTACGAGAAAGGCATCAACCTGCCGGCCTCTTTATTTGCTCTGGATATCAATGGCTCGACGGTGGAAAGCACCGGCCTGGGCCTGGACATCGGCGACGCCGATCGAATCTGCTATCCAATCCCCGATACCCTGTGCAATGAACCCTGGCAGAAGCGCCCCACCGCGCAACTGCTGATGACCATGCACGAACTCGAAGGCGACCCTTTCTTCGCCGACCCGCGCGAAGTGCTGCGTCAAGTCGTTGCCAAGTTCGACGAGCTGGGCCTGACCATCTGCGCGGCTTTCGAGCTGGAGTTCTACCTGATCGACCAGGAGAACGTGAATGGCCGGCCACAGCCGCCACGCTCGCCAATCTCCGGCAAGCGCCCGCATTCGACCCAGGTCTACCTGATCGACGACCTCGACGAGTACGTCGACTGCCTGCAGGACATTCTCGAAGGCGCGAAAGAACAAGGCATCCCGGCCGACGCCATCGTCAAGGAAAGTGCTCCGGCGCAGTTCGAAGTGAACCTGCACCACGTCGCCGACCCGATCAAGGCTTGCGACTATGCGGTACTGCTCAAGCGTCTGATCAAGAACATCGCCTACGACCATGAGATGGACACCACCTTCATGGCCAAGCCTTACCCAGGCCAGGCGGGTAATGGTCTGCACGTCCACATTTCGGTCCTGGACAAGGACGGCAAGAATATTTTTGCCAGCGAGGATCCCGAGCAGAACGCCGCACTGCGTCACGCGATCGGCGGTGTGCTCGAGACCCTACCGGCGCAGATGGCTTTCCTCTGCCCGAACGTCAACTCCTACCGCCGTTTCGGCGCGCAGTTCTACGTGCCGAACTCGCCGAGCTGGGGCCTGGACAACCGTACCGTGGCCATCCGCGTACCGACCGGTTCTTCCGATGCCGTGCGCATCGAACACCGTGTCGCCGGTGCCGATGCCAACCCGTACCTGCTGATGGCTTCGGTGCTGGCGGGCGTGCACCACGGTCTGGTCAACAAGGTCGAACCGGGCGCGCCAACCGAAGGCAACTCCTACGAGCAGAACGAGCAGAGCCTGCCGAACAACCTGCGCGATGCATTGCGCGAGCTGGACGACAGCGAAGTCATGGCCAAGTACATCGATCCGAAATACATCGATATCTTCGTGGCCTGTAAAGAAAGCGAGCTGGAGGAGTTCGAGCACTCAATCTCCGACCTCGAGTACAACTGGTACCTGCACACCGTGTAAGCGGCTGCAGCAAAAAAACGCCACCGGCCGCAAAGGCCCGTGGCGTTTTTTATGGCCGCCTTGCGGCGGATCGCGGGCAAGCCTCGCTCCTACAGGATCGGAGCGTATGCCATTTCCACCTTGTAGGAGCGAGGCTTGCCCGCGAAGGCGTCCTGGCAGACAACACCCGACACGCCTCGTACAATGCCCGCTGCCCCGCAGGAGACTCCCATGACACGCGTAGCCACCCCCCGCAAACCCCGCGCACGCAGCCAGGCCCGGATCGACTCGATACTCGATGCCGCCCGCACCCTGCTTGCCGCCGAGGGCGTGGCCAGCCTGTCGATCTACAGCGTGGCCGAGCGCGCGGAGATTCCACCCTCCTCGGTCTACCACTTCTTCGCCAGCGTTCCCGCCCTGCTCGAAGCCCTGACCGCCGACGTCCACGCCGCGTTCCGCGCCTGCCTGCAAGAGCCCATCGACCACACCGCCCTCGGCAGCTGGCACGACCTGTCGCGCCTGGTCGAACAGCGCATGCTCGCCATCTACAGCGCCGACGCCGCGGCCCGCCAGTTGATCCTGGCCCAGCATGGCCTCACCGAGGTCACCCAGGCCGACCGCCAGCACGACATCGAACTGGGCGACCTGATGCACAAGCTGTTCGACCAGCACTTCCAGCTGCCGGTACTGCCCGCGGACGTCGATGTGTTCGCCCTGGCCATGGAGCTGGGCGACCGCGTCTACGCGCGCTCGGTCCAGCAGCATGGGCAGATCACTGAGCGCATGGCCGAGGAAGGCATGCGGGTGTTCGATGCCTACCTGGGGCTGTACCTGCCGCCTTACCTGCCAAAGCGCCCTGCCCTGTAGCCGTCAGCGCCCACAAAAAAGCCCCGAAGGGCTCACGCCATCCGGGGCCGGTTGTCGCGCACCGATCACAACTTGGCGATCGATACCTCGGTGGATTTCACGAACGCGATCACTTCGCTGCCGATCGCCAGTTCCAACTCCCGGACCGAACGGGTGGTGATCACCGACGTGACGATGCCGGAGGCGGTCTGCACGTCGATTTCCGAGAGCACGTCGCCTTCGACGATTTCCTTGATGGTGCCTTTGAACTGGTTGCGAACGTTGATGGCCTTGATAGTCATGATGTTGATTCCTGTCGTGGTAGAAGGTGTGAGGTTGTTACTGAGCCCAACGCAATTGCGTGGGCAAGGGTGAAACGGGTTCCGGCTCGGGCGGCGACCCGGGCAGCGACAACACGCGGTTGAGTACTTCGGCTTCCAGCGCCGCCAATCGATGGGAGCCACGCACCCGTGGGCGCGGCAGCTCCACCAGCAGGTCGAGACCGACCTCGCCTTCTTCGATCAGGATCACCCGGTCGGCCACCGCCACCGCTTCGCTGACATCGTGGGTCACCAGCAGGACAGTGAAGCCATGCTGCTGCCACAGGCGCTCGATCAGTTGCTGCATCTCGATCCGGGTCAGGGCATCCAGCGCGCCCAGAGGCTCGTCCAGCAGCAACAGGCGTGGCTGGTGAATCAGCGCCCGGGCCAGGGCCACCCGCTGCTTCTGGCCACCGGACAAGGCGGCCGGCCACTCGTTGGCGCGATCGGCCAGGCCCACCGCCTCCAGGGCTTCCAGGGCCTGGGGGCGCCAATCGCCCTTGAGGCCCAGGCCGACGTTGTCGATGACCTTCTTCCAGGGCAGCAGGCGCGCCTCCTGGAACATCAGGCGGGTGTCCTCGATGGCCTGGCTCAGCGGCGCGGCACCGGCCAGCAGTTCACCGCCGGTGGGTTTGTCGAGGCCGGCCAGCAAGCGCAGCAAGGTGCTCTTGCCGCAACCGCTACGGCCGACCACCGCGACGAATTGCCCGGCCGGAATATGCAGGTCGATCTCGCGCAGCACCTGGCGCGAACCGAAGGTCTTTTGCAGCTTGCGCACCGCCAGCGGAATACCGCGCAGCAGGCGTGGAGGTTGTTGAGCCGTCATTGCGCACCTCCCCTGGCCACTTGATAGGCCGGATGCCAACGCAGCCAGGCACGCTCCAGGCCGCGCGCGGCGAGGTCCGCCAGTTTGCCGAGCACGGCATACAGGACGATGGCCAGCACCACCACGTCGGTCTGCAGGAACTCCCGGGCGTTCATCGCCAGATAACCGATGCCGGAGCTGGCGGAGATGGTTTCCGCGACGATCAGCGTCAGCCACATAAAGCCCAGGGCAAACCGCACGCCTACCAGGATCGAAGGCAAGGCGCCCGGCAGGATCACCTGACGGAACAGGGCGAAGCCGGACAGGCCATAGCTGCGCGCCATTTCCACCAGCGCCGGATCGACGTTGCGGATGCCGTGGTAGGTGTTCAGGTAGATCGGGAACAGGGTGCCCAGGGCCACCAGGAAAATCTTCGCCGACTCATCGATGCCGAACCACAGGATCACCAGGGGAATCAGCGCCAGGTGCGGCACGTTGCGGATCATCTGCACCGAGCTGTCCAGCAGGCGCTCGCCCCACTTCGACAGGCCGGTGATAAAGCCCAAGGCCAGGCCGATGCCGCCGCCGATCAGGAAACCGATCGCCGCGCGCCAGCCGCTGATAGCCAGGTGGGTCCAGATTTCGCCGCTGCGCACCAGGCCGACCCCGGCTTCGATCACCGCGCTGGGTGCCGGCAGGATTCGCGTCGACAGCCAGCCGGCCGAGACCGACAACTGCCACACCGCCAGTAACAGCAGCGGCAGGGCCCAGGGTGCCAGGCGATGGAACAAGGTTTGTCTGTTCATGGCCGCGCCTCAGCTCTGGGACGCAGCTTTGGGGATGATGTCGTTGGCGACCATTTCGCCGAACGGGCTGATGTAGCCGGCGCCCTTGGGCAGCTCGGGACGTTCGATATCCAGGTGCGGGAACAGCAGCTCGGCCACCCGGTACGACTCTTCCAGGTGGGGGTAACCGGAGAAGATAAAGGTATCGATACCAAGGTCCGCGTACTCCTGCATCCGCGCCGCCACGGTCGGGCCATCGCCGACCAGCGCGGTGCCCGCGCCGCCCCGTACCAGGCCGACGCCGGCCCAGAGGTTGGGGCTGACTTCCAGCTTGTCGCGACGCCCGCCGTGCAGGGCCGCCATGCGTTGCTGGCCGACCGAGTCGAAACGCGCCAGTGACGCCTGGGCGCGGGCGATGGTGTCGTCGTCCAGATGGGAGATCAGGCGCTCGGCCGCCTGCCAGGCCTCGGCGTTGGTTTCACGCACGATCACATGCAGGCGAATGCCGAAGCGCACGCTGCGCCCCTGCTTGGCGGCCTTGGCCCGGACCTGCTCGATCTTCTCGGCCACCGCGGCCGGTGGTTCGCCCCAGGTCAGGACCATGTCCACCTGCTCGGCGGCCAGGTCCTGCGCAGCTTCCGAAGAGCCGCCGAAGTACAGCGGTGGACGCGGTTGCTGGATCGGCGGATAGAGCAGCTTGGCGCCCTTCACGCTGATGTGCTGGCCGTCGTAATCGACGGTTTCGCCTTCCAGCACCCGGCGCCAGATGCGGGTGAACTCCACCGAAGCCTGGTAGCGCTCTTCATGGCTGAGGAACAGGCCGTCGCCGGCCAGTTCGTCCGGATCGCCGCCGGTCACCAGGTTGAACAGCGCCCGGCCGCCAGACAGGCGATCCAGGGTTGCCGCCTGGCGTGCCGCCACCGTCGGGGAAATGATCCCGGGACGCAGGGCGACCAGGAACTTCAGGCGCTGGGTCACCGGGATCAGCGAGGCCGCCACCAGCCAGGAGTCCTCGCAGGAACGTCCGGTGGGAATCAGCACGCCGCCGAAACCGAGGCGGTCGGCCGCCTGGGCGATCTGCTGCAGATAGCCGTGGTCGACGGCGCGAGCGCCTTCGGCGGTGCCAAGGTAATGGCCGTCGCCGTGGGTAGGCAGGAACCAGAAAATATTGAGGCTCATGGAGTTGTCTCCTAATAGGATCGAGTTACGGCGCTTTGGCAACGGCGGCTGGAGGCGTCCAGATCACGTCTTTGATGCTCAGGGGTTTGGGAATCAGCTTGAGCTGGTGGAAGCTGTCGGCGATTTTCTGCTGGGCCGCCACCACGTCCGGGGTCAGGAAGTGCGCGCCATAGCCCTGGCGTTTCACCGAGGTCAGGGTGATGTCCGCCGGCAGGCCGAGCAGTGGCGCCACCTGCTGGGTCACCTCGTCCGGGTTGGCCTTGGACCATTCGCCCACCGCGCGCACTTCTTCCACCAGGGTCTTGATCACTTCGGGGTGCTGCTGCGCGTAGGGTTTGGTCGCCAGGTAGAACTGGTGGTTGTCGACGATGCCGCTGCCGTCACGCAGGGTGCGGGCTTGCAGCTGCTGCTCGGCCGCCGCCTGATAGGGGTCCCAGATCACCCAGGCATCGACGCTGCCACGCTCGAAGGCGGCGCGGGCATCGGCGGGCGGCAGGAATACGGTCTGGATGTCGCTGTACTTGAGGCCGGCGTCTTCGAGGGCGCGGACCAGCAGGTAGTGCACGTTGGAGCCCTTGTTGAGGACCACCTTCTTGCCCTTGAGCTCCGCCACCGACTTGATCGGCGAATCCTTGGGGACCAGGATCGCTTCGCTGGTTGGCGCCGGTGGCTCGTAGGCCACGTACAACAGGTCGGCACCGGCGGCCTGGGCGAATACGGGCGGGGTCTCGCCGGTGACGCCGAAGTCGATGGAGCCGACGTTCAGCCCTTCCAGCAGCTGCGGGCCACCGGGGAACTCAGTCCATTGCACCTGCACGCCCTGCTCCGCCAGGCGCTTCTCCAGCGAGCCCTTGGCCTTGAGCAGCACCAGGGTGCCGTATTTCTGATAGCCGATACGCAGGGTTTCGGCCGCTTGGGCTTGAACGATGGCGCCGAAGGACACAGCCGCAGCAAACAGAGCGACCAGACCACGACGCAAAATCACAGGGCGCATGGCGCTCTCCTTTTTGCTGTTGGGTTTTGGCTGCACCTGCTAGGCCGTTGGCGGCTAAGTAAGGCCAGTACTTCAGATTCGGGTAGGACTCAAATGCTCCAGCGAGCACTCAACAAACGGTCATTCAACAGATTCGGGTCCAGCGGCTTGGGACGCCGCGCCATGGCGCTGTGGAACTGTTCCAGGGCTTCGCGCAGACGCTGCTCCAGCGCCGGCGCCAGCTGCGCCTGGGCGCTGCCTTCGCCGTAGGCGATCTGGCTGTCTTCGGCGAAGATGCCCTGGAGCATCTCCTGGGCCTTCAGGGCCGACAGCACCGGCTTGAGTGCGTAGTCCACCGCCAGCATGTGGGCGATGCTGCCGCCCGTGGCCATCGGCAGCACCACCTTGTGGTTCAGGGCGCGCTCCGGCAGCAGGTCGAGCACGGTTTTCAGCGCACCGGAAAACGATGCCTTGTAGACCGGGGTGGCGATCAGCAGGCCGTCGGCCTGTTCGATCTGTTGCAACAGGTCGATCACCATCGGGCTGTCGAAGCGCGCATGGAGCAGGTCCTCGGCCGGGAAATCCCGCACCTGATAGTCGACCACTTCCACACCTTGTTGCTGCAACCAGCGTTTGGCGTGTTCCAGCAGCACCCCGGAGCGGGAGCGTTGGCTGGGACTGCCACCGAGTGAGACGACCAGCATGCAGAGGTTTCCTTTAGCGGTAATGGGCGATTCGCGGTTTGCGATCTCGCTGAGCTGAGCAGACCTTAACAGTCTATTTATATATCCATAAATCTTATTTTTTCATTTATTTATTCCTTAAATGAATATAAGAAAAGCCATTTTCCAGGCAAAAAAATAGGCCGTCGAAACGGCCTTAAAACCCCTGCTTTGTGAATACGGCCCCGTAGGAGCGAGGCTTGCCCGCGATAGCGTCATCCCTGACCCAGCGCGCCGAATCGCGCTTTTCGCGGGCAAGTCGGATCGCCGCCCGCTCGCTCCTACGGTCTTGGGTCAGCGATTCGGCTGTGGAGTCAGGCGCAGGTAGGGTTTGACCGCGCGATAACCTTTGGGGAAGCGTTTCTTGATTTCCTCTTCGTCCTTGAGCGACGGCACGATCACCACTTCATCACCGTCCTGCCAGTTGGCCGGGGTGGCCACCTTGTAGTTGTCGGTGAGTTGCAGCGAGTCGATCACCCGCAGGATCTCGTGGAAGTTGCGCCCGGTGCTGGCCGGATAAGTGATGGTCAGGCGCACCTTCTTGTTCGGGTCGATGACGAACAGCGAACGCACGGTCAGGGTGTCGTTGGCATTCGGGTGGATCAGGTCGTACAGGTCCGAGACCTTGCGGTCGGCGTCAGCCAGGATCGGGAAGTTGACGAGGGTGTTCTGGGTTTCGTTGATGTCCTCGATCCACTTGTGGTGCGAGTCCACCGGGTCCACCGACAGGGCAATGGCTTTCACGCCGCGCTGGGCGAACTGCTCCTTGAGCTTGGCGGTGAATCCCAGTTCGGTGGTGCACACCGGGGTGAAGTCCGCCGGATGGGAAAACAGCACGCCCCAACTGTCGCCGAGCCACTCATGGAAGCGAATCTTGCCGGCACTGGAATCCTGTTCGAAGTCGGGGGCGATGTCGCCAAGTCTGAGGCTCATGTTGCTGCTCCTGTGAGTGCGTTATGAACCCTACTGTGCCTGCGCCTGGGAATATTTAAAAAGAATAAATATCGATTTATTTAGACTATAAAGGAATATTAAAAATCTCTTCACTGGATTCGCGCACGCCCAGGGCACACCATCCTCGACAAGGTTCGAGAAGGCCTTGAGTAGCTGTAAAGAGGGGTTTCGGGGAGGACCTACGGGGGTGGGTCCGACCTGGATGACAACACCTCGCCCGGCATTGCGCCGGGCGAGGTTTTAACGTCGGATTACAACAGCGGGATCGAGTAGCTGACGATCAGGCGGTTTTCGTCCTGCGAGCGCTGGCCCGGAATGTCGTTACGCCACATGGCGTTTTTCCAGGTCAGGCCGAGGTTTTTCAGTGGACCTTCCGGAATCACGTAGGCCACGGTCAGGTCGCGTTCCCACTCGCTGGCGTTGGTCGCCGAAACAGTCCGCTGAGGGGTAACGGAACCCTCTTTGCCGGAAGTGTCGATGTTATCGCCACGCAGATAGATCACACCAGCGGTCAAGCCGGGCACGCCTACCTTGGCGAAATCGTAGGAGTAGCGAGCTTGCCAGGTACGTTCGCCAGCACGGGCGAACTTGGCGATCTGCATGTCGGTAGTCAGGTAAGCCGACGAACCGTCACCCTGGTTCAGCCAAGGGAAATCGCTGTCACCGTTACTGACCTGGTAGCCACCACCGAAGGTATGACCGGCAACCGAGTACAGGAACAGGCCGCTGATCAGGTTGTTATCAACCTTGCCCTTGGTGATGCCGGTACCGTAGTCACCGGTGGTGTAGTAGGCCGAGTCATGGCCGTTGGCACCGTCGTCGCGGCTGTTGAAGTAGCGCAGGTCAGACTTCAATACGCCCGGGCCGATAGCCCAGTTGTGCAGCAGGCCAACGAAGTGCTGCTTGTAGAAGTCTTTCAGGTTGCCGTAGTAGTACTGAGCGGTCAGATCTTTAGTGATCTTGTAGTCACCACCACCGTAGATGAACTTGTTGCTGTCGCGACCAGCAGCAGTGTGCGCGTTGGCGCCGGCAATCGACAGTTCTTCGTTGTTGCTGGAGTTACGACCCTTGGCATGCTCGATCTGACCGCCAACCAGTGTCAGGTCCTTGATGTCGTTCGAGGTGATCTGACCGCCCTGGAAGGTTTGCGGCAGCATACGGCCATCGTTGGTCACGATGACTGGCAGTTTTGGCTGCAGGGTACCGAGCTTCAGCTCAGTCTGAGAGATCTTGGCTTTGGCAGTCAGGCCCAGGCTGGAGTAGTTATCGACTGCTTTGCCGTTGGACTCGCTCGGGAAGACGGTGCCGCCGTAAGAAGTAGCAGAGGCGCCGTTGGTGCCGCCGCCCGAGTCCAGCTTGATACCCAGCAGGCCGATGGCGTCGAGACCGAAACCAACGGTGCCTTCGGTGTAACCGGAAATGAAGTTGAGCTGAAAGCCTTGGCCCCACTCTTCCTGCTTGTTCTGTGCGCCGGACGCCTTGGTATCGGCATCACGGTTATCAGTATTGATATAGAAGTTACGCAGACCCAGAGTGGCCTTGCTGTCTTCGATGAAACCGGCGGCGCCTGCCTGCTGCGCCAGAACCCCAACGGCCACAGCCAGGGCCAAGGTGGACTTGTTCATGTTTCGCTCCTCTCGTTTCTAATTCTTGTGTACTCAGGCCCAAGGTCTGATGCCCCGGGTCCATCGGTGGGCGATTAGCGCCAGACCGTGACTCATAAGTCAATCGTAACCAACTGTGTCTACGACCAAGGTCTAATCGCGATGATTTGCTCCTTGCAGGGTAATGAGTTTTCCATAATCCCAAAAAGAATTATTTCATTCTTTTTCATACCGTTCTGGAATATCAGTAGATATGCCTGCTTAAGCCGTGGCACAAGGTATCGGCGTACCGTCTGATTCCTGAATGGTATTTCCCCGCTGATCTTTAGATCGATCAGTTAAAACATAAGCCAGATACGTCAACCAGTATCAAAAAGGCGACGCAATAATGGCTTCGCGCCGATGGTCGCGTCAATTTGTTACAGTTTTTGTGTCACGCGAATTTATTTTTCTGAAACACAAATCGCTTGCAGCGGGTGCAGCAAAAACCCGCTCCTGTCAAGAGCGGGTTGCCGAAGGGAGTGATGCTCAGAGGGCTTTTTCGAAGATCTTCGAGTTGCGCTGGTAGTTGTACAGCGAGGCCCGCGCAGAAGGCAGGCGCTCGACACTGCTAGGTGCGAAACCGCGTTCGCGGAACCAGTGGGCGGTACGGGTGGTGAGGACAAACAGGGTTTTCAGGCCCTGGGCCCGGGCCCGGGTTTCGATCCTTTCCAACAGTTCGTCGCCGCGACCGCCGTGGCGGTATTCCGGGTTCACCGCCAGGCAGGCCAGCTCCCCGGCGTCGGAGTCGGCGATCTGGTAGAGCGCGGCACAGGCGATGATCATCCCCTCGCGCTCAACCACGCTGAACTGCTCGATCTCACGCTCCAGCACCTCGCGGGAACGCCGCACCAGAATCCCCTGCTCTTCCAGCGGGCTGATCAGATCCAGCAGACCGCCGACGTCCTCGATGGCCGCCTCGCGGACCAGTTCAAACTGCTCCTGGGCCACCAGCGTACCGCCACCGTCACGGGTGAACAGCTCGGTCAGCAGCGCGCCGTCTTCGGCGTAGCTGACGATATGGCTGCGCCCTACTCCGCCCCGACAGGCTTCGGCCGCGGCATCCAGCAGTTCCGCCTGATAGTTGCCGCCCAGACGCTGCAAATGCGCCGGCACCTGCTGCGGACGCAGTTCGCGCACCAGGTTGCCGCTTTCATCCAGCAGGCCACGCTCGGCGCCGAACAGCAGCAGTTTGTCGGCAGCCAGGTCGATGGCCGCGCGGGTGGCGACGTCTTCGCAGGCGAGGTTGAAGATTTCCCCGGTCGGCGAGTAGCCCAAGGGCGACAGCAGTACGATCGAGCGCTCGTCCAGCAGGCGGTTGATGCCCTTGCGATCGACCCGGCGCACTTCGCCGGTGTGGTGATAGTCGACACCTTCGAGCACGCCGATCGGCCGGGCGGTCACCAGGTTGCCGCTGGCGACCCGCAGCCGCGAACCCTGCATCGGCGAGGACGCCATGTCCATGGACAGCCGCGCTTCGATGGCGATGCGCAACTGGCCGACGGCGTCGATCACGCATTCCAGGGTCGCCGCATCGGTGATGCGCATGCCGTGGTGGTAATGCGGGGTCAGGCCGCGCGCGGCCAGGCGGGTTTCGATCTGTGGACGCGAGCCATGCACCAGCACCAGGCGCACACCCATGCTGTGCAGCAGCACCAGGTCGTGGACGATGTTGCCGAAGTTCGGATGTTCTACGCCGTCGCCGGGCAGCATGACCACGAAGGTGCAGTCGCGGTGGGCATTGATATAAGGAGAAGCGTGACGAAGCCAATTGACGTAATCGGGCATAACCTGAGCCTGTAAATAAGAAGCAGCCTATTAAAAGGACGAAACGGGAAAACGCACAGCGGGCTGGTGGTTATCGTCGGAACAGGCTTGGCGACACGCTCGCTCTCCTTGAGGTACGGGCTTGGCCGTCGGTGATTTAGTAGAAATCAGGCCGGCGTCAGGCAGTAATGGTTAATCAGTTCACGTAGTAGATGCACGGTAGGCTGCAAGCGTGACATTTCGAGGTATTCCCCCGGCTGGTGAGCACAGGCGATGTCGCCCGGGCCCAGCACCACTGTCTCGCAGCCAAGGCGCTGAAGATAAGGCGCTTCGGTGCCGAACGCCACTGCTTCGGCGCGATGGCCGGTCAGGCGTTCGGCCACCCGCACCAGTTCGCAGTCTTCGGCCTGCTCGAAGGCCGGCGCTTCGGGGAACAGCGGCGCATAGTCGATCTTCACCTGATGCCGCTCGGCCACGGGCACCAGCTTCTGCCGAATGGCCGCGCGCAGCGCCTGCGGGTCCATGCCCGGCAACGGCCGCAGGTCGAACTCCAGCGAGCACTGACCGCAGATCCGGTTCGGGTTGTCGCCACCGTGGATACACCCAAGGTTCAGGGTCGGCTGCGGCACGCTGAACTGCGGGTTACGAAATTCGCGCTGCCACGCCAGGCGCAGGCCGCGTAGTTCGCCGATGGCATCGTGCATGGCTTCCAGGGCGCTATGGCCCAGGCTCGGGTCGGAGGAATGGCCGCTGCGCCCGAGAATATCGATGCGCTCCATCATCACGCCTTTGTGCATGCGGATCGGCCGCAGCCCGGTCGGCTCGCCGATCACCGCGGCGCGCCCCAGTGGCCGGCCGGCTTCGGCCAGGGCCCGGGCGCCGGCCATGGAGCTTTCCTCGTCACAGGTGGCGAGGATCAGCAATGGCTGCTTGAAAGGCTGGTCCAGCAGCGGCCGGACCGCCTCGATGACCAGGGCGAAAAAGCCTTTCATGTCGCAGCTGCCGAGGCCGACCCAGCGTCCGTCGACCTCGGTGAGCTTCAGCGGGTCGGTCTGCCACAACGCGCCGTCGTAGGGCACGGTGTCGCTGTGTCCGGCCAGCACCAGGCCGCCGGGGCCGCTGCCGAAACTGGCGAGCAGATTGAACTTGCCGGGGCTGACCTGCTGGATGTCGCAGGCAAAACCCAGGTCGCCGAGCCAGCTCGCCAACAGGTCTATGACCGCACGATTGGACTGATCCAGCGCCGGCTGGGTACAGCTGACCGAAGGTGTGGCAATCAGCGCAGCGAACTGCTCTTTCATGGACGGCAATGGCATGCGCTGGCTCCCGGGCTCCAAGATGAAGTCCATCATAGAGCCATCCTGCGACAGGAATAAACCGCCACGGCACCTCGACGCGGCGAGTCCTGTACACTGCACGGCCTTGGCAGCCACACATTTCCCCCGGCTGCGCTCCCGATCCTGGATTTTCCGGCCATGCAGAAAGAAACCGAAATCAAACTCCGCGTCAGCCGCGAAACCCTCGCCGCCCTGCGTGAGCACCCGCTCCTGAAAAAACGCAACAAAAGTGGCTGGGAACACCGCGAACTGATGAACCAGTACTTCGACACGCCCGAGCGCGACCTGGCCCGCGCCAAGGTCGCCCTGCGCCTGCGCCGCGACGGCGAAGAAGTGATCCAGACCCTCAAGACCCGCGGCCAGAGCGTCGCCGGCCTGTCGGAACGCAACGAGTACGACTGGCACCTGGCCAAAGCCAAGCTCGACCTTAAGAAACTCGACGGCGAATGCTGGCCCGAGCAACTGGCCGAGCTGGACAAGAAAACCCTCAAGCCGATCTTCACCACCGACTTCGTCCGCGAACGCGCAGAAATCGCCTGGGGCCGCGGCAAGGCCAAGGTGGTGATCGAAGCCGCCCTGGACCTGGGCCACGTGATCGCCGGCAAGCAGAAGGAAGAGATCTGCGAGCTGGAACTGGAACTGCGCGAAGGCGAACCGGCCGCCCTGCTGGAGCTGGCCGCCGAACTGGCCGCCACCCTGCCACTGATGCCCTGCGATATCAGCAAGGCCGAGCGCGGCTACCGCCTGTTCGACGCCAACAGCTACTCCCTGAGCCTGCCGGCCCCGGAGCTGAGCGCGCAAACGCCGCTGGACGACGCCTTCGCCGCGCTGACCTGGCACCTACTGGGCAGCAGCCAGCGCCTGGCCGAGCAATATCGCTTCAACGGTCACTGGCGTCTGCTGCAGGACTGGGTCGAGAACCTGGCGGAACTGCGCGCTCTGGTCAGCAGCCTGGGCCAGGCCGCGCCGCGCCAGGCGACCGCCGAGTTGCGCGCGTCGCTGGACGGCCTGCTGGAAGACTGGCGTCCGCTGGTACAAGCCGGCCTGGACGACAAAGACGTGCGCAAGGCCGCGCCCGAACAGTTCATCGAAGAGCTGCAGGACGTGCGCTGGGGCCTGTTCTCGCTGAACACCTCGCGCTGGTTGCTGGCCCGCAGCTGGACCGCCGAGCGCAATACCCGTGGCAACCGTCAGGGTGCGGCGCAACTGGGCAGTTGGTTGCCGCGCCTGCTGGCCGACGAAGCCAGTGCCCTGCAACTGCCACGTTACCAGCAACAGCCGGAAGACCTGGCCGAGCAACTGCCGCGCATCGAACGCATCCAGTCCTGGTTGCATCACGCGCGCAACGTGCTGGAAATCCCCGAGCTGGATCGCCTGTACGGCGAGTTGAACAAGCTGGCGCAACTGGCCAACGAGCCGATCACCGACGAAACCCTGGATGCCCGCAAGCAACAGGCGATCACGGTGTTCCAGAACCGCGCGTGGAAGACCTTGCTGCGCATGTAACGGCCTGATTGCGAGCAAGCTCGCTCCTACAGGTTGGCGGTAACCCCTTGTAGGAGCGAGCTTGCTCGCGATAGCGCCAACTGCATCAACGCAGGACGGGCAGGCTGGTCGTGGACTTGATCTCCGACAGCGCCACGATCGAATTCACTTCCTGGATCCCCGGCACCATCGACAGTTTCTCGAAGAAGAAACGCTCATACGCCTCGATGTCCGCCGTGACGATGCGCAACAGGAAATCCACCGCCCCCATCAGCACATAACACTCCAACACCTCCGGAAAACCGCGGATCGCCTCGGTGAATTCGGTGAAGTTGGAACGGCCGTGGGCGTTGAGTTTGACCTCGGCGAAGATCTGCGTGTTGAGGCCGATCTTCTTGCGGTCGAGCAAGGTCACCTGGCCACGGATCACCCCCTCCTCCTTGAGCCGCTGGATCCGCCGCCAGCACGGTGACTGCGACAGCCCCACCTGCTCGGCGATCTGCGCGCTGGACAGCGAAGCATCCTCTTGCAGCAGCGCCAGAATGCGGCGGTCGTAAGCGTCCAGCTCGCTATGCATAGAAAACCCTCAATAATCTTTAAGGACGAATCATCCAATTCGATAATCCGGAAAATACGTTCATCTTAGATAAGAAATACCCGCAACCGAATGTAAAAATTTCTCCATTGATCTGGAGAACCCCATGCCCTCTCTCGAAGCCGTCAGTTCCCGCGCCGATGTGTGGAATGTCGCCAACACCCATTGCCGGGTGCATTACCAACTGGTCACCGACGCCGAAGCCGATGTGCTGTGCCGGGTGCTCAATCATTTCGCCTTGCAGTCCCTGCTGCCGCAGCAGGTCCAGGTGCAACAGCAGGACGGCTCGCTGCTGATGGAAGTGCTGCTCGACGGCCTGAGCTGGCACCGCGCCCAGGTCATCGCGGAAAAACTGCGCAACCTGATCAGCGTGTGTTCGGTACAGCTGCAACTGGCCGAGCGCGAGCCGCTGCAGGCCGCCGGCTGAGGGCGCCAGGCAAAACCCTGCAACGCTTGGGCGACTGGCGGTCGCCATCCCGGGACTATTCTTGGCATTGCGTGGTCAGAGGCGCATCTAACCCGCCTGCTGCCGGATTGTTCACAAGGAGCCTGCATGTCCGTTCCTCTCGTTACCCAGGACCACTGGCTGGATCTCAACGATCTGCTGCGCGACCTGGTCGCCCAGGGTTTCATCAGCCAGGACTCGGCCGAACACGCCCTGACCACCCGTCGTAATGCCGCCAACAGCCAGCTGCATCCGCTGGAGTTTCTCGCCAGCCAGCATCTGGACGACCTCAGCCGGCCCGGCAGGCGCCTGGACCTGGAAAGCCTGACCCTGTGGCTGGCGCAACAGGCCGGCCAGCCGTACCTGCGCATCGACCCGCTGAAAATCGACGTTGCCGCCGTGACGCCGCTGATGTCCTACGCCTTCGCCCAGCGCCACAAGATCCTCGCGGTGTCGATCGACGCCGAAGCCATCACGGTGGCCAGCGCCCAGCCTTACGTCAGCGCCTGGGAAGCCGACCTGACCCACGTGTTGAAACTGCCGATCAAGCGGGTGGTGGCCAACCCGGTGGAAATCCAGCGCCTGACCGTGGAGTTCTTCCGCCTGGCCAAGTCGGTCACCGGTGCCAGCGCCGACCAGAAAAGCCATGCCCCAGGCAACTTCGAACAACTGCTCAACCTCGGCGCCAGCGATCAGGAGCCCGACGCCAACGACGCGCACATCGTCAACATCGTCGACTGGCTATTCCAGTACGCGTTCCAGCAACGGGCCAGCGATATCCACATCGAGCCGCGCCGCGAACAAGGCACCGTGCGCTTTCGCATCGACGGGGTGCTGCACAACGTCTATCAGTTCCCGCCCCAGGTCACCATGGCCGTGGTCAGCCGCCTGAAAAGCCTGGGCCGGATGAACGTCGCGGAAAAACGCAAACCCCAGGATGGCCGGGTCAAGACCAAGACCCCGGAAGGCGGCGAAGTGGAATTGCGCCTGTCGACCCTGCCCACCGCCTTCGGCGAAAAGATGGTCATGCGCATCTTCGACCCCGAGGTGCTGCTCAAGGACTTCGACCAGTTGGGGTTCTCCAGCGACGACCTGCGGCGCTGGCAGGAAATGACCCGCCAGCCCAACGGCATCATCCTGGTCACCGGCCCCACCGGTTCGGGCAAGACCACCACCCTGTACACCACCCTGAAGAAACTGGCGACGCCGGAGGTCAACCTCTGCACCATCGAGGACCCGATCGAGATGGTCGAGCCGGCGTTCAACCAGATGCAGGTCCAGCACAACATCGAGCTGACCTTCGCCAGCGGCGTGCGCGCGCTGATGCGCCAGGACCCGGACATCATCATGATCGGCGAGATCCGCGACCTGGAAACCGCGGAGATGGCGATCCAGGCCGCGCTCACCGGCCACCTGGTGCTGTCGACCCTGCACACCAACGACGCGCCCGGCGCCATCAGCCGCCTGCTGGAACTGGGCGTCGCGCCTTACCTGATCAAGGCCACTCTGCTGGGAGTCATGGCCCAGCGCCTGGTGCGAACCCTGTGCCCGCACTGCAAGACCCCGCTGACCCTGGACGAAGGCGACTGGCAAAGCCTGACCCGGCCCTGGCAGGCACCGCTGCCCAGCCATGCCCACGGCGCCACCGGCTGCCTGGAATGCCGCGATACCGGCTACCGGGGCCGCGCCGGGGTATATGAAATCATGCAGTTGAGCGACAGCCTCAAAGCCCTGATCAGCGCCGACGCCGACCTGCTCGCCATACGCCGCCAGGCCTTCTTGGAAGGCATGCGCAGCCTGCGCCTGTCCGGGGCGCAGAAAGTCGCGGCCGGGCTGACCACCCTCGAGGAAATATTGCGGGTCACCCCACAAAGCGAGCAGCGATAAGGCCCCTCGCCAGCGATTTCCCGTGCCTCTGGACTACGCTTAGCCACAAGTCCAAGCGAGCAGGGAACGGGCATGAACATCCGTCAGAAAATGATCGTCTCCGGAGCAGTCAGTGTGCTGGCCATCGCACTCGTCTCCAGCATCGGCTGGTGGGGCCAGGTGCGACTGGCGCAAGCGCTGGCGGACAGCCAGCTCAATGCCAGCGCGCTGCGCAATCACCTGGAAGCCGACATGATGCACGACGCGCTGCGGGCCGATGTGCTGGCCGCCTTCGCCAGCCAGCCCGGCGCGGCCAGCGAGGGCGAGCAGATCAGAAGCGACCTGCGCGAACATGGCGAATGGTTCCGCAAGGCCCTCGCGGAAAATGCCGAGCTGCCCCTGGCGCCGGACATTCGCCAGGCCATCGGCGAGCTGCAGCCGGTGCTGGAAAACTACATTGGCGCCGCGCAACAGATTGCCGAACAGGCGCTGCGCGACCCTGTCGCCGCCCGCGCGGCAATGCCGGCGTTCGCCAAGAGCTTCAGCGAGGTGGAAAGCCGCAACGAGGCCCTGAGCAGCAAGATCGAAACCAGTACCGCGCAGGCTCGCGAAGCCAGCGAAAAAGCCGTGCGCCATGCCGGCTGGTGGCTGGTTGGCGGCAGCCTGCTGGCCGTATTGGCGCTCTGCCTGCTGACTCGCCGGTTATTGCACTCGGTACTGCGTCCCCTGGAAAAATCGGTCGCCACGGCCCGGGCCATCGCCCAGGGCAACCTCAGCCTGCCGATCAGCGTCGACAGCGACGACGAGGCCGGGCAGTTGCAAAAAGCCCTGGGCGAGATGCAGAACAACCTGCGGGACATGATCACCACCATTCGCCGCGAAAGCGAAGGCCTGCAAGGCACCTCCCACACCCTGAGCCAGACCTCCCAGGGCATTGCCAGCGGGGCCAGCGAGCAAGCCCAGGGCGCGAACAGCATGGCCGCGGCCATGGAGCAGATGATCAGCAATATCGCCCAGGTAGCCGAGCATGCGCGTAACGCTCAGGACATCTCGGCACAGTCGGAATCCCTCGCCGGCAGCGGCGGCCAGGTCATCCTTGGGGTGGTCGATGGCATGGCCCACATTGCCGAGGCGGTCAATCAGTCGTCGCAAAGCATCACCGCCCTTGGCCAATCCTCGGAGGAAATCCACTCGATCATCCAGGTGATCAACAGCATCGCCGAGCAGACCAACCTGCTGGCCCTGAACGCCGCGATCGAGGCAGCCCGCGCCGGCGAGGCCGGGCGCGGGTTCGCCGTGGTCGCCGACGAAGTGCGCAGCCTGGCCGGGCGCACGGCGCAATCGACCCGGGAAATCACCGGCATGATCGAGCGCATCCGCGAAACCACCAGCCAGGCGGTGCGCAGCATGCAAACCGGGGTCAGTCGGGTGAACGACGGGGTGAGCATGGCCCAGCAGGCCGGCACCTCGATCAACGAAATCCGCGAAGGCGCGCAACGCTCGGCGCTAATGGTCGAGGAGATTTCCCACACCATCGGCGAGCAGTCCAAGGCCAGCAGCGAAGTGGCGCAACAAGTGGAGATGATCAATCAGGTTGCGCAACGCAACAGCCAGGCCATGCATGAACTGGCGACGACGGTCGAACACATGGAGCGCTCCGTCGCCACCCTGCAGACCTCGGTGACGCGTTTTCAGTTGTAAGAAGGGCCCGGGCCACCCGTGAAAAGATACCGCCGATGACAGCCCGCAGCGGCCCGCTACCAGTCGGCGACACCCAATCCGGCATTGGGCTTGATCCACAGCACCGCTCCGTTATCACGGCGTTGCTGTATCGAACGCCCGGCGTCGAGCGTTTCCCCCGTACGCAGGTTCTGCGCGCAGTCCGACTTGCTCGGGCTGAACATCAGGGTCCCCGGCGTGTCCTGGCGAACCCTCATGCCGCGGGGGTAGTGCCAATCGCCCAGGGTCAGGTCTTGCGCCAGTTGCCCACGCCAACGTCCAGGTTGCCGCTGCTCGTCGAGGTCCAGGCTCAGGTCCGACAGCGCTATCCCCTGGATAACCACCGCCGGTGAAGCCAGACCGATGGTGTCGATGCTGAACCTGCCGTCGTACTGCCTGACCTCGCTGGAGTCCGGCCACTTCACCCCGGCCACATCGGCTCCGGTCACCAGGGTGCAGTCAGAGAAGCGCCAGCGGCTGGGCTGCAAGCGGTCCGCGTCGGCAATGTCCAGCGTTACCCAGGTGCCACCGGCGCAGGGCCAGCCCGCAACGACCTGGTCACGGCTCAGCAGCATCTTTGAGAGAGGGCCGCTGCCGTACATCTGCAACTCTGTAACCTCTACGCCGTTGATCCTGTGTGGTGCAGCGAACTCGGCGTAAACAAGGCTGCGCAGTCCATAGGGTTGCGGCCGGCCTTGCGCATCCAGAGGTTCAAGCGTTCCCAGATTCAGCTTGGCACCTGCGGGCAATTGCAGGCCATCAAGCTGTACGTCCTGCTCAAGTTGCGGGTGGTGCGCCTCATTCAGTTGATTGTCCCGGTGGATTTTCCACAGTACGCAAACCACGATAATTACGCATACCCCTGCAAGCACACCGAAGTGCAGGGGCTGACGACGCATCCGGTGTCGGCAGGCCGGAATAAGCAAGGCAATCAACAGCAAGGGAAGTCCGATAAAGGACAGCAACACCAGGTTCAGCAGGGTTCCATACATCATCGCGCCAAAAATCAAGGCAAGCATCCGTGCAGTCGAGAAAGTCGCCCATGGTGACAAATGCGACTGCTGCGTTCCAGTGCGCCGACTCAACGCCGAAGTACCGCTCAGCCCCCGTCCACACAGGCGAAAGCTTGTTGGAGCAGCAGGGAACTCAATCGGGCCAACGCCTATCAAAGGGCTCAGTTTTCCCCCCTAGTTGGAGTCACCCACCATGCGTCTCAAAACAGCTGTCGCCACCCTGGCCCTGCTTTCCCTGCCTGTAGGTTCGGCAATGGCCGACAGCTTCTGGCGTAACATCCTTTCCACCGGCGCCACCACCGCGTCCACCTACCTGACTTCCAAGGATCACAAGCTGATCGGCGCCGCCCAGGACGACGCCAGCAGCTTCGTCGCCAGCGAAGGCAACATCCGCGGTCCGTACCTGGAAGCCGCGATGCAGAAAGTCCGTGCCGACAACCCGGGCCTGCAGGCCACCGACATGGAGCTGGCCAACGCGATCCTGGCGAAAAACGCCGTCGCCCAGTGACCGCCAGCCTGTAGCCAGGCTGACGCAACGAAAAATGCCGCTCACGAGAGCGGCATTTTTTTGCCCGCCGTTCGAGCTCAGCGATAGGCATCCACCGGTACGCAGGCGCAGAACAGGTTGCGGTCGCCGTAGACATTGTCGACCCGGTTCACCGTCGGCCAGTACTTGTGCGCCCTGGCGTGGGGGCTGGGGATCACTGCCTGCTCGATGCTGTAGGGCCGCTCCCAGACCCCGGCGATGTCCGCCAGGGTATGGGGCGAGCGCTTGAGCGGGTTGTCTTCGGCCGGCCAGTTGCCTTCCTGGACCTGGGCGATTTCGGCGCGAATGCTCAGCATGGCCTCGATAAAACGGTCCAGCTCGGCCTTGGACTCGCTTTCGGTGGGTTCCACCATCAGCGTGCCCGGCACCGGGAACGACATGGTCGGCGCATGAAAACCGTAGTCCATCAGGCGCTTGGCCACGTCCTCTTCGCTGATGCCGGTCTGCGCCTTGAGCGGCCGCAGGTCGAGAATGCATTCGTGGGCGACCCGGCCGTTGCGCCCGCTGTAGAGCACCGCAAAGGCCCCGCTCAGGTGTTCCGCCAGGTAGTTCGCCGAGAGGATCGCCACCTCGCTGGCATCCGCCAGTTGCGGGCCCATCAGGGCGATGTACATCCAACTGATCGGCAGGATGCTGGCGCTGCCCCAGGGCGCCGCGCTGACCGCGCCGTTCTGCGGCAGCGGCCCGTCGATGGCCACCACCGGGTGGTTGGCCACGAACGGCGCCAGGTGCGCCCGCACGCCGATCGGCCCCATGCCCGGGCCACCGCCGCCGTGGGGAATGCAGAAGGTCTTGTGCAGGTTCATGTGGGAAACGTCGGCGCCGATATCGGCCGGCCGCGTCAGCCCGACCTGGGCATTGAGGTTGGCGCCGTCCATGTACACCTGGCCGCCGTGACTGTGGATCACCTCACAGATCTCACTGATGCCCTCTTCGTACACCCCGTGGGTCGAAGGATAAGTGGCCATCAGGCACGCCAGGTGTCCGCCCGCAATCTGCGCCTTGTCCTTGAGGTCTTGCAGGTCGACGTTGCCGGCGGCGTCGCAATCGACGATCACCACCTGCATGCCGGCCATCTGCGCCGAGGCCGGGTTGGTGCCGTGGGCCGAGGCGGGAATCAGACAGATATTGCGCTCTCCCTGCTGGCGGCTCTCGTGGTATTTGCGGATCGCCAGCAACCCGGCGTACTCGCCCTGGGCCCCGGAGTTGGGCTGCATGCAGATCGCATCGAAGCCGGTAATGGCGCATAACCAGCGCTCCAGCTCCTCGATCATCAGCGAATAGCCGAGGGCCTGTTCCGGCGGGACAAAGGGATGCAGGTTGGCGAAGCCGGGCCAGGTGATGGGGATCATCTCGCTGCTGGCATTGAGCTTCATGGTGCAGGAGCCCAGCGGGATCATCGACTGGTTCAGCGCCAGGTCCTTGTTCTCCAGCTGCTTGAGATAGCGCAGCATCTCGGTTTCGCTGTGATGGCTGTTGAACACCGGATGGCTCAGGTAAGACGTGCTGCGCAGCAGGTCCTGGGGGATGCCCGGGACCAGGGTTTCAGCATCCAGTTGCGCGACGTCCAGCCCGTGGTCGGCGCCGAGGAACACATCGAACAGCCGGGCGACGGTGCGCTCGTTGCAGGTTTCATCCAGGCTCAGGCCCAGGTGCCCGCGTCCGAGGATCCGCAGATTGATCTGCACGGCCTTGGCGCTCTCGATGATGGCCGTCTGGCTACCGCCGACCTCCAGCGTCAGGGTGTCGAAGAACTGCCGGTTCAGCCGCTCGATGCCCTTGCGCTCAAGGCCGGCGGCGAGGATGCAGGTCAGGCGATGGACGCGCTGGGCGATGCGCCGCAAGCCTTCCGGGCCGTGATAGACCGCGTAGAAACTGGCGATATTGGCCAGCAGCACCTGGGCGGTGCAGATGTTCGAGTTGGCCTTCTCGCGGCGGATATGCTGCTCGCGGGTCTGCAGGGCCATGCGCAGCGCCACGTTGCCCCGGGCATCCTTGGACACGCCGATGATCCGTCCCGGAATCGCCCGCTTGTATTCCTCGCGGCTGGCGAAGAACGCTGCGTGGGGCCCGCCGTAGCCCATGGGCACGCCAAAGCGCTGGGACGAACCGAACACCACGTCGGCCCCCAGCTCGCCCGGCGGCGTCAGCAGCAACAGGCTCAACAGATCGGCCGCCACGCAGGCCAGCGCCTGCTGCGCGTGCAGGTGATCGATCAGCGGCCGCAGGTCGCGAATCTCGCCGTGGGTGTCCGGGTATTGCAACAAGGCGCCGAACACCTGGTGCCGCTTGAGGTTGTCCAGGCTGTCGACCACCAGTTCGAAGCCGAACCCTTCGGCACGGGTCTGCACCACCGAGAGGGTCTGCGGATGGCAGTTCTGGTCGACGAAGAACAGATTGCTTTTCGACTTGGCCACGCGCTTGGCCAGGGCCATGGCTTCGGCGGCGGCCGTGGCTTCGTCCAGCAGCGAGGCGTTGGCCAGTTCCAGGCCGGTGAGGTCGATGGTCAGTTGCTGGAAATTGAGCAGGGCTTCGAGCCGGCCCTGGGCGATTTCCGGTTGGTAGGGCGTGTAGGCGGTGTACCAACCGGGATTTTCCAGCACGTTGCGCAGGATCACCGTGGGGGTCAGGGTGCCGTAATAACCCATGCCGATCAGGCTGGTCCATACCTGGTTCTGCTCGGCGTAACCACGCAGTTTGGCCAGGGCGGCCTGCTCGTCCAGCGCTGGCGGCAGGTCCAGCGGACGGTTGAAACGGATGCCCGGCGGCACGGTCTGCTCGATCAGCTCGACCCGGCTGCCCAGGCCCAGGCTGTCGAGCATCGCTTGCTGCTCGGCGGCGTCGGGCCCGAGGTGACGCCGCAGAAAGGCATTGGGATCGCGTAACTGGCTCAAGGACGGCAACTGGGACATGACGGGCTCTCTCTCAGGCGGCGCTCGGCGTCGATGGAACACGGTCAAAGCAGCATAGCAGCCGATCCCGGACGCCGACGGTGTGGCACCCCGGGCGAACCGGTAGCATGATGCTCGACTCCGGCGCGGCCCGCCGCCCTGCCTCGACCACTGTTTATCGGGTATCCCATCGTCATGAGCCAGCTGCCTTTCCTGCCGTTTTCCAAACCCACCATCGATGAAGCCACCATCGCCAGCGTCGGCGAAGTGCTGCGTTCGGGCTGGATCACCAGCGGGCCCAAGGTCCAGGCCTTCGAGGCGCAACTCTCGCAGTACTGCGGCGGGCGCCCGGTGCGCACCTTCAATTCCGGCACCTGCACCATGGAGATCGCCCTGCGTATCGCCGGCATCGGCCCTGGCGATGAAGTCATCACCACGCCGATCTCCTGGGTGGCCACGGCCAACGTGATTCTCGAAGTCGGCGCCACCCCGGTGTTCGCCGACATCGACCCGATCACCCGCAACATCGACCTGGCCCAGGTGGAAGCGGCCATCACGCCACGGACCAAAGCCATCATCCCGGTGTTTCTCGCCGGCCTGCCGGTCGATATGGCGCGCCTCTACGCCCTGGCGCGCAAGCACGGCCTGCGGGTCGTGGAAGACGCCGCCCAGGCGCTGGGCTCAAGCTGGAATGGCGAGCGCATCGGCGCTGGCGGCGACCTGGTCTCTTTCAGTTTCCAGGCCAACAAGAACGTCACCTGCAGCGAAGGCGGCGCCCTGGTGCTGAACACCGCCGAAGAGGCTCGCCTGGCGGAGAAGTACCGACTGCAGGGCGTGACCCGCCACGGCTTCGACGGCCTGGACGTGGACGTGCTGGGCGGCAAATTCAATATGACCGACGTCGCGGCCGCCATCGGCCTGGGCCAGTTCGCCCACCTCGAAACCCTCACCGCTCATCGCCGCGAACTGGCCCGGCATTACTTCGAATGCCTGGGCAGCGACTTCGAAGCTCGCTACGGCGCCCAGTTGCCCCCGGCGGACTTCAGCAACAGCAACTGGCACCTGTTCCAGCTGGTACTGCCGGAGCGGCATGACGGCAAACCAGCGCGGGCGACCTTTATGGAGCAGATGCAGGAGCGCGGGATCGGCATCGGCTATCACTACCCGCCGATTCACCTGCTGAGCCTGTACCGCGAGCGCGATTTCAAGGAGGGGATGTTCCCGGTGGCGGAACGGGTGGGACGGCTGATCGTCTCGTTGCCGATGTTCACGGCCATGAGCAAGGGCGATGTCGAACGCTCGGTAGCGGCGGTGAAGGCGGTCTTGCAAGAGGCATAAACAGATACCGGCCCCTGAACGGCCAGCCCTTGCACTATTCAAGACGCTCAATGCCCTGCATTGGGCGTTTTTATTTCAGCGATAAAGATAGTTGCCAATCGCTATATATCAGCGCCACCGGCCCGCTTCCTTGTGCCAAAAACCAGACTCCCGACAGAACTTTGTCTAACTGCGCACATAAACACATGATAAGCCAGCACGATTCAAAACATTGAATTTCCGCAATACAGACAGCACCAAAGGCAATAGCCAATAGTTCTATAGTTCAATTTTTTGCATGCTATGTTTACTGATGACTGCGCAGTTGAGACAAAAGGCCACTACGTAGTTGCAAAGACCGTTACAAAATCCATGTTTCAATCTATTCGAAATGGAGTTCAAGAAATGAGTAGCCAACAAATAATTCTATACATCGAAGAACAGCAGTTGATTGCACAAAAAAACAACAACTACAGCCTTTATCTGGCCAAGAAAGTAAACAATGACTTCACTGTCATCTGGCAATCAAAAGGACCTATTGCCACCGTCAACAACCCTAGTTACCAATATAGAAACACTTTCGATGTCACCACCCCGTCGTTCATGGTCAACTACACCAATGACCCGGTCAGCAGTGGCGATGTCACCTTCACCTCCGGCGGCAAGAACCTGCCGATCAGTACCGGCCAGATCACCACCCTCGATGCCAATGGTGTGTTCACCCCGGCCAAGAATGGCGGCGTACCCTCGGACGTGCTGATCAACAACCTGCTGCAAGGCAATCCACATCAAATCCTGCTGGACTCCAACGGCAATAACATCTGGGTGAATCGCCAGAGCGGCATGAACATCGGTACTGCGACGCTGACACCAAAAAGCCAATACCAAGTCTGGTTCGGCAACATTCAGGAAACCGGTTCGTTGATCGCCACCAACCTGTCCAACCCCTATGTGGTGACCCTGCAGGATGGCGGCAGCATCACCATTACCTACACCGACAGTGGAACCTGGGTGACCGGCGAACCGGCCAAACGCCTGAGCGCTGCTGAAATCAAGGCACTTCACGCCAGGGCCGGGATCGCGGCATAGTCCGCGGGACGGGCTCGAGCATCGGTTGCGCGAAGGACGCAGAGCACCACGCGATACCCTTGGCAGTCTTTCGCTCGCAACGCCGCTCAAACAAGAAAACCCTGTATATCGCCGATCTACAGGGTTTTTTTGTTGATGGCGTCGAACCCGGCCAGCAGGACTCGAGACTCTGCACCGAAATCATCCACGGGATGAACGTGAGATTAGCCATGAGCAAACAGACCATCATCGTCTATATCGAAGAAGATCAACTTGTTGCCCAAAAGGTAAACAACTACAGTCTCTATCTGGCGAAGAAAGTAAACAGTACTTTCACCGTCATCTGGTTTGCAAAGCCCCCCTTCGCCGCACCCAACCAGCCGTCCTATCAATATAAGAACGTCTTCAATATCACCAATGACTCTTACATGGTCAACTTTACAAACACGCCCGTGCAAGAGGGAGATGTAAATTTTACTTCAGGCGGAAAGAACCTGCCCATCAACACCGGCCAGATAACCACCCTGACTAAGTACGGTGTATTCAGCCCTGCAAAGAACGGTGGCACGCCAGGAGATGTTTCAATAAATAACGAACTTTCGGCCAACCCCAGCGAAATATTATTGGACTCTACCGGACTCAATCTCTGGGTGAACTGTTCAGGCGGCATGAATATAGGTGTCGCTACCATGACACCCAAGAACGAGTTTCAATTATGGTTCGGCCCAGGCCAGACAGCGGGCTCGTTAATCCCCAGCACTCTGTCCAATCCTTACACCATCAGCGTGAACGACGGAGAAACCAAAACCGTCACCTACAACAACCAGGGCGCCTGGGTCAGCGGCGAACCGGCACGGAGCCTGACAACAGAAGAAATAGCCGAACTTCATGTCAGGGTAAGCAAAGCCGTGCTGCTGGCCAGATCGCTCCGTCGCTAGGCCAGTGACTTGAGTTGTCGCATTGTCTTAAACGAAAAACGCCGCATATCCGATAAGGGAACACGGCGCTCTTGTAACAGCTTGGCTTGCGGCAGCGGTTATTCGCCGATAGCGGCCTTATAACCGGCTGCGTCGAGCAGCTTCTCAAGATCGGCGGCGTTGGCCGGCTTGAGCTTGAAGATCCAGGCGCCGTACGGGTCGCTGTTGAGCAGTTCCGGGCTGCCGCTCAGGTCTTCGTTGACCGCGATCACTTCGCCGGCCACTGGCGCGTAGATGTCGGAAGCGGCCTTCACCGATTCCACCACACCGGCCTGGTCGCCAGCGCCGAAGACGTTGCCGACTTCGGTCAGCTCGACGAACACCACGTCGCCCAGGGCTTCCTGAGCGTGGTCGCTGATGCCCACGGTCACGGTGCCATCGGCTTCCAGACGGGCCCATTCGTGACTTTCGGCAAAACGCAGGTCAGCAGGGATATCGCTCATGTTCTGTGTCCTCAAGAAGAAATGTCAGCGGTAGATCCCGCCGGAAATAAGTTAGATCAAGGTTTTGCCATGACGCACGAAGGTCGGTTTTACCACCCGGACCGGGTACCACTTGCCACGGATTTCCACTTCTGCCCGGTCGGCGGTAGCCATGGGCACCCGCGCCAGGGCGATCGATTTGCTAAGCGTAGGAGAGAAACTACCACTGGTGATCTCTCCTTCGCCAACATCGGCGATGCGAACCACCTGATGGGCACGCAGCACGCCGCGTTCTTCCAGCACCAGGCCGACCAGTTTGTGCTTCACCCCACCCGCGCGCTCGGCCTCCAGCGCGGTGCGCCCGATGAACTTACGCGACGCCGGCTCCCAGGCGATGCTCCAGGCCATGTTGGCCACCAGCGGTGAAACCTCCTGGTGAATATCCTGACCGTACAGGTTCATGCCGGCCTCCAGGCGCAAGGTATCGCGGGCGCCGAGTCCGATCGGCGAGATCCCCGCGCCCACCAGATCGTTGAAGAACGCCGGGGCCTGGTCGGCCGGCAGGACGATTTCCAGGCCATCCTCACCGGTGTAACCGGTGCGCGCGATGAACCAGTCGCCATCGGCCTGGCCTTCGAAGGGCTTGAGTTGCTGGATCAGCGTGCCGCGCGACTGGGTCACCAGCTCGGCGATCTTGTGGCGGGCGTGGGGCCCCTGGATCGCCAGCATCGCCAGCTCGGAGCGTTCGTGCAGTTGCACCTGGAAAGCCCCCAGTTGCGCCTGCATCCAGGCCATGTCCTGGTCACGGGTGGCGGCGTTGACCACCAGCCGGTAACCGGCTTCGGTGCGGTAGACGATCATGTCGTCGACGATACCGCCGTGCTCATTGAGCATGGCGCTGTACAAGGCCCTGCCGGGGCTTTGCAGGCGTTCGACATCGTTGGCCAGCAGGTGCTGGAGCCAGGCCTTGGCCTGGGGGCCATCGACATCGATCACGGTCATGTGGGATACATCGAAAACCCCGCAATCGCGTCGCACCTGATGGTGCTCCTCGACCTGCGAGCCGTAATGCAGAGGCATATCCCAACCGCCAAAATCGACCATCTTCGCGCCGAGGGCGAGATGAAGGTCATACAGAGGCGTGCGCTGTCCCATGGGTTTCTCCTTCCGGGCGTGGCGAAGGTGCGGGCGGTCGCTGTATGAGCTGGAAGCCTTGAAATAGATGGCTCTCAGACAATTCAAAAGACCCGATCAGAAAGATCGACCACACCGAATGCCGCGCATTGTAGCCGCAAGGTGTGACACTGGCACCTAACCGATTCGATGAGCGGAGCGTCGGATCAGTCCGATCACCGGCAGCAATCCCACCAGGACTAGGGTCAGGGCCGGCAACGCGGCACGCGCCCACTCGCCCTCGCTGGTCATCTCGAAGATCCGCACCGCCAGCGTGTCCCAGCCGAACGGGCGCATCAGCAAGGTGGCGGGCATTTCCTTGAGCACATCGACGAACACCAGCAACGCCGCGCTCAGGGTGCCGGGCAGCAACAGCGGCAGATACACTTTGAAAAACAGTCGCGGTCCGCTGACCCCCAGGCTGCGCGCTGCTTCCGGTAACGAGGGGCGGATCCGCGCCAGGCTGCTTTCCAGCGGCCCGTAGGCCACCGCGATAAACCGTACCAGATAGGCCAGCAGCAACGCCGCCAGGCTGCCCAGCAGCAACGGCTTGCCCGCCCCACCCAGCCAGCCCGACAGCGGGATCACCAGTTCGCGGTCCAGATAACTGAAGGCCAGCATGATCGACACGGCCAGCACCGAGCCCGGCAAGGCATACCCCAGGTTGGCCAGGCTGACGCCGGAGCGGATCGCCCGGGTCGGCGCCAGCCGTCGGGCGAACGCCAGCAGCAGGGCCACGCTGACCGTGATCAGGGCCGCCATGGCGCCCAGGTACAGGGTGTGCAGGATCAGCCCGGCATAACGCTCGTCGAGGTCGAAACGGCCACGCTGCCAGAACCACACCACCAGCTGCAGCACTGGGATGACAAAGGCGCAGGCAAACACCAACGCGCACCAACTGGTGGCCGCCAGAGCCTTGATGCCATGCAGGTGGTACAGCGCCTTGCCCCGCGGCCGCTCGTTGCCGGAGCGACTGGCGCCACGGGCGCGACGCTCGCCGTACAGCACCAGCATCACCGCCAGCAGCAACAGGCTGGCCAGTTGCGCGGCGCTGGACAGGCTGAAGAAGCCATACCAGGTCTTGTAGATGGCGGTGGTGAAGGTGTCGAAGTTGAACACCGCCACCGCGCCGAAATCGGCCAGGGTTTCCATCAGCGCCAGGGCCACGCCGGCACCGATGGCCGGCCGCGCCATGGGCAGGGCCACGCGCCAGAACGCCTGCCAGGGCGTCTGCCCAAGCACCCGCGCGGCTTCCATCAGGCCTTTGCCCTGGGCCAGGAACGCGGTGCGCGCCAGCAGATACACATAGGGATAGAACACCAGCACCAGGACCAGGATCACCCCGCCGGTGGAACGCACCCGCGGCAGGCGCAGGCCCGTGCCGAACCATTCGCGCAGCAGGGTCTGCACCGGGCCGGAAAAGTCCAGCAGGCCGACGAAGACAAAGGCCAGCACGTAGGCCGGAATCGCAAAGGGCAGCATCAGCGCCCAGTCCAGCCAGCGCCTTCCGGGAAACTCGCAGAGGCTGGTCAGCCAGGCCAGACTCACGCCCAGCAGCGTCACGCCGACACCGACGCCCAGCACCAGGGTCAGGGTGTTGCCCAGCAGGCGCGGCATCTGGGTCTCCCACAGGTGCGACCAGATCTGCTGGTCGATCACCTGCCACGACAGCAGCAGCACGCTCAGCGGCAGCAGCACCAGGGCGGCGACGGCAAAAACCAGCGGGTACCAGCGACGTTGGGCGGGATGGGCCACGAAAGACTCTCGAACGAGATGGATCAATAAAAGGCAATTACGAACCGGTTAAACAAAACGCCCCGCAAAGGCGGGGCGCAGTATAACCAGCGGATCAGTTCCAGCCAGCACGGTCCATCAGGCGAATGGCCTCGGCCTGGCGCTTGCCGGCGACTTCCACCGGCAGGGTGTCAGCCACGAACTTGCCCCAGGCGGCCACTTCGGCGGACGGCGGCACGCTCGGGTTGGCCGGGAACTCCTGGTTCACGTCGGCGAAGATCTTCTGCGCTTCCTCGGTGGTCATCCATTCCACCAGGGCCTTGGCGGCTTCCGGGTGCGGTGCGTGCCTGGTCAGGCCGATGCCCGACAGGTTGACGTGCACGCCGCGGTCACCCTGGTTCGGCCAGAACAGTTTGACCGGCAGATCCGGCTTCTGCTTGTGCAGGCGGCCGTAGTAGTAGGTGTTGACGATGCCCACGTCGCACTGGCCGGCGCTGATCGCCTCGAGCACCGCGACGTCGTCGGAGAACACGTCGGTGGACAGGTTGTTGACCCAGCCCTTGACGATTTCTTCGGTTTTCGCCGCGCCGTGGGTTTCGATCAGGGTCGCGGTCAGCGACTGGTTGTAGACCTTCTTCGCCGTACGCAGGCACAGGCGGCCTTCCCACTGCTTGTCAGCCAGGGCTTCATAGGTGGTCAGTTCGGACGGTTTCACCCGCGCGGTGGAGTAGGCGATGGTCCGCGCCCGCAGGCTCAGGCCGGTCCAGGCGTGCGAGGCGGCGCGGTATTGCAGGGGGATGTTGGTGTCGATCACCTTGGAGGTGAACGGCTGCAGGATGCCCATCTGCTCGGCTTGCCACAGGTTGCCGGCATCGACGGTGAGCAGCAGGTCGGCGGTGGCGTTCTCGCCCTCGGCCTTGATCCGCTGCATCAGCGGCGCTTCCTTGTCGGTGATGAACTTCACCTGGACCCCGGTTTTCTGGGTGTAGAGATCGAAGACCGGCTTGATCAGCTCGTCGATACGCGAGGAGTAGACCACCACTTCGTCGGCTGCCTGGACAGTGCCGCCAATGAGGGTGAGGGCCAGGGCGGTCAGTAGACGCTTCGGTGCCAACATGGGAGCGGTCTCTCGAAATCAAAGGGGAGTAAATGATAAGGACTACTATTTAGCTTCTCAAACTGAACCGGAGGGCGAGGCGTTACGAGATGTTGCTGATGCATCGCCAACGTCGGTTCAGAGCAGACGCGCGCCCACACATGTCCGCGCGGCCCCCTGCGGGAGCCGCCGGTTGAGCGGTTCGACTACTCGCGATAACGGTCAGGCCTTGGCCAGTTCCGGCAGATCCCCGCTGAGGCCCAACGCCTGGCGCACGAACAGCGCCTTGGCCTCGGGCATCTGATCGACCATTTTCAGCCCGGTATTGCGTAACCAGCGCAGCGGCAGCGGATCGGCCTGGAACAGCCGTTCGAAGCCTTCCATCGCCGCCATCAACGCCAGGTTGTGCGGCATGCGCCGCCGCTCGTAACGGCTGAGCACCTTGGTGTCGGCCAGGCGTTCGCCACGGCTGGCCGCCTGCAGCAGCACCTCGGCCAGCACCGCGGCATCGAGGAAGCCCAGGTTGACCCCCTGCCCGGCCAGTGGATGGATGGTATGGGCCGCGTCGCCGATCAGGGCCAGGCCTTGCGCCACGTAACGCTTGGCATGACGCTGGCGCAAAGGCACGCAGAGCCGCGGATCGGCGCTCAACACCGCGCCCAGGCGGCCTTCGAAGGCGCGCTCCAGCTCTCGGCAGAAGTCGCTGTCGTCCAGCGCCATCAGGCGTTCGGCCTCACTGGGCGTGGTCGACCAGACGATCGAACACCAATCGTGCAGCCCGTCGCGCTCCAGCGGCAGGAACGCCAGCGGGCCGTTGTCGGTGAAACGCTGCCAGGCGGTCCTCTGGTGCGGCTCGGCGCAACGCACGCTGGTGACGATGGCGTGATGCAGGTAATCCCATTCACGGGTAGCGCAGCCGGTCAGGCGCCGCACCGCCGAATTGGCGCCATCGGCGGCAATTACCAGCGGGGCGCGCAGACTGCGGCCATCGGCCAGGGTCAGCAACCAGTCGTCGCCGGAACGGCGCATCTGCTCCAGGCGGGCGTTGGCCAGCAGGCCGATGTCGCAGTTGTGCAGGCGCTCCAGCAGCGCGTCCTGGACCACGCGGTTTTCCACAATGTGGCCCAGCGCCTCGGCATGCACGCTGGCGGCCGAGAAGTGAATCTGCCCGGTGCCGCTGCCATCCCAGACCTGCATCTCGGCATACGGGCTGCTGCGCCGCCGGGTCACCCCTTCCCAGACACCCAGGCGCTCGAGAATCCGCTGGCTGGCCGCCGACAATGCGCTTACCCGCGGCTCGAACGGTGCTTCGTCGTCGAAGGGCTTGACCTTCAGCGGGCTGCCATCGAGCAGCAGCACTTCCAGGCCACTGTCCTGCAACGCCAGCGCCAGGGCGCTCCCGACCATTCCGGCCCCGACAATCAGCAGATCTGCACGCATTTCCATGCTTTAAGCCTGTCTCGCTTGCGGCTTGAGCCGCACGTAAAGGGTTTTGTCGAACCGCGCTACCTGGCTGCCGACACTGTGCTGGATTTCCATGCCCGGTCGCGGGCTCAGCCACTCACGCATCGGGACGGGTACCCAGGCCCATGGCTTGCCGCGCGAACCAGCGTTTGGCCGGTGGCAGCAGGTCCAGGCCCAGCAGCCCGATATTGCGCCCCAGAGACACCAGCGGCAGCTTGCTGCCGAACAGCCGGGTGACCTGGTCGGAGAAGCCCACGGTCAGGTCCTGGTCAAGGCGCTGCCGCTCGCGGTAGGCCTGCAAGATACTGAAATCGCCCGGCGGCGTCGGGCTGACCAGCAAGGCATCGGCCAGCGCCTGGGCGTCGCGCAACGACAGGTTGAAACCCTGCCCGGCAATCGGGTGCAGGCTATGGGCAGCGTTGCCCAGCACCACCAGGTGAGGACGCACCTGTTCCTCGGCCTCCACCAGCGCCAGCGGGTAAAGATGCCGCGCGCCGACCTGTTTCAGGGTGCCCAGGCGATAACCGAATACCCCCTGCAGTTCGCTGAGGAAGCTGCGCTCGTCCAGCGCGGCCAGGCGCTGCGCGTCCATGCCCAGGCGGGTCCAGACCAGTGCGCAGCGGTTGTCCGGCAGCGGCAGCAGGGCCATCGGGCCATCGTCGGTGAAGCGCTCGAAGGCCATGCCGTTATGGGCTTCGCTCGGGGTGATATTGGCGATCAGCGCGCTCTGGTTGTAGGGGCGCTTTTTCACCCCGATCCCCAGTTGCTCGCGCAGCCCCGAGCGACCGCCGTCGGCCAGCACCGCCAGTTCGCAATCCAGGCTGGTTTCATCGTTGAGAGTCAGGCGGTAGCCATCTTCCAGCGGCTCCATGCGCGTGACTTCGGCCGGGCAGCGCCAGCTCACCACGTCCTTGTCCAGCCCCTGCCACAGGCATTGGCCGAGCCAGGCGTTTTCCACCACATAACCCAGGGCGGGAACACCCTCCTCCATGGCCGACAGCCGCGCGGTGGAAAACCGCCCACGGTCGGAGACATGGATCTGTTTGATCGGCTCGGCGCGGCGGGAGATTTCCTGCCACACACCCAGCCGTTGATAGATCTGCCGCGCGCCGAACGACAGCGCCGAAGAACGCGCGTCGTAGCTGGGCTGATAGGTATCGCCCGGAGCGAACGGCTCGATCAGCACGATCTTCCAGCCGCGCTCCTTGGCGCCGGCCTGCAAGGCCAGGGCCAGGCTGGCACCGACCAGGCCACCACCGATGATCGCCAGATTGACCCGGTTCATGCTGCGCAGCTCCGGGCGGCGGCCATCAGGGCCTCGATTTCGGCCACGGTCTTGGGCACGCCACCGGTGAGAATTTCACAGCCTTGCTTGGTTACCACCACGTCATCCTCGATGCGCACGCCAATGCCGCGCCATTTCTTCGCCACGTTCTGATTGTCCGGCGCAATGTAGATGCCCGGCTCGACCGTCAGGGCCATGCCGACTTCCAGCACCCGCCATTCGCCGCCGACCTTGTACTCGCCGACGTCATGCACATCCATGCCCAGCCAGTGGCCGGCGCGGTGCATGTAAAACGCCTTGTAGGCTTCGCTGGCGATCAACTCGTCCACCTCGCCTTCGAGCAGACCCAGCTTGACCAGCCCGGAGGTGATCACCCTGACGGTCGCTTCATGGGCCTGGTTCCAGTGCTTGTTCGGCGCGATCTCGGCAAAAGCGGCTTCCTGGGAGGCCAGCACCAGCTCGTAGATCGCCTTCTGCTCGGCGGAAAACTTGCCATTCACCGGCCAGGTGCGAGTGATATCGCTGGCATAACAATCGATCTCGCAACCGGCGTCGATCAGCACCAGGTCGCCGTCCTTGAGCAACGCGTCGTTCTGCTGGTAATGCAGGATGCAGCTGTTGCGCCCAGCGGCGACGATCGAGCCGTAGGCCGGCATCTTCGCCCCGCCCCGGCGGAACTCGTAGTCCAGCTCGGCTTCCAGGCTGAACTCGTACAGGCCGGCGCGGCTGGCCTGCATGGCCCGGATATGGGCCTGGGCGGAAATCCGCGCGGCCTCGCGCATCACCTTCACTTCCGCCGCCGATTTATACAGGCGCATGTCGTGCAGCAGATGATCCAGGGCAACGAATTCGTTCGGCGGCTGGGCGCCCAGGTGCGCCTTGGAGCGGATCACGTTGATCCATTCCATCAGGTGGCGATCGAACTCGGGGTTGCTGCCCATGGCCGAATACACCCGGTCGCGGCCTTCGATAAGGCCCGGCAGGATGTCGTCGATGTCGGTAATGGGGAAGGCATCGTCGGCGCCGTAATCGCGGATCGCGCCCTCCTGGCCAGCCCGCAGGCCATCCCAGAGTTCGCGCTCGGCATTACGCTCACGGCAGAACAGGATGTACTCGCCATGTTCGCGACCGGGCATCAGCACGATCACCGCCTGGGGTTCTGGGAAACCGCTTAGGTACTGGAAATCGCTGTCCTGGCGGTAGACATGCTCGACGTCGCGGTTGCGGATCGCCACCGCGGCAGCCGGCAGGATCGCGATGCTGTTGGGTTCCATCTGCGCCATGAGCGCCTTGCGGCGGCGGGTGTATTCCGATTTCGGGATATGGATCATGGGCAGACGGATTTCCCTATCGAGCGATCAGTGCAGAGAAGGCTTGGCGGCCGGTTCAACCGTCTTGTTGGTCTCGGTGAACAGCAGCAGCGGGGCGACCCGCAGGTATTCCATCACTTCCATGTAGTCGCTTTCGCCGTCGTCGGACTCTTCCAGCGCGTCCTGCACCTGGGCGATCGCCGCCAGGTCCTGCAGCACTTCCGTGGCCTCGGTGCTCAGGGCACTGCTGTCGCGGGAGTTCAGGCCGAAGCCGGTGAGGAAACCCTGGCACCACTGACCCAGGGCCGCGGCGCGCTCGGCCAGCGGGGCGTCGTCGGTGGGCAGCAGCAGGACGACAGTCATGTCATCGCTGGTCAGCTCGCCCTTGACCATTTCCTGCAGGCCGATCAAGGCGTTGCGAACATTGTCCTGCGGCTCGCCTTCGAGCAGCTCGGCGGCGTCGATCAGCCAGCCGTCGACTTCGAAGCCGGCACCGGCGCAACTGCGACCCAGCAACAGGCCATGCAATTCGGCGGGCGAGACAGGGTGACCGCTGCTGCTGAGCAGGGTGGCGAAGGCGTTGTACGGGGAATTCTGAATGGGCATGGGCAGCTAGGCGCCAAGCGGCGCAATGTCTAGAATGGAGGCCTTGTATCCTAGCATCGGCAGACGCGCCAAGACCATCGAGGCCGTCAACTCGTTTGCCCAGGCAGTTGCCACTCATCAGACAAATCCAGTGGGATCCAATGGAAGACACCGATCTGCAAGCGCTGATGGCTAGACTCGAACTGCTAATTGGCCGGGTCGAGCAACTAAAGAGTCAAAACGCACTCTTATTAGCTCAGGAAAAGACTTGGCGCGAGGAACGCGCGCACCTCATTGAAAAAAACGAAATCGCCCGGCGTAAGGTCGAATCGATGATTTCGCGCCTCAAGGCCCTGGAGCAAGACTCATGAGTTCAAGCAATAGCGTTACCGTGCAGATCCTCGACAAAGAGTACTCGATCATCTGCCCCCAGGAAGAGCGTAGCAATCTGGTGAGCGCCGCCCGGTACCTGGATGGCAAAATGCGCGAGATCCGCAGCAGCGGCAAAGTCATTGGCGCCGATCGTATCGCGGTGATGGCCGCCCTCAATATCACCCACGATCTGCTGCACAAGCAGGACCGCCCTGACGTGCAAGCCAGCGGTTCGACCCGCGAACAGGTGCGCGACCTGCTCGAGCGCGTGGATCTGGTGCTCGCCACCGACACCGATACAACCAAGGCTGATTCCTGAGGGTGGTTGCGGTATAATCCCCACCACTCCCTGGGGTGCTTGCCAGTTGGCGATGTCCCTGAGCCGATTCGCACTACCCTGGAAGTTGCACGTTGGGCCGGTGTGCATGTCCGCTAGACGGAAAGCCTTAACGCCTACTGCATCTTCCGCCTTGAACTTTCGGGTTCAAGGGCTAAGTCGACAGCGGTTCATCCGGGGAGCCTGAATTCCATGCCAATGCCAGCTATGCAAATAGCTGGCATTGTTTTTTTGGGGCTCCGCTTTTTCAGTTCCATTTTTTTCGGCTCCGTTTTTTTCGATCAGGGGTTATTTGGTACGCTGTCCTGCCGTACTCCTCCCGGACCCGAGCGACCATGACCGAACCGGCGCCGCTTTCCCGCCCGCAACTTCGACGCATCCTGCGCAAAGCCCGCCGCGCCCTCACCGCCAGCGAACAACGCCAGGCCTCTCGTGGGCTGTATCGGCAACTGGCACAGCATCCGCTGTTCCGCCGCGCCAGGCACATCTCCCTTTACCTGCCCATGGACGGTGAAATCGACCCGCGCCCGCTGCTGCTGGCCGCGCAACGCCGGGGCAAGGCGACTTACCTGCCGGTGCTCAGCGCCTGGCCACGGACCAAGATGGTGTTTCAGCGGGTTCGCCCCGGCGAAAAACTGCGCCCCAACCGCTTCCGCATTCCCGAGCCACAGGTGAGCCTGGCCCGGCAACGCAAGGTCTGGGCCCTGGATCTGGTGCTGTTGCCGCTGGTCGGCTTCGATGAGGCGGGCGGACGCCTGGGAATGGGCGGTGGTTTCTATGATCGCAGCCTGGCCTATCTGGCCCGGCGCAAAAGCTGGCGCAAGCCGACGCTACTGGGGCTGGCCCACGAATGTCAGAAAGTCGCGAAACTGGATCAGGCGAGCTGGGATGTACCGCTGCAAGGAACGGTGACTGACAAGAAATGGTATTTCGCGAAATAGGCGCCACCAGGAGAGAGCGGCGCCTTGGAAGGAATCAACGCTTGTAAGGCTGCTGCTGTTGCGCGAGCTCGACCGGTGCGTCGGTCTTGTTGGCCCACAGGCTCTGCGCATAACCGGTTGTCACTACGCCCAAACCGAACAAAATAACCAAAATCCATAGTAAATCCGGTTTGCGTTGCATCGATTGCCCCCCTCAGGCAAATCCCACACGATGACAGCGACGGTTTCCATAAAAGGCCGTGCAGCAGCGTCAAGCTTAAAATCCCGGCATTCTGCGATAACGTGAACCGACACGCAAATGCTGGCGTCAACCGACTGTCGGTTTGTCATAAAATTGCCCGACAACTTGCCCACGTCCCTCTGGAGAGCACAGAAAATGGCCTATTGGCTGATGAAATCCGAACCGGAAGAACTCTCGATCGAGGGCCTGGCGCTCAAGAAACAGGCGCGCTGGGACGGCGTACGCAACTACCAGGCACGAAACTTCCTGCGCAACATGGCGGTGGGTGACCAATTCTTCTTTTATCACTCCAGCTGTCCCGAACCGGGCATCGCCGGGATCGGCCAAATCATCGAGGCCGCCTACCCCGACCCGACCGCCCTGGAACCGGAAAACCCGCATTTCGATCCCAAGGCCAGCGCCGAGAAAAATGCCTGGAGCGCCGTCGACGTCGCCCATGTCGAAACCTTCCCCAAGGTGCTGCGCCTGGATTATCTGAAGCAGCAAACCGCCCTCGCCGAACTGCCCCTGGTGCAGAAAGGCAGCCGGCTGTCCGTGATGCCAGTGACCGCCGAACAGTGGGCGGCGGTGCTCGCGCTGCGCTGAACAGGCCGCAAGCGATACTCAGGCAGGCATCCCGCGCACAACGTACTAGGCTTGCCCGTTCATTTGACGGACATCAAGTCGCCCAACGGCTTGAGCCGCCAGACTAGGACGCTACTGCCGCAGGGATGTCCCCAATGCCGACGAATCACCGTTCCTCCCGCCTTTTTGCCTTCGCCTTGCTGGCATTACTGCTGATCGCGGGCGGCTTTGGTTACTGGAAGTCCACCCTGGACCGCCTGCCCGAAGGCCTGAGCATGGGCAACGGCCGGCTTGAAGCCACAGAGGTGCAGATCGCCAGCAAGACGCCCGGACGCCTGGCCGAAGTGCTCGTCGACGAAGGCGACAGAGTGTCCAAGGACCAGCTGCTGGCCCGCATGGACACCCGCACCCTGGAAGCCCAGCGCGCCCAGGCCGAGGCCGACGTGGTGCGCACCCGGGAAAACCTCGCGGCGGCCGAAGCCAATGTGCAGCTGCGCCAGAGCGAACTGCTGCTGGCCAACCAGGAACTCAAGCGTTCCCGGGAACTGTTCAACCGTGGTTACGCCAGCCAGCAGATCATCGACCAGCAGCAGGCGCGCCTGAACACCGGCAACGCCGCCGTCCAGGCAGCCCAGGCCCAGGTCGCCGCGGTGCGCGCCGCCATTGGCTCGGCCAAGGCCATGGTCGCCCAGCTGACCAGCGAGATCGACGACAGCAGCCTGCGCGCACCCATCGACGGCATCATCCAATTGCGCCTGGCCGAACCGGGCGAGGTGCTGGGCGCCGGCGGCCGGGTGTTGCTGCTGATCGACCCGAGCGACCAGTACATGAACCTCTACCTGTCCGCCTCGGTGACCGGCCGCCTGGCTGTCGGCAGCGAGGCGCGGATCCTGCTCGACGCCCTGCCCGATCAGCCGCTGCCGGCGAAGATCAGCTTCGTCGCGGCCAAGTCCCAGTTCACCCCCAAGGAAGTGGAAACCCGCGATGAGCGCCAAAAGCTGGTGTTCCGCGTCAAGCTGCGGCTGACCCAACCCAGCGCCGTACCGCAGGCCAAGCCGGGCATGCCCGGCGCCGGTTACGTGCGCACCGCGACCGTGGACTGGCCGGCCAACCTGCAATGAACGAACTGGCGCTGCAGGCCACGGGCATCAATCACCGTTATGGCTCGCAGCAGGCCCTGGTCGACCTCGCCTTCAGCCTGCCCGGCGGCACCCGCTGCGGATTGATCGGCCCGGATGGCGCAGGCAAGTCGAGCCTGCTGGGCTTGATCGCCGGGGTGAAGAAGCTGCAGCAGGGTCAACTGCAGGTGCTCGGCGGCTCCATCGAACAACGCCGCCATCGCAACAGCCTGTACGCGCGGATCGCCTTCATGCCCCAGGGCCTGGGCGGCAACCTGTATCCCGAGCTGTCGATCGAGGAAAACATTCGCTTCTTCGCCACCCTGTTCGGCCTGTCGAAAATCGAATGCGAACAGCGCATGCACAACCTGCTGCTGGCCACCGACCTGCTGCGTTTCGCCGAACGGCCCGCGGGCAAGCTGTCCGGCGGGATGAAGCAGAAGCTCGGGCTGTGCTGCGCATTGATCCATGAGCCGGACCTGCTGATCCTCGACGAACCCACCACGGGCGTCGATCCGCTGTCCCGCCGGCGCTTCTGGGAACTGGTGGACGAGGTTCGCCGCCAGCGCCCGCAACTGACACTGCTGGTGGCCACCGCCTATATGGAGGAAGCCGAGCAGTTCGAGCACTGCCTGATGCTCGACCGCGGCCGGCTGATTGCCCAGGGCTTGAGCCGGGAACTGGCCATCGCCACGCCCAGCGGCAAGCTCGACGATGCCTTCACCCACTTTCAAGGCGACAGCGGGCACGACAACCAGCCGCTGGTGATCCCGCCAAGAACCACGGGCAACCAGCAAATTGCTATCGAAGCCCATGAGCTGACCCTGCGTTTCGGCGACTTCACGGCCGTGAACAAGGTCAGCTTCGCCATTGGCCGGGGCGAGATTTTCGGCTTTCTCGGCTCCAACGGCTGCGGCAAGACCACCACCATGAAGGTCCTGACCGGGCTGATGCCGGCCACCGAAGGCAGCGCCAGGCTGCTGGGCAATCCGGTGGACGCCAGGGACCTGGCCACCCGCAAGCGCGTGGGATTCATGTCCCAGAGCTTTTCGCTGTACGGCGAACTCAGCGTGCGCCAGAACCTGGTGCTGCACGCCCGGCTGTTCGACCTGCCCAAGGCCGAGAGCGGCCCGCGGATCGAAGAGCTGATCCGCCGCTTCACTCTCCAGGAGATCGCCGATCAACCCTCCGGCGCCCTGCCCCTGGGCTTGCGTCAACGCCTGTCCCTGGCGGTGGCGGTGCTGCACCGCCCGGAAGTGCTGATTCTCGATGAGCCGACCTCGGGCGTGGACCCGGCGGCCCGCGACGACTTCTGGCGGCTGTTGATCGAGCTGTCGCGGGAACAGGGGGTAACGATCTTCCTGTCCACCCACTTCATGAACGAAGCCCAGCGCTGCGACCGCATCTCGCTGATGCACGCCGGCAAGGTATTGGCCTGCGATACACCGGCCGCCCTGCAGCAACAGTTCGCCGGCGAAACCCTGGAGGCCGCTTTTGTCCGCTGCCTGGAGGACGCCCAGGGCGCGCCGGAACCTGCTCCCCCGGCGACCGCCCAGCCCGAAGTCAGCAGCGCCATTCACAGCGACAGTCGGCGCTTGCGCCTGTCGCGCCTGATCGCCGTGGCCACCCGCGAAGGCAAGGAGCTGTTGCGCGACCGGGTGCGCCTGGGGTTCGCCCTGCTCGGGGCGCTGTTCATGATGGTGATCTTTGGCTACGGCATTTCCCTGGACGTGGAAAACCTCGCCTTCGCCGTCTACGACCAGGACCAGACCCCGCAAAGCCGCGCTTACCTGGAAGCCTTCCGCAGCTCCCGCTACTTCAAGGAGCAGCAGCCGATCCGCGACGCCGCCGAACTGCATCGGCGCCTGCAACGCTCGGAGATCAAGCTGGCCCTGGAGATTCCCCCGGGTTTCGGTCGCGACCTGTACGCCGGGCGCCAGCCCGCGGTGGCCGCCTGGCTCGACGGCGGCATGCCGTTTCGCGCCGAGACCAGCCGCAACTATGTCGAGGCGGTGCATCAGGCCAATATCGAATCGCTCGCCGAACACAGCAGCCCGGCTCTGGGGCGAGCACCCGCGGCCCGCCTGGAAACCCGCTTTCGCTACAACCAGGACGTGGTCAGCGTGAATGCCATCGGCCCTGGCGTGATGGCGCTGATCCTGGCATTCATCCCGGCGATGCTCACGGCGCTGGGCATCGTGCGCGAGAAGGAGCTGGGCTCGATCACCAACTTCTACGCCACGCCACTCAAGCGCCTGGAGTTTCTCCTGGGCAAACAGGCGCCTTACCTGGGCCTGAGCCTGATCAACCTGGCGCTGCTGGTGGCGATGAATCGCTGGCTGTTCGGCGTGCCCTTCAAGGGCAGCGGCCTGACCCTGGCCTTCGGCGGCCTGCTGTATGTGCTCGCCACCACCAGCCTGGGCCTGCTGATTTCCGCATTCACCCGTACCCAGATCGCGGCGATCCTCGGCACCATGATCATCACCAGCCTGCCGACCATCCAGTTCTCCGGGCTGATCGTGCCGCGCTCGTCGCTGGACGGCGCCGCGGCGCTGATGGGGCAGCTGTTCCCCGCTGGTTACTTTCTCGACATTGCCGTCGGCACCTTCACCAAGGCCCTGGACCTGCGCCAGCTGTGGCCGCAGTGCCTGGCGCTGTTCGGGTTCTTCCTCGGGTTCACCGGGCTGAGCCTGGCGATGCTGAAAAAACAGGAGGCCTGATGCACCGGTTCAGCCACATCCTGCGCCTGGGCCTCAAGGAGCTCACCAGCCTGCGACACGACAGCGTGTTGCTGCTGTTTCTGCTGTACGCCTTCACCGTGGCCATCTACATGCCGGCGGCCGGTTCGGTGATCGGCGTGCACAACGCCAGCGTGGCGCTGGTGGACGAAGACCACAGCCAGCTCTCGCGCCAGTTGGCCGAGGCCTTGCAACCACCGGAATTCCAGAGCCCGGTGCAGTTGCCCTACAACCAGTTGGACCAGGTCCTGGACAGCGGCCAGTTCACCTTCGTCATCAACGTGCCGGCCAACTTCCAGAGCGATCTGCTGGCCGGGCGCCAACCCAGCGTGCAAGTGAATGTCGACGCCACGGCCATGAGCCAGGCCTTCATGGGCGCCGGTTATATCGGGCGGATTTTCCAGCGCGAACTACTCAACTACAGCCAGGCCGACCCGGCGAGCCGGATGCCTGCACTGTTGACCAGTCGCGCGCTGTTCAACACCAATCTGCAGGGCGGCTGGTTTCTCGCGGTGATCCAGATCGTCAACAACATCACCATCCTGGCCATTGTCCTGACCGGAACGGCGCTGCTGCGCGAGCGCGAGCACGGCACCCTCGACCATCTGCTGGTACTGCCGCTGACCGCCCTGGAAATCATGCTGGCGAAGATCTGGAGCAACATGCTGGTGGTGGTGCTCTGCACCTGGGTGTCGCTGGAGGTGATCGTCAAGGGTGTGCTGGACGTGCCGCTGGCCGGCTCGCTGGCGCTGTTCCTCGCGGTGACCGCGCTTTACCTGTTCGCCAGCACCGCGCTGGGGATCTTTCTCGCCACGCTGGCGCGCTCGACCCCGCAATTCGGCTTGCTGGCGATTCCGGTGATCATCCCGATGTTGCTGCTATCGGGCGGCAGTACCCCGCTGGACAGCATGCCCCAGTGGCTGCAATGGGTGATGCAGGGCTCGCCGTCGACCCACTTCGTCAGCCTCAGCGCCGCGATTCTGTTTCGCGACGCCGGCATTGAAGTGGTCTGGCCAGACCTGCTAGCCCTGACAGTGATCGGCCTGCTGTTCTTCGGCATCGCCTTGGCGCGGTTCCGCAAGAGCCTGGCGTCCTGAGGTGATCTCGATGACTTCTTGTAGGAGCGAAGCGCTCGCGATCAGCCGCCAGGCTGGAACTGGGCGGGGCTCGCCCTATTGCTATCGCGGGCAAGCCTCGCTCCTACAGATCCAGCATTACTGGATGATCAGGTTGTTGAACAGCAGGTCTTCCACCACCGGCTTGCCGGTTTCGTCGTTCATCACCTGCTGGGTCTGCTTCAGGGCTTCCTGACGCAGTTTTTCCTTGGCTTCGACGTTGTTCATGGTTTCCGTGGTCTGCTGGGCGAACAGCGCCACCAGCTGGTTGCGGATCAACGGCTCGTTGGCCTTCACCGCCTGGGCGGCGGCATCGCCGGTCACCCGCAGGGCGACGTCGGCCTTGTAGACCTTGAGCTTCGGGCCGCCATCCAGACCGTAGTTGCCCACGAACGGCGGGTTCAGGCTGATGTAACTGACTTTCGGTGCTTCGCCCTCTTTGGCTTCCTCGGCCATGGCTGCCATCGGCAGAGACAGGGCCAGCATCAACATGATCCACGCTTTCACAATTCGCTCCTTATCCGGTAGGCGGTCTAGCATAAAGGCCCCTGCGCCCGTGCCCAAGCACAAAGCTTATGGCTGGCTATCAGGCCGGGGCATGCTCGTTGACCGCGTTATTCACCCACCTACACTTATCGGCCATCACTCCCAAAGGAATAGCCCTGATGAAAGCCGTGCTGTGCAAAGCCTTCGGCCCCGCCGAAACGCTGGTGCTGGAAGACGTCGCGAGTCCTGTGCCGAAGAAGAACGAAATTCTGCTGCAGGTGCACGCGGCCGGGGTGAACTTCCCGGACACGCTGATCATCGAGGGTAAATACCAGTTCAAGCCGCCCTTCCCGTTCTCGCCCGGTGGCGAGGCCGCGGGGGTGGTCGGCGCCGTCGGTGAGAAGGTCGGCCACCTCAAGGTCGGCGACCGGGTCATGGCGCTGACCGGCTGGGGCAGCTTCGCCGAGGAAGTCGCGGTACCAGGCTACAACGTGCTGCCGATTCCAGCGTCGATGGACTTCAACACCGCCGCCGCCTTCAGCATGACCTACGGCACCTCGATGCATGCCCTCAAGCAACGCGGCAACCTGCAGCCGGGTGAAACCCTGCTGGTGCTCGGCGCTTCCGGCGGTGTCGGCCTGGCGGCGGTGGAAATCGGCAAGGCCATGGGCGCCCGGGTCATCGCCGCCGCCAGCAGCGCCGAGAAACTCGCGGTGGCCAAGGCCGCCGGCGCCGACGAATTGATCAACTACAGCGAAACCAGCCTGAAGGACGAAATCAAGCGCCTGACCGACGGCCAGGGCGCCGATGTGATCTACGACCCGGTCGGCGGCGACCTGTTCGACCAGGCCATCCGCGCCATCGCCTGGAACGGCCGGCTGCTGGTGGTGGGTTTCGCCAGCGGGCGCATTCCCGAGCTGCCGGTCAACCTGGCGCTGCTCAAGGGCGCCGCGGTGATCGGCGTGTTCTGGGGTTCGTTCGCCCAGCGCCAGCCCCAGGACAACGCGGCGAACTTCCAGCAGCTGTTCGGCTGGTTCGCCGAAGGCAAGTTGAAACCGCTGGTCTCGCAGGTCTACCCGCTGAGCAACGCCGCCAGCGCCATCAACGATCTTGGCCAGCGCAAGGCGGTGGGCAAGGTGGTGGTCCAGGTTCGCTGAACCTCCCCTTTTCTTTATGTAGGAGCGAGCTTGCTCGCGATAGCGGTGTGACAGTCGACTTCATTACTGACTGTCGGATCGCCATCGCGAGCAAGCTCGCTCCTACACAGAAGCATCAGGTACGTCCTCCACTTATCTTTAAGCGACATGTTCGTAAAAGAACATGCAAATGCTCCTGCGTTGCGTGCTCCCAGATAAGATGCAGTGCTATTTTCGGTAACGAAACTGTAACATTCGCATCCGCAGTCAAAACAAGAAATTTGGAGCTCTTGAATGTTTGCTTTCTTTCGACCTGCCGCACATCAGGCGCCCCTGCCTGACGAAAAAATAGACAGTACCTACCGCCGCCTGCGCTGGCAGATCTTCGCCGGGATCTTCATCGGCTACGCCGGCTACTACCTGCTGCGCAAGAACTTCTCCCTGGCCATGCCGTACCTGATCGAAGAGGGTTACACCCGCGGTCAACTGGGCCTGGCCATGTCGGCGATCGCCATCGCCTACGGCCTGTCCAAGTTCCTCATGGGCCTGGTGTCCGACCGCTCCAACCCGCGCTACTTCCTGCCCTTCGGCCTGCTGGTGTCGGCCGGGGTGATGTTCATTTTCGGTTTCGCACCCTGGGCCACGTCCAGCGTGACCATGATGTTCATCCTGCTGTTCATCAACGGCTGGGCCCAGGGCATGGGCTGGCCGCCAAGCGGACGGACCATGGTGCACTGGTGGTCGCAGAAGGAACGCGGCGGCGTGGTTTCGGTATGGAACGTGGCGCACAACGTTGGCGGCGGCCTGATCGGCCCGCTGTTCCTGCTCGGCATGGGCTGGTTCAACGACTGGCACGCGGCGTTCTACGTCCCGGCCGCTGTGGCCCTGATGGTGGCGCTGTTCGCCTTCGTCACCATGCGTGACACCCCGCAATCGGTCGGCCTGCCGCCGATCGAGAAGTACAAGAACGACTACCCGGAAGGCTACGACGCCAGCCACGAAGAAGAATTCAGCGCCAAGGAAATCTTCGTCAAATACGTGCTGCGCAACAAAATGCTCTGGTACATCGCCATGGCCAACGTCTTCGTCTACCTGCTGCGCTACGGTGTACTGGACTGGGCGCCGACCTACCTCAAGGAAGCCAAGCACTTCACCGTGGATAAAACCTCGTGGGCGTACTTCTTCTACGAGTGGGCGGGGATCCCGGGCACGCTGCTGTGCGGCTGGATGTCGGACAAGATCTTCCGTGGCAACCGTGGCCTGACCGGCATGGTGTTCATGGCCCTGGTGACCGTGGCGACCCTGGTGTACTGGCTGAACCCGGCCGGCAACCCGACCATCGACATGATCGCGCTGTTCTCCATCGGCTTCCTGATCTATGGCCCGGTGATGCTGATCGGCCTGCAGGCCCTGGAACTGGCGCCGAAGAAAGCCGCCGGCACCGCCGCGGGCTTCACCGGTCTGTTCGGCTATTTGGGTGGTTCGGTCGCGGCCAGCGCGGCGATGGGCTACACCGTGGACCACTTCGGCTGGGACGGCGGTTTTGTCCTGCTGGTAGGCGCCTGCCTGCTGTCGATGGCCTTCCTGGCTCCGACCTTGTGGCACAAACAGGTCGCCAGCCAGAGTCGCGAAGCCATTGCCTAATGGGTGGCTGACTTACAGCGCTTGAGCCGCGCCTCCAGATTACGGTCTGGCATGGCGTGGCTACGCAGGGCGTGCACGGTCTGCTCGACATAATCGCGAGTAGTGCCGTAGCGCCCGCAGGCGTTTTCAAATACCTGGCTCAGCACATGGTCCGGCAGGTTGCCGGCATAGCTGGGCAGGTGTCGCTCCAGAACGAACCCCAGGGCCTGAACCCGGCTACCGTCTTCAAGACGGCAGTTGAGCCAGTGCGGGCGATAGGACGGGTATGGCATCTCGCGCTGCCACAGCGCATACAGCGAGGTTTCCAGCTGCTCTTGCGGCAGGCGGTAGGCGAAGCCGCTGCAGGAACCGCCACGATCCAGGCCAAAGACCAGCCCCGGCTTCTCCGGCGTGCCACGGTGCTCGTGGGACCACAGATACAGACCGCGATGGTAACCATGCACCCGCCCGCGCATGCGCTCGACCGCCGAACATTCGGGGCGCCAGATCAGCGAACCGTAGGCAAACAGCCAGACCGGCCCGCCCTTGTGGCGCGCCATGGTGGACTGCATCGAGCTGAGAAGCTGTTCGTGGGTGAGCTGCGGCCCCAGGTCGAGCCGCGGAGGGTAAGCCAGATTCAAAAAACTGGATTCAATGGCTGTCATGGCGAATAGCGTTCGGCTCCCCGCGTATAAAGAATTACTTAATAGAACGCACGGCTGTAACTCCAAGACACATATGTTTCAAGGCAAGTTAAGTGCCATCGAAGAGTTTTAACTTTCAATAATGCGTGACATATAACCTACCGGCATTTATCTAATTAAATAAATACCGATGGGCTATATAGGAAGTTATAACGAGGGACAGCCCCGAGAACTCAGGACCGAGGAGCGTAGGCAAATACATCGGCGCGCATCTGGTGCGCATCCATGCCCGCTTCGACCAGCGCGTCGAGGGTCGCGTAGATCATCGCTGGCGAGCCGCTGGCGTAGACATGCACCGCCGACAGGTCGGCAATGTCCTCGCTCACCGCCTCGTGCAGCATGCCGCAGCGCCCTTCCCAGCCACAGAGGTCGCTGACCACCTTGTGCAGGAACAGGTTGGGCAACTTCTTCCATTCGTCCCAGTGCTCGATCTGGTAGAAGTCGTCCGGCCGGCGCACGCCCCAGTACAGGTGCACCGGGTATTTGAAGCCCTTGGCCCGGCAATGCTCGATCAGGCTGTGCATTTGCGCCATGCCGGTACCGGCGGCGATCAGCACCAGCGGCCCGTCCGGCAGCTCGGCCAGGTGGGTATCGCCAAACGGCAGCTCGACGCGCACGTTGCCGTTGCGCTGCAACTGTTCGATCAGGCTTTGTGCACTGCTTTCGCGCACCAGTACGTGCAGCTCCAGCTCGCGCCCGGCGTGCGGCGCCGAGGCCAGGGAGAATGCCGACTTCTCGCCATTCTCCCGCTCGAGCATCAGGTACTGGCCAGCGTGATAACGCGGTGGCTTGCCGGCGGGCGCCCGCAGGCGGACCCGCCAGACATCGCCGCCGACTTCCAGACACTCGGTGACCTGACACGACAGACTGCGCACCGGCAGTTCTCCCAGCGCAAGGACGCCATCCCACAGCACGATGCAGTCTTCCAGCGGCTCTGCAATGCAAGTGTAGAACTCGCCATGATCGCGCACATCGCCGGCCTGCAGGACACGGCCCTCCACCAGCAGGGCGCAGCACACATGACAGTTGCCATTGCGGCAGCTTTGCGGGCATTCATAGCCCAGGCGCCGCGCCGCATCGAGAATCCGCTCGCCGGGCAGCGTCTCAAGCACCGCTCCGGAGGGCTGCAAGGTTACACGCATCAATCTATTCCTAACTGATTCCAGATGGCATCGATCCGGCGGGTCACTGCCTCATCCTTGACGATCACCCGGCCCCACTCGCGGGTGGTTTCACCGGGCCATTTATGCGTGGCATCGAGCCCCATCTTCGAGCCCAGGCCAGAGACTGGCGAGGCGAAGTCCAGGTAGTCGATCGGCGTGTTATCGATCATCACCGTATCGCGCTTGGGGTCCATGCGCGTGGTAATGGCCCAGATCACGTCGTTCCAGTCGCGCGCGTTGATATCGTCGTCAGTGACGATAACGAACTTGGTGTACATGAACTGTCGCAAAAACGACCAGACACCGAGCATTACCCGCTTGGCGTGGCCGGGGTACTGCTTCTTCATGGTCACCACCGCCATGCGGTACGAGCAGCCTTCGGGCGGCAGGTAGAAGTCGGTGATTTCCGGGAATTGTTTCTGCAGGATAGGCACGAATACTTCGTTCAGCGCCACGCCGAGAATCGCCGGCTCATCCGGCGGACGACCGGTGTAGGTGCTGTGGTAGATCGGCTTGATCCGGTGGGTGATGCGCTCGACGGTGAACACCGGGAAGCTGTCGACTTCGTTGTAGTAGCCAGTGTGATCGCCATACGGGCCTTCGTCGGCCATCTCGCCCGGATGGATCACCCCTTCCAGGATGATTTCCGCGGTGGCTGGCACTTGCAGATCGTTGCCGCGGCATTTCACCAGTTCGGTGCGGTTGCCCCGCAGCAGGCCGGCGAAGGCGTATTCGGAGAGGCTGTCCGGCACCGGCGTCACGGCGCCGAGGATGGTCGCAGGATCGGCGCCCAGGGCCACGGACACCGGGAACGGCTGGCCCGGGTGCTTCTCGCACCATTCGCGGTAATCCAGCGCGCCGCCACGGTGGCTCAACCAGCGCATGATCACCTTGTTGCGGCCGATCACCTGCTGGCGATAGATACCGAGATTCTGCCGGTCCTTGTTCGGCCCCTTGGTGACGGTCAGGCCCCAGGTGATCAGCGGGCCGACATCGCCCGGCCAGCAGGTCTGCACCGGCAGCATCGCCAGGTCGACGTCATCGCCTTCGATGACCACTTCCTGGCAGATGGCATCCTTGACGACTTTGGGCGCCATGGAAATGATCTTGCGAAAGATCGGCAGCTTGGACCAGGCATCCTTGAGCCCCTTGGGCGGCTCGGGCTCCTTGAGGAACGCCAGCAGCTTGCCGATTTCCCGCAGTTCGCTGACCGCCTCGGCGCCCATGCCCAGCGCCACGCGCTCCGGGGTGCCGAACAGGTTGCCCAGCACCGGAATGTCGTAGCCGGTGGGGTTTTCAAACAGCAGGGCCGGACCTTTGGCACGCAAGGTGCGATCGCAGACCTCGGTCATTTCCAGCACTGGGGACACCGGAACCTGGATGCGCTTGAGTTCGCCGCGCTGTTCCAGACCGCTGATAAAGTCGCGCAAGTCGCGATACTGCATGCGTGAGCCTCGTTTTGGCCGTGGCGTTCGGGGCTGGCAGTTTAGCGCCGAACCCGACTGTTCAGAACAGTGAACTGCCGTCCATCAATAATCAGATAGCAAAAAGCCGGGTTTCCCCGGCTTTTGCGGTCCCGCTCGACTTACTTGCGTTTCATCGACAGGAAGAACTCATCGTTGGTCTTGGTCTGTTTCAGCTTGTCGACCAGGAACTCGATGGCGGCGACTTCATCCATCGGATGCAGCAGCTTGCGCAGGATCCACATGCGCTGCAGCTCGTCGTCGGCGGTCAGCAACTCTTCGCGGCGGGTGCCGGAACGGTTGATGTTGATGGCCGGGAATACGCGCTTCTCGGCGATCTTGCGGTCCAGGGGCAGCTCCATGTTGCCGGTACCCTTGAACTCTTCGTAGATCACTTCGTCCATCTTCGAGCCAGTCTCGACCAGCGCGGTGGCGATGATGGTCAGCGAGCCGCCTTCTTCGATGTTCCGCGCGGCACCGAAGAAACGCTTCGGTTTTTCCAGGGCGTGGGCATCGACACCACCGGTCAGCACCTTGCCGGAGCTCGGGATCACGGTGTTGTAGGCACGGGCCAGACGGGTGATGGAGTCGAGCAGGATCACCACGTCCTTCTTGTGTTCGACCAGGCGCTTGGCCTTCTCGATCACCATCTCGGCAACCTGCACGTGGCGGGTTGGCGGTTCGTCGAAGGTGGAGGCGACCACTTCGCCGCGCACGGTGCGCTGCATCTCGGTCACTTCTTCCGGACGTTCGTCGATCAGCAGCACGATCAGATGAACTTCAGGGTTGTTACGGGTGATGTTCGACGCGATGTTCTGCAGCATGATGGTCTTGCCCGCTTTCGGCGGAGCAACGATCAGACCGCGCTGGCCTTTACCGATCGGGGCGCACAGGTCGATGACACGACCGGTCAGGTCTTCGGTGGAACCGTTGCCGGCTTCCATCTTCATGCGCACGGTCGGGAACAGCGGCGTCAGGTTTTCGAACAGGATCTTGTTCTTCGCGTTCTCGGGACGATCGTAGTTGATCGTGTCGACCTTCAGCAGTGCGAAGTAACGCTCGCCTTCCTTTGGAGGGCGGATCTTGCCAACGATGGTGTCACCGGTGCGCAAGTTGAAACGACGGATCTGGCTCGGGGAGACGTAGATATCGTCTGGGCCGGCCAGATAGGAGGCGTCGGAGGAGCGAAGAAAGCCGAAGCCGTCCTGGAGGATCTCCAGCACGCCATCACCGGAGATTTCCTCGCCGCTTTTAGCGTGCTTTTTCAGCAGGGAGAAAATCACGTCCTGCTTGCGCGAACGGGCCATATTTTCTATGCCCATCTGTTCGGCCAATTCGAGCAGTTCGGTAATCGGCTTTTGCTTGAGTTCAGTCAGATTCATATAGGAATGACGTAATCATTTATGGAGGGGGGGAAATTAAGCTTTTGGCTTAATGATGCCGCGCCGCGGAGAAGGCGACAGGATCGCGTACTTATTCGAAAAGGAGAGCGTCGGCGACGGCTTGCAGGGGGCAGAGGAGAAACCAGTGCGGGGCCGAATGTAACACCTGAGTTTCTGAGCGTCTAGCCCTGAATAATGAAAAAGCCCCGCTATTTACGGGGCTTTTTTGATGCGATTTACAACGACGCTTAGATGTTGGCGTCGAGGAAAGCAGCCAGTTGCGACTTGGACAGCGCGCCGACCTTGGTGGCTTCGACGTTGCCGTTCTTGAACAGCATCAGCGTCGGGATACCACGCACGCCATGCTTGGCCGGGGTTTCCTGGTTTTCGTCGATGTTCAGCTTGGCAACGGTCAGCTTGCCTTTGTAGGTTTCAGCGATTTCGTCCAGGACCGGAGCGATCATTTTGCATGGGCCGCACCACTCAGCCCAGTAGTCGACCAGTACAGCGCCTTCGGCCTTGAGTACGTCAGCCTCGAAGCTAGCGTCGCTAACGTGTTTGATAAGATCGCTGCTCATGGAAGTCTCCAGGTTGTAAGCAAAAAAACGTGGCCCATCATAGCCGCCCTTCCCGCGTTCAGGAAGCCGGAGTTGATTGACTCTCGCTATGGTGCCCGATGAATTTGGGTATAGCTCAACTGGAAACTATGCAGGGGTGACGAAGGCGATTCCGGTGCGCAGGGCCGCGCCGCGCACATGCTCCTGCATGGCCTTCTGCGCCGCCCCAGAGGCATGCCGGGCCAGCCCGCGGAGGATCTTGCGATGCTCCTGCCAGGTTTCCATGGCCCGCTCGGGCCGGATGAACGGTAGTTTCTGGCTCTCCAGAAAGATCTCGGCGCTGGTACTGAGAATGCTCACCATTGCCTGATTGCCGCTGGCTTGCAGGATCTTCTGGTGAAACTCGAAATCCAGCCGCGCCGCCGCCTCGAAATCCGCCGCCCGCAGCTCGTTGCGCATGGCCTCGACATTATCCTGCAACGCATCCAGCTCATCGGCGGTCAGCGTCACGGCCGCCAGCCCCGCGGCGAAGCCTTCCAGGGCGTAGCGCAATTGGAAGATATCCGTCGGCGACGCCTGGGCCGCGAACGGCCAGCTCAGCCCCGCGCCATTGACCGGCAATTGCGCGGCCTGCACGAACACGCCTTTGCCAGGCTGCACGCTGATCACGCCCAAGGCGCTCAAGGACGACAGCGCCTCGCGCAATGAAGCCCGGCTGACCCCCAGTTGCACGGCCAGATCGCGCTGCGACGGCAGCGCATCGCCCGGGCCGAAGCCGCGCTCGTTGATCAATTGGCGGATGGCTTGCAGCGCCACCTCGGGTACGGCGCGGGAGATCGAGTTCATAGAATGCAGGCTGGCCAGTCCAGGAAAAGGCTAGTTGTAAAGCTATTCGCCGAGCCCGGCAAGTCGTGCCCCAAGGGGGTTCGGGCGTATCTCCGGGCGCTCGATAAGGGGGCAGAAACGCCATCAACTGTTCAGACCAGTAAGACCGAAGGACGCCAGCAAAACCCGGCGCTCCAGGGCTTTTTCCGGCGTTTGGCACGGGCTGTGCTGTGTCGCTGCGCAGAAATCACTTCCCGTGAATCCGGAGATTTGCCATGACCAAGCGTTTCAGCGCCCTGCTCTCTGCCCTGTTTGCCAGCCTGCTGCTGAGTCAGACGCCCGCCCACGCCAGCGGCCTGGACGATGTCGTCGCCCGTGGCACCCTCAAGGTGGCCGTGCCCCAGGATTTCCCACCCTTCGGCTCGGTCGGTCCGGACATGAAACCCCGCGGCCTGGATATCGACACCGCGAAACTGCTGGCCGACCAGCTCAAGGTCAAGCTCGAACTGACCCCGGTCAACAGCACCAACCGCATTCCGTTCCTGACCACCGGCAAGGTCGACCTGGTGATCTCCAGCCTCGGCAAGAACCCGGAGCGCGAGAAGGTCATCGACTTCTCCCAGGCCTACGCGCCCTTCTACCTGGCGGTATTCGGCCCACCCGAAGCGCCAGTCGCCACCCTCGACGACCTCAAGGGCAAGACCATCAGCGTCACCCGTGGCGCCATCGAAGACATCGAACTGACCGCCGTGGCCCCGCAAGGCGTGACCATCAAGCGCTTCGAGGACAACAACTCGACCATCGCCGCCTACCTGGCCGGCCAGGTCGACCTGATCGCCAGCGGCAACGTGGTGATGGTCGCCATCAGCGAACGCAACCCGAAACGCATCCCGGCGATGAAGGTCAAGCTCAAGGATTCCCCTGTCTATGTCGGCGTGAACAAGAACCAGCCGGAGCTGCTGGACAAGGTCAACCAGATCCTCACCACCGCCAAGGCCGACGGCAGCCTGGAAAAGAACGCCCAGCTGTGGCTCAAGCAGCCATTGCCGGCTGGCCTCTGATCGCAGTCGCGGAGGTTATCCATGGCTTATCAGTTCGACTTTCTACCGGTGCTGGAAAACACCAGCCTGCTGCTGCGCGGCGCCCTGTTCACCCTTGAGCTGACCGCCATCGGCGCATTGCTCGGGGTCGGCCTGGGCATAGTCGGCGCGGTGGTGCGGGCCTGGAAGATCCAGCCCTTCTCGGCCCTCTTCGGCGTCTACGTCGAGCTGATCCGCAACACCCCGTTCCTGGTGCAGCTGTTCTTCATCTTCTTCGGCTTGCCATCCCTGGGGCTGCAGATCTCCGAGTGGCAGGCGGCGGTGCTGGCGATGGTGATCAACCTGGGGGCCTACTCCACGGAAATCATCCGCGCCGGCATCCAGGCCATCCCCCGCGGCCAGCTGGAGGCCGCGGCGGCCCTGGCCATGACGCGCCTGGAGGCCTTCCGCCATGTGGTGTTGCTGCCGGCGCTGGGCAAGGTGTGGCCGGCCCTGAGCAGCCAGATCATCATCGTCATGCTCGGTTCGGCGGTGTGTTCGCAGATCGCCACCGAGGAGCTGAGCTTCGCCGCCAACTTCATTCAGTCGCGCAACTTCCGCGCCTTTGAAACCTACGCCCTGACCACGCTGATCTACCTGTGCATGGCCCTGCTGATCCGGCAGCTGCTGAACTGGGTCGGGCGCCGCTATATCGCGAGGAGCAGCCAATGAGTGATTTCAGCTTCTGGGACATCGTGCGTAACCTGCTGACCGGCCTGCAATGGACCCTGCTGCTGTCGCTGGTGGCCTTTGTCGGCGGCGGGCTGATCGGTTTGCTGATCATGACCCTGCGCATTTCCAAGAAGGCTTTCCCCAGCGGTTTCGCCCGCCTGTACATCGAGCTGTTCCAGGGCACGCCGCTGTTGATGCAGCTGTTCCTGGTGTTCTTCGGCATCGCCCTGCTGGGGGTGGATATCTCGCCCTGGCTGGCGGCGGCCATCGCCCTGACGCTGTTCACCAGCGCCTACCTGGCGGAGATCTGGCGCGGCTGCGTCGACTCGATCCCCAACGGCCAGTGGGAAGCCTCCTCCAGCCTGGCGCTCAACCCTTATGAACAGCTGCGCCATGTGATCCTGCCGCAGGCGCTGCGGATTGCCGTGGCGCCTACCGTGGGCTTCTCGGTGCAGGTGGTCAAAGGCACCGCGGTGACCTCGATCATCGGCTTCACCGAGCTGACCAAGACCGGCGGCATGCTCGCCAATGCCACCTTCGAGCCCTTCATGGTCTACGGCCTGGTGGCGCTCGGTTACTTCCTGCTGTGCTACCCCCTGTCCCTCAGTGCGCGCTACCTGGAAAGGAGACTGCATGCCTCTGCTTAGAATTTCCGCCCTGCATAAATATTACGGCGACCATCATGTGCTCAAGGGCATCGACCTCAGTATCGAGGAAGGCCAGGTGGTGGCGATCATCGGCCGCAGCGGCTCGGGCAAGAGCACCTTGCTGCGCACCCTCAACGGCCTGGAGTCGATCAACGACGGGGTCATCGAAGTCGACGGCGAATACCTCGACGCCGCCCGCGCCGACCTGCGCAGCCTGCGGCAGAAGGTCGGCATGGTGTTCCAGCAGTTCAACCTGTTCCCGCACCTGACCGTCGGCGAGAACGTCATGCTCGCCCCGCAGGTGGTACAGAAGGTGCCCAAGGCCAGGGCCGCCGAGCTGGCGCGCAAGATGCTGAAGCGGGTCGGCCTGGAGGAGAAGTTCGACGCCTTCCCCGACCGCCTGTCCGGCGGCCAGCAACAGCGGGTGGCGATCGCCCGGGCGCTGGCCATGTCGCCCAAGGTGCTGCTGTGCGACGAGATCACCTCGGCCCTGGACCCGGAGCTGGTCAACGAAGTCCTGAGCGTGGTGCGCCAGCTGGCCAAGGACGGCATGACCCTGATCATGGTGACCCACGAGATGCGTTTCGCCCGGGAAGTGGGCGACAAGCTGGTGTTCATGCATCAGGGCAAGGTGCATGAAGTGGGCGACCCGAAAGTGCTGTTCGCCAACCCGCAGACGCCGGAACTGGCGAATTTCATCGGGACCAATGAAAGCGCTTGATGCTACCCGTAGCCGCTGCCGCAGGCTGCGATGGTCCGGGCCACGCTGGTCGCAGGGCCTTCCTGGCCCCTCAAGAACAGTGCCTGCTGCGCAGTCGGTCGCAGCCTGCGGCAGCGGCTACAGGAGCTGTGGCGCAAGGATTCATGCGTTGAGTCAACGCATTGGACACTGCGCGTTGGCGCGAGCGATTGATCGTGGCAGGATGGCAAGGTTATCGACCGAGACCCCCAAACCATGCCGCAATCCCAAGCCAAGAATCTGTCCCTGATCGCCGCCATCGACCTGGGCTCCAACAGCTTTCACATGGTCGTGGCCAAGGCTCACCATAATGAAATCCGCATTCTCGAGCGGCTCGGTGAAAAGGTTCAGCTGGCCGCCGGGATCGACGAAGACCGTCAGCTCAACGAAGAATCCATGCAACGCGGGCTCGATTGCCTGAAGCGCTTCGCCCAACTGATCAACGGCATGCCCCTGGGCGCGGTGCGCATCGTCGGCACCAACGCCCTGCGCGAAGCCCGCAACCGCGGCGAATTCATCCGCCGCGCCGAGGAAATCCTCGGCCACCCGGTGGAAGTCATCTCCGGTCGTGAAGAGGCCCGCCTCATCTACCTGGGCGTGTCCCATACCCTCGCCGATACCCCGGGCAAGCGCCTGGTCGCCGACATCGGCGGCGGCAGTACCGAATTCATCATCGGCCAGCGCTTCGAGCCGCTGCTGCGCGAAAGCCTGCAGATGGGCTGCGTCAGCTTCACCCAGCGCTACTTCCGCGACGGCAAGATCACCCCGGCGCGCTACGCCCAGGCCTACACCGCGGCGCGCCTGGAAATCATGAGCATCGAACACGCCCTGCATCGCCTGACCTGGGATGAAGCCATCGGCTCCTCGGGCACCATCCGCGCCATTGGCCTGGCGCTCAAGGCCGGCGGCCACGGCAGTGGCGAAGTCAACGCCGAAGGCCTGGCCTGGCTCAAGCGTCGGCTGTTCAAGCTGGGCGATGCCGAGAAAATCGACTTCGAAGGCATCAAGCCGGATCGCCGGGCGATCTTCCCCGCCGGCCTGGCGATTCTCGAAGCCATCTTCGACGCCCTCGAACTGCAGCGCATGGACCATTGCGAAGGCGCCCTGCGTGAAGGCGTGCTCTACGACCTGCTGGGCCGTCATCACCACGAAGACGTGCGCGAGCGCACCCTGGGTTCGTTGATGGAGCGTTATCACGTCGACCTGGAACAGGCCGCTCGGGTCGAGCGCAAGGCGCTCCACGCCTTCGACCAGGTGGCCGAGGACTGGGACCTGGAGGACGGCGTCTGGCGCGAACTGCTGGGCTGGGCCGCCAAGGTCCATGAAGTGGGCCTGGATATCGCCCACTACCATTACCACAAGCACGGCGCCTACCTGATCGAGCACTCCGACCTCGCCGGCTTCTCCCGCGAAGACCAGCAAATGCTCGCGCTACTGGTACGCGGTCACCGCCGCAACATTCCCAAGGACAAGTTCGCCGAATTCGGCGAGGAAGGCAGCAAGCTGATCCGCCTGTGCGTGCTGCTGCGTTTCGCCATCCTGTTCCACCACATCCGCGGCACCCAGGAAATGCCCCAGGTGAAGCTGCACGCCGCCGGCGACAGCCTGGAGGTGATGTTCCCGGCAAACTGGCTCGACGAGAACCAGCTGACCCAGGCCGACTTCGCCCTGGAAGCGGAATGGCTGACCCGGGTCGGGATCACCCTCAACGTGCACTGAAACGCCCCGCACAAAAAAGCCGGCTTGCCGGCGATGGGCTCCTTCCAAAGGGCACCATCGCCGGCAAGCCGGCTTTTTCATGGGCTGAATAAGCCCCGGGCTCAGCGCACCGCCAGCACCGGGTTGCTCAGGCGCTCCAGCAGGGTGGCCTGGGCGCTGCGCGGGTTCTGGTTGCCGGTCGGGGTGTTGCGGATGTAGCGACCGTCCGACTGCAGGCTCCAGCTGTGGGTGTTATCGGTGAGATAACTTTCCAGCTCCTTCTTGACCCGCAGGATCAGCTTCTTGCCCTCGACCGGGAAGCAAGTCTCGACGCGCTTGTCGAGGTTGCGCTCCATCCAGTCGGCGCTGGACAGGAACATCTGCTCCTCGCCGCCATTGAGGAAGTAGAACACCCGGGTGTGCTCCAGGAAGCGGCCGATGATCGAGCGCACATGGATGTTGTGCGACACGCCGGCGATCCCCGGACGCAGGCAGCACATGCCCCGCACCACCAGGTCGATGCGCACGCCCGACTGGCTGGCCTTGTACAGCGCGCGGATGATCTTCGGATCGGTCAGCGAGTTGAACTTGGCGATGATATGCGCCGGCTTGCCGTCCAGGGCGAACTGGGTCTCCCGGGCAATCATGTCGAGCATGCCCTTCTTCAGGGTGAAGGGCGCGTGCAGCAGCTTCTTCATGCGCAGGGTCTTGCCCATGCCGATCAACTGGCTGAAGAGCTTACCGACGTCTTCGCACAAAGCGTCGTCGGAGGTCAGCAGGCTGTAGTCGGTGTACAGGCGGGCGTTGCCAGCGTGGTAGTTGCCGGTGCCCAGGTGGGCGTAGCGCACGATCTCGCCGGCTTCGCGCCGCAGTATCAACATCATCTTGGCGTGGGTCTTGAAGCCGACCACGCCGTAGATCACCACCGCGCCGGCCGCTTGCAGGCGGCTGGCCAGTTGCAGGTTGGACTCTTCGTCGAAGCGCGCGCGCAGCTCGATCACCGCGGTGACTTCCTTGCCGTTACGCGCCGCATCCACCAGCGCATCGACGATTTCCGAGTTGGCGCCGGAGCGGTACAGGGTCTGGCGCACCGCCAGCACGTGCGGATCCTTGGCCGCCTGACGCAGCAGGTCGACCACCGGGGTGAAGGACTCGAACGGATGCAGCAGCAGGATGTCCTGCTTGCTGATGACGCTGAAGATGTTCTCGCTGTTCTGCAACAGCTTGGGAATCTGCGGGGTGAACGGCGTGTATTGCAGCTCCGGGTGGCTGTCCAGGCCGGTGATGCTGAACAGGCGCGTCAGGTTCACCGGACCGTTGACCTGGTACAGCTCGGTCTCGCTCAGGTTGAACTGCTTGAGCAGGTAGTCGGACAGGTGTTTCGGGCAGGTGTCGGCCACTTCCAGACGCACCGCATCGCCGTAACGACGGGAGAACAGCTCGCCGCGCAGGGCGCGGGCCAGGTCTTCGACGTCCTCGGTGTCCACCGCCAGGTCGGCGTTGCGGGTCAGGCGGAACTGATAGCAGCCCTTTACCTTCATGCCCTGGAACAGGTCATCGGCGTGGGCGTGGATCATCGACGAGAGGAACACATAGTTGTCGCCAGGGCCGCCGACTTCTTCCGGCACCTTGATGATCCGCGGCAGCAGGCGCGGCGCCGGGATGATCGCCAGGCCGGAATCGCGACCGAAGGCGTCGACCCCTTCGAGTTCGACGATGAAGTTCAGACTCTTGTTCACCAGCAGCGGGAACGGGTGGGTCGGGTCGAGACCGATCGGGGTGATGATCGGCGCGATCTCGTCGCGAAAGTAACGACGGACCCAGGTCTTGAGCTTGGTGGTCCAGTAACGGCGACGGATGAAGCGGACCTGATGTTTCTCCAGCTCCGGCAACAGGATGTCGTTGAGGATCGCGTACTGGCGGTCGACATGACCGTGCACCAGGTCGCTGATGCGCGCCAGGGCCTGGTGCGGCTGCAGGCCATCGGCACCGGCCTGTTCACGGGCGAAGGTGATCTGCTTCTTCAGGCCGGCGACGCGGATCTCGAAGAACTCGTCCAGGTTACTGGAGAAGATCAGCAGGAACTTCAGGCGCTCCAGCAGCGGATAGGACTCATCCAGCGCCTGTTCCAGCACGCGGATGTTGAACTGCAGTTGCGACAGCTCGCGATGGATATACAGGCTGCTGTCATCCAGGCTCGGGATGACCAGGGTCGGCATCGCCACATGCGGTGCGTCCGCTTGCACCGGCGGGGCTTCCAGCTCCGGTGGTGTTTCAACGACCTGCTCGACCACGGGTTGAGCTTCTTTTACGGCAACTTCAGTGAGTCCTTCGGTATTCATCGCGTGTTCCTGGGAGGGCTATTTTTGCTCTCGTAACAATTGAGCAGCACGAACGGCAAAGTAAGTCAGGATGCCATCGGCACCCGCGCGTTTAAAGGCGGTCAAGGATTCGAGAATAACCCCTTCGCTCAACCAGCCATTCTGGATCGCCGCCATGTGCATGGCGTATTCGCCGCTGACCTGATAGACAAAGGTCGGCACCTTGAATTCATCCTTGACCCGCAAAAGGATGTCCAGGTACGGCATGCCCGGCTTGACCATGACCATGTCCGCGCCTTCGGCGAGGTCGGCGGCCACTTCATGCAGGGCTTCGTGGCTGTTGGCCGGGTCCATCTGGTAGGAGGCCTTGTTGGCCTTGCCCAGGTTCAGCGCCGAGCCGACCGCATCGCGGAACGGACCGTAATAGGCGCTGGCGTACTTGGCCGAATAGGCCATGATCCGCACGTTGACGTGGCCAGCCAGCTCCAGGGCTTCGCGGATCGCCTGGATGCGGCCGTCCATCATGTCCGAAGGCGCGACCACCTGGGCGCCGGCTTCGGCATGGGACAGGGCTTGCTTGACCAGTGCATCGACGGTGATGTCGTTCTGCACATAGCCTTCTTCGTCGAGGATACCGTCCTGACCGTGGGTGGTGAACGGGTCGAGCGCCACGTCGGTGATCACCCCCAGTTCAGGGAAACGCTCACGCAGCGCGCGGGTGGCGCGCTGGGCAATGCCTTCCGGGTTCCAGGCTTCGGCGGCGTCCAGCGACTTGAGATCCGCCGGGGTCACCGGGAACAACGCCAGCGCGGGAATCCCCAGCTCGACCCACTTCGCCGCTTCCTCCAGCAACAGGTCAATGGTCAGGCGTTCGACGCCCGGCATCGAGGCCACCGCTTCCCGACGATTCTCACCGTCGAGCACAAATACCGGCAGGATCAGGTCATCGGTGGTCAGGACGTTTTCACGCACCAGGCGACGAGAAAAATCATCACGGCGATTGCGACGCAGGCGAGTGGCGGGAAACAAACGGTTGGCTGGGGTAAAGCTCACGACAGACTCCTGAGCCCGCACAAGCGGGCGAGCGTGACAGTTATAAGCGCCCATTATGACGAACGGATGACAGTTGTGCTTAACCCTGTGACCGGTAGTCGCAGCTATTGTCCAGCCAGCATTTGTTCACGTCGAGACACATTTGGATACTTTCCTCCATGGGCCCGAAGGGTTAGGCTGCGCGTTCATTTCGCCAGCATCCAGACAATGCTCCAACAATTTCTTCAGGAATTCGGCTACTTCGCCCTCTTTCTCGGCACATTCTTCGAAGGCGAGACCATCCTGGTCCTGGCCGGCTTCCTCGCGTTTCGCGGATACATGGACATCAACCTGGTGGTGGTCGTGGCGTTCTTCGGCAGCTATGCCGGCGACCAGCTGTGGTACTTCCTGGGACGCAAGCACGGGCGCAAGCTGCTGGCGCGCAAACCGCGCTGGCAATTGATGGGCGATCGGGCGCTGGAGCATATCCGCAAGCATCCGGACATCTGGGTGCTGAGTTTCCGCTTCGTCTACGGCCTGCGCACCGTGATGCCGGTGGCCATCGGCCTGTCGGGATATCCGCCGGGACGTTATCTGTTGCTCAACGGCATTGGCGCGGCGATCTGGGCCGCTGCCCTGGCCGCCGCGGCCTATCACTTCGGCGCCGTGCTCGAAGGCATGCTGGGCAGCATCAAGAAGTACGAACTGTGGGTGCTCGGCGCCTTGCTGGTCCTGGGTTTTGCCCTGTGGCTGCGCCGCCGCTTCAAGAATGCGCGACTGGCCAAGGCGATCTACGAAGCCGAACAGGTCAAGCAGAACGAGCAGAGCGATTGCTGCAAGTCTAAGACGCCAGTCGAGTAAGACGACCCCGGCAGCAGTAAAGCGCAATGCCACTGAGCAGGCTGTAACTGATCAGGCCGACCAGAGGCGCCAGCCACACCAGCGGCAGGTTCGACGCCAGCCGCAGCAGCTCCCTCTTCAGCGCCCACGGGCGATTCTCCAGCGCCACCCCCAATACGAACAGACCAAAGGCCATGGCGCTCCAGCCCAGCATCAGGGTCGCGACAGGCAGGCTGTCGCCCAGGTTCATCAGGTAGCTGCCAAGAGCCGCATACACCGCGCATCATCAGCAACCGGGCATAGAACTGCAAATTGGCCCACACCGGGTTCCAGCTGGCCAGGGGCGCGGTGACGCCGAAGACCACCGGCTCGTTGTCGTCCTCCTCCTGAAAGGTGCCGAACAGCCGGTCCCAAATAATGAACACGCCGTCGTAGTTGCGATCCATGTAGAGAGCGTCCGCGACCCGATAGTTGTTCCCCCTGTCAGCGGTCGGCCAGCAGCTCGAGGACTATCAGCACGAAGAAGAACGGCACCACATACAGAATGAAATTCATCACACGGCCTGATCGCAATCCTGATCGAAGATTAGGTCGGGCGGCGGGATAACCCTATGGCAACGGGCGACAAATTAGTGGACATTTAACGCCATGAATCTGGAGAAAAAACCATGAGCAAAAAAGTTGCAGTGATCCTTTCCGGCTGTGGCGTCTATGACGGTGCCGAGATCCATGAAAGCGTCATCACCCTGCTGCGCCTGGACCAGCGTGGCGCCCAGGTGCAGTGCTTCGCCCCGAACATCGCCCAGCTGCATGTGATCAACCACCTGACCGGCGAAGAGATGCCCGAATCGCGCAATGTCCTGGTGGAATCGGCGCGCATCGCCCGCGGCCAGGTCAAAGACATCCGCGAGGCCAACGCTGAAGACTTCGACGCACTGATCGTGCCTGGCGGTTTTGGCGCGGCGAAAAACCTTTCCAACTTCGCCGTGGAAGGGGCCGGCTGCACGGTCCAGCCGGATGTCCTGGCGCTGACCGAAGCCTTCGCCGAAGCCGGCAAGCCAGTGGGCCTGATCTGCATCTCGCCAGCGTTGGCGGCGAAGATCTACGGCCCGGGCGTCACCTGCACCATCGGCAACGACGCCGACACCGCGGCCGCCGTCAGCAAGATGGGTGCGACCCATGCAGAGTGCACCGTCGGCGACATCATCGAGGACAAGGCGCGCAAGCTGGTCAGCACCCCGGCCTACATGCTCGCGCAGTCCATCAGCGAAGCCGCGGCCGGAATCAATAAGCTGGTGGATCGGGTGCTGGAACTGACCCACGAAAACGACGAGTAACCCAAAAGCCGTGGCGAGCGGCAAACGCCCTCGCCTCGCGGGAATTGTCAGGCCTGACGCGCCAGCCGCGTCAGGATCCGGTCCAGGGCATTGGCAAAGGCCTGCTTCTCACGATCCCCATAAGCGCCTTGCCCGCCACCGACCTGCCCCTGCTCGCGCAGATCGGTAAACAGGTTACGCACCGCCAGCCGTTCGCCCATGTTCTGCGCATCGAACTCCTTGCCCCGCGGGTCGAGGGCGGCGACGCCCTTCTTCACCAGCCGGTCGGCCAGGGGCACATCGCTGCAGATCACCAGTTCGCCCGGCACCGCGTGTTCCACCAGATAATCGTCAGCCGCATCCGGGCCGCTGGGCACCACGATCAGCTTGACGCAGGCAAAGGCCGGCTTGATCTGCGGCTGCCCCGCCACCAACACCAGCTCGAACTGGCGCTTGAGGGCAAACCTCACCACCTGATCCTTCGCCGCCTTGGGGCAGGCGTCGGCATCGATCCAGACACGCATTGGGTTATTCCTCTGAAAGCATCGCGGGCAAGCCGCGCGCCTACAGATCTCGATGAACTGTGGGCGCGCGGCTTGCCCGCGATAATGAGCGAAACGGATGCCTCAGGAAACCTGGGTCCGCCGTTTCTCGGCGATGCGGCTGCGACTGTAGAGCACGATGATCGCCACGATCGCCACTGCCTGGGCCGTCAGCGAGTAGGCATCGGCGTGAATGCCCAGCCAGTCGAAGTCGAAGAACGCCACCGGCCGCGTACCGAAGATTCCAGCCTCCTGCAGCGCCTTGACGCCATGCCCGGCAAACACCACCGACAAGGCGCACAGCAACGCCGCGTTGATGCCGAAGAACAGGGCCAGCGGCAGCTTGGCCGAACCGCGCAGGATCACCCAGGCCAGGCCGACCAGCAGCACCAGCGCCGTGGCGCCGCCGGCCAGCACTGCGTTATGGCCCGCCGGGCCGGCCTGCAGCCACAGGGTTTCGTAGAACAGGATCACTTCGAACAGCTCGCGATAGACCGAGAAGAACGCCAGCACCGCAAAACCAAAACGGCCGCCACCGCCCACCAGGCTGCTCTTGATGTAGTCCTGCCAGGCCGCTGCGTGCCGGCGGTCGTGCATCCACACGCCGAGCCACAGCACCATGACACTGGCGAACAAGGCCGTGGCGCCTTCCAGCAACTCGCGCTGGGAGCCGCTGACATCGATCACATACGCCGCCAGCGCCCAGGTCGCCAGGCCGGCCAGCAACGCCAGCCCCCAACCGACGTTGACGCTGCGCACCGCCGATTGCTGGCCGGTATTGCGCAGGAAGGCCAGGATCGCCGCCAGCACCAGGATCGCTTCCAGGCCTTCGCGCAGCAGGATCAGCAGGCCGGAAATGTAGCTCAGGGACCAGCTCAGGCCATCGCTGCCCAGCAGGCCCGCCGACTCTTTCAGCTTGGCCTTGGCGGCATCCAGGCGCTGCCCGGCCTGCTCTGCCGGCAAGCCGTCCTGCAGCGCCTGACGGTAGGCCATCAGGGCTTTCTCGGTGTCCTTGCGCACATTGGCATCGACGTTGTCGAGGGAGCTTTCCACCAGCTCGAAGCCTTCCAGGTACGCCGCCACCGACAGGTCGTAGGCCTGTTCGCGGTCACCGGCGCGGTAGGCGGCCAGGCTCTTGTCCAGGGTCGAGGCGGTGTAGTCGAGCAGTTGCGCCGGGCCGCGCTTGACCTGTGGCGGCTGGGCGCGCTGGGCACGGAAGGTGGCCGCGGCCTGCGGCCCTTCGGCGGCCTGCACTTCGCTTGGGGTCTGGCGGGCCAGGTCGGCGAGGTTGTAGCTCTTGTCACCCTTCGCCGCGGCCGGGTCGGCAGTGAAGCCGGCGATATAGGTCGCCAAGTCCCAGCGCTGGCGGTCATCCAGCTGATCGGCGAAAGACGGCATGTCGGTGCCTTCGACGCCCAGGCCGAGGGTGTTGTAGATCGCGTAGAGGCTCAAGTGATCCGTGCGCGCCGCATCCCGCAGGTTGGCCGGTGGCGGCGTCAGGCCGACCCCAGCCGGGCCATCGCCGGCACCGGTGTCGCCGTGACACACCGAGCAATGCTGGGCATACAAAGGCGCGCCACGGCTCGGATCCGGGGTGATGATCGGCGCCTGGCTGACCTCATAGGCCACCGCCAGCTTGGCGCCCAGCTGCCGTGCCTGACGGGCGACGAGGGCGCCGTCCGCCTTGGCCTTGACCGCGTCGTTCAGGCTGGCGATGCCCTGCTCCAGCTCGGCCTTCTCCGGCTTGGCCGGCAAATCGGCGACCAGCCCCTGCAACACGCCGAGAAACTCGACCTGTTCACGGTACTCGGAGTCGTCAATGACCTTGCCCGCCTCGACCGTCGGAGGGTAGTCCGCGCCAATGTAGTCGAGCAGGTGCAGCGCCTTGGGCGCGCCTTCTACAGTGTCCGCCAGCAGGTTGGCGCTGCACAGGGCCAATACCGGCAGCACGAGCCACGCCAGGAAACGGGAGGGGGCAGTCATGAACGAATCTCAAATGGAAATACGAAGTAACACATTGTTCACTTCCAATGAGTTTCACTCAAGCTCTGTCATACAGACACCCAGGCGCCGTGGTTCCTGATGCCGGGCCAAAGCCTTGAATCACCTGGGGTCCGGGGCTTCCTGAACAAAGATGAAATAAATCCGGGCGCGGCCGGGACGGGTTCATGCTCGCGGTTTCCCTGAGGCGCACGCACAAAAAAGGCGCCCTCGATGGGCGCCTTTTTATGTGACCAGCCTCTTAGACCGGCGCTTTGCGAATGGTCGCCAGCAACCCGGCGGCGCCGAGGAACAGGCCGGCGAAGGTGCGGTTCATGCGCCGTTGCTGGGTCGGCGTGCGCAGCAGGCGCAGGACCTTGGAGGCCAGGCCGGTGTAGCCGGCCATGACGATCAGGTCGACGGCAATCATGGTCGCGCCGAGGATCAGGTACTGCTTCACCAGCGGTGCGTGGGGATCGATGAACTGCGGCAGGACCGCCAGCATGAACACCAGAGCCTTGGGGTTGCTGATGTTGACCAGGAACCCGCGGAACACCAGCGCCAGGGGTTTGCCGATCGGCCGGATCGCGGCGTCGTCGCTCAGGTCGCTGGGCAGCGCGCGCCACTGTTTGACCGCGAGGTAAACCAGGTAAGCCACGCCGAACCATTTGATCGCGTAAAAGGCGGTCGAGGATGCCGCGAGAATCGCCCCCACGCCGGCGGCGACAATCGCAATCTGCATGGCCAGGCCCAGTTGCAGGCCCAGGGCGTTCCAGTAACCGCGCCAGAAACCGTATTGCAGACCGCAGGACATCGACGCAATCGCGCCGGCCCCCGGGGAAAGGCTGATCACCCAGCAGGCGGCAAAAAACGCCAGCCATGTCTCAAGAACCATCGCACACCTCGGCTCGAATTCGTCGTAGACGCCTAAGCTAATGCGCCGGCGGGCGGATGACCATAGATTTTTGTCGGACAGGCATCGCCGGCCAACTGTAGCCACTGCCGAAGGCTGCGATAGGCCGGGGTCGCGCTCGACACGCAGGAGCTTCCTGCGATCTCAAGAGCACGTCTGCATCGCAGCCGATCGCAGCCTTGCGATGCTCGGCAGCGGCTACAGAGACGGCGCAGCAGGACTATTTCTCGCCGGAGCTTATCGACAGCGCATCGCTACCGCGCCAGCGGCGCACCGAACGCTGGAAGAACAGACTGTTGGGCACTTGCACCATGACGCCGCCGGTGCCGGCTTCCTCGGCCTCGATCAACGAGGTGTACAGCAGGTTGATTGCCACCACCCGGCCCTTGATGCCAGGTTTGTCGAGGGTATCCACCAGTTCGACCACATCGCCGATGCGGAACGGGCCCACGGTGAAGATCAGGATGGCGCAGAGCAGGTTGGACAGCACACTCCACATGGCGAAGAAGGCCACCGCAGCCACGGCGACAAAACCGGACAGGGCAGTCCAGAGCACCGTCGCCGACACCCCGAGCCGCTCCAGGACGAAGATCAGCGCGCTGCCCATGATCAGCCAGCGCAAGCCGCCGCGCAGCGGCATCAGCAACTGCGGCGGGAACGGGTAACGTTCACCCAGGCGGGTCAGGCAGCGCGCGACAAACCGCTGGGTGACGTAGCCAGCCAGCAGGATCAGCAGGATTTGCACGGTGACCCACAGCGGCTCGACCCACGTGATAGGCACAGGCAGCTTGAACGCTTCCATCAGGACAAGGCTTCCAGTTCCGCCTGCATGCTTTCCAGCAGTTCCAGGGCTTCCATCCAGGCCTCTTCCAGTTCGCCTTCGCGCACCTTCAGCTTGGCCTGCTCGGCCAGCAGATCACGCAACTCATCCTTGCGCGCGGCTTCGTAGATACCACTGTCGCCGAGGCTGGCTTCGATTTTCGCCAGCCGCTCGTGGACCTTGCCCAGCTCGGTTTCCAGCTTGTCGGCTTCGCGCTTGTGCGGGGCCAGCTGCTGGCGCAGGGCCGCGGCAGCCTGGCGCTGGGCCTTCTTGTCGGTTTTGTCCGGGTTGACCGTGGTCGTGCTGACCGGCGCGTTGCGCTGGCGGTAGTCCACCAGCCAGCGCGCGTAGTCGTCCAGGTCGCCGTCGAACTCTTCGACCTTGCCGTCGGCCACCAGGTAGAAGTTGTCGGTGGTGCTTTTCAGCAGGTGACGGTCGTGGGAGACCACCAGCACCGCGCCGCTGAACTCTTGCAGGGCCATGGTCAGGGCCAGGCGCATCTCCAGGTCCAGGTGGTTGGTCGGTTCGTCGAGCAGCAGCAGGTTCGGGCGGTCCCAGGCAATCAGAGCCAGGGCCAGGCGCGCCTTTTCGCCACCGGAGAAATTCAGCACCGGCTCGTCGATACGCGCGCCGCGGAAGTCGAAACCACCGAGGAAGTCGCGCAGGGTCTGCTCGCGCTCGGTCGGCGCCAGGCGCTGCAAATGCAGCAACGGGCTGGCCTTGGCATCGAGCGAGTCCAGCTGGTGCTGGGCGAAATAACCGACCACGGTGTTCTCGCCGCGGGTCAGGCGACCGCCCAGCGGCGACAGCTCGCCGGAGAGGTTCTTGATCAGGGTCGACTTGCCCGCACCGTTGGGGCCGAGCAGACCGATGCGCGCACCCGGGGTCAGTTGCAGCTTGACCTTCTCCAGCACGGTCTTCTCGCCGTAACCCAGACGGGCATCGGACAGGTCGAGCAGCGGGCTGGAGATCTTTTCCGACTCGCGGAAAACGAAGTCGAACGGCGAGTCGACGTGGGCGGCGGACAACTCTTCCATCCGCTCCAGGGCCTTGATCCGGCTCTGGGCCTGGCGGGCCTTGGTGGCCTGGGCCTTGAAGCGCGCAATGTACTTTTCCATATGCGCGCGTTGCGCCTGCTGCTTCTCGTAGGCTTGCTGCTGTTGCGCCAGGCGTTCGGCACGGGCGCGCTCGAAGGCGCTGTAGCCACCGCGATAGAGGGTGATCTTGCGCTGATCGACGTGAGCCACATGGTCGACCACGGCATCGAGGAAATCGCGGTCATGGGAAATCAGCAGCAAGGTGCCGGGGTAGCCCTTGAGCCAGTCCTCCAGCCAGAGGATCGCATCGAGGTCCAAGTGGTTGGTCGGTTCGTCGAGCAACAGCAGATCCGACGGGCACATCAGCGCCTGAGCCAGGTTCAGGCGCATCCGCCAGCCACCGGAGAAGTCGCCGACCTGGCGGTCCATCTGCTCGTTGCTGAAACCCAGGCCGGCCAGCAGCTTGCGCGCCCGGGCGTCGGCGGTATAACCGTCGGCGCTGTCCAGCTCGGCATGCAGGCGCGCCAGGGCCGCACCATCATGGGCCGCTTCGGCGGCGGCCAGCTCACGCTGCACCTGGCGCAGGCGCAGGTCGCCATCGAGCACGTAGTCGACCGCCAGCCGCTCGAGGGTATCGACCTCCTGGCGCATATGGGCGATGCGCCAGTCGGCGGGCAGGAAGCAGTCGCCCGAATCCGGGTGCAACTCGCCACGCAGCAAGGCGAACAGGCTGGATTTTCCGGCGCCGTTGGCACCGATCAGGCCGGCTTTCTGGCCGGCGTGCAGGGTCAGCTCGGCGTCTTCTAGCAGACGTTGCGGACCACGCTGTAAAGTCAGGTTCTGAAGTCGAATCATAATGGCGGCGGAGTCTACCAGCTTCGTTCGCAACTGGCGCGAGTAGCACTATGTCCTCTGACCTGTGGAGCTTCACCCTCAAGACCTACGCCCGCCCGGGCGTCGAAGAAGCCTGCCTGAACCTTCAGGCGGCCGGGGCCAATGTCTGCCTTCTACTCTGCGCGGCCTGGCTCGGCGCACGCGGGGTGGCCTGCACTTCGCAGCGCCTGCAACAGCTGCGAACCCTGGGCCAGCCCTGGCACGACCAAGTCGTCAGGCCGCTACGCCAACTGCGCACGCAATGGCGCCCGGCCGCGAGCGCGGATCCGGAACTGACGGTCTTGCGCGAACAGGTCAAGGCATTGGAACTGGAGGCCGAGCGGCAACTGCTGCTGCGCCTGGAGGCGCTGGCGGGAGAATGGTCGAAGGGTGAAACGCAGGATCTGACGGACTGGCTGGAAGGACTGGCGGCCGAAGCCGCCAACCTCAACCGCGACGCGCTGCAGGCGCTGCGCGTCGCGGTGACCGGCGCTTAGGAAGCGCTGGTTGGCGTAGTGCTGGCGGGAGCGGCAGTCGGAGCTGGCGCAGCAGTCGCCGCTGGAGCTGGCGAAGAGACCGGTGCCGCCGGCTTAGTTGCCGGAGTTGCCGGGGTGGCTGGTTTGGCGGCCGCTGGAGCGGTGGCCGGTTTGGCAGCAGCAGGCTTGGCGGCGACTGGCTTCTTCGCGGCAGGTTTTGCAGCCGGCTTGGCAGCAGGTTTCACCGCAGGCTTGGCGGCTGGTTTTGCTGCAGCCGGTTTAGCGGCTGCTGGCTTGGCGGCAGTGGAAGCCGCTGGTTTGGCTGCTGCAGGTTTAGCTGCCGGTTTGGCCGCGGGTTTCGCTGCTGCCTTCACCGGAGCTTTGGCCGCAGCCGGTTTGGCGGCCGGCTTCGCAGCAGTTTTTGCCGCTACCGGTTTAGCCGCTGGCTTGGCAGCAGCAGGCTTGGCCGCTGCGGTTTTAGCCGCTGGCTTGGCGGCGGGTTTGGCCGCTTGTTTTGCTGCTGGCTTGGCAGCGGGTTTCGCTGCAGCCGGTTTGGCAGCCGCCGTTTTCGCAACGGGTTTGGCAGCAGGTTTTGCAGGTGCTTTTGCAGCAGCCGGTTTAGCCGCTGGCTTGGCAGCTGCAGGTTTGGCTGCGGCGGTTTTTGCCACTGGCTTGGCGGCAGGTTTGGCAGCCGGTTTGCTGGCAGCTTTTGCCGGTGCTTTAGCGGCAGGTTTGGCCGGGGCTTTTGCCGCCGGCTTGGCTGCGGCTTTCTGTGCTGGAGCGGCGACCGGTTTGGTGGAGCGAGTGCTCAGCACCTTGGCTGCGGCTTCTTTCACACGACCGACGCCCTGGGCCAGTTTCAGGCTTTCCTGAGCGTCGCGCTTGAGTTGCAGAATGTAGGCGCGGGTTTCGGATTGACGTGCCTTGAGTGCATCGAGCAGGTCTTCAAGTTCTTTCACTGCGTCCTTGGCTTTGGCTTGTGCCTTGGCCTTGCCGGCCGCCGCGGCGTCCTGCAATTTGGTGCGCGATTTGTGCAGTTTTTCCTGTGCCTTACCGCGTTGCTTTTCCAGTTTGGCGAGCAGTTTTTCAGCATCAGCCAAGGCTTGGGAACAAGCGTTTTCCAAATGTTCGAGCAGGCTGCTCGAAAGCTGTTGGAGCAAATGCAACGGAGTATTTACAGGCTTCTTATTGGCCGACATGGTTTACCTCCTGGCTGACGTGAGTTGCGGCTCATACTAGACCTCTGCTGCTACCGCCGCTAGGGCATGTTGACAGTATCGAATGCCATGCGTTGCAGAGGATCGAAAATGTTCTTCGCACACAAGAAAGTTACTCACCAGCCGCCACATCCACGCTGGCATAATCCCCCTCGTCTCAGGCCGGAGAACGCCCATGTCGCGTTACCTTTTTTTATCCTTGTGTGTGTTGTTGCCACTGGCTCAGGCCGCCGAAGATTCGCAGAAAAACGATGCTCACGATCTCGCCTACAGCCTGGGCGCCAGCCTCGGTGAACGCCTGCGCCAGGAGGTGCCGGACCTGCAGATCCAGGCATTGGTGGAGGGCTTGAAACAGGCCTACCAAGGCAAGCCCCTGGCACTCAAGGACGAGCGTATCGAACAGATCCTCACCCAGCATGAAGCACAGGTCGGCGAGCAAGCGGACAAGCCGCGAATCGAAGTGGCGCTGGAAAACGAACAGCGTTTTCTCTCGGCCGAAAAGGCCAAGCCGGGCGTACGCGAACTGGAGAACGGCATCCTGCTGACCGAGCTGGCACCCGGCGACGGAGTACGGCCGGGAGCCAATGGTTCGGTACAGGTTCGCTACACCGGACGCCTGCCTGATGGCACGGTGTTCGATCAGAATCAGCAGCCGCAGTGGTTTCGCCTGGACAGTGTGATTGCCGGATGGCGCAGCGCCTTACAGCAGATGCCGACGGGGGCGAAGTGGCGCCTGGTGATTCCTTCGGCCCAGGCTTACGGCGCCGATGGCGCGGGCGACCTGATCGCGCCTTACACGCCACTGGTGTTTGAAATCGAGCTGCTGGGGGCTACCGGTTAGGGGGAGCAGAAACGAAAAACGGTGCGCAATGCGCACCGTTTCGGTAAAGCTTTCGCTGCAAGTCAGGCCTGAACGGCGGCCTCTTCCTTGTGAGCGTTGTGCAGCACTTCGATCAGGCAATCTTCCAGCTCGAAGCGTTCATGCAGCAGACCACCCAGCTCCTTGAATTTCTCCGCCACGCATTTTCCTTCGTCGCACAGATCGTTGAACGCCAGCAGCTTTTCAGTGATGACATCAATCCGTGGATAAATGGTTTCGGCCAGTTCGAGCCCGCGCTGATCATTGAAGGCCTTGGCCTCGCCAGTCAACTGCTCGTAGATTTCAAAGTGGCCGGCGGAGACGTAGTCCACCAGGATTGCGCAGAACTCCTGCAGCGGCTGTCGATTTTCAGCCAGCGTCTCAGGCTCCGCGCCGAGAGCATCATAGGCCCGAACCAGTTCGTGACGCTCCTGCAACCAGCGATCGATCAGCAGATGCACTCCACCCCAGCGTTCCTGAGCATTCTGACAACTTTCGAGCATGGCGATCTCTCTTCCCTTATGGGTCATGCCGCTCTGAATCCGCCACTGGACTGAACATCAGCATTCGGCCAGGCAGAACAGCATCGAGCAACGTAATTGCGGTGACACGTGCGGGCCAGATTATGCCCGCTCGACAGCCGCTTCAAGGTACGCAGGAGATAAAGTTCATACAAGTGTTTAATCTTGCGCCCCATCGCAAATCGACGACTCAGGTCGCGGCCGCCCTGCGCCGGCCCCATGGTAGAAGCCGCGCCAGACGATAGGCGCTCAAAATCATCACAGCGATGAAAAACAGCAGGCTCCACTCCGCGGCACTCATGTCCAGCAACGTCCAGGTGACCTCCGCGCACTGCGCGGTCCCGGTGAAAACCAGCTGCAAGGCACGCCCCCAGGACAGGTTGCCGAGCATGAACGGCATGTCCGGCAAGCACGCCAGCAACTGATCCGAAGGAATGTTCTGCAATAACACATGGCGCCCTGCCGTAACGACACCCGCCAGGCTGCAGAGCAGTTCCAGCAGCCAATACAGGGCACTCGCCGGGTATTGTGGCCCCTGCAGGGCCGCGACCAGGCTGATCGAGGTCAACAGCAACGCGAAGAAACGTTGCGCCACCCACAACAGGCAAGGCTCGAGCCCAACCCCGAACTCCAGGTGAAACGAAGCCCACAGGGCCAAGGCACCGGTAAAAAACACAAGGGAGAACAGCAAGCGTGAGCCGGCCAGCGACATGGTGTATCCACAACGGAAGAAACAGGCTGCCACGGTAGAGAAAGCGCTCGGCCCTTTCAAGGCGCGCCATGACAAGATCGAGCGCGGCAAACCGGCACAGAGGCCAGATCGGGAGGGAGTCGCGGGACGGGCCGCCCCTCCGTGGACGGCCCAGCCTTGCGGGTTTATACCCTGGCGGGCACCGGCAGCGGCGATGCCAGGAGGCGCTCGTCCAACAGCCCCAGACCTTCCTGGAACAGCTGGTTGCTGCGCTCGGTATCGCCCAGCTGTGCCAGCAACCGGGCCAGCTCGGCACAGGCTTCAGGGTTGCGCTGCAGGCGCAGGCTGCTTTCCAGGTAGTCCCGCGCCTTGCCCCAGAGACTGGTTTGCAGGCACAGGCGGCCCAGGGTCAGCAGCAGGCTCGGGTCGTTCGGGTGGTCTTTGAGGCACTGCTCGGCGAACTGCAGTTGCCGCGCCGGGTCACTGCCCCGCAGCAAGCCGTAAAGCCGCGCCAGATGGCTGTCGTACTTGCGTTTGAGAGCGACGCGCAGCACTTCTTCGGCCTCGGCCCCGGCGCCCAATTGCCGCAGTTGCTCGGCGTAGGCCAGCACCAGCTGCGGTTCCTGACGCTGAGCCGCGGTCAGTTGCTGCCAAGCGCGGTTGAGCGATTGCAGGCCGACCGTACCGTCCTCTTCGCGATGTGCCGCGAGGGTCAGGTTCTCGCCCCAGGCCCGACGTTCCAGCTCGGCCAGTTTGTTGGCGGGCAGGACCTTGTCCTTGCGCAGCTCGGGCAGCAGGCGGATCACCGCCGACCAATCGCCCCGCTGCTGGTGCAGACGCTGCAACTGCCGCAGCACCTGGACACTGTGCGGATGACGCTCGTGCATGGCTTGCAGGGTACTCAGGGCGCCTTCGGTATCACCGCGATCGGTCTGCAGTTGGGCATGACTCAAGGCCACCGCCAACTCAGCCTGGGGCTGGCGCTCGAGGGCACGCTCCAGCAGGCTGTCGCACTGCTCGTAGTTTCCCAGCTCGTTCGCCGCCCGCGCCGCGCCGAGGTAGTACAAAAGAGGCTGGCGCTCGGCTTCTGCGGCACGATGCAAGTGCTTCTGGGCGCTGGCCCAGCGGCCCTCGGCAAGATCCATCTGGCCTTGTTCGATGGCAATCTGCACGCGACGGCTGCGGTTGCGCCGCGACCAGGGATTGACCACGCCGCTGGAGGCCATCACCAGTTCGATCAGTGCCTTGATACCCCAGATCACCAGCCAGATCACCGCGACCAGCGCCAGGGTCGCCCACAGGCTCGACTCATAACGGAAGCTGTCGTAGGCAATCAGGATGTACCCGGAATGCTCGGCAATCGCCAACCCCAGCAATCCCGAGGCGGCGATCACCAGGAACAGAATCACGTACAGGCGCTTCATGGGCTGGTCTCCTGCGGGGCATTCGCAGCAGGTTTGGCCAGTGGTTTCACCGACTCTTCAGCGCTCAGGTTGCGTCGCTCCAGGTAGGCCTGAACGGCGCTCAGGGTCTTGGCCAGGTCCGGCGTCTGCACGGTGACCGGCTGTTTGCTCAGTTCGGACACGCGCTCGAGCATGAGTTTGCTCTGCGGGTTGTCCTGATTGAAGTTGCCCTTCAACACGTCGCGAGCTTCCGCCAGGGCCTGGGTGTACACCGGCGCCTGGCCGTTCAGGGCCGCCCATTGCGCCTGCTCCAGGGCCAGGCTCAAGGCCAGGCGCACCTGCGTCAGGCTTTGCCCGGCGAGCAGCGGCCGCACATTCTTGTCCGCGTTGAAGTCGATACGAATGTAACGCGAGATCTGATCCCACCATTGCGCCCAGCGGCTGGCGCCGTCACCGTCGGCGGTCAGGCCCAGCAACGAATCGCCACGGTCGCGGTACTCGGGGGCCAGCTCGGTGAGTTCGGTCACCTGGTCGCGCAGTGCGCCCAGTTGCAGGAACAGCCCGGTGCGATCCGGTTGTTCGGTACTGCGCAGGGCCGCAAGACTCTTGGCCAGCTGTTCGCGCGCGGCGAAAGAACCGGGATCGTTCTGCTCGCGCAGGATCTCGTCGGCCCCCTGCACCAGGGCCTGGGCGCTGCTGATGTCCTGCAAGGCCGAAAGACGCAGGCTGGCCAGACGCAACAGATGTTCCGCCTCGGCCAGACGCCAGTCCTTGCGGCTGGCTCCCAGCACGCTCTCGAGCTTCTGATTGAGTCGCTGCTGGTCACCCTGCAACTGCGCGACCAGACGGCGGCGCTCTTCCAGCTCATCGGCCGCCGGCAACTGCTCCAGGCGAGCCGTCAGGCGCTGCTCGTTGAGCTTCAGGCTCTGCGCCTCATCACCGAGGGCCTGCAACTGCCCCAACTGCTGTTGATTGTTGGCCTGCAGGCTGCGCACCTGCCAGACACCCCAGCCGCCGGCAGCGACGCCGGCCGCCCCCAGCAGCAGGGCGAGGATCGCCAACCCGTTGCCACGGCGCTGCGGAGCAGGGGTTGCGGGTTCAGCCGGTGCATCGATTACCGGCTGGACATCATCTTTAGGCAAGGCTGTTTCGCTCACGTATCCATCCTTTGCGTTTAGAGAACGGGCACGGGTTGCTCCCGTAACGCCGTTAGCAAGGCCGCGGCGCTGGCGCCACGACAATCCACAACTTTCTTGGCCCCGGCGGCACGCGCCATCTCGGCGACCCGGGGGCTCGGTACAAACAACGGCAGCCGCGCCACCTGTGGCCAGGCCTCGCCGGCCAACTGCTGCAAGTGCTCGAAACCCTGCCCACTGCTGACCACCAGCCCATTCAAGCGTTCAGCTCGGATGCGTTGCATCAGGACCCCGTCGGCATAGCGCGGTAGGTCGCGGCGGTACAACTCTAGATAATCGACACTAGCACCTTGGCCGCGCAAACGCTCAGCCAGCAGCTCGCGGCCACCCTCCCCGCGCACGATCAGCACCCGCGGGCCGGGCCGGGCAATAGCCTCGCGCAACTGGGGAAGTTCAAGCAAGGCTTCGCTGTCATCGCCTTGCTCGGGGAAAAAAACATCCAGGCCGTGATCGGCCAGAACCTGCGCCGTGCCGGCGCCCACACTGAACCAGCGCTGGCTCGGCGGCTGCGGCCAGAACTGCTCGAGCAGTTGCACGGCCATTCGCGCGGCCGGCTTGCTGACCACGATCACCGCACAGTACAAGTGCAGATCAAGCACTTTGGCGCGCTGGGTATCGCCAACAGGCAGGGCTTGGATTTCCAGCAATGGCAGGCTGCTGCTGAACACCCCCGCTTCGCCCAGAACCTCAGCCAGCAGCGCCGACTCGTCCGTGGGCCGGGTCAGCAGCACACGCCAGTCGCTCACTCTTCGCCAGCCTCGCCATAGACCGCGCGCAGAATATCGTCGGCGCCCTGGGCCAGCAGATCCTCCGCGACCTGCACGCCGAGCGCCGCCGCCGCGCTACGTGGAGCACGGGCCTCGGCGCTGAGCAGCACACCGCCGCTCGGCTCGCCGACCAGGCCACGCAGCCACAGCTGATCGCCTTCGAGCACCGCATAGCAGGCGATCGGTACCTGGCAGCCGCCATTCAGATGCTTGTTGAGGGCCCGCTCGGCGGTGACTCGATCCGCGGTATCGACATGATGCAGTGGCGCCAGCAGCTTATGGATCTCGCTGTCGGCTGTGCGGCATTCGATGCCCACCGCACCCTGGCCGCCAGCCGGAAGGCTGTCGTCGACGCTGATCGAAGAGCTGATGCGATCTTCGAAGCCAAGACGGATCAAGCCCGCAGCGGCCAGGATGATGGCGTCGTACTCACCGGCGTCGAGCTTGGCCAGGCGAGTATTGACGTTGCCGCGCAGGAAGCGGATCTGCAGGTCCGGACGACGAGCCAGCAACTGCGCCTGGCGACGCAGGCTGGAGGTGCCCACCACGCTGCCCACGGGCAGGTCGTCAAGACTGGAATAGGTATTGGAGACAAAGGCATCGCGCGGGTCTTCACGCTCGCAGATGCAGAACAGGCCCAGGCCTTCAGGGAAGTCCATGGGCACGTCTTTCATCGAATGCACGGCGATATCCGCTTCGTTTTCCAGCAGCGCGGTTTCCAGCTCCTTGACGAACAGTCCCTTGCCGCCGATTTTCGACAACGGCGAGTCGAGCAGCTTGTCGCCGCGACTGACCATGGGCACCAGCGTCACGATCAACCCCGGGTGAGCGGCTTCCAGACGAGCTTTGACGTATTCGGCTTGCCACAAGGCCAAGGCACTTTTGCGGGTAGCGATGCGGATTTCGCGAGAGGACATGGATCAATCCGTACTGATGAAAATACGGCAGATGATAACAGCTCAGCCAAATCAGCTTTGACTTGTATCAGGAACTACAGCCCCTCCCTGGCTGCAGGAACATTGCGGGCGGGGCGCATGACCCGCCCGGCCGCCCGGATCTAGAGCTGCTGCATCATCTTGCGCACGCCGGCCACATGCCGTCGGCTGACGATCAACGCATCACCATTGAGACCTTTGAGGAACAGCTGGAAATGCCCCAGCGGCGTACGCTGCAGGCGTTCGATGCGTTCACGGGCCACCAGGGCGTTGCGATGGATGCGCACGAAGCGCTCGCCAAACTCGTCTTCCAGCGCCTTCAGGGGTTCGTCCAGCAGGACTTCGCCGCTTTCATGGCGCAAGGTCACATATTTGTGGTCGGCAATGAAATAGACGACCTGATCCAGCGGGATCAGCTCGATGCCTTTGCGGGTCCGCGCACTGATATGGCTGCGAGGGCCGCTGCCGCTTTCCGCGGCAGGCCGGGTCAGGGCCGCCAGCTGGACCCGGTTGGGGCGGTCGGCCTTTTTCAGCGCCTCGAGCAGATGCTCGGAACGCACCGGTTTGAGCAGGTGACCTACCTCGCTGACATCAAAAGCCTCGAGGGCGAATTCATCAGGGGCGGCACAAAACACCACGGCTGGCGGCGCTTCGCGCTCACACAAACGGGCGGCAACCTGCAGGCCATCGAGACCCGGCATGCGGATGTCGAGAAGCACGATATCCGGCTTCAGGCTGTCGATCAGGGCCAATGCCTCTTCGCCATTGGTGGCGCTGGGCTCCAGGACACTGTATCCCTCAAGCTCACTGACCATGCGGCTCAGTCGCTCGCGGGCTAGGGGTTCGTCATCAACGATCAGGACATTCATATTGCGCTGGATTCCTGCGTGAGTCTCGCACAAGGATAGCGTAGACAGGTGAAGTGACGTCCGTCACGGCGATCCACGCTAAGACTAGTGCGAGGGCCAAAAAGTGCCCCACGACGGGCACCATTATTTACCCGGGCCTGCTCGATACCGTTCAAGGCCCGCCACTGCACGACATGGTCATGGGGACTGCTGATACAGGACACAAACACCCCCTCTCTTATAGTCGGCTTCCACCCCGACCGCCTCCCTCGCGAATCGCGAGGTGGCGGCGGGACCGGAGCGCATGCGACAACGGTTGCGTGATCAGCGACCAGACTCGATGAAACATCCGGGATTGCGCTGTTCCTTCAGTCCAACTGTAGACGGTTGCCAAGACGATATTGCTCTATCGATAAATATCGTTACATCACTCCTCGCACCCCGCCGTCGCTCGCCTAGTCTCTGCGCGCCCGAGGTCGGCGACAAGCGCCCGCGGCCCCCATGGCAGAAATAAAAACCTGCCGACCGGTGCCAGCTACGGGATTGGCAACCCTGTTATTATCCGCGGCAACTTTTCACCTCATTTCCCTTCCAGCCGATCACGAGCGAATTCATGAGCACTGACAAGACCAATCAGTCCTGGGGCGGCCGCTTCAGTGAGCCCGTCGACGCCTTCGTCGCCCGCTTCACCGCCTCCGTCACTTTCGACCAGCGCCTCTATCGTCACGACATCATGGGCTCGATCGCCCACGCCACCATGCTGGCCAAGGTCGGCGTACTGACCGATGCCGAACGCGACAGCATCATCGACGGCCTGAAAACCATCCAGGGCGAAATCGAGGCCGGCACCTTCGACTGGCGCGTCGATCTGGAAGACGTGCACATGAACATCGAAGCACGCCTGACCGACCGCATCGGCGTCACCGGCAAGAAGCTGCACACCGGCCGCAGCCGCAACGACCAGGTGGCCACCGATATCCGTCTGTGGCTGCGCGACGAAATCGATCTGATCCTGGCGGAAATCACCCGCTTGCAAAAAGGCCTGCTGGAACAGGCCGAGCGCGAAGCCGGCACCATCATGCCGGGCTTCACTCACCTGCAAACCGCGCAGCCTGTGACCTTCGGTCATCACATGCTGGCCTGGTTCGAGATGCTCAGCCGTGACTACGAGCGCCTGGTCGATTGCCGCAAGCGCACCAACCGCATGCCGCTGGGCAGCGCCGCGCTGGCTGGCACCACCTACCCGATCGACCGCGAGATGACCTGCCAGTTGCTGGGATTCGACGCCGTCGGCGGCAACTCGCTGGACAATGTGTCTGATCGCGATTTCGCCATTGAGTTCTGCGCCGCCGCCAGCGTGGCCATGATGCACCTGTCGCGCTTCTCCGAAGAGCTGGTGCTGTGGACCAGCGCGCAGTTCCAGTTCATCGATCTGCCCGACCGTTTCTGCACCGGCAGCTCGATCATGCCGCAAAAGAAAAACCCGGACGTTCCGGAGCTGGTTCGTGGCAAGAGCGGCCGCGTGTTCGGCGCCCTGATGGGCCTGTTGACCCTGATGAAGGGCCAGCCCCTGGCCTACAACAAGGACAACCAGGAAGACAAGGAACCGCTGTTCGACGCCGCCGACACCCTGCGCGACTCGCTGCGGGCCTTCGCCGACATGATCCCGGCAATCAAGCCCAAGCACGCGATGATGCGCGAAGCGGCACTGCGCGGTTTCTCCACCGCCACCGACCTGGCGGACTACCTGGTGCGCCGTGGCCTGCCATTCCGCGATTGCCACGAGATCGTCGGCCACGCCGTGAAGTATGGCGTGGAGACCGGAAAGGACCTGGCGGAAATGAGCCTGGAGGAACTGCGCAAGTTCAGCGACCAGATCGACCAGGACGTATTTGCCGTGCTGACCCTGGAAGGCTCGGTCAACGCCCGTGACCACATCGGCGGCACGGCCCCGGCTCAAGTCAAGGCGGCGGTGGTTCGCGGCCAGGCGTTGCTGAGCAGCCGCTAAAAGCTAGCGCGGGCAAGCCACGCTCCTGCTAAGAGCGTGGCTTGCCCGCAGTCAGCGACCTGAAACCTTCCTACTTCTTGCTGGCGATCATCGCCAGGAACTGCGGCATCGCCGCGTCCTTGTCCGCCGCGACCCGCTGCACATTGGGCATCTGCTCCAGGCGTGCCATCAAGGCCTTGGCTGCCGGTATCTCGGCCAGATAATCCACACCGAACAGCTTCTGCCCTACCACGCAGGCCAGGCTCACGCTGTACAGGAAATACAGGTCCGCCACGCTCAGGCTGCTGCCCGCCACATAAGGGGCGAACTTGCCGTGCCTGGCCAGCGAGGCGAACCCCTGCACCAGCTCGTTGCGGGACTTCTCCTTGATAGCCTCGGGGACCGTCATCCCGAAGAACGCCTCGCCATAACAGGCCCGCGCCGGCAACTCGATGTAAAGCTCGATCTCCTTGGCCAGCGCCAGCACCTGGGCACGCGCGAACGGGTCACTGGGCAGCAGCGCCGGCCCAGGCTGGCTTTCAAGGTATTCGAGGATCACGCTGGTTTCATTGATAAAGCCCTGCTCCACCCCCAGCACCGGCACCTTGCCGCGCGGGCTGATGGCCAACGCCTCAGGGCTTTGCCCGGCGTAGAACGGCACTTCTTCGAAAGGCAGATCTTTTTCCAGCAATGCCAGTTTCACCATGTTGTAGTAATTGCTGACGGCGAATCCATAAAGCTTGAGCATCACATAGCCTCCAGGCCGGGTACGGGGTTGGCAGCCACTCTTATAGATCCTCGACAGCCGACTGGCCAGCAGCATCAGGCTCCTGAATACGGGTAAACTGGCGACCTTTCCTTGAGGAGCCTGCCATGAGCGAGCCAACCCCCGGTATCAGCAACGACGACAGCGACGAAGAAGCGTTCGCCGAAAACACCCTGATCGAAGCGATCGAAAACCAGATCGAAAGCGACAACCCGCCCGCGGCCAAGGCCACCTTCAATAAGCTGACCCTGGTCGGCTATGAGCGTGACGAAATCCTCAACCTCATGGCTCACGTCCTGGCAGTGGAAATCGACGCGATCCTCGAAGAAGACCGCGCGTTCGACACCCAATGGTACGAAGCCGCGCTGCGCGCCCTGCCCGAGCTGCCGCCCGAGAAGAAATAAGCCCGCCACGCCTCGCGTCCGCCCCTGGCCGGCGCGATGGCGAGCCTTGACTACACTGGTACGCGCCCTGCGGCCAAATACCGCCGCCCAGGGGCGTAAAAGTCCGCAGCGGACACTGGACAGGCTGCCCAACTGCGGTCACCTTAAGGACGCTGTCGTCTAATTCCTAGAAAGTCTGGAGTCCTTATGTCGTATACCCCTGAGTTGGTTGCCGAACTGGAAATCCTTGCACTCTTCAACCTGGACAGTTCCCAGGAAGGCCTGAAAATCCATCAGACCGCTGCCCCCCAAGCTATCGCCGCCGCACGACGCCTGTTCGAAAAAGAGCTCATTACCCAGCCCGATGGTGGTTACCTGACCAGCCTGGGCCGCGATGCCGCCGAGCATGCCCAAGGCCTGCTGACCATTCTGACGGTCAAAGAAGCCGCCTGAACGCTTTCCCCTACGGCCCTCGGAATCCCCGCCTGTCGGATTCCGCGGGCAAGCTCCAGTTGCCCGCTGGAAATCTGACGTCAAAAATAAAATTCAGCTTAAAGCTCGCCCTCGACTGGCTGTAAACTCCTCCACCTATAAGACCTCCCACGTTCAAGCTTCGCGAGCCTGTTTGAATGACCCGCACCCATGAAATCCGCCCAGATCTGGACGAGGGAATCGATCGCAAGGTTCTCAGCCAGCTGCGTGCGCGCTTTCTGAAGCTCAACGAAGGGCGTCTGGATCGGGCCATGGAGGGGTTATCGCCGCGCCAGCAACTGGTGCTCAACCTGTTGCCGCTGTTCTTTCACGTCAACCACCCGTTATTGCCGGGTTATGTGTCGGGCGGCACACCCGCCGGGCTGTCGAACTACGAACCCGACACCTCAACGCTCAACGAAGCCCAGCGCCTGACCCGCTCGTTTTCCTACAAGGTCCGGCCCGGCAATGCACCGCGACCTATCCATGGCCTGTTCCTGATGGGCAGCCTGGGCACCCTGGCCCAGGCTGACCAGAGCGATATGGATGTGTGGGTCTGCCATGCGCCCGATCTCGGCGAGAACGAACTCGCCGAACTGCGCAAGAAATGCCTGCTACTGGAAACCTGGGCCGCCGGCCAGGGTGCCGAGGCGCACTTCTTCCTGATCGACCCGAGCCGCTTTGTCCGTGGCGATCGCAACACCCAGCTGAGCTCGGACGATTGCGGCACCACTCAGCACTATCTGCTGCTGGACGAGTTCTATCGCACGGCCATCTGGCTGGCCGGGCGTACGCCGCTATGGTGGCTGGTGCCGGTGTACGAAGAAGCCCGCTACCAGCAGTACACCCATACGCTGCTGTCCAAGCGTTTCATCCCTGCCGACGAAAACCTCGACCTTGGCCATCTGGCCCATATTCCGCCGGGCGAATTCATCGGCGCCGGGCTCTGGCAGTTGTTCAAGGGCATCGAGTCGCCGTACAAGTCGGTGCTCAAGCTGCTGCTGACCGAGGTCTACGCCAGCGAACACCCGCGGGTGGAATGCCTGAGCCTGCGCTTCAAGCAGGCGGTGTTCGCCAATCGCCTGGACCTCGACGAGCTGGATCCGTACATCGTGGTCTACCGGCGCATCGAGGAATACCTCAAGGCCCGCGGCGAACCGGAGCGCCTGGAGCTGGTACGGCGCAGCCTGTACCTGAAGGTCAACCGCAAGCTCACCGGCAACAACGGCGCGCGCAACCCAAGCTGGCAGCGCTCGCTGCTCGAACGGCTGGCCCACGAATGGGGCTGGGATCAACGCCAGCTGGCAATGCTCGACAGCCGCAGCCAGTGGAAAGTCCGCCAGGTCAGCGCCGAACGCCGGGCCCTGGTCAATGAGTTGAACTACAGCTACCGCTTCCTGACCCAGTTCGCCCGTACCGAGCAGACCCTCGGCCTGGTCAACAAGCGCGACCTGAATATCCTCGGCCGCCGCCTGTACGCGGCCTTTGAACGCAAGGCCGGCAAGATCGAATTCATCAACCCCGGCATCGCCCCGGACCTGGCCGAAGACACCCTGACCCTGGTGCAGTCGCCCAACAAGAAAGAACCGGGGCAAACTCACTGGGGCCTGTACAACGGCAGCCTGAATGCCCTGGAGTGGGAACACTTCGCGCCGATCAAGCGCAGCCGCGAACTGCTGGAGCTACTGACCTGGTGCCATCGCAACGGCGTGATCGACAGCAGCACGCGCCTGGCGCTGCACCCGGGCAGCAGCGACTTGAGCGAGTTCGAGCTGTTCAATCTGCTGGGCAGCCTGCAACAGACCATCGCCCTGCCCCTGGGCACCGTCAGCGAAGAACGCCTGCTGCACAGCAGCATGCCCAGCGAAGTGCTGATCCTGGTAAATGTCGGCCGCGACCCGCTCAAGCATCACCGCGACCTGAACATCCTGATGACCACCGAGCGCACCGACTCTTTGAGCTACGCCGGGGTGCGGGAGAACCTGGTGCTGACCCTCGATCAGGTGACGCTCAACAGCTGGAACGAGGTATTAGTCGGCCGTTACGACGGCGCCCATGCCCTGCTCGACTGCCTGCGCGACTACCTCAACAACCTGCCGCGCGGCCCTGAGCAACCGAAGCTGCGAGTGCGCTGCTTCTGCCACAACCGCGCGCAGTTCATCGCCCAACGGGTCGAAGAGCTGTTCGACACGGCGCAGAACCTGTTGCTCAGCCAGCTCAACCACCGCTACCTGATCCAGGTCCAGCAGCATTACCACGTGCTGGAGTTGGTGCCGGGCCAGGTCAATCATGTGGCGCTGGCAAGCCTGCCGGCGCTGATCGACTACCTCGGCGAAGAACAGTCGAGCTACAGCCCGCTGCACCTGGACCCGATGGCCCTGGAAGAACACGACCTGGCGCTGATCCTGCCGATGGGCCAGCCCGACAGCATCCAGGTGTTCTACCGTGTCGTCGAGGCTCAGGCCGAGCTGTACGTGCTGGATGAATTCGATGCGCTCTGGCAGCAACGCCTGCCCTACCACGACGAACAGAGTCTGCTGGTCCCCCTGCAACGCTTCCTGCAGTCGATCCTCTACCGGCGCGATGCCCAACTGCCGATGGAAGCCTCCCAGGCTCTGGTGCCGCTGGATATTTTGTATTACCAGATATTGCCCTCAGGCAGCACAAGAGCCCGTCGAATCGAGCCACGCCCGGCACCCCAGACACCAGCGAACAAAGCCTTTTATGACGTGCAGGGCATCATCGGCAAAGCCGCACCGGGGCAGGTGCAGGTCACTCTGTATTGCAATCAACGGGAGTTTTCCGAGCTGGAGCATGGCGACCAGCTGTTCGCCGCGGTCGCCCAGGAGATTGTCGGCCAGCGTCGCGAAACCGAGCGCTATCGCTGCTATATCACCGACCTGGACCTGTCCGGCCTGCTCGGTGACCACCACGGCTCAAGCAATCTCTACCTACGCTACAAAGCCGACCTGGAGCGCGCCTTGAACGACGCGCTCGAGCAGGTCTAGCCGGTCAGCGGTGCCCTTCAGAGGTGAAAGTCGCCAGCCGCTTCGGGTTGGTATTCCACTTCCAGCAGGGTCAGCTTCAGGGTCTTGCCGCCGGGCGCCGGCCAGTCGATGTACTGCCCGACCTGCAAACCGAGCAAGGCGCTGCCCACTGGCGCCAGGATAGAGATCCGGCCCTCGTCGGCGTTGGCGTCCTGCGGATACACCAGGGTCAGGTGATAGTCCTTGCCGCTGCCCTCTTCGCGGCAATGCACACGCGAATTCATGGTCACGACACCAGGCGGGACTTCATCGTGGCCCACCAGGGTTTCGGCGCGATCCAGCTCGGTCTGCAACGCAATGACGCCAGGCAGCGTGTCGTCCAGGCTGTCGATCAGGCGCTCCAGACGCTGCACGTCGAGGCGGGTGAGAATGATGGAAGGTGCGGTGCTCATGATCCAGGCAGACTCCTTTTTTCGGCACAAAAAAGCAAAACCCCGTCCAGATAAGACGGGGTTTTCACTGGCCTCGATGTGGCGAGGCGTAACCGGACACTACCACAGCAGCACAAATAAACAAGCCGCCGGGCTTTTGTGCCCGGGCTAGCCCATACCGGGCGCCGCAGCCCGCTTGCGCTCCAGCGCCTGGCGACAGATGACTCGCCGTCGCTCATCGTCCGCCGAGCGCCATTCGCGAATGTCTTCCACATGCCGGAAACAGCCCTTGCAGACTTTTTCCTCATCCAGCCGGCACAGGCTGATGCAGGGCGAGGCCACGGCCGGGCTGACATTGCTGTACAGCGGCTTGGGCGGGCGCGCCGGGGCGGTTGGCGTCACGGTCTCAGAGCCCTTCGAACTCGAGCTTGATGTCGGCCTGCTCGAGGACGATGCGCTCGAGCATTTCGCCCAGCTGCTCTTCGCTCTTGTCGCACATCCAGCGCTCGCTTTCTTCGTCGTAGTCGAAGTGGAAACCACCGGAGCTCGCGGCCAGCCACAGCTGGCGCAGCGGTTCCTGGCGGCTGAAGATCACCCGGCTGCCGTTTTCGAACGTGACGGTGAGCACACCGGCGGAGTTCTCCAGATCGATATCCAGGTCACTCTCATCGAAAATGTCCTCCAGCGTCTGCTGGGTGGCATCGACCAGGTCGTGGAAACGGGCTTCAGTCAAACTCATTGCGGGAACCTCGAAAAGTGTCTACTCACGCTCAAGCGCCGCAAGATACGGGCGCATCCGGGCGAATGCAAAGGATACCGATCAAGGGCGCGGGCGGCAGAGAAAATATCCCCGCAACCGCCGCGCCCAACGCCCGTGCCCGGGGCAAAGGCCCGCCGGACGGGTGTTCCAGCGCATAGGCAAGCCGTCGGGTGGCCGGTATACTCGGGCGCAATTAACGCTTTCTCAAGGATTTCGCCATGAAGCGCCTGATCTCTTCCCTTGCTGCGCTCGTCGCGGTTGCCTGCCTTGTCACTGCCTGCGGTCAAAAAGGCCCGCTGTATCTTCCCGATGACAGCAAATCCCCTGAAGACCAAGGTCACTCGCAGTCGCACAAGCACGACACCAACTAAGGGAACCCCATGGACGCTTTTAACTACCGCGACGGGCAGCTGTTCGCGGAAGGTGTAGCGTTGTCCGCCATTGCCGAGCGCTTTGGCACGCCGACCTACGTCTATTCCCGAGCGCATATCGAAGCGCAGTACCGCGCGTACGCCGATGCCCTCGCCGGCATGCCGCACCTGGTCTGCTTCGCGGTAAAGGCCAACTCCAACCTGGGTGTACTGAATGTCCTGGCACGTCTGGGCGCCGGTTTCGACATCGTCTCCCGAGGCGAGCTGGAACGCGTCCTGGCCGCTGGCGGCGCGGCCGACAAGATTGTCTTCTCCGGTGTCGGCAAGACCCGTGACGACATGCGTCGCGCCCTGGAAGTCGGTGTGCACTGCTTCAACGTCGAGTCCAGCGACGAGCTGGAACGCCTGCAACAGGTCGCCGCCGAACTCAAGGTTCGCGCGCCGGTTTCGCTGCGGGTCAACCCGGATGTCGATGCTGGCACCCACCCGTACATTTCCACCGGCCTGAAGGAAAACAAGTTCGGTATCGCCATCGCCGATGCCGAAGACGTGTACATCCGCGCGGCACAGCTGCCGAACCTGGAAGTGGTCGGCGTCGATTGCCATATCGGCTCGCAACTGACCACCCTGGCCCCCTTCATCGATGCCCTCGACCGTCTGCTGGACCTGGTCGACCGCCTGGGCGAGTGCGGCATCTACCTGCGCCACATCGACCTCGGTGGCGGCCTGGGCGTGCGTTATCGCGATGAAGAGCCACCGCTGGCCGCCGACTACGTCAAGGCCGTGCGCGAACGCCTCGACGGCCGCGACCTGGAACTGGTCTTCGAACCCGGCCGTTTCATCGTCGCCAACGCCGGGGTACTGCTGACCCGGGTCGAGTACCTCAAGCACACCGAACACAAGGACTTCGCCATCGTCGACGCGGCAATGAACGACCTGATCCGCCCGGCCCTGTACCAGGCCTGGATGGACGTCAGCGCCGTACGCCCGCGCGATGGCCAGGCACGTACCTACGACATCGTCGGCCCGATCTGCGAAACCGGCGACTTCCTGGCCAAGGAACGTCAGCTGGCGCTGGAAGAGGGCGACCTGCTCGCCGTGCATTCGGCCGGTGCCTACGGTTTCGTCATGAGCTCCAACTACAACACCCGCGGTCGCGCTGCTGAAGTGCTGGTCGATGGTGAACAGGCTGTTGAAGTGCGTCGCCGCGAGACGGTAGCCGAGTTGTTTGCTGGCGAAAGCCTGCTGCCGGAGTAAAACCATGCTGCTGCGTTTTACCAAGATGCACGGCCTGGGCAATGACTTCATGGTCCTCGACCTGGTCAGCCAGCACGCGCACATCCTGCCCAAACATGCCAAGCAATGGGGCGATCGCAACACCGGAGTCGGTTTCGACCAGTTGCTGATCGTCGAGGCGCCGAGTAATCCGGATGTGGATTTCCGCTACCGGATCTTCAATTCCGACGGCTCCGAAGTGGAGCAATGCGGCAACGGTGCGCGCTGTTTCGCCCGTTTCGTGCTGGACAAGCGCCTGACCACCAAGCGCCAGATCCGTGTCGAGACCAAAAGCGGCATCATCGAACTGGATGTGCGCAACGACGGTCAGATCAGCGTCGACATGGGCGCGCCGCGCCTGGTGCCCGAGCAGATTCCGTTCGTGGCACCGGCCCAGGCCCTGAGTTACCAGGTCGAAGTCGATGGCCAGACCGTCGAATTGGCCGCGGTGTCCATGGGCAACCCCCATGCGGTGCTGCGGGTCAACGACATCAACAGCGCGCCGGTGCATGAGCTGGGGCCGAAGATCGAACATCACCCGCGCTTCCCGGCCCGGGTCAATGTCGGCTTCATCCAGGTCATCGACCGTCAGCGCGCGCAGCTGCGGGTCTGGGAACGTGGCGCCGGGGAAACCCAGGCCTGCGGTACCGGCGCCTGCGCCGCCGCAGTGGCCGCGATCAGCCAGGGGTGGATGGATTCGCCGCTATTGATCGACCTGCCGGGCGGGCGCCTGTCCATCGAATGGGCAGGCCCTGGCCAACCGGTGAAGATGACCGGCCCGGCAGTGCGCGTATACGAAGGACAGGTGCGTCTTTGAATGAGCGAAAACCATGACTGATCAGCCTCAGGTTCCAGCCGAACAGCCCGACGAATCTCCTGCCGAAAACCTCGAGGCGGCGGCGATCGCCGCGTACCTGGAAGCTCATCCGGACTTCTTCGTCGAGCATGAAGAACTGCTCCCGGCGTTGCGCATTCCCCATCAGCGCGGTGACACCATCTCGCTGGTGGAGCGGCAGATGAAGATCCTGCGCGAGCGCAACATCGAGATGCGCCACCGGCTTTCACAGTTGATGGACGTGGCCCGGGACAACGACCGGCTCTTCGAGAAGACCCGGCGCCTGATTCTCGCGCTGATGGATGCCAACAGCCTGGAAGACGTGGTGATGAGCGTCGAAGACAGCCTGCGCCAGGACTTCCAGGTGCCTTTCGTGAGCCTGATCCTGTTCAGTGACAGTGCCATGCCCGTGGGCCGCTGGGTCACCGCGGCCGATGCCCAGACCGCCATCGGCGGCTTGCTGACCGAAGGCAAGAGCGTCAGCGGCAGCCTGCGCGAGCATGAGCTGGACTTCCTGTTCGGCGAAGAGCAGCGCCAGCAGATCGGCTCGAGCGCCGTGGTCGCCATCGCCCATCAGGGCATTCACGGCGTGCTGGCCATCGCCAGCCGCGACCCGCAGCACTACAAAAGCTCGGTGGGGACGCTGTTCCTCAGCTATATCGCCGAAGTCATGGGCCGCGTGCTGCCGCGCTTCACTCACTCGCTACGCTCGGTTCGCTGACCATGGAACGACAACTGGACGCCTACTGCGAGCACCTGCGCAGTGAGCGCCAAGTGTCGCCCCATACGCTGCAAGCCTACCGCCGCGACCTGGAAAAAGTGCTGGCCTTCTGCGCCAAGCAGCAGGTTTGCGGCTGGTCCGACCTGGACATCCAGGGCCTGCGCAGCATGATTGCGCGCCTGCACCAGCAGGGCCAATCCTCTCGCAGCCTGGCGCGCCTGCTCTCCGCCGTACGCGGCCTGTACCACTACCTGAACCGCGAAGGCCTGTGCAATCACGACCCGGCCAACGGCCTGGCGCCACCCAAGGGCGAGCGCCGCCTGCCCAAGACCCTGGACACCGATCGCGCGCTGCAATTGCTCGATGGCGCGGTGGAGGATGATTTCCTCGCGCACCGCGACCAGGCGATTCTCGAGCTGTTCTATTCCTCCGGCCTGCGCCTGTCGGAGCTGACCAGCCTCGACCTCGAACAATTGGACCTGGCCGATGGCCTGGTGCAGGTCCACGGCAAAGGCAGCAAGACCCGGGTCCTGCCGATTGGCAAGAAGGCCCGCGAGGCACTGCAGCTGTGGCTACCGCTGCGGGCGCTGAGCAATCCGCCGGACGACGCGGTGTTCGTCAGCCAGCAGGGCCGGCGCCTGGGCCCCCGGGCGATCCAGCTGCGGGTCAAGGCCGCTGGCGAGCGCGAGCTGGGACAGAACCTGCATCCGCATATGCTGCGACACTCCTTCGCCAGCCACATGCTGGAATCCTCCCAGGACCTGCGCGCGGTACAGGAACTGCTGGGGCACTCGGATATCAAGACCACCCAGATCTATACCCATCTGGACTTCCAGCACCTGGCAGCGGTCTACGACAGCGCCCACCCACGGGCCAAACGCAACAAAGGCGGTGAGTAATGACGATCAAGCTGATCACCTTCGACCTCGACGACACGCTGTGGGATACCGCGCCCGTGATCGTCAGCGCCGAAGCCGTGCTGCGCCAGTGGCTGACCGACCACGCTCCGCAACTGGGCGGCGTACCGGTGGAGCATCTCTGGACCATCCGTGAGCGGGTGCTGAACCACGAGCCCGGGCTCAAGTACCGCATCAGCGCGCTGCGCCGACGGGTGCTGTTTCATGCACTGGAGGAAGCCGGCTACGACCAGGGCCAGGCCAATGCCCTGGCCGACCAGAGTTTTGAAGTGTTCCTGCATGCGCGGCACCAGCTGGATATCTTTCCCGAGGTGCAGCCGACCCTGGAAGCGCTGGCCAACCACTTCGCGCTGGGCGTGGTCACCAATGGCAACGCCGACGTGCGCCGCCTGGGGCTGGCGGATTACTTCAAGTTCGCCCTGTGCGCCGAAGACATCGGCATCGCCAAGCCCGATTCACGGTTGTTTCACGAAGCCCTGCAACGGGGCGAGGCGACACCGGACACCGCCGTGCACATCGGCGACCACCCGGGCGACGACATCGCCGGGGCCCAGCAAGCCGGCTTGCGGGCCATCTGGTTCAACCCGGCCGGCAAGGCCTGGGAGGCGGATCGGTTGCCGGATGCGGAAATCCGCAGCCTGACCGAGCTGCCGAAACTGCTGGCGCGCTGGCACAATGGCGCCTGATCGGACGCTGTCGCAATCACTGCAACACCGCACTCTCGCCAACAAGCGCCCATGAAAAAGCCCGCAGCGACGGCGGGCTTTTTCAGCAAGCAAGTGGCAGGCGCTCAGATAGGCCGGCTACCGTACTTGTTATCAGGCTTCTTGGGCGGATCGGCAACCACATTGGCCTCGACTTCCTGCACTTTACCGCCACGGGCCAGGAACTCCTCCATGGCGCGCGCCAGTGCATCACGCTCTTTGTTCTTGGCTTCGACACTCGGCAGCTCGTCTACCGAGACGGCAGCCTTGGCCTTGCCTTTGGCGGTCGGGGCAGGAACATCACTGCCATCGTCTTCCGCCACATCGTCGGCGGCCGCTTCAAGACCTTCTTCGGTTTCGTCTTCGTCGCCTACTTCGAGGTCGTCGTTTTCCAGATCATCGTCGCTCATGTTCTACCTCATGACTTGCGAAAAGCAGATTAGTTATAGCCCAGCTGAGCCGACTGTCGAAGGCCGCTGGAAAAAAATCAACATCCACTGATAACCAGCGGCTTATGCCTTATCACCGTGCAAGGTGGCAAGGACTTTGCGGGCACCGCCATGATCGCGATGCTCGCCCAGATAAACGCCTTGCCAGCTGCCTAACGCCAAGCGACCCGCCGATACCGGCAAGCTCAATTGACAGCCTAGCAAACTGGCCTTGAAGTGCGCCGGCAGATCATCGGGCCCTTCGTCGTCATGTTCATACCCGGCCATGCCTTGAGGCACCAGGGAGTTGAAGAAACGCTCGAAGTCACGACGAACCGCAGGGTCGGCATTCTCGTTGATGGTCAACGAGGCCGAGGTATGCTGCAGCCACAAATGCAACAGACCGACCCGACATGCCTTCAGTTCAGGCAGGCCGGCGAGCAACTCGTCCGTTACCAGATGAAAGCCCCGGGGCCTTGCCCGCAGGGTAATCAGAGTCTGTTGCCACATACAGTTCTCCGCACATTCGGCGCGCATTCTAGCGCGCTCTGGGAAAAAACAAAGTGCCGAATATTCCTCCAATGCTGTAAGTCATTGACCCGAAAAAAAAGCAGTCATCAAACTGGCTGACAAGCTCTGGAAAAAACCTTTCAGCCATCTCTCAATGACAAAACGCAGACAAAAAAATGCCCGGCAAGCCGGGCATTTTTTCTGGCGGGATTACAGGTTGTAACCGCGCTCGTTGTGTTGCGCCAGGTCGAGGCCGACCGACTCTTCTTCCTCGGTGACACGCAGCCCGATGACCACATCCAGCACCTTGAGGATGATGAAGGTCACGATCGCGGTGTAGATCACCGTGAAGCCCACGCCTTTGCACTGGATCCACACTTGCGCGGCGATGTCGGTCACGGTGCCGAAGCCGCCCAGCGATGGCGCGGCGAACACGCCGGTGAGGATCGCGCCGAGGATACCGCCGATACCGTGCACGCCGAAGGCGTCCAGGGAGTCGTCGTAGCCCAGCTTGCGTTTCAGGGTGGTGGCGCAGAAGAAGCACACCACGCCCGCTGCCAGGCCGATCACCAGGGCGCCCATCGGGCCTACGGTGCCAGCGGCAGGCGTGATCGCCACCAGGCCGGCAACCACACCCGAGGCGATGCCCAGGGCGCTTGGCTTACCGTGGGTCAGCCATTCGGCGAACATCCAGCCCAGCGCCGCAGCGGCGGTGGCAATCTGGGTTACCAGCATCGCCATGCCGGCGGTGCCGTTGGCGGCGGCGGCGGAACCGGCGTTGAAGCCGAACCAGCCGATCCACAGCATGGCCGCGCCCATCAGGGTGTAACCCAGGTTGTGCGGCGCCATCGGGGTGGTCGGGAAGCCTTTACGCTTGCCCAGCACCAGGCAGGCCACCAGGCCGGCGATACCGGCGTTGATATGCACCACGGTGCCGCCGGCGAAGTCCAGCACGCCCCAGTCCCACATCAGGCCGCCGTTGCCGGACCAGACCATGTGTGCGATCGGCGCGTAGACCAGGGTGAACCAGATGGCCATGAAGATCAGCATGGCGGAGAACTTCATCCGCTCGGCGAAAGCACCGACGATCAGCGCCGGGGTGATGATGGCGAAGGTCATCTGGAAGGTGATGAACACCGCCTCGGGGAACAGCGCCGCCGGGCCGGTCAGGCTCGCCGGGGTGACGCCGGCCAGGAAGGCCTTGCCCAGGCCGCCGACGAAGGAGTTGAAGTTGACGACGCCCTGCTCCATGCCGGTGGTGTCGAACGCAATGCTGTAGCCATAAATGACCCACAGGATGCTGATCAGACCGGTAATGGCGAAGCACTGCATCATCACGGAAAGAATGTTTTTCGAACGCACCATGCCGCCGTAGAACAGCGCCAGGCCGGGAATGGTCATGAACAGCACCAGGGCGGTCGAGGTCAGCATCCAGGCGGTGTCGCCGGAGTTGAGGACTGGGGCTGCCACTTCGTCCGCCGCCATGGCCAGGCCAGGCATTACGAGGGACAACAGGGCTCCTAGCCCTGCGATTTTACGCAGAGTCATATTGTTTTCTCCTGGGGCGTTGGGTTTGGGGCGGCTTAGATGGCGTCGGTATCGGTTTCGCCGGTACGGATGCGAATAGCCTGTTCCAGATTGACCACGAAGATCTTGCCGTCACCGATCTTGCCGGTGTTGGCGGCCTTGGTTATCGCCTCGATGACCCGATCAAGATCCTTGTCATCGATGGCGACGTCGATCTTCACCTTGGGCAGGAAGTCGACTACGTACTCCGCGCCGCGATACAGCTCGGTGTGCCCCTTCTGCCGGCCGAAGCCTTTGACCTCAGTAACGGTAATGCCCTGCACGCCGATCTCGGACAGCGACTCGCGCACGTCGTCCAACTTGAACGGCTTGATGATGGCAGTGACTAGCTTCATGAAACTTTCTCCCGAATTGGTGGACTTGCCCCAGGAAAACAAACCCGACTCAAGTCTAAGCGCAGTGCCTGGCTTTGTAACGCATCGTCGGCCTTCCTCGACCAGACCGACGCCAGCTAACCGCTCCTGACGAAACACTTCCCCGCTCCGCCTGCCGCACTGCATTCGTCACAGCGACTGCATCAGTGCATGGGTCATCGGGGACTAAGCAGAAACCTTGCCATCTCGCGAAAACCCACTGATTTCAGTCCCTTGGCCGCCACGACAGAAACCACTTCGCCATCATCGCCACGGATACGCACAACAACAGTGCGCCACTGCCCGGCGCGATGCGCGAAAAGCGTGCATCCCCGCCTGCCGATTGACTATAGACAGTGCGTGATACACTGCCCGCCATTGTTTTCAGGACACTTCCCATGCTCGCGCCCAAAGACCTCCTCGATGCCCTGAGCGGCCATGCCGCCCGCCTGTTCAGCGGCGATACCCCACTGCCCCGCGCCGAAATCGAAAGCCAGTTCAAGGCCCTGCTGCAAAGCGGCTTCAGCAAACTGGACCTGGTCAGCCGGGAAGAATTCGACAGCCAGATGGTCGTCCTGGCCCGCACCCGGGCCCGCCTGGAAAGCCTGGAGGCGAAGGTCGCCGAGCTGGAAGCCAAGCTCAACCCGAGCGAGCAATAACCACCTCGACCGCGCCCCTGCGCATAGGCTCGACCATGCAGTGCCTGCCGCCGGTCGAGCCGGACCCCGCCAGCAAAGATTTTCCGCCCTGCCCGTTCATTTCCCGCCTGCTTCGCCGATAACATGTCCAGCGTTTGCGATCCTGGCCACCCTCGGGGCGAGCCATGCCCCACGACACCGCCAAGCAACGCCAACGCTTGCCTCGACTTATTTTTGTTGTGCACCAGGTAGCCCTATGACCGCGCCAAAACCCTTCAGCCGCTTGGCCTTCTTCGTTCATACCGCCGAGATGCTCAATCACTATCAGGCGGTCTGGAGCCTGTTGGGGGCCGATGCTTTCGATGTGGTCCTGCACGGCACCCATGAAGAGCGCGCGCAAAGCCGCGAACTGATTGGCGGCCTGGGCTACAGCTGTCACGGCAGCCTGGATGTGATCAAAGCCAATCACCGCTATGACGTGGTGGTCTCCAACCACAGCATGTACGACCACGGCTCGCAGCCGATGATCAAGGCGCTGGGCCATCGGCAGGTGCGCTTCATGTACGCCCTGGGCAAGTACAAACACAACTTCTCCAGCTGGAACCGGCATTACGACCTGATCCTGTGCTTCGGCCCCTGGCAGGCCGAGCGCCTGCGCGAATGCTGCGACGCCGTGACCTTCCAGATGGGCTACCCGCGCTACGACGCCTACTTTCGCGAAACCTCGCTGCAAGGCCAGCATCCGGCGGACCTGGGCCTGGACCCGACGAAAAAGACCGTGCTGTGGCTGCCGACCTGGATGGAGCTGTCGTCGATCAGCCGCTTCGCCGACGCCATGGCCGGGTTGTGCGATCGCTACAACGTCATCGTGAAGACCCACCCGCTGTCGGTCGAGGCCGATCCCGAAGCGCTGAAACTGCTCGAGCAATACCCGTTTACCGCGGTGATTACCCGCGTCTACGACAACCTCAGCCTGTTCCGTTGCGCCGACTATGTGGTTTCGGACTACGGCGGAACCGCGTTCGGCGCCCTGTACCTGGACAAGAACCTGCTGCTGTTGAATGTACCGGACGCCGAGCAGGACGCACTGACCGGCGAGGAATCGCCCGATGTGCTGCTGCGCAACGACATCGTCAACCTCGACCCCGAGGCGCGCTGGCAACTGCCCGACCTGCTGGGGGACGAGAACCTCTGGCAACGGCAGGCAGCGGTCCGTCAGCGCCTGCGTCGCCATTACTTCGCCCCCAGCTATGGTTTCTCGGCGGAGCTGGCGGTACTGGCGCTGCGCAACATCGAAAACATACTCAAGCAGGGGTGAAAGCATGGTGATCTGGCTGGTCGGCATGTCGGGCGCGGGCAAAACCACGATTGGCCGGGCCCTGTATGCCAGCCTGAAAACGCAACGGCCGCAGACCGTGTTCGTCGACGGCGACGAGATTCGCGCGCTGTTCCGCCATGACCAGCAGGCGGACGCCTATAGCGTCGCCGGACGCCGGGTCAACGCCGAGCGGATCCAGGCCCTGTGCGGCTGGCTCGATAGCCAGGGCATCGATGTGGTCTGCTGCATCCTGTCGATGTTCCAGGACATCAGCGACGACAACCGCCAGCGTTTCTCCAGCTACCGTGAAGTGTTCGTCGATGTGCCGCTGAGCACCCTGATCAGCCGTGACAACAAGGGGCTTTACCAGTCCGCCCTGAGGGGCGAACAGAGCAACGTGGTGGGCGTGGATATCGAGTATCCGCCGCCGCAACGCCCGGACCTGGTGCTGCATAACCGTCACGAGCCCGACGACATCCCGGGCTATGTGGAACGCATTCGCCAGCTTTGTGGGTATCCACCATCATGCTGAACTACGCCTACAGCGACGGGGACCTGCTGGAAACCCCGCAGACCTACCGCTACAGCAGCTTCCAGGGTGAAGCCTTCGTCGACGCCTGGCGCACCTCGCGCCTGAGCGCATGCGCCCACCTGCCGGCACCGGCCTTGCCTGCGCTGCATCCGCAAGGCCTGGCGCACGCCGGGGACAGCACGGCGCTGCTGAGCCACCTGTGCCTGGAAATGCGCGCGGGCGCTGGCGTCTCCGGCCCGCTGGCGAGCTACTGGCTGCCGCGCCTGTTGAAGAAATTCGAAGTGAGCAAACGCCTGTATGCCGGCTATGAAGCCGTGGCTCCGCACCGTCCGCTGCCCCATGGCAGCTATGGGTCCACACAGCCTTACCTGTTGCTGGCCGAGTGCATGCTGCACGGCTGGCAGGCGAGCGGCGCGGCCTACTACCTCAGCGGCCTGCTCAAGCTGACGGATACCCTGGTGTCGCAGCAGGGCCGCCTCGCCCCGGACCAGGGCGCCTACCTGGCCTGGCTGCTGACCCAGGAACAACAGCTGCTGGCCACAGTCGCCCGGGAGGCCGGCCTATGAGTCGCGCCCGCCTGCTGATCCTCTGCGCCCGCACCGCGCGCTCGGTCGCCTACTTGCAAGGCTTGGCGGCGGCCGGGATCGAACCTGAAGCGGTAATTGTCTACGGCCAGGGCGGCGGCCCGTTGCAAACCACCCGCGAGTTACAGGTGCAGTCACTGGCGGGGCTGTTCTGCCCGGACCTGAGCCAGGACCTCGACACCTGCCTGGCGGCCCTGAACTGGCCCCACGAGGTGTCCCCGGCCCAGGCTCTCGACGATCCGCAACTGCTCACGCTCATCACCCGCCAGGCGCCGGACCTGGTCGTCTACTCCGGCTACGGCGGGCAACTGGTGCCGGCGGCCCTGCTGAGTCGCTACCCGGTGCTGCATATCCACTCCGGCTGGCTGCCGGACTATCGCGGCAGTACCACCCTGTACTACCAGATCATCGAGCAGCGTGAATGCGCCGCCAGCGCCCTGCTGCTCGACGAGCAGATCGACACCGGCCCGGTGCTGGCGCGCAAGGCCTATCCCCTACCCCCGCCAGGCATGGATGTCGACTACCTGTATGACAATGCGATCCGCGCCGACCTGCTGGTGGAAGTCCTCGGCCACTGGCGACGCGAAGGCGAGCGAGCCCTGCGGCCCCTGCCGGCCGAAGCCGAAAAGCCGCCTTACTTCATCATTCACCCGTTGCTCAAACACCTGGCCCTGCTGGCGGCGGACAAACACGAGGACGCGCCATGAACCGGGCCGCCGAAAACATCGTTCGTTTCGGGACCAAGTCCGAAACCCTGGAGCGCCTGCAGCCGCGGGTCACCCGCTCGCGGATCCTACCGCTGTATTTCTTCACCGCGCGGCAGTGGCTTGATGCCCCCGCGGACGTGCTGCTGAACATCGCCAGGATGGAGCATGGCGGTTGCGTGATCGTGCGCAGCAGCGCGCAGAACGAAGACAGCGTCAACAGCTCGATGGCCGGCCTGTTCACCAGTTGCCTGAACGTCAGCGCCACGGATCCACGGGCCCTAAACGCGGCCATCGAACAGGTGATCGCGTCCTTTGCCGAACACCGTTGCGAGGACAACCAGATCCTGATCCAGCCGATGCTGACCTCGATCCAGATGAGCGGCGTGGTGATGACCCACGACCTGGAGCATGGCGCCCCTTATTACGTGGTGAACTACGACGACGAGAGCGGCCTGACCGATACCATCACCGGCGGCCAGGGTATCCAGAAAACCGTGCTGGTCTACCGCGACACCGAGAGCGCCCAGCTGCGCTCCCCACGCCTGCAGGCGGTGATCGATGCCTGCCGGGAGCTGGAAACGCTCTGCGGTAACGTGCCGCTGGACATCGAGTTCGCCGTCGACCGCCACCAGCAGGTGTATGTGTTGCAGGTGCGGCGCATCACCCTGTGTAACACTTGGCACCCGGTCACTGAGCGACGGGTGGCGCGCCAGCTGGAGCACATCCAGCGCTTCCTGGGCAAACGCCTGGCGCCCCAGGCCGGTCTGTATGGCGACAGCACCCTGCTGGGGGTGATGCCCGACTGGAACCCCGCGGAAATCATCGGCACCACCCCGCGCCCGCTGGCGGCCTCACTGTATCGGCGCCTGGTGACGGATTCGACCTGGCGCGAAGCCCGCGCCCTGATGGGTTACCACCACCCGCGACACCAGGCCCTGATGGTGATGCTCGGCCATCACCCGTATATCGACGTGCGCTGCAGCTTCAACTCATTCCTACCGGCGGGCCTGGAACCGGGGTTGTGCACTCGCCTGGTCAACGCCTGGCTGCAGCGCCTGCAGTCCCACCCGCAATGGCACGACAAGGTCGAGTTCGAAGTCGTCCAGACTTGCCTGGACTTCACCTTCGACGCCGACTTCGCCGAGCGTTATGGCGACAGCCTCAGCGCCGTCGAACAACGGGCCTATCGCACGGCCCTCGACCAACTGACGCTGCGGGCACTGAGCGGTGAGGGAGCCGGCGCGCTGCCGCCCTTGCTCGATCGGGTACGCGCCCACGAGCGCCAGCAGCAAAGCCGGCGCCTCGACGTCCTGCCAGCCGACCTCGACAGCATCCACCGCCTGCTGCTGGACTGTCGCGAGAAAGGCACGCTGCCGTTCGCCATGCTCGCCCGGCACGCGTTCATCGCCGAAGCCCTGTTGCGCTCGGCCTGCCGCCGGGGCGCCCTGAGCAACGAGCGCCTGCTGGCCTGGAAGCAGTCGATCCACACCGTCACCACCGAATTGACGCGCGAATACGCCCAGGTCTGCGCCAACGCCCGTACCCTGCCGGCGTTCGTCGCCAAGTTCGGCCATCTGCGCCCCGGCACCTACGACATCACCTCACTGCGCTACGACGAGCGCCACGACCTGTTCGCTGCCGCGACCGTCGAACTGGGTCACGGCGAGAGCCCGCAGACGGCATTCCAGCTGCAACCCGAAGAACGCCAGGCCCTGCAACGGCTGATCGACGAGCAGGGCTGGCCGCTGTCGACCGAACACCTGCTGGACTACGCCAGCCAGGCCATCCAGGCCCGGGAATACGCCAAGCTGGTGTTCACCCGGGACCTGTCCGATGCCCTGCAATTGCTGGTGAGCTGGGGCGCCGACGTCGGCCTGGCCAGGGAAGACCTGTCCTTTCTCGATATCCACCCGCTGCTCGACAGTCTCACTGCGCCACTGATGGACGACACCGACCGGGTCCTGCTGGAGTCGGCCAGCCAGGCGCGGCGCAGCTATGAACAGGGCATCTCGCTGAAGCTCGGGCACCTGATCAGCGCGGTCGACGATGTGTTCGTCGCGCCGCTGCATCGCAGCCTGCCCAACTTCATCACCCGGCAGAATGTCGAAGCCATCGGCATGGAACTGCGCCAGGACACCCCGGCCTCGGCGCCGCTCAAGGGCAAGATCGTCTGCATCGAAAATGCCGACCCCGGCTACGACTGGGTCTTCACCCGTGGTATCGCCGGGCTGGTCACCCAGTACGGCGGGGCCAACTCGCACATGGCCATCCGCTGCGCCGAGTTCGGTATTCCGGCGGCCATCGGCTGCGGCGAACAGCTGTTCAAGCGGATCCTGCGCAGCCCGCGCATCGCCCTCAATTGTCGCGACAAGACCCTGAACCCGGTGCAGCCATGAAACGTCTCGGCATCACCCTGAGAACCTGCAACCCGCAGGCCTACCACGAACCGCGCGATGGCCTGGCCAGGGACTGGTACCGCTTTTTCGCCGAGCTCGGCTGCGGCCACCAATGGCTGCTGCTGCCCAACCTGGGCGAAGACACCGTGGCCTATGCCCGGGCCCAGGGCGTGCAAGGCGTGATCTTCAGCGGCGGCGACGATCTCGGCAGCGACCCGTTGCGCGATCAGAGCGAACAGGCGCTGCTGGCCCACTGCGTGGCCGAGCGACTGCCGGTGCTGGGGGTCTGCCGCGGGTTGCAACTGATCCACAGCTTTTTCGGCGGCCGGCTGGCCGATGCCGATCACGACGTGCACGTCGCGCAACGCCACCTCATCAACGTGCTGGCCGCCGCCGAGCTGCCCTGGCTACAGGGCCAGGCCGCTTCGCGCTCGGTCAATTCCTTCCACGGCAAACAGTTGCTCGACCCATTGCCCGCCGCCCTGCGCCCCTGGGCCGTGGACGCTGCCGGGACTTGCGAGGCCCTGGTGCATACCCACCTCAAGGTGGCCGGCATCATGTGGCATCCCGAGCGCGAAGCAGCGCTGGACGACGCTGATCGACAACTGTGCCAATGGCTCTTTGAGTGACCTGACATGAAAGCCGTAATTCTCGCCGCCGGCCGCGGCTCCCGCCTGAAACACCTGACCGCCGCGCAACCCAAGCCCCTGGCCCGCCTGGCTGGCAAGCCGCTGCTCGAATGGCAGCTGCAAGCCCTGGAAAACGCAGGGATCGACGAGGTGCATCTGGTCAGCGGCTATTGCAGCGAAGCCCTTGAAGGCTACGGCCAGAGCCAGCTGTACAACCCGCATTGGGCCAGCAGCAACATGGTGCGCAGCCTGATACGCGCCGACGCCCTGCTATCCAGCGAACCGACCCTGGTGTGCTACGGCGACATCGTCTATCGCCCGGACATCGTCCGTGACCTGATGGCCTCCCAGGCGCCCCTGAGCATCACCTACGACCTCGACTGGTGGGACTTGTGGTCGACGCGCTTCGACGACCCCCTCAGCGATGCCGAAAGCTTCCGCCAACAGGCCGGCCAACTGCTGGATATCGGTGAAAGGGTCACCAGCCACGAGGAAATCGAAGGCCAGTACATGGGCCTGCTGAAATTCACCCCCGCGGGCTGGAGCCAGGTCCAGGCGCTGCTGGCCGGCATGAGCGAACAGCAGATCGACAAACTGGACATGACCAGCCTGCTGCGCGCCCTGCTCCAGGCCGGCACCGCCATCGCCACCGTGGCCATTCGCGGCGGTTGGGTGGAAGTCGACAATCAGTCGGACATCGCCCTGTACGAACAGCGCATCGCCCAACCGGGCTGGTCCCACGACTGGCGCGGCTGAGCCGCCCTCCGCAACATCCTGAGCCGATTTTCCGGCGCGATGATGCTCCGGCCGGGGCTAGGCTTGCACAACCGCAGGAAGCGGTTTCCCAGCCTCAAGGAACGAGTCATGTCTCTGGCCATTGTCCACAGTCGTGCCCAGACCGGCGTGCAAGCGCCGGCTGTGTCGGTCGAAGTCCATCTGGCCAACGGCCTGCCGGCCCTGACCCTGGTGGGCCTGCCCGAAGCGGCGGTCAAGGAAAGCAAGGACCGGGTGCGCAGCGCCATTCTCAATGCCGGCTTCGATTTTCCGGCCCGGCGCATCACCCTCAACCTCGCCCCGGCCGACCTGCCCAAGGACGGCGGGCGCTTCGATTTGGCCATTGCCCTGGGCATTCTCGCCGCCAGCGTGCAGGTGCCGACCCTGGCCCTGGAGGAAGTCGAATGCCTGGGCGAGCTGGCGCTTTCCGGCGCGGTTCGACCGGTGCGCGGCGTGCTGCCGGCAGCCCTGGCCGCGCGCCAGGCTGGACGTACGCTGATGGTGCCGCGCGCGAATGCCGAGGAAGCCTGCCTGGCGTCGGGACTGAAGGTGATCGCGGTCGAGCACTTGCTGCAAGCCGTTGCGCATTTCAACGGCCATACACCGATCGAACCCTATGTTTCGGATGGCCTGCTCTACCAGAACCGGCCCTACCCCGACCTGAATGAAGTACAGGGCCAGCTGGCCGCCAAACGCGCGCTGCTGGTAGCCGCCGCCGGCGCGCACAACCTGCTGTTCAGTGGTCCGCCGGGCACCGGCAAGACCTTGCTGGCCAGCCGCCTGCCCGGCCTGTTGCCGCCGCTGGAGGAGCAGGAAGCCCTGGAAGTGGCCGCCATCCAGTCGGTCACCAGCCACACTCCGCTGAGCCATTGGCCGCAGCGGCCGTTTCGCCAGCCGCACCACTCTGCGTCAGGGCCAGCCCTGGTGGGCGGAGGCCCGAAACCACAACCCGGGGAAATTACCCTGGCCCACCACGGTGTGCTGTTTCTCGATGAGTTACCGGAATTCGATCGCAAGGTATTGGAGGTGCTGCGCGAGCCGCTGGAGTCTGGGCAGATCGTCATCGCCCGGGCTCGCGACCGGGTCGCATTTTCCGGCGCGTTTCCAGCTGGTGGCGGCGATGAACCCTTGCCCCTGTGGATATCTTGGCGAGCCCAGTGGCCGCTGCCGCTGCACCCCGGAGCAGATCCAGCGTTATCGCAACAAACTCTCGGGGCCGCTGCTCGACCGCATCGACCTGCACCTGACCGTGGCCCGGGAAAGCACCGCCCTCAACCCCAAGCCCCAGGCTGGGGATAACACCGCGCAAGCCGCGGCCCTGGTGGCCCGCGCCAGGGAGCGGCAACAACGGCGCCAGGGTTGCGCCAATGCTTTTCTCGACCTGCCGGGCCTGCGCCGGCATTGCCAGTTATCCACAACCGACGAGCGCTGGCTGGAAACCGCCTGCGAACGCCTGACCCTGTCCCTGCGCGCCGCCCACCGCCTGCTCAAGGTCGCCCGTACCCTGGCTGACCTCGAGCAGGCCGAACAGATCAGCCGCGAGCACCTGGCCGAAGCGCTGCAATACCGGCCGGCCGCGAGTTGAGAAGAATCACTCCTTGCTCAGGTCCACCAGTGGCGTCGGCCGTACTTCGGTCTGCCGACCGTTCTGGATCTGGCTGATCTCGGCCAGGGACTTATCCACAGCCGCCTTGTCGGCCAGCAGGCTGTAGCGGATCTGGAATTGCTTGCTCTGCCCGGCCTCGATGGTCGGCACCAGGCCCAGCGGGCGCTGGTAGCGACGGTTGTAGGAGAAACTGGTGCCCGGCTCCAGGCCGGTCACGTAGCCCTGGCCCTGGGTATCGGTGTTTTTCCACAGGGAGAACACCGGCAACTGCCGGGTATTGAAGCCCACCGCCACACCGAGGCTGCCGGCCTTGTTGTGCAGCACCGTCAGGGTGTCGCCCTGGGCATCGGCGTACGGCACCACGTTGTAGACGGTCTCGTCGTAATCCCGGGTCGGGCCGCGGTAGGTCTGCCAATCGGCAAGGTCGGCCTTGGCCTTGTCATTGAACGGCGACACCTGCTTCACCGCAGCGGCGAACTTCGCCCCCTCTTCGAGGAACGGCGTGCTGAAGTTGCTGTGATACAGCGCCTGGTATTCCTTCGGATAGTCGCCGTTGTTGGTCAGGGTGTCGTTGAGGGCGAAACTGACGCTGCCCGGCTCGGTCACCAGCTCGGTGGCCACCGAGAAATCGACCTTCTTGAACGCCTGTTCCTTGAGCTCGCCGCGCAGGCTGATGGCGTACGGCGGCTTCTCGTCGATATGCAGGGTGACCTTGTTCGCCGGGATGTTCGCCGCGCGACCGTGGAGGGTCAGCAGCTCGCCGTTATCCATCCCCGGATGCCCGACCCACTCATAGCCGCAGCGGGTCACCAGTTCGTTGAAACCTTCCAGCCAGCCCAGGCCGCCGCGACCGTTGAGCTCGATGAACGCCGGGTTGACCACTTCCTTGACCGGCGAGTCCCAGCCCATGCGCACCTTGCCGACGGAGGCCTGCAGCACATTCATTCCGCGGGTCGGCACTACCGAGAGCTTCATCGCACCGTTGTCGATATCGACGATGCTCACCCCCTCCTGCCGCCCGCCATGCAGGGTGCGCAGGGTCACGGAAAAAGGCTTGGCGGTTTTTACTCCCAGCTGCGCGCTGGTGATATGGAAATCCTGGGCGGCCTTGTCGGTATCGAGCAGGACATAGTCCCAGGCCATGGCGTGGGAAGCAGCGGTGAACGCGGAAAGAGCGAGCAGCAGTCGGAGCGGAGTCATGGGCGTGTGCCTTTATTGGAGTTGTGGGATTTTTATAGCGCTGATGAATCGTTTCAGCAACTTAATTTCCGTACCAACGCCGGGACAACGCCACTCAGGGACTCAGCGAATCTTCAGCAATAGCCCCGCCACTTCCAGCACCTCATCCAGTGCCGCTGCGGCGGCCTCGGCCGAAGGTTGCAGCAGCAGGTCGTCGCCATACCCCATGGTCTGGGCGAAGATCTGCCGGGCCGCGCGAGCGGACGACGCGCAATGGAACACCTGCGCCTGCACCCCGGCCTCGATGATGCCGCCGAGCAAGGCCTGCCACTGCATGTTCACCGCCAGGTAGGTCTCGGCCATGGCACTGTCATGCATGGCTTCATCCCAGGCATCCAGCCATAGCGCCCAGCCGTCGTCGGCAGAGTCCGGCAGGCAATAACGCAGGAACTCCTGCAGGGCCTGTAGCGGCGGCGCATCACCCAGGGAGCCGCGCACTTCGTCAAGCTGCTCGTTGGCAAAGCTCAGGAAGGCTTCGCGGCGCAGCTCCTTCCAGTCGCTGAAGTAGTGATAGATGTGGCTGCGGGACAAGCCGGCGTGGTCCGCCAGGTCGCGGGTGGAAACATCGGCGAAACCCTTGCTGTGGAACAGCTCCAGGGCAGCGGCGATGATCTGGTCTTTGCGGTCGGTACGGGACATGCGGGCATTACCTCTGGGCGCCGGTAGATGGACGGCGCTTGCGTTTTGAGCGATCGCTCAAATACTATTGAGCAGTCGCTCAATAATAGCGCTTATCTTCCCTCCGGTGCACTCATGCCAGCCGTTACCCCACAAATCCTGATCGATGAAAGCAAGAAAATCGGCCAGCAATCCGCCAGCCAGACCCTGAAAGCCATCGCCCGCGCCTACCCCGGCAAGCTGTTCTGCACCTTGTCGCTGGTGGCGCTGGAGAACGCGTTGCTGCTGGCCTACCCATTGTTTGCCGGGTTCGCCGTGGACTCGATCATTCGCGGCGACGCCGGCAGCGCGTTGGTCTATGCCCTGGTGGTGCTGGCGTTCTGGGTGGTCGGGGCCGCGCGGCGGGCGGTGGATACCCGCACCTTCACGCGGATCTACGCCGACCTCGCGGTGCCGGTGATCCTCAACCAGCGCCTGCAGAACCAGAGCACCTCCACCGCCGCGGCGCGGGTGGTGCTGGCCCGGGAGTTCGTCGACTTCTTCGAGAAACACGTTCCGACCATCGCCACCGCGCTGGTCTCCATTGTCGGCGCGGCGGTGATGCTGCTGGTGATCGAACCCTGGGTCGGCCTGGCCTGCCTGGTGGCCTTGCTGCTGTGCGTCACCCTGCTGCCGCGCTTCGCCCGGCGCAATCAGGAGCTGCATGAGCGCCTGAACGACCGGCTGGAAAAGGAAATCGGCCTGGTGGCCAAGGTCGGCGCCACGTCCCTGCAACGGCACTACCGGGTACTGTCGCGGCTGCGGATCTGGCTGTCGGACCGCGAGGCGGCGGCCTATCTGCTGCTTGGCTCGGCGGCCGCGCTGCTGTTCGTGATCGCCATCAGCCAGCTGGCCCTGACCGAGGGGGTCAAGGCCGGGCATGTGTACGCGGTGATGACCTACCTGTGGACCTTTGTCAGCAGCCTGGATGAAGCGCCGACCATGGTCGACCAACTGGCGCGCCTGCGGGATATCGGCAAGCGGGTGGACCCGGGGCTCGCCGAACCGGCCGAGCCCCGCTGAAACCTCAGAACGGTCGGATGCGATAGCCGTTGCCATCCTTGGCCTCGGCGAATTTGTAATACGCCGACAGATTGACCTTCTCGGCGATGTGCTGGGTGAATGACACGCCGTCATCACCCCACACCCGACCGATGTGGCTGTAGACAAAGGCTTGCGCGGCCCACTGCTTGTCGCCCTTGCCCATGTTGTTCATGGCCACGTAGCCGGACGACGTCCTCGACATGCCGCTGACCTCGCCACTGACATCGTTCTGGCCGTTGGTGACCGGGGAAATGAACACCTTGGCGCTCGTGGTGCGGGCCTCGGCGTATTGCGAGAGCTTCTGGTTCTCCGAGTGGTTGAGCACCAGCAGCACCTTGCCCTGCAGTTGGCTGGCGGTCGGCCAGGACTTGCCCTTGAGCGAGCCCTGCAAGGCACTGCTGCTGACACCCAGATGCTGGGCCAGGTCGCCCGGGGTGTAGAGCTTGCCCTGGAAAATCCGGCTGACCAGGTCATCGAAGTCTTTCGGCGTACGCCCGGAGCTTTCCTTCGACCAGCCCTGCTTCTTGTCGAGGATCAGGGTAATCGGGAAGTGCCCGGGATGGCTGTCGCTCCAGAGCTTGATGTCGTTGAGGCAGGCTTCGAGATCGTTGGTGCCGTTGCCGTCGCCGGTGCAATTGTTGTCATTGCCGGACTGGAACAGGCTGCCGGGGTTGTGCCGCACGAACCAGTGGCGGGGCGAACCTCCGGTGACCGCATCGCGTTGGTCCCAGAAGTCCAGCTCCAGGGTGCGCACGCTATCGAGCACGCTGGTGAAGGTGCCGGCGTACTGTTTTTCGTAGCAGTTATGGCATGCCACCTGGGCGATAGCGTTGAAGGCGGTGTACCAGGACGCCGGGGAAATGAATCCCACGGCCTCCTGGCTGGACGCCATCTGGCTGGCCAGTGCCAGGGGCAGCACGGCGGTACGGAGGGCAAAACCAGTGAGACGGGACATGTCAGCTCCTGCCGGGAAGGCATCCTGTAGGGAAATCGCCCCTATGGTTTAGCCCAGCCCCGCGCATTTGCAATCTGCCTCCCCAGCCGTGGCCAACGGCCACGCAACCGCTATCAACGGAAGCGGTCGACCTCCTGGCGCAAGTCCGCCGCCAGCTTCTCCAGCTCCTTGGCGGTGATCGCCAGGTTCGACACCACTTCGCGCTGTTCGCTGTTGGCCAGGGCAATGCTCTGCAGGTTGCTGCTGAGCAGGGTCGCCGTGCTGCTCTGCTCCTGGGTCGCGGTGGTGATCGCGGCGAACTGCTGGCCGGCCGAGCGGCTCTGTTCGTCGATGCGCGCCAGGGCTGAGGCGACATTGGCGTTGCGTGACAGGCCTTCCTGCATCAGCACATTGCCCTGCTCCATGGTGGCGATGGCGTTGCCGGTTTCCTGCTGGATGCTGTTGATCATCCCCGAGATTTCGTCGGTGGCTTCGCGGGTGCGCGAGGCCAGGTTGCGTACCTCGTCGGCGACCACGGCAAAGCCGCGGCCTTGCTCGCCGGCGCGCGCGGCCTCAATGGCGGCGTTCAGCGCCAGCAGGTTGGTCTGGTCGGCAATCGCGGTGATCACCCCAACGATGCCGCCGATTTCCTCGGAGCGCTGGCCCAGGGTATTGATCACCGTGGCCGTGCTGTTCAAGGCGCCGGCGATCTGCTCCAGCGACGCCGAGGCTTCCTCCATCGAGGTGCGGCCGATCCGGGTCTGCTGGGCATTTTCCTGGGCCAGGCGCTCGGTGTTGCCCATGTTGTCGGCGATATTCAGCGAGGTTGCGCTGAACTCCTCCACCGCCCCGGCCATGCTGCTGATCTCGCCCGACTGCTGTTCCATGCCCTCGTACGCCCCGCCCGACAACCCGGACAACGCCTGGGCCCGGCCATTGACCTCCGCGGCGGCCTTGCGGATGTGCTCGACCATGGTCGACAGGGCCTGGCCCATCTGGTTGAAGCTGCCTGCCAACTGGCCGATCTCATCCTGACTGGAGATATTCAGGCGCGCACTCAGGTCGCCTTTACCCAAGGCATCGGCCTGGCGCACCAGGTCACCCAGGGGCGCAAGCTTGCTGCGCAGCAGCCAGACCGTGGCGCCCACCGCCAGCAGCATTGCCAACAGGCTGCCGATGACCAGCCGCAGACCGACGCTCCAGGTCACCGCACGGATTTCGGCCTTCGGCATGCTCGCCACCACCGACCAGGGCCCGCCTTCGAAAGGGACGGCGACACTGTAGAAGTCCTCGTTCTTGTCGCTCCAGAAGTGGCCCTTGCCCGGCTGCCTGGCCAGTTCAGCGATGGTCGCCCCCGCCGGTTCCAGGGCCTGCACGCCGGCCGGCGGCACCAGCCACTTTTGCTGTTCGTCGAGCAACGCCAGGGAACCGGTCTGGCCGATGCGGAAGCGCTTGAGGTTGTCGAACTGGGCGTTCTGCGCGTCGGTGTAGTCGAAGCCGACGAACAGCACCGCAATCACCTGGCCGGCGCTGTCCCTCACCGGCGTGTATTGGGTCATGTACAGGCGCTCGAAAAGCAGCGCGCGGCCGACATAGCTCTGCCCCGCCATGAGTTTCTGGTAAGCCGGGTGCCCATGGTCCAGCAGGGTGCCGATGGCGCGGCTGCCGTCCTGCTTGCTCAGCGAGGTGCTGACGCGGATAAAGTCGTCGCCGCTACGCACGAACACCGTCGCCACGCCGGCGGTCATCTGCTTGAACTCGTCGACCTCCTCGAAATTGTTGTTCAGCACAACATCACCCAGGTGCAGGCCCGGGGTCTGGGTACCGGCCACGGTCACCGGCTGGTCCGGGTGCAGGCTCAGGCCGCCGCTGAAACGCTTTTCGAACAGCCCGCTCAGGCGCTGGGTACTTTCGCGCAGGGTGCCGTGGAAAGTATTGAGCTGGTCGGCCAGCAGCCGTGCCTCACTGGCCAGGTGTTCTTCCCGGGTGGCGAGGTTGGCGGCGTCCAGCGAGCGCAGGGCGAAGACAGTACTGCCGCTGATCACGATCGCCAGTACCACGGCGAGTGCGAGACCAAGCTGCGAGGCGATCCGGGCACGAGGTTGAGGCATGACAGCTCCTGGCCGAGAGACCGGATCGTCCTGATCGCGTCACACGCTCGGCAATGGTTCTAATAAGAATGAGGTGTCGGAACCTTTCAGAGCGAAGGCTCCACTTCCAAGGATTCGGCGGCGCCGATCAATACTTGAGCGCGCTGGACGGGTATCGCGCAGGCCCCTGGTCACGGGGCCTTCATCGTTTCAGCCGAGACGCTCTACGTCGGGCAATTGCATGGCGCGGACCTCGTTCTGGAGAAAGTCGCTGAGGCGGCGCAAACGTTCACCTCCAGGCCGGGTCTTGGGCCAGACCAGGTAGTAATTCTCGCCACTGGCCACCGCCGTCGGCCAGGGCAGGCTCAGGCGTCCCTGGGCCACATCCTCGGCCACCATCAGCAGGTCGCCCATGGAAACCCCGTAACCGCGGGCCGCGGCGATCATACCCAACTCCAGGGTGTCGAACACCTGTCCACCCTTGAGTGAGACCTGCTCGGACAGGCCCATGCGCTCCAGCCAGTTGCGCCAATCGCGGCGATCCGGGGTCGGGTGCAGCAGCTCGGTGGCCGCCAGCCGCGCTACATCCCACGGCTGGTCGTTAAGCAGGTTCGGCGCGCCCACCGGGATCAGCAGTTCCGGAAACAGGTAGCTGGCCTCCCAGTCCGGCGGAAAGTGGCCGTTGCTCAGCAGCACCGCGCAGTCGAAGGGCTCCTGGTTGAAGTCCACCGAATCGACGTCCATCCAGGCACTGGTCAGTTGCACTTCGTTGCCCGGTTGCAGATGGCGGAACCGGCTCAGGCGCGCCAGCAGCCAGCGCATGGTCAGGGTCGAGGGTGCCTTCATGCGCAGGATGCCGTCTTCGGCGCGCAAGGTATCGCAGGCGCGCTCGAGGGCGGTGAAGCCCTCGCGAATGCCTGGCAGCAGCAGGCGCGCGGCTTCGGTCAGTTGCAGGTTGCGCCCGCTGCGCTGGAACAGCCGGCAGGCGAAGTGGTCTTCCAGGGTGCGGATATGCCGGCTGACCGCACTCTGGGTGATCGACAGCTCTTCGGCCGCGCGGGTGAACGAGCTGTATCGCGCCGCGGCTTCAAAGGCGCGCAAGGCATACAGGGGCGGAAGACGACGGGGCATGGCAGCACTCCACAGGCGCAATGGCGCCAACTTACCAGAATCCGCAAGCATGAGTTTTAATCATGCCACCAATCGTTTTTATCCCTTTGTGAAAGTCGCCCAGAGCGCCGAGAATCAACCCTCTTGACTCCCTCCCCTCTATCGAGACCGATGACCATGCAGCATCCAGCACGCACCGAACTCTGGGCCATCCTGCGGCTGGCCGGGCCGCTGATCGCCTCACAGTTGGCGCATATGCTGATGGTGCTGACCGACACCCTGATGATGGCCCGCCTCAGCCCGGAAGCCCTGGCCGGCGGTGGCCTGGGCGCGGCCACCTATTCGTTCGTGTCGATCTTCTGCATCGGCGTGATCGCAGCGGTCGGGACCCTGGTCGCGATTCGCCAGGGCGCCGGCGACATCGAAGGCGCCGCGCGCCTGACCCAGGCCGGGCTCTGGCTGGCGTGGCTGATGGCGCTGGTCGCCGGCCTGCTGCTGTGGAACCTCAAGCCGGTGTTGCTGCTGTTCGGCCAGACCGAAACCAACGTGCAGTCCGCCGGCCAGTTCCTGCTGATCCTGCCGTTCGCCCTGCCGGGCTACCTGAGCTTCATGGCCCTGCGCGGCTTCACCAGCGCCATCGGCCGCGCCACGCCGGTGATGGTCATCAGCCTGGCCGGCACCGTGGCCAACTTCCTGCTCAACTACGCCTTGATCACCGGCATGTTCGGCCTGCCGAAGCTGGGCCTGGTGGGGATCGGCCTGGTCACCGCGATCGTCGCCAACTGCATGGCCCTGGCGCTGGCTTGGCACATCAAGCGCCACCCGGCCTATGCCGCCTACCCGCTGCGCCAGGGCCTGGCGCGGCCCAATCGCCACTACCTGCGGGAACTCTGGCGCCTGGGCCTGCCCATCGGCGGCACCTACGCGGTGGAAGTCGGGCTGTTCGCCTTCGCCGCGCTGTGCATGGGCACCATGGGCAGCACCCAGCTGGCGGCGCACCAGATCGCCCTGCAGATCGTTTCCGTGGCCTTCATGGTGCCGGCCGGGATCTCCTACGCGATCACCATGCGCATCGGCCAGCACTACGGTGCCGGGCAGCTGTTGCACGCGCGTATGGCCGGCCGGGTCGGGATCGCCTTTGGCGGCGCGGCCATGCTGGGTTTCGCCATGGTCTTCTGGCTGCTGCCGAACCAGTTGATCGGGCTGTTCCTCGACCATAACGACCCAGCCTTTCGCGACGTGATCAACCTCGCGGTCAGCCTGCTGGCGGTCGCGGCCTGGTTCGAGCTGTTCGATGGCACGCAGACCATCGCCATGGGCGCGATTCGCGGGCTCAAGGACGCCAAGACCACCTTCCTCGTGGGCCTGGGCTGCTATTGGCTGATCGGTGCGCCGGCGGCCTGGCTGATGGCATTCACCCTGGGCTGGGGCGCGACTGGTGTGTGGTGGGGCCTGGCATCGGGGCTGGCGTGCGCCGCCATCAGCCTGACCCTGGCTTTCGAATGGAAGATGCGCCGGATGATTCGCCGGGAAAGCGCGGAGCCTGCCGCGCGGGATAACTTCCAAACCGCCCGGGATTCCCTGTAGCGGCAGGTTCTCCTGCCACTACGGCAGAGTGCCGTCAGATGACCTCGCCGACCAGGACCTGCTGACTCCTGCCGAAGGTCAGGTACTCCACCAGTTCCGTCAGCGGCAGCGGCTTGCTGATCAGGTAGCCCTGCGCCTGGTCGCAGCCGAAGCTGCGCAGCAAGGCCAGTTGCTCGGGGGTTTCCACGCCTTCGGCCACCACCTCGAGATGGAGGTTGTGGGCCAGGTTGATCATGGCGTGCACCAGCTTGCGGTTCTCTTCGCGCTGCTCCATGCCGCCGACGAAGCTCTTGTCGATCTTCAACAAGGCAATCGGCAGGCTGTTGAGGTGCACGAAGGACGAGAACCCGGTGCCGAAATCGTCCAGGGAAAACCGCACCCCCAGCCGCCCCAGCGCGTCCATGGTCTGCTTGACCAGGTCGCTGCGGCGCATCACCGCGGTTTCGGTCAGCTCGAATTCCAGCCATTGCGCCTCGACACCACGCTCGGCAATCAGCCGGCTGAGGGTCGACAGCAGCTGGCTGTCCTGGAACTGGCGGAACGACAGGTTGACCGCCATGTGCAGCGGCGCCAGGCCGCGTTCGCGCAGGGCCTGCATGTCGCGCAGCGCCCGGGAAATCACCCAGTAGCCCAGCGGTACGATCAGGCCGCTCTGCTCGGCCAGGGGCACGAACTCGCTCGGCGGTAACAGCCCGCGCTCGCCGTGGCGCCAGCGCACCAGGGCCTCCAGACCGACGATCTGCCCGTCATGCAGGTTCAGGCGCGGCTGGTAGTGCAACTCCAGCTCGTCACGGCGCAAGGCCCGGCGCAGTTCGCTTTCCAGGTCGGCGAGGCTGCGGGCATTGCGATTGATGCGTTCATTGAAGATGTGAAAGGTACAGCCCTGGGTACTTTTGGCCTGCTGCATGGCGATGTGCGCGTGCCACATCAGCGGGTCGGCGCCGGCATTCGCCCTCGCGTGGGCGATGCCCAGGCTGCAACCGATCAGCAGGCTTTCGCCATCGATCCAGTACGGCTCGGCCATGACTTCGGCGATGCGTTCGGCCATCCACTCGGCGCGTTGCGGCGCCCGGCGGGTATCGATCAGCAGGGCGAATTCGTCGCTGCCCAGGCGCGCCAGCTGGTCGCCGGCCTCAAGCTGGCTCTTGAGCCGCGAGACCACTTGCAGGATCAACCGGTCGCCGGCCTGGTGGCCCAGCGCATCGTTGGCATGGCGGAAGTTGTCCAGGTCCAGGTGCCCCAGCGCCAGCCCGCGTCCTTCGTTTTCCGCCAGGCGCGCCGCCAGCAGGGTCTGGAAGCCTTGGCGGTTGGCGATGCCGGTCAGCGGGTCCTGCTCGGCCAGGCGCAACAGGGTGTTTTCCAGCACCCCGCGCTCGCGCACATGGCGCAGGCAACGGCGCACCGTATCGGCAGTGAGGTTTTTATTCACCAGCCAGTCGCTGGCGCCGGCGGGCGTGTTCAGCGGCTCCTGCTCCAGCAGCAATACCGTGGGCAGGCTGCAACGACCGGGAGCCGGTTGCAGTTGGGGAACGGTTAACAGAATCGCGGAGCGGTCTTCATCGAACAGACGGCTGACAGATTCCCAGGTCGGCGCACTGATCAGCACCACCGAGTCTCCCAACGGAGCGAGACACTCGCGCAACAACGCTGCCCACGCCGGCTCTTCGGCCAGCAGCAGCAAGCGCAAGGGTTCGACAGGCTTGGACAAGCTAGCTCCCTAGACTCTGTAATAGAAGTTGGCGGCGGGCATTATGACGCGTAGATAAACAATGACAAATGATATTGATTATCAAACGCAATTTCTTGTACCGCTCTAACTCGAACATTAGACGCATATTCAGCGCGCATCCTGAGGGAAAGTATCAAAACCGGCAAATTTAGATAGCGTGCTGCGTCACAAGTCGGAGAGAGCAGCAGAATCCGTCCATCCTGTTAAAATGCCCGCCCATTTCGCTACAGACCCCTTTTTTCGTCATGTCCCGACTCAATCCCCGGCAGCAAGAAGCCGTGAACTACGTCGGCGGCCCTCTTTTGGTGCTCGCCGGTGCTGGCTCCGGCAAGACCAGTGTAATCACGCGCAAGATCGCCCACCTGATCCAGAACTGCGGCATTCGCGCGCAGTACATCGTCGCCATGACCTTCACCAACAAGGCCGCGCGGGAGATGAAGGAACGGGTCGGCACCCTGCTGCGCAGTGGCGAGGGCCGCGGCCTGACCGTGTCGACCTTCCACAACCTGGGGCTGAACATCATCCGCAAGGAGCATGTGCGGCTGGGCTACAAGCCGGGCTTCTCGATCTTCGACGAGACCGACGTCAAGGCCCTGATGACCGACATCATGCAAAAGGAATACTCGGGCGACGACGGCGTCGACGAGATCAAGAACATGATCGGCGCCTGGAAGAACGACCTGATCCTGCCGGCCCAGGCCCTGGAAAACGCGCGCAACCCCAAGGAACAGACCGCGGCCATCGTCTACACCCACTACCAGCGCACGCTCAAGGCGTTCAACGCGGTGGACTTCGATGACCTGATCCTGCTGCCGGTGAAGCTGTTCGAGGAACACGCCGACATCCTGGAGAAGTGGCAGAACAAGGTGCGCTACCTGCTGGTGGACGAATACCAGGACACCAACGCCAGCCAGTACCTGCTGGTGAAAATGCTCATCGGCAAGCGCAACCAGTTCACCGTGGTGGGCGACGACGACCAGTCGATCTACGCCTGGCGCGGCGCCCGCCCGGAAAACCTGATGCTGCTCAAGGAAGACTACCCGTCCTTGAAGGTGGTGATGCTCGAGCAGAACTACCGCTCCACCAGCCGCATCCTGCGCTGCGCCAACGTGCTGATCTCCAACAACCCCCACGAGTTCGAGAAACAGCTGTGGAGCGAGATGGGCCATGGCGACGAGATCCGCGTGATCCGCTGCCGCAACGAGGACGCCGAGGCCGAGCGGGTGGCCATGGAAATCCTCAGCCTGCACCTGCGCACCGACCGGCCCTACAGCGATTTCGCGATCCTCTATCGCGGCAACTACCAGGCCAAGCTGATCGAGCTGAAGCTGCAGCATCACCAGATCCCCTATCGCCTGTCGGGCGGCAACAGCTTTTTCGGGCGCCAGGAAGTGAAGGATCTGATGGCCTACTTCCGCCTGATCGTGAACCCGGACGACGACAACGCCTTCCTGCGGGTGATCAACGTGCCGCGCCGGGAAATCGGCTCCACCACCCTGGAAAAACTCGGCAACTACGCCACCGAACGCAAGATCTCGATGTACGCCGCCACCGACGAAATCGGCCTGGGCGAGCACCTGGACAGCCGCTTCACCGACCGCCTGGCGCGCTTCAAGCGCTTCATGGACAAGGTGCGCGAGCAGTGCGCCGGCGAAGACCCGATTTCCGCCCTGCGCAGCATGGTCATGGACATCGACTACGAGAACTGGCTGCGCACCAACAGCTCCAGCGACAAGGCCGCCGACTACCGCATGGGTAACGTGTGGTTCCTGATCGAGGCGCTGAAGAACACCCTGGAAAAAGACGAAGACGGCGAAATGACCGTCGAAGACGCCATCGGCAAACTGGTGTTGCGCGACATGCTGGAGCGTCAGCAGGAAGAGGAAGACGGCGCCGAAGGCGTGCAGATGATGACCCTGCATGCCTCCAAGGGCCTGGAATTCCCCTATGTGTTCATCATGGGCATGGAGGAGGAAATCCTCCCCCACCGTTCCAGTATCGAAGCCGACACCATCGAGGAAGAACGCCGCCTGGCCTACGTGGGCATCACCCGCGCGCGCCAGACCCTGGCCTTCACCTTCGCCGCCAAGCGCAAGCAGTACGGTGAAGTCATCGACTGCGCGCCCAGCCGCTTCCTCGACGAACTGCCGCCGGACGACCTGGCGTGGGAAGGCAACGACGACACCCCGACCGAAGTCAAAGCCGTGCGCGGCAACAACGCACTGGCGGATATACGGGCGATGTTAAAGCGCTAGAATTGGCCATTTTTTAACCGCAGCATTTTTAACCGAACACCTTTTATCAGAGCTCAGGCGCACAAGGCGTCAACAGAGGAAAGCTTCATGGAAGCACTGCACAAGAAAATCCGCGAAGAAGGCATCGTGCTTTCCGACCAGGTCCTGAAAGTCGACGCCTTTCTGAACCACCAGATCGATCCGGCCTTGATGAAGCTGATCGGCGACGAATTCGCTACGCTGTTCAAGGACTCGGGCATCACCAAGATCGTCACCATCGAAGCCTCGGGCATCGCGCCGGCGATCATGACCGGCCTGAACCTGGGCGTACCGGTGATCTTCGCGCGCAAGCACCAGTCCCTGACCCTGACCGAGAACCTGCTGTCGGCGACCGTGTACTCGTTCACCAAGCAGACCGAAAGCACCGTGGCGATTTCCCCGCGCCACCTGACCAGCAGCGACCGCGTGCTGATCATCGATGACTTCCTGGCCAACGGTAAGGCGTCCCAGGCGCTGATCTCGATCATCAAGCAGGCGGGCGCCACCGTGGCCGGCCTGGGCATCGTGATCGAGAAGTCGTTCCAGGGCGGCCGCGCCGAACTGGACGCGCAAGGCTACCGCGTGGAATCCCTGGCCCGGGTCAAGTCCCTGGCCGATGGCGTGGTGACCTTTATCTAAGAGGCCTCGCCCTTGATCGCGGGCAAGCCTTGCTCCTACAGAGACCACCCGCTTCTGTAGGAGCAGCCGGTCGACGCTCGATTGCCCGCGACGCCGCCGCCAGGCGTCTACCTCATGCCTGCACCGTCTCCCGCAGCGCCGCCAGCAGCAAACGCTGATAGATCTCCTCGCGCCAGCCATCGGGCTTCACCAGCTGCATCCGCTGCAGATGCGCCGGAAACGCCTCGGGCGGTGGGGCATCCAGCGCCGCCTTGCCCAATTCGAGAATCTCGCTGAGCTTGAACTTGCTCTTCAGCCAGTTCAGCGCCCGCAGCAAATCCCGCTCCTCTGCGCTGAAGTCGCTGCCCAACGGATATTCCGGGAACAGGTGCCGGTGCCGCGCCTGGATCGCCAGCAGGCGTTGCGGGTGGTTGTCGGTAAAACGCGGATCGAGGCGGAAATCCCTGGGCAGCTTGCCGGCCTTCTGCGCCTGTTCGATCAGGCCCGGCTGGAAACGCGAGTCGCTGATATTGAGCAGCGCTTCGATGACCTTCGCATCGGTCTTGCCGCGCAGATCGGCGATACCGTACTCGGTGACCACAATGTCCCGCAGGTGCCGCGGGATGGTGCAGTGGCCGTATTCCCAGACGATGTTGGAGCTGACCAGACCCGCGGATTCGCGCCAGCTGCGCAAGATCAGGATCGAGCGCGCGCCTCGCAGCGCATGGCCCTGGGCGACGAAGTTGTATTGCCCGCCGACGCCACTGAGTACCCGGCCGTCTTCCAGCTGATCCGCCACCCCGGCGCCCAGCAGGGTGACCATGATCGAGCTGTTGATAAAGCGCGCGTCCAGGCGCTGCAGGCGCTTGAGTTCTTCGTGGCCGTACAGCTCGTTGATGTAGCTGATGGCGGTCATGTTGAACTCGCCGAGCTTGCTCTTGGGCAGATCCCTGAGGCGCTGGTAGAAGCTGCGCGGCCCGAGGAAAAAGCCGCCATGCACCGATACCCCGCCCAGCGCCTGGTCTTCATCCAGCGTCCCGGCGTTGGCCTGTCGCTGCAGGGCCACCGAAGGGTAGACCTTGCGCCGTACGATGCCGGCATCGGCCAGGGCCAGCAGGCCGTTGACGAACATCTCGCTGCAGCCATACAGGCCCTTGGCGAAAGGCTCCACCCCGCCTTCGCGCTCGATCAGCGGCTTCCAGCCCTGGATCTCCAGGTCCGCCAGCAGCGCCCGATAACCGTCGTTGTCCGCCTGGCGCGCCAGCAACGCCGCCGTCAATGCGTCGCCCATGGAGCCGATGCCAATCTGCAGGGTGCCGCCGTCGCGCACCAGGGTGCTGGCGTGCAGGCCGATAAAGTGATCCTGGAACCCCACCGGCATGTTCGGCGTGGAAAACAGCGTGCTGCCCTCCTCTTCGTCGATCAGCAGGTCGAAGGTCGCGGCGTCGATTTCGGCGTCGCCCGGCATGTAAGGCAGGTCGCGATGCACCTGGCCCAGCAGCAGGATGGTTTCGCCGGCGGCACGTCGCTCGGCGATCATCGGTAACAGGTCGAGGGTGATGTCCGGGTTGCAACTCAGGCTCAGGCGGTCGGCTTGCTGCGGGTCCCGGGCCACCAGTTGCGCGACCAGGTTCAGGCCGGCGGCATTGATGTCGCGCGCGGCGTGGCTGTAGTTGCTGCAGACATAATCCTGCTGCGCCGCCGGGCTGTTGAGCAGGCTGCCGGGCTGCATGAAGAACTGTTCGATATGGATATTGGCCGGCACCTGGTTGCGGTGCAGGTCGGCGAGGAAGTCCAGCTCGGGGTAGTCGCCGAAGACCTGCTCGATGAAAGGCTCGAGGAAGCGCCGTTGCAGGCCATCGCCCAGCGGCGGGCGGCCCAGGCTCAGGGCGGTGTAAATGGTCAGTTGGCGCTCGGGCAGTTGCGCGATGCGACGATACAGGGCATTGGCGAAGCGGTTGGGTTTGCCCAGCCCCAGGGGCATGCCCAGGTGAATATGCGCCGGCAAGCGTGCCAGGACCTCATCGACCGCCAGCTCGATAGAACATGACTGCACCATCCGATCCTCCAGAACCTTCCATGAATTTGAGGTTGGACCGAGCTTGCCGGGTCTTTGCTGCAATGAACAGTAGCGGCCGAATCGCAGGCATGAAAAAAGCCGCTCGTGAGCGGCTTTTTTGCGCAAGATCCGTGCTTATTTCAAACCGGACATCTTCTGGATGGCGCCTTTGAGCTCTTCATCGGAGCAGTCGGCGCAGGTGCCTTTAGGCGGCATCGCGTTGATACCGGTAATGGCCTTGGCCAGGATGCCGTCGAGGCCACCCTGGTGATCCGCGCGCTCTTTCCAGGCAGCGGCGTCGCCGATTTTCGGTGCGCCCAACAGGCCGGAGCCGTGGCAAGCATTGCAATGCTTGGCAATCACTTCGTCTGGAGTCTTCGCACCACCGCCACCGGCGGCAACAGCGACTTCCATACCCTTGCATTCCTGACCCTGGACGCAGACCTGGCCAACCGGCTCGAGGCGCTTGGCAATGTCGTCGTTGGTCGCAGCTTGAGCGCTGACAGCCCAGAGGGCCAATACGGTTGCTGGTGCAGCCAGCATTTTCATAATTAGGTTCACGCGTACACCCTCAATGGTGGCTAGTCACGCCCACGGCCACGGTTTCGCGGGCGGGCGCAAGTATAGCGGTTAGCCCGCCACTCCGAAACAACCCTAGATTCAAAGGGGGATTAGAGAGAGGCGAAATGCTGCTTCGGGCACCGCTGCAATCCTTGCAGGACGCCTCTTCTATTAGAAGTTCGCGGGCGTGGCTGCGCTGATTAGTCGCGCGGGTGCATCGAAAGGATTACGGAAACGGTGCGGCTTGGTGCTTTCGAAATAGTAGCTGTCACCGGCTTCGAGCACGAATGTCTCAAGACCCACCACCAGCTCCAGGCGTCCTTCCACGAGAATCCCGGTTTCCTCGCCTTCATGGGTGAGCATCTCTTCGCCGGTATCGGCGCCCGGCGGATAGATCTCGTTGAGAAAAGCGATCGCCCGGCTAGGATGCGCCCGGCCCACCAGCTTCATGGTCACCGCGCCATCGGAAATATCGATCAACTCGTTGGCTTTGTAGACGATCTGGGTGGGTTTTTCCTGGAGGATTTCTTCCGAGAAAAACTCGACCATCGACATGGGAATGCCGCCAAGAACCTTTCTCAGCGAACTGATCGAGGGGCTGACGCTGTTCTTCTCGATCATCGAAATGGTGCTGTTGGTGACGCCCGCGCGCTTGGCGAGTTCACGCTGGGAAAGGCCTTTGAGTTTACGGATGGATTGCAGTCGTTCACCGACGTCCAATGCGGCAGCCTCCTAGGGATCAGGCGTTGTTGTAGTTGAGCGTTATCATGGCGATAGCGTTCAGTATTTACAACACTTGGGCCCCAATCCCAGGGGGCAAGGCGACTTTCGGCAATGCACTGTGCCGCTCAGCCCTCGGAATAGACGCGTGGCACCCGGCGCAGGTTGCAGAACAGCTGATAAGGGATAGTGCCGGCCGCTGCCGCCAGTTCGCTGGCGAGGATGTTCTTGCCCCACAGCTCGACGGTAGAACCCAGCCCGGCCTCTGGCACATCGGTCAGGTCGATGCACAGCATGTCCATGGAAACCCGGCCGAGCAGCTGGGTACGCTGCCCCGCCACCAGCACCGGCGCACCGGTCGGCGCATGCCGCGGATAACCGTCGGCGTACCCCATGGCCACCACGCCGATACGCATCGGCCGTGGTGTGACGAATTTGGCGCCGTACCCCACCGGTTCGCCGGCCGGCAGTTCGCGCACGCAGATCACCTTCGACTCCAGGGTCATCACCGGTTGCAGGCGCGCGGCCAGTGGATGCGGTTCTTCGAACGGGGTCGAGCCATACAGCATGATGCCGGGGCGCACCCAGTCGCTGGGAATGTGCGGCCAGCCGAGCACGGCTGGCGAGTTACGCAGGCTGATCTCGGCGGACAAGCCCTGGCGCGCCGCCTCGAACACCGCGACCTGCTCGTCGCTGCTGCTGCAGCTGAGCTCGTCGGCCCGGGCGAAGTGGCTCATCAATACGATCTTCGCCACCTTGCCGCTGGCCAGCAGCCGCTGATAGGCCGACTGGTAATCCTTGGGATGCAGGCCGACGCGGTGCATGCCCGAATCCAGCTTGAGCCATACCGTCAGCGGCTTGGCGACGGTGGTCTGCTCGATGGCCTCCAGCTGCCACAGCGAATGCACCACGCACCAGAAATCATGTTCGACGATCAGGTCCAGCTCATCGGCCTCGAAAAAACCTTCAAGCAGCAATATCGGCGCGCGAATCCCCGCCGCACGCAGCTCCAGGGCTTCTTCGATACAGGCCACGGCAAAGCCGTCGGCCTCGGCTTCCAGCGCCTGGGCACAGCGCACCGCGCCATGGCCATAGGCATCGGCCTTGATCACCGCGAGCGCACGGGCGCCCGGCGAGGCTTCGCGGGCCAGTTGGTAGTTGTGACGCAGGGCGTGAAGATCGATCAGGGCACGGGCAGGACGCATGGCGGCAGACTTCTAGGCGGTCATGTGGGAAGAAAAAACCGGCGCTGGCGGATGGCGTGAGCCATCCATTAACAGCACCGGGAGAGGGATCTTGCTTAAGGCAGAGCGGCCACGACGGACAACTCGACCAGGATTTCCGGTTCGCAGAGCTTGGCTTCGACGGTTGCGCGGGCCGGGGCGACGCCTTTCGGCAGCCACTGGTCCCATACGCTGTTCATCCCGGCGAAGTGCGCATCGATGTCCTTCAGGTAGATGGTCACCGACAGCAGGCGCGACTTGTCGGTGCCGGCCAGGTCCAGCAAACGCTCGATGTTGGCGAGGGTTTCATGGGTCTGCTGCTCAATCCCCGCGTTCAGGTCGTCGCCGACTTGCCCGGCCAGATACACGGTACCGCTGTGGACGACGATCTGGCTCATGCGCTCATTGGTGAGCTGGCGCTGGATTGGCATGTTTTGCAGGCTCCTGAGGATTACCGTAACGAGAAATATCGAGACCTTCGGCGCTGATCTGCGGCTTTTTCTTCGCCATCAGATCGGCCAGCAGACGACCGGAACCACAGGCCATGGTCCAGCCAAGCGTGCCATGACCGGTGTTCAAGAACAGGTTGCGCATCGGCGTGGCGCCAACGATCGGCGTGCCGTCCGGGGTGGTGGGACGCAGGCCGGTCCAGAAACTGGCCTGAGACAGATCACCGCCCTGAGGATAAAGATCGTTGACGATCATCTCCAGCGTTTCGCGCCGACGCGGGTTCAGCGAGAGGTCAAAACCGGCGATTTCAGCCATGCCGCCAACGCGAATACGGTTGTCGAAACGGGTGATCGCCACCTTGTAGGTTTCGTCGAGAATGGTCGAAGTCGGGGCCATGGCCGGGTTGGTGATCGGCACGGTCAGCGAGTACCCCTTGAGCGGATACACCGGGGCCTTGATGCCCAGTGGCTTGAGCAGTTGTGGCGAGTAGCTGCCGAGGGCCAGCACGTAGCGGTCGGCGGTTTCCAGCTTGCCGTCGATCCAGACGCCGTTGATGCGGTCACCGGCGAAGTCCAGGCGCTGGATGTCCTGGTCGAAGCGGAATTCCACACCCAGCTTGGTGCACATTTGCGCCAGGCGCGTGGTGAACATCTGGCAGTCGCCAGTCTGGTCGTTCGGCAGGCGCAGGGCGCCGGCCAGGATGTCGGTCACGCTGGCCAGGGCCGGCTCGACGCGGGCGATGCCCTCGCGGTCCAGCAGCTCGAAAGGCACGCCGGATTCCTTGAGCACGGCGATATCCTTGGCCGCGCCATCCAGTTGCGCCTGGGTGCGGAACAGCTGGGTGGTCCCCAGGCTGCGGCCTTCATAGGCAATGCCGGTTTCCGCGCGCAGTTCGTCGAGGCAGTCGCGGCTGTACTCGGACAGGCGGACCATGCGCTCCTTGTTCACCGCATAGCGGGCAGCAGTGCAGTTGCGCAGCATCTGCGCCATCCACAGGTATTGATCGATGTCGGCGGTGGCCTTGATCGCCAGCGGCGCGTGGCGCTGCAGCAACCACTTGATGGCCTTGAGCGGCACGCCCGGCGCGGCCCAGGGCGAGGCGTAACCCGGCGAAACCTGGCCGGCGTTGGCGAAGCTGGTTTCCATGGCAACGGCCGGCTGACGGTCGACGACGGTCACTTCGAAACCGGCACGGGCCAGATAGTAGGCACTGGTGGTACCGATCACGCCGCTACCCAAGACCAGAACGCGCATTTTCATATCCCTCATCGCGGATAACCGCTGACGTTTGTTATTCAGAGCGAAGATGCGCGCAGTATAAAAAGCAACAGCCAGTGCTTTTCACTATATAAACGCCTATATTTGGCGAGAATTCTCGGCAAAAACCCTTTTCACGGAGGCGCATCCCCTATGCGTACCAACCACCAGACAAAGCGTGAGCTGGACAAGATAGATCGCAATATCCTGCGCATCCTGCAGGCCGATGGGCGCATTTCCTTTACCGAGCTGGGGGAAAAGGTCGGGCTGTCGACCACGCCGTGCACCGAGCGGGTCCGCCGCCTGGAGCGCGAAGGCATCATCATGGGCTACAACGCCCGGCTCAACCCGCAGCACCTCAAGGGTAGCCTGCTGGTGTTCGTCGAAATCAGCCTGGACTACAAGTCCGGCGACACGTTCGAGGAGTTCCGCCGCGCCGTGCTGAAACTGCCGCACGTACTGGAATGCCACCTGGTGTCGGGGGACTTCGACTACCTGGTGAAGGCGCGGATTTCCGAAATGGCCTCGTACCGCAAACTGCTGGGCGACATCCTGCTCAAGCTGCCCCACGTGCGCGAATCCAAGAGCTATATCGTGATGGAAGAGGTGAAAGAGAGCCTGAGCCTGCCGATTCCGGATTGATTGCAACGAGCCGAGACCAGTGTTGTCAGGGTAATCGCTATCGCGGGCAATCGAGCGTGGACCGGCCGCTCCTACGGGACCGGTGCAACCTGTAGGAGCGAGGCTTGCCCGCGATGGCTTTGGATCAGACCAGCACCTGCCGGGTGCTCGCCATATATTCATGGATCTGCTTCTCCACCCGCGGGTGGATCAGCTCCACCGGGCGCCGGCCATTGGGGCATGGCAGGCTCGGCGTGGTGCCGAACAGGCGACAGATCAGCGGCCGCTCGTCATACACCGTGCAGCCATTGGGCCCCAGGTGCACACAGTTCAGCTCTTCCATCGCCGCGTCCTGCTCGGCCCGGGTCTTGCGCGGCAGGCGCGACATCTCTTCGGTCGAAGTGGTGACCGGACCACAGCAGTCGTGACAGCCGGGCACGCACTCGAACGAGGGGATCTGCTGTCGGAGCGTGCGGATTTTCTGGCTGTTGCAGCTCATCGAAGCGTTTACCGGGAGTCTGGAGAGGCCGCGATTTTGCCCTAAAAGCCTTGTGGCAGACAGCACTGGCCGACCAATGTTGCCGCGCCGGAAAGGTCCGGCTTATGCTCCGTCAAATTTTCCAAACACACGAATCAGGATGATCCACATGAACACCCGTGTTCAGCCGTCGGGGCCAGGCCATTCGCACCCCGCCTCCTACTACGCCGCCAGCAGCCTGCCCCAGCCCGATTATCCGGCGCTGGCCGGCGAGCATCAGGCGGACGTATGCGTGGTCGGCGGCGGCTTCTCCGGGCTCAACACCGCGATCGAGCTGGCCGAGCGCGGGCTCAGCGTCATTCTGCTGGAAGCGCGCAAGATCGGCTGGGGCGCCAGCGGGCGCAACGGTGGGCAACTGATTCGCGGAGTGGGTCACGGCCTCGAGCAGTTCGCCTCAATAATCGGCGAAGACGGCGTACGCCAGATGAAACTGATGGGCCTGGAAGCAGTGGAAATCGTCCGCCAGCGTATCGAACGCTTCCAGATCCCTTGCGACCTGACCTGGGGTTATTGCGACCTGGCCAATAAACCGCGCGACCTCGAAGGTTTCGCCGAAGATGCCCAGGAGTTGCGCGACCTGGGCTATCGCCATGCAACCCGCCTGCTGCAAGCCCATGAGATGCACAGCGTGGTGGGTTCCGACCGTTACGTCGGCGGCCTGATCGACATGGGCTCGGGGCACCTGCACCCGCTGAACCTGGCCCTGGGCGAAGCCGCGGTCGCGCAGCAACTGGGCGTGCGCCTGTTCGAACACTCGGCCGTGACCCGCATCGATTACGGGCCGCAGGTCAAAGTCCATACCGCCCAGGGCTCAGTGCGCGCCAGCACTCTGGTGCTGGGCTGCAACGCCTACCTCAACGATCTCAACCCGCAACTGGGTGGCAAGGTGCTGCCCGCCGGCAGTTACATCATCGCCACCGAACCCTTGAGCGAAGAGCAGGCCCACACCCTGTTGCCGCAGAACATGGCGGTCTGCGACCAGCGGGTGGCCCTGGACTATTACCGCCTTTCGGCCGACCGGCGCTTGCTGTTCGGCGGCGCCTGCCACTATTCCGGCCGCGACCCGCGGGACATTGCCGCTTATATGCGGCCGAAGATGCTGCAGGTGTTCCCGCAACTGGCAGCGGTGAAGATCGACTATCAATGGGGCGGCATGATCGGCATCGGCGCCAACCGCCTGCCGCAGATCGGCCGCCTAAAAGACCAGCCCAATGTGTATTACGCCCAGGCCTACTCGGGCCACGGCGTGAATGCCACGCACCTGGCCGGCAAGTTGCTGGCCGAAGCCATCAGCGGCCAGCAGGGCGGTGGTTTCGATCTGTTCGCCCAGGTCCCGCACATCACCTTCCCGGGCGGCAAGCACCTGCGTTCGCCGCTGCTGGCGCTGGGGATGCTCTGGCATCGGTTGAAAGAACTGGTCTGAAGGCATCTATAGCCGCCACACGACAGGTATGAAAAAGGCCGCATCCGGGGAAATCGGATGCGGCCTTTTGCGGTCGCTGCGCAACCGATCGCAGGCTGCGCCAGCGGCTACCGATCGCGAGGGCTTTCAAAGCCGCCAGAACGGCTTGAGCCCTTCCTGCCGCGCCTGTTCGCGACTCAGGCCGATATCGCGCAACTGTTCGGTGGTCAGCTCAAGCAGTGCCTTGCGTGTACGCAGTCGATGCCAGTACAGGCCCCAGAGACCGAGGCCGGACGGCGCATTGTGGACGGACGTCGCCCCTGCTGCCCGCTCCTGCCCAGCCGCCAGTTCCTGACTGTGTAACGACAGACGCACATCGCTCAAGCCGTTCATTTTTGCTGCTCCTGTTTACTTGGGTCGCTATGAGCAGACATCATGCACGGGAGCCAAAAACCATTACAGATTCAAAGTACCGCTATTATCTCCATACAGAATTTCCCCTATCCGGGCTGAATCCTGTAATTTTGCGCCATCTGTACTGGTTACCCGATTCAATCACCCCGAGGCTGCGCCATGACCCTGTATGTCAATCTCGCCGAACTGCTGGGCACACGTATCGAACAAGGCTTCTATCGCCCCGGCGACCGACTGCCCTCGGTACGGGCCTTGAGTGTCGAACACGGGGTCAGCCTGAGCACCGTGCAGCAGGCTTATCGGGTGCTGGAAGACAGCGGCCTGGCGACGCCCAAGCCCAAGTCCGGCTACTTCGTGCCGGTCAGCCGTGAGTTGCCGGCACTGCCCGCAGTGGGTCGCCCGGCGCAGCGGCCGGTGGAGATTTCGCAGTGGGACCAGGTGCTGGAACTGATCCGCAGCGTGCCGCGCAAGGACATCGTCCAGCTGGGCCGCGGCATGCCCGACGTCACCAGCCCGACCCTCAAGCCCCTGCTGCGCGGGCTCGCCCGCATCAGCCGGCGCCAGGACATGCCCGGTCTGTATTACGACACCATCTACGGCGTGCACGAACTGCGTGAACAGCTGGCGCGGCTGATGCTCGATTCCGGCTGCCAGCTCGGCGCCAACGACCTGGTGATCACCACCGGCTGCCATGAAGCCTTGTCCACCAGCATCCGTGCCACCTGCGAGCCCGGGGATATCGTCGCCGTCGACTCGCCGAGCTTCCACGGCGCCATGCAGACCCTCAAGGGCCTGGGCATGAAGGCCCTGGAAATCCCCACCGACCCACTCACCGGCATCAGCCTCGACGCCCTGGAACTGGCCCTGGAGCAATGGCCGATCAAGGCCATACAGTTGACCCCCAACTGCAACAACCCGCTGGGCTATATCATGCCGGAGTCGCGCAAGCGGGCCCTGCTGACCCTGGCCCAGCGCTTCGATGTGGCGATCATCGAAGACGATGTGTATGGCGAGCTGTCCTACACCTACCCGCGCCCGCGGACCATCAAGTCGTTCGACGACGATGGCCGGGTGCTGCTGTGCAGTTCCTTTTCCAAGACCCTGGCGCCGGGCCTGCGCATCGGCTGGGTCGCCCCCGGGCGCTATCTGGAACGAGTGCTGCACATGAAATACATCAGCACCGGCTCCACCGCGCCGCAACCGCAGATCGCCATCGCCGAGTTCCTCAAGAGCGGCAATTTCGAGCCGCACCTGCGGCGCATGCGCACCCAGTACCAGCGCAATCGCGACCTGATGATCGACTGGGTCAGCCGCTATTTCCCCACCGGTACCCGCGCCAGCCGGCCGCAGGGCGGGTTCATGCTGTGGGTCGAACTGCCGGAAGGTTTCGATACCCTGCGCCTGAACCGCGCGCTGCTCGGCCAGGGCGTGCAGATTGCCGTGGGCAGCATCTTTTCGGCCTCGGGCAAGTACCGCAACTGCCTGCGGATGAACTACGCTGCCAAGCCAACGGCACAGATCGAGGAAGCCGTGCGCAAAGTCGGCGCAGCCGCCATCAAGCTGCTGGCTGAAGATTGCGCAACGGACTGACCTTTTCCTGTGAAACCGGCGTCACAGCTAGACCATCGCAGCGATTCGAGATGAGCTGACTTGAGATCCAGACAGGCCCTGGCCTTCCTTATGCTGATCGCGCTGTGCCTGAGCGGCTGCGTCAGCCTCGATGTGCCTCACGAGCCCAGCCAGGCACTGCCGGCCACCGACTCGGCCTTCGGTCGCTCGATCCAGGCCCAGGCCGCCCCCTATCAGGGACGCTCGGGCTTTCGCCTGCTGTCCGACAGCAGCGAAGCCTTCATGGCCCGCGCCGAGCTGATCCGCAACGCCCAAAGCAGCCTCGACCTGCAGTACTACATCGTCCATGACGGCATCAGCACCCGGATGCTGGTGGACGAACTGTTCAAGGCCGCCGACCGCGGCGTGCGCATCCGCATTCTGCTGGACGACACCACCAGCGACGGCCTGGACCAGATCATGGCCACCCTCGCCGCCCATCCGCGGATACAGATCCGCCTGTTCAACCCCCTGCACCTGGGGCGCAGCACTGGCGTGACCCGTACCATGGGTCGTCTGTTCAACCTGTCGCTGCAACATCGACGCATGCACAACAAGCTGTGGCTGGCGGACAACAGCGCGGCCATCGTTGGCGGGCGCAACCTGGGGGACGAGTACTTCGACGCCGAACCCAACCTGAACTTCACCGACATCGACATCCTCGGTTTCGGCCCGGTGGCCGAACAGCTCGGGCACAGCTTCGACCAGTACTGGAACAGCGCCCTGAGCAAACCCATCGGCGAGTTTCTGTCGCGCCTGCCATCGGCCCGGGAGCTGGCCAACACCCGGCTGCGCCTGCAGCAATCGCTGGACGACGCCCAGCAGCAGGAGCATGCCCTGTTCCAGGAACTCAAGGCCTATCGGACCCAGCCACGCATGGACGTCTGGCGCAAAGAGCTGATCTGGGCCTGGAACCAGGCGCTGTGGGATGCCCCGAGCAAGGTCCTGTCCAACGGCGAGCCCGACCCGCACCTGCTGTTGACCACCCAGCTGGCGCCGGAGCTACAGAGCGTCAGTAAAGAGTTGATGATGGTTTCGGCCTATTTCGTCCCCGGCCAGCCAGGCCTGGTCTACCTCACCGGACGTGCCGACGCCGGGGTTGCGGTGAGCCTGCTGACCAACTCCCTGGAAGCCACCGACGTGCCGGCGGTCCACGGCGGCTACGCGCCGTATCGCAAGGCGCTGCTGCAACACGGCGTGAAACTCTATGAACTGCGACGCCAACCCGGTAACGGCGGCGGCAGCGCTCCTCATCTGTTCCATAGCGCGTCGTATCCTGGCTCGGACTCCAGCCTGCACAGCAAGGCGATGATTTTCGACCGCCAGAAATCCTTTATCGGCTCCTTCAATTTCGACCCGCGCTCGGTGCTGTGGAACACCGAAGTCGGGGTGCTGGTGGACAGCCCCGAGCTGGCCGAACGCGTTCGCGGCCTGGCGCTGCAAGGCATGGCGCCGGCCCTGAGCTACGAGGCGAAGCTGCAGGACGGCAAGCTGGTCTGGGTCACCGAAGACAACCAGCAACTGCACACCCTGACCCGCGAGCCTGGCAGCTGGTGGCGGCGCTTCAATGCCTGGATGAGCAATACCATCGGCCTCGAACGGATGCTCTGAGCGCCTGTAGGAACAAGCTGGCTCGCAATGGCGGAATCACACTCAGCCAGGCTGTTGACTGTCAGCCCCTTATCGCGGGCAAGCCTCGCTCCTACAGGGTTTGTGGCTGGGCCGCGCCAAACGCGCCTTCGCGCAACAACAGCACAATCAGCCCCAGGGCCCCGGCCGCCATCAGCAACAGCAAGGCATGCCCGCTGACCCACTGGCTGCCCGCCCCCGCCACCAGCGGCCCGATCAGGCAGCCAATGCCCCACAGCTGGGCGACGTGGGCATTGGCACGCACCAGCGCATCGTCGCGGTAGCGCTCGCCGATCAGGATCAGCGACAAGGTGAACAGGCCACCGGCGCTGGCGCCGAACAGCACCCACAGCGGCCAGATCAGCAGGGTGTCGAGCAGCAACGGAATGGCCAGGCTCGACAGCAGCAGGATTACCGCGCAGCCGGCGAACAAGGCGCGCCGCGATACGCGATCGGCCAGGGCGCCGATGGGCAGTTGCAACAAGGCATCGCCCACCACAACGGTGCTGACCATCGCCAGGGCAATGTCCTCGGTAAACCCCTGGCGCAGGCAATAGACCGGCAACAGGGTCAGGATCATCGCCTCGAACGCGGCGAACAGCGCCACCGCCCAGCCAATGGCCGGCAGGCCACGACAGAAGCGCCACAGATCACCGAAGGTCACGCTGCAAGACTCGCTGCTCGGCGCGCCGCTGCGGCCCATCAGCAACAGAGGCGACACCACCAGCAGCACGACGCCCACCCAGAAACCGTAGTCATGCTCGGTGCCCAAGGCGCCCAGCAGCAGCGGGCCAGCCAATTGGCTCAAGGCATAGCTACTGCCATACAGCGCCACCAGGCGACCGCGCCACTGCTCCACCACCAACTGGTTGATCCAGCTTTCGCCGAGGATGAAGACGATGGTCAGCACCACGCCGATCATCAGCCGCAGCACCAGCCATAAGGGATAACTCGGCAACAGCGCCAGCAGGCCAATGGAGATCGCCCCGCCCCACAGGCACAGGCGCATCAGCCCCGCCGTGCCGAAGCGTGCCGCCAGGCGGCTGGACACCTTCGCCCCGAGCAAGACGCCAATCGCCGGCATCGAGGCCATCACGCCGATTGCAAAGGGCCCATATCCCCAGCTCTCCAGGCGGAACGACACCAGCGGCATGCTCACGCCCAAGGCCAGCCCCACACTCAGGACAGCCGCCAAAACGGCGAAATAAGTTGCCCAGCGCATTTCCACGCTCCTGTGGATGGTTTTTTTAATACAGAGACAACGCAGCCGGACCTCCCCTGCGGAAAGTCCGGCTGCGATATGGATCGGGTAACGGTGCGCGGGGTGGCGTCTGTTCAGACGCCCGATATCCGCGCCCCTTGAATTACAGCTTGATCCAGGTCGCCTTCAGTTCGGTGTACTTGTCGAACGCGTGCAACGACTTGTCACGACCGTTGCCCGACTGCTTGAAGCCGCCGAAGGGCGCGGTCATGTCGCCGCCGTCATACTGGTTGACCCAGACACTGCCGGCCCGCAGAGCCTTGGCGGTCAGGTGAGCCTTGGAGATATTGGCCGTCCATACCGCCGCGGCCAGGCCATAAGGCGTGTCGTTGGCAATCTGGATGGCTTCTTCCACGGTGTCGAAGGCGATGACCGAGAGCACCGGGCCGAAGATCTCTTCCTGGGCGATCTTCATTGCGTTGCTGACGCCGTCGAAGATGGTCGGCTCAACGTAGGTCCCGCCGGTTTCCTGCAGGGTGCGCTTGCCGCCCACCACCAGCTTGGCGCCGTCGGCATGACCGGACTCGATGTACGACAGCACGGTGTTCATCTGCTGGGTATCCACCAGCGCGCCGACGTTGGTGGCCGGGTCCAGCGGGTTGCCCGGTTTCCAGGCCTTGAGGGCCTCGATCACCAGCGGCAGGAATTTATCCTTGATCGAACGCTCCACCAGCAGGCGCGAACCGGCGGTGCAGACTTCGCCCTGGTTGAAGGCAATGGCGCTGGCCGCGGATTCGGCCGCGGCCTGCAGGTCCGGGGCATCGGCGAACACAATATTCGGGCTCTTGCCGCCCGCCTCCAGCCAGACGCGCTTCATGTTCGATTCGCCGGAGTAGACCATCAACTGCTTGGCGATCTTGGTCGAACCGGTGAACACCAGGGTATCGACGTCCATGTGCAGGGCCAGGGCCTTGCCCACGGTGTGGCCATAACCTGGCAGCACGTTGAGCACGCCCGCCGGGATCCCGGCCTCGACAGCCAGCGCGGCGATGCGGATAGCGGTCAGCGGCGATTTTTCCGACGGCTTGAGGATCACCGAGTTACCGGTGGACAGCGCCGGCCCGAGCTTCCAGCAGGCCATCATCAACGGGAAGTTCCACGGCACGATGGCGCCGACCACGCCCACCGGCTCGCGAGTCACCAGGCCCAGTTGGTCGTGGGGCGTGGCGGCGACTTCGTCGTAGATCTTGTCGATGGCTTCGCCGCTCCAGCTCAGCGCTTGCGCCGCGCCAGGAACGTCGATACCCAGCGAGTCGCTGATCGGCTTGCCCATGTCCAGGGTTTCGAGCAGGGCCAGTTCTTCGGCATGCTTCTTCAGCAGGCCGGCAAAACGAATCATGGTGGCTTTACGCTTGGCCGGCGCCAGGCGCGACCAGACACCGGAATTGAAAGTGGCGCGGGCGTTTTCCACGGCACGTTGCGCGTCGGCGGCGTCACAGCTGGCAATACTCGCCAGCAGACGGCCATCGACCGGGCTGATGCATTCGAAGGTTTCGTTGGAAACGGCGGCGGTGTATTCGCCATTGATGTAGGCGCGGCCTTCGATTTTCAGCTCGCGGGCGCGTTGCTCCCAATCGGCTCGAGTCAGGGTGGTCATGCGAGTGTCCTCCTCTTGTTGGATACAGGCGCCACGCGATCGATGCCGGCACCTTCAGGAATTCTGCCCGGCCAGCCTGCTTCGGCCCATGGCATTCGCCACCCTAAACCAGCGGCACCCGAAGTTTCAATATATTTGACAGCGGCCAGGAAAACGCCATTGCTATGTTCATTTTAATAAACATAGACTTTGGGCTTTCCAGCCATTCGCAGCGCAATCAGGGGGGAATACCAGCATGAGCATCCAGGACATCGTCGACTTCAATCAGGCCAACACTGCGGCCGAGCGGTATCGCCCCGCCCAGGAAAAAGTCCTCAAGGGCGACCCTGAGCAAACCGTGTTCAACCACTACAACAGTCCGGGCGGCCAGATGAACGCCGGGGTGTGGGAAGGCGCGATCGGCCAGTGGACGGTGAACTACACCGAGCACGAGTACTGCGAGATCGTGCAGGGGGTTTCGGTCCTGCGTGACGGCGAAGGCAATGCCAAGACCTTGCGCGCCGGCGATCGCTTCGTCATTCCCGCAGGCTTTCGCGGCACCTGGGAGGTGCTGGAACCGTGCCGCAAGATCTATGTGATCTTCGAACCGAAAGCCTGAATCGCAGGCACAAAAAAACCCGCTTGAAGGCGGGTTTTTTTGTCAGAAGAAAAATCAATTACTTGATTTTGCCTTCCTTGTAGATCACGTGCTTACGAACAACCGGATCATATTTCTTGATCTCGATTTTGTCCGGAGTAGTGCGCTTGTTCTTGTCGGTAGTGTAGAAGTGACCAGTACCGGCGCTCGAAATCAAACGAATCAATTCACGCATGATTAGCTCCCTTAAACCTTGCCATCGCGACGAAGTTCGGCCAGCACGACATCAATGCCACGCTTGTCGATGATACGCATGCCTTTGGCAGATACGCGCAGACGCACAAAACGTTTCTCGGACTCAACCCAGAAGCGGTGATGCTGCAGGTTCGGCAGGAAACGACGACGGGTTTTGTTGTTTGCGTGGGAAATGTTATTCCCAGTCACCGGACCCTTACCGGTAACTTGACAGACTCTCGACATGCCTCAGCCCTCTAAAACCACATGCCCAACCCGGCATGGGTTGGCCGCTTAATCTCTCAGTCATTTGGCGCCAGGCGCCGCGTTTCTTTAGGGTCTTACCGGCTACACCTACAAGCGAAGGAACCGGGCCCCTAGAAAAGAGCGCTGCTTTATACCAGAAAGACCCCGTAGCAACAACAGCCGGTGTGCTTTGGATTTCGAAAAGTCCCTGTTTTCTTGCTCCGGATGCCTGCACCAAAGGCTGGCGCCATGGCTGACCGCTCGTCGCAGAATAAATTCTGCGTGGGTGAAACAAGCGGCAGAATCACCATGCACAGCCACCGCACCGCTCGTTCCACGTCAATATATGGAAAAAACCTCTGTCAATTTATGCCTAATGTGGCCATGACTGCCGGCCGCCAACAGGCTCGACGCTGCAATAAATGCCAACGTATCCGGCCCACGAGCGAAAAAAGGGGATAGTCATTTTTCAACGGGGCCACTAGGGTAAGCCTTTTTCCAGACTGCACTCGCAGATGGGCCTTCGATCTGCAAAGGAAGCCAAACATGCGCCTCGCTGCCCTCCCGCTCCTGTTCGCCCCTCTTCTTCTGAGCCCGCTGGCCCACGCCGCCGCATTAAGCGTGTGCACCGAGGCCAGCCCGGAAGGTTTCGACGTAGTGCAGTACAACTCGCTGACCACCACCAACGCCTCAGCCGACGTGCTGATGAATCGCCTGGTGGAGTTCGACGCCAGCAGCGGCAAGGTGGTACCGAGCCTGGCCGACAGCTGGGAAGTCTCGGCCGACGGCCTGAGCTATGTGTTCAAGCTGCACCCGAAAGTGAAGTTTCATCGCACCGCGTATTTCAATCCGAGCCGCGAGCTGACCGCCGAAGACGTGAAGTTCAGCTTCGACCGCATGCTCGACCCGGCCAACCCCTGGCATAAAGTGGCGCAGAGCGGCTATCCCCATGCCCAGTCGCTGCAGCTGCCGGCGCTGATCAAGAAGATCGACGCCCTGGATCCGCTGACCCTGCGCTTCACCCTCGACCACGCCGATTCGACCTTCCTCGCCACCCTGAGCATGGGGTTTGCGTCGATCTACTCCGCCGAATACGCCGACCAGTTGCTCAAAGCCGGCACCCAGGACAAGCTCAACAGCCAGCCGATCGGCACCGGCCCCTTCGTGTTCGGCCGCTTCCAGAAGGACGCATCGATCCGCTACAAGGCCAACCCCGACTATTTTGCCGGCAAGCCGGCGGTGGATTCGCTGATCTTCGCCATCACCCCGGACGCCAACGTGCGCCTGCAGAAGCTGCGCCGCAACGAATGCCAGATCGCCCTGTCGCCCAAGCCGCTGGACGTGACCGCCGCGCTTGAGGAGCCTGCGCTCAAGGTCGAGAAAACCGCGGCCTTCATGACCGCGTTCGTCGCCATCAACAGCCAGCACCCACCGCTGGACAAACCTGAAGTACGCCAGGCCATCAACCTCGCCTTCGACAAGGCCAACTACCTGAAAGCGGTCTTCGAAAATACCGCCGAACCCGCCAACGGCCCCTTCCCGCCCAACACCTGGAGCTACGCCAAGGAGCTGCCGGGTTACGCCCATGATCCGGCGAAGGCCCGCCAATTGCTGGCCAAGGCCGGCCTGAAAGACGGCTTCCAGACCACGATCTGGACCCGCCCTTCCGGTAGTTTGTTGAACCCCAACCCGAGCCTGGGCGCGCAACAGCTGCAAGCAGACTTGGCACAAGTCGGGATCCAGGCGGAGATCCGCGTGATCGAATGGGGCGAGCTGATCCGTCGGGCCAAGGCCGGCGAGCACGACCTGCTGTTCATGGGCTGGGCCGGCGACAACGGCGATCCGGATAACTTCCTCACCCCGCAGTTCACCTGCGCGGCGGTGAAGTCCGGGACCAACTTCGCCCGCTACTGCGACCCCGGCCTGGACAAGCTGATCACCGCCGGCAAGACCACCACCGAGCAGGGCGTGCGCAGCAAGCTTTACCAGCAGGCGCAAACCCAGATCCAGCAGCAGGCCCTGTGGCTACCGCTTGCCCACCCGACCGCCTTCGCCCTGACGCGCAAGGATGTCCATGGGTATCAGGTCAGCCCGTTCGGTCGCCAGGACTACTCGAAGGTCAGCCTCAAGCCCTGAGCCGCGAGCTACATCCAGCCGTACTCGGCCATCGACAGCGGCTCGCCCTCGCCGACGATGAAATGGTCGAGTACGCGCACATCCACCAGGTCCAGCGCCTCCGTGAGCCTGCGGGTCAGCACCCGATCCGCCTGGCTCGGCTCGGAAACGCCCGAAGGATGGTTGTGGCACAGGATCAGCGCGGCCGCGTTGTGCGCCAGGGCACGCTTGACCACTTGCCGCGGATAGACGCTGGTGGTGTTGATGGAGCCCTGGAACAACGCCTCGAACGCCAGCACCCGGTGCTTGGAGTCGAGAAACAGGCAACCGAAGACCTCATGCGGTTCATGGCGCAACATCGCCTTGAGGTAGTCGCGGACCGCCACCGGGCTTTCCAGCACCGAATTGCGACTGAGTTTTTCCGCCAGATGCCGCCGCGCCATTTCCAGCACCGCCTGCAATTGCGCGAACTTGGCCGGGCCCAGGCCAAGCTGCCGACTGAAGGTCAATTGGTCCGCCTCGAGCAGGCCACGCAGGCTGCCGAACTGATGCAACAGGTGTCGCGCCAGGTCGACCGCGCTTTTTCCGGCGACCCCGGTGCGCAGGAAAATCGCCAGCAATTCAGCGTCGGAAAGGGCCAGCGCGCCCTGCTCGAGAAGCTTCTCCCGCGGGCGCTCCGCCGCAGGCCAGTCGCGAATGCTCATAGCACCTCCATGTGTGTGGGCGCCGCTGTTCCATAGCGGTCGCTGTGCTATCTTAGCCCATCTTTTTGCGTGGAATTTCCCCTGGGGAGGGGGTGTTACACGCAGCAATCATTGAACTGAAAGGCAGGCCTATGCAGCGGCTGTATCGGAAACGCATCGTTCTCGGCGTCGGCGGCGGCATCGCTGCCTATAAGAGCGCCGAGCTGGTTCGCCGACTCCTCGACCACGGCGCAGAAGTGCGTGTGGTCATGACCCGTGGCGGCAGTGAATTCATCACCCCGCTGACCATGCAGGCCCTGTCCGGGCACCCGGTCCACCTGGACCTGCTCGACCCCGCGGCCGAAGCCGCCATGGGCCATATCGAACTGGCCAAATGGGCCGACCTGGTGCTGATCGCCCCGGCCACCGCCGACCTGATCGCCCGCCTGGCCCAAGGCATCGCCGACGACCTGCTGACCACCCTGGTCCTGGCCACCGACGCCACCGTCGCCATCGCCCCGGCCATGAACCAGGCCATGTGGCGCGACCCGGCCACCCAGGCCAACACCCAACTGCTGCAAAGCCGTGGCCTGAAGGTCTTCGGCCCGGCTTCCGGCAGCCAGGCCTGTGGCGACGTCGGCCTGGGCCGCATGCTCGAGGCCAACGATCTGGCGCTGTGCGCCGCCGACTGCTTCCAGCATCTGGCGCTGACCGGCAAACACGTGCTGATTACCGCCGGCCCGACCCAGGAAAACATCGACCCGGTGCGCTACATCACCAACCACAGCTCCGGAAAAATGGGCTTTGCCCTGGCCGAAGCCGCGGTCGAAGCCGGTGCCCGGGTCACCCTGATCACCGGTCCCGTGCACCTGCCGACCCCGGATCGCGTGACCCGGATCGACGTGGTCAGTGCCCGCGACATGCTCGCCGCCTGCGAGGCCGCCATCCCGTGCGACCTGTTCATCGCCTCGGCCGCGGTCGCGGACTACCGCCCGGAAGTCGTCGCCCCACAGAAATTGAAGAAAGACCCTACGAACGGCGACGGCCTGCTGCTGCAGATGGTGCGCAACCCGGACATCCTGGCCACCATCGCCACCCTCCCCGACCGTCCGTTCAGCGTCGGCTTCGCCGCTGAAACCGAACACTTGCTCGACTACGCTGCACGCAAACTCAAAGACAAGAACCTCGACCTGATCGTCGCCAACGACGTGGCCAACCCGAGCATTGGCTTCAACAGCGAGGAAAACGCCTGCAGCGTGATTGACCGGGAGTTGCACGCAACTCTCTTCGCCCAGACCAGCAAGGGCAAGATTGCCCGCCAACTGATCTCTTTCATCGCCGAACGGCTGAACCAGGTTTAACTCGCATGCACGCTTTACAAGCCAAGATCCTCGACCCACGCATCGGCAACGAATTCCCCCTGCCGCAGTACGCCACGCCAGGCTCCGCCGGCCTCGATCTGCGCGCCATGCTCAAGCAGGACACCCTCCTGGAACCGGGCCAGACCCTGCTGATTCCTACCGGCCTGTCCATCTACATCGGCGACCCAGGCCTCGCCGCGCTGATCCTGCCGCGCTCCGGCCTGGGTCACAAGCACGGCATCGTCCTGGGCAACCTGGTCGGCCTGATCGACTCCGATTACCAGGGCGAACTCATGGTTTCCTGCTGGAACCGTGGCCAGACCGCCTTCAACATCGCGGTGGGCGAACGCATTGCCCAGTTGGTTCTGGTACCCGTGGTCCAGGCGCACTTCGAAGTGGTCGAAGCCTTCGACGAAAGCCAGCGCGGCGCGGGCGGTTTCGGTCACTCCGGCAGCCATTGAACAAAAAATCCGGGCCGCGCCAGCGGCTCGCCTAAGATTGGTAGGCTGCGTTTCAGCACGAACACTCAGCAAGTTTATTCGCGGACTTGACCACCCGGAATCACGGCACAAGGTGATCGAAAAAGAGCTGACGCTCATCAGATGGCATTTTTGCACCATGAACCCAAGGGCAAAAACGCCGTCATACCCTTCAGTTTGAGCCTTCCGGTCAGTATTCCGGCCTGTCCTGCCCCCTTTTAGACGGAGCACCCCCAGTGATGAGCAATGCAGCCCAAGTCGTACCCAAGTTCCCTGAAAGCATCTTTCGCGCTTACGACATTCGCGGAACCGTTCCGGAAACCCTGAACGCTGAAACCGCCTACTGGATCGGTCGCGCCATTGGCTCCGAGAGCCTGGCCCAGGGCGAACCCAATGTTTGCGTAGGCCGTGACGGTCGCCTGTCCGGCCCCGAGCTGGTGGCGCAACTGATCCAGGGCCTGCACGACAGTGGTTGCCACGTCAGCGATGTCGGCCTGGTACCGACACCGGCGCTGTATTACGCGGCCAATGTGCTGGCTGGCAAATCCGGGGTGATGCTGACCGGTAGCCACAACCCATCGAACTACAACGGCTTCAAGATCGTCATTGCCGGCGACACCCTGGCCAACGAACAGATCCAGGCCCTGCACGATCGCCTCAAGACCAACAACCTGAGCAGCGGCCAGGGCAGCATCACCAAGGTCGACATTCTCGATCGCTACGGCAAGGAAATCACTGCCGACGTCAAACTCGCCCGTCGCCTGAAAGTGGTGGTCGATTGCGGCAACGGCGCGGCCGGCGTCATCGCGCCTCAGCTGATCGAAGCGCTGAATTGCGAAGTCATCCCGCTGTTCTGCGAAGTGGACGGCAACTTCCCCAACCACCACCCGGACCCGGGCAAGCCCGAGAACCTGGAAGACCTGATCGCCAAGGTCGCCGAGACCAACGCCGATATCGGCCTGGCCTTCGACGGTGACGGCGACCGCGTTGGCGTCGTGACCAACACCGGCAGCATCGTCTTCCCCGATCGCCTGTTGATGCTGTTCGCCAAAGATGTCGTAGCGCGCAACCCGGGCGCGGAGATCATCTTCGACGTCAAATGCACCCGCCGCCTGATCCCGCTGATCAAGGAATACGGCGGTCGCCCACTCATGTGGAAGACCGGTCACTCGCTGATCAAAAAGAAAATGAAGCAGACCGGTGCGTTGCTGGCCGGTGAAATGAGCGGGCATGTGTTCTTCAAGGAACGCTGGTTCGGTTTCGACGACGGTATCTACAGCGCCGCGCGGCTGCTGGAGATCCTCAGCAAGGAAAAATCCAACGCGGAAGAGCTGTTCGCCACCTTCCCGAACGATATTTCTACGCCGGAAATCAATATCCATGTGACCGAAGAGAGCAAATTCAGCATCATTGATGCGCTGCACGACGCGCAATGGGGCGAAGGCGCCGACCTGACCACCATCGACGGCGTACGAGTCGACTACCCCAAAGGCTGGGGCCTGGTTCGCGCCTCCAACACCACGCCGGTGTTGGTACTGCGCTTCGAAGCCGATGACGAAGCCGAACTGCAGCGCATCAAGGATGTGTTCCACACTCAGCTGAAACGTGTTGCACCTGACCTCCAACTACCGTTTTGATTTTCTTCAAGCGCCTTTATTGAAGTGCCGGAGCCCTGAATGACCCTCGAACGCGATGCCGCCGCCAATACCGCCAAGGTCCTGTCCGAAGCGCTGCCTTATATTCGCCGCTATGTCGGCAAGACCCTGGTGATCAAATACGGCGGCAACGCGATGGAAAGCGAGGAGCTGAAGACCGGCTTCGCCCGCGACATCGTGCTGATGAAGGCTGTCGGGATCAACCCGGTGGTCGTGCATGGCGGCGGCCCGCAAATCGGTGACCTGCTCAAGCGCCTGTCCATCGAAAGCCACTTCATCGATGGCATGCGCGTCACCGACGCGGCGACCATGGACGTGGTGGAGATGGTCCTCGGCGGCCAGGTGAACAAGGACATCGTCAACCTGATCAACCGCCATGGCGGCAGCGCCATCGGCCTGACCGGCAAGGACGCGGAGCTGATTCGCGCGAAGAAGCTCACCGTCACCCGCAAGACGCCGGAAATGACCACCCCGGAAATCATCGACATCGGCCACGTAGGCGAAGTGGTCGGCATCAACACCGACCTACTGAACCTGCTGGTCAAAGGTGATTTCATCCCGGTGATCGCACCGATCGGTGTCGGCGCCAACGGCGAGTCGTACAACATCAACGCCGACCTGGTGGCCGGCAAGGTGGCCGAGGCGCTGAAAGCCGAGAAGCTGATGCTGCTGACCAACATCGCCGGCCTGATGGACAAGTCGGGCAAGGTGCTGACCGGCCTGACCACCCAACAGGTCGATGCCCTGATCGAAGACGGCACCATCTACGGCGGCATGCTGCCGAAGATTCGTTGCGCGCTGGAAGCGGTGCAGGGTGGCGTGGGCAGCTCGCTGATCATCGACGGTCGGGTACCCAATGCGATTCTGCTGGAGATCTTCACCGATACCGGTGTCGGCACCCTGATCAGCAATCGCAAGCGTCCTTAAGCGCTGCAAATAAAAAGCCCCCGCCTGGGCAAGCCAGGCGGGGGCTTTTTATTGCGCCTTCTGTAGGAGCGGAGCTTGCCCGCGATAGCGGTGCATCAGGTCAGACCGCTATCGCGGGCAAGCCTCGCTCCTACAATACTCAGACGCCGAATTGCGCGCGGTAGGCTTCCACCGCCGGCAGATGCTGCTTGAGCGCCGGATCGTCCGCCAGGAACTGCAGGACCTGGGTCAGGGAAACGATGCTCACCACCGGAATGCCGAAGTCGCGCTCGACTTCCTGGATCGCCGACAACTCACCATTGCCACGCTCCTGGCGGTTCAGGGCGATCAACACACCCGCGGCCTTGGCGCCCTCCTGGGATTCGATGATCTGCATCACTTCGCGGATCGCGGTGCCCGCGGTGATCACGTCGTCGATGATCAGCACGTCGCCAGTCAATGGCGCGCCGACCAGGCTGCCGCCTTCGCCGTGAGCCTTGGCTTCCTTGCGGTTGAAACACCATGGTAGATCGCGCTGATGATGCTCGGCCAGGGCCACGGCCGTCGCCGCCGCCAAAGGAATGCCTTTGTACGCAGGACCGAAAAGCACATCGAAAGAAATGCCGCTGTCGACGATCGCCGCGGCATAAAAACGCCCCAGCTGCGCCAGGGCCGAGCCGCTGTTGAACAGGCCGGCATTGAAGAAGTAAGGACTGGTACGCCCGGACTTCAGGGTGAACTCACCGAAGCGCAAAACCCCGCGATCGATGGCAAAACGAATGAAATCGCGCTGATACGCCTGCATGAAAAAGCCCCAAATACCACGGATTTAGCTAATTAGGTAGACCTCGGGTATCATACACGCACGTGATTTTTGGGGCCATTTATGCGGATCATCAGTGTGAACGTCAATGGTATTCAGGCTGCAGTGGAGCGAGGTTTGCTCAGTTGGCTGCAAGCACAGAATGCCGACGTCATCTGCCTGCAGGACACCCGCGCCTCCGCCTTTGAACTGGACGATCCAGCCTTCCAACTGGATGGCTACTTCCTTTATGCCTGCGATGCCGAAGTTCCCGCCCAAGGCGGTGTGGCTTTGTATTCGCGGTTGCAACCGAAGGCTGTCATCAGCGGTCTCGGCTTCGAGACGGCCGACCGCTACGGGCGCTACCTGCAAGCCGATTTCGACAAGGTCAGCATCGCGACCTTGCTGCTTCCTTCCGGGCAGAACGGCGATGAAGACTTGAACCAGAAGTTCAAGCTTATGGACGACTTCGCCCGTTACCTGGATAAACAGCGGCGCAAACGTCGCGAGTACATTTATTGTGGCTCGCTGTACGTGGCGCAACAGAAGCTGGATATCAAGAACTGGCGTGACAGCCAACAATCTCCGGGTTTCCTGGCGCCTGAGCGTGCCTGGATGGACGAGATTGTCGGCAACATGGGTTATGTCGATGCCCTGCGCGAAGTCAGCCGCGAAGGCGATCAATACAGCTGGTGGCCGGACAACGAACAGGCCGAGATGCTCAACCTGGGCTGGCGCTTCGACTATCAGCTGCTGACCCCGGGCCTGCGTCGCTTCGTGCGCAGCGCACGCCTGCCACGCCAGCCGCGCTTCTCGCAGCACGCGCCGCTGATCGTGGACTACGACTGGACGCTGACCATCTAAGCGTCTTTTCGCAGCCACAAAAAAGCCGACATCAGTGTCGGCTTTTTTGTGGGCGCTCGGCCTATTTGATCAATCGCCAGGTGAACGGGTAACGGTACGCCACCCCTTCATTGGCCTTGACCCCGGCGATGATGGTCAGCACCAAGGCGCCGATCGCCAGCAGACCGAAAAGCAGGAAACCCACCAGCACCACCATCAGCAGGAAGCAGACCAGCGAGGCCAGGGCCACGGTGATCTGAAAGTTCAGCGCTTCCTTACCCTGGGCATCGATGAACGGATCGGTCTCGCGCTTCATCTGCCAGAGTACTAACGGACCGATCAGGGTGCCGAACGGAATCCAGATGCCCAGCAAGGCCGACAGGTGACAGAACATCGCCCACTGACGCACCTCATGGCTCGGGACAGGTTGCGGAAGCTGGTCGTCGTTCATGCGGCTCTCCTTGCTGAAAGCTACCGGGCAATCAGTCAGCCAGGGCTGCCTGTTGCAATTCAAAGATCTCGCTCATGCCTTTCTTGGCCAGCGCCAGCATGGCGTTCAGTTCTTCCGGCTGGAACGGCGCGCCTTCGGCAGTGCCCTGGACTTCGATGAAACCGCCAGTGCTGGTCATGACCACGTTGAGGTCAGTCTCGGCCGCCGAGTCTTCCAGATAATCCAGATCCAGCACCGGCTCGCCCTGGTACATGCCCACGGACACCGCTGCGATCATTTGCTTGATCGGGTCGCCGCCCTTCAGGCCGCCCCGCTTCTTGATCACTTTCAGCGCATCCACCAGAGCCACCATGGCACCGGTGATCGACGCGGTACGGGTACCGCCATCGGCCTGGATCACATCGCAGTCGACATACAGGGTGACGTCGCCCAGCTTGGTCATGTCCAGCGCAGCGCGCAGGGAACGGCCGATCAGACGCTGGATCTCCAGGGTGCGGCCGCCTTGCTTGCCGCGACTGGCTTCACGCTGGTTACGCTCGCCGGTGGCGCGCGGCAGCATGCCGTATTCGGCGGTCAACCAACCCTGGCCCTGGCCCTTGAGGAAGCGGGGTACGCCGTTCTCGACGCTGACCGTGCAGATCACTTTGGTATCACCGAACTCGACCAGTACAGATCCCTCGGCGTGTTTGGTGTAGTTGCGGGTGATGCGGATCGAGCGGAGCTGATCGGCAGCGCGACCACTTGGACGTTTCATAGGGAAATACCTGTACGGGGACGGAAAACTGCCGATCATTATAGAGCCCGCGGCCCTGCCTGGGCAGTTCTAAAAACCCCGGCCCGTCGGCGACGCCTCTGGAACGGCCCTCCGGTCGCCCCGCAGCGCTTTGTCACACCCGCAGTTTGGGAGCATCCACCGCACTGCGCTACAATCCTGCGCCTTCGCAGCCTGTCGGCTTCAATTCATTCATATCGGGCCCGTGCAACCCTTCGCGGTTGGCGGCGGACCTGTATCGGAGGTACCTCCATGGTGCACAGCATGACCGCCTTCGCCCGGGTAGAACGGGCCGGCACTCAGGGCACCCTGAGCTGGGAACTGCGCTCGGTCAACAGCCGTTACCTGGAACCGCACCTGCGCTTGCCGGAATCCTTTCGCGACCTGGAAGGCGCGGTCCGTGAGGCGCTGCGCCAGGGACTGTCGCGCGGCAAGCTCGAATGCACCTTGCGCTTCACCGAAGAAACCACCGGCAAACCACTGCAGGTCGACCGGGAGCGCGCCGCGCAACTGGTGGCGGCAGCCGAGTCCGTTGCCAGCCTGATCAAGCAGCCAGCGGCGCTGAACCCACTGGAAGTGCTGGCCTGGCCCGGCGTCCTGGTGGCCGACGCCAGCGACCCGCAGGCGCTGAACAACGAAGCCCTGAGCCTGTTCAACCAGGGGCTGAAAGAGTTGAAGAGCGGCCGCGAGCGCGAAGGCGCGGAGCTGGCCCGCCTGATCAACGAACGCCTGACCTCCATCGAGGAAGACGTCGTGACCCTGCGCGAACTGGTCCCGCAGATGCTCGCCACCCAGCGCCAGAAGGTTCTCGACCGCTTCGCCGACATGCAGGCCGAGCTGGACCCAACACGCCTGGAACAGGAAATGGTGCTGCTCGCCCAGAAGAGCGACGTCGCCGAAGAACTGGACCGCCTGAGCACCCACATCATCGAAGTTCGCCGCGTGCTCAAGTCCGGCGGCGCCGCCGGCCGGCGCCTGGACTTCCTGATGCAGGAACTCAACCGCGAAGCCAACACACTGGGCTCCAAGGCCTTCGACCCGCGCAGCACCCAGGCTGCGGTCAACCTCAAGGTGTTGATCGAGCAGATGCGCGAACAAGTACAGAATATTGAGTAAGGCTACCCCGACATGAACCACAGCACCGGCACCCTCTACATCATTTCCGCCCCTTCGGGCGCGGGCAAGACCAGCCTGGTCAAGGCCCTGATCGACGCCGATCCGTCGATCCGCGTTTCCGTGTCCCACACCACCCGCGCCATGCGCCCGGGCGAAGTGGACGGCGTGAACTACCACTTCGTCTCGCGCGAAGCGTTCGTGAAGATGGGTGAACACGGCGACTTCCTCGAGCGCGCCGAAGTCTTCGGCAATCTCTATGGCACCTCCCAAAGCCACTTGCAGCAGACCCTGGACGAAGGTCACGACCTGATCCTGGAAATCGACTGGCAAGGCGCCGAGCAGGTGCGCAAGCTGATGCCCCAGGCTCGTTCGATCTTCATCCTGCCGCCGTCCCAGCAGGCCTTGCGCCAGCGCCTGACCAACCGCGGCCAGGACAGCGACGAGATCATCGAAGGCCGGATGCGCGAAGCGGTCAGCGAGATGAGCCACTACGTCGACTACGACTACCTGATCATCAACGACGATTTCGCCCATGCGCTGGACGATCTGAAGGCGATTTTCCGCACCAACCAGCTGCATCAGAAGCGCCAGCAACAGCGTTTCGGCAAATTGCTCGCCGAATTGCTGGGCTGAATAGCACTTCCCAAACCCGCTGCAAGGGCTTTACATTGGCACTTGTAGCGGGTCGGAAAGCTTGGTTAAAAAATCAGCGCTTCCCTAATCGCTGGTGATTTTTTAAACTGTTGAGTCCGCTCGCCCATCCGGGCAGCGCGCATATTGCATTTGCTACGAGGAAGACCATGGCCCGCGTAACCGTTGAAGACTGTCTAGAACACGTGGATAACCGCTTTGAGCTGGTCATGCTCTCTACCAAGCGTGCCCGTCAACTGGCAACCGGCGGCAAAGAGCCGAAAGTAGCATGGGAAAACGACAAGCCTACCGTCGTCGCCCTGCGCGAAATCGCTGAAGGCCTGATCGACTACGCAGCTATCGCCGAAGCCGAAATCGTTGAAGATGAACCGCTTTTTGCTGCATTCGAGGACGAGTCCAACGAGGCCGTCTAAGCCTATGCCTGGTCGACGTAGCACGGCGCGGGATCACAGCTTACGGCAGGAGTCATCATGCCGAGCATAGACGCCCTCGCCGATCGCTTATCGACCTATCTCGGCACGGATCAGGTCAATCTGGTCCGCCGAGCGTATTTCTACGCCGAACAAGCCCATGACGGTCAGCGCCGTCGCAGCGGCGAGGCGTACGTCACGCACCCGTTAGCGGTCGCAAACATTCTCGCCGACATGCATATGGACCATCAGAGCCTGATGGCGGCCATGCTGCATGACGTGATCGAAGACACCGGTATCGCCAAGGAAGCGCTGCAAGCGCAGTTCGGTGAAACCGTGGCCGAACTGGTCGACGGGGTCAGCAAACTGACCCAGATGAATTTCGAGACCAAGGCCGAAGCCCAAGCGGAAAACTTCCAGAAGATGGCCATGGCCATGGCGCGCGACATTCGCGTGATCCTGGTCAAGCTGGCCGACCGCCTGCACAACATGCGCACCCTGGAAGTGCTGTCCGGCGAAAAACGCCGGCGGATCGCCAAGGAAACCCTGGAGATCTATGCACCCATCGCCAACCGCCTGGGCATGCACAGCATCCGCATCGAATTCGAAGACCTCGGTTTCAAGGCCATGCATCCGATGCGTTCCGCGCGGATCTACCAGGCGGTCAAGCGCGCCCGGGGCAACCGCAAGGAAATCGTCAACAAGATCGAAGAATCCCTGAGCCACTGCCTGGCCATCGACGGTATCCAGGGCGAGGTCAGCGGCCGCCAGAAGCACTTGTATGGCATCTATAAAAAGATGCGCGGCAAACGCCGGGCCTTCAACGAGATCATGGACGTCTACGCGTTCCGGATCATCGTCGACAAGGTCGACACCTGCTACCGCGTGCTCGGCGCCGTACACAACCTGTACAAGCCGCTGCCGGGTCGCTTCAAGGATTACATCGCGATCCCCAAGGCCAACGGCTACCAGTCGCTGCATACCACGCTGTTCGGCATGCACGGCGTGCCGATCGAGATCCAGATCCGCACCCGCGAAATGGAAGAGATGGCCAACAACGGCATCGCCGCCCACTGGCTGTACAAATCCAGCGGCGACGAGCAGCCCAAGGGCACCCACGCCCGGGCTCGCCAATGGGTCAAGGGCGTGCTGGAGATGCAGCAACGCGCCGGCAACTCCCTGGAATTCATCGAAAGCGTGAAGATCGACCTGTTCCCGGACGAGGTCTACGTGTTCACGCCGAAAGGCCGGATCATGGAACTGCCCAAAGGCTCCACGGCGGTGGACTTCGCCTATGCGGTACACACTGACGTCGGCAACAGCTGCATCGCCTGTCGGATCAATCGCCGCCTGGCGCCGCTGTCCGAACCGCTGCAAAGCGGCTCCACCGTGGAAATCGTCAGCGCCCCGGGCGCACGCCCCAACCCGGCCTGGCTCAACTTCGTGGTCACCGGCAAGGCTCGCACCCACATCCGCCACGCACTGAAACTGCAACGCCGCTCCGAGTCCATCAGCCTGGGCGAACGCCTGCTGAACAAGGTGCTCAACGGTTTTGACAGCGCCCTGGAAAAGATTCCGGCCGAACGCGTGCAAGCGATGCTCACCGAGTATCGCCTGGAGCTGATCGAAGACCTGCTGGAAGACATCGGCCTGGGCAACCGCATGGCTTATGTGGTCGCCCGCCGCCTGCTCGGCGAAGGCGAACAGCTGCCAAGCCCGGAAGGTCCGCTGGCCATTCGCGGCACCGAAGGCCTGGTCCTGAGCTATGCCAAGTGCTGCACGCCGATCCCGGGCGACCCGATTGTCGGCCACCTGTCCGCGGGCAAAGGGATGGTGGTGCACCTGGACAACTGCCGCAACATCAGCGAAATCCGCCACAACCCGGAAAAATGCATCCAGCTTTCGTGGGCCAAGGATGTCACCGGCGAATTCAACGTCGAGCTGCGCGTCGAGCTGGAGCACCAGCGCGGCCTGATCGCCCTGCTGGCCAGCAGCGTCAACGCGGCCGACGGCAATATCGAGAAAATCAGCATGGACGAACGGGATGGTCGCATCAGCGTGGTCCAACTGGTGGTCAGCGTGCACGACCGCGTGCACCTGGCCCGCGTGATCAAGAAACTGCGCGCCCTGACCGGCGTCATTCGCATCACTCGCATGCGTGCATAGCTCGCTATATAGCCCGCCCATTACAAGGAGTCATTCATGACCAAGACCGTTATCACCAGCGACAAGGCACCCGCCGCGATCGGCACCTATTCCCAGGCGATCAAGGCAGGCAACACCGTCTACATGTCCGGCCAGATCCCGCTCGATCCAAAGACCATGGAACTGGTGGAAGGCTTCGAAGCCCAGACCGTCCAGGTATTCGAGAACCTCAAGTCCGTGGCCGAGGCCGCCGGTGGTTCGTTCAAGGACATCGTCAAACTGAACATCTTCCTCACCGACCTGAGCCACTTCGCCAAGGTCAACGAGATCATGGGCAAGTACTTCCAGCAGCCTTACCCTGCCCGTGCCGCCATCGGCGTTGCCGCCCTGCCAAAAGGCGCGCAGGTTGAAATGGATGCCATCCTGGTCATCGAGTAACACGTCCGGCGCGGCTACCCAGGCCGCGCCGTCTCCGTTCTGAAAGGATTTTCTCATGCGCAAAGCGCTAGCCCTCTCGTTGTGCGCCCTGTTCCTCGGTGGCTGCGCCAGCGATCCCGCCGACCGTGACATCAGTGGTACCTGGATCAATCAGGTCGCCATCGACGCCGCCGCCAAAGGCGGACCGCTGCGCGAAGCCCTGCAAGGCTACGGCCCGAACCTGGAATGGGACGTCAACACCAAGGCCAGCCAGGCGCGCTACACCAATGGCTTCGAAAACGTTGAAGGCAAGGTGTTGGCTGAAGAGTCCGGCGCCTGGAAAATCGATTTCTACGGCAGCTCCGCCAGCGAATTGAAGCGCGACGGCAAACAGCTGCTGCAAGAAGCCAACGACAACGAGCCGGAACAGGTCTTCGATCGTCCCAAGGACCCGGCCCCGGAAGGCGCGCCACTGGGCGCCAACTTCGAGCGCGCGCTGTACTCGGCTTACCTGGGCGGCGAATGGAAAATCGTCAACGGCCCGGGCGAAGGCGGCACCGTGCTGTTCCAGTCCAACGGCCAGGTCATGGGCCTGCCGGGCGCCGATCGCTACGCACTGTGCCTCGCCGGCGACTGCGCCTCGATGAGCGGCGGCTACGACAACCTGTGGCTGCAGCTCAACGGCCAGGGCAACCCGTGGATCTTTGCGCGCAACGGCAAGCAACTGGAGATCTTCCAGCCCATCAACGCCTCCCAGGCGAACGAGGTACCTTCCCTCACCCCGGGTACGCGCCAGTGGCTACTGGAAAAACAGTGATCCAGCAAAAAGGAGCCGAAAGGCTCCTTTTTCTTTATTCATGATGCGGCTCAGCCCTGCCCTTCGATAATCTGCGCATACCCCTCGCGAAAACTCGGATAACGCGGCGCCCAGCCCAGGGCCCTGGCGCGGGCATTGCTGCAGCGCTTGCTGCCGGAACGCCGCACGCTCGAGCTGTCCGCCCACTCGGTCACGCCCAGGTACTCCCGTAGCCAGCCCACCACCTCGGCCAAAGGCACCGGTGCATCGTCGACCCCGATATAGCAATCCTCAAGCACCACGCCGCGCCGATCGGCCTGCAACAGGAAGGCCAGCAACCCCGCGGCATCGTCGGCATGAATGCGGTTGCCATACAGCGGTGGATCGATGGCGACGCGATAACCCTGACGCACCTGATTCAACAGCCATTCCCGCCCCGGGCCGTAAATCCCGGTCAACCGCACCAGGCTGGCTGGAATGCCACTCTGCAAGGCCACTTGCTCGGCCTCGAGCATCAGCCGCCCGGAATAGCCGTCGGCCTGGGCCGGCGAGGTCTCGTCGATCCACTCGCCATTTTTCTGCCCGTATACGCTGCTGCTGGAAACGAACAGCAAGCGTTTTGGCGACTGCCCGTTCTGCTTGAGCCAACCCAGGACATGGGTCAGCCCCTCGACATAGGCCGCACGATAGCCCGCCTCGTCATGCTCGGTCGCGGCCGCGCTGTACACCAGGTAATCCAGCGACGTGGTGGGCCAGGCTGGCGGACACTGCTCACTGAAAAGATCGCCCGCCACGCCGATCACCCCTTCCGGCAATTGCGAAACCGTGCGCCGCAGGCCGTAGACCTGCCAGTTTTCAGCCAGCAGTTGCTTCGCCAGACGGCTGCCGACATCACCGCAGCCAGCGATCAGAACAGAAGGGGCGGACATCAGAAAACTCCTATCAGAAAGGCACAGACTAGCGTCGGCAATGGACGAGCGGCTAGCAATCAAAGAAAAAAAGATACTCTATTACTTCTGTTAACAAGAATTAGTTGCAATAATGACGGCCCATTTGTTCTCGGCCCTGCGAGGCCTAGAAGGACACTTACCCTTTTCCCTCTCAGGTCCGGCCAGCATGACACGCAATCAATTCTCCGCTTCGCCAACCCAACGCCCAAGCCCGCTGCGCGCCATGAGCGCGGCCGCAGCGTTGCTGTTCAGCCTGCTGCTGGCACCGACCGCCGCCTTCGCCGATGAGCAGGCCCCGGCTGGCGCCGCGACACCTGCGGCAGCCCACGCGCCGGCCGACGCCACGGCGCCGGTAGCCACTCCGGTCGCTGCAGCGCCGGCACCTGCCGAAGGCGAAGCAGCCGTTGATGCACCTGAAGTCCTCGAAGCGGACAACTCCCTGGGCATGGCCCACGACCTGTCTCCCTGGGGCATGTACCAGAACGCCGACATCATCGTGAAGCTCGTGATGATCGGCCTGGCCATCGCCTCGATCATCACCTGGACCATCTGGATCGCCAAAGGCTTCGAGCTGATGGGCGCCAAGCGTCGCCTGCGCGGTGAAATCCTCAACCTGAAAAAGGCCACCACCCTCAAGGATGCCAGCGTCACCGCCGCCAAAGAAGGCACCCTGGCCAACCTGCTGGTCCACGACGCCCTGGAAGAAATGCGCCTGTCGGCCAACAGCCGCGAGAAAGAAGGCATCAAGGAACGCGTCAGCTTCCGCCTCGAGCGCCTGGTAGCCGCCTGCGGCCGCAACATGAGCAACGGCACCGGCGTGCTCGCCACCATCGGTTCCACCGCGCCCTTCGTCGGCCTGTTCGGTACCGTGTGGGGCATCATGAACAGCTTCATCGGTATCGCCAAAACCCAGACCACCAACCTCGCCGTCGTCGCCCCCGGCATCGCCGAAGCTCTGCTGGCAACCGCCCTGGGTCTGGTCGCGGCCATTCCAGCGGTGGTCATCTACAACGTCTTCGCCCGCTCCATCGCCGGCTACAAGGCCCAGGTCTCCGACGCCTCCGCGGAAGTCCTGCTGCTGGTCAGCCGTGATCTCGATCACCTGCCGACCGCCGAGCGCTCCGCGCAACCTCATGTGGCCAAAGTAGGGTAATCCGCCATGGGCCTGCATTTGAAAGAAGGCGCAGAAGACGATCTCGCCGAAAACCACGAAATCAACGTCACGCCGTTCATCGACGTGATGCTGGTACTGCTGATCATCTTCATGGTCGCCGCGCCGCTGGCGACCGTGGACATCAAGGTCGATCTTCCGGCCTCGACGGCCAAACCGGCACCACGCCCCGAGAAACCGGTGTTTCTCAGCGTCAAGGCCGACCAACGCCTGTACCTCGGCGACGACGAAGTGAAGGCCGAAGCCCTCGGCGCCACCCTCGACGCCAAGACCCAGGGCAAGAAAGACACGACGATCTTCTTCCAGGCCGACAAAGGCGTGGATTACGGCGACCTGATGAGCGTGATGGATGCCCTGCGGGCCGCCGGATACCTGAAGGTCGGCCTGGTCGGACTTGAGACGGCTACCAAGAAATGATCACGACGCGCCAAAAACTGACGCGTTACAGCGGTAGCCTGGCCATCGTATTGGGGGTCCATGCGGTCGCGATCCTGCTCGCGCTCAACTGGAGCTCCCCCATGCCGGTCGAGCTGCCACCGCAGGCGATGATGGTCGAGCTGGCGCCGCTTCCGGCACCGCCTCCTCCCGCGCCGCCCAAGGTCGTGACGCCACCGCAGCCGCCGGCTCCGGTCGAAGAGCTGCCGCTGCCCAAACTCGCGGAAGCGCCGAAACCGACGATTTCCGTGCCCAAGCCGGTCAAACCCAAGCCCAAGCCGCAACCGCCCAAGCCGGTGGAGAAAAAGCCGGAACCGCCGAAGGAAAAGCCGAGCGAAGAGAAGCCTAGCGACGCTCCGCCGACGCCCACCGCGGCACCGTCCTCGGCACCTGCTCCGGGCCCGTCGCCGGCGCAGATCGCCGCCAAGGAAAGCTGGCAAGGCACGCTGCTGGCGCACCTGGCCAAGTACAAGAAGTACCCGCCGGGTGCCCAGGCGCGCGGCAAGGAAGGCCTGAACCGGCTGCGCTTCGTGGTCGATGCCCAAGGCAACGTGCTGTCCTATGAACTGGTAGGACGCTCGGGCAACGCCGATCTGGACCGGGCCACCCTGGAAATGATCCGCCGCGCCCAGCCGCTGCCCAAGCCGCCGGCGGACATGCTCAACAACGGCTCGATCGAGATCGTCGCGCCCTTCGTTTACTCCCTGGAGAAACGTCGCCGTTGACAGCACCAGCGCCTTTGTAGGAGCGAGCTTGCTCGCGATGAGGCCAGCGCAGCTACCGCCGGATAAGCGGGCATTTGGCCGCTTAGGCGGATCGCGAGCAAGCTCGCTCCTACAGGGCATGAGGGCGGCAGCGCAAACCTATTAAAGGCACCCAAAGGTGCCTTTTTGCTTTTCCAGGCATGACCGGCATGCATTGCCCGGTGTCACAGCGAGCATTGAGTCTGATAACGTGCGTCTATCGATTGCAGCCGGTATGCTTGGCCCGCAACCTCATGGACGTCCGCTATGACTCTTACTGAATTACGCTACATCGTTACCCTCGCCCAAGAGCAGCACTTCGGCCACGCGGCCGAGCGTTGCCATGTCAGCCAGCCGACCCTGTCGGTGGGCGTGAAGAAGCTTGAAGACGAACTCGGTGTGCTGATTTTCGAACGCAGCAAGAGTGCGGTACGTCTGACGCCGGTCGGCGAAGGCATTGTCGCCCAGGCGCAGAAGGTCCTCGAACAGGCCCAGGGCATTCGCGAACTGGCCCAGGCCGGCAAGAACCAGCTGACCGCCCCGCTGAAGGTCGGCGCCATCTACACCGTCGGCCCGTACCTGTTTCCGCACCTGATCCCGCAACTGCACCGGGTCGCCCCGCAGATGCCGTTGTATATCGAAGAGAACTTCACCCACGTGCTGCGCGACAAGCTGCGCAACGGCGAACTGGACGCGATCATCATCGCCCTGCCGTTCAACGAAGCCGACGTGCTGACCCTGCCGCTGTACGACGAACCCTTCTACGTGCTGATGCCCAGCACCCACCCCTGGACCCAGAAAGAGACCATCGACGCCAACCTGCTCAACGACAAGAGCCTGTTGCTGCTGGGCGAAGGCCACTGTTTCCGCGACCAGGTCCTGGAAGCCTGCCCGACCCTGACCAAGGGCAACGACGGCGCCAAGCACACCACGGTGGAATCCAGTTCCCTGGAAACCATCCGTCATATGGTCGCTTCCGGCCTTGGCGTCTCGATCCTGCCACTCTCGGCGGTGGACAGCCATCACTACGCTCCGGGCGTGATCGAAGTGCGGCCGCTGACCGCGCCCGTGCCGTTCCGCACCGTGGCGATCGCCTGGCGCGCCAGCTTCCCGCGGCCGAAAGCCATCGAGATCCTCGCCGACTCGATCCGCCTGTGTTCGGTGGCCAAGCCGCCTGCCGCGAGTTAAACCGTCGCGATGACTGAGCTGTCGAACGTGCCGGTCACGGCACTCAAGGGCGTCGGCGAAGCCATGGCCGAAAAGCTGGCCAAGGTCGGCCTGGAGAACCTGCAGGACGTACTGTTCCACCTGCCCCTGCGCTATCAGGACCGCACCCGCGTGGTGCCGATCGGCGCGCTGCGTCCCGGGCAGGACGCGGTGATCGAAGGCACCGTCAGCGGCGCCGACGTGGTGATGGGCAAGCGCCGCAGCCTGCTGGTGCGCCTGCAGGACGGCACCGGCGGGCTCAGCCTGCGCTTTTACCATTTCAGCAACGCGCAGAAGGAAGGCCTCAAGCGCGGCACCCGCGTGCGCTGTTATGGCGAAGCCCGTCCCGGCGCCTCGGGGCTGGAAATCTACCACCCGGAATACCGCGCCATCAGCGGCGATGAACCGCCGCCCGTGGACCAGACCCTGACCCCCATCTACCCGCTCACCGAAGGCCTGACCCAGCAGCGCCTGCGCATGCTGTGCCAGCAGAGCCTGGCCCTGCTCGGCCCGCGCAGCCTGCCGGACTGGCTGCCGCAAGAGCTGGCGCGGGATTACCAGCTGGCGCCGCTGGACGATGCGATTCGCTACCTGCACCACCCGCCGGCCGACGCCGATGTCGACGAACTGGCCCTGGGTCACCATTGGGCCCAGCATCGCCTGGCGTTCGAAGAGCTGCTGACCCATCAGCTGTCCCAGCAGCGCCTGCGCGAAAGCCTGCGCTCGCAACTCGCCCCGGCGCTGCCCAAGGCCACCCGGCTGCCGGCGCTGTACCTGAAGAACCTCGGCTTTCCACCCACCGGCGCGCAGCAACGGGTCGGCAACGAGATCGCCTATGACCTCAGCCAGCCCGAGCCGATGCTGCGGCTGATCCAAGGCGACGTGGGGGCCGGCAAGACCGTGGTCGCCGCCCTCGCCGCCCTGCAGGCGCTGGAGGCTGGCTATCAGGTGGCGCTGATGGCACCGACCGAGATCCTCGCCGAGCAGCACTTCATCACCTTCAAGCGCTGGCTCGAACCGCTGGGGCTGGAAGTCGCCTGGCTGGCCGGCAAGCTCAAGGGCAAGAACCGCACAGCGGCCCTGGAACAGATCGCCGCCGGCGCGCCGATGGTGGTCGGCACCCATGCGCTGTTCCAGGACGAAGTGCAGTTCAAGAACCTGGCGCTGGTGATCATCGACGAACAACACCGCTTCGGCGTGCAGCAGCGCCTGGCCCTGCGCCAGAAAGGCGTGGGCGGACGCCTGTGCCCGCACCAGCTGATCATGACCGCCACGCCGATCCCACGGACCCTGGCCATGAGCGCCTACGCCGACCTCGACACTTCGATCCTCGACGAGCTGCCCCCTGGCCGTACGCCGGTGAACACCGTGCTGGTGACCGACTCGCGGCGGGTCGAAGTCATCGAGCGGGTGCGCGCCGCCTGCGCCGAAGGGCGCCAGGCCTATTGGGTGTGCACGCTGATCGAGGAATCCGAAGAGCTGACCTGCCAGGCCGCGCAAACCACTTACGAAGACCTGAGCAGCGCCCTGGGCGAACTGCGGGTCGGCTTGATCCACGGGCGCATGAAGCCGACGGAAAAGGCCGAGGTCATGGGCCAGTTCAAGGCCGGTGAATTGCAGCTGCTGGTGGCCACCACCGTGATCGAAGTCGGCGTCGATGTGCCCAACGCCAGCCTGATGATCATCGAGAACCCCGAGCGCCTGGGCCTGGCCCAGCTGCACCAGTTGCGCGGTCGCGTTGGTCGGGGCAGCGCCGCCAGCCATTGCGTCATGCTCTACCATCCTCCCTTGTCGCAGATCGGCCGCCAGCGCCTGGGCATCATGCGCGAAACCAACGACGGTTTTGTCATCGCCGAAAAAGACCTGGAACTGCGCGGCCCCGGCGAGATGCTCGGCACCCGCCAGACCGGCCTGCTGCAATTCAAGGTCGCCGACCTGATGCGCGATGCCGACCTGCTGCCGGCCGTGCGCGATGCCGCCCAGGCCTTGCTCGAGCGCTGGCCGCACCACGTCAGCCCGCTGCTGGAACGCTGGCTGCGCCACGGGCAGCAATACGGCCAAGTGTGAGCAGCGTCTCAGTTAAGGGGCGAATGCCCCGATCAAGCTGGTTATACTCCTGAAATTGTTTGAAAACGGATACAGACCATGACAGAAGTTGCCCTCGCCACCGCAGCCCCGCACGCTCCGTCTGTAATCCGGCTGCTGCTCGGCAAGCTGGACATCGGTTTCACGGAAGTCCTCGACCATCCTGGCCTGCCGGCCGCGCGCAAGGTACAGGCGGTCCTGCTGGACGACGCCGTCGGCGCGCTGATGGTGCTGTTCCCACAGAGCCAGTTGCTGGACCTCAACCGCCTCGCCGAACTGACCGGCCGCCGCCTGACCGCCGTCTCCACGGAACGCCTGGAGCGCATGCTCGGCAAACACAACCTGAGCCTGCTGCCCGGCCTGCCGGCGCTCACCAGCTCGCCCTGCCTGTATGAAGAAAGCCTGCTGCGCGAGCCGACCCTGCTGATCAACTCCGGCGAGCCGGGCCTGCTGCTGGAAATCACCAGCGACGCCTTCAAGAGCATGCTGAGCAAGGCCAGCGCCGGCAACTTCGGCGAGGCCCTGAGCAGCATCCGCCCGAACCTCGACCGCCCGGACGACGACCGCGAGGAAATCACCCAGGCGATGCAGGCCTTCACCGCCCGGCGCATCCAGCAACGCCTGGAAGCGACCATCGAGATTCCGCCGCTGGCCGAAACCGCGCAGAAGATCATCAAGCTGCGGGTCGACCCCAACGCCACCATCGACGACATCACCGGCGTGGTGGAAACCGACCCGGCCCTGGCCGCGCAAGTGGTGAGCTGGGCCGCTTCGCCCTACTACGCCTCGCCGGGCAAGATCCGCTCGGTGGAAGACGCCATCGTCCGCGTGCTGGGCTTCGACCTGGTGATCAACCTGGCGCTGGGCCTGGCCCTGGGCAAGACCCTGAGCCTGCCCAAGGACCACCCGCAACACAGCACACCGTACTGGCAGCAGTCGATCTATACCGCCGCCGTCATCGAAGGCCTGACTCGCGCCATGCCGCGCGCCCAGCGCCCGGAAGCCGGCCTGACCTACCTCGCCGGCCTGCTGCACAACTTCGGCTACCTGCTGCTGGCCCACGTCTTCCCGCCGCACTTCTCGCTGATCTGCCGCCACCTGGAGGTCAACCCGCACCTGTGCCACAGCTACGTCGAACAGCACCTGCTGGGCATCAGCCGCGAACAGATCGGCGCCTGGCTGATGCGCTACTGGGACATGCCGGACGAGTTGTCCACCGCTCTGCGCTTCCAGCACGACCCGAGCTACGACGGCGCCTACGCCGAATACCCGAACCTGGTATGCCTGGCCGTGCGCCTGCTGCGCAGCCGCGGCATCGGCTCCGGCCCTGTCGAAGACATCCCTGACGCCCTGCTCGAACGCCTCGGCCTGTCCCGCGACAAAGCCGAAGACGTGGTCAGCAAAGTCCTCGAAGCCGAAGTGCTGCTGCGCGAACTGGCCTCGCAGTTCAGTCAGCACTGACACCCAGAAAAAAGCCCCGCTCCCGTAGGAGCGAGGCTTGCCCGCGATCATCTTCCGGCTGGTATACAGCCCGCCCTCAAGCCTTCGGCTTGGCCTTCTTCGGCTTCAGGTACTTGGTCAGCCCCTGGAACCAGATCACCAGCGCCGGGTTGCCCTTGATCTGGATCGACTTGTCCTGAATCCCGGTCATAAAGGCCAATTGCTTGTTCTTCGCCTGCATCGTGGCAAAACCATAGGCCGCGTCTTTAAAGGCAATGGCGAACGCTGGCTCGGGATACACACCCGCCTTGCTGGTAATCCGCTGATCCTTCACCCGGAAATGCCGCGCCACCTTGCCATCCAGCGTCTGCAGCTGGAACACCAGTTCCTTGTCACCCAACTGCTGCTGGAACGCCGGATTGGTCCGGCTGGCCTTGCCCATCAACAGCCCCATCATCCACAGCAGAAAACGAAATTTCATGCGCAAAGCCCCAAAGGAAAAATGAACGGCTGGCGCAGTGTAGCGGCTTCGGAGGGGAACGCCACCGTTATGCAGCGTTAGAGAAAGATGACTGTCTTTTTAGCGAAAATGACCACCAAGTCACTTCAGACTCCCTGTAGCCGCTGCCGCAGGCTGCGATCGAGTGCGCAGCCCTCGCAAAGGGATGTGGACCCAACACTATCGTTGCTCAAGGCAACTGCTGTAAGCCCGAGCAAAACGCTCGTCATACCTCAACACCACCGGTTCCTCAGGATCCACCGTGATATCCAGCAACGACCCATCGTTCACACCATACCTCACCCACCCGAGCGTTCCCGTTCCCTGCGTAGCGAAAAACACCTTGGCCCGAATCGTCTCGCCATCGTCCTCGTCGATCAGCAAGTTGGCCTTCTCGTTGGCGACCTCCCGAAAGGGAAAGTTACTGCTCCTGACCAACTCGGTGAGGTAACCGTAACAACCCTCTCCCGACTCTTGGCCTTTCGCTGAACACGTCATGATCGGCAACAGTGTTCCGAGCAAGACACCAGCACCGAGTCGGCTCATACGCTTTACAGAGAACAGGCCTTCAAATGCGTTAAAGGAAGGGTGCTGAATGACAAACCTCATGGATTTTCCACCTTAAACAAGAGAACTCGCGACAACTCGCCATAGTCATGCCTGGCGGCCTCCATCCTCATGAGGCCCCAAAACTGATCAAAGAACCGGGCACGCTGCCGGCTCCTTCATCTGGAAGTATTCCCGGTCGGGGTAGTTGGGATTGCTGGGCGTATAGCAGGTTGTCGATACCCGCACCTGATCGCAGGGAAGGAAGTGAACCTGGAGTGCACAGACTTTCTCCCCGTACTGCGGGATATCCACAGCAGCGCGATGTTGGGTGTACTTGGCAGCGTGCTTTCGGTATGCCTCGCGATAAGCGTCCGTTCCAAGGGGAGGCCAATTTACAGACTCACCTGGGTGGGGATCCTTTTCCCACGTCACTGTTGCCTTCAAACCCGGGCGCCAATCGCGGGGTAAGACAGCGCAACAAACCTCACCCCCACCAGCCAAATTCGGACCAAGATTTGGGCCTCCGGCCCCGTTAATAGTGAAGGAGTTGATAGTCGCCGAAGTGTGGTTGTATCCGGTTACTGGTGCGCTCAACATTTCCGGACTGGTCTGACACGCTAAAAGCACCAGCATCCCAGCTATTCCAACTGTCATTCGCCCAGGCAACGCTCCCCACCTCATAGCACGCCTCATCAGTCCGGACATACTTTGGGCTCCGGCATATTCATCGGAAAGTTGTAGGGATAACCAGGGTACCCAGGAGTAATGCCTGTAGCCGAAACCCGCACTTCATTACACGGAAGAAAGTGAACCTTCAGGCTTCCTGGTTCATCATATTTTGGTATTTCCACTGTCATTTCATGACGTGAATATTGTTTTTTATGCACTGCCATACGCGCCCTCCATTCATCAGAGTAAGGGCGCTCACTCCATTTTCCGTAAGCATAGGGCGCGGGATCCTTTTCCCACACCACAATAGCTCGCAAGCCTGGAGTCCAGTTTCGCGGGACCATGCCACAACACACCTCACTGCCACCCGCCTGATGCGGACCCGCATTACCACCTCCAGCGCCATTGACGCTGAACCAGTTGATCGCAGCCGAGGTGTGGTTGTACCCCGCCACCGGAGCACTCAGCATTTCCTGACGGACCTGGCATGCAGAAAGCATCAGCGCCCCCAACATCCCCAGCGCCATTCCTCCGAACAATCGCTGCTGGTTCATATCAGCCACCGCATCGGTCGTTGGTAACAACGAAGGAGTCATCCTTCGGCCCTTCTTTATTCGCCGCCAGCTCACCACAACCTGGGTCATAGCAATCAAAGCCAGGCAGAGAGTTGAAGTACTTTTCGTTGAAGAGGATGAACATTGCTTACTCCCTGTCGATAGCCATCCATTACGTCCGTGAGGCCATGAAGAGTTGCTCATCGAAGCCCAACGAGAAACTCACAAGACGCTACCAAGTTGAGCGTTTGGCGAATGTAGGAAAACACCAATTTAGCGGCACGATGATTCCTATTTGATGCACGACGAATAAGGATTTGGCTGGAAACGATCGCGAAGGCTTACTGAAAGGCCCGACACGTATGTTGTTGGGCCAGCTTTATGAGAAAACGAGGGACCATCGTTTAAATGTGATGCAGTCTTGCTCAACCACCTGCAAAAGCACGGTTGAATCAGCAAGCAAAGGGCGACTCAACGAGTACCGCCCTTTACTGCCTTACAGCTACACCTTCTTCTCGGACGATTTCAGATTGCCGACCTGATTCGCCAGCATGTCTTTCCAGCCACCGGGCTTGTCCTCATCGTTGGCAGCTTTCGCCAACATCCCGGCCAATGATCCCGCGTCCTTGTTGCGGGCGGCCTCTATAGCCTCCAGCGCCTGGTGCGCCACCAGGATTTTCTGCAACGCTGGCGTGTTGGCGGTCGCTTCGTTCAATGGCAACAGTGGCGGCAATGCCGCGACTTTAGCGGTGAGATCTCCCGGTGCCTTGGTGAACGCCCGCAGCGAATCCATATTGCTCATCATTGGCAGGGCAATGCCCGTGAGTGGATCGAAGGCGCTGACTTCCGGCTGTTCCGGCAGGCCGACCTTGCCGCTGAGCACTGGCAGCGCCAGGGAGGGCAAGAATAGACCTAACAACATGCGCGGGTCTTTCTTCTTGATACTCAGGCCAACACTGGCCACGGCGATACCGAGCCCGATTACCCGGCCAGCAGTAGCCAGCAACGACAGCTGCTTGTTTGACTCGTTGTCGAAGTGCACCAGGCGAATACGGAAGTAATCGGTGAAGGGCTCACGAGGCACAACGCCGGAGCTGTTCATGAACCATGCGCGAGAGTCGTGTACCTGATCGTCAAACAGCGACACTAACGCTTCCTGACCTGCTCTAGGCTGGTTGGGTGCACTGAACATCTCTTCGTAACGATCCGTACCTTCTTTATGGAGGTAGGCGTACTCCTCGGCTTCATCCTCTTCGTTGATCAGGTACACCGTGCCACCAAGCAGCATGTCGATAACCGCAACACTGGTATGACCGTCGCCGACCAACCCCCACTCGCGCCGATAGTCATGACGGAACTCGGCAGCCGCTCCAAGCAACTGACGGGTATCGAGCGAAGGCTCGAAGGCTTTTTCCCAACGGGCGTTTTCGTACTTGTCCTTGCCAACGATTTGTATGTTGAGCTGATGCTCTCTTTCCTCGCTCTCGGAATAAGTCGGTGCAGGTTTCCCCTCCGCAGCTGCAGTGGTTTCGGCTTTGTGGCGTTTCTCCAGCGCCTCCCACGCATCGATCTTGGCCTGAGGCATATCGGCAGACACGTTTTTGAAAAAATCACGCTGTGCCAGGCCACCCGCGTAGCGGTCGATACGCCAGGCGGTAATCAATGCTTGCTGGCGTTTGATCATGTCTTCGAGCGGACCGCCGCCTTGGCTAGCGGCATCGGATTGCCAAGCGTTGAAGCGAGTGATGAGTTCGTCGGAGACGTTGAACTCATCAAATGTATCTCTATCCATCACCCGCCATTCGTCGTGAGTGCCTTCTTGTCGAGCGAGCGCCGGCACTTGCAAAGGTGCTCCAGCTTGAAACGCCTCTGCGTAGAGATGTTGCAATGCGATCTGAGAAAGTAGATGACCTGTACCAGCCATGGCTTTTCCCTGATCTTTCGGTGGATAACCACCACCGACGTCTGAGTGCACACCGGGATACAGATACTCAACAGTTCCACTACGGTAGCTGGATGGCTGACTCGTGTCTCGCTGCCCGGTGGCGTTTTTTGGACGACGACGAATCGAGTCCAGTGGGAAACTGGCTCGCTGTTCATGTGCAGACGCCAAGTGCACACAGCGCTTTAGAAAGTGGCAGTCTTCCGGCAGCGATGTCTCCATGCACTGTTCTACGACCTCATCAGGCAAACGCATGGTGCCATCAGCCCAGTCCATATGCCCGGCAGCAAAGGGGGCACTGTCGGCAAGGCCCACAGCCGCCACTGTGTCGCAGATACCAAGAAACTCAATGGAGATCGGCAACCCAGCAAAACGATACTCCACCTTGCCATTACTGCCTTGGCAGCGCGTGAGCGCCTGGAGCCAGTTGGTGAAGGTCCGCGCCTGTGCCGCCCCCCGGGAGAACCCATAAACATACAAACGCATGGCCAGAATATGTGGCTTCTCTTCAGAATCCTGGCGTTGCTTCAGGACTTTTTCCAGCTCGTCCATATAGGGGCGCATGGCGGCTTCGCGTTTTTTTCCGCCATTTTCCAGAAGACCCGCGCTAAAGACATTGCCGTACCAATTAGTGGCCATGGCATCCACCAGTGCCTGAGTGTTAGCCAGCGAAAGAGGATCTTGTCCTGGGAGCGCATCCTTTAACACTGCAATCATCCGAGTCAGGCCCCAGTTGATCCGGTTTTCACCACCGCTGGCCGCCACCAACCCCATATTTTTTGGTGTGAATTCACGAATGTCGGGAAATACAGTTCCCACGCCAGGGCTGTAATAACGATAAAAACCTTCTGTCTGGGTAGTTGGGTCCGCACCCAAGCTCGCATGAAAGAGCCGTGCGATATTGCTACATGATGAAGGCGTCGAGGCACTATCGGCTTGATCATTGTTATTAGTGCCATCGAAAGCCACCGTAACATGAAGCGTTTTGCAGCATGGCGCGCCAATATTTGCATCACCCTTGGCCTGAAGCGACTTACGTTGCTGATTGCCAAATGCAGTTTCGTCACGCTTTTGGTGCTTGATATTTTCCGAAAGCTGCTTGGGATCCGTAGGTAGTCGTCCACCTATCGGGAAAATTGGTGCAATCTTTGCTGCACTAGGACGCGGCTTAACTCCTTTGCTCATGGGTTCGGACATACCTTTGGCTCCTCCATGTTCATCGGGTAGTTATAAGGATATCGAGGATCACCTCGCTTGATATTATCCGCAGAAACACGAACTTGATCACATGGTAGAAAGTGGACCTTAAGACTTCCTGCTATTTCGTATCTTGGGATATCGACAATAACTTTATGATGTGAGTATTCTTGTTTTGCCTTCTCCATACGTTTATTCCACGCATCTGAATAAGGACGCTCAGGCCATTTTGCATAAGAATATGGATCAGGATCCTTTTCCCACTCGACAATTGCCCGCAACCCCGGAGTCCAGTAACGAGGAACCATGCCGCAGCAAACTTCACTGCCCCCCCCCTGATGAGGAGCAACGTTCGGGCCTCCAGCTCCATTGACCGTGAAACGGTTGATTGCTGCTGAAGTATGGTTATAGCCGGTCACTGGTGCCGATAACATCTTGGACTCAGCTTGACAGGCACTTACGCCCAATAATCCAAAGACCAGTAAAATCCGATAACTAGAGACTTCAAAGCGCCTAAATTTGAAGACACTCCGCCTGAATACAGAAACGCCTACTCTTAACCTCAATAGACCAATCACAGCACCCTTTACTATTAATCGGAACATACCTTCGGCCCCTCCATGTTCATCGGGTAGTTATAGGGATAACCCGGAGAGCCGGGTTTAATATTGTCAGCAGAAACACGTACTTGGTCGCACGGAAGAAAATGCACCTTCAAACTCCCCGCTACAGCGTACCGAGGGATCTCAACCGTGACTTTGTGGCGTGAGTAGTTGGCGGCATGGCGCTTGTAGTCCTCAGGATCAAGCTGACCATACTGGTCTCGTTTGATGTAGCCGCCAGGATCAGGATCCTTTTCCCACTCAACAATCGCCCTAAGTCCCGGTACCCACTCGCGAGGAACAACACCACAGCAAGCCTGTTTTCCCCCTCCCTGATGAGGCCCCAAATTCGGCCCACCAGCACCATTGACCGTAAAACGGTTGATCGCCGCGGACGTGTGGTTGTAGCCCGTCACCGGCGCGCCCAGCATCTTGGAGGGGCTCTGGCAGGCCGAGATCATCAGCACACTGCTGACACCCAACAACAGCCGTAGCACCAGGCTGTTGGCGCTTCCCTTAAAAGACCGATTCATATCAACGGCCTCGCTGGCTCGTCGATGACGAAAGGCGAGTTATCCAGCAGCCATTCCTGGATAAAAGGCTGGCGCTCTTCCGGCTCCTTGAGGCCTTTTTTATTGGCGGCCAGCTGGCTGTGGAACAGGTGGCGGATCAGGCCTTCCTTGCGGCTCATGCCGTAGTCCTGCGGGGTGGCGCAACGTTCGATGCGGTAGTTGTCGGCCTCGGTCCAGGCCAGCAGGTTGGCCACTTGCGGGTGGTCGAACATGAAGGGCTCGATAACCGGTGGCGGCGCGTGGCGCACGTAGTTGCCGGGCAGGCTCTGGGCCTGCTGGTCGCGGTCGAGCCAGTGCCAGACGATGACCGGGGTGTGGAAGGCCTGGCCTTGCGCCGGAGTCAGGGTTTCGCACACCGGCACGAACATGCGCGGGTCGTAGTAGCGCAACACACCTTCGGAGCGGCCCTGGTTCCAGCGCGCCTGGGTGCAGCTGCACAGGTGCCCGGCCAGGGCTTCGAAGCTCCAGGGGCTGAACAGCGCCAGCACATGCTGATTGCAGTCAACGGCGCTGATAAAGGTTTTCAACCAGGGCTTCTGCGCCTTGTTCACCCGCAGCAGCAGAGGGCCGAAATCGGCGATCGCCACTTCCGGGGTGTTGTCGAACAGCTTGGCCAATACCGGTGCGTCCGGCTGGTTCGCCAGTTCCTCCAGCAACGGGTAGTCGAGGCTGGTGGCGTCGATCAGCAGGTCGATATGCTCCTGGCCCAGTCGTTGGGTTTCGTCCCATAACAGCTCGTGCCACTGCGGATTGCTTGCGTACATGTCAGGGTCCTTTAGCGTGCCGCCAGGGCTTGGCTGTTACGTTTGGCCCGGGCGAGGCATTCCTTGCACACGGGTGGCGGTGGCATGGGCGTGTTGCCAGGTGCAACCAGGGGCAAATCACCCGCCTTGTCCTTGTCCACCAACCCCGGCAACGTCGGCGGTTTGATCCCAATCCCGGTCCCACTCCCCGGCGCTCCCCCGGCATTGATCTTCACCACCGCCCCCACCACCGTGACGCCGCCGGCATCGAGTTTGATAAAGCTGCCGCCGGCCTTGATCGTCAGTTCGCTGCCCGCCTCGATCACCATCTTGGCGCCAGCCTTGAGGTGGATTTCCTGGCCGGCTTTGGTCAGTTGCGCGGTGCCGAGTTTGATGTGCTGGTTTTCGCCCACGGTGAGGTGGTCGTCGACCTTGGTTTCGATCTTGCGGTCGGCGTGGGTGATGCGGTGTTCTTCGGCCTTGAGTTCGGTGTAGGTGTTCTTTTCCACGGTGTCGTGGCGTTCGTGGCCAATGCGGATTTTCTGGTCGTGCTCGATGTTTTCGTCCCAGTCGCGCTGGGCGTGGATGAAGATCTGTTCGGCGCCTTTTTTGTCTTCGATGCGCAGTTCGTTGTAGCCGGCGCCGCCTGGTGAGCTCATGGACTTGAACACCGTGCGGGTCTTGTTCGCCGGCAGGGCGTACGGCACCGGGTGTTCCTTGTGGTACAGGCAGCCGGTGATCAGCGGCTGGTCGGGGTCGCCTTCGAGGAAGGTCACCAGCACTTCCATGCCGATCCGCGGGATGACGAGGGCGCCGTAGCGGTCGCCGGCCCAGCTGGAGGACACGCGCAGCCAGCAACTGGTCTTGTCGTCGGCCTTGCCTTCGCGATCCCAGTGGAACTGCACCTTGACCCGGCCGTACTGATCGCAGTGGATTTCTTCGCCCTTGGGCCCGGTGACCACCGCGGTCTGGCTGCCGAGGACGCGCGGTTTCGGGTGGTTCAGGGCCGGGCGGTAGAACACCTGCCAGGGCGTGGCGAGAAAGCGGTTGCGGTAGCCCTGGTGGAAGTCGTCCTTGTTGTCGGTGGTGTCGCTGGTCACCGACTCTTCCAGCACCTGCGGCTGCTTGCCTTCATGAACGATATGGGTCAGCAGCCACAGGTCGTTCCACTCGCTGCGCGGGTGCTCGGACAGTTCCAGGAAGTGGCCGCTGACCAGTCGTGTCTGGTCGCCCCAGCCTTCGGCCTGCTGATAGTCGGCACGGTGGCGTTCGAGGGCGCGCTGGCTGAGGAACTTGCCACGCGCGCGGTCGGTGAAACGGCCCGGGTAGTCGTAGTCTTCCAGGTCCGGTTCTTCACTGTCGGTCTCGGGTTTATAGGCCGCTTCCAGTTGCAGGCGCGGCTTCTCGAAGTCGTAATCGCGGCGGGTGGTGCGGCGGGTGCGGGTCTCCAGGCGCAGGTTGAAACCCTTGATCACCGGCTCGTCGGCGACCATGCCACTGCCCTGGATATAGGCGGTGGGCTGGCCAAGTTTGGGGAACACGGTCTGGTCGTCGCCGAACACCAGCAGATGGCCCTGCGGGCTGTGCTGGAAGTGGTAATGCAGGCCTTCCTCTTCGCACAGGCGCTGGATGAAGTGCAGGTCGGTCTCGTCGTACTGCACGCAGTAGTCGCGCTCCGGGCACGGGGTGCCGAGCTGGAACCGGTAAGCGTTGCCCTGGATGCCGTGCTCTTCGAGGATCAGCGCGATGATCTTCGGCGCCGACAGCTGCTGATAGATGCGCTGGTTGGTGCGGTGTTCGAGATAGGCCAGTTGCGGCACCAGCGACACCTTGTAGCGGGTCAGGCGCTTGCCGGCATCGCCCTGGGCCACGCGGTAGATCTGGCCGTGGATGCCACTGCCTTGCGGATCAAACGCTAGAAAAGCCTGCTTGTGCAGCAGGGTTTCCAGGTCCAGGTCGGGGTTCTCGCTGACCAGCTCCAGATCGAAACGGAACGGCTGGCTGATGCCTTCGATCCCCTCGAAAGACAGCACCTGCAAGTCACCCTGGAAGTCGTCGACCGTCAGGCTGAAGTGGGTTTCATTGGAAGGATTGAACATAGCTTGCTCCCTGTTCGATGGTCATCCGTTACGCCGATGGAACCAGCGTTGCAGCCAGGACGAATCCGCGCGCATGGCGTCGCGCAATGCTTGGGCGGAAATGGTGCGCTCCGCCGCGTCGAGGGCCAGCGCCGCGCGCAGGGCTGGCCAACAGTGTCTGGGTAGATGCCTGGGCGCCTGTAGCGAGCGGTCCAGGCGTTCGTCGCGGGCCTGGGTCGACGGCAACCGGCGATACGGGTGCTTGCCGCAGGCCAGTTCATAGATCACACAGGCCACCGCGTACAGGTCGGCGCTGGCCGACAAGGTGCCGCCCTCCAGCAATTCGGGGGCGGCATAGCCAGGCGTCCAGGCGTTGAAGCGGCTGCGGCTCAGTTGCGGCAGGCCGGGAAGGATGCCCTCCTCGGCCTGACTCAGGCCGAAGTCGAACAGCCGCACGCCGTCTTCGCAGAGCATCACGTTGCTCGGCTTCAGGTCGCCGTGCAGCACACCGCGAGCGTGGCTGTACGCCAGGGCATCGAGCAGTGGCCGCACCACATCGCGCAGCTCTTTCCACGGCAGCCCCAACGGCCGCTCGCAGAGCAGTTTGTCCAGGGTCAGGCCGCGCATCAGTTCCATGGTGATGAAGGCGCGCTGGCACTGGGTGTCCACCTCGAAGCTGTGCAGGCGCACGACGTTCGGGTGGCGCAGGCGTCGGGTCAGGGCGAACTCGCTGTAGAGCAAGGCGCTGGCATCCGGCGTCTCGGAAAATTCTTCGCTCATGACTTTGAGCGCTATGTAAGGGTCGGGATCGCCGAACTGCTCATGCAGCAGGTCCCGCGCGCGGTAGACCGCGCCCATGCCACCGGCCCCGAGCAGGCGCTCGAGGCGGTAACGTCCGGCCAATACGTCCGGCAACCCGCCCACCGGCGCCCCGGCCTGGGCCTTGGAGCGGGGGCGGTTCCTGGAGCGGTTGCGGCCTTTGCCCTTGGCCTTGGGCGCCACGGGACGCGGCGCCTCATTGGCCTTGGCGAAGGCGAAATAGGTCAGGTTGCTGGCCTCTTCCTCGCTCATCAGGATGTTATCCAGACCGGATTTGAGATCACTCATTGGCGGATCACCACGGCTGTCAGGTTGTCCCGCGCCGAACCACGCAGGGCGCCGTCGAACAGACGCTCCAGCGCCACTTGCGGCGAAGCCAGGCTCAAGGCATTGCCCAGCGCGTCGCTGGTCAGGCCCTGGTACAGGCCGTCGCTGCACAGCAGGAAGGCATCGCCGGGGTAGACCTGCAGCTCCAGCACATCCAGGGTCAGCTGCTCGCTGGCGCCCACCGCCCGGGTCAGGGCATTGGCCGCCGGATGGGCCCGCGCCTGCTCGACGCTCATCTGCTGCTCGTCGATCAGTTGCTGCTGCAGCGAATGGTCCTTGGACAGCTGGTACAGACGCTGCCCGCGCCACAGGTAACAACGGCTGTCGCCGGCCCAGATGCACGCCGCGCGGTCGCCTTCCAGCAACAGCGCGACCACGGTGCTGCCCATGATGCTGTCGTGGCGCTCGGCGGTGACAGTCAACTCCTGGCCCAGGCGCCGGTTGAGCCAGTGCAGGCACTGGCGCAGGCCCTTGAGCCGCTCGTCGAAGCTGTCTTGCGCCGGCAACTCGGCCAGGCTGGCGACGATCAACTGGCTGGCGATGTCGCCACCCTGATGCCCGCCCATGCCGTCCGCGACCACCCAGAGCCCCTGCTCCGGACAGTCGAGGAAGGCATCTTCGTTGCGCGCCCGAACCTTGCCCGGGTCGGTACGCGCAGCGCTGCGCCAGGTACTGGCAACCAGCATCAGAGCTGCACCGGCATGCGGAAGGTACGCAGCACGCCCATGTCGAACGGGTTCGGCGTGCGCTGGCTCATCAGCAGATAGTTGGCGCGCAGGCCGCCCAGGTCGGCCTTGAGCACCAGCACGTCACGGCCGGTCAGGTACTCGGTCTGCATCAGGTCGAACAGACGGAACAGCGACCAGGGGCCGGTGTTCTTTTCGATACCCACCGGGCGCCCGGCCATCTTGTCCAGCACCAGGCTGGTGCGACCGTCTTCGGCATCAGTCGGCCACTTGAAGGACACCGGCACGATCGGGCCATGGCGGTATTCCATGGTCTTGTCGCCGAAGCGGAACTCGGAACGGCTCACCGCCGGGTCCAGGGTGTAGGGCTCCAGCTTGAACTGCACCTGCGGCTCCGCCGGGTTCTCCGAGAAGAAGCTCTGGCGGATCACCTGGGCGGCGGCCATCTGGTCGAGGTAGACCTTGGACATCGGCAGGCTGTGGCCGTCGATGCTGCGCAGGCGGTAGTTGCCTGGATCGCCGCTGACGAAAGGCCGCATGTAGGTTTCAAAGAAGCGATCGGCGATGCCCTGGGCCTTGAAGAACTCGCGGAAGTCGCTGATGGCGACATCGCTGGTGCTGTGGGCGCTGAACGGATAACGCTTGCTGATGGCCTTGCCGTAGAAGCTGTACAGCTCGCTCTGATAGCGCTGGTTGAGGTACTGGTAGGAGTCGTTGAGCACCAGGCGCCAGGTGTCTTCCGCCAGCACGTTGAACCACACGCTCACCGGACGCGGCAGGCGCACCGAGGCGTTGCGCAGGTTGCTCAGGGCATCGCGCTGGCCGCTCATGCGGGTCTTGGCCATTTCGAACGCCGCCTGCTCGGGCGCGCTGGCACGGGCCAGGCCGGCCAGTTGCAGTTGCAGGTCGTTCAACGCTTGCAGCGCTGGCGTCAGGTCCGCCGCCGGGCCGTTGTTGTCATCCAGCAGGCGGTGCAGCGGTTCGAAGCGACGTTGCAGCGACTTCTTCGCGGTGTCCGGCAGGTTCTTGGCCAAAGCTTCCTGGGCCTTGCCCGCGGCAGCCGCCGCGACCTTGCCCAGCGCCCCGCCCTTCTCGGCGGCTTTATCCGCCGCGGCGGTCACGTCTTCGGCGCTTTCGGCGATGGCCTGGAAGCGGGTGTTCTCACGCACTTCCACCAACAGTTGCAGCACCGGCGAGTTGGCCGAGGTCAGGCCGGCGACCTGATCGGCGCCTTCGCCGGCATCGTTGAACGGCTGCAGGCCGACCTGGCCCACTGCTTCGCTCCAGAAGTTGGCGTAGTCGCGGAAGTACAGCTGCTCCAGCTCCACCATCAGGCGGCGCAGGTCCATGCCGCTGATGCCGCTGCCTTCGCCCAGCACCCAGTTGTCACGCAGGATATCGGTGACCAGCGCCGTGCCCTGGACCGAGAAATACTGCTGGTAACCCTGCTGGGTGTAGAAGCCCGGGATCGCGTAGTCGGTGCCGACAAACAGGCTGCCCTGCGGCCCCAGGTGCTGGCTCAGGCGGTACTCCGGCAGGCTCCGCGCCTGTTCGCGCAGCACGCGATAGACCACGTTGGCCAGCGACTCGCTGCGCAGCACCTGGCGCGCCTGGGCCACCAGCGTGTCGTTGAGCGGGTAGCTGAACGGCAGCTTGAGCAGGCGTTCGAAGTGCGCGCCCAGGCCGTTCTGCACCGCGGTGTTGCCGGCGTAGCGCGTCGACCAATCAGTGGCCACCCAATCCTTGAGCCAGGACGGATCGCGGCGATCCTGCATGTTCAGCATCAGGTACGCCCGCAGGCTGTTGAGCAGGCGGTCGCGGTCGCGCATGTTGCTGCGGATCTGCCCTTCGAGCATCTGCGCCACCCGTGGCAACAGCTGCGCTTGCAGCTCACGCTCGTAGGCGCTGAGCACCACCGGGTTGCTTTCCTCGCCCTGGTACAGGCCGACCCGCTCGTGCAGTGATACATCACCCTTGGCCGGGAACACCTTGGTGGCTTCGAAGCTGGTGTCCAGGGTCTTGAGCGCCGCCATCGCGTCGTCGCGGGCGGTCAGCGCGGTGCGCTGCTGGTTCCAGTTCTGCGCCAGGGAGCGCAGGTTTTCCAGGCGCTCGTAGTTGGCGGAGAAACCGCCGGCCCAGAGCAGGCCGAACAAGGCCAGGGCCACCAGCGCGCCAACGTACAGCGCACGCTGGCCCCAATGGATGCGATTACGCTCGCGCTTGTCCAGGCCAGCCAGGTCGGCCTCGGGGAAAATCACCCGGCTCAGCAGGTGGTGAATGAAGCGCGAACGGCCGCTGCGCAGGGTCGGCAGCACGCCGGCCGCCATGCCCAGGCTGGCGCCGATGCTGGCGGTGTCGGGGTCGAGCTTTTCGGTCAGGTGCGGTGCGCTGGTCAGGTAGAAACCGCGCAGCTGGCTGGCCCGCTGGTAGCGGTTGCCGGTGAACGCCATGTCGACGAACAGGCACAGGCGCTCGCCGATCTGGCCCAACTGATGCGGGAAGTCGAGGATGCGGCCACGGCGCTGGGTGTCGCGCTCCTGGTGCATGCGCATGATCACCTGGCTGTTCAGGCGCCGCAGCAGCTCTTCGAACTCCTGGCGCAGCACGGCGACGTCGGTGCCGTTCTGTTCCTTGCGGAAGCTGGTGCCGAGCACCTGGTCGCTTTCCTCGCGGCTCAGCTGGTCGAAGAACTCGTCGAAGCCCAGCAACTGGTCGGCCTTGCTCAGCACCAGGTACACCGGCACATCGACATGCAGTTTCTGGTGCACGTCCTGCAGGCGCGCGCGGACCTGGCGCGCCAGGGTCTCGAGATCCTGCTCGTTGCCGCTCAGCAGCAGCTCCACCGGAATGGTCACCAGCACGCCATTGAGCGGACGCCCGCGACGGCGCTTGCGCAGCAGGTTGAGCAAGGTGCTCCAGGCGCTGGCGTCGACTTCCGCGTCGGGCTGGGTCAGGTAGCGGCCGGCGGTGTCGATCAGCACGCCATGGTCGGCGAAGTACCAGTCGCAATGCCGGGTGCCGACGGTGTCGCGGGTCAGCTTGCGGTCGATCTTGTTGATCGGGAACTCAAGGCCCGAGAAGTCCAGCAGGCTGGTCTTGCCGCTGCTCTGCGGACCGATCAGCAGGTACCAGGGCAGGTCGTTGCGCCAGCGCTCGCTGCGCCCGCGGTACAGGCTGGAGGTTTTGAGGGTGCGCATGGCTTCCTTGAAGCGGCTGCGCAGCTCTTTCTGTTCCTCGTCGATCAGCTCTTCGCGGCGCAGGCGTTCCTGGCCGTCTTCGCTGTCTTCCATTTCTTTCTTGCGGACCCCGGCGCGCCAGCTGACGAAGACCATGGTCAGGCCCCAGATCAGGAACAGCACGCTGATGGTCAGCAGGCGCGAGGTCGCGCTTTCCCAGAACTTGTAGTCGTTGACCGCCAGCAGCGGCCCGACGAACCACACCAACAGTGCCACGAACAGCACCAGCAACAGCGTCCAGACCCACGTCTTGCGCAGGAAGGCGCCGACTTTCTTGAAGAAGTTTTTCATCACACATCCCTGTATTACGGCTGGGGCTGGACCACGGCCGGGTCAAGCTGCTGATAAGGTTGCAGAACGGTCTCGCGCTGCTCGCCCAGAACCCAGGCGAACCCCGAATACATCACCACCAGGCAGACCACCGTGAACAGCGCGACCATCCACCACGGCACGATGCGCACCAGGCTGCGGCGCTTGTCGTGCAAGCCTTCCCAGTGTGGCGACAGCTCGCGCGGCACGTCGCCACGCAACTGACGGATCTGCCGGTACAGCGCATCGCGAATGCCTTCGAGTTCGAGCATGCCGCGGGCCATGACCCGGTACTTGCCCTCGAAGCCCAGCGACAGGCACAGGTACATCAGCTCCAGCATCGGCAGGTGCTTGACCGGGTTCTTCGACAGCCGGTCCAGCAGCTGGAAGAACTTCTCGCCACCAAAGGTCTCGTTGTGGAAGCTGCTGAGCAGGCTCATCTGCGACCACTCGCTTTCATTGCCCCACGGGGTGGTGACCACCGCCTCGTCGACCACGGTGCACAGCACGTAGCGGGCGGCCATGACCTGGCTGCTTTCGGCGCCGTTGTGCAGGGCGCGCACCTCGAACAGCTTCAGGGCCGAGGTCAGGCGCTCGTTGAGCGCGTACAGGTCTTCGCGGGTGTCGCTGTGCTTGAGGCGCACCACTTCCGACAACAGGTCCGAGGCCGCCGCCACCAGCGCGTTCAGGCTGATGTTGAAGGCCTCGGCCGGGCGCAGGCGCGCGGCGTAGATCATCCGTTCTTCCAGTTGCTCGAAGCGCGGCGGCGCGGCGAAATCGGTCAGCGGACTCTGCGCCGGGCCATGGCCCTGGCGATCGAGCAGGACGGTCTTGTCGTCCTGGTTGTGTTCCATGTCCTTGATCATGTCGGTCAGTTCCTGATGGCCCAGAATTTCAGTTCAAGCTCGGCGAATTCGCCGGACACGTGGAAGGCGAAACCGCCGGAACGCTCCAGTTGCGCCAGGTCTTCGGAACTGAGTTCGAGGATGAAATAGGTTTTGTTGGAGTGGAACGCGATCTGCCGTGGCGCCACCGGCAAGGGTTTGACCTTGATCCCCGGCAGGTGCAGGTTGACCAGCTGGCGAATCCGCTCCACCGGGCCGACCTTGAGGTGCGCCGGCAAGCGATGGCGCAGTTCTTCGGAGTCGCAGTTGGCACTGGCGGCCAGGACGAACGAGGCCGAACCCAGCAGCTTGTGGTCGTGCAACGGCGACACGATGATCCCGTACTGACGCGCCTGCAGCACCAGCTCGATGGCGTGCTGTTCGAGCACCATCGACAGCACCTGGCGGATCGCGTCCATCAACTTGCGAAAGCTCGCGCCCTGGTCGCTGTGCTGGTAGCGGCTGTCCAGGCGCGGGCGCTTGCTGTCGCTGGCGAAGGTCGCCAGATCGCCGAGCATGGTCAGCAGCGTGCGGTACAGCTCTTCCGGGTGCACCTGCTCCAGGCCCAGGTAGTGGCGCAGCAGCAGTTCGGTGCGGTTGATCAGTTGCAGCATCATGAAGTCGCCGACTTCGGCGCCGCCGACCTTGCCGTTGGAGCGGATCCGGTCGGCAATGGTGTCGCCGCGGTGGCTGAGCATGCTGATCACTTCTTTCAGGCACGACAGCAGGTAGCTCGAGGCATGGGCGTGGATGAAGGTCGGCACGAAGTCCGGGTCGAGGCTGATCACCCCGTCGGGCGTGGTGTCGAGGACTTCGCAGAGCTTGAGCTTCACATAGGCCTGGTCGCTCTGTTGCTCGCCCAGCAGCAGGCGGAAGTCCGGCCGGGCACAGCTGACCTGGCTGCTGGAATCGTCGCCGGCGTTGGAGTCGGCCACCTCCGCCTCGTAGGCGGTGTAGCGCGCCAGCACGTCGGACTGCTCCGGACGGCGCGACTCGATGTGGTTGCCGGTCACCAGCGGCAAGGCCAGGTAGACCGGGGTGTTGCCGGTGTTCGGCGGCACGTCGAGGGCCAGCGGCTCGGTGTTGCCGCCCAGCTCGAACAGGCTGCCGTCGGGCAGGATGCCGGAGGCCTGACTGATCACCAGCTTGCCCATGTTGAGGAACTGCAGGTCGATCTCCAGGCTCAGGAATCCCCAGGAATAACTGCCCAGCAACTGGGTGCGGGTTTTCATCTGGTAGTCGTAGTAGCGATCGTTGTGCTGGAAGTGCTGCGGGCGCAGCAACATGCCTTCCTGCCAAATGACTTTATGCACGTTCATGATTACTTGTCCGCCTTGGCGAGCGTTGCGTTGCTGGTGCGGATACCGGCCTGGTCGAGGGTCAGGTCGGCTTCGGTCAGCTCCACCGGAGTGAGCTGCACCACATAGCGCCACTGGGCTTCGGAGATATCGCGGTAGGCCGCCAGCACGCCGACGTAACGGCTGCCTTCTTCGACGCTGAGCTTGAGTTCCACGGTTTCACCCGGACGCAGCTCCAGCTCTTCGCTGGCCACCATGTCCGGGGCCAGGGACTCCTTGGCGCGCTCGTAGAGGCTGAAGAAATCGGCGTTCTCGAAGGCCACCGGATGCTTGAGCTCGATCAGCCGCACCACGATCGGCGACGGGCGACCGTTGAGGTCCGGGTTGAGCTGGTCGCTGGCGGTCAGTTTGAGGTTGAGCTTGGTCATGGTCGAGTACGGCGACAGCGACGAGCAGCCGGCCAGCAACGCCAGGGCGGTCAGCATGGCCAGCGTCTTGAGTAACAGGGTCGAGCAGCGAGACATGCGCATCATCCTTGGTGTTCGGTGTGAAGGGTGGAGATCAGGCGGATCTGTTCTTCGTAGGCCTGGGCGAAGTCACGGGCCAGCAGGCGTTCGCTCCAGTCATCGTCCTGACGCAGGGCCTGGTGATAGCGGTTGTAGGCTCTCCAGCGGCTGCCGGAGGTGGCCAGCAACGGCTTGTTGTCGCGCTCGAAACGCAGGGTCAGCTGCTGCGGCGAGAAATGCTCGAGGGTGCCGCGCACGGCCGCGCGGCTGGCGGTCAGCAGCGCCACCTGATGCGCCTGCAGATCGCGGAAGGCACGGGAGATCGCCTGCTCGGCCGGCAGCTGGCCAGGCTTGTTGCCTTGCAGCAGGATGCCCAGCGCTTCGCTGGCGTCCACGGCGAACTTCAGTGGGTTCTTGCTGCCGCCCTGGGCGGTGGTCAGGGCCAGGCGCAGTTCGTTTTTCAGCTCGCTGCGGGTGCGCAGGCTCTGCTGCAGGCCACCGATGCTTTGCTTGAGCAGGCGCGCGGCATTGAGCGCCAGGGCTTCGCGGCTGTCGTGGTCGAGGCCTTTGAGGTCCACCCCCAGCGCCGCGCCGAAATGCTCCCAGAAGCCTTCGCTCTGGCGTTCCACCGGGGCCGGCTCGACGGCGACCGGCGCCTCGGGCTGCGCCACCAGTTCCGGCACCAGCAGGCTTTCCATGTCGATGCGCGCATAGTCCGCGCGCTGGCGTGGTTCCTGGCGCGGCGTGTTGAGCGCGGTCAGCTCGTCGATTTCCGAATACACCCGCTCCTGCTGATCCAGCGCGTTGAGCGGGTCGAGGTCGAGGAATGCGTCATCGGGAATGATGCTGCCAGCGGCCTGCGGACGCCCGACTTCGGCGTCGAAGGTCGCCGGATCGCGCACCAGGCGCGCACGGATCTCGAAATCCCCCAGCACATAGATGCTGCCGTGCTCGATACGCTGCGGCTCGCCCTTGCGCAGGCGCGCGCCGCTGTCGCTGGCCTGGATACCATTGCTGCTGGTATCGGTGAGGAAGAACGTACCGTCGCGGTAGCTGACGATCGCGTGGTGATTGGACAGGTGACGCTTGCGGTCCGGAATGATCCAGTCGCAATCCTCACCCCGCCCGATCACCCCGCCGGCCTGCTTGAAGGTTTTGCTGCTCAACTCCGTGGGCACGAACTGCTTGGTGTTCAGCATTTCGAAAACCAGTTCCATGATGATGCTCCTTGCGGTCACTTGCCGCGATTGACCGCCTGCGGATCACCCAATGGGCGATAGGTGTTGTCGTTGAATTTGTAATTACCGCTACAGCCGCCGAGGCCGCTGAGAACGATCAGAGCCAGCAGGGCGGCTTGCCAGTGACGAACAGACATCAGAGGGTCTCCATGGGTAGACAATGCACAAAGCGCCGACCCTTGCGGGCGACGCCTGGCGAAACGAAAAAGGCGCTGGGGAAAGTCATGTCGCGCTAACCCTCGAAGTCGCCAAGATTGATGTTCAGCCGCCCGAGGCGGTACAGCAGCGTGCGCCTGGGCAACCCCAGCTCGCGGGCCGCCAGGGTCTGGTTGCCGTCGTTCTTGCGCAGGCAATCGAGCAGCAGATGACGCTCGACCTTCTCCAGGCGTTCGCGCAGGTTCAGCCCGGGTTCCTCCGGCAACGCTTCGATGCTCAGGGAGAAATGCTCGGCCAGCAGCTCGCCGCCTTCGCACAGCAGCACCGCCCGCTCCACCAGGCCCTTGAGCTCGCGCACGTTGCCCGGGAAGGTGTAGCCCGAGAGGTGATTGAGGGCGGTTTCCGACCAGCTCACCGGGTCGCGCTGGAGGAAGGCGCAGGCCTTGTCGGCGAAGTGCCGGGCCAGGTCGAGGATGTCGCCTTCGCGCTGGCGCAGGGCCGGCAGCTCGATCGGGAACTGCGCCAGGCGGTAGTACAGGTCCTCGCGGAACTTGCCCTCGCTGACCAGCACCGCCAGGTCGCGGTGGGTCGCGGCGATGATGCGCACGTCGATCTTGTGGGTGTCGTTGGAACCCAGCGGACGGATCTCGCCCTCCTGCAGCACGCGCAGCAGCTTGGCCTGCAGGGACAGCGGCATGTCGCCGATCTCGTCCAGCAACAGGGTGCCGCCATTGGCCGCGTCGAACAGCCCCGGCCGGTCGCGATCGGCGCCGGTGAAGGCGCCCTTGCGGTAGCCGAACAGCTCGCTCTCCAGCAGGTTCTCCGGGAACGCCGCGCAGTTCTGCACGATGAACGCCTGGGAGCGCCGCGGACCGTAGTCGTGGATGGCCCGCGCCACCACTTCCTTGCCGGTGCCGGTCTCGCCGCGCAGCAATACGGTGTAGGGGCTGTGCAGCACCTTGCTGATCAACTGGTAGGTCTGGCGCATGGCCGTGCTGTTGCCGATCAGCCCGTAGCCGCTGGCGCTGACCAGGGTGCTGGCCACCGGCGCCGCGTCGCCCACCGGACGCCGCAGGCGTTGCAGCAGGTGCAATTGCCCGAGCACGAACGAGCCCAGCTGGCCCATGGAGTCGGCGAAGCCCTGCAGGTCGACATGTTCGCGACTGGCGCACAGCAGCAGGCCCTCGACAGCCTTTTGCGTGTTCACCAGCGGCACGCACAACAGCGACTGCCAGGGCGTGTCCCGGGCCGGCAGGAAACTGGTTTCGTGCAGGCTGCCGCTCAGCCCCACCAGGCTCACCACGCGGTTCTGGCACAGGGCGAACTGCAGCAGCTGCTCACCGTTGTAGTCCGCCGGCAGGCTTGCCGCTTCCCGCGGTTGCAGGATGCCGCCCAGGCATTCGGCGCTGAGGCCGAGCCGGGTATGGGTGGCATCGAGCAGGTACAGCTGGCTCAGCTCGCAACCGCTGAGCCCGGCCACGCCGCGCACGAAATCGCCCAGCAGCGCGCCACCGTCGGCCGCCCGCGACAGGCTGGCGAACTGCGCCAGCAGCGCCTCGGCGTAGATCAGCGGTTGCGGTACACGAGTGAACATCACACCCACCTCAGGCGAACTCGCAGGTCACGCCGCCGCTGCTGTCGAGCGTCGCGTGCACGCGCTTGAGGTTCTCGCCGGTGGCCATGGCGTCCAGCAGGCGGTCGGCCACCAGCGGCAGTACGTGCAGGTCGAGCAGATGATCGATCAGGCGCGCGCCGCTTTCGCTCTGGGTGCAGCGCTCGGCCAGATGGTCGACCAGGTTCTGGCAGTGAGTGAAATCCAGCTGGCGACGGTTCAGGCGCTCACCTAAACGGCCCAGCTTGATTTCGATCAGTTCGCGCAGCACCGGGCCGCCCACCGGGTAGTACGGCACCACGCGCATGCGCGCCAGCAGCGCCGGCTTGAAGTGCTTGCTGAGCACCGGACGGATGGTCTCTTCCAGGGTCTCGGCGCTCGGCCGCTCGCCGTTCTCGCACAGCGCGCTGATGCGGTCGCTGGCCAGGTTCGAGGTCATCAGGATCAGCGTGTTGCGGAAGTCGATCTCGCGCCCTTCGCCGTCGTTGGCCACGCCCTTGTCGAAGATCTGATAGAACAGGTTGAGCACGTCCGGGTCGGCTTTCTCGACCTCGTCGAGCAGAATCACCGAATAGGGTTTTTGCCGCACCGCCTCGGTGAGCATCCCGCCTTCGCCGTAGCCGACGTAGCCTGGAGGCGCGCCGATCAGGCGCGACACGGTGTGCTTCTCCTGGAACTCGGACATGTTGATGGTGGTGATAAAGCGGTCGCCGCCGTACAGCAGGTCGGCCAGGGCCAGGGCGGTTTCGGTCTTGCCGACGCCGCTCGGGCCCACCAGCAGGAACACGCCCACCGGCGCGTCCGGCTTGTTCAGGCCAGCGGCGGTGGCGCGCATCGAACGATCCAGGGCGTGCACCGCCTGCTCCTGACCACGAATGCGCGCGCGCAGGTCGGTGGCGAAACTCGCGACCTTGGCGTTGTGCTCGCGGGCCAGTTGCGTCAGCGGCACGCCGGTCCAGGCACTGATCACTTCGGCCACCAGGCGCGGGCAGACTTCGAAGCTGACCAGGCGCTCCTGGCTCTGGGCATCGCTCAGGGCGCGATGGGTTTCGTTGAGGGCGGCTTCCAGCGCCTCGACGCTCTGCCCCTCTTCCACTTCGGCGGCGAGGGTCTCGATCACCGTGCCTTCGGCATCTTCTTCAACGCTGACGGTCGGCTCGACCGCCGCGGCCTCGCGGGCCTTGGCCAGTTGCTGGCGCAGTTCGAGCAGGCGCTCGGCCAGGGTGCGCTGTTCGCTCCACAGGGTTTCCAGGGCTTGCTGCTCGGCCTCGGCCTCAGCCAGACGGGCCTCCAGCGCGTCCAGGGCTTCCTGGTCGATCACCAGGCCGGCCTCGGCGTCGCGGCGCAGCGCCTGACGCTGACGGCCACCTTCGGCCAGCTCGCCACGCAGGCGCTCCAGGCTCTCCGGCGCCGCCGCCAGGCTGATGCGCACCCGGGCACAGGCGGTGTCGAGCACGTCCACCGCCTTGTCCGGCAGTTGGCGGCCGGCCAGGTAGCGGGCCGACAGTTCGGCCGCGGCCACCACCGCGTCGTCGCGCAGGTAGATACCGTGGCTTTTCTCGTAGACCTGGGCCAGGCCACGCAGGATGGTCACCGCCTCGCTGACGGTCGGCTCGTGCAACTGCACCGGCTGGAAGCGACGGGCCAGGGCCGGGTCCTTCTCGAAGTACTTCTTGTACTCGGCCCAGGTGGTGGCGGCGATGGTGCGCAGCTCGCCACGGGCCAGGGCTGGCTTGAGCAGGTTGGCCGCGTCGGAACCGCCGGCGTTGCCACCGGCGCCGATCAGGGTGTGGGCTTCGTCGATAAACAGAATGATCGGCTTAGGCGAAGCCTTGACCTCGTCGATCACGCCCTTGAGGCGGCGCTCGAACTCGCCCTTCACACTGGCGCCCGCTTGCAGCAGGCCCATGTCCAGCGACAGCAGCTCGACGCCCTTGAGCACTTGCGGCACTTCACCGGCGGCGATGCGCGAGGCCAGGCCTTCGACCACCGCGGTCTTACCGACGCCGGCCTCGCCGACCACGATCGGGTTGTTCTTGCGGCGACGGGCGAGGATGTCGACCATCTGGCGGATCGCGCCATCGCGGCACAGCACCGGGTCGAGCTTGCCCTCGCGCGCCTGCTGGGTCAGGTTGTGGGTGAAGCGCTGCAACAACGATTCGCCCGGCGCTGCCGGCTTGCCGCTGGCCGGCTCTTCCTTCTGTGACAGGGCGAAATCCTTCAGGCGCTCGATGTTCAGCTTGGCCAGCAGCGGCTGGTAACGGCTACCGGCATAACGCATCGGATTGCGCAGCAGCGCGAGGATCAGCGCCGCCTGCTCGACCTGGCTCTGGCCCAGCTCGAGGTTGGCCACCAGCAAGGCGTCCTGCAGCCACTGCACCAGCTCCGGGGCGAACACCGGGTTGCGCGAGGCGCTGTGTTCGACCCGCGATTGCAGCGCCGCGCTCAGCTCGCCGGCATCCACTTCGGCGTCCTGCAACGCGCGTGCGAGCAGGCCTTGCGGACGCTCCAGCAAGCCCAGCAGCAGGTCTTCGACCAGGATCTTGCTGCCGCCCCGGGCGACGCAGCGTTCGGCGGAGCTTTCCAGGTCACGGCGGGTTTCGGCGTCCAGCGCCTGGATCAGTTGCTGCAGGTCTACGTTGATCATGTCATCTGTCCTTAATGAATTTTGCTGCCCAGGGTCACCACGCCGTCCGCGCGTTCGCGGCCGAGCCAACTGGTCCACCCCAGGCGACAGGCGTTCTGCTCACCGATGCGCAGTTCGCGGATTTCTTCCTGGCGCAGGACCAGGCGAATGTCGTAGTCCAGCGGGTCACGCAGGGTGAACCGCACCAGCGCGCACAGCGGCTGGTAGCCGAAACCGATCGGCAGGAATTCGTGGAAGCGTTGCCAGTCGAGCTGGCGGATATGGATGCGGAACTTGCCGCTGCGGTCGCGCACCCGTTCGCCCAGCACCAGGTCTTCGCCGAGCTGGCTGTTGGCGCGGCCGAGGCGGTTGCGCTGCTCTTCGAGAATCTCCACCCGGCGCTCGATGCACTGCTCGATCACCAGGTCCGCATGCTTGAAGTAGTAGCGCAGCACGGCTTCGATCAATGCCGCCGAGTGGGCCCGCAGGCTGAGCAGGCCGAGGTACGGCAGCAGGCGCTTCCAGTTCAGTTCCTTGGCCTTGCGGATGTCTTCGCCGCCGAGGCCGATCAAGGCGAACAGCTGGGCGGAAAACGGGTCGAGCGCGCCGCTCTTGAAGCTGGCGCGGTAGCGGTACTTGCGCCAGATCGGCAGCATCAGCCGTTGCAGGCGATGGTGGAACAGGTCGAGGAAGTTGCGGGTCGGGTTGCCGTCTTCGCTGTCGCCCAGGGCTTGTTCACCGTAGAACGCCGGCAGCGGCGAGCCGGAACCGAACAACCCGATCAGGTTGAAACGCAGGCGCGCACGCATCTGCCCGTGCTCTTCGAAAAACTCCACGCGATCGACGTCGCTGCCAGGGAAACCCAGGCTCGGATTGGCCTGGAATTCCAGCTGGTCGTAGAGATCCTCTTCGCTCAGGCCCGGATGGGAATCGCGCAGCCGGTCCACCACCAGCAGCACGGCCTGAAACAGCGAGTACTCGCGAATGACCCGGGTCAGCCCGCTTAAAGCAGGGGCTGTAGACCCATACGTGGTGTCCATTGGTACACCTCTCCCTGTGTACTTTTTACCCGCAGCTCGTGGTACGAGTTGAGACTGGCGTAAAGAGCGAAAAACTCGTTGAGAACCGAGGCGAAGACGAACATGTCGCCTTCACCGATATAGCCTTCCGGATCGATGGTCAGCTCGGTGCGCAAACCGCGCAGCGGCAGGCCCCGATGCAGCCGGTCGACATGCTCGTGGCGGATCGACTTGAGCCCGCCCAGCAGGCGCTTGCTGACCTTTTCCAGGTGCTGGTCGTAGTAGCGCGGCAAGTCGTAGGTTTCGAGAATCACCTTGAGCGCATCGACGTTGGCCAGCGACAGATAGTTGAGCGACATGTTGCTGATCAGCTTCCACAGGAAGTCGCGGTTCAGCGGTGGCGCGTAGCTCGAGGTGGCCGGGGTGATGTTGCGGAAACTGAGGAACTCCGGGGTTTCCTCGCACGCCTGGTTGATCTCGCCGAGCTTGAGCCGGCGCGGCAGGTTCTGGTTGGTGCAGGTCAGCTCGATGGACAGGGTTTCGTGGGCTTCGGTGTGGCGGATGCCGAAGCTCAGGTAAGTGTCCAGACCGTCGTGCAGCAGCGAGGAACGCTGGCGGATGCTGTAGTGCGGGCGGCTTTGCGGGACGTCGAAACTCGGGTCGTGCTCGAAGGATTCGAACGGCACGTATTCCTGGTAACCCAGGCCGCCGGGCTTCCAGCCGGTCACGGTTTCCACCGAGAATACGCCGCAGTTTTCCAGGTCGTACTCAGCCGGCAGCAGCAGGTACTCGTCCTGCTTGCCGTCGAGGCGGATCGGCAAGGCGTCGTGCTTGAACAGGTTGGCGATCGGCGTGCAATACAGCTTCACGTTGTCCAGGGTCGGCCGCAGGCGCTGGATACCGCTCTTGCGGATGTCGAAGCGCACTTCCAGGCCGTGCAGCTGCTTGAGGGTGTCCTCCGGCAACGATTTGAGCAGGTCCAGGCCGTTCAGGTCGACGAACAGGAACTTGTCCTGGAAGGCGAAATACTCCTGCAGGTAGCGATAGCCGCGGAAGGTATTCAGCGGATACGGGATCAACGCCTCTTCCTCGGCAAAGCCCACCGGCTGCACGCGGTTGCCGGGCATCTTGAACGACATGGCATTGCCGCTGACACCCGAGAATGGCTTGCCGTCCATGCCCAGCGGCACCAACTCGATGCCTTCGAGGTTGCGCAGCAAGCTCAGGTAAAGCATCTGGCTGATGTAGCGCTCGCCCGCCAGGTGCAGGCGCAGGCGGCTCAGGTTCAGCTCGCCGAGGTGGCCGTCGCAGCTCATCTCCAGGCGCAGGCTGAGCAGCGCGCCGTCGCCTTTCACCGAGTAGTTCAGCGCCGTCAGGTCCAGCGGCAGGACTTCGGTCGGGTAGCAGGTGCGGAAGCGGCAGCGCACGTCATCGATGGGCTTGCTCTCCACCGGCGTATCACGCTCCACGCGCAGGGCCGGCCCGGACTGCTTCAGCGGGTCGAACTGCAGAATGCTGAACGCCGGCAACGGCCGCATGTAGTTCGGCCACAGCAAGTGCATCAGCGAGTGGCTGAGTTCCGGCAGCTCGTCATCGAGCTTCTGCCGCAGGCGACCGGTGAGAAAGGCGAAACCTTCGAGCAGGCGCTCCACATCCGGATCCCGTCCGGCCTGGCCCAGGAACGGCGCCAGGGCCGGACTACGCTCGGCGAAACGGCGACCCAGCTGGCGCAGCGCGGTGAGTTCGCTTTGGTAGTAGTGGTTAAAGGACACGGGGGTTACCTGTCTGATCAATAATTTTTTAGTTCGAAAGCTGCACGCACTTCAATTCCGACCGCCCCATCGTTCCACAACCAATCGCGCAACTAACGCCAACCCGCTCATAGAAGCCGTAAGCCCACCATATGCAATTGCCCTTACCGGGTTATCCGGAAGAAAATAGAACAACACAACACCCAACATCAAAACCAACAGTAAAATTTTCAAATATATCTTCGGTACAAAAAAAACAACAAAGTTAACAAAAATAAAAAAATAAAACGTCAACTCAGCAGTACCACCTATCGCTGCTCCACGGTCTGTAAACCCGCCCATATTTTCTTTGTAGTAAGCAACGCCAAAATCATGAACAAAGAAATACAAAACACCAGCCAAAAAATAAACTACAGCGCCCGCAAAGATTTTCAATTTCATGGCTTCCACGTTTTATATTTCGCCAATGTGCCGGAATCAATCAAAGTTTTCAGTCGCGTAGCTGAAGATGGCTTGAATACTGTACTCGCCACCGTTGCCCCACTAGGCCCGAACCTCTGAGCACTCACCGGCCTTTTCTCAAGTACCAATTCAAAGTTTTCGGACGCCCATAAACATGCCCTTATGATTATGAAATTGTCGTATACGTTCTCACTTCCATTGTCACTTCCACCGAGTGTTCCATCAGCCCAGTCGAGTCCGGTCTGACCTGTTTTCAGAATCGCGGCATCAACCTCGCGGGTTTCCTCCCAGTACTTCCGGAAGGTATCCACCGCAAATGGAATCTGTCCCAGGCCGTCAGTCCAATAAGGATCACCTTCGACTAAGCAAAGTAGAAATTTAGCGCCCCCTTCAGATTGCTTTTTCCAATCCCCTGGCAGATTTCTGTAGTAAACAAAAGATGGTCGGTCAACAATTGCAAAATCTATAATCGTTTGCCATGTGTGCTGTTTGTAGGCATCGTACACCTCCGAGCCTTCAACACTACTCTTAGGATTTACCCATAGCCGCTCACGATAGAAGTCAGCCAACGGCTCAAACCATTGAATCTTTTCAGCGTAAAGTTTATCAGCACTTAAAATTCGAAATGGCTTATCACAGACATCAGGCCGCACTGCAAATAAAGGCATGCCATTGGAGCGAGTCACCAACCAGATATCTGGAAGATGCAGATCCGCAGGATTTGTATCATTACTGGCAGTGGTTTTATTATCCAGCCTTAATGCAGTAGTACCATTTTCCGTAACAAAGGTGTAAGGCACACCATCAACTTCAACTATTGTTTCCAAGGCCTTACTCCGACGTTACAAAAATCGAGACAGCCTCAGGATTCTGCCCCGTAGAAAAACAGCCAGTTTTTCCGGCCTGTGCAGTACCGAACTTTTCTATCCCACTTTCGGACGTGATTCGGTAACTCAACCCATCTACCGCCTTCCCACTGGCCGTTTTAAAGGCAAACACTCGATTGAAAACACCGGGAATAACTACCGGCAACGGCGGCACAAACTGCGCTGGCGAATGCGAATTGCCGATAATCACCGTCCCCGAGCCGGCCGTGACTGTGTTGCCGTGGGTGCCCACCGAGCCGACAGTCGCCGCCGGCTTGCCATTGATCAGCACGGTAGTCGCCAGGCCACCGGACATCGCACCACCACACGCCGAGGCATCGCCCTGGCGGGCGGCCGCGAGGCCATCGAAGAACACATCGCCGGAACCGGCGGCGATCGGGTTGGTTGCGTGGCCGGGGAGCGGGCAGGCGGTGGGGTCGCTGACGCGTGCTGCGGGTTTACCTGACATCCTCGTCTCCTTAACTGACCTTGACCTGACCGCTGCCATCCAGGCGCGCGGAAAAACTGACCTGGCGCTTGAACCCGTCCACCTCAAGCAGGCCTTCGATATTGAAAGCCAGCTTGAGCTGGTCGTGATCACGCGGCAGGGAAACGACACGCACGTTGCTCAGACGCGGCTCGTAGGCTTCGATGAAGCTTTCGATGGCCAGGCGGGCCTGGCTCAGGGCGTCGTGCAGGCTCAGGCGCATGTCGTTGAGATCGGGCAACCCGTAATCGGACAGCGTCTGCACGCTGCCCGCACGGGTGCTGAGCATCTTGCCCAGATGGGCAGCCACCGACGCCATGGCGGAAACCTCGCGGCTCCAGCCGACACGTTTGTCGGCCTCGCCACTCAGGCGTTCGAAAAGGCTGCCGTATCCGGTCATGACCTAGCTCCTGGTTACTCTTTGTCCAGCTTGCCAACCAGCGACAGGGTGAAATCGGCACCCATGTACTTGAAGTGCGGGCGCACGTTCAGGCTGACGCGGTACCAGCCCGGCTCACCTTCCACATCGCTGACGATGATCTGCGCGGCGCGCAGCGGACGACGGCCACGCACTTCGGCGCTCGGGTTTTCCTGGTCGGCGACGTACTGGCGGATCCACTTGTTGAGTTCCAGCTCGAGGTCGGTACGTTCTTTCCACGAACCGAGTTGCTCGCGCTGCAGCACTTTGAGGTAGTGAGCCAGGCGGTTGACGATCATCATGTACGGCAGCTGGGTGCCGAGCTTGTAGTTCAGCTCCGCAGCCTTGCCTTCGGCGCTGATGCCGAAGAACTTCGGCTTTTGCACCGAGCTTGCGGAGAAGAACGCCGCGTTGTCGCTGCCTTTGCGCATGGTCAGGGAGATGAAGCCTTCCTCGGCCAGTTCGTATTCACGACGGTCGCTGACCAGTACCTCAGTCGGGATCTTGGTTTCGATTTCGCCCATGCTTTCGAAGTGGTGCAGCGGCAGGTCTTCTACCGCGCCACCGCTCTGCGGGCCGATGATGTTCGGGCACCAGCGGAACTTGGCGAAGCTGTCGGTCAGCTTGGTACCGAACGCGTACGCGGTGTTGCCCCACAGGTAATGCTCGTGGCTGTTGGCAACGGTTTCCTTGTAGACGAAGGATTTGACCGGGTTCTCTTCCGGATCGTACGGGTTGCGCAGCAGGAAGCGCGGTACGGTCAGGCCGATGTAGCGCGAGTCTTCCGACTGGCGGAAGCTCTGCCATTTGGCAAATTGCGGGCCTTCGAAGTGATCTTTCAGATCCTTCAGGTCCGGCAGGCCGGTGAAGCTTTCCAGACCGAAGAATTTCGGACCGGCCGCAGCGATGAACGGCGCGTGGGACATGCAGGCAACGCTGGACACGTATTGCATCAGCTTCACGTCTGGCGAGCTTGGCGACATGAAGTAGTTGGCGATGATCGCGCCCACCGGCTGGCCACCGAACTGGCCGTATTCAGCGGTGTAGATGTGCTTGTACAGGCCGGCCTGCATCACTTCCGGCGAATCTTCGAAGTCGTCCAGCAGGTCCTGCTTGGAGACGTTGAGGATTTCGATCTTGATGTTTTCGCGGAAGTTGGTGCGGTCGACCAGCAACTGCAGGCCACGCCAGGCCGATTCCAGGGACTGGAAGTCTTCGTGGTGAAGGATTTCGTCCATCTGGCGGCTGAGCTTGGCATCGATCTCGGCGATCATGCGGTCAACCATGGCCTTCTTGACTGGCTCGCCATCGTTCTGAGGCTTGAGCAGCTCTTCGATGAAGGCCGACACGCCGCGCTTGGCGATGTCGTAGGCTTCGTCGTCCGGAGTCAGGCGGGTTTCGGCGATGATGCTGTCGAGAATGCTGTACTCGCCGTTCTCGTTGCTTTTCTGTTGTGCTGCACTAGTGCTCATAGTGTTTGGCTTCCTTGACTGATAGAGACTCAGGCTTCGGTGGCTGCGGCGTTCAGGCCCAGCTCACCGAGTACACGACCGCGCGATTCGTCGTCGGCGAGTACGCCTTCGATGGCTTTACGGAATGCAGGGGCGTTACCCAGCGGACCCTTGAGGGCCACCAGCGCGTCGCGCAGTTCCATCAGTTTTTTCAGCTCAGGCACTTGCTCGACCAGGCTGGCCGGGTTGAAGTCCTTCATCGAGTTGACGCGCAGCTTGACCGCCAGCTCTTCGGTGTCGCCCTCTTCCTGAAGACGGTTAGGCACGCTCAGCGTCAGGCTCAGCTCCTGCTTGGCCAGCACTTCGTCGAACGTCATTTTGTCGATGCTGATCGGCTTGCGGTCTTCCACTTTGCGCTCGTCCACGCGCTGGGTGTAATCACCGATTGCCAGTAGCTTCAACGGCAGTTCAATCTCTTCCTGAGCACCGCCGGTGGCGGGTTTGAAGGTGACGTTGATGCGTTCCTTGGGGGCTACCGAGCCTTCTTTGGCCATGGCTTTTCTCCTTGCGGTTGTTGGCCCTGGGGCCTATTCGAGTACCACTTCGAGGTCGAGGTGGCACAGCCTGCGATAAATCTCTTCCTTGCGTTCTCGCACTGCGTGGTTCTGCGGCAACAACTCACAGCAGCTATGCAGGAGGTGCAGCACTTCCAACGCAAGATCCGGCTCCCAGGCATGCAGGCCCGAGCTCAGTAATTCTTGATCGAGGGTTTCGAGCTGGGTCTTGGCCAGCTCGTATTTCTTGGCCATGAAGCACAGCCGCGCCAGGCTGAACTGCCAGAAAAACCTCACCCGCCCGCCATGGGCGTTCTGCAGGCCTTGCTTGAGGATCTGCACGGCGGCCTTGAGGCCGTCCTTGCGCAGGATCGGCAAGACCTCTTCGAGGGCTTCTTCCCAGGCAGGCTGGCTGGCAGTCGCTTCGACCTTGCGCGGCGCGCTGGCGCTTTGCAGATGGGGCATGACATGGGCGCTAATCCAGCCGCGGGTGGCCGGGTCGGCGAAAGGCGCGCCGTCGTGGAAACGCAACTCGACCACCCCCGGCAGGCGCTGCAACAGGAGCGCGAAGTGAAACTCCACTTCGCGCATCGCCTGGTCGGCGTTCAGCCCCTGCAGGCATTCCCAGACCATGCGCTGGCCGTCGAACCAGAACGGCGCCCTGGCCAGGCTGGCTTCGAGTTCCACCAGCAGGTCGGCGTATTGCCCATTGGCAAAACGCTCCTGGTAGGTCTTGAGCTTGTCGGCCGGCAGCCCGCGCAACGCAGTGATCTGCTCGGCGTTGCGCTCCGGGACGGCATCGATGGGCAACCACAGCATGGTGCGGTTCAGGCGCAGGGCGCGTACGTCAGTGGCCTTCTGCTTGAGCCACCAGGCGCTCAGTGGACGGGCGTTTTCCTGCATCGCACGCAGGGCCTTCTGCGCTTCCTTCTCGTTGTCGATCGGCGCGCCAGGCGTGAACAGCTGGGTCGCGGCCTGCTTGACCTGGGCCACCACCGCGCCCACGGCGCCGGGTTCTGGCTGATTGTCGGCGGCGCGCTGGACCATGGTCGACAGCCGCCGGCAGATCGGCAGCAGCAAGGGCGCGTTGTCACCCAGATGCTCGGTGAGCGCGGCATCGAGCCCTTCCAGGTGTTCCACCAGACGGCGGAACAGCGGCAACTGCTCCTTGATCGCGACGTTTTCGCCCAGCACCTGCTCGAGACGCGGCACCAGCCAGCCGACGGCGGCAGCCCGGGTACGCAGCTTGGCGGGGTGGATCTGCGCCCAATGCTGTTCGCACAGGTGCTGCAGAAGACCAAGGCCGGCCAGCAGGCCGGGGAAGGATTCACGCTGATACAAGGCCCAGGTGAGCCAGGCGGCCACCCGCAGATCCTTGGACTGGGTACGCAGCAGCGCGTCACTGTTCTCGAGGATTTTCAGCCAGTCGATCTGACCGCTTTCGTGCATGGATTGGGCTTTGCCCAGCTCACTTTCCAGTGCCTCGTATTCGCTGGAGAAGCGAACGTCCTCGCCCGCAAAACTCTCTTTGGAAACAGAGGCCTTGGCGAGTTCGAGGTAATGGGCAGAAAGTTTACTTGAGTAGGACATCCATGGCCTTTTTCGAGATTACGGTCTATACGCCCGCGAGACATTTTTCGCGTGCTTGACAGTATCAAAGAGCGTACTCATCCAATTGAGCCTGCTCTTTCAAGAGCGCGCATCGTAATCAGTATGATGGCCACTAGCAAGCATCCCCTCAAACAACAAGACGAACTGTCATCGGCTGTTCGTAAGAGATTGCCTTATATATGGCAGGGTTTCCCCCTAGACAACCAGTTGACCCCCTATTCCAACCAGCAACGCCAGAAGCCGCGGGCCAGAGCCTTGCGCGATATAAACCAGAGAGCGATTCAATGATTAAGGGGTAATGCCAGGCAGAATCGAAAGTGCCGGGTACGGAAATAAATCCTAATTCTGAACTTTTATGAAAGAGTGCAGTCGCGGATACCTCTAACTTTGCAAAGTGCCACTAATATGATGGCACTCAAGACGATAGTTTGCCATCAAACAGTCTGTATGTTTTTTGAGCAATACAGATGTAGTTCCTCGCGAAACTTGCTGCATGCATTCCCGTTCTTTATATGCCGAACAACCATCCATAAAAAATGGGCATCCGAATTATCGGTTTGCCCATTTTTCAATACGGTTCTCCCTACTATCGAGGGAGTTCGCAACAGTTATGGATTGACGCTGTCTTTCAGCGATTTGCCTGGCTTGAAGGCTACGGTGTTGCTGGCCTTGATCTTCACCGGCTCACCGGTTTGCGGGTTCTTGCCGGTACGGGCGCCACGGTGACGCTGCAGGAAGGTTCCAAAACCTACCAGGGTGACGCTGTCTTTGCGATGCAGGGCGCCGGTGATTTCTTCGAGAACGGCATTGAGAACGCGGTTGGCTTGTTCTTTGGTCAGATCCGCTTTTTCAGCAATTGCAGCGGCGAGTTCTGGTTTACGCATAGTGAAGCCTCTTTGACGGTTTTTTGTTGTTATGTCCGTGCTGTTCTTCCGGAACAGCGCCCAAGGCGCCGCAGGCTCTACTCTGCGGCAGACGGGTGTGAGGATGGCACGCAGTTAGGAGTGGCGCCAGTCTCTGCGCGACCTTTGTAGTGGCAAACACATGATTATTCCGACAGAACGACCGGTATTTAGGCCAACAAGCCGGGAAGCTCTTTGTTCAGGGCCAGTTTGTCCATGACCGCGGCCCCGGTCAGCGCATAGCCCAGCAGTTTGCCGCTGGCATCGCGGCACAGCGCCTTGATGTCGGCGCCCTGCCCTTCGACCGTCCACACGCCCTCCAGGCCGCGTGGCGGTGGCGAAACCACCAGCGGGCAGACCGGGGTTTTCACGGTGATCGGCATCGGGCCATAGCTGACCGCCGTCGGGTTACCCGCCAGGGTCTGCGCCAGCGCTCGCGCACAGCTCATGAGGGGCATGACGTACAACAGATTCAGCCCATCGACCTCGGCGCAGTCGCCCAAGGCATAAATGTTGGCGTGGGAGGTCTTGAGATGCCGGTCGACCACCACCCCACGGTTGACCATCACCCCCGCGGCGGCGGCCAGGTCAATGCGCGGACGCAGGCCGATCGCCGACACCACCAGATCGCAGGCAATCACTTCACCGTCGGACAGATGTGCCTCGAGGCCATCCGCCGTGCGCTGCAAGCGATTGAGTACCGGCCCCAGATGGAAGCGCGCGCCCAGGCTTTCCAGCCCGGCCTGCACCGCGGCGGCGGCCGCAGGGTGCAGCAACGTCGGCATGACCTGCTCGCAAGGCGCCACCAGGTCCACTGCATAACCGCCGAGGATCAGGTCGTTGGCGAACTCGCAGCCGATCAGGCCGGCGCCCAGCAGCAGCACCCGGCGCTTGCCGGCCGCAGCCGCGCGAAAGCGCGCGTAGTCTTCCAGGTCGTTGATCGGGAAGATCAGGTCGCCAGCATCGCCCTCCACCGGTACGCGCACGGTTTCCGCGCCCCAGGCCAGGATCAGGTCGCGGTAGTTCACCGCTTCTTCACCCATCCACAGGCGCTTGTGGCCAGGGTCGATGCCGCTGATGCGGGTATGGGTGCGCACCTCGGCCTTCAATTGCTCGGCCATGGCGCCGGGCTCGGCCATACTCAGGCCGTCGGCTTCCTTGTTCTTGCCGAAGCCGGTGGACAGCATCGGCTTGGAATAGGAACGCCCGTCATCGGCGGTGATCAGCAGCAGCGGCGTTTCGCTATCGAGCTTGCGAAACTCCCGGGCCAGGTTGTAGCCGGCCAGCCCGGTGCCCACGATGACGACAGGTGCGTTCATTCCTTACTCCTTCAGGTTCAGGGGATCACAGGGTGTGATCAGCCGATTTCGATCATTTCGAAATCCATTTTGCCGACGCCGCAATCCGGGCAGAGCCAGTCTTCAGGCACGTCTTCCCAGCGGGTACCGGGCAAGATTCCGTCGTCCGGCCAGCCATCGGCTTCGTTGTAGATCAGGCCGCAGACCACACATTGCCACTTTTTCATTTACGCGTTTCCTCAGGTTCTCAGGCTGTTGCCGGCGGGATGGTCGATGAATCGACTCTGGATGACGCCAGGGGGCGCGTCCGGCCCAGCGCGTTTTGTACTGATGAGCACCGACGGATGCAAGCACGTTCGCTGCAGGCGGCCGCTCCATTGCGGAAAAATCGCCTGGCACCATGCTAAGCTCGCGGCCTCATTTGCTGCCAATAATGACCCACTGTGCCGCACTCAATCTCTGCATTTTCCACCCCGGACTGGCTCTCGCAAAGCCGGCTGACACCCCTCCCCGACGCACAGACCCTCGACTGGCTGTTCGATGAAGGTTCGCTGACCCGGCGCCTGACCCGTCTCTCCAACGACGGCTTCAGCGTGACGCCGCTGGTCGAGGGCTGGCAGCCCCTGCGCGCCGACGAATGCGCCGCGCTGGACCTGCAGCCAGGCAGCCAGGGCTGGGTACGCGAGGTGTATCTGCGCGGTCACGGCCAGGCCTGGGTATTCGCCCGCAGCGTGGCGGCCCGCAGCGCCCTGCAGGATGGCGGGCTGAACATGGACGAGTTGGGCAGCCGCTCCCTGGGCGAGCTGCTGTTCTGTGACCAGGCCTTTCAGCGCCGCCCCATCGAGGTCTGCCATTACCCACGCCCGTGGCTGCCCGACGAGGTGCAGGCCGATGACCTCTGGGCCCGCCGTTCGCGCTTCGATCGCGCAGCCCTGAGCGTGCTGGTCGCCGAAATCTTCCTGCCGTCCCTGTGGAGCGCCGTCGGCGCCCAGCCGGAGAACCGCTGATGTATCAGAGCCTGCTCAAATCCCTCAACCACCTGAATCCACGCGCCTGGGACTTTATCCAGCTGACCCGCATGGACAAGCCGATCGGCATCTACCTGCTGCTCTGGCCGACCCTCTGGGCCCTGTGGATTGCCGGCGAAGGCTCGCCATCGCTGGCCAATATCGTGATTTTCGTCCTTGGCGTAACCCTCACCCGGGCTGGCGGCTGCGTGATCAACGACTGGGCCGACCGCAAGGTCGACGGCCACGTGAAACGCACCGAACAGCGCCCGCTGGTCAGCGGCAAGATCAGTTCCAGAGAAGCCCTGGTGTTCTTCGCCGTGCTGATGTTCATCAGCTTCCTGCTGGTGCTGTGCACCAACGCGACGACCATCTGGCTGTCGTTGGGCGGCCTGGCCCTGGCGGCCAGCTACCCCTTCATGAAGCGCTATACCTATTACCCGCAAGTGGTGCTGGGCGCGGCGTTCTCCTGGGGCATCCCGATGGCCTTCACTGCCGAAACCGGCGAGCTGCCGGCCACCGCCTGGCTGTTGTACATCGCCAACCTGCTGTGGACCGTGGCTTATGACACCTATTACGCGATGACCGACCGCGACGACGACCTGAAGATCGGGGTGAAATCCACCGCGATCCTGTTCGGCGAAGCCGACCGGGTAATCATTCTGACCTTGCAGGGCCTGGCGCTGGGGTGCCTGCTGCTGGCGGGCGCGCGTTTCGAGTTGGGTATCTGGTTCCACCTGGGTTTGCTGGTGGCGGCCGGATGTTTTGCCTGGGAGTTCTGGTACACCCGCGATCGCGACCGGATGAAGTGCTTCAAGGCCTTCCTGCATAACCACTGGGCGGGGTTGGCGATTTTCCTGGGGATAGTCGTGGATTACGCCGTTCGCTGAAGATCGTGATCGCGGGCAAGCCTCGCTCCTACGTAGGAGCGAGGCTTGCCCGCGATGAAAGCACCAAGGTCAATCAGGCTTGGCCACTTTCCAGGCGCCATCCATCTTGCCGTCGCCGGTCATGTCACCGGCTTTCTTGTCCATCACGAAGGTGTACAGCGGCTTGCCGTCGTAGGCCCACTGCATGGAGCCGTCGTCACGCTTGATGACGGTCCACTCGCCCATCGCCTTGTCACCGCTGGCGGCCATCAGCGGCGGCCAGTTGGCGGCGCACTTGTCGTTGCACATGGACTTGCCGCCGCTGTCCTTGGCAAAGGTGTACAAGGTCATGCCCTTGTGGTCGACGAACATGCCGTCTTTGGTCATCGCCGGTTCCGCAGCGAACGCCAGCCCCGGCAGGGCCAGCGCAGCGCTCAGCAACAGGGCTTTCCAGGATTGCGTGTGTTGAGTCATGGAAACCTTCTTTGGTGGTTGTCAGGATTCGGACCCAAAGCTTAGTCCACGAATGCAGCCCTCGCACCAGCACCTAAAATACTGTCACACGACTGCAATAATTCCGTTATCTAATGCGGCGCAAGACAGTTAAATGACAAGAGGATTAAGCATGGTTGGCAGGAGCATTCTGATCGTTGACGACGAAGCGCCCATTCGCGAAATGATCGCCGTTGCGTTGGAAATGGCCGGCTACGACTGCCTGGAGGCGGAGAACTCCCAGCAGGCCCATGCCATCATCGTCGACCGCAAGCCCGACCTGATCCTGCTCGACTGGATGCTGCCCGGCACCTCCGGCATCGAGCTGGCGCGGCGCCTGAAACGCGATGAGCTGACCGGTGACATCCCGATCATCATGCTCACCGCCAAGGGCGAAGAGGACAACAAGATCCAGGGCCTGGAAGTCGGCGCCGACGACTACATCACCAAGCCATTCTCCCCTCGCGAGCTGGTCGCGCGCCTCAAGGCCGTGCTGCGCCGCGCTGGCCCGACCGACGGCGAGGCACCGATCGAAGTCGGCGGCCTGCTGCTGGACCCGATCAGCCACCGCGTGACCATCGACGGCAAACCGGCCGAGATGGGCCCGACCGAATACCGCCTGCTGCAATTTTTCATGACCCATCAGGAACGCGCCTACACCCGCGGCCAGTTGCTGGATCAGGTCTGGGGCGGCAACGTCTATGTCGAAGAGCGTACCGTCGACGTGCATATCCGCCGCCTGCGCAAAGCCTTGGGCGATGCCTACGAGAATCTGGTACAAACCGTGCGCGGCACCGGCTACCGTTTTTCCACCAAGGCCTGAAGCCGGCCCCTTATTCGCCAGACGCTTACAAGGACGCGTGTTAAGTGAACCAAAACTGGCATGGCACCCTGATTCGCCACATGCTGCTGTTGGTCACCGGCTGCCTGCTGGTGGGCCTGATCAGCGGTTACTACGGCTGGAGCCTGGCCATCGGCCTGGGGATCTATCTGGCCTGGACCCTCAAACAGCTGCTGCGCCTGCATGAGTGGCTGCGCCTGCACCAACCCGATGAAGCACCGCCCGATGGCTACGGCCTGTGGGGCGAGGTGTTCGACAGCATCTACCACCTGCAACGCCGCGACCAGCGGGTACGCGGGCGCCTGCAAGCGGTGATCGACCGGGTCCAGGAGTCCACCGCGGCGCTGAAAGACGCGGTGATCATGCTCGACAGCGACGGCAACCTGGAGTGGTGGAACCGCGCCGCGGAAACCCTGCTGGGCCTGAAGACCCCGCAGGACAGCGGCCAACCGGTGACCAACCTGGTGCGCCATCCGCGCTTCAAGGAATATTTCGAGCAGGACAATTACAACGAGCCGCTGGAAATCCCCTCGCCGACCAACGACCGGGTACGCATCCAGCTGTACATCACCCGCTACGGCAACAACGAACACCTGATGCTGGTGCGCGACGTGACCCGCATCCACCAGTTGGAACAGATGCGCAAAGACTTCATCGCCAACGTCTCCCACGAGCTGCGCACGCCGCTGACGGTGATCTGCGGCTACCTGGAAACCCTGCTCGACAACGTCGAGGAAGTGAATCCGCGCTGGAGCCGCGCCCTGCAGCAGATGCAGCAGCAAGGCGGGCGCATGCAGACCCTGCTCAACGACCTGCTGCTGTTGGCCAAGCTGGAAGCCACCGACTACCCATCGGACAACCAGCCGGTGCCGATCGACGTGCTGCTGCAGTCGATCAAGAGCGATGCCCAGGCGCTGTCCGGGGAGCGCAACCAGCGCATCACCCTGGAAGCCGACGCGCAGGTCCTGCTCAAGGGTAGCGAGGCGGAACTGCGCAGCGCTTTTTCCAACCTGGTGTTCAACGCCGTGAAATACACCCCGGCCGAGGGCAACATCCGCATCCGCTGGTGGGGCGACGAGCAAGGCGCGCACCTGAGCGTGCAGGATTCGGGGATCGGCATCGACAGCAAGCACTTGCCACGCCTGACCGAACGCTTCTACCGGGTCGACTCCAGCCGCAACTCCAACACCGGCGGCACTGGCCTGGGCCTGGCCATCGTCAAGCATGTGCTGCTGCGCCATCGGGCGCGCCTGGAGATCAGCAGCGTACCGGGCCACGGCAGCACTTTTACCTGCCATTTCGCCCCGGCCCAGGTGAAAAGATTGCGTGCCGACACCCTGACCGACCAGCGGTGACAGCCACGCGCCACTAGGCAATCGCCCTGCCAGCCGCTACATTGGCTGGCTTGCGCCTGCCATTGCGCCGCGCATTTCTCTCTTTTTCGAATACACGGAACCCGCAAAACTCCATCATGGACCCTTCCCCTGGTTTTACCCTCGCGTCTCTTTTCGCCGACTTCGGCATGATTCTTTTTGCACTGCTCCTGGTTCTGCTCAACGGCTTTTTCGTAGCCGCCGAGTTCGCCATGGTCAAACTGCGCTCGACCCGGGTCGAGGCCATCGCCCACAAGAACGGCTGGCGCGGGCAGATCCTGCGCACCGTACACAGCCAATTGGATGCCTACCTTTCCGCGTGCCAGCTGGGGATCACCCTGGCCTCCCTCGGCCTGGGCTGGGTCGGTGAGCCGGCCTTCGCGCATTTGCTGGCGCCGCTACTCAGCGCCGTGGGCGTGGACTCGCCGGAGGTGGTCAAGGGCGTGTCGTTCTTTACCGCCTTCTTCATCATTTCCTACCTGCACATCGTGGTCGGCGAACTGGCGCCCAAGTCCTGGGCCATCCGCAAGCCCGAGCTGCTGTCGCTGTGGACGGCGGTGCCGCTGTACCTGTTCTACTGGCTGATGTACCCGGCGATCTACCTGCTCAACGCCAGCGCCAACACCATCCTGCGCATCGCCGGCCAGGGCGAGCCCGGCCCGCATCACGAGCACCACTACAGCCGCGAAGAACTGAAGCTGATCCTGCACTCCAGCCGGGGCCAGGACCCCAGCGACCAGGGCATGCGCGTACTGGCCTCGGCCGTGGAAATGGGCGAGCTGGAAGTGGTGGACTGGGCCAACTCCCGGGAAGACCTGATCAGCGTGGAATTCAACGCGCCGCTGAAGCAGATCCTCGCCCTGTTCCGCCGCCACAAGTTCAGCCGCTACCCGGTCTACGACAGCGAGCGCAACGAGTTCGTCGGCCTGCTGCACATCAAGGACCTGCTGCTGGAACTGGCGGCGCTGGACCACATCCCCGAGTCGTTCAACCTGGCCGAGCTGACCCGCCCGCTGGAGCGCGTTTCCCGGCACATGCCGCTGTCGCAGCTGCTGGAACAGTTCCGTAAAGGCGGTTCGCACTTCGCCCTGGTGGAAGAAGCCGACGGCAAGATCATCGGCTACCTGACCATGGAAGACGTGCTGGAAGTGCTGGTCGGCGATATCCAGGACGAACACCGCAAGGCCGAGCGCGGCATCCTCGCCTACCAGCCCGGCAAGTTGCTGGTGCGCGGCGATACCCCGCTGTTCAAGGTGGAGCGCCTGCTGGGCATCGACCTGGACCATATCGAGGCCGAAACCCTTGCCGGCCTGGTCTACGAGACCCTGAAACGGGTACCGGAAGAAGAAGAGGTCATGGAGGTCGAAGGCCTGCGCATCATCATCAAGAAGATGAAAGGCCCGAAAATCGTCCTGGCCAAGGTGTTGATGCTCGATTGAGCACGGTCTGACACCTCATCGCGAGCAAGCTCACTCCTACAAATGAACCGCGTTCATCTGTAGGAGCAGCCGGTCGAGGCTCGATTGCTCGCGATCCCCTCCCCCGATTATCACCTGTTCCGCCGATCACCCTGTAGCCGCTGCCGAAGGCTGCGATCACCTGGGCGGCACTCCGACGAAGCGGGCGCAGGATATTGAGATCGCTGAAGGCCTTCGGCCTTATCGCAGCCTTCGGCAGCGGCTACATGACTACTTTTTGCCCAGCGCGAAGTTCGGCAGGCTGCCGATGGGCTGGTTGAACTGATAGGGAATCGACACCAGCCCCAGCCCCGTATTGCGCTGCACCACGAAGTGCAGGTGCGGGCCGCTGCTGTTGCCGGTGTTGCCCGACAACGCCAGCGGGCTGCCCACCACGACCCGCTGGCCTTCACGCACGCTTACCGAGCCGCGCTTGAGGTGCAGGTACACCCCCATGGTGCCGTCGTTGTGCAACACCCGCACGAAATTGCCGGAAGGGTCGGTGCCGCGCCCGCTCTGGCGGTTCTCGGTCTTCACCACCACCCCGCCACGCGCCGCGATGATCGGCGTGCCCTCGGGCATGGCGATGTCCATGGCATAGCGGCTCTTGGGGCCGAAATGGCTGTACCGGCCGTTGGCGCCCTGGGTCAGGCGAAAGGGGCCGCCACGCCAGGGCAGCGGGTAACGATAGGCTTGGGCGGCGCCTGCAGGGTCGCCCAGGGAGTAACGAAACTGCGGGACATAGATCAGCGGCTTGCCCGCCTGCATGGCCGTGAGCTGTGCCAGGCGCTGTCGGCTGCGGGCCGGCAGTACCCGGCGAATCGGCTGCCTGGGGGCACTGCGGATGTTCTTCAGGCCGGTAAACCCCAGCTCGATCTCCACCGGCGCATACAGGTCGTTACGCACAAAGACGCTGTCCACGCCCCAGCTCTTCTCGACGTCCAGACGCACCTGGCGTTCCAGGTGCTCGACCATGCGATCGCGAAACACGAACACCTGGGCGCCCGGCGACGGACGGTCGCTGTAGGACACCACGCCGTTGGCGTCGGTGGACTTGTAGATGGTCATGGCCATGGCCGAGGTGGCAGCCAGCAACAGACCGCAGGAAAACAGCAGGTGCATGAACATGGGCAAGATTCTGAGGAAAGCCTGAAGTCAGGCTAGCAGCCCGACGTGGACTTTGTATGAATCAACCCTGCACCAGAGGTTCCATTGCCGACGGACTGAAACTGATATCGACCCCCAGGTGCGCGGCGTCGGAGAGGTTGACCAGCGCATCCAGGGAAAACTTGTTGATCTTGCCGCTGAGCACGTCGTTGAGCCGCGGCTGGGTGATATTGAGCCGCCTGGCGGCCTCCTTCTGCGAAACACCCCAGGCTTTGATGGTCTTGCCCAGCTCCAGCATGAGCTTGGAGCGCAGGCGCATATTGGCGGCTTCCTGAGGCGAACCTTCGAGCGCGTCCCAGACACTGGCGAAACGCTCGGTATGCATGTGATCGGTCATGGCGTGCACTTATCTCCTGAAGTCTGGCCCGAGCCAGCTCGATGTCCCGCGCTTCGGTCTTGCGGGTGGTCTTGCGCATGGCGTGCAGCACATAAATGGCCGCGGGCCGGTTGGCCACGTAAAACACCCGAAACGCTCCTGAATCCTCACTGATCCTGATCTCGAACACCCCCGGCCCCACGGTTTTCATCGACCGACAGTCATAGGGCGGCTCGCCCTGCTGCAACAGATCCAGCTGAAAACCCGCGGCCCTTCGCGCATCCAGCGGAAAAGCCCGGAGGTCCCGGAGCGCGCTCCCGACAAACACCACATCCTTGTGCCTAGACATCGAACCTCTCCCGTTACTGACCCCAGAGAGGTTAAACAACCCGACCGCCACAGCGCGCGACCGGGTTGTTTCAAAGCGTGGCCAGGCATAAGAAAAGCCAAAAGCACAGACCACAACCTATATCAGTACAGATATAAATCAACCTGAAAAACCGAGAATCGGACACACGGCATCAAACCACTGCCCTTTCCCCCAACGCCTTGCTCTGCGCAGCCTGCAACACATCACAACCATCATCCAGCAACAGATGCAGCGCCTGAGTGACACGCCCCAGATCACCCTCGTCAGCATGCAAAAGCGTGGTACAGGAAAGTGTTTGCAGCAGGTTTCGCGCCGCATTCAAACGCAGACTGGCACTGGCCTGCAGATCGACCAGCGACGCATCCGGGTTGATCAGTAGAACGGGGGAGTCGCCGGTGTTGGACTTGAGGGGAATTGGCTTGGACATCGATAACGCTCCTATTTTGGGAGCTGTCAGCCATCGTCGCCAAACGATAGGGTGGCAGCTGTACGCAGGTTGGCGAACCGGGTAAATAGGAAAACCGGCAGACCCGAAGGTCTCCCACGCACAGCCGCCATAACACGGCGAACACGAAATGCCCGACATGATACATGGCGCTGTTACGCCTATTAACACGAGTCGCCAAACCCGGTCGCGGAATTGGCCGCGACAAACCAGAGCCTAGGTTTGAGCCCAGAAGGAAGCAATCGAGGGATTGTGTGGGGATGTGAAAGGTCGGGGGCCAGCGGTCCGGAGAATGCAGCGTCAGAGCGGACGCTATCGCGGGCAAGCCTCGCTCCTACGCAAGCGTGGCTGCCCGTGAAACAGGGGGGCAGGAACCCCTCAGGCGCCGGGGACGAAGTGCTTCTGCGCCGTGCCGCGGGCGATCAGGCGGGAGATGTAATCGAGTTTCTGCGCATCCTGGTCGACGAAGCGGAAGGTCAGTTGCAACCACTCGCTGTCCGGCTTCGGCTCATAGGCCACCACCGCATGCAGGTAGCCGTTCAGGCGCGCCACTTCGGCATTGTCGCCCTGCTCCAGGTCCAGCACGGCGCTGTCGAGCACCTGCGGCAGCGTATCGGTGCGCTTCACCACCAACAGCGCCTCCTTGATGCTCAGCGCCTTGATCACGCATTGCTGAGTACCGTTGGGCAGGCGCAACTGCCCCTGGCCACGACCACCAGCAGACGCAGCGGCGGCAGGAGCCGGCGCCTTCACCGGAGGACTGTTGAGCAACCCACGAGACGGGGCTGCAGCGGGAGCAGGAGCGGACACCACGGCAGGTTTGGCAAACGGATTGACCGCCGCAGCCGCCGGCGCGGCGCCGATGACTTCGGCCTTGCCGCCGGTCAGTGCACTCAGGGAGTCATTGCCGAACGCCGAGTTCATCTTGGTCGGCGCGCTGTTCATCAGGGTGTCGAGCTTGCCGACCTTGTTCAGCGCCTGCTTGACCTTGGTCAGCAGTTGCTCGTTGGTGAACGGCTTGCTGACGTAGCCGGAGACGCCGGCCTGGATCGCCTGCACCACGTTCTCCTTGTCGCCGCGACTGGTGACCATGATGAACGGCATGGCCTTCATCGCCTCCTGGCCGCGGCACCAGGTCAGCAGCTCCAGGCCAGACATTTCCGGCATTTCCCAGTCGCACAGGACCAGGTCGAAGGCTTCACGGGCCAGCAGGGCCTGGGCTTTACGGCCGTTGATGGCGTCCTCGATCTTGATGCCAGGGAAGTAGTTGCGCAGACATTTCTTCACCAGGTCACGAATGAACGAAGCGTCATCCACCACCAACACACTTACCTTACTCATCGACCACCCCTTTAAAAATCCCGGCTAGCATAACGCTTTACTGATGGCACTTTGCCAAAACTCTTCAGTCACGCCGGGACTTTTCGTTCGCGGGCGCTGCTTTTCAAGTTAAATCCCCATAAACGAAAACGCCCGGCCAAAGGGCCGGGCGCTTCTCTCGGGCAACCTTACTTATCGTCAGCTTCACCCGGAACATTAGCGCTTTCGGCACTGGTGCCTTCAACTTCTTCCTTCATCCGCTTCAGGCCCAGATGGCGCACATCGGTGCCGCGCACCAGGTAAATCACCAGCTCCGAGATGTTGCGCGCGTGGTCGCCGATCCGCTCCAGGGAGCGCAGGACCCAGATGATGCTCAGAACGCGCGAGATCGAGCGTGGATCTTCCATCATGTAGGTGGCCAGCTCGCGCAGCGCGGTCTTGTACTCGCGGTCGATGATCTTGTCGTACTGGGCCACCGACAGCGCCAGGTCGGCGTCGAAGCGGGCAAAGGCGTCCAGCGCATCGCGGACCATGTTGCGCACCTGGTCGCCGATATGCCGCACTTCCACGTAGCCGCGCGGGGCTTCGCCTTCTTCGCACAGCTGGATGGCGCGACGGGCGATCTTGGTCGATTCGTCGCCGATGCGCTCCAGGTCGATCACCGACTTGGAAATGCTGATAATCAGGCGCAAGTCGGAAGCCGCCGGCTGGCGACGGGCGAGAATGCGCAGGCATTCTTCGTCGATGTTGCGTTCCATCTGGTTGATCTGGTCGTCGATCTCGCGCACCTGCTGGGCGAGCCCCGAGTCGGCTTCGATCAGCGCGGTGACGGCGTCGTTGACTTGTTTCTCGACCAGCCCGCCCATCGCCAGGAGGTGGCTGCGCACCTCCTCGAGCTCGGCGTTGAACTGCTGGGAGATGTGATGCGTGAGGCCTTCTTTACTAATCATGGTTGGCGTCCTTGGAGCGTCCGGTAAGGTGCGGTGGACCGCAGCGTCAGTTCAGTGAGCAACAACAGCTTCCTAGCCGTAACGACCGGTGATGTAGTCTTCGGTCTGCTTCTTCGCCGGATTGGTGAACAGCGTGTCGGTGTCGCCGAATTCCACCAGTTTGCCCATGTACATGAACGCCGTGTAGTCGGAGACACGCGCGGCCTGTTGCATGTTGTGGGTCACGATCACAATGGTGAACTTCGATTTCAGTTCGTAGATCAGTTCTTCGACCTTCAAGGTGGAGATCGGATCGAGCGCCGAGCACGGTTCGTCGAGCAGCAACACTTCCGGTTCCACGGCGATGGTGCGGGCGATCACCAGACGCTGCTGCTGACCACCGGACAGGCCGAGTGCCGATTCATGCAGGCGATCCTTGACCTCGTCCCACAGCGCCGCGCCCTTGAGGGCCCACTCGACGGCTTCGTCGAGGATGCGCTTCTTGTTAATGCCCTGGATGCGCAGGCCGTAGACCACGTTCTCGTAGATGGTTTTCGGGAACGGGTTGGGCTTCTGGAACACCATGCCCACGCGGCGGCGCAGCTCGGCCACGTCTTCGCCCTTGCGGTAGATGTTGTTGCCGTAGAGGTTGATCTCGCCTTCCACGCGGCAGCCGTCCACCAGGTCGTTCATCCGGTTGAAGGTACGCAGCAGGGTCGACTTGCCGCAGCCGGACGGGCCGATGAAGGCGGTCACGCGCTGCTTCGGAATGTTCATGCTGACGTCGAACAGCGCCTGCTTCTCACCGTAGAACAGGCTCAGGCCCGGGACTTCGATGGCCACGGTTTCCTGGTCCAGGTTCAGGCTCTGCTTGTCGCGGCCCAGGGCCGACATGTTGATGCCATGGGTATGTGCTTCTTGCTGCATGGGTCACTCCCTACGCTAACAAATTCGTTTCAATGAGCCGCTGGCCTCACAAAATGGGCCAGCGGTGTTGCCGTTCTGTAGGAGCGGTGTTAACTATCCAGCGCCTTGTATTTCTCGCGCAGGTGGTTACGAATCCACACTGCCGACAGGTTGAGCGTCGCGATCACCAGCACCAGCAGCAGCGCCGTGGCGTAAACCAGCGGCCGCGCGGCCTCGACGTTGGGGCTCTGGAAGCCGACGTCATAGATGTGGAAGCCCAGGTGCATGATCTTCTGGTCCAGGTGCAGGTACGGGTAGTTGCCGTCCACCGGCAGCGACGGCGCCAGTTTCACCACACCCACCAGCATCAGCGGCGCCACTTCACCGGCGGCGCGGGCCACCGCGAGGATCATGCCGGTCATCATCGCCGGGCTGGCCATTGGCAGCACGATCTTCCACAGGGTTTCCGCCTTGGTCGCGCCCAGGGCCAGGGAACCTTCACGCACGGTGCGGGGAATCCGCGCCAGGCCTTCCTCGGTGGCCACAATCACCACCGGCACCGCCAGCAGCGCCAGGGTCAGGGAAGCCCAGAGCAGGCCCGGGGTACCGAAGGTCGGCGCCGGCAGCGCTTCGGGGAAGAACAAGCGGTCGAGGGAACCGCCCAGCACATAGACGAAGAAGCCCAGGCCGAACACCCCATAGACGATGGCCGGCACGCCCGCCAGGTTGTTCACGGCGATGCGGATCACCCGGGTCAGGGTGTTCTGCTTGGCGTATTCGCGCAGGTACACCGCCGCCAGCACGCCGAACGGGGTGACGATCATCGCCATGATCAGGGTCATCATCACGGTACCGAAGATCGCCGGGAAGATACCGCCCTCGGTGTTGGCTTCACGCGGGTCGTCGCTGAGGAATTCCCAGACCTTGCTGAAGTAGAAACCCAGCTTGGTGAAGGTGCCCATGGCGTTCGGCTGGTAGGCATGCACCACCTTGCCCAGACTGATCTCGATCTCTTTGCCGTTGGCGTCGCGGGCGGTGAGGCTGTCACGGTTGAACTGCGCGTGCAGGTCGCTCAGGCGGGCCTCGACGTCCTGGTAACGGGCGTTCAGCTCGGCGCGTTCGCTTTCCATGTCGGCCTGGGCGGCGGCATCGAGCTTGCCGTCCAGTTCCAGCTTGCGACCGTGCAGGCGGATGCGCTCGAGGCCGGCGTTGATCGCGCCGATGTCGACTTTCTCCAGGGTCTTGAGCTGGGCCGCCAGCTTGTTCACTCGCTCGATCCGCGCCTGCAGTTCCGGCCAGGCCGCTTCGCCTTCGGCGATGACCTTGCCATCCTGCTTGACGTTGACCAGGTAGCCGTAGAAGTTGCCCCACTCGCGCCGCTCGATGGCCATCAGCTCCGGCGGCGTGGTCTGGTTGGTCAGCCAGTCGCCGACGATCCAGGTGAAGTCGTTGCCGTTCAGGTCACGGTTGCCGACCTTGATCAGCTCGCGGGTCATGAACTCGGGGCCTTCGTCCGGCACCGGCAGGCCGGCGCTCTTGAGGCGTGCCCGCGGCACTTCTTCTTTCTGCACCACTTCGCCGATGACCAGGTGGTTGGCCTGGCCCGGCACGTCGTAGTGGGCATGCACCAGGTCCGCCGGCCAGAAGTGGCCCAGACCGCGCACGGCGATCACCGCCAACAGGCCGATAGTCATGATGACCGCGATGGACACCGCGCCACCGCTGATCCAGACGCCCGGGGCGCCGCTCTTGAACCATCCATTCAGGGAGTTCTGTTTCACAGACTTCTACCTTTCTTAAAGCGACGAGTATTTCTTGCGCAGACGCTGACGGATCAGCTCGGCGAGGGTGTTCATGACGAAGGTGAACAGCAGCAGCACCAGCGCCGAGAGGAACAGCACGCGGTAGTGGCTGCCGCCGACTTCCGACTCCGGCATTTCCACCGCGACGTTGGCCGCCAGGGTGCGCAGGCCTTCGAACAGGTTCATTTCCATGACTGGGGTGTTGCCGGTGGCCATCAGCACGATCATGGTTTCGCCGACCGCGCGGCCCATGCCGATCATCAGCGCCGAGAAGATGCCCGGGCTGGCGGTGAGGATCACCACGCGGGTCATGGTCTGCCACGGCGTGGCGCCCAGGGCCAGGGAACCCAGGGTCAGGCCGCGCGGCACGCTGAACACGGCGTCTTCGGCGATCGAGTAGATGTTCGGAATCACCGCAAACCCCATGGCCAGGCCGACCACCAGGGCGTTGCGCTGGTCGTAGGTGATGCCCAGGTCATGGGAGATCCACATGCGCATGTCGCCGCCGAAGAACCAGTTCTCCATGAACGGGCTCATGTACAGCGAGAACCAGCCCACCAGGATGATCACCGGGATCAGGATCGCGCTTTCCCAGCCATCCGGCACCTTGAGGCGCACCGACTCAGGCAGGCGGCTGAAGACGAAACCGGCCACCAGGATGCCGATCGGCAGCAGCATCAACAGGCTGAAGATGCCCGGCAGATGGCCTTCGACGTAAGGCGCGAGGAACAGGCCGGCGAAGAAGCCGAGGATCACCGTCGGCATCGCTTCCATCAGCTCGATCACCGGCTTGACCTTGCGGCGCATGCCCGGAGCCATGAAGTAAGCGGTGTAGATCGCCGCGGCCACCGCCAGCGGAGCTGCCAGCAGCATCGCGTAGAACGCTGCCTTCAACGTACCGAAGGTCAGCGGCGAAAGGCTCAGCTTGGGTTCGAAGTCGGTGTTGGCCGCGGTCGATTGCCAGACGTATTTAGGCTCGTCGTAGTTCTCGTACCAGACCTTGCTCCACAGCGCGCTCCAGGACACTTCCGGGTGCGGGTTGTCGAGCACCAGCGGTTGCAGCTTGCCGCCGGCTTCGACGATCACCCGGTTGGCCCGTGGCGACAGGCCGAACAGGCCTTCGCCCTCGACCACCTGGTCCACCAGCAGGGTGCGGTGCGCGGTGCTGTGGAACACGCCGAGCTTGCCCGAGGCGTCCAGGGCGACGAAGCCCTTGCGGCGCTCTTCGGCAGTGATTTCGATGATCGGCGTGGTGCCCATCTGGAAGGTACGGATCTGCTTCAGGCGCAGTTCGCCGTCCGGGTCGCGGGCCATGAACCACTGGGCCAGGCCGCCCTTGGAAGTACCGATGATCAGCGAGATACCGCCCACCAGCTGGGTGCTGGCCGTCACTTCGGCATCGGCATCCTCCAGCAGTTTGTAGCGACCGTTGAGGCTCTTGTCGCGCAGGCTGAATACGTCGGCCTGGGCACGCCCGTTGATCACGTACAGCCACTGCTGGCGCGGGTCGATGTACATGGCCTTGACCGGTTCGGTCATCTGCGGCAGCTCGATGCGGTTCTGCTCGCTGGTGACCTCGCCGGTCATCATGTTTTCTTCGCGGGTCAGCTGCAGCACGTGCAGTTGCGCGCCGCTGGAACCGGCCACCACCAGCGCCGAATCGGTGGCGTTGAGGTTGACGTGCTCCAGGGCACCGCCCTGCTCGTTCAGCACGATCGGGGTTTCGCCGTAGGGGTATTCGATGGCCGGCGAGATGGTTTTCTTGCCTTCCGGATAGCTGACCTTATAGGTGTGACGGAACACCAGCGCCTGGCCGTTGGACAGGCCAACCACCACCAGCGGGCTGCCCGGCTGATCCTTGCCGATAGCGGTGACGGTGGTGCCGGCCGGGATCGGCAGGTCGACGCGGCGCAGCTCGGCACCGTTGTCGATGTCGAAGAACAGCGCCTGGCCCTTGTCGGAAACCCGCATACCGACCTGGTTCTGCTCTTCCAGGGAGAACATCAGCGGCTTGCCGGCGTCCTGCATCCAGGCTGGCGTCAGCGGGTCCTTGGCGGTCAGGTCGGCGCCCTGGAACAGGGGCAGCACGACATAGGCGAGGAAGAAGAAGATCAGGGTGATCGCGGCCAGCACGGCCAGACCGCCAACGAGGACGTACCAGCGGGTCAGGCGATCTTTCAGCGCGCGGATGCGGCGCTTGCGTTGCAGCTCAGGCGTATTGAAGTCAATGCGCTTGGGGGGAGAAGTCGGAGTCATGGTGGAGTTGGCCAGATCATTCATGCGCACACCCTAGCGATCCTGTATGACAGAAAGATGACAATGCAGTGACGCAACAAATCCGCCGCGGAGCAGAGCTGGCAGCGGATCGAAAATTGAGGGGTGTAGGAGCGAGCTTGCTCGCGATGGGAGCCGCCAGACACAGATGCTGCGTTGGCCTCGCCATCATGTCGCGAGCAAGCTCGCTCCTACAAGGTCCGGGACAGGCCCGGACCTAGGGTGTTACTTCTTTACGACTGCAGCGCCTTCCTGCAGGCCCAGGTCAGCCAGTGCCTTGGCGGCGACTTTGGCTGGCAGTGGGATGTAGCCGTCTTTCACTACCACTTCCTGGCCCTGTTTCGACAGAACCAGTTTCACGAACTCGGCTTCCAGCGGGGCCAGAGGCTTGTTCGGGGCCTTGTTGATGTACACGTACAGGAAGCGGGACAGCGGGTACTTGCCGTTCAGGGCGTTTTCTTCGGTGTCTTCGATGAAGTCGCTGCTGCCTTTCTTGGCCAGGGCCACGGTCTTCACGCTGGCGGTCTTGTAGCCGATGCCCGAGTAGCCGATGCCGTTCAGCGAGGAGCTGATGGACTGGACCACCGAAGCCGAACCAGGCTGTTCGTTGACGTTAGGCTTGTAGTCGCCTTTGCACAGGGCTTCTTCCTTGAAGTAGCCGTAGGTGCCGGATACCGAGTTACGACCGAACAGCTGGACCGGCTTGTTGGCCAGGTCGCCGGTCACGCCCAGGTCGCCCCAGGTCTTGACGTCGGCCTTGGCGCCGCACAGGCGGGTCGACGAGAAGATCGCATCAACCTGTTCCATGGTCAGGTGCTGGATCGGGTTGTCCTTGTGCACGAACACCGCCAGGGCGTCCACGGCAACCGGGATGGCGGTTGGCTTGTAGCCGTACTTCTGCTCGAAGGCAGCCAGTTCGGTGTCCTTCATCTTGCGGCTCATCGGGCCCAGGTTGGAGGTGCCTTCGGTCAGCGCAGGTGGCGCGGTGGCGGAGCCAGCGGCCTGAATCTGGATGTTTACGTTCGGGTATTCTTTTTTGTAGTGCTCGGCCCACAGGGTCATGAGGTTGGCCAGGGTATCGGAACCGACGCTGGACAGGTTGCCCGATACACCAGTGGTCTTGGTGTAGCTCGGGATAGCAGGGTCAACAGCGGCAACCGCGTGGGCAGTCGCAACGCCAGCAGCGACAAAAGTCATTGCCGCCATCAAACGCTTCAGTTTCATGCCTTACTCCTAGCAGATAGGGTGTGTTAAGTCGGGCCAAGTATCTGTAGGCCGTGTGAACACTCTATGGCTGAAATATGACAATTAGATGAAAGGCCAGCATTCGCGATGGAAGGCTGGCCTTTCTTTATAGAGCGTTTTGTAGCCGCTGCCGAAGGCTGCGATAGGGCCGCAGGCCCTTCTGCGCGTAGAAGACCGACGCGCCCCTTCGGGTCGATCGCAGCCTGCGGTAGCGGCTACAGGGGCGTGCGCAAGGCCGGGATCAGCGGCCCTTTTTCCACAGGTACAGGCCGACCAGGATCCCGATGCTGCAAATAATTGCAACATAATAGGCCGGGCCCATCGGGCTCTCCTTGAGCAGCGCGGTCACCACCATCGGCGTCAGGCCACCGAAGATCGCGTAGGCCAGGTTGTAGGAGAACGACAGGCCGCTGAAGCGCACCACCGCCGGGAAGGCCTTGACCATCACATACGGCACCGCGCCGATGGTGCCCACCAGCAGGCCGGTCAGCGCGTACAGCGGGAACAGCCAGTCCGGGTGATCCAGCAGGCTGTGGTAGAAGGTCCAGGAAGTCGCCAGCAGCAGCGCGCTGCCGAACACGAATACCCGGCCGGCGCCAAAACGGTCGGCCAGCGCGCCGGACGCCACGCAACCCAGGCTCAGGAACACGATCGCCAGGCTGTTGGCCTGCAACGCGGTGGTCGGGGTGAAGTGATAGACCGTCTGCAGCACGGTCGGAGTCATCAGGATCACCACGATGATCCCGGCGGACAGCAGCCAGGTCAGCAGCATCGAGAGAATGATCGCGCTGCGGTGGTCGCGCAGCACCGCGCGCAGCGGCACTTCCTCGGCCAGGGCCTTGCGCAGCTGCAGCTCGGCGAACACCGGGGTTTCGTGCAGCCAGCGGCGCAGGTACACCGAGAACAGACCGAACACGCCGCCGAGCAGGAACGGAATCCGCCAGGCGTAATCGGCGACTTCGCCCGGGGTATAGATGCTGTTGATCGCGGTGGCCACCAGCGACCCCAAGAGAATGCCGGCCGTCAGGCCCGAGGTCAGGGTGCCGCAGGCGTAGCCGATATGCCGCTGCGGTACATGCTCGGAAACGAACACCCAGGCGCCCGGCACTTCACCGCCGATGGCCGCGCCCTGGATCACCCGCATCAGCAGCAACAGGATCGGCGCCCACATGCCGATCTGCGCGTAGGTCGGCAGCAGGCCCATGATCAGGGTCGGCACCGCCATCATGAAAATGCTCAGGGTGAACATCTTCTTGCGCCCGAGCAGGTCGCCGAAGTGCGCCATGACGATCCCGCCCAGGGGCCGGGCCAGATAGCCGGCGGCGAAGATGCCGAAGGTCTGCATCAGGCGCAGCCACTCGGGCATATCCGCCGGGAAGAACAGCTTGCCGACCACCGTGGCGAAGAACACGAAAATGATGAAGTCGTAGAACTCCAGCGCGCCGCCCAGGGCGGACAGCGACAGGGTCTTGTAGTCATTGCGGGTCAACGGACGAGCAGGTTGCGCGGGCTGCGCGACGCTCGAAGGCACAGTGGTCATGGCAAGGGCTTCTCTTATAGTCGGTTCTGGAAGCCGCAACAGCGCTGGTTGTGGCCTGGCAGGTTCGGCACGATAGCAAATTGTTCGAAAAAGCACATAGACGGGCACAATTGACAATCAAAATCAGAACCGGATGGTCGTCGCCGGGCCTGTCGACCGATATACTCGCAGGCATTGGAGCAACGCCGCCCCGGCAAGGGTTGCTGTGCGAAAACGCCGCTGGGCGCCCCAGGCGCCGACTGGGCCAGCCGGTTTCGCAGAGTTTCCCTTTAGTACGCCTTACGAAGAACGTGACGAACGTAGTATGTTCGGGCTGAATCGTTTTTCCTCAAGACGGCTATTCACCTGAAGTACCAATGAAGAGTCACGGGTCAGAGGCACCCCCGGCATGATAGAGCTCGAACAAGAAGATCCGATCCCGCAAGGCGACCTGGCCTTGCAAATCACCGCGCTTCCCCGCGAAACCAACGGCTTTGGCGATATTTTCGGCGGCTGGCTGGTGGCCCAGATGGACCTGGCGGGTACCGCCATGGCCAGTCGCGTGGCCGGCGGGCGTGTCGCCACGGTCGCCATCGACCGCATGGCATTCCTGGTGCCGGTCGCGGTCGGCGCGCAGCTTTCCTTTTATACCCAGACCCTGGAAATCGGTCGCAGCTCGATCCAGATGATGGTCGAGGTCTGGAGCGACGATCCGCTGTCCAGCGAATGGCGCAAGGTCACCGAGGCGGTGTTCGTGTTCGTTGCCATCGACGGCAGTGGCCGCACCCGCTCGGTTCCACCCAGGGCCCGTTAAATTCGGCGTGGGTTAAACCCGGCGGCTGTTACGTGGTCCATAGCAGCCCTGCTTTTGAACGAGAACAGCACCATGCCTACCCCTCACGTTGAAACGGTGAAACTGGATGAACTGAACTGCTGGCGCATCCGCCACGGTCAGGCCGAACTGCTGGTGGCCCAGCAAGGCGCGCACATCCTCAGCTATCAATTGGCCGGGCAACCGCCGCTGATCTGGCTCAACGACGAGGCCGTGTTCAAGACCGGCAAAAGCATCCGCGCCGGCGTTCCGGTGTGCTGGCCGTGGTTCGGCAACTTCGCGCGCAACCCGCAAAGCGTCCAGGCCATGCGCCAGGGCAGCGAGCCGGCCGGCGCCCATGGCCTGGTCCGCGCCACCGACTGGGAACTGCTGGGCATCCAGGCCGAAGGCGAAAGCCTGCTGGTGGAACTGCAACTGCCGATCCCCGAAGGCGGGCTGCCAGGCTGGCCGCACCAGGTCGAGCTGAAGCTGAGCATCCGCCTCGATGAGCAACTGCACATCAACCTCACCAGCCACAACCTGGGCGACGACACGGTCACCATCAGCCAGGCGCTGCACAGCTACTTCGCGGTCAGCGATGTGCGCAAGGTGCATGTCGAAGGGTTGGACGGCCTGAATTACATCGAGACCCTGGATGACTGGAAGACTGCACAGCAGTCCGGCGACCTGCATTTCACCGGCGAAACCGACCGTATCTACCTCGACCCTCCGCCACAGCTGAGCATCGTCGACCCGGCCTGGGAGCGGCGCATCCAGCTGACCAGCAACGGCTCGCGCTCGGCGGTGATCTGGAACCCGTGGATCGCTCGCGCCGAGCAGTTCAGCGACATGGCCGACGATGGCTGGCAACGCATGCTGTGCATCGAGACCGCCAACGTGATGGATGACGTGGTGACCCTGGCGCCGGGCGCCAGTCATACCCTGGGCGTGAGCGTTACCAGCGTAGCGCTGTAACGCCGTCCTACAGATCCGACTCCTGCACCACCCGCACTTTCTGCGCATCCAGCGCATAGGCCGCGTCGGCCAGGTCGTTGCTGACCGTCTCGACCTTCAGGTGGCCGGTCACCCACAGCGGCGTGTAGATATCGTCCAGCTTCACGCCCTTGGGGAAACGCACCAGCACCAGTTGATTGGGCGGCGGTGGCGGCACATGGATACAGGCGCCCGGGTAAGGCACGAGGAAAAACAGCGTGCTGCGCCCCTTGGCATCGGACTCCAGCGGCACCGGATAACCGCCGATGCGGATGTCCTTGCCGTTCATGGCCGGCACGGTCTTGGTCGAATACATCACCGCCGGCAACCCCTTGCTCTGCTTCAGGCCGCCCTTTTCGGTAAAGGTGCCATTGGCTTCGGGGGAGTTGTGATCGATTTCCGGCATTTGCTCGAGGGCTTTCTGGTCCGACTTGGGCATCAGTTCGAGCCAGTCGGTTTCCGGCAGTTCGCCGGCATGAGCCAGGCCCGGGCCCAGCAGAACAAGAATCAACAGAAGACGGCGCATGGAGGAGCTCGGCAAGAAAGGGACAAGACAACGCCGGGCATTCTAGCCCTCTCTACCTGCGCAGCAGAGAGGGCTTTGTCGCTAAATCAGTTCTTTTTGACCAGGCCGTAGATCACCAGCAGCACGACCGCGCCAACCAGCGCGCCGATGAAGCCCGCGCCCTGGCCCGCCTGGTAGATGCCCAGGGCCTGGCCGCCGTAGGTGGCTGCCAGCGAACCGCCGATACCGAGCAGGATGGTCATGATCCAGCCCATGCTGTCATCGCCCGGTTTCAGGAAGCGAGCCAGCAGGCCAACGATCAAGCCGATAAAGATGGTTCCAATAATTCCCATGGCATTTCCCTCTGTATGAGTTAGGTATGCCAAAGCCTAGTTAGCGCATTGGCATCCTGCCATCAGAGAACGGCGGCCCCGATTGGTTCCACCGCGGCCTCAGGAAGTTATTCGGCGATCAGCGCTTCGACCTTGAGGATCTGCGCCTCGAGGGTTGCCTTGTCCTTGCAGCGCAGGTTGGCGTGACCGACCTTGCGCCCGACCTTGAAAGCCTTGCCGTAGTGATGCAGGTGGCAATCGTCGATGGCGATGACTTTCTCCACCGCCGGCACTTCGCCGATGAAGTTGATCATCGCGCTCTCGCCGACCTTGGCGGTCGAACCCAGCGGCAGGCCGGCGACAGCCCGCAGGTGGTTCTCGAACTGGCTGCACTCGGCGCCTTCGGTGGTCCAGTGCCCGGAGTTGTGCACCCGTGGCGCAATCTCGTTGGCCTTGAGGCCACCGTCGACTTCAAAGAACTCGAACGCCATCACGCCGACGTAGTCCAGCTGCTTGAGCACACGGCTGGAGTAGTCTTCGGCCAGGGCCTGCAGCGGGTGATCGCTGCTGGCCACGGACAGCTTGAGGATGCCGCTGTGGTGAGTGTTGTGCACCAGCGGGTAGAAGCGGGTTTCTCCATCGCGGGCGCGCACGGCGATCAGCGAGACTTCGCCGGTGAACGGCACGAAGCCCTCCAGCAGGCACCCCACGCTGCCCAGCTCGGCGAAAGTGCCGACCACGTCTTCAGGGCTGCGCAGGACTTTCTGGCCCTTGCCGTCGTAACCCAGGGTGCGGGTTTTCAGCACGGCCGGCAGGCCGATGCTGGCCACGGCGGCCTCCAGGTCGGCTTGCGACTGGATGTCGGCGAACGCCGGGGTCGGAATCCCCAGGTCCTTGAACATGCTCTTCTCGAACCAGCGATCTCGGGCGATGCGCAGGGCTTCGGCGCTCGGGTAGACCGGGACGAACTGCGACAGGAAGGCCACGGTTTCCGCCGGCACGCTTTCGAACTCGAAGGTCACCAGGTCCACTTCGTCAGCCAGCTGGCGCAGGTGATCCTGATCGCCGTAATCGGCTCGCAGGTGTTCGCCCAGGGCAGCGGCACAGGCGTCCGGAGCCGGGTCGAGGAAAGCGAAGTTCATCCCCAGCGGAGTGCCCGCCAGAGCCAACATGCGACCCAGTTGGCCGCCACCGATTACACCGATCTTCATCGTCAAAAACCTCAGGCGATGCGTGGGTCTGGATTGTCCAGGACGCTGTCTGTCTGCTCAGCGCGGAATTTTTTCAGCACAGTATGAAATTGCGGATGCTTGGCGCCAAGGATGCTCGCCGACAGCAGCGCGGCGTTGATCGCGCCGGCCTTGCCGATGGCCAGGGTGGCGACCGGAATGCCCGCGGGCATCTGCACGATGGAGAGCAGCGAGTCGACGCCCGAGAGCATCGATGACTGCACCGGAACGCCCAGCACCGGCAGGTGGGTCTTGGCCGCGCACATGCCTGGCAGGTGGGCCGCGCCACCGGCACCGGCGATGATCACCTCGATGCCACGCGCTTCGGCATCGGTGGCGTACTGGAACAGCAGGTCCGGGGTGCGGTGGGCAGAGACCACTTTCACCTCGTAAGGGATGCCGAGCTTTTCCAGCATATCGGCGGTGTGGCTAAGGGTGGACCAATCGGACTTGGAGCCCATGATCACGCCAACCAATGCACTCATCGTCGTGCCTCTTCTCTCTGGGCGCCCGCGGGCGCGTCAAAAACAACAAGCCACGCGGAGTGCGTGGCTTGAATGTGCGAATTATGGCCGGACGAACCGGCCGAAGGCCGCGCAGTATACCGAAAAAGGTGCATTAAACGCACTTTTGCCGACCATCTGTCATACACCATGTTTCAGGCGCAAAGCGGCGGTTTTATTGACTTTTGGGTCAGTCAGCATGGGCCAGGATCGTTGCCAGATTCCTGTAGCCGCTGCCACAGGCTGCGATCGACGGCGAAGCCGGCGCAAAGGCGGTATTCCCACTCCTTCAGACAGACCGCGTCGCCAGGTTTTGCGGCCCCTGCGACGGAGTGCCGCCCAGAGCGAGCGCAGCCTTCGGCAGCGGCTACAGGTCAGGTGTTGCCTGTGCCCTGCGCCGCGCCACCTTCGAGCTTGCGCCACAGCAGCCGGACGTTGGCCTTGCGCACCAGGGCGCAGCGGTACAGGCGGATCTCCAGCGGCACATGCCATTGCGCGCCGCCGCAGACCACCAGTTCGCCGCGGGCCAGTTCGGCGCGCACGCTCAGGTGCGGCACCCAGGCAATCCCCAGGCCTTCCAGGGCCATGCTCTTGAGGCTGTCGGCCATGGCGGTTTCATAGACCGTGGTGAACCGCAGGTTGCGCTGGCGCAGCAGCTGGTTCACCGAACGCCCGAGAAACGCCCCGGCGCTGTACGCCAGCAGCGGCACGCTGGCCTCGCCTTCCAGGTCGAACAGCGGCTTGCCGGCGGCATCCGCCGCGCACACTGGCAGCATCTCGGTCTGGCCCAGGTGCAGTGAAGGAAAGATTTCCGGGTCCATCTGCATGGCCGAGTCCGGGTCATAGAAGGCCAGCATCAGGTCGCAGCCGCCTTCGCGCAGGGCATGCACGGCCTCGCCGACGTTGGTCGCCACCAGCCGCGTGGCGATGTTCAGGCCTTCGTTACGCAACTGGGCGATCCAGCGCGGGAAGAAACCCAGGGCCAGGGAGTGCGCCGCGGCGACCTGCATCACTTCGCCCTGCCCGCCTTCGAGGTGATGCAAGTGCCGCAGCACTTCGCCCAGTTGCTCGACCACCGTGCGCGCGGTCACCAGGAACAGCTGCCCCGCCGCCGTCAGTTCGATCGGCGTGCGCGAGCGGTTGACCAGGGTCAGCCCCAGCGCCGCTTCCAGGCTGCGGATCCGTCGGCTGAAAGCCGGCTGGGTCACGAAGCGCCGTTCGGCGGCCTGCGAGAAGCTGCGGGTGGCGGCCAGGGCACTGAAGTCCTCGAGCCATTTGCTTTCCAGATTCATCACGTCCTCCCGGGGAACGCACCATTTTAGGTCACACGCTTGCCGCGCAAGCGGCGTCACACGGGCATTATGCCGTTTATGCATAGGCCAGTGTTTAACAGCATTGGCCCAAATTTTCCCGCAGGCCTAGGATTCGCAGCGTTCCGGCACAGACCGGGTCCATATCGAGATGATTTCTATCATGTCCTCCGCTGCATCTTTCCGCACAGAAAAAGACCTGCTTGGCGTACTCGAAGTACCTGCTCAAGCGTATTACGGCATCCAGACCCTGCGAGCGGTGAACAACTTCCGCCTCTCTGGCGTTCCGATTTCGCACTACCCAAAACTGGTCGTGGCCCTGGCAATGGTCAAGCAGGCAGCTGCTGACGCCAACCGCGAGCTGGGTCACCTGAGCGAAGCCAAGCACGCTGCCATCAGCGAAGCCTGTGCCCGTCTGATCCGCGGCGACTTCCACGAAGAGTTCGTGGTGGACATGATTCAAGGCGGCGCTGGCACTTCGACCAACATGAATGCCAACGAAGTCATCGCCAACATCGCGCTGGAGGCCATGGGCCACAGCAAGGGCGAATACCAGTACCTGCACCCGAACAACGACGTGAACATGGCGCAGTCGACCAACGACGCCTACCCGACCGCGATCCGCCTGGGTCTGCTGCTGGGCCACGACGCGCTGCTGGCCAGCCTCGACAGCCTGATCCAGTCGTTCGCCGCCAAGGGTGAAGAATTCAGCCACGTCCTGAAGATGGGCCGTACCCAGCTGCAAGACGCCGTGCCGATGACCCTGGGCCAGGAGTTCCGTGCCTTCGCCACCACCCTGAGCGAAGACCTGGCCCGCCTGAAGACCCTGGCGCCGGAAGTGCTGACCGAAGTGAACCTGGGCGGTACCGCCATCGGTACCGGCATCAACGCCGACCCGCGTTACCAGGCCCTGGCCGTCCAGCGCCTGGCCACCATCAGCGGCCAGCCGCTGGTACCGGCCGCCGACCTGATCGAAGCCACCTCCGACATGGGCGCCTTCGTGCTGTTCTCCGGCATGCTCAAGCGCACCGCGGTCAAGCTGTCGAAGATCTGCAACGACCTGCGCCTGCTGTCCAGCGGCCCGCGTACCGGGATCAACGAGATCAACCTGCCAGCGCGTCAGCCAGGCAGCTCGATCATGCCCGGCAAGGTCAACCCGGTGATCCCGGAAGCGGTCAACCAGGTGGCGTTCCAGATCATCGGCAACGACCTGGCCCTGACCATCGCGGCCGAAGGCGGCCAGCTGCAACTGAACGTGATGGAGCCGCTGATCGCCTTCAAGATCTTCGACTCGATCCGCCTGCTGCAACGCGCCATGGACATGCTGCGCGAGCACTGCATCACCGGCATCACCGCCAACGAGCAGCGCTGCCGCGAACTGGTCGAGCACTCGATCGGCCTGGTCACTGCGCTGAACCCGTACATCGGCTATGAAAACGCCACCCGTATCGCCCGCATCGCCCTGGAAAGCGGCCGCGGCGTACTGGAACTGGTGCGCGAAGAAGGCTTGCTCGACGACGCCATGCTCGCCGACATCCTGCGCCCGGAAAACATGATTGCCCCGCGTCTGGTCCCGCTCAAAGCCTGACCAACGCCCGCCCTGGCCACAGGGCACCGCTCACCAGGTCGAGGGACTAGACACCTCTCACCTTTTGAGGGCTTGGAGATTCTTCTCCAAGCCCTTTTTTTTGCCTGTTCCTTTACCTGCCCTTGAAACCGCCGCGCCCGCTTCGCGGTCGATCGTAGCCTGCGGCAGCGGCTACAGATCCAGGCCTTCGCGATACTTTGCCCAGGCTTTGGCCAGGCACAACCGGCCATCAGGGTAGATAATCGACCTCCCGCCGCGACCGGCAACGAATACCAAGGCATCCCGTCGATGGACCCGACGCACATCCAGGCCCTTCAACAACTGCGCAACCTGATCCCCATCGGCCTGCGCCACGCCCAAACCCTGCTGGCCCGCTGCGCGGGCAATCCCCAGCAAGCCGCCGAGCTCTACAAGTCCGAGCTGTTGCAGTTACTGGTGGACAAGTCCGGCCTGCCTCCCGAGCAAGCCCGCGAACACCTGCACAACGCCGGCTACGACCTGAACCGTGCCCTGCACGCTATAGAAGAAGCACGCTTCACCCTGACCCAGCGCATCCTGCGCAAACATCACCGAGACAAGGGCCGGGCCCTGGACCTGATCGCCCAGGCCATCGAAACCGAGGAGCAACTGCCGCGCCAGTACTGGCTGGCCTTCAAGCCGCTGGAACAACTGGCACCGGCGCCGCGCTGCTTCATGGTGCTCCACGAGTGGCTGGCCTTTGAGGACTGGGAAGGCTTTGACAGTGCCCTGCACTTTCACCTGCCCCAGGTCATCGCCCAATTCAGGCACCTGCAACTGGACGCCCTGGCGGACACCCTGGAACAGGCCGATCAGCGACAGAAACACCTGAGGGCGAGCCATGCCGGGAGCGACAGCCCCAGCGCGTTGGCCGCGCGGATCAATCAGGACCCGCTCTTCAACAGCCATCAGGGCGCCTACAACCGCTACCGAGCGCTGCTCGACGAGCGCCTGTTCGAGTGGGTGGAACAGCATATACAGCAGTTTCCAGCCTGAGCGGCGAATGGCCGGGGCGTTACCTGACATAAGGGCCTGGCCTGCCGCATCGCCAAACACAGTGACCTCATGCCGCCCCAGGAGTATCGACAAGGACTGCAACCGTTCTTGAGCACATGCCCGGTAACCCCCGAGCCGGCCTGGTCCCGCTTGCAGATACTTTTCTTGAGGACCACAAACGCCCTCAAGGCCTCTTTCTTCCCCTGATAAAGCGACAACTTTTACTTGCTCTGTTTCATATACAAAACAAGTAAGCGATTTATCCCGCTTTTTGCGTTACCCGAACAAGCACCGACTTCTTGCAACTTCCCAGGCTTTGCCCGGGCAGTGTGCAATTTCGTGCCAAATAAGAAACCATGTTTCATATATGGAACGTTTCATTTTCAACTAAATAACTACAACTCATTAATAAACAAGGACTTTTAAACTAAAACACCGCGTTATAAAGCACTGGCATTGTTCATGCACTAAACGGCGTATCACCTATAAAACAGACCAGAGTACCTTCCCAATGGCTGTGAAAGAGATGTACGCCGTCGCCCCTCAATGGAATAAGCCCGCTCCCAAGGAAGATCTGGAGCCGACTGAAATTGAATTTCGCAATGTCGGCAAATGTTTCCCGGCCAAGGGCCAATCCGCAGCGCCATTCGCTATTCGCGAGGTGAACTTCAAGATTCGCCGGGGTGAAGTGGTATCGATCATCGGCCCTTCCGGTTGTGGCAAGAGCACCATCCTCAATATGGGTTCCGGCCTGTATCGCCCCAGCGAAGGCGAAGTGTTCGTCAGCGGCGAGCCGGTCACCGGCCCGGTACGCCAGGTCGCCTTCATGTTGCAGAAAGACCTGCTGATGCCCTGGCGCAGCATTCGCCGCAACGTCGAGCTGGGCCTGGAGATCCAGGGCGTGCCCGCCGCGACCCGGCAGACCGTGGCCAACGACCTGCTCGAACGCTGCCACCTCAAGGGCTTCGCCGATCACTACCCGTTCCAGCTGTCCGGCGGCATGCGCCAGCGCGCGGCCCTGGCCCGGACCCTGGCCATCGACCCGCAGGTGCTGTTCCTCGACGAGCCGTTTTCCGCCCTCGACGCCCAGACCAAGATGATCCTGCAACAGGACATGGCGCGGATGCTCTACGACGAAAAGAAGACCGCCCTGTTCATCACCCACGACCTGATCGAAGGCATCGCCATGTCCGACCGGTTGCTGGTCATGAGCGCCCGCCCCGGCACCATCATCGAAGAAATCAGCATCGACCTGCCGTTTCGCGACAACCCGCTGGAGCGCCGCAAGCTGCCGGAAATCGGCCCGCTGGTGGGCCGCCTGATGGAGTTGCTGCAAGTCGGCGCGGACACCGAACTGCACTGATCACCGCCCTCGCGGCCCCCAACCGATTCAGGAGTCCCCATGCTCAAGTCTCTGTTTCAACGTCTTTGTGCATTCAGCCTGGGCCTCGGCCTGGCCTGCACGGCCCAGGCCCGGACCGACGTCACCTACCTGCTGCCGGCACCGCCCAACTCGCCGGCCTTCGCGCCCTGGATCATCGCCAAGGAGAAGGGTTACTACGCCGACCAGGACCTCAACCTGACCTTTATCGCCGCCAAGGGCGGGGTCGACGTGGCCAAGCAGATCGGTGCCGGTAATGCCTTGCTCGGCGGCGCCATCGGCGACACGCCGATCGTGGTCCGGGCCAATGGTATTCCGGTGCGCGCCGTGGCGGTGCTGGGCTCCGGCGGGGTGACTATGATCGCCACCAACGCCAAGGAAAATATCGAGTCCATCACCGACCTCAAGGGCAAGACCATGACGGTGATGTCCTACTCCGACACCACCTACTACGCCCTGCTCGCCTCGCTGCGCAAAGCCGGCCTGAGCAAGACCGACGTGAATATCCAGGCCGCCGGGCCGGCCGGGGTCTGGCAGCTGTTCTCGGCCGACAAGGCCCAGGCCATGGCGGGCGTGCCGGACTGGGTGGTCAACGCCGAAGAGGCCGGGGTGCGGATCAAGCTGATTCCCCAGGCGCAGATTTTCGAAAGCATGGCCCAGGCGATCCTCGCCTCCGACGACGCCATCAAGAACCAGCCCAAGGTCGTGCGCGGCGTGGTCCAGGCCACCCTGCAAGGCATGCGCGACATTATCCAGGACCCGCGCGCCGCCGCCGTGACCTTCGCCAAGGTCGTGCCGGCCTACGCCGGCAAGGAAGACTCGCTGGAGAAGGTTTTCAAGCTCTACGTCGAGCATGTCTACGCCAACCAGCGCGTGCTCGGCCACATCGATCCGCAGCGCCTGGACAAGGTCCGCCAGTTCTACGTCAGCGAAGGCATCGTCAGCCAGGAGCCCAAGCTCGAGGACCTGTTCACCAACCAATTCGTCGACAGCCCGGTCGCCGCGCAATGAGCCACCGGGACAACAAGGTACGCACACGATGAAAAGCCTGAATAACTCCATGCTCGGCAGCGCCGCGCTGCTGGTCCTGTTCCTGGTGCTCTGGCAATGGGGCCCGGGCCTGCTCGGCATGCCCGAATTCGTCATGCCGCAACTGAGCCGCGTGGCCCAGGAAAGCCTGGTGATGTGGCACAGCGGCGGCCTGCTGCAACACACCCTGATCACCGCGCTGGAGATCATCGTCGGCTTCGGCCTCGGCGCCCTGCTGGGAGTGGTGATCGGCGTGTCCCTGGGCCTGTCGCCCGCCGCCGAAGCCATGTTGTCGCCCTACATCCTGGCCTTGCAGATCGCCCCGAAAGTCGCCTTCGCGCCGCTGTTCGTGATGTGGCTGGGCTACACCATCTACCCGAAGATCCTGATCGCCATCCTGATCGTGTTCTTCCCGGTGATGATCAACGTGCTCTCGGCGATCCGCACCGTCGATCCGGACATGATCAACCTGGTGCGCACCATGAACGCCAGCCGCTGGCAGATCTTCCGCCTGGTGGAGTTCCCCTCGGCCATGGCCGCGCTGTTCTCCGGCCTGCGCATCGCCTCGACCCTGGCGGTGATCGGCGTCACCGTCGGCGAGCTGGTCGGCGGCAACCAGGGCCTGGGCTTCTTGCTGGTGGACGCCGAGGGCCAGGGCAACACCGCCGGGGTGTTCGTCGCCATTGTCATGCTCACCCTGATCGGGGTGATCGCCTACGGCGCCGTGGTCTGGGCGGAAAAACGCGTCCTGCACTACATGCCCAAAGCCATGCTGAGCACCCAATAATGAACAGCCAGAATCTTCTGCTTGAAGGGCGCCAGGTGCTGGTCACCGGCGGCGCCCGTGGCCTGGGCTACGCCTTCGCCCAGGCCATCGGCCGGGCCGGTGCCCGGGTGGTGATCGCCGACGTGCTGCAAGAGCGCGTGCAGCAAGCCGCCAGCGAACTGCGGGCCCAAGGCCTGGACGTCCAGGCTGTGACCCTCGACCTGGCCCAACCGGCCTCCATCGACGCCTGCATCGCCGCCACCCTGGACCTGCTCGGCGGCCTCGACGGCCTGGTGAACAACGCCTCGATCACCAACTCCGGCGGCAAAGGCTGCGAAGAGCTGAGCATCGACACCTGGGACCAGGTGATGCAGGTCAACGTGCGCGGCACCTGGCTGATGACCACCGCCTGCCTGCCGGCCCTGCGCGCCAGCGGCCACGGCGCCATCGTCAACCTGGCCTCCGACACCCCGCTGTGGGGCGCGCCGAACCTGCTGGCCTACGTCGCCAGCAAGGGCGCGATCATCGCCATGACCCGCAGCCTGGCCCGCGAGCTGGGCGCCGACAACATCACGGTCAACGCCATCGCCCCCGGCCTGGTGCTGGTGGAGGCCACCGCCTACGTGCCCGAGGCACGCCACCGTTTGTACAACGACCAGCGGGCCATCCAGCGCCCGCAACTGCCCGAAGACGTCAGCGGCGCCGTGCTGTTCGCGCTGTCCGACCTTGCCCGCTTCATCACTGGACAAACCCTGCCGGTCAACGGCGGGTTCGTCATGCCTTGATCTGGAGACTGTCATGACCGATCTATCTGCCCAAAACGCCACCCCGAAAAGCTGGGACCGCCCTGCCGGCGCGAGCCTGGAAACCTGGATGAACACGCGCATCGCCCGCTACCAGACGCGCAAGTACGACTGGGACGCGCTGAAGTTCCAGGCCGACTACGACCCGAAATTCCGTCGCGCGCAAATGCGCTACATCGGCACCGGCGGCACTGGTGTCAGCAGTGACATGAACACCATTGCGTCGGAGCACTTCACCTTCTCCACCATGGTCATCCCGGCCGGCCACGAAGGCCCGCCACACCTGCACATCGACGTCGAGGAAGTGTTTTTCGTGCTGCGCGGCAAGCTCAAGGTGGTGCTGGAAAAGGATGGCGAGCGCTTCGAGACCATCCTCACCGACCGCGACGTGATTTCCGTGCCGCCGGGCGTGTACCGCGAAGAGATCAACATCGGCGACGAAGACGCGCTGATGTGCGTGATGCTCGGCGCGAAAAAGCCGATCACCCCGACCTATCCGCCAGAGCACCCTCTGGCCTCGATCAAGCGCGGATAAGCCCATGTTGCCAGGCCTCTCTCAACCCGTATCGACGGCGGACCTCCAGGCCCGACTGGCCCGCGACTTTGCCCAGCGCCTGGTGCCCGTGGCCGGCGGCCGGCAGGCCCTGCGCGAATGCGGCGCGGGCCCGGCGATCGTGCTGCTGCACGGCATCGGTTCCGGGGCGGCGTCCTGGCTAGAGGTGGCCCGACAGCTGGCGCCCCAGGCCCGGGTCATCGCCTGGGACGCGCCCGGCTACGGCGATTCCAGCCCCCTGGAATCCCCCGCGCCCAAGGCCGAGCACTACGCCGCCCGCCTGGTGCAGATGCTCGATGCCCTGGACGTCGAGGAATGCGTGCTGGTGGGGCATTCCCTCGGCGCGCTGCCGGCCCTGGCCTTCGCTCGCAGTTCACAGGCGAGCCGGGTGAGTCGCCTGGTACTGATCAGCCCGGCCCGGGGTTATGGCGCCCCGGAACGCGGCGAGCAGCGCCAGCTGGTGCGCCGCCAGCGCCTGGAGAACCTGGAGCATCTGGGGATCGCCGGCCTGGCCGAACAACGCAGTGCCCACATGCTCTCGCCCAACGCCGCGCCGCAGGCCCTGGCCTGGGTGCGCTGGAACATGGCGCGGCTCAACCCCGCGGGTTATCGCCAGGCCATCGAGCTGCTGTGCGGCGACGACCTGCTGCGCCACGGCCAACCCGGCATGCCCTGCGAAGTGCATTGCGGCGAGGCCGACCGCATCACCCCGGCCGAGACCTGCCTGACCCTGGCCAAGGCGCTGGGCGCCAGCTTCAACCTGATCGCCGACGCGGGCCATGCCAGCCCCATCGAACAACCGCTGGTGGTCGCGGGCCGCCTGGCCTTTGCCATCAAAGAATCCCTGACAGGTAGAACCCTATGAACGACTCCGATCCGCTGAAGGACGCTCAGGACAAATACATAGTGCCGGGCCTGGAGCGTGGCCTGTTGCTGCTCTGCGAGTTCAGCCGGCGCAACCGCACCCTGACCGCGCCGGAACTGGCCCGCCGCCTGGCCCTGCCGCGCTCGACCATCTTCCGCCTGCTCACCACCCTGGAAACCATGGGTTTCGTCACCCGCAGCGGCAACGAATACCGCCTCGGCATGTCGGTGCTGCGCCTGGGCTTCGAATACCTGGCGTCGCTGGAGCTGACCGAGCTCGGCCAGCCGCTGCTGGCGCGCCTGTGCGACCGCCTCAACTACCCGAGCAACCTGGTGGTGCGCGACGGCCGCTCGATCGTCTACGTGGCCAAGGTCTCGCCGCCCTCGGTGTTCTCCAACGCGGTCAACGTCGGCACCCGCCTGCCGGCCCACGCCACGGTGCTGGGGCGCATCCTCCTGGAAGACCTGTCCCTGGCCGAACTGCGCGAGCTGTACCCCGAAGAGCATCTGGAGCAGTACTCCCACAGCACGCCGAAAACCGTGCTGGAGCTGTTCGACATGGTCCAGGCCGACCGCCAGCGCGGCTTTATCAGCGGCGAAGGTTTCTTCGAATCAGCGATCTCCACGGTGGCCGCGCCAGTGCGCGACCAGAGCGGGCGCATCGCCGCCGCCCTGGGCGTGACCATCCCCACCACGCAGATCGGCCATGTCAATTTCGAGGAACTGCTGTCGCAGGTCCGCCGCAGCGCCGACGAGCTGTCGCGCCTGCTCAACTACAACGGCGTGGCCCACGACGGGCAACAGCGCGTGACCGCCTTGATGAGGGATTGAGATGAGCCTTTATCAACTGCAAGGCCGCACCGCGATCGTCACCGGCGGCTCCTCGGGCATCGGCCTGGCCTGCGTCGAGCTGCTGCTGGAAGCCGGCGCCGCCGTGGCCTTCTGCGGACGCGACGGCGAGCGCCTGCGCAGCGCCGAAGCCGGCCTGCGCCAGCGCTTCCCCCAGGCCCGGATGCTGGCCCAGGTGTGCAACGTGCTCGACGCCGAGTCGGTCAGCGCCTTCGCCCATGCCAGCCAGGCCGCGCTCGGCGAGGCCAGCGTGCTGATTAACAACGCCGGGCAAGGCCGGGTCTCGACCTTCGCCGACACCAGCGACGCCGCCTGGAGCGAAGAGCTGAACCTGAAATTCTTCTCGGTGATCAACCCGGTCCGCGCCTTCAAGGCCCAGCTGGAAAGCCAGCGCGAGGCCGCCATCGTCTGCGTCAACTCGCTGCTGGCCTGCCAGCCGGAACCGCACATGGTCGCCACCTCGGCCGCCCGCGCCGGGGTGATGAACCTGGTGCGCTCGATGGCCACCGAATTCGCCCCGCAGGGCATCCGGGTCAACGGCATTCTCATTGGCCTGGTGGAGTCCGGGCAATGGCGCCGGCGCTTCGAGGCCCGCGAAGAACGCGACCTCGACTGGGCGCAATGGACCGCCCAGCTGGCGCAACGCAAACACATTCCCTTGGGGCGCCTGGGCCTGCCGCTGGAAGCGGCCCGCGCGATCCTGTTCCTGGCCTCGCCTCTGTCGGCTTACACCACAGGCAGCCATATCGATGTATCCGGAGGCCTGTCCCGCCATGCGTAACGAAAACACTGTCACCGTGGGCGCTGCCATCACCGCCTTTCTCGAACAATGCGAGGTCAAGGCCGCGTTCGGCGTGATCTCGATCCACAACATGCCGATCCTCGATGCCTTTGCCGTGCGCGGCAATATCCGCTTCGTCATGGCCCGCGGCGAAGCCGGCGCCGCCAACATGGCCGACGCCTATGCCCGCACCACCGGCGGCCTCGGCGTGTGCCTGACCTCCACCGGCACCGCGGCCGGCAACGCCGCCGGCGCCATGGTCGAAGCGCAGACCGCCGGCACGCCGCTGCTGCACATCACCGGGCAGATCGAAACGCCGTACCTCGACCAGGAACTGGCCTACATCCACGAAGCCCGCGACCAGCTGAACATGCTCAAGGCGGTGTCCAAGGCGGCGTTCCGCGTGCGCAGCGTCGAGACCGCCATCAGCACCCTGAAGCTGGCGGTGCAGACCGCCCTGACCGCGCCGACCGGGCCGGTGAGCGTGGAAATCCCGATCGATATCCAGTCGACCTTTATCCCGATGCCCACCGACCTGTCGCCGTTGCCGATCCCGGTCGCGGTGCCGGCGCCGGAAGCCCTCGACCTGGTCGCCGAACGCCTGGCCGGGGCCAAGCGTCCGCTGCTCTGGCTCGGCGGTGGCGCCCGGCATGCCGGGGCGCAGGTCAAGCGCCTGCTGGCCATGGGCGTGGGCGTCATCACCTCGACCCAGGGCCGCGGCGTGGTCAACGAAGACGACGAGCGTTGCCTCGGGGCCTTCTCGCAGAACAAGCGGGTCGAGCAGTTCCTGCAAACCTGCGACGCGCTGCTGATCGCCGGCTCGCGGCTGCGCAGCAACGAGACCTTCAAGTACGCCCTGAAGCTGCCGCAGAACACCCTGCGCATCGACGCCAACCCGGCCATCGAAGGCCGCAGCTACGCCAGCGAACTGTTTATCTGCGGCGACGCCGCGCTGGCCCTGGAGGGCCTGGCCGACCGCCTCGAAGGCCGCCTGCAGACCGACCCGGACTTCCTCGCCGAACTCAAGGCGGTCCGCGAGCAATCGCGCAGCCAGCTGGTGGCCGACCTGGGGCCGTACTCGGCGATGGTCGAACAGCTGCAGGCCAGCACCGGCCGCAACTTCTCCTGGGTGCGCGACGTGACCCTGTCCAACAGCATCTGGGGCAACCGCCTGCTGACCCTCTATCACCCGCGCGCCGGGGTCCACGCCCTCGGTGGCGGCATCGGCCAGGGCCTGGCGATGGGCATCGGCGCGGCCGTGGCCGCCGCCGAAACCGCGCCCGGGCGCAAGGTCTTCGCCCTGGCCGGCGACGGCGGTTTCATCCTCAACCTCGGTGAGCTGGCGACCCTGGTCCAGGAGCGCGCCAACCTGGTGATCCTGCTGATGAACGACCAGCGCTACGGGGTGATCCGCAATATCCAGGACGCGGTCTACGGCAGCCGCCATTGCTACGTCGACCTGCACACCCCGGACTACACCAAGCTCGCCGAGTCCCTGGGGCTGCGCCACGGCCTGGTCACCGACCTCAAGGACTTCGGCAAGGTGGTGGACAGCGCCCTGAGCCAGCCCGGCCCGTTCCTGCTGGAAGTCGACATGCTCAGCGTCGGCAACTTCGCCACCCAGTTCGCCGGCCCGCCCAACAGCGAAACCAAAGCCCAGAAGGCCACCGCCTGAGGATCGCGCCATGTTGCATATCACCATGATCGGCTGCGGCGCCATTGGCGTCGGCGTGCTCGAACTGCTGGAGCAGGACCCGCAGTTGTGCGTGGACTACGTCATCGCCTCCCAGGGTTCCGAAGCCCTGGTGCGCCAGCGCCTGGCCAGCTTCAAGCAGCCGCCGCAGGTACTCACCGCGCTGCCGGCCGACGCCCGTCCGGACCTGCTGGTGGAATGCGCCGGCCACCGGGCCATTGAAGAACACGTGCTGCCGGCCCTGGAGCGCGGCATCGCCTGCCTGATCGTCTCGGTCGGCGCGCTGTCCGAAGTCGGCCTGGTGGAGCGCCTGGAAGCCGCCGCCGAACGCGGCCAGACCCGCATCGAACTGCTGCCCGGCGCCATCGGCGGCATCGATGCGCTGTCGGCGGCCAAGGTCGGCGGGCTGGACTCGGTCAACTACACCGGGCGCAAGCCGGCCCGCGCCTGGAAGAACACCCCCGGCGAGCAGGCCTGCGACCTCGACAGCATCAGCGAGGCCACGGTGATCTTCCAGGGCAGCGCCCGCGAAGCGGCGCGGCTGTACCCGAAGAACGCCAACGTCGCCGCCACCCTGTCGCTGGCCGGCATCGGCCTGGATCGCACCCAGGTGACGCTGATCGCCGACCCCCACAGCGAGGAAAACGTCCACCACTTCGAAGCCCGGGGCGCCTTCGGCGGTTTCGAGTTGAGCTTGCGCGGCAAGCCGCTGCTGGCCAACCCCAAGACTTCGGCGCTGACCGTGTACAGCGTGGTCCGCGCCCTGGGCAACCACGCCCACGCGATATCCATTTAAGGAGCCGGTCGATGACCCTCGAACAGACTTTACCGATCTGCATCGCCGGCGAGTGGCGCCTGGGCCGCGGCGAGCGTTACGCCAGCCGCTACCCGGCCACCGGCGAAGCCGTGGCCTGGCTCAACGCCGCCGATCTGCAGGATGTCGAAGACGCCATCCAGGGCGCGCACCAGGCGTTCCTGCACAGCGGCTGGGCCCAGCGCAAACCCCACGAGCGGGCCGGCGTGCTGTACCGCATCGCCGAACTGATCCGTGAGCGCGGCGAAGAGCTTGCGCAATTGCAGCGCCAGGACAACGGCAAGCCGATCAACGAGACCCGCGCCCTGGTGGCCAGCGCCGCCGGCACCTTCCAGTTCTTCGCCGCGGCCTGCGAAACCCTGGAAGAAACCATCACCCCGTCGCGCGGCGATTTCGTCAGCATGAGCGTGTATGAGCCAATGGGCGTGGTCGCTGCGATCACCCCGTGGAACTCGCCGATCGCCAGCGAGGCGCAGAAGGTCGCGCCGGCCCTGGCGGCGGGCAACGCGGTGGTGATCAAGCCGGCGGAAATCACCCCGCTGCTGGCCCTGCGCCTGGCCCGCCTGTGCGAAGAAGCCGGCCTGCCCAAGGGCCTGGTCAGCGTGCTGCCCGGCAAGGGTTCGCTGCTCGGCGACGCCCTGACCCGGCATCCGCTGGTCAAGCGCGTGTCGTTCACCGGCGGCACCCGCACCGGCAAGCACATCGCCCATATCGCCGCCGACAAGATGATGCCGGTGTCCCTGGAACTGGGCGGCAAGTCGCCGACCATCGTCCTCGACGACGCCGACCTCGACCACGCCGTGGCCGGGGTGCTGTACGGCATCTTCAGTTCCTCGGGTGAAGCCTGCATCGCCGGCTCCCGGCTGTTCGTCGCCCGCGCCTTGTACGAGCCGTTCATGCAGCGCCTGGTGGCGGCCGCGGCCAACCTGCGGGTCGGCGACCCGGCCGACGAAAACACCCAGATGGGCCCGCTGATCAGCGCCGGCCATCGCGAATCGGTGGAGCGCTACGTGGCCCTCGGGCTGGCCGAGGGCGGACGCCTGCTGCTCGGCGGCCAGCGCCCAACCGGCGGCATCTACGATCAAGGCTACTTCTACCCGCCGACCATCCTCGAAGGCCTGAGCAACAGCCAGCAGACCTGCCAGGAAGAAATCTTCGGCCCGGTGCTGGTGGCCATGCCCTTCGATGACGAAGCGCAGCTGCTGGAGCAGGCCAACGACAGCCTGTACGCCCTCGCGGCCGGGATCTGGAGCCGCGACTACAAGCGCGCCTGGGCCCTGGGCCGGCGCCTGCAGGCCGGCACGGTGTGGATCAACACCTACAAGCAGTTCTCGATCTCCACGCCCTTCGGCGGCTGGCGCGACAGCGGCCTGGGCCGCGAAAAAGGCCGCCTGGGCATCCTGCAGTACATGGAACAGAAGAGCCTCTATTGGGGCATGAACGAACAGCCACTGGCCTGGGCCGGTGTGCCACGAGAGGTAGCGCTATGAGCGTGTTAGGCATCGATGAAGTCACCTATGGCGTCGAGGATCTGGACACCTGCGTGCGGTTTTTCAGCGACTGGGGCCTCAAGCAGGTCAGCGCGCAGCCCGACGAGGTGATCTTCGAAACCCTCAACGGCTGCCGCGTGGTGCTCGCCGACCTGGACAAGCCGGGCCTGCCGCCCGCCATCGAGGCCGGCTCCACCGTGCGCGAAGTGGTCTGGGGCGTGGCCAGTACGGCGGACCTGGCGCTGTACCGCCAGCGCATCGCCCATGACCCAGGGTTTGTCGAGACCGACGGGCGCATCGGCTGCACCGATCCCAACGGCCTGGCGATCCGCCTGCAAGTGACCCGCAAGCGCGAGATCGACATCGAGTGCAGCGGCCACAACACCTGGCAGACCAAGGGCCGGATCAACAAGGCGGCGCCGGTCTATGAACGCGCGACGCCGATCGAAGTCGGCCACGTGGTGTTTTTCGTCAAGGACGTGAACGCCTGCGAAGCCTTCTACCACGAGCGTTTCGGCTTCCAGGCCTCGGACCGTTATCCGGACCGCGGGGCGTTCTTGCGCACCGCCGAGGAAGGCGGCCACCACGACCTGTTCATGCTGCAACTGCCGGCGCCGCGGGCCGGGCTCAACCACGTGGCGTTCACCGTGCGCGACGTGCACGAAGTGTTCGGCGGCGGCATGCACATCTCCCGCAGCGGCTGGACCACCGAGATCGGCCCGGGGCGGCACCCGGTGTCTTCGGCGTTCTTCTGGTACTTCAAGAACCCCGCCGGCGCGCTGGTGGAGTACTACGCCGACGAAGACCAACTGACCGGCGAATGGCAGCCGCGCACCTTCGAACCGGGGCCCACGGTGTTCGCCGAATGGGCGATTGCCGGCGGCATCGACGGCCACACCCGGCGCCAGCAGAACGTCGAGGCGCCGCAAGGCAAATTCCTCACCGACAAACCGAAACCCTGAGCAGGAGTCGTCCATGTCTTCCCTGAACATTGCCATCGCCGGCGCCGGTATCGGCGGCCTGACCGCCGCCATCGCCCTGCACCGCGCCGGCCACCGGGTCACCGTGTTCGAACAGTCGAAAGCCTTCCTGCGGGTCGGCGCCGACATCAACCTCACGCCCAACGCGGTGCGCGCGCTGGACGGCCTGGGCATAGGTGCCGCGGTGCGCCTGCCGGCCGCCCGGCCGACCCATCGCATCAGCCGGATGTGGGACAGCGGCGAAGAAACCTCGCGCCTGGAAATGGCCGACGCCGCCGAGCGCAAATACGGCGCGCCGCAACTGACCATCCACCGCGCCGACCTGCTGGCGGCCCTGGCCGAAGTGTTCCCGCTGGAGCAGGTGCAATTCGCCAAGCGCGTCGAGCGGGTGATGCAAGACGACGACGGCATCGCGCTGCACTTCAAGGATGGCAGCCAGCACCGCTGCGATGTCTTGATCGGCGCCGACGGCATCCACTCGGTGGTGCGCAACGCGCTGTTCGGCGAAGAACATCCGCGCTTCACCAGGGTGGTGGCCTACCGCGCGGTGGTGCCGGCCGAGCGCGTGGCCCAGGTGCCGAACATCCAGGCCTTCACCAAATGGTGGGGCCCCAACCCGCAGAGCCAGATCGTCACCTTCCCGCTGAACCAGGGTAAGGACATCTTCATCTTCGCCACTACCGCCCAGGACAGCTGGCACGAGGAGTCCTGGACCAGTGCCGGCGACGCCGAGGAACTGCGCAGCCACTACCGGGCGTTCCACCCGGACGCCCGCGCCCTGCTCGACGCCTGCACCGATGTGCTCAAGACCGCGCTGTACGAACGCGACCCGCTGCCGTTCTGGTCCAGGGGCGCGATCACCCTGCTGGGCGACGCCTGCCACCCGATGATGCCGTTCATGGCCCAGGGCGCCGGCCAGGCCATCGAGGACGCGGTGGTGCTCGCCCGCTACCTGCACGACCTCGACAGCCCGGCGTCGGTCGCCGCGGCCTTGCAGGCCTACCAGCAGGCGCGCCTGGCGCGCACCAGCCAGATCCAGATCGGCTCGCGGGGCAACCAGTGGCTCAAGGACGGCGGCAACGCCGACTGGGTCTACGGCTATGACGCCTGGGCCGTGCCCACCGACAGCGCGGCCTGAACATGAGCGAGACATTGCTGGTGACCGTGCTGCTCAAGCACGACCAATCGAAGAACCTGGAAGACATCCAGCGCCACATGAAGCAGCAGGACTGGTGGGAGCGCTTTCCACCGCAAGGCGTCGAGCTGGTGTCGTGGACCGTGGCCATGGGCCTGGGCCAGATCGTCACCCTGCGCTTGCCGCCAAGCCTGCTGCCGGCCCTCAACGTCGAGCTCGAACGCTCGGCCTGGGGCGTGTTCGGCACTGAGGTTTTCCCGACATACGACTTTATCCCGGTACGCGAAACGATCCGCGAACGGGTACGCAACGGAGGTCAATGACATGAACACCCACGAACGATTCCTCGAACCCCATCAGGCGCGCAAGCGGCCCAACACCCAGTTCGAAGAGCTGCTGGGCGATTCCATCGAGCGCGCTTTCGGCAATGGCGTGAGCGAGCTGCCGGCGCTGCTCGCCCACCTCAACCTGGCCGGGCCGCCCTGCCCGCTGACCAGCGGCGAGTGGACCGAGGATGCCTATAAAACCCTGATGGCCCGGCTGGGCGAATGACCCGGCAGAAGGAATAACAAGATGAATACGCAACTGACCGTCGACCCTGTTGAAAATCACCTGGCCAATGGCCTCAAGGACCTCTGGTTCCCGGTATTGCCCTCGGACCTGCTGGGCGAGAAGCCGGTATCGGTGCGCCGCCTGGGCTACAAGATCGCCCTGTGGCGCGACAACGATGGCAGCGTCCATGCCCTGGAAGACCATTGCCCGCATCGCGGCGCGCCGCTGTCCCAGGGGCCGGTGCTGGGTGATCGCCTGCAATGCCCTTACCACGGGATCGAAGTGCGCTGCGACGGCACCGTGACCAAGGTGCCCGGCAGCCCCGGCTGCAAGCTCGAAGGCAGCCGGCCGACGCGGATGTTCCACACCCGCGAAGCCGCCGGCGCGATCTTCCTGTTCAACGCCACCGACCCGCACTTGGAAACCCCGCCGGAACTGGTGCTGCCGGAGCAGCTGAGTTCCCCCGAGTGGAGCAGCTTCGTCTGCTACACCGAGTGGAAAGGCGACTACCGCTACGTGCTCGACAACGTCATGGACCCGATGCACGGCACCTACCTGCACAAGATGTCGCACTCGATGAGCGAAGGCGAAGCCACCGCCAAGTTCGTCACCCGCGACACCGACAACGGCTTCTTCTTCGAGAAGGAAGGCCAGCGCGGGGTGAACTTCGACTGGACCGAGTTCATGGACAACGGCTGCCACTGGCTGCGCCTGGAAATTCCCTACCCGAAAACCGGCGGCCCGGGCGGCAACTTCACCATCATCGGCAGCTACACCCCGAGCAGCCGCTCGCTGGCGGCGGTGTTCCACTGGCGCTGCCGTCCGCTGACCGGCTGGCAGCGCGACACCTGGCGTTTCCTCTACAAGAACCGCCTGGAAGCACGGCACTGGGCGGTGCTGGAGCAGGACCGGGTGCTGCTGGAGTTCATGGAGCCGGACGCCAACCAGCGCGAAAACCTCTACCAGCACGACCTGGGCGTGGTGCGGCTGCGGCGCTACCTGAAGAACGCTGCCAAGGCCCAGCTCGAACTGATCGAAGCGAAGCAGTTGCCATGAACCGGGCCGTGCACCGGGTGCGCAGCGCAGCCGTGGCCGAGCCGGCCGGCGCCAGTTGGTCCAATGCCCTGGTGATTGGCCGCGAGGTGCTGCTGTCCGGCATGACCGCGCACCCCGCCAGCCGCGAGGCCGCGCAAGCCGGCGCGGCGCTGGATGGCTACGCCCAGACCCTGCTGGTGCTGGGCAAGATCCAGGCATTGGTGGAAGCCGCCGGCGGCCATATCGGCAATATCTGTCGGCTGACGGTGTACCTCACCGACATCGCCGACAAGGAGCAGGTGGGCCGCGCCCGGCGCGATTTCTTTGCCGGGCAGGCGCTGTTCCCGACCTCCACCCTGGTGGCGGTCAGTGCGTTGGTGTTTCCCGAATTACGGGTCGAAATCGAGGCCGACGCCCGGCTCGATGTCGACCTGCGTACCGTCATAGAGGTGAACGATGTCTAAACCCTCCTTCCTCACCGCCCGCGTCCACACCCTGCGCTACGAAGCCGAAGGCATCATCAGCGTCGAGCTGCGGCCCCTGGGCGATACGGTGTTCCCGCCGTTCGACGCCGGCTCGCACATCGACCTGCACCTGGCCAACGGCCTGGTGCGCAGTTACTCGCTGCTCAACTCGCCCAGCGACCAGGGCCGTTATGTGGTCGGCATCCTGCGCGACCGCAACAGCCGCGGCGGCTCGGAATACGTGCACAGCCAGCTGCGGGTCGGCATGCACCTGTCGATCGCCGCGCCGCGCAACAACTTCGAACTGGAACCGAGCGCCAGCCACAGCGTGCTGGTGGCCGGTGGCATCGGCATCACGCCGATCTACTGCATGTTCCGCCAACTGCTGGCCCTGGGAAAATCCGCCGAGCTGATCTACTGCGCGCGCTCGCGCCAGGAGGCCGCGCTGGTGGAAGAGCTGAGCGGGCTCAAGGCCCGGGTGATCTACCACTTCAACGACGAGAAAGGCGCGCCGCCGGACCTCGCCGCCTACCTCGCCGGCCAGCCGGCGGACACGCACTTCTACTGCTGCGGCCCGACGCCGATGCTCGATGCCTTCGAAGCCACCTGCGAGCGCCTGGGTTATCCCCATGCCCATATCGAGCGCTTCGCCGCCGCCGAGTTGCCGCCCAGCGCAGACGCCCAGAGCAGTTACAGCGTCGAGCTGAAAAAGTCCGGCAAGACCCTGTCCGTGGAGCCCGGCCTGAGCCTGCTGGATGTGCTGCTCGAAGCCGGCTGCGACATCGACCACAGCTGTCGCGAAGGGGTCTGCGGCTCCTGTGAAACGCGGGTGGTGGAAGGCGAGATCGACCACCGCGACGGCGTGCTGACCAAGGCCGAACGGGCGGCCAACCGATCGATGATGGTCTGCGTTTCCGGCTGCAAGAGCCGACGCCTGGTGCTGGATCTCTAGCACGCTATGTAATTGCTACGTAACGGTTACGTAATTGCTACGTAATCGTTGCCAGGCAAAGGCTGTACGGCTATTACATACCGCCAAAACCGCTGAAAGGCTGCAAAACGACCGCTGTAGCCGCTGCCGAGGCTGCGAGGCTGCGATCGGTTGCGCAGCAGCCGCAAAACCTGCCAACCGCACTTCCATTGATGCACCCCGACGTCCGGATGGCGGCCCCTGCGGTGCCGTTCGCAGCCTCGCCCGCTCGGCAGCGGCTACAGGAATCCAGGCATGTCGCCGGCCGACACTCCCACACAATGGCCGCCACAACCGCTGAGAAGCTGCAAAACCGCTGTTGTAGCCGCTGCCGAGCCTGCGAGGCTGCGATCGGTTGCGCAGCAGCCGCAAAACCTGCCAACCGCACTTCATTGATGCACCCCGGCGTCCGGATGGCGGCCCCTGCGGTGCCATTCGCCGCCTCGCGGGCTCGGCAGCGGCTACAGGCAGTGATGTCGGCCTTTTTTAGGCTCGCGGTTTATGGCGAAAAATGAACTTTCGCTGTAACCGACAGGCATCTGATTGTTCACCAGTAAAACAAACTTCCTGCCCGCTTATTTAACAGCGTGCAATAAAGACGCACCCATAACGCGCAACTTTGTTACCCACTTTCCCCGCTGTTTCACAGGCTGCACAGAAGCCTGTGTTTCCCATATAAACAATTGTTTTCAATAACCTTTTCATAAACATCCAAGATGCAGGATGCCTGGCACAGTTCCTGCTCTACCCCCTGTAAATCCACGGGCCAAACGGCGTTCCACCGATAAAACAACAATAACCAGCACTTAATCCGGCAAGACCCACTCCCGCCACAGTTGCCTTATCAGGCAAGCGGGTAAGTGTTGCCGATCATCAAGTAGCGCCGAGCATTAAAGGTGAGGTCAAAAATGAAACGTCATGTCTTATGTGCAGGATTGATGGTAGTCAGTTGCGCAAGTTTCGCCGTCGAACCCATTCCTTCCGCCCCCGTGCGGGCCAACGCCGCCAGCAAGCCTTTTCCGCATATTTCCTGGCGCAGTGACGACGGCGACAGCAGCCTGGATATCGGCGGCACGCTGCGCACCAATTACCGCGACGAACATTGGGACACCACCGAGAATAACGGCCGGTTCCTGTTCGACACCTTCCGCCTGGATGTGCAAGCCACCTACAAGAACCTCTACAGCGATATCGGCTACTGGTTCCAGGACGACGGCAAGCGCTCCATCGACCGCGGCTTCGTCGGCTACCGGCTCAACGCCAACGCCAGCCTGCAACTGGGGGCGCCGTTCAAGCCCTTCGGCCTGGAGCCCTATCCGCAGTTCGGCTGGAGTTATCACATCCCGTTTTTCATGGGCTACGGCGTGAGCGCAGGCTCGGGCCTCAAATACACCTACAAGGATCAGGACTGGGACGTGCAGCTCGGCTACTTCCCGCGCATGTTGCCCACGGATATTCGCTACTCGCCGGAAGTCGGGCGTTACGCCGACCTCGATAACAACGCCATTGCCTTCACCCAGTCGCGCCAGGACAACGAGAAGCGCAACCAATTCAACGCCCGCGTGGCGCGGACCTTCAACAGCGATGGCTGGAAGACCGAGATCGGCGCCTCGCTGGCCACCGCCCAGCTCTACAACGCCACCACCAGGGACGATGGTGACTACTGGGCCGCGGGCGTGCACGCGGTCATCAGCAAGGGTCCGTGGACCGTCACCACCCAGGGCATCCGCTACGAGTTCGATCCCCAGAACCCGACCGGCGTCAGCCAGGATTCGGTGCTGATGGGCGGCAACGGCCTGACCCCGGCGTACCTGATCGCCTCCAAGGCCACCATCGCCTCGTTCAACGTCGGCTACGACATCTACACGCCCAAGCTCGGGCAATTGAAGAAGATCAAGCTGTACAACGACTACAGCCGGATGATGAAAGACCGGAGCGGCTGGGACGACTCGCAGATGTACACCGTGGGCGCGCAGTTCCTGGCCATGCCGATCATGGCCTGGGTCGACCTGACCTGGGCCCGGAACGCCAACCCCTACGGTGGCGCGGAGAACGGCAGCGGCTTCACCAGCACCAGCTCGGTGGGCAGCAACCAGTGGTACTACCGGACCAATGTCAATATCGGCTACTACTTCTGAGGCCTGCCGGACCGCGCCGCCCCCCATCGCGGGCAATCGAGCGTCGACCGACCCGCTCCTACGAAAACGCAAAGCTGTCGCCGGTATCGTCTGCGACGGGAATCTTCTGTAGGAGCGGCCGGTCGACGCTCGATCGCTCGCGATAGCCGCAAAGCGGCGCTCTGCCAGCCACACCGCATTTTCGTTGACGTTCATCGCGAGCAAGCTTCGCTCCTACGGAGGCGATAAAGCGTGCCGAGGCGCTCGATTCAGCCCCTTTCCCCGTCTGCCGTTCCTCGGCTCGACGCGCTATATGCAGACGGCGGGCGCGCGCACCGGTATAGTGCGCCCCCTCTTCACATGGACAGCCGTCGGTAACGAGGCTCAACCCCATGGGAAACCCGAACTAATAACAACCCGCGAATTGGAACCGGGACGAACACTCGCCCCACCTGTCGTGCTGCCCGCGCGACGGTGTGTAACTCGATGTTTCGGACCGCCCAGCTTCTGCCTTTACAAAAAACAGCGAGGAATACTCCATGCTCGAAGTCATCAACGACTTCCTCTCAGGGAAAGTACTGATCGTGCTCATTGTCGGGCTCGGTAGCTACTTCACGATCCGCTCGCGTTTCGTTCAATTGCGCCACTTCTTCCACATGTTCGCGGTGTTCCGCGACAGCCTCAAAGGCAGCGCCGGGCAGCTCAGCTCGTTCCAGGCCCTGATGCTCAGCCTTGCCGGCCGTGTCGGTGCAGGCAACATCGCCGGTGTCGGCATCGCCGTGACCCTCGGTGGTCCGGGTGCGGTGTTCTGGATGTGGGTGACCGCACTGGTCGGCATGTCCAGCAGCTTCTTCGAATGTACCCTGGCCCAGGTCTACAAGCGCGCCGATGGCGACGGCCTGTACCGTGGAGGTCCGGCTTACTACATCCAGCACGGCCTGAAGCTCAAAGGCATGGCGGTGGTGTTCTCGATCCTGCTGCTGGTCACCTACGGCTTCGCCTTCATCGGCCTGCAGTCCTACACCGTGACCCACTCGCTGCAGAACGCCTTTGCCTTCGACCCACAACACACCGGTATCGTCCTGGCGGTGCTGCTGGCCATCACCTTCATCGGCGGTATCAAGCGCATCGCCTCGGTGTCCGACCTGCTGGTACCGATCAAGACTCTGGCCTATATCGGCGTGACCCTGTACGTGATCGGCACCCAGATCGAACAGGTCCCAGCCATGCTGGAAACCATCTTCAAGAGCGCCTTCGGTCTCGACCCGGCCTTCGGCGGCTTGCTCGGCAGCGCAATTGTCATGGGCGTGAAGCGTGGCGTATTCGCCAACGAAGCGGGCCTGGGCAGTGCGCCGAACGTCGCCGCCGTGGCCGCCGTGAAGCACCCGGGCGCCCAAGGCGTGGTCCAGGCTTTCAGCGTGTTCCTCGACACCTTCGTGATCTGCACCTGCACCGCGCTGCTGATCCTGCTGTCGGGCTTCTACACCCCAGGCTTCGAAGGTGACGGCATCGTCCTGACCCAGAACTCGCTGGCCGCCGTGGTCGGTGACTGGGGCCGCATGTTCGTCAGCGTCGCGCTGTCGCTGTTCGTCTTCACCTGCATCCTCTACAACTACTACCTGGGCGAGAACAGCCTGCAGTTCCTCACCCGCAACCGCGCTGCGCTGATGACTTTCCGAGGCCTGGTGCTGGCGCTGGTGGTCTGGGGTTCGATGCAGGACCTGTCGACCGTGTTCGCCTTCGCCGACATCACCATGACCTGCCTGGCCTTCGTCAACCTGGTGGCCCTGGCCATGCTGTTCAAGGTCGGCCTGCGCGTGATGCGCGACTACGACGAGCAGCGCCGCGCCGGCGTCAGCCAGCCAGTGTTCGACTCCAGCAAATTTACCGATCTGGACCTGGACCTGAAGGCCTGGCCGACCAGCCCGTCGGTTGCTGCCGAGGCCAACGTTCAGCCGCAAGGTATTCCCGCAGCGCAACGCTGATCGGGTAAAAACCGGGCGCATGTCTTGCGCCCGGCGTGACACAAGCGGCGGTCAGCTTCATGCTCGACCGCACGCTGTCATCGTTCCGGAGACTCCCCAATGAATGCCAACACCTATCCTGCCGCGCAGAACGTCATGGTGCTCTACACCGGCGGCACCATCGGCATGCAGGCCAGCGCCCACGGCCTGGCCCCGGCCTCGGGTTTCGAGGCGCGGATGCGCGACTACCTGCACAGCCAGCCCGAGCTGGTGGTGCCCGACTGGCGCTTTCGCGAGATGGCGCCGCTGATCGACAGCGCCAACATGACCCCCGCCTACTGGCAGCGCCTGCGCGAAGCCGTGGTCGATGCGGTCGACGTGCAAGGCTGCGACAGCGTGTTGATCCTGCACGGCACCGACACCCTGGCCTACAGCGCCGCGGCCATGAGCTTCCAGCTGCTGGGCCTGCCCGCCCGCGTGGTGTTCACCGGCTCGATGCTGCCGGCCGGGGTGACCGACAGCGATGCCTGGGAAAACCTCGGCGGCGCCCTGGTCGCCCTCGGCCAGGGCCTGGCGCCGGGCGTGCACCTGTACTTCCACGGTGAACTGCTGGCGCCGACCCGCTGCGCGAAGATCCGCAGCTTCGGCCGTCATCCGTTCGCGGCGTTGCAGCGCCAGGGTGGCGCAGCCAAGGCGACCTCGATTCCAGCGCAGCTGGATTACCGCCAGGCCAAGCAACTGGCCAGGGTCGGCGTATTGCCGCTGGTGCCGGGGATCGCCGCCGAACAGCTCGACGCCCTGCTGGGCAGCGGCATCCAGGCGCTGGTGCTGGAGTGCTTCGGCAGCGGCACCGGGCCGAGCGATAACCCGCAGTTCCTGGCCAGCCTGCAACGCGCCCGGGAACAGGGCATCGTGGTGGTCGCCATCACCCAATGCCATGAAGGCGGCGTGGAGCTGGACATCTACGAGGCCGGCAGCCGCCTGCGCGGCGTCGGCGTACTGTCCGGCGGCGGCATGACCCGCGAAGCGGCCTTCGGCAAGCTCAACGCCCTGCTGGGCGCCGGCCTGGACAGCGCCGAAGTGCGGCGCCTAGTGGAACTGGACCTGTGCGGCGAGCTGAGCTGACAGCACGTCATCGTTCACCTTCATCGCGAGCAAGCTCGCTCCTACAGAAGCTCCACAGTCCCTTGTAGGAGCGAGCTTGCTCGCGATAGCCGCAACGCGGCGATCCAGCCGCCGCCCCACGCCATCGTTGGAATTTGTCGCAGGCGCGGCATACAAATTGCTCCGTTTTCAGCATCCCCCGGGCTGGAAACGGACATGCTGCACTCTCACCTCACCACCCTCAACGCCGTCTCGCTGGTGCTCAACACCTTCAAGGACCAAGGGCTGCCCAGTGACGCGCTGCTGGCCGGCAGCGGCATCAACGCCGCCGACCTGAGCCGCGCCGACACCCGCATCACCACCAACCAGGAAATGCTGGTGTGCGCCAACGCCGTGGCCCTGCAACGGGATATCGGCCTGGAGCTGGGCCGGCGCATGCACGTTTCCAGCTACGGCATGCTCGGTTATGCCCTGCTCACCAGTGCCACCTTAGGTGACGCTTTGCGCCTGGCGCTGCGTTATCCGGCGCTGTTGGGAACACTTTTCGAGCTGAGCCTGGAAACGGATGGCGAGCTGATCTGGCTGACCGCCGCGGATTACCGCGAGAACCCGGCGCTGGCGACCTTCAATATCGAGTTCTGCCTGGTGTCGATGAAGGTCATCTGCGACGACCTGCTGGGCCATCCGCTGCCCTTGCGCGGTGCCCGCTTCGACTACCCCGCCCCCGATTACCAGCGCCGCTATGCCGAGCGCTTCGACTGCCCGCTGCAATTCGATGCAACCTGCAATGCCTTCGCCTTCGACCGGCGCTGGCTCGAACAGCCGCTGCCCCTGGCGGACGCCATCACCCACCAGGCCATGGCCGAACGCTGCCGCAAGCAGAACACCGAATTCACCGGGCGCCAGGCGTGGCTGGGGCGTATCCGCCAGCTGCTGGCGGCGCAACTGGACGCCGCGCCGGGACTGGAAGGCCTGGCCGAACAGATGAACTGCTCGGCCCGCACCCTGCGCCGGCACCTCAAGGACCTGGGGTGCAGCTATCAGGAACTGCTCGACGAGCTGCGCTTCGAGCGGGCCAAGCAGATGCTCTGCGAGGACGACCTGCCGATCTACCGCATCGCCGAAGCCCTGGGCTTCAGCGAAACCGCGAGCTTCCGCCATGCCTTCGTGCGCTGGAGCGGCGTCGCCCCGAGCCAGTTCCGGCCCTGACACAAACCCCGGCATAAAACCGCCGATTGCATTACATTGCCGGCCTTTCATACCGGCAAGGGACTGCAAACGTGAACTTCTTTACAGGCATCGTTGCCAGGCACATCCGCTTTTGCGCGAACGGCCTGGCGCTGCTGATGCTCGCCATCGCCCCCGCCGTCCAGGCATTCGACCTGGACCTGGCCAAGATCAAATGGTGGCAAGTCTCCCGCGGCATCGTCCTGGACGAACCGGAAACCGCCACCCTGCAGATCAAGCCGTTCCCCCTGCCAGGCCTTGAGCAGCTGCCGGCGCGGATCGTGCTCAGCCAGTACCGCGGGCTGTTTTATCTCAACGCCTACCAGGACACGCAGTACCAGCAGCGCATCTACAAGTCGCCGCCCTTGCCGCTATTCAGCCCCGAGGAACTGCGGGCCTGCGTCTCGCCGGACGACCCGATCCAGGTCTCGGACAACTGGCCGCCGAGCAATCAGCTCGAAGTCGGGCTGAGCCTGACGCCCTTGAGCTTCAATTGCATCAGCCCGGACTGGCAACTCAGCCAGCGTTATCTGCTGATCGACCAGCGCTATCCGCAGCAGCCGATGCTGGCCGTCAGTCACCGCCGCGACCTGACCCAGATGGACTTCACGCCGCTGCAACCGATCGGCACCGAGATCGAGCAACAGTGGTTGTACGCCCTGCAGCGCTTTCCTGCGTGGTTCCGGCCCTTCAGCAGCGGCGCAGGTCCGATCACCTTCAATGCCTATGCGCCAGCGGCCACGGCGGATGACGTCTGGGCGCGGTTCCGCGAACTCCACGAGCAACTGCGCAAAGCCAAGGACAAGGGGCCGGGCATCCGCCAGGTAGAAGACTTCTTCGCCGCCCATGACTTTCGCACCATGGCCCAGGACCGCAGTGAATACCCGGGCCTGCTCAACGACATCGCCTACTGGACCAGCGAGGCCGGCCAGCTGAAAACCGCCCGCCCCTGGCTGCTGGAGGTGCTGCGCCGGGAACCCGGGCGCATGCCGACCTACCTCAACCTGGCCGACCTGGACTGGGCCCAGTTCGAACAACGGCCGCTGGACAACATCCACCAGGGCCGCGCCATCGAGCGCTATCGGCTGTATTGCGGCCTGCGCCTGCAACGCCAGTTGAGCGTGCCGCCGCGCGTATTGCAGCGCCTGGGCCTGAAGTCCGCCAACCCGCAGGCGTGCCAGGGCTTCTGGCCGCTGGTGGCCGCCGTGGATGCCGGCGACGCGGCCGAGGTCCGGCGCTTGCTGGCCGGTGGCGTCAGTGGCGAAGTCATGGCCGACGACGGGCGCAGTGCCCTGCTGCATGCCCTGGATGCGCCAAACCTGGAGATCGCTCGGCTGTTGCTGGCCCACGGCGCCCATACCAGCGGCCAGTACAAATGGACCACCCTGGCTCTGCAGGCCATGGAGCGCGACCTCAAGGACAGCCCCGACCTGAACCAGGGCGGGCGTCTCAAATTCCTCCTGGAAGCCGGCGTCGCCATCGACGAGCAAAACAGCCGGGGCTACACCCCGCTGATGCAACTGGCCGAGCAGAAGCGCAACCTCGAAGGCTTCACCTGGCTGCTGCAACACCCGCAGAACCTCGAACTGCGCACCGTGGATGACAACGAAACCGCACTGTACCGGGCGTTCTGGGGCAACAACTACACGGCCATGAGGCAGCTGATCGAAGCCGGTGCCAATCTCAACCTGAACTACGGTCGCGGCACCTGCTCCAACCAGCAACCCGGCGGCCAGAGTCTGCTGACGTTCGTCGCCGACAAGACCTCCGCCGACGACAAGTCCCCCACTGTCAGCCAGCAGGAGACCCTGGACATGTTCACCCTGCTGCTGGAGAAAGGCGCCGATCCGAATGCCGGCCAGCGCTGCGAGAAAAACGGCCGCGCCCTGCTGCTGGGTATCCTCACCCGGAAAAAACGCGAGGACATGCTCCAGGTGCTGCAGCGCTTCGATCAAGCGCCGCCCGCAAGCTGACCCCGCTGGCGCCCCGCAATGGGGCGCCGTGCTGTTTCAAGGGGCGAATTGCGGACACAGGTTTTGGCCATATCGATCCCCTTTTGGCCGCTCCTGCCGTTCTCCAAAAGCCCCGGCGCCGCAAGACTGTGAGCACCGAACCAGCCTGCGGAGAACAAGAAATGCTGACGATCTACTCGGACGATCACCACCTGCACCACGGCCGCTGCGAACTGATCGACGGGCAACTGATGCCCTGCTTCGAAATGCCGTCGCGCGCCGACCACGTGCTGGACCGCGTGAAGTATCGCAACCTGGGCCCGGTCGAGGCGCCCAGGGACTTCGGCCTGGGGCCCATCGAACGCATCCACAGCCGCGCCTATCTGGACTTCTTCAAGGGCGCCTGGGACCGCTGGGCCGCCCAGGGCATCGACGGCGACCTGCTGCCCTACACCTGGCCGGCGCGCACCCTGCGCAGCGTGATCCCCACCAGCCTGCACGGCCAGCTTGGCTACTACAGCTTCGACGGCGGCGCGCCGATCACCGCCGGCACCTGGCAGGCGGCCTACAGCGCCGCGCAAGTCGCCCTGACTGCCCAGGCGGTGATCCAGCGCGGCGCGCTCAGTGCCTTCGCCCTGTGCCGGCCACCGGGACACCATGCCGCCGGCGACCTGATGGGCGGCTACTGCTACCTGAACAACGCGGCCATCGCCGCCCAGGCCTTCCTCGACCAGGGCCACAAGAAGGTCGCGATCCTCGACGTCGACTACCACCACGGCAACGGCACCCAGTCGATTTTCTACGAACGCAGTGACGTGCTGTTTACCTCGATCCACGGCCACCCGGAAGCCGAATTCCCGTTCTTCCTGGGGTATGCGGACGAACTCGGCGAAGGTGCCGGCGAGGGCTTCAACTTCAACTACCCGCTGCCCGCCGGCAGCGGCTGGGACAGCTGGAGCGCGGCGCTGGAACAGGCCTGCGAGGAAATCCGCCGTTATGGCGCCGACATAGTGGTCGTATCGCTGGGCGTGGACACCTTCAAGGACGACCCGATCTCACAGTTCAAGCTCGACAGCCCGGACTACCTGGCCATGGGGCAACGCATTGCCGCCCTGGGCACGCCGACGCTGTTCGTCATGGAAGGCGGCTACGCCGTGGAAGAGATCGGCATCAACGCCGTCAACGTTCTCGAAGGCTTTCAAAACGCCCAGTGAAGGAAACCCGCCACATGAACAGGCTCAAAAGCTACCTCTTGCCCGCGCTCTGCGCGGCGCTGCTGGGCAGTGCCGCACAGGCTGAAGAACGCACCCTGCGCGTCTACAACTGGTTCGACTACATCACCCCCAAGGCCCTGGAAGACTTCAAGGCCGAGAACAGCCAGGTCAAGCTGGTCTACGACATCTTCGACACCAACGAGGCGCTGGAAGCCAAGCTGCTGACCGGCAACTCCGGCTACGACGTGGTGGTGCCGTCCAACGTGTTCCTCGCCAAGCAGATCGAGGCCGGGGTGTTCCAGCCGCTGGACCGCAGCAAGCTGCCGAACTGGAACCACCTCGATCCCAAGCTGATGCAGCTGATCGAGGCCAACGACCCGGGCAATAAGTTCGCCGTGCCCTACATGTACGGCACCATCCTGATCGGCTTCAACCCAGCCAAGGTCAAGGCCGCCCTCGGCGAGAACGCGCCGGTGGACAGCTGGGACCTGATCTTCAAGGAAGAGAACATCAGCAAGCTCAAGCAGTGCGGCGTGGCCCTGCTCGACTCGCCGTCGGAGATCCTGCCGCTGGCCCTGCAGCACCTGGGCCTGGACCCCAACAGCAAGCAGCCGGCGGACTACGCCAAGGCCGAAGCGCTGCTGCTGAAGATCCGCCCCTACGTCACCTACTTCCACTCGTCCAAGTACATGGCCGACATCGCCAATGGCGATATCTGCGTGGCGGTGGGGTATTCCGGCAGCTTCTCCCAGGCCGCCAACCGCGCCAAGGAAGCCAAGAACGGCGTGGTAGTAGACATGCGCCTGCCCAAGGAAGGGGCGCCGATCTGGTTCGACATGCTGGCGATCCCCAAAGGCGCGAAGAACCCGGACGATGCCTACCGCTTCATCAACTACCTGCTGCAACCCAAGGTGATCGCCCCGGTCAGCGACTTCGTCGGCTACCCGAACCCGAACAGGGACGCCACCGAGCAGGTCGATCCGTCGATCCGCAACAACCCCAACCTGTACCCGACCGACGCGGCGATGAGCACGCTGTACACCTTGCGGCCGCTGCCACGGGACGCGGAACGGGCGCGGACCCGGGCCTGGACCAAGATCAAGGCCGGGACCTGATTACCCGGCGTCCGTAGGAGCGAGGCTTGCCCGCGATAGGGGCGCCGCAGTGTATCGGCTACACCGCGTTATCGTTCATCGCGGGCAAGCCTCGCGCCTACGGAAGCTCAGCAGCCCGTCAGCCCTTGCGACTGACGCTCCTCGGCAAAGAACCACGGCCGCAGGCGCACGCCCACGCCGTTGCCGATAAAGGCCGCCACCAGCCACAGCCAGCCGTGCAGGCTGCCGGAGGCGATGCCGCTGAAGTAGGCGCCGATGTTGCAGCCGTAGGCCAGGCGCGCACCGTAACCCAGCAGCAAACCACCGATCACCGCCGCCACCAGCGAGCGCGCGGGAATCTTCAGGCTTGGCGCGAAACGCCCGGCCAGGCCCGCCGCCAGCAAGGCGCCGAAGACGATGCCGATATCCATCACGCTGGTGATGTCCTGCCACACCGGCGCGGCCAGGACCTTGGCGTTCGCCGCGCCCTGCCAGAACACCCAGCTGCCGACATCCACCCCCAGCCCTCTGGCGACCTTGGCGCCCCACAGGGCAAACGCCGAGGTGATGCCCCAGGGCCGTCCGGCCAGGGCCAGGGTGGCGAAGTTCAACAGGGCCAGGGCGACCGCGCCCCACACCAGCGGCCAGGGCCCGCGCAGCAGGCGGCGCCAGCCCTGGTGCGCGCTGTCGACCGGCGCTTCCAGCGTGCCGTGGCGGCTCTTCTCCAGGCGTACCGTAACCAGGGCGATCAGGGCGAACAGACCGAGGCTGAGCCCCAATGCCGGCGCTACGCCGAAGCGCTGCACGATGGACACCGGCGGCAGCGACGGCAAGGCGAACCACCAGTCCACATGGTGGGTGGCGATCAGCGAACCGCAGATGAAAAACAGCAGGGTCACCAGCATCCGCGCGTTACCGCCGCCCACGGTAAACAGCGTGCCGGACGCGCAACCGCCGCCCAGCTGCATGCCGATGCCGAAGATGAACGCACCGACAATCACCGAGACCCCGGCCGGCGCCACCAGCCCCGTGACCGGCGAACCGAACAGGCTGCCCGCGCCCAGGGCCGGGAAGAACAGCAGCACCGCCAGCGCCAGCATGACCATCTGCGCCCGCAGGCCGGCGCCGCGACGATCGCGGATAAACACCCGCCAGGCCGAAGTGAAACCGAAGGCGGCGTGATACAGGGTCAGGCCCAGGGCCGCGCCCAGCAGCAACAGCCACACCTGGCGCGAGCCGACCTGGGCCTGCAGGAATACAGCGCCGGCCAGCAGCACGATCAAAGCGAACAAGGGCGCGCCGAACTTGCGTTCGGGCGTCGCGGAAAGAGTCAGGCTCATAAGGGTTCTCGACAAAGACAATGGCCGCGAGTATAGCCGTCACACGCCCCAGGCCCGGCGCAGACGCTCCAGGGCACAGGCGATAGCGGCCTCGGGCACCGCGGCGAAGCCCAGCACCAGGCCAGCGCGCTGGTCCGCCGGCTGGGGCGAGTCCGGCAGCCAGTAGTTGCTCAGGCCGTTGATCTCGACATCCACGGCGGCGGCCTTTTCCACCAGTTCGCGCTCCCGCGCCAGGCTCTGCACCGGTATCGTCAGGTGCAGGCCCGCCGCCACATTCGGTAACTTGCCCACCCCGGGGATATCCACAGGCCAGCCGGCCAGCAAGGCATTGCGCCGACTCAGGGCGGCGCGGCGCATGCGCCGGATATGCCGCTGGAAATGCCCGGCGGCCATGAACTCGGCCATCACCGCCTGGGTGCTGACCTCGGAATGGCGCACATCCAGCGCCCGGCGCTGAGCGAAGGGTTGCACCAGCGCCGGCGGCAGCACCAGGTAACCCAGGCGCAAGGCCGGGAACGCGACCTTGCCGAAAGTGCCGACGTACAGCACCCGGCCCTGCCGGTCGAGCGCCGCCAGGGGGGCCAGCGGCGCGCCGCTGTAGCGGTACTCGCCGTCATAGTCGTCCTCGACTATCCAGCCGTTGCTGCGCTCGGCCCAGGCCAGCAGTTCCAGGCGCCGGGCCAGGCTCAGGGTGACCCCGGTGGGGTACTGATGGGACGGCGTAACGTAGACCAGTCGGCAATCGCTCAGGGCTGCCAGCGCCCCGCAGTCGAAGCCCTCGTTATCCACCGCCACCCCGTGCAGGCGCGCGCCGGCAATCGCGAAGGCATGCCCCGCCGCCCGATAGCCGGGATTTTCCACCGCCACCCCGTCGCCAGGGTTCACCAGCAACTGTGCACAAAGGCTTATGCCCTGTTGTGCACCACTGGTGATCACAATTTGTTCAGCGCTGCATTGCATGCCGCGCGAACTGCGCAAGTAGGCGGCGATCAATCCGCGCAGGCGCTCCTCACCGGCCGAATCGCCATAACACAGCTGGCCCAGATCCGGTTTGCGCCAGAAAGCCGCATTCAGCTTGGCCCAGACCTCGAACGGAAACAGATCGAAGGCCGGAATCCCCACCCGAAAAGCCCGTGGCGGACCGCTTTGCGGAGTCGCCAAATGGTGCTGTTCGACCCGTTCCAACGCCTCGCTGTGGATAACTTTACTGGATGTAATCCCAGGTAAATCCAGGCATTTTGTGGATAACCCTGTGGGTAAGCCTGGTGATAACCCTGTGGATACTTTTGTGGATAAATTTCTCGCCGACTTTTTGATCGGTAGCCGGCTCTCGGGCAATTGCGCCACGTAGGTGCCATCGCCCACCCGGCCTTCGATAAAACCTTCGGCGTACAGCTGGTCATAGGCGCGCACCACGCTGTTGCGGGAAATCTCCAGGGCCGCCGCCAGGTCGCGGCTGGCCGGCAGGCGCGTGCCGCTGGCCAGCCGGCCGTCCAGCACCCGCTGGCGCAGCGCATGGTACAGCTGGCGGCTGAGCCCCTGGCCGCGGTCCAGCTCGATACCGGCGGGGTTGAAGGAAAGCGGCAATGTCGGGCTGTTCATGGACTCCCCCCGGCCGGCTGAATGGACCCGCCAATGGACCTATGAAAATGACTGAAGATGGCTCTTACAACAGACCAATAGCCTGCCTAGGATGCAGCCATTCGCCAAGGATATTTTTCCATGTACCTACCCCGCGCTTTCGCCGAAGAAGACCTGCCTACCCTGCACCAGCTGATCGGGGAAACCCGCCTTGCCACCCTGGTGACCTACGGGGAGCGCGGTCTGCAGGCCAATCACCTGCCGCTGTCGTTCGCCCCGGACCAGGGCCCGTACGGCACCCTCTACGGCCACCTGGCCAGGGCCAACCCGCAATGGCAGGAACTGGCCAGCGGCGCCGAGGCGCTGCTGATCTTCCAGGGCGCCGAAGCCTACGTCAGCCCGTCGCTGTACCCGAGCAAGGCCGAGCACGGCAAAGTGGTGCCGACCTGGAACTACGTGAGCGTGCATGCCTACGGCGTGGCCGAGGTGTTCCACGATCCGCAGCGCATCCGCGAAGTGGTCAGCGCCCTGACCGACCAGCATGAAGCCGGCCGCGCCAGCCCCTGGAAATTCGAGGACGCCCCCGCCGAGTTCATGGACAGCATGCTGCGCGCCATCGTCGGCTTCGCCCTGCCGATCCAGCGCCTGGAGGGCAAGCGCAAACTCAGCCAGAACCGCACCGCCGCCGACATCGCCGGCGTGCGCGAAGGGTTGGCCGCCAGCGCCGATCCCCATGACCAGAGCATTTCCCAACTGATGCGCCAGGAGCAGCCATGAGCCAGATCCAGATTCGTCCCGTCACCGCCGCTGACCACGCAGCCTGGCTGCCGCTGTGGCAGGCCTACCTGCGTTTCTACGAGACCGAGCTGGCCGACGCGGTCACCCGCAGCACCTGGCAGCGCTTCCTCGATCCCGCCGAGCCGACCCACGCCGCCCTGGCCTGGGACGGCGAGCAGGCGGTGGGCATGGTGCATTTCATCTACCATCGCTCCAACTGGAGCATCGAGAACTCCTGCTACCTGCAGGACTTGCTGGTGGTCCCGGAGCAACGCGGCACCGGCGTCGGTCGCCAACTGATCGAATTCGTCTACGCCACCGCCAAGGCCGACGGCTGCTGCAAGGTCCACTGGCTGACCCACGAAACCAACGCCACTGCCATCCAGCTCTACGAGCGGATCGCTGAACGCCCGGGTTTCATTCAATTTCGCAAAGCCCTTTAAGCGTTCAAGGAGAACCCATGCCGACCTCACTCGCCGATTGGAAAGGCGTACCGCCGCCGTCGACCACCCTGCTCGAAGGGCGCTTTATCCGCCTGGAAAAACTCGACCCGGCGCGCCACGCCGACGACCTGTGGCACGCCTTCCAGGGCCCGGGCGCCGACCCCAAGCTGTGGGACTACCTGCCCTACGGGCCCTTTACCGAGCGCAGCGCCTTCAATGACTGGCTGAACAACCATGCGGCCAACAGCGACCCGTATTTCTTCAGCGTGGTCGACCGGGCCAGCGGCCAGGTGCAGGGCCTGCTCAGCCTGATGTCGATCGTCCCGGCCCAGGGCCGCATCGAGATCGGCCACGTCACCTTCGGCGCACCCATGCAACGCTCGCCCAAGAGCACCGAAGCGGTGTACCTGCTGGCCAAGGAAGCCTTCGCCCTCGGTTATCGCCGCCTGGAGTGGAAGTGCAACAACGCCAACGCCCGCTCGCGTTATGCGGCCGAGCGCCTGGGTTTCAGTTTCGAAGGGGTGTTCCGCCAGCACATGGTGGTCAAGGGCCAGAACCGCGATACCGCCTGGTATTCGATCCTCGATTCCGAATGGCCAAAGGTCGGCGCCGGGTTCGAGCGCTGGTTGAGCGAGGACAACCAGAGCGGTTCGGGGCAGTTGAAGGGGTTGGCTGAGTGCCGGGGGTAACACCCTTGTCAGGCGGTGTTTGATCCGACGTCATCGCGGGCAAGCCTCGCTCCTACAGGTTCAGCATCCGGCCTTGTAGGAGCGGCCGGTCGACGCTCGATTGCCCGCGAGGCTTTTAAGTCAGCTGCCGCGCCAGCACTGCAATGTGCTCCGGCCCGATACCGCAGCAACCGCCCAGGTGGCTGGCGCCGCGTTGCCGCCAGTCGGCCGCCCATTGCAGGTAACCCGGAGGATCGAGGTCGTCGCGCAGCGGGTCGAGGCCATCGTTGGCCGTGGCTTCTTTCGGTTGCGGCGGGAAGGCGTTGGCATAGGCGCCGATATGGATCTTCACCCCCAGCCGCTCGAAGGTTGCCTGCGCCGCGTCGATCGCCGCGCCTATCACTTCCGGCTGGCTGCAGTTGAACAGCAGGGTTTCCACCCCCAGCTCGGCGGCCACCGCCGCCGCGTCCGCCACCGGCTCGCCGGAGCGCAGGCGTGGCACCTGGTCAGGGTTCTCATCGTGCAAGGTGAACGATAGCCAGAAAGGTTTGCCGTCCTTGGGCAGGCCGGCGTGGATCGCCCGCGCCTCGACCGTGGAGCTCTGGGTTTCCGCCAGCCACAGGTCGACATGCGGGGCCAGGCCGTTGACCAGCGGTGCCAGCAACTCGGCGGCGCGATCGGCCTCGAACAGGTCCGGGCGATAGGAGCCGAACAGCGGCGGTAGCGAACCGGCTACCCGCACCGGTTTGCCGGAAGCCTGGACCGCGCGCCGCGCCAGTTCGCCGGCCAAGGCCGCCAGCGCCTGGCCTTCGGCGGCAAAACGCGCTTCGCCGATGTGGAACGGCACCACCGCGTAGCTGTTGCTGGTGATGACGTTGGCACCGCTTTCGATATAAGCCGCATGCACCGCTTCCACTGCCTGCGGTGCTTCGCTCAGGGCCAGCGCCGACCACTCGGGCTGCCTGAACGGCGCCCCGCGGCGTTGCAGTTCACGACCCATGCCGCCATCCAGAATTACCCTGCTGCCTGCGCCCATATGCTCTTTACTCATATGCTTATGAAAATAACTCACTATCTGAGTCGTTCTTATAACTATTTAATACGCACCGTTCAGTTAATAACAACCTTTTTTCTGCCCGGGATTCCAATGAAATTCAAACCGCTGCTGGCCCTGGGCCTGACGATTCTCGCTGCCTCCAGCCAGGCTTTTGCCGGTGCCACCCTGGACCGTATCGAACAGAAAAAAGAGTTGGTCGGCGTGCTGATGGAAAGCTACCCGCCCTTCTCCTTCCTCAACGATCAGAACCAGCTCGATGGCTTCGACGTCGACGTGGCCAAGGCCGTGGCCGACAAACTGGGGGTGAAGCTGCGCCTGGAAACGCCGTCCTGGGACGTGATCGCCGCCGGCCGCTGGAGCGGCCGCTACGACATCTGCATCTGCTCCATGACCCCGAGCAAGGCCCGCGCCGAAGTCTTCGACTTTCCGGTGCAGTACTACGCCTCGCCGGCGGTGATCGTGGTCAACGCCAAGGACCAGCGCATCCACGGTGCCAAGGACCTGAGCGACAAGAAGGTCGGCCTGACCAGCGCGTCCAGCTACGAGAGCTACCTGAACAAGAGCCTGGTGATCGAGGGTGCCGAGGACACCCGGTTGCAGTACCCGTTCGACAACGTGCAGATCGCCCCGTACGACACCGACAATGTGGCCTTCCAGGACCTCGGCCTGGGCGCTGGCGTGCGCCTGGACGCGATCCTCACCAACCTGGTAACGGCCCAGCCGCGCCTGGCCCAGGACCCGCGCTTCAAGCTCGCCGGCGAGCCGCTGTACGCCGAACCCAACTCGGTGGCCATCGAGAAAGGCGACGCCCAGTGGCATGCCAAGGTCCGTGAAGTGTTCGCCCAGCTGAAGCAGGACGGCACCCTGAGCAAGCTCTCGCAGAAATGGATCGGCGCCGACATCAGCCAATGACTTCTCTTTCGCAACCACCTCGGCCACCGCAAACGCTGGCCGAGCCGCTGGTCAAACGCCTCTTCGGTTTCCGTGCCCGCCTGTACCTGACCTGGGCGGTACTGTTCGGCCTGTTCGCCAGCTTCTTCCTGAGCTTCGACCTGAAGTTCTCGATCATCCTCGACAAGCTGCCCAACCTGCTCGGCATCACCCTGGCCCCCAACGGCTTTCTGCAAGGCGCGGCGCTGACCCTGTTCCTCTGCCTCTGCTCGATCGTGCTGTCGTCGCTGCTGGGCTTCGTCACCGCGCTGGCCCGGTTGTCGAAAAGCGCCGTGGCCTTTGGCATCGCCAGCTTCTACGCCTCGTTCTTTCGCGGCACGCCGCTGCTGATCCAGATCCTGCTGATCTACCTCGGCCTGCCGCAACTGGGCGTGGTGCCGAGCGCCATCGCCGCGGGGATCATCGCCCTGTCGCTGAACTACGGCGCCTACCTCAGCGAGATCTTCCGCGCCGGCATCCTCGGCGTGCCCCACGGCCAACGCCAGGCGGCCCTGGGCCTGGGCATGAGTGACAGCGTGATCTTCTGGCAGGTGACCCTGCCCCAGGCCATGCGCACCATCATCCCGCCGGCCACCAACCAGTTCATCTCGATGCTCAAGGATTCGTCGCTGATCTCGGTGATGGGCGTCTGGGAAGTGATGTTCCTGGCCCAGTCCTACGGCCGCTCCAGCTACCGCTACATCGAAATGCTCAGCACCGCGGCAATCATCTACTGGCTGCTGTCGATCGGCCTGGAACTGATCCAGGCGCGGATGGAAAGGCATTACGGCAAGGCCTACGCCAAGCGCGACTGAGGCTCAGTGGGGTGCCAAGGGTTCGGGCGTACCCGGGCCCTTTTCCAGGCGCTCGAGATCACTGAGCAGCGAGCGGGCGCGACTGGTTTTCTGCACGGCCAGCACCCCCATCTGCAAACCGAAGGGCTTGAACACCGCGTTCAACGACTTGAGGGTCGGGTTGCCGTCACCGTGTTCGATGTGGATCAGGGTGCGCAGGGAAATCCGGCACATCCTGGCGAACTGGCTCTGGTGCAGCCCCGTGACTTCGCTGCGCAGGCGCCTGACCGCATCGCCAAGCGGCAAGCGGCCGGCCGCCAGCTCCTGCTGGATGTTGTCGATCAGCGCGCCGCGTTCTTCCAGGGTTGTACTCATCGCAGTCCCCACTCCTGCAGGCGTCGGTCCAAGTGGCGCAAGTGAATGCGCGGGTGATTCAGGGTGGCGTCGGGCAAGCCGCTGGCGTGCAACAGGTCCGGCAAGGCCCGTAGCCGTTCGGCATCCTCCCGCAGGCGTGTCAGGGCGGCTTCAGGGTCGAGCAGCGGCTTCAGGCTCGCGCATACCAGGCGCCAGTCCACGTCACCCGCCACTTCCATGCGCCCGGGCCATTTGATGGTCCGGGTAATGCCCTCATCGTCCATGACCGTGGGTGCCAGATCGTAGATCGGCGCCAGCTGCACCCGACTGTCGGTGCGGATGATCGAGAGGTTGCGTCCATGATTGTCCGAGTTGCCGAGGATCTTGTTGAGCAGGTCCCGGCGCAGGTAATCCGCCACCAGCTCGGGGATCGCCGATTCCTGGCCCGTGGCTCGCCACAGTTCGGCGAGGATCCCCAGCACCTCGGTGTGCCGCATGCCCTGGCCATGGCCCACCAGCCCCGCCAGGGAATAGATCGACTCCACCGCCAGGCGCTCCACCCCCGCCGGCGTTACCCGACGGTCGAAGCGCTGCATCCACAGGCTGGGCCTGGGTCCTTCTTCCAGGGCCAGGCCCTCGGCCGGCAGCGTATCGATGCCCAACTGTTGCAGCGCCCGGTAATAGTGGAATTCGCTCCTGAGGATGTCGCCGTCATTCTGCGTGGCCGGGTTACGGGGAAACTTCACCCACCAGTGGCGCGCCGCCGAGGCGTCGTCGGGCAGCGCATCGGGGTACAGCAGGCCCTCGCGGTTTTGAGTCAGCAGCAGCTTGGGCGCTTCGCCGCCGATGCTCGCAGTACCGCCGAACGCCGCGCCCTGCTCGTGGGCGTACTCGAGAAAGCGATTATCGAGGACGATCACCTGGTCCCGGGAAAACCCCAGCGCCGGACGCCTGCGCAAGCCCGCCAGCGATTCCTTGATCCGCAAGTTGCCGATGGGCGCCGCGGTGGACCGACTCAAGAGGAACAACTCGACGCCCATGCCGTCCGGCCGCTCGTGGCCAATCTGGCGCAGCAGGAAGCGCCCGGTCGCTGCCGCCGGGGCAAGGTCATAGAGAAAGGCCGGGGCCCGTTCTTCCCGCCACGACTCCCAGCCCAATGGGATCTGCGCACTGACCGACCTGGCCAGCGGGCTGGCGACAGCCTCCAGGTTATCCACCAGGTACTGCTGGACATAACCAAAACGGCAGGGGCTGGCGAAGCCCTCTTCGGGCCTGTCGAAGGTCAGGGTCATGGCGTCGTTCCATGCCCCTGCGCAGTAGAGCTGCAAAGTCAGCCGAAGCACTTTGTCACCTGCATTTTAGTGCACTTTTAATGAACCATAAGGCATTCACGCACATTATAATGCAGATAGATAAAATTCATAACGGAATAAGTGCATTAAAATACACTCGCATGATGTTCGTTCCAGCCTGGAAATATCCCTCAAGCCGCCTGTAGCGGCACGCGCATCGCTCCCCCGCCGCCCCCGGGCAACAGGCAAAAAAAAGGGGGGCATGTGCCCCCCCGAGGTAAAACGTTACCGATGAAGGATTGAAAATCAGCCTTCGATCTCGATCAGGATTTCGCCCGGATTGACCCGGTCGCCCTTGGCCACGTGGATGGCGGTGACCTTGCCGGCGATGGCCGCCTGGACTTCGGTTTCCATCTTCATGGCTTCGGTGATCAGCACCGCCTGGCCGGCCTTGACGGTGTCGCCTTCCTTGACCAGCACGTCGACGATGTTGCCCGGCATGGTGGTGCTGACATGGCCCGGCGCGCTGGCCTGCTTGCGCTTGCTGCTGCCGCTGCCGACGAACTCGTTGAGCGGCTCGAACACCACTTCTTCCGGCATGCCGTCGATGGACAAGTAGAAGTGGCGCTTGCCTTCGGCCTTCACGCCGACACCGGTGATGTCGACGCGGTAGGTCTCGCCGTGCACGTCAATGACGAACTCGGTCGGTACGCCTTCGCCGCCGGCCGAGGTCACACCACCCGCTTCCGGAATCGGCAGCAGCACTTCCGGAGTCAGGGTGCCGGCTTCGCGTTCTTCGAGGAACTTGCGCCCGATGTCCGGGAACATGGCGTAGGTCAGCACGTCTTCTTCGGATTTGGCCAGGGCGCCGATGTCATTGCGCAGCTTGGTCATTTCCGGCTTCAGCAGGTCGGCCGGGCGCACGTCGATCACTTCTTCGCTGCCGATGGCCTGGCGCCGCAGCTTCTCGTCCACCTCGCCCGGTGCCTTGCCGTAGCCGCCTTGCAGGTACAGCTTCACTTCGTTGGTGATGGTCTTGTAGCGCTCGCCGGCCAGCACGTTGAAGAACGCCTGGGTGCCGACGATCTGCGAAGTCGGGGTCACCAGCGGCGGGTAGCCGAGGTCGTGACGCACCCGCGGGATCTCCGCCAGCACTTCGTTCATGCGGTTCAGGGCGCCCTGCTCCTTGAGCTGGTTGGCCAGGTTGGAAATCATCCCGCCCGGCACCTGGTTGACCTGCACCCGGGTGTCGACCGCGGTGAATTCGCTTTCGAACTGGTGGTACTTCTTGCGCACGGCATAGAAGTACAGGCCGATCTCCTGCAGCAGTTCCAGGTCCAGGCCGGTGTCGAATTCGCTGCCTTTAAGGGCGGCGACCATCGACTCGGTGCCCGGGTGGCTGGTGCCCCAGGCGAAGCTGGAGATCGCGGTGTCGATATGGTCGGCGCCGTTCTCGATGGCCTTGAGCTGGCACATCGCGGCCAGGCCGGCGGTGTCATGGGAGTGGACGAACACCGGCAGCGATTGCTCGGCCTTCAGCGCCTTGACCAGTTCGCCGGTGGCGTAAGGGGTCAGCAGGCCGGCCATGTCCTTGATCGCCACCGAGTCGCAACCCATGGATTCCATTTGCTTGGCCTGGGCCACGAACGCCTCGATGGTGTGCACCGGGCTGGTGGTGTAGGCGATAGTGCCCTGGGCGTGCTTGCCGGCGGCTTTCACCGCTTCGATGGCCACCCGCAGGTTACGCACATCGTTCATGGCGTCGAAGATGCGGAACACGTCGATGCCGTTGACCGCCGCCTTGGCGACGAAGGCCTTGACCACGTCGTCGCTGTAATGGCGGTAGCCCAGCAGGTTCTGCCCGCGCAGGAGCATTTGCAGGCGGGTGTTGGGCAGCGCGGCGCGCAGTTTGCGCAGGCGCTCCCACGGGTCTTCCTTGAGGAAGCGCACGCAGGCATCGAAGGTCGCGCCGCCCCAGACTTCCAGCGACCAGTAGCCGACTTTGTCGAGCTTGTCGCAGATCGGCAGCATGTCTTCGGTGCGCATGCGGGTCGCCAGCAGCGATTGGTGGGCGTCGCGCAGGATGGTGTCGGTAACGAAGATCTTCTTGCTCATTGTTCTTTTCCTCACAGGCCTGCGTGGGCGGCGATGGCGGCGGCGATGGCCAGGGCCAGCTCTTCGGGTTTGCGCTTGATCGAGTAGTTGGTCAGCTCAGGGTGGCTTTCCACAAAACTAGTGTTGAACTGGCCGCTACGAAATTCCGGGTTACGCAGGATTTCCTGGTAATAGGCAGCAGTGGTCTTGACCCCTTGCAGACGCATGTCGTCCAGGGCGCGCAAGCCACGGTCCATCGCCTCTTCCCAGGTCAGGGCCCAGACCACCAGCTTCAGGCACATGGAGTCGTAGAACGGCGGAATGGTGTAGCCGGTGTAGATCGCCGTGTCGGTCCGCACGCCGGGGCCCCCGGGCGCGTAGTAACGGGTGATCTTGCCGAAGCTCGGCAGGAAGTTGTTCTTCGGGTCTTCGGCGTTGATCCGGAACTGCAGGGCGAAACCACGGTGGTGGATGTCTTCCTGCTTCACCGACAGCGGCAGGCCGGAAGCGATGCGGATCTGCTCGCGAACGATGTCGATGCCGGTGATTTCTTCGGTGATGGTGTGTTCCACCTGCACCCGGGTGTTCATCTCCATGAAGTACACCTCGCCGTCGGCGAGCAGGAACTCCACGGTACCGGCGTTCTCGTAGCCCACGGCCTTGGCCGCGCGCACCGACAGGTCGCCGATGTAGGCGCGCTGTTCCGGGGTCAATTGCGGGCTGGGGGCGATCTCGATCAGCTTCTGGTTGCGGCGCTGGATCGAGCAGTCGCGCTCGAACAGGTGCACCACGTTGCCGAAGCTGTCGCCGAGGATCTGCGCCTCAATGTGCTTGGGATTGACGATGCACTTTTCCAGGAACACTTCGGCGGAACCGAACGCCTTGGTCGCCTCGGAAATCACCCGCGGGAACGCCTGTTCCAGTTCGTCCCGGCTGTTGCAGCGACGAATGCCGCGGCCGCCACCGCCGGAAGTGGCCTTGAGCATCACCGGGTAACCGATGCGGTCGCCTTCGCTCAGGGCTTCATGGATATCGGCGACGTTGCCTTCGGTGCCCGGGGTGACCGGCACGCCGGCCTTGATCATGCTGCGGCGGGCTTCGGTCTTGTCGCCCATGCGGCGAATCACTTCAGCCGATGGGCCGATGAATTTGATCCCACGTTCGGCGCAGATGTCCGCCAGCTCGGCGTTTTCCGAAAGGAAGCCGTACCCGGGGTGCAGCGCGTCGCAGCCGGTTTCCACGGCCAGGTTCACCAGCTTGCGTGGGTTCAGGTAGCCGGCCAGGGGTTCGGCACCGATGCTGTGGGCTTCATCCGCGCGCTTCACATGCAGGGCATGGCGATCGGCGTCGGAGAAGATCGCGACCGAGCGAATGCCCATCTCGGCGCAGGCACGCACGATTCGTACGGCAATCTCACCACGGTTGGCGATCAGGATCTTTTTTATCACTTGGAGGTACCCTTGAGCCGTTGGAACAAAAGACCCGCTAGACCGGGTCGGCGCGTGACCAAATGTTTCAAGCCAGTCGCAGGCCCACACTATTCCTGTCGATGAATTAACAAAAATCAATAATTATTGGGTCGCTCATAAGCAAAGACTTATAGTTGACCCGACAGCCTTCGGCGCGAGACCTTAGATAATGCGTAAGTCCTTGATGCGTATGACATTACGCCAATTGCAGATTTTCAATGAGGTCTGCGATCTGCGCTCCTACAGCCGGGCGGCCGACGAAATGTCCCTGACCCAGCCCGCCGTCAGCCTGCAGATTCGCCAGCTGGAAGAGCTGATCGGCCAGCCCCTGTTCGATTACGTCGGCAAGAAGCTCTATATGACCGAGGCCGCCGAGGCGCTGCAACGGGCCAGCCGCGACATCTTCGGGCGCCTGGAAAACCTCGACATGCAACTGTCGGACATGCAGGGCTCCTTGCAGGGCCAGCTGAAACTGGCGGTGGAATCCAGCGCCAAGTACTTCGTGCCGCACCTGTTCGCCGCCTTCAAGCGCCAGCACCCGGAGGTCAACCTGCAACTGACGGTGGTCAACCGGGGCCAGGTGATCCGCCGCCTCTCGGACAACCGCGACGACCTGGTGATCATGTCCATGGTCCCGCAGGACATGGGCCTGGAATTCCTACCGTTCCTCAACAACCCGATCGTCGCCGTGGCGCCGCCCGACCATCCGCTGTGCCACCTCGGGCCGCTGCGCCTGCAGGACCTGGAACCCTACAACCTGCTGGTGCGCGAACAGGGTTCGGGCACGCGCCTGGCCTGCGAGGAATATTTCAAGGAAAAGCGCGTGCACTTCACCCAGACCCTGGAAGTGTCGTCGGCCGAAGCGCAGCGGGAGTGTGTGCTGGCGGGTCTGGGCGTGGCGCTGTTGACGCGCCACGCCCTGAACCTTGAGTTGGCAACCGGAGGACTCGTCGAGTTGCCGGTCGAAGAGCTGCCGTTGTATCGCAGCTGGTGCCTGGTGCAGGCCAAGGCTAAACGCCTGTCACCGGTAGCGCATGCGTTCCTGGGGTTTATCCGCAGCGAACGGGTGCAGATCAGCGGGCTTGTTGAACGTTTTGACGGGAAGCTGCCGAGGCTGCCTGCCAGTAATTGACGGCGTCCAGCTCGGGGTAGTCGTTGATTTCCTGCTGCAGACGGCGCAGCTCACAGCGATGTTCGATCGCGCGGCGAAATTCCATGCGGCGCTGGTCTTCCTGTTGACGACGGGTCTTGACTGCGCTGCTGCTCTCTTCGTAAGGCCGGGCCATTTCGAGTCTCCCAATGCGAGTACGGGAGCTTCACGATGACGCCTGCCAATGACGATTTGGCTGCGGGTCGGTTACAGGATGATGAAAGTTGCCCCCACCGCCTGTAGGAGCGAGGCTTGCCCGCGAAGGCCCCGCCGCTGGGCTTCTGGCCCACCGCGTCATCATTCTTCGCGGGCAAGCCTCGCTCCTACGGAAGACCGGGCTAGTCGTCCAGGGCTTTTACCGACTTGGGCGACAGGCGCAGGCTGCGAAGGCTGCGCTTGACGCTCTTGAGGTGGTTGACCAGGCTCGGGCCGCGGGCCATGGCCACGCCCATCGCCAGGACGTCGATCACCACCAGGTGGGCGATACGCGAGGTCAGCGGGGTGTAGATCTCAGTGTCTTCGTGCACGTCGATCGCCAGGTTGACGGTCGACAGCTCGGCCAGCGGTGTCTGGCTCGGGCACAGGGTGATCAGCGAGGCACCGCTTTCACGCACCAGGTTGGCGGTGATCAGCAGGTCCTTGGAACGCCCGGACTGGGAAATGCAGATCGCCACGTCGGTGGGCTTGAGGGTCACCGCCGACATCGCCTGCATATGCGGGTCGGAATAGGCCGCCGCGGTCAGCAGCAGGCGGAAGAATTTGTGCTGGGCGTCCGCCGCCACCGCGCCCGAGGCGCCGAAGCCGTAGAACTCCACGCGCTGGGCCTGGGACATGAGGGTCACAGCCCGTTGCAACTCCACCGGATCGAGCTTCTCGCGAACCTCCATCAGGGTGTGCAGGGTGGTGTCGAAGATTTTCAGGCTGTAGTCGGCGACCGAGTCGTCTTCATGAATCGCGAACTGGCCGAAGCTCGCCCCGGCGGCCAGGCTCTGGGCCAGCTTGAGCTTCAGGTCCTGGAACCCCGAGCAACCGATGGCGCGGCAGAAGCGCACGATGGTCGGCTCGCTGATACCCACGCTGTGGGCCAGGTCGGCCATGGAACTGTGCATCACAGCCGCAGGGTCGAGCAGCACATGATCGGCGACCTTGAGCTCCGACTTGCGCAAGAGATGGCGTGATTGGGCAATGTGCTGCAACAGATTCAAAGGGCTGGACTCATTGTTATGGGGCAGACGCCCAAGGATGTAGCAATTTTGTAGTTATACTACATGAATTCGCTTTTTGCCTGCTCAATGCGTAACTGAATCACCTTTGCGCCCCACTGTTTTAGCCTCGCCTGCTCTTTGTAGCTGCTGGAGCCGGGCAGCCGGTATTCGTAAAAACTTCAGATATTCCTGGCCTTTTGCGGCCGCTGCGCAGCCGATCGCAGCCTGCGGCAGCGGCTACAGGGTCTCGGCCCGCAACAGCGCCGCAAGCCCCTCGGCTTCCACCGGCCGACTGATCAGGTAGCCCTGCACCTCATCGCATTTCTGCTCCTTGAGAAATGCCAGCTGCTCCGGATGCTCCACCCCTTCGGCCACCACCTTCAGCGACAGCCCGTGGGCCATGGCGATGATCGCCCGGGTGATCGCCGCGTCGGCGCTGCCTTCGCTCAGGCCGCGGATGAATGCCTGGTCGATCTTCACGTAGTCCACCGGAATCCGCTTGAGGTAGCTCAGCGAGGAATAACCGGTGCCGAAGTCGTCGATGGCCAGCTTCACCCCCAGGTCACGCAGTTGCTGGAAGGTGGAAACGATGTGTTCGACGCTGTCGAGCAGATGGCTTTCGGTCAGCTCCAGCTCGAGGAAGTGCGGCGCCAGCCCGGTCTCTTCCAGCACGCTGCGCACCTGGCTGACCAGCTTGCCCTGGCGCAGTTGATGCACCGACAGGTTCACCGAGACCCGAATCGCCGGCAGCCCCTGGCGCTGCCACTCGCAGGCTTGCCAGCAGGCCTGGCGCAAGACGAATTCGCCGATCGGGCCGATCAGCCCGATCTCTTCCGCCAGGCCGATAAAGTCCCCCGGCGGCACCCGCCCCAGATCGGGATGGTCCCAGCGCACCAAGGCTTCGGCGGCGTTCAGGCGGCCGGTGGCGAGGCACAGTTTCGGCTGGTAGAACACCTTCAGTTGGCGCTCCTCGACCGCCTTGCGCAGCTGGTTCTCCAGTTGCAGGCGCTCCAGGGTGCTGGCTTGCAGGCTGGCGGTGTAGAACTGGAAGTTGTTGCCGCCCAGGTGCTTGGCGTGTTGCATGGCGATGTTCGACTGGCTGATCAGCGCCGGAATTTCCCGCGCGCTGTCGGGCAACATGCTGATGCCCATGGAAGCGCTGACCACCAGCTCATGGCCTTCCACGGTGATCGGCAAACGCAGCTTCGCCGACAAGCGGGTGGCCACCCGGGTCAGGCTCGACAGGCTGCCATAGGCATCGAACAGCACCGCGAACTCATCGCCGGACAAGCGGGCAATGGTGTCGGCTTCCGGCAGCGCGTTGACCAGCCGCCGCGCCATTTTCTGCAACAGCTGGTCGGCGATGTCGTGGCCCAGGCTGTCGTTGAGCAGCTTGAAACGGTCCAGGTTGATATGCACCAGGGCCAGGCTGCGGCCGCCCTGGCGCATCCGTTGATGGGCTTCGCGCAAGCGTTCGCGAAACAGCGAACGGTTGGCCAGGCCGGTGAGCTCGTCGTAATGGGTCAGGTAGCGCATGCGCTCTTCGGATTCGCGCCGCGCCGACAGATCGGCGAAAAAGCCCACAATATGGCTGACCTTTCCCCGCGTATCGCGCACCACGTTCAATTGCAGCCACTGCGGGTACAGCTCGCCGTTCTTGCGCGCCTCCACCAGTTCGCCCTGCCAGCTGCCGTGCTGTTCGAGGGCTTGATGAATCACCGGAAAGTGCCGCCGTGCGTCGCGGCTGCACGGCAGGTCGACCACATTGCGCCCGAGCATGTCCTCGATCTGGTAACCGGTAACCCGGCTGAACGCCTGATTGACCGCCAGCAGCACGTAATCGGGGTCGAGGATCACGATGCCCTCGCTGGCCGCCTCGAACACCATCGCCGCCAGGCGACGCTGCTCTTCCTGTTGCTTGCTGGCGCTGATATCGCGCCGGGTGCCGACCATGCGCAGCACCCGCCCGCCTGGGCCGCGCTCCACGGCACGCCCACGGTCCTCGATCCAGACCCAGCGGCCATCGGCATGCCGCACGCGATATTCCACCAGGTAATCCTCGGTGCGCCCCTTCAGGTGCTCCACCAGCGCGCGCTTGAGCAGCGGCAGGTCTTCGGGATGCAGCAGCGGCTTGAGGTGGCTGAGCATCGCCCGCACGAACTCCGGCTCCAGGCCGAACAGCTCCTTGATATGGCTGTGATGGACCTCGTCGGTCTGCAGGTTCCAGTCCCACAGCCCCAGCTGGCTGGCCTTGAGGGCCAGGGCCAGGCGCGCCTCGCTCTTGCTCAGGGCCTGGTTGGCCGCGTCCAGCTCGAGGCTGCGCTGGGCCACCCGGCTTTCCAGGCCGACCTGGGCTTCGCGCAATTGCTCTTCGGCGCGGCGACGCTGCTCGACCTCCCGCAGCAGCTCGCTGTTGAGCTGTTCGCTGCGGCTCTGCGCCTGTTGCAGATGTTCGATCAGGGCCTGGTTCTGGAAACGCCGCAGCAAGCCCATCTGGATCAGGCGGTTGACCTGCCAGGCCACCACGCTCAGCGACACCAGCAGGATCAAGCCCAGCCAGCCCCAGCCGCGCTGCTGCTCGTCGCCGCCCCAGAACAGGTAGCCGATCGCCGGTAGCAAACAGGGCAAGGTAAAGGACAGGAAGGCCGGCAGGCTTACCGCGTAGGCCACGCTGGCCGAGAGGATCGCCGCGCCGATCAGGCCGAAGACCCAGGCCTGCTGCAGGAAATTGTCGGTGGGCATCAGGGCGATGCCGGCGCAGGCCAGGGTCAGGCCGCTGACGGCGGAGCCGAGCAGGAACATGCGGCGCCAGACCGGCTGCGCCTGGCGGCTGGGAATCGCCGAGTCGAACGCCGCCACCTGGATCACCCGCAGGGCGACCAGGGCCAGCAACCAGACCATCCACACGCTGACCAGCCAATAACGCTCGGGGCTCCACAGCAGCCAGGCGCAGACCAGGCCGTTGAGCAGCATGAACAGGGTGGGCAACAGGGAGCCCTGATAAAGCAGGCGCGTGCGCTCTACCGCCATCTCCATGGCGTATTGCTTGCGAACAACCCGAGGCTCCACGGAGGGTCCGGACGGGCCAGTGCTGAGTGTCATAGGCAGTGTTCTTATAATGATTGAGCCCGAAACGTCGCCGGAGCATACACAAGCAACCGCCCGGACCAAACTGCCTGGAATCATAAAATCGGCAAATCCGCGCGAGCGCCGATCCCTGCGAAATTCCTCCAGCCAAGCCCGGCCAACGGCTGCAGCCCGTGACCGACCGGTCGTCCCCGGCGTTCTTTTATCGGCTAAACCAAAGCTTGGTTTGCCCGGTGTGCGCCAGCCCCCTAGAATGCCCCGATGCGCGATGATCTCTCCCTTCTGCTGAACTCCCTCAACGATGCCCAACGCCAGGCCGTAGCCGCCTCCTTGGGTCGTCAGTTGGTCCTGGCCGGTGCTGGCTCCGGTAAAACCCGAGTGCTGGTGCACCGTATCGCCTGGTTGATCCAGGTCGAGAACGCCTCACCCCACTCCATCCTGTCGGTGACCTTCACCAACAAGGCCGCTGCCGAGATGCGCCAGCGCATCGAGCAGTTGATGGGTATCAACCCGGCCGGCATGTGGGTCGGTACCTTCCACGGCCTGGCGCACCGCCTGCTGCGGGCGCACTGGCAAGAGGCCGGCCTGAGCCAGACCTTCCAGATCCTCGACAGCGACGACCAGCAACGCCTGGTCAAGCGGGTGATCCGCGACCTCGGCCTGGACGAGCAGCGCTGGCCGGCCCGGCAGGCCCAGTGGTTCATCAACGGGCAGAAGGACGAAGGCCTGCGTCCGCAACACATTCAGGCCAGCGGCGACCTGTTCCTGGCCACCATGCGCGGCATCTACGAAGCCTACGAGGCCGCCTGCCAGCGCGCCGGGGTCATCGACTTCTCCGAGCTGCTGCTGCGTGCCCTGGACCTGTGGCGCGACCACCCGGGCCTGCTGGCGCACTACCAGAAGCGTTTCCGCCACGTGCTGGTGGACGAATTCCAGGACACCAACGCCGTGCAGTACGCCTGGTTGCGCCTGCTGGCCAAGGGCGGCGACAGCCTGATGGTGGTGGGCGACGACGACCAGTCGATCTACGGCTGGCGCGGCGCGAAGATCGAGAACATTCACCAGTACTCCGAAGACTTCCCGGACACCGAAGTGATCCGCCTGGAGCAGAACTACCGCTCCACCGCCGGCATCCTCAAGGCCGCCAACGCCCTGATCGCCAATAACACCGGGCGCCTGGGCAAGGAGCTGTGGACCGACGGCGGCGAAGGCGAAGCGATCAACCTGTACGCCGCCTTCAACGAACACGATGAAGCGCGCTACGTGGTGGAAACCATCGAAAGCGCCCTGAAAACCGGCCTGGCCCGCAGCGATATCGCCATCCTCTATCGCTCCAACGCCCAGTCGCGGGTGCTGGAAGAAGCGCTGCTGCGCGAGCGCATTCCGTACCGCATCTACGGCGGCCAGCGCTTCTTCGAACGCGCCGAAATCAAGAACGCCATGGCCTACATGCGCCTGCTCGAAGGTCGCGGCAACGACGCGGCCCTGGAGCGGGTGATCAACGTGCCGACCCGCGGCATTGGCGAAAAGACCGTCGAAGCAATTCGCGAACACGCGCGCCACAGCCATGTGTCGATGTGGGAAGCGATGCGCCAGCTGGTGGCCAATAAAGGCGTGACCGGGCGCGCCGCCGGTGCCCTGGGCGCCTTCATGGAGCTGATCGAGCACCTGGCGGCGAAAACCGCCGAGATGCCGTTGCACCTGATGACCCAGACCGTTATCGAGCAGTCCGGCCTGATCGCCTACCACGAAGCGGAAAAAGGCGAGAAAGGCCAGGCCCGGGTAGAAAACCTCGAGGAACTGGTCAGCGCCGCGCGCAACTTCGAGCACACCGAAGAAGACCAGGAACTGACGCCGCTGGCGGCCTTCCTCGGCCACGCTTCGCTGGAAGCCGGCGACACCCAGGCCGACGAGCACGAAGACAGCATCCAGCTGATGACCCTGCACAGCGCCAAGGGCCTGGAATTCCCTTACGTGTTCCTGGTGGGCATGGAAGAAGGCCTGTTCCCGCACAAGATGAGCCTGGAAGAGCCCGGCCGCCTTGAAGAGGAACGTCGCCTGGCCTACGTCGGCATCACCCGGGCGATGCAGAACCTGGTGATGACCTACGCCGAAACCCGACGCCTGTACGGGAGCGAGACCTACAACAAGGTGTCGCGTTTCGTACGGGAGGTGCCGAAGGGGCTGATCCAGGAAGTGCGCCTGTCCAACAGCGTCAGCCGTCCGTTCGGCGGTGGCCAGTCGCAGAGCACCAGCAGCCTGTTCGGCGGCAGCGAGATCCCGGACACCGGCCTCAGCCTCGGCCAGGCGGTACGCCACTCGGTATTCGGCGACGGTGTGATCCTCAACTTCGAAGGCGCCGGCGCCCAGGCCCGGGTCCAGGTGAACTTCAGCGAAGGCAGCAAGTGGCTGATGCTCGGCTACGCCAAGCTCGAAGCCATCTGACGCCTTGACCTCCTTCGCCATGCCGGGGCGATGCTTCTGAACCAGAAGCATGCCCCGCGGCATGGGGCGAAATCGGGCTGACCGGCCACTGAGCCGTTGCATCCGCCCAACGGACAAACCTGTACAGGGCCCACTTGCCTCGACCCAAGCTGAACCGTGGCTGTCAGGCAAAAGCCCGAAACACTCTGCCGCTAGCCAGTGACACTTCACCTGTGCAACATGGCGCGCGTGCCATCCACAAATGGGAATTCCCTTTATGAAACGTTTTCTTAGCATCGCCATGGCGTTGTGCATCGGCCTGACGATGAGCCTCGACGCCAACGCCAAGCGCTTCGGTGGCGGCAAAAGCGCTGGCGCCGCGCCGACCCACCAGACCAGCCAGATGGCTCCGTCCTCTTCCGGCATGGGTTCCACTGCCGCGACCGCCGGCGCTGCCGGTGCCGCGGGCGCTGCCACCAAGGCCAGCGGCGCTTCGCGCTGGCTCGGCCCATTGGCCGGTATCGCCGCAGGCGGCTTGCTGGCCTCCATGTTCATGGGCGACGGCTTCCAGGGCATGCAGATCTTCGACATCCTGATCATGGCGGTCATCGCCTTCCTGGTCTTCCGCTTTATCGCCGCCCGTCGTCGCAAGCAGCAGGAGCAGTACGCTCCAGCCGGCCACGCACCGATGCAGCGTGAAGCCTTCGAGCCAAAACCTGCCTCCGGTTCGATCTTCGGTGGTTCGGCTGCACCTGCCGCCGCGGCCCGTCCGGTAATCAACGCGCCAGCCTGGTTCAACGAAGAGCGTTTCGTCGAAGCCGCGCGCAACCACTTCCAGTCCCTGCAGCAACACTGGGACGCCAACGAAATGGACAAGATCGCCGAGTTCGTGACCCCGCAGATGCTGCAATTCCTGAAGCAGGAACGTGCCGATCTGGGCGACGGCTTCCAGTCGACCTACATCGACAACCTCAATGTGCAACTGGAAGGCGTCGACGACCGCGCCGACAAGACCATCGCAACCCTGACCTTCACCGGCGTGTCGAAGACCTCGCGTTTCGACCAGGGCGAAGTGTTCAGCGAAAGCTGGAACATGGAGCGCGCCCAGGGCGAAAATCAGCCTTGGCTGGTTGCAGGTATCCGCCAGAACGGCTGATTCTCTCCAGTGTCACATCGGTAATCGCAAAACCCCGGCTCAGGTCGGGGTTTTGCATTTCACGATTGCACTTATAGCGAGCTACTGTATAAACCGCCGTCTATTAAACCGCGCCATAGAGCTAAGAGGACCCAGGCCGTGGAAGAAGTCATCGAGCAACTCCGTGAAGCAAACGAACCGGTACCCGTTCCCCTGGAACTGCCGGATGAAGACCTGCTGGTGGAAATCGAAGAACAGCTGTTCATCAATATCCCGTTCGTCTTCAAAGAGTTCCTGTTGACCGTGAGCGATGTCGTCTACGGCAGCCTGGAGCCGGTCACCGTGACCGACCCGCAATCCCACACCTACCTGCCGGAAGTGGCCGCCACCGCCTGGGACATGGGCGTGCCGCGCGAGCTGATCCCGATCTGCCAGGACGGTGATGACTACTACTGCGTCGAGGAAGACGGCACCGTGGTGCTGTGGTCCGGCGAAGAAGAGCTGATCACCGAAGAATCCTGGGAATCGGTATGGCACTGGGCGCGGGACGTCTGGCTGGAAAGCTGATCGGCCTTGCGCGGTTTCGCCCCGCGGGCGCAGGCGCATGGATCGACTGCCACCCGTTGCATGACGTTCACAAGCGGTCGCGCCACCCGGTCGATCGCCGCATTGACACTACTCGCCAGCAGCCTGCTGGCGGGTTGTCAGTCGCCCATGGCTCAGTTGCAAAACCTGAGCACGCAGTACGCCCATCAGGTCGAAGTCCTGCCCACTTCACCCTTCCCGCTCGCCAGCAGCCTGCCCCTGCACTTATCCAAACAACCCCGCCTGCGCGTCTACCTTGAAGGCGACGGCCATGCCTGGTCGACAGCCCGCCAACCCAGCCTCGACCCCAGTCCGCAGCACCTGCTGATGGTGCAACTGGCGCTGAGCGATCCCCGTCCCAGCGTCTATCTGGCCCGCCCCTGCCAATTCGTCAGCGCGGCCGACTGCACGGCGGCGATCTGGACCGACCAGCGCTTTTCCCCAGCGGTACTACGCAGCCTCGACCAGGCCCTCGACCGCCTCAAGCTGCGTTATGGCAATCAGGATTTCGAGCTGATCGGCTATTCAGGTGGCGCGGCACTGGCCCTGTTGCTGGCCGCGCGGCGAGACGATATTGCCCAGGTGCAAACCCTGGCCGGCAACCTGAGCCCTCGGCTATGGGTCAGTGCGCTGGGGCTGAGCCCGTTGCACGGCTCCCTCGAGCCGCTGGACCAGGCTCCCAAGCTGGCCCTGGTAGCGCAACGGCATCTGCTCGGCCAGGCCGACCGCAGCGTGCCTGCCAGCCTCTACCCCGCCTACCGACAGGCGCTGGGGACGAAAGCCTTCTGCGTACAATCCGTCAGCCTGCCCGGGGTCACCCACGACCAGGGCTGGGTCGAAGCCTGGCGACACTGGCGCGACCAACCGCTGAGTTGTGCATCACCGGGCAATTAGTGCCCATTGTCTTCCTTGTGGTTATCCAGGGTATCCAGCAAGGCCACCTGCATGCGGGTGTGCACGCGGATGAACCAGCGCCACAGCAGCGCGGCCACCGCCGCCGTCACCACCGCAATCAGCACCAGCAGCTCGGTGGTCGGCAAGATGCTCGAAGACAGCGCCGCCAGCAGCAGGAAGATCACCAGCAGCGACAGCACCGGAATCACCTCGGCGATCACCCGGCGCACGCGCTGGGTGTGACGCCCGGCCATTTCCGGCTTCACCCCCATCTCCGCCAGCAGCATCGACAGGGCCTTGAGCTTGCGATAGGCGGCGATCAGGAACGGCAGCGACAGCAGCAGCGCCCCGCCCCAGATCAATGCCTTCTGCCAGCTCGGATCACTGATCCAGTCCTGCAGGTATTCGCCAATGCGCGCGGCGAAATAACCGCCGGAGAAGAAGATCGCCACCACCAGCGCCAGATTGACCCCGACCTGCAACAGGATCCGCCGGATCATCGACGCCAGCAGCGCCCCCTCGCCATGGAGCTGGATACTGCGCAACCATTCGCCGTACATGCCCAACACCCGGCTCAGGCGGGTCGGCATCACGGCGGCGAGCTTCAGCGACAGCGGGTCGGCGGCGCGGATCAGGTAAGGCGTGAGCAAGGTGGTAATGGCCGATACGGCGACCGCCACCGGGTAGAGAAAGTCGCTGGTGACCTGCAGGGTCATGCCCAGCGCCGCGATGATGAAGGAGAACTCGCCGATCTGTGACAGGCCCATGCCGACCCGCAGCGAGGTGCGGCCATCGTTGCCGGCGATAAAGGCGCCCAGGCCGCAGGACAACATCTTGCCCAGCACCACCGCGACGGTGATCACCGCGATCGGCCAGGCGTATTGCAGGAGGATCTGCGGGTCGATCATCAGGCCGATGGCGACGAAGAAGATGGCGCTGAACATGTCGCGTACCGGCTCGATCAGGCGCTCGATCTTCAGCAATTGCCGCGACTCGGCCATGATCGCGCCAATCAGGAAGGCGCCGAGCACCATGCTGTACTCCAGCTTGACCACCAGCAGGCAGAAGCCGAAGCACAGCCCCAGCACGGTAATCAGCAGCATCTCGTTGCTTTCGAACCTGGCCACGTAGGCCAGCAGCCGCGGGACCAGCAGGATGCCGATGACCAGGGCGACGATCATGAACAGCGAGAGCTTGCCGACGGTGGAGAACACTTCCCCGGAACTGACGGTGCCGCTGACCGCGATGCTCGAGAGCAAGGCGATGATACCGATGCCGAGGATGTCTTCGACGATCAGCACACCGAAGATCAGCTGGGCGAAGCGCTGGTTCTTCATCTTCAGGTCGTTGAGCGCCTTGACGATGATGGTGGTCGAGGAAATCGCCAGGATCGCGCCGAGGAACAGCGAGTCCATGGTGTTCCAGCCGAACCAGCGGCCGATCTCGTAGCCGATCCAGATCATCAGCACGATTTCCATGAACGCCGCGATAAAGGCCGTGGCGCCGACCTTGAACAGCTTGCGCAGGCTGAACTCCAGGCCCAGGCAGAACATCAGGAAAATCACCCCCAGCTCGGCCAGGGTCTTGATCGTGTCTTCGTCGTGGATCAGGCCGAACGGCGGGGTGTGCGGGCCGATGATGAAGCCGGCGACGATATAGCCGAGGACCACCGGCTGCTTGAGCCGGTGGAAGAGAATGGTCACCACGCCTGCGACCAGCATGATCACTGCCAGGTCCTGAATAAAGCTGATGGCATGCATGGCGTGGGGCTCCTTGGGGTCGTGTTCTTGCGGGCGGCGCGGGGGCGTTGCGCAGCCTGCCGGCCAGCGGGAAAAGCCCTTGGGACGGGCTTTTGAAGGTTAACATCGCGACTTGTGCCAGAAAGGCGGTGCAATATATGGAAACAGATAGATCGCCGCGTGACGGCGATCGCGGGCGCAGCGTCCCGTTATCGATGGTTTGAAACGCTGACCAAGCACCCGCAGAGGTGCGCCCCGCAACCCCTGCCTTAACCCGTGAGTGTGCTATGGAACCCGGAAACGCCCAGCTGTCGATGACGGTATTGATGACCCCTGACATGGCCAACTTCTCAGGCAATGTCCACGGCGGCACCCTGCTCAAGTACCTCGATGAAGTCGCCTACGCCTGTGCCAGCCGTTATGCCGGCCGTTATGTGGTGACCCTGTCGGTGGACCAGGTGATCTTCCGCGAGCCGATCCACGTCGGCGAACTGGTGACCTTCCTGGCCTCGGTCAACTACACCGGCAACACCTCGATGGAGGTCGGTATCAAGGTGGTCACCGAGAACATCCGCGAGCGCTCGGTGCGCCACACCAACAGTTGCTTCTTCACCATGGTGGCCGTGGACGACCAGCGCAAACCCGCCGCCGTGCCGCCACTGCAACCGCAAACCAGCGAAGACAAGCGCCGCTTCATGCAGGCCCAGCAACGCCGGCAGATCCGCCAGGAGCTGGAAAAGCGCTATCAGGAAATCAAGGCCGACGCCTGATCGTCCGAGACAGGCTCGCTTCTGCCGAGCGAGCCTGTTGGCGATAAGCCCCCGCGCAACCCGTTAGTTACAGCTCGATCGGTACCGCCTCGAACCGCACCCGTGGATGGGTGATCCGGTCCTGGGCCCGTATCAGTTGCAGTTCGTAACTGGCGCAGGCCTGGGTTTCCAGCAGCACTTCATGGACCGCCGCGGCGGTGAACTCGAACGCCGCCACCAGGCTGTCGCCCAGCAGCACCCGGGCCAGGAACAGGCCCGAAGTCAGGTCGCCCACACCCACCGGCTGACGCGGGAATGCCAGCAGCGGACGACGCAGGTGCCAGCTGCCTTCGGCGGTCACCAGCAACATCTCGAAGCCGTCCGGCAGCTTGCCCGGGTAATCCAGATGCTTGACCAGCACCGCTTTCGGACCACGCGCCAGCAGCGCCCGGGCCATGGCCAGGCAGTCGAACAGCGACTGCGGCTTGCGCCCGGCGAAACTGTCCAGCTCCAGTTGGTTGGGGCAGAGGAAATCCGCCACGGCCGCCGCCTCTTCCAACAGGAAGTCGCTGACCTCCTGGGGCACGCTGCAACCCTTTTCCGGGTGACCCATCACCGGGTCGCACAGGTACAGGGCCTTGGGGTTGGTCGCCTTGATCCGCGCCACGCCACCGAGGATCGCCCGCCCCTGCGCCGCGCTGCCCAGGTAGCCGGACAGCACCGCGTCGCAGTTACCCAGTTCGCCGATGGCGGCAATGCCTTCCACCAGCTCCGGGATCTGGTGCGGCGACAGCACCTCGCCGGCCCACTGGCCGTATTGCGTGTGGTTGGAGAACTGCACCGTATTGAGCGGCCAGACATTCACCCCGACCCGCTGCATGGGAAACACCGCGGCGCTGTTGCCGGCATGGCCGAAGACCACATGGGACTGGATCGCAAGCAGATGAGGCGTACGTTTCATTCGGGTCATTCCGTAAAACGATTGAAATTCGAGCCGCGCAGTATGCGACTAAACGCAACCTGTACGACAGACCGAAGACGCAGTTAAGCTGGTGCGACTTCGTTGGAGCGCACCTCATGCTGACCCTTGGAAACATTTTCGTGCTGATGCTGCTGGCGACCGGCGCCGCCTGGCTATGGCACAACCACGGCCTGCGCGAGCGGGCGCTGGAGAGGGTCAAGCAGCATTGCGCGCGGCTCGATATCGAGCTGCTGGATGGCAACGTGGCGTTGAAGCGCATCGGTTTCGTCAGGGACGCCAGTGGTCGCCGGCGCCTGGCCCGGATCTACACCTTCGAATTCACCGTCACCGGCGAAACCCGCCATGCAGGGACCATCACCCAGTTCGGCGCCCACAGCGCGCAGATCGAGCTGGCGCCCTACCCGATTGCAACGCCCGCGCCGCCACCCGTGCCGACACACAGCGCCGAAGTGATCGAACTGAGCCAATGGCGCGAAGGACGCAGCAAGTAAGGCCAACCGCCTATGCACTCCTGTAGGAGCGAGGCTTGCCCGCGATAGCCGCGAAGCGGTGATTTTTCCTGGCAAAACGCGTCATCGTTGACGATTTTTTCGCGGGCAATCGAGCGTCGACCGGCCGCTCCTACAGAAGCAGGGGTTGGATTATTGGCAGCACTCAGCCAGGGACTGTTGCAGGGTGGCCACGTCCTGCGGCTCGCTGAAGATCAACTCGATACGTGAATCGCGGCGCCACTCGCTGGCTTGCCAGTGCAGCGCGGCGTTATCCAGGGCGTTGCCCGAGACCCAGCCCTGCGCACCGTGGATCACCAGCTTGGCCCGGCGCCAATCAAGGCTCGCCAGCCATTGCTCGACGTGCCCGACCTCGAACACCCGGCTCGGGTGCCAGCGCCAACCGATGCTCCAGCCGCCCTCCTGGGCCTGGCTCAGGCAGATGGGCCGGGCCGGATCGGTCCAGATTGCCGGCAGCTGCGCCAATCCCTTGGGTACTTCGAAGGCCTCAATGGCAGCCCCCGCGCGAGCCTCCACGCCAGGCAAGCGCTCCAGCGCCAAGGTCCCGCGGGTAGTCCAGAGTAGCGGACAGGCCGGCAACTGCTCGAGAATGCCCTGACGCTGCGCCGCGTCGAGCCCTTCGTCCTTGTTCAGCAGCAACAGGCCGGCACTGGGCAGCGCCTCCTGTTGGGCCTGCGGCAGCGGCTTGCCGGCCGCCAGCGCCTGGGCATCGAGGACCAGCACGCAAGGTTGCACGGCCAGGACCTTTTGCCAGGGCGCCTCACGCAATTGCTGGAGCAGTTGCGCCGGGTGCCCCAGGCCGGAAGGTTCGATAAACAGACGGTCGGGCCGGGCCTTGCGCAGCAGGCGCCCCAGGCCCACCTGGAACGGCGCGCCGTTGACACAGCACAGGCAGCCGCCGGCCACTTCGCCCAGGGCGATACCGTCCTCGTCCCGGGCCAGCAGCGCCGCGTCCAGGCCGATCTGGCCGAACTCGTTGATCAACACCGCCCAGCGCTCATGGGCCGGACGCTGCGCCAACAGGTGCTGGATCAGGCTGGTCTTGCCCGCGCCGAGGGGGCCGGCGATGACGTGGGTGGGGATGTTGTGCAGCATGGGGGGAACGCTCGGAAAGGAGGTGATTGATCCTACGCGCTAACCCGCGGCAGCGAAATTCCCGTAGCCGCTGCCACAGGCTGCGATAAGGCGCGCAGCGCCTTCCGAGGGCCTCAAGAGCACGTCTCCTGCGGAGCCGATCGCAGCCTGCGGCAGCTACAGGGTCAGCCGAGCCAGTCCAGGGTGAGGATCAGCCGGCGCTCGCCGGGGGCCGGTTGCGGCGAGCGGTGGATCAGGCCGAAACCCTCGTTGCCCAGCCATTTCTCACCCTTGAACAGGGCCACCTCGCCGCTGGCCATCTGCTGGATCAGCGCGCCATCCGTGGGTTCGGCCTCGGCCTGGCCCAGTTGCCGACGATCCATCGCGCCCTCGCGCAGCCATTGGCTGCCGGCGCCGGCATAGGTGGTGATCAGCCGTACCGGCACATGGTCGACATGAAAGCGCGGGCACATGGCCTTATCCAGCACCCGCAAGCGCAGGCCGACGCGCTTGGCCCCCAGCAGGCAGGCAAAGGCGCTGACCAGCCAGGCGACATCGGCGATAAAGCCATCGTAGCCCAGCAGATCGCTGAAGCCAGAAGCCAGGCCGCGCAGGTTCGGCTCGGCGTCCTCGGTGTCGAGTTCCAGCGACAGCGACTCGGCCAGCGGTTCGTTCAGCGACAGCAGCAAGGCGCCGAAATCGGCGATATGCGCCGGCAACTGGCGCTGCCACAGGGCCAGGTTGACCTCGTCGTCCAGCACCTCGGCGAGGACGATAGGGGCCGGGCCGCAAGCCTCGCGGCGTATCGGTTTTTGCAGGGTTGGTCGCAGGAGCGGCTTCGCAAGCAGGTGCGCTCCCACAGGGGACAGTGGTTGGTAGAGCATCAGGCGGCGGCCTCTTCATGCCAGGGGCCGAACGGGTCGCGCATCAGGCGCCAGCCTTCCGTGCCCTGGGCCATTTCGTCGTCCGTCAGCAGGCAATCGTCGAGTTCGGCGGTGAGCCGGGCGAAGTCGATGTTCTGGCCGATGAACACCAGTTCCTGGCGGCAGTCGCCGGTGGCGGCAGTCCAGTTCTGCATGATCGCCGCAGTGCTTTCCGCGTCCTGCGGCCAGTGTTGCTTCGGCACGAAACGCCACCAGCGTCCGGCGAAACCATGACGCATCAGCCCCCCCGCCTGGGACCAGCTGCCGGCCTCCTGGTGCTTGCTGGCGAGCCAGAAAAAGCCCTTGGAACGCAGCAGTTTGCCGTTGCTCCAGGGGCGGTTGATGAAGTCGAAAAAGCGCTGTGGATGGAAAGGTCGGCGCGCCCGATAGGCGCTGGAGGCGATGCCGTATTCTTCGGTTTCCGGCACGTGCTCGCCGCGCAGCTCCTGCAACCAGCCTGGCGCCTGGGCAGCGCGCTCGAAGTCGAAACGACCGGTGTTGAGGATCTTCGCCAGCGGCACTTCGCCCATCACCATGGGGATGATTTCCGCCTGGGAATTGAGGCGTTCGAGGATGGCGATCAGTTCCTGGCGCTCGTCGCTGCCGATCAGGTCGATCTTGCTGATCAGGATCACGTCGGCGAACTCGATCTGTTCGATCAACAGATCGGTGATCGAGCGCTCGTCTTCCTCGCCCAGGGTTTCGCCGCGGGACGCCAGGCTTTCCGCGGCCTGGTAATCGAGCAGGAAGTTCATGCCGTCGACCACGGTGACCATGGTGTCCAGCCGCGCGATATCGGCCAGGCTCTGCCCCGCTTCGTCGCGAAAGGTGAAGGTCTCGGCCACCGGCAGCGGCTCGGAAATGCCGGTGGACTCGATCAGCAGGTAATCGAAACGCCCGTCCCTGGCCAGCTTGCCGACCTCTTCCAGCAGGTCTTCGCGCAGGGTGCAGCAGATGCAGCCGTTGCTCATTTCGACCAGTTTTTCTTCGGCGCGGTTGAGGCTGACATCGCGCTGCACCTCGCTGCCGTCGATGTTGATTTCGCTCATGTCGTTGACGATCACCGCCACCCGCAGGTTGTCGCGGTTGCGCAGAACGTAGTTGAGCAGCGTGCTTTTGCCGGCGCCGAGAAAGCCGGACAGCACGGTAACGGGAAGACGGTCGGTCATCAGGTGATCCTCATCGGGGGCTGGGTGGCTGGGTCAGATCGCCCGTTGATGGCGTTCGCGCAGCTCTTGGCGTTCTTTGGCTTCGATACACAGGGTGGCGGTGGGCCGCAGCAGCAAGCGCCTGAGGCCAATGGCCTCGCCGGTTTCACGGCACCAGCCGTACTCGCCACGGGCCAGGCGTTCGAGGGCTTCGTCGATCTTGTCCAGCAGCTTCTTTTCCCGCTCCAGCAGGCGCAGTTGCCACTGACGCTGCTCTTCGGCGCTGCCGATATCGGCTAGGTCGCTGTGGGGCTCCTGCTCGCGCAGCACCTCGAACTCGCCATCGATGCGTTCTTGCAGCTCGACGCGCTGCGCCAGCAGCAGCTCACGGAAATAGGCCTGCTGGACGTCGTTCATGTAGTCCGCCTCGGGCTGGGCGAGAAGTTGCGCTTCGGTCATCGGGCGTTCAGTCATGGTGGGTCACGGGTCAGGCTTTATTTAATGTTATAGTATAACAATACAAATAAGCCAACCCTCTCTTGCCGCCCGCGACGAAGGGCGGGATGCTTGAGCCTCCCCTGCCGAGAAACCCCATGCGCCACGCCTTGAAATACACGCTGCTGAGCCTGTCCCTGCTGGTCGCGGACACCGCCATCGCGCAAGTGCCCAGCGCCCTGGCCACCTGCACCCGCAGCGCCAACCTGCTGGCCTGCGTGGATGCCGAAGGCAACGCCTACAGCGTCGCGGCCGCGGGCAGTACAACCTATCTGCGGGGTTTCGAGGTCGCCGGCAAACGTTATTGGGCGCAGACCAACAGCCGTTATGGCCAGCTGACCTTCTTTACCGGCCTGGCCTCCGACGGCGAAGCCTGGGTCGGCTATAGCCAGCGCGTCGGCTGGACCACCCGCAACCGCTTTTCCAGCTCCGGCGGCAGCAGCGGCAAGTTCACTTGCAGCCGGATCAGCGGCTGCTGAGCAAAGCATTTTGTAGGAGCGAGGCTTGCCCGCGATCGACGCTTACGCGGTATAGCTGATACACCGCAGCGTCTTCATCGCACGCAAGCTGTGCTCCTATAGAAGGCTGGGCCGCGTCAGGCCTGGGCTTTTTTCTGTTCCTGCAACCAGGCCATGTAGCTGTTCACCGGCGGATTCTTCTGGAAGTAGCTCTGCAAGCCCGCGAACAGCCCATCGGCAATCGCTTGCTGGTGCCGCGCGGTGACCAGGCGCTGGCTGTCGCGGCTGTTGGAGATGAAGCCCGTCTCCACCAGGATCGAGGGCACGTCGGGGGACTTGAGCACCGCGAAACCGGCCTGTTCCACACGCTTCTGATGCAGGGTGGTGATGCCCGCCAGGCTACCCAATACAGTGCCGCCCAACTGCAGGCTGGCGGCGATGGTGGCGTTCATCGACATGTCGAGAATCACCCCGGCGAGCATCGGGTCCTTGTCTTTCAGGTTGAGCAGGCTGGTGGCGCCCAGCAGGTCGGCGCCGTTCTCCCGCTGCGCCATGAAGCGCGCCGTGGCCGACGTCGCACCACCTTCCGACAGCGCGTAAACCGAAGCCCCGGACGCCGTCAGGCGTGGCGCCGCATCGGCATGCACCGAGATAAACATGTCGGCCTTGTGCTTGCGGGCGATCTCCACCCGCTTGCGCAGCGGCACGAAGAAATCGTCGTTGCGCACCAGCTTCACATCGAAGCCCTTCTCACGCTTCAGCCGCTTGGCCAGCAGCTGGGCGATCGCCAGTACCACATCCTTCTCCCGTTCGCCACGGGCGCCGACCGCCCCCGGGTCCTTGCCGCCGTGACCCGGGTCGACCACGACGATGATGTCGCGCTTGGGATGCGCCCGGTCCGCCGGTGTTTCACGCGGCAAAGCGGGAGCGGCGACCGCCGCGATCTGCTGCGGGACGCGGCTGGCGTTGCTCAGATCGAGCACCAGGCGGTGGCCCTGGCCGTCCTGGGGCGGCAGCAAAAAGCTGTCGAGCCGCAGCGGTTCGGCCAGGTCGAGGACGATCCGCGTATCGCCCTGGCCAAAGTGCCCGGAACGGATCGAGCGAATCGGCGTATTGGCCAGGGCCAGTTGGCTGAAATCGCCACTGAGCTGCGCGCCGCGAAGGTCGATGATCAGCCGTTCCGGCGCGCTGAGAGAGAAGGTCTTGTAGTGCACCGGCCCACTCAGATCGAGCACCAGGCGCAGCTTGTCGGCCGAGTTCCATAAACGCAGGTTGCGAATCTGGGTGGCGGACACCCCCAAAGGCAGAACCAAGGCCGCGCTGGCCAACAGCAGGTTGAGCAACTGACGTCTGTGCATGACTTACACCGCAGATTGAGGAGCATCCGTACTCGAAAGGCTTGGTGAAAAAACGTTCAGGAAAAAGGTTTCATCGACTGCATTGTTATAATATAACATGGCAAATTGTTTCCAACGATGGACCTGCTCATGAATGCGCTGACTCTGCCGGATATCGCCGCGCAGGCCGCACGCCAGGCCCTGCCCCTTGAGTGGGTGGGCATGTGTGGCATTGCCTTACCTGTGTTGTTTGATGGCCAGCGGATTGGCGCAACAGCGGATGCCGGCGTCAGCCTCGACGACGGCGAAGCCCGCGGCATTCATATGTCGCGCCTGTATCTGGCGCTGGAAATGCTCGAACAGGAAAATCTCACCCCGGCCCTGATGCGCCAGGTGCTGCAACGCTTTCTCGACAGCCACGACGGGCTGTCCAGCAGTGCCTACTTGCGAATTCATGCCGACCTGCTACTGAAACGCCCCGCCTTGATCAGCCCGTTGGCCGGCTGGAAAACCTATCCGGTGAGCATCGAAGCGCACCTGAAAAACGCAATGTTCCACGTGGAACTAAAAATCGAGGTGCCTTATTCCTCGACATGTCCCTGTTCCGCCGCGCTTTCCAGGCAGCTGATTCAGCAACAATTCATCGATGATTTCGCCAACCGGGCGCTGCACCATGAAGACATCCTGACCTGGCTCGGTTCCTCGAAAGGCATAGTCGCCACGCCCCACAGCCAGCGCAGCACCGCGCAATTGCAGTTGCGCCTGGATGACTTTCTCGACGAGTTGCCGTTGATGGCGGCGATCAACGACGCCGAAGCCGCCCTCGGCACCGCCGTGCAAACCGCGGTGAAACGCGCCGACGAACAAGCCTTCGCCCTGGCCAACGGGCAAAACCTGATGTTCTGCGAAGACGCCGCGCGCCGCCTGAACCTCGCCTTGCAACGTTCGCCAGGCATCCGCGCCTTCCAGGTGCGCGTGGTTCACGCCGAAAGCCTGCACGCCCACGACGCCGTAGCGGAAAGCCGCTGGAACTGGGAGGCTGCATGATCGACCTGCAATCGCTGCGTTGGGGCACGCCCGGCCAACCGCTGACGCCGGCACTCGACCTTGAGCTGGAGCCCGGCAGCCTGACCGCCATCATCGGCGCCAACGGCTCGGGCAAAAGCAGCCTGCTGAAAGTCATCGCCGGCCTGCAAAAGCCCTTGGCCGGGAAGATCAAGTTGCAGGTCCCTCGCCGTGGCGGCCTGTCCTTTCTACCGCAGCAGCAGTACCTTGACCGGCAGTTCCCCATCACCCTGCAGGAATTGGTGGCCGCCGGTTTCTGGGGCGATCGGCAAAGCGCGCAACAGCGTGCCGGACGTTTGCAGCAGGTGCTCGCAGACTGGTGCCTGAGCGGCCTGGAACAACGCCCGTTGATGGCCTTATCCGGCGGCGAATTGCAGCGTGCCCTGCTCGCCCGCCTGAGCCTCGCCGATGCCCCGCTGTTGCTGCTGGACGAACCCCACGCCGCTCTGGACGAACTGGGCCAGGCCCTGCTGTGGAAACACATCCACACCTGGCAGCAGCAAGGTCGCACGCAAATCGTGGTCTGCCATGACCTCGCCGCCGTGCGCCAGCACATCCCCCAGACCCTGCTGATCAAAGCCAGCGGTTGCCGGTTCGGCAGCAGCGAGGAACTGATCGTCCAGCCCATTCAGATGCAGGTGGCCTGATGCTCGCCGCCGCCCAGCTCTGGCAGCCCTTCCACGAGTTCGTGTTCATGCGCCGGGCATTGCTCGGCGGCCTGGCGCTGGCATGCAGCACCGCACCGTTGGGGGTGTTCCTGATCCTGCGGCGCATGAGCCTGATCGGCGACGCCGTGGCCCACGGCATTCTCCCCGGCGCGGCGCTGGGCTTCTGGTTCGCCGGGCTGAGCCTGCCGGCACTGACGCTCGGCGGCCTTGGCGCCGGACTCGGCATGGCCGGCCTGGCCGCCTGGATTACCCGGCGCACCGGCTTGCGCGAGGACGCCAGCCTGGCTGCGATCTACCCGATTTCCCTGGCCAGCGGCGTGCTGATTCTCGGCCTCGCCGGCAAACGCCTGGACCTGCTGCACCTGCTGTTCGGCTCGGCCCTGGCGGTGGATGGGCCGACCCTGGAGGGCATGCTTTGGGTCTCCGGGTTCAGCCTGCTGGCCATGGCGCTGATCTACAAAGCGTTGCTGCTGGACACCCTCGACCCACTGTTCCTCAACAGCGTCAGCCGCCTCGGCCCCCTCGCCCACGGCCTGTTCCTGACCCTGGTGGTGCTGAACCTGGTGATCGGTTTCCAGGCCATCGGCGCCTTGATGGTGGTCGGCCTGATGATGCTGCCGGCCGCCGCCTCGCGCTTCTGGAGTCGGCGCCTGCCGGTGCTGATCGGCATTGCCGCGCTGCTCGGTTGCCTCTCGGTGTGGCTCGGCCTGTTGCTGTCGTTCCACTACTCGCTGCCCAGCGGCCCGGCCATCGTCCTGGTGGCGGGCGGCCTGTACCTGCTGTCCGTGGTGTTCGGTCCGGTGCACGGTCTGCTGCGCCGCCCGCCTTTGCTCACATCCCCATGAGGTGTTCCCCGATGCGCGCCCTACTCGTGCTCTTCAGTCTGTTGCTGCCGCTGTCGCTGTCGCCCGCCCAGGCCGCGGACAAACTCGCTGTGGTCACCAGCTTCAGCATCCTCGCCGACATCACCCGCCAGGTCGGCGGCGAGCATATCCAGATCACCGACATGGTCGGTCCGGACGCCGACGCCCATACCTACGAACCGACACCGGACGATGCCAAGGCCCTGCTCAAGGCCCGGTTGATCATCAAGAACGGTCTGGGTTTCGAGCCCTGGCTGGATCGCCTGGTGGCCAGTACCGGCGCCCGGGCCCCGGTGATCACCGCCAGTCGCGGAGTGATCCCGCGCTCGTTGGATGAGGACAGCGAGACCATTCCTGACCCGCACGCCTGGCACAACCTGGCGAACGCCGAACTCTATGTGAGCAACATCACCAAGGCGCTGGTCGCCGCCGACCCGGCGAACAAAGCTGATTACGAACGCAACAGCCAGGCCTACCTGAAACGGATCTACGCGCTGCTGGCCGAAGCCAAGGCCAAGTTCGGCGCGCTGCCGCCGGGCAATCGCAAGATCGTCACCTCCCACGACGCCTTCGGTTACCTGGGGCAGGCCTATGGCATCGACTTCATGGCCCCGCAAGGCCTGTCCACCGAACGCGAACCCTCGGCCACCGAAGTCGCGGCGCTGATCACCCAGATCCGCAACGCCAAGGTCAAGGCGGTGTTCATGGAGAACATCAAGGACGCGCGCCTGCTCAAGCAGATCGCCGACGAAAGCGGCGCCCATATCGGCGGCACCCTGTACTCCGACGCCCTCGCTGCGCAGGGGCCAGCCAGCACCTTCACCGGGTTGTTCGAATACAACCTGAACACCCTGTACGACGCCCTGAGCCAACCATGAACAAGCGCCCACCGCTGTCGATGCTCGACCTGGAAAGCGCGCCCCTGGGCAGCCGTTGGCCGCTCACCAGCGTGCTCGATGCCCTGCCATGGAACGCCGACGGCCTGATCGCCGCCATCGCCCAACAGCACGACAGCGGCGAGGTGCTGATGCTGGCCTGGATGAACCGCAAGGCGCTGGCCGAGACCCTGGCCAGCGGGCAGGTCTGCTACTGGTCGCGCTCGCGCCGGCAACTGTGGCGCAAGGGCGAAAGCTCGGGGCATCGCCAGCGTCTGCTCGAAGCGCGCCTGGACTGCGACGGCGACGCCGTCCTGCTGCTGGTGGACCAGCAAGGCCCGGCCTGCCACACCGGGCGCCCCAACTGTTTCTACAACGCCATTCGCGACGGTGCGGTGCAGGTCATCAGCGCGCCGCTACAGGAAACCCCAGCATGATTCGCAAGAACCCCTCCGGTGATCTGCCGGTCATCGCCGAGTCGGCCTATGTCGACAAGACCGCCATCATCTGCGGCAAGGTGGTGATCGGCGAGAACGTATTCGTCGGCCCCTACGCGGTGATCCGTGCCGACGAAGTCAACGAGCAAGGCGCCATGGACCCGATCGTCATCGGCGCCAATTCGAACATCCAGGACGGCGTGGTGATCCACTCCAAATCCGGCGCGGCGGTGACCATCGGCGAGTTCACCTCCATCGCCCACCGCTCGATCGTCCATGGCCCGTGCACGGTCGGCGACCGGGTCTTCATCGGCTTCAACAGCGTGCTGTTCAACTGCGCGGTCGGCGACGGCAGCGTGGTGCGACACAACTCGGTGGTCGATGGCCGCGACCTGCCGCAAGGCTTCTACGTGCCCTCCACCACCCGTATCGGGCCCAATACCGACCTCTCGCAGTTCCCGCCGGTCAGCGTCAGCGCCTCGGAGTTTTCCGAAGACGTGGCGCGCACCAACGTCGATCTGGTGCGCGGTTACAAAGCCCTGCAGAACGAGTTCTGAACATGAACAGCGTGCTGATTCGCAACGCCCGGCTGGTCAATGAAGGATGCGAGTTCGACGCCGACCTGCTGGTAGACCATGGGCGCATCGTCAAGATCGCCAGCAGCATCGAAGGCGAGAATGCCCGCACCGAGATCGACGCCCAGGGCCAGTGGCTGCTGCCGGGAATGATCGACGACCAGGTGCATTTCCGTGATCCCGGCGCGCCGGAGAAAGGCAGCTTCCACAGCGAGTCGCGGGCGGCCGTAGCAGGTGGCATCACCAGTTTCATGGACATGCCCAACACCCAGCCCGCGACCCTGACCCTGGCCGCGCTGGAGGACAAGAAGCGCCGAGCGGCGATCCACTCGGTGGCCAACTATGGCTTTCACTTCGGCGTCAGCCGCGACAACCTCGACACGGTCGCCGCCCTCGATCCGTGCCGGGTGGCCGGGGTCAAAGTGTTCATGGGCGCCTCCACCGGCAACATGCTGGTGGACGATCCGCAGGTCCTCGAGCGCTTGTTCGCCGAGGTGCCGACCATTCTCCTGGCGCACTGCGAACACACGCCCAGCATCCAGGCCAACGAGCGGCGCATGCAGGAGCGTTTCGGCGAAGCGATTCCCGCCGTGGCCCACTCCCTGATCCGCGATGCCGAAGCCTGCTATCGCTCCTCGTCGCTGGCCGTGGATCTGGCCAAGCGTCACGGCACTCGCCTGCATGTCTTGCACCTGACCACTGCCCGCGAACTGGAACTGTTCGAAGACCAGCCCCTGGCGCAAAAGCGCATCACCGCCGAAGTCTGCCTGCACCACCTGCTGTTCGACGACCGTGATTACGCGCGCCTCAGGCACCTGATCAAATGCAACCCGGCGATCAAGACCCGCGCCGACCGCGACGCCCTGCGCCAGGCCTTGCTCGGCAACCGCCTGGATGTAATCGGCAGCGATCACGCGCCGCACACCTGGGCACAGAAACAGCTGCCCTACCGCCAGGCGCCTTCCGGGCTGCCGCTGGTGCAACACGCCCTGCCCGCCCTGCTGGAACTGGTGGCCGATGGCGTGCTGCCCATCACCACCCTGGTGGAGAAAACCAGCCACCGGGTCGCCGACCTGTTCGCCATTCCCGATCGCGGCTACCTGCGCGAAGGCTACTGGGCCGACCTGGTATTGATCAGGCCCGAGCCCGAGGGCCTCGCCGTGGCCCAGCAACCGATCCTCGCCCAGTGCGGCTGGACGCCCTTCGCCGAACAGCGTTTCCGCCATAGCGTCGACACCACCCTGGTATCGGGGCAGTTGGCCTGGCACGCCGGGCGCCTGTACGACAACTGCCAGGGCCTGCCGCTGCGTTTTACCCGCTGATCCCTTCCCTGAACCCCTCCCCCTGGAACACCAAGGAACACCCGATGATTCACATCACCCTGCCCGACGGCTCACAACGTGAGTACGACCAGCCGCTTTCCGTGTACGAGGTGGCCGCGAGCATCGGCCTCGGCCTGGCCAGGGCGGCGGTCGCCGGCCGGGTGAACGATCGACTGGTGGATTGCTCTTTTATGCTCGAGGGCGATGCCCGGGTCAGCATCGTCACCACCCGCGAGCCCGAGGGCCTGGAGATCCTGCGTCACTCCTGCGCGCATCTGCTGGCCATGGCGGTGAAGGAGTTGTACCCCTCGGCCCAGGTCACCATCGGCCCGGTGATCGAGGACGGCTTCTTTTACGACTTCGCCTATGAACGGCCCTTTACCCCCGACGACCTGCAGCGCATCGAAGCGCGCATGACCCGCCTGGCCGCGACCAACCACGCGGTACGCCGGCGCGAGCTGAGCCGTGACGACGCCCAGGAATACTTCGCCAACCTGGGCGAGCACTACAAGGCCGAGCTGATCCGCGACATCCCGCAGGACCAGGTGCTGTCGCTGTACCGCCAGGGCGATTTCGAAGACCTGTGCCGTGGCCCCCACGTGCCGTTCACCGGCATCCTCCAGGCGTTCAAGCTGACCAAGGTCGCCGGCGCCTACTGGCGCGGCGACGCCAGGAACGCCCCGCTGCAACGGATCTACGGCACCTGCTGGGCCACCCAGAAAGACCTCAAGGACTACCTGACCCGCCTGGAAGAAGCCGGCAAGCGCGACCACCGCAAGCTCGGACAGCAACTGGACCTGTTCCACTTCGACGACTGCGCGCCGGGTTCGGTGTTCTGGCATGCCAAGGGCTGGACCCTGTTCCAGCAACTGATCGGCTACATGCGCCGGCGCCAGGACCAGGCCGGCTATCAGGAAGTGAACACCCCGGACGTGATGGACCGCGGCCTTTGGGAAACCTCCGGGCACTGGCAGAACTACCGCGACCATATGTTCAGCACCACCACCGAAGACCAGCGGGTGTTCGCCCTCAAGCCGATGAACTGCCCCGGCGCGGTGTCGATCTTCAGCCGTGGCCTGAAAAGCTACCGCGACCTGCCGCTGCGCATCGCCGAGTTCGGCAAGGTGCATCGCTACGAACCCTCCGGCGCGTTGCACGGGTTGCTACGGGTGCGCCACTTCACCCAGGACGACGCGCACATCTTCTGCACCCCGGCGCAGATGCAGGCGGAATGCGCGAGCACCATCGCCCTGGTGTTCGACATCTATCGCGACTTCGGCTTCCACGACGTCGCGGTCAAGCTCTCCACCCGGCCGGCCCATCGCATCGGCAGCGACGCGCTGTGGGACCAGCTGGAAGGCGCCTTGTCCGGCGCCCTGGAAACGATGGCGATCGACTACCGGATCAACCCCGGCGAAGGCGCGTTCTACGGCCCGAAACTGGAGTTCGTGCTGCGCGACGCCATCGGTCGTGACTGGCAATGCGGCACCCTGCAGGTCGATCTCAACCTGCCGGAACGTTTCGATATCAGCTACATCGACGAGCACGGCGAACGCCAGCGCCCGGTGATGCTGCATCGCGCGCTGTTCGGTTCCCTGGAGCGTTTTATCGGCATCCTCATCGAGCATTACAGCGGCGCCCTGCCCTGCTGGCTGGCGCCGCGGCAGGCGGTGGTGATCAACATCAGCGAAGGTCAGGCGGACTATGCCCGGTCGGTGGCCGACAGCCTGTCACGCCAGGGCCTGCGAGCCAGCGCCGACCTGCGCAACGAGAAGATCAGCTACAAGATCCGCGAGCACAGCCTGCAAAAGGTGCCGTACCTGCTGGTGGTGGGCGACAAGGAAAAGGACGGGGGATTTGTCAGCTTGCGCAGCCGCAATGGCGAGGACCTGGGGCGGTGGGCGGTGAGCGAGGTGGCGGAGCGCTTGCGGATAGAGTTGTAGCGACAGACGCCATCGCGAGCAAGCTCGCTCCTACAGGTTTAACACGATCCCCTGTAGGAGCGAGCTTGCTCGCGATGCTCTTAGGCCCTTGGCTTGACCGTCCCGCAATCCTGCCCCAGCCACACCGCACGGGTGTCCATGCTGCCCTTCTGCTGGAAGCCGGTGGCATTGAAGGTACCGATGACGTTGGTGGTGAACTCACGATCGCTGAGGAATTTCGCCACGCCCGAGCCCTGGGCTTTCGGGCAGCTGAAGCGGAATTTCCACTGGTTGGAGGTGCGGTCGGTAACCTCCTGGCGGCAACCCGATTGCGGGTCCTGCAGCGGGATGGTGTCGGACTTCACCTGCTCCGGCGTCAGGCACACGCGGATGCCCTTGCCGCCCATGGTCACGCCCTGCTTCTCCAACTGCGCCCGTTGCTCGGGCGTCAGCTGTTGTTGCAACTGACCGAGAATCAACGACAGGTCCGGCAGGCTCTGGTCATCGACTTTCATGTTGCTGGTGGTCAGTTCCCACAGGCCCGGTTGCAGCATCTGGGCCTGCGCGGCCAGCGGAAGCGAGACAACGGCGGCCATGGCCAAACCCAGTAGACGAAGCTTCATCGAATGACTCCTAGACAGTAGTGGCCGTTAGACGCCAAAAATGCAGCGGCGTTGCATGGCGAATTAATTAGCGACAATCATGCTCGAACATGGTCTGTTAGGGTCTGCAACGAAGAGTTGGCGAGCAAGGTCGCGCTTGTTTGCACGTAGCGCCGAAGGCGCCCGGCACGCCGCTTTTCATACGGACCCCAGCATTGAATCTTCAGGAGCAAGGCTGTCCCCATGGATTATTTTGGCCCACATATTTTTGGCTATCTGATTGCCACCCTGCACTTTCTCGGCCTGATCGCCGCCATCCACGCCGTGCTGACCGTCAGGACCGCCCAAGGCTCCATCGCCTGGGCCCTGTCGCTGTTGTTCATGCCGTACCTGACCCTTATCCCTTATCTGGTGTTCGGCCGCAGCACCTTCGATGCCTATATCAAGGCCCGGCGCCAGGCCAACCTGGAGATGCGCAAGGCGATCAACGAGCTGAACTGGCGCCCCTGGATCGAGGAGGCCCTGAGCGCCCGCGCCTCCGCCGCCTACACCTCGCTGCGGGCCATGCCCAAGCTGGGCCGCATGCCCTGCCTGGCCAGCAACCATGTACAACTGCTGATCAACGGCGATGCCACCTTCGCCGCGATTTTCCAGGCCATCGAACGTGCCCGCACGGCGGTGCTGATCCAGTTCTTCATCATCCACGACGACGACCTTGGCCGACGCCTGCAAGCGCTGCTGCTGAAAAAGGCTGGCGAAGGCGTGGCGATCCACCTGCTCTACGACCGCATCGGCAGCCATTCCCTGCCCCACGCCTATGTGCAGCCCCTGCGCGACGCCGGCATCCAGGTGCATGCCTTCGCCACCCGCAGCGGCTGGCTCAACCGCTTCCAGATCAACTTTCGCAATCACCGCAAGATAGTGGTGGTGGATGGCCTGCTGGGGTTTGTCGGCGGGCATAACGTGGGCGACGAATACCTGGGGAAAAAACCGCCTCTGGCACCCTGGCGCGATACCCATGTTTCGGTCAGCGGTCCGGTGGTGGCCTGCCTGCAGGAATCCTTCGCCGAAGACTGGTTCTGGGCCTCACGGCAATTGCCGCCGCTGATCCTGCCGGACACCTACCCCGATGACGGCGTGCTGTGCCAGGTGCTGGCCAGCGGCCCGGCGGACCCTTATGAAACCTGCTCGCTGTTCTTCGTCGAAGCCATCCACGCGGCGACCGAACGGGTGTGGATCACCAGCCCCTATTTCGTTCCCGACGAGGCCGTGTTCGCCGCCTTGCGCCTGGCTGCCCTGCGCGGGGTGGATGTGCGGATCCTGCTGCCGTCGCGCGCGGACCACCGGATCGTCTACGCGGCGTCCAGCCTGTACGCCTTCGAAGCCGTACGCGCCGGGGTGCGGGTGTTCCGTTACCAGCCGGGTTTCCTGCACCAGAAAGTGGTGCTGATCGACAGCGAAATCAGCGCGATCGGCAGCGCCAACCTGGACAACCGCTCGTTCCGCCTGAATTTCGAGGTGATGTTGCTGACCGTGGACGAAGCCTTCGCCAGGGAGGTGGAACATATGCTCAACCTCGACTTCGAGCGTTCCCGCGAAATCGCCAAAGAAGAAAGCCGGGAAACCCACCGCCTGCAACAGCTTGGCATGCGGGTGGCCCGGCTTATTTCACCGATTCTCTAGCGTCGGCGCTTCACGAGTAATACAGGTCGTCGCGAGTCCAGGGCAGCTCATGACTGCCATCGGCGTGAGCCTTGACCGCGAGAATCTGGTGCAGGTTGATCCAGCCGCGGGCGAAGGCATAGGCACAGCCGGCCAGGTACAGGCGCCAGATGCGCAAGACTTGCGCCGGCACCAGCCGGGAGGCGGCTTCCAGGTTGTCTTCCAGACGCTCGCTCCAGTGGTCCAGGGTGCGGGCGTAATGCAGGCGCAGGCTTTCCACGTCGACGATCTCCAGCCCCGCTTCGCTGATCTCGGCCGAGATCATCGCCAGGTGCGGCAGCTCGCCATTGGGGAACACATACTTCTCGATAAAGTCGCCGGCTCCACGGCCCACGGGACGTCCATCGGTGTGCTTGGCGGTGATTCCGTGGTTCATCACCAGGCCGCCTTCGCGCACCGCGCCAAACAGTGTCTTGCAGTACTGCGCCAGGTTGGCGTGGCCCACGTGCTCGAACATGCCGACGCTCACCACCTTGTCGAAGCGGCCGTCCTGGGGCAGGTCGCGGTAGTCCAGCAATTGCAGTTCCACCAGGTCCTGCAAGCCTTCGGCGATCACCCGCTCCCTGGCCAGCGCCAGTTGTTCCTTGCTCAGGGTGATACCGAAGACCTTGGCCCCGAATTCTCGCGCCGCGTACCGCGCCAGCCCGCCCCAGCCGCAACCGACATCCAGCAGATATTCACCAGGCTGCAAGCGCAGCTTGCGGCACAGGTGGCGAAATTTGGCCTGTTGGGCCTGTTCCAGGCTCTCACTGCCGGTCTCGAAATAGGCGCAGGAATAGGCCATGTCGCTGTCGAGCCACAGCTGGTAGAAGTCGTTGGAAAGGTCGTAGTGGTAGGAGATGGCGGCCGCATCGGTGGCCTTGTCGTGCAGGGAACGTACTGGCAGCACTTCTTCCTCGCTGTCCAGCAGCGCTTGGCTCAGCTCGTCGCAAACCCGGATGACTTCGCTGATAGAGCCTTCCAGCTCAAGTTTGCCCTCGACGAACGCCGCTCCCAGCGAGTTGAGAGTGGGATGGGCGAGCTGGGTGACCAGTTGCGGGTCCTTGACCACAATAGTGACGCTGGGCGCCGGCCCCAGGTTGAACTCATGGCCGTCCCAGAGTCGCAGGCGTAGCGGTAGTTGCAGATTCTGTAAGGCCGGTGGAAGTTGCGCGAGCATGGATTATCCCCCTTGTTTCAGACGTCTGAGTGAGGTTAGACCATACTGAAAAATTAGCAGGCTATCGATCTGATAGCTGAAATTCATCAGTGCCGGCAGTGCAACAATCCCTGCTGAACAGCCAGCCGACCGTCCCGGAAGCTGGGTCCTCTTCACAGATGACCGCCAGGCGGGCGCACAGTTCGACCTGGTTTAATTCTAGCTCCAGACGCTCAAACCCGCGCTTTTCCGCCCCGGCCCACGCCCCTACAACTTGAGCAATGGCTCCTGGAAACGCAGCAAGCGCCCGGCATTGCCCAGCACCAGCAAGGTGCTGAGGTTATGCAGCACCGCCGCGATCATCGCCCCCGCCGCGCCGAGCCAGCCGAACGCGGCAAAGGCGACGATGGCCAGGGTCCAGCCCAGGCCGATGATCACATTGACCTGCAGGGTCTGGCGGCACTGGCGACTCAGGCGCACACAGGTGCCGAGGCGCCGCAGGTCGCTGCCGATCAGCACGATATCGGCCGACGCCAGGGCAATGTCCGCCCCACCCGCGCCCATGGCCACACCGACCACGCCAGCCTTGAGCGCCAGGGAATCGTTGATCCCGTCGCCCACCACCATCGGCCGGAAACCGCTGTCGATTTCCCCCAGCACGCGCTTGAGCTTGTCTTCTGGTAGCGCCTGGGCTTCGACATCGCCGATGCCGACATCCCGCGCCAGGCTGTCGGCCACGCTCTGGCGGTCGCCGGTCAGCAACAACTGGCGGCCCAGCCCCAGTTCGCGCAGCTCGTCGAGGGCAAACCGCGCTTCCGGCTTGACGCTGTCGGCCAGCAACAGCCAGGCGAGAAATTCGCCGTTCAGCGCCAGCCCGGCAATCGGTCCGTCATGTTCGGGCACTGCCGTGGTGGCGATGCCGAGCTGGCCAAACAATTCGGGACGCCCCAGGGCGGCTTCGCCCTGCTCGGTCTGCGCCACCACTCCCAGCCCCTGGCGCTCGCGAATATCCGACAGCACCAGGAAATGCTCCTGGGCCACCAGGCCAGCCAGCGCGCGGCTGACCGGGTGGCTGCTGGCCGAACCGAGGCTGGCCGCCAGGTTCAGCAAGGCCTGGCGATCTTCCCGCGGGCTGTCGATCGATTGCAGGCGCAAGGTGCCGAAGGTCAGGGTGCCGGTCTTGTCCACCACCAGCGAGGTCAGGTCCGCGAGCTCCTCGAGGAACGCCGAACTGCGAATCAGGATGCCGTGCCGCGCCGCCACGGCGATCCCGGCAATCGCCGTGGCCGGCGCGGACAGCACCAGGGCACAGGGGCAGGCCGCTACCAGCACCGCGAGCATCGCCTGGGCATCGTGGGTGATGAACCAGGTCACCGCCGCCAGCAGCAACACCAGCACCATGTAGCTGCCAGCGTAACGTTCGAGCAAACGGGTGATCGGCGGCTTGGAACGCTCGGCGCTTTGCATCAGCGCGATGACCTTGCCCAGGGTCGATTCGTGGCCGGTGCGGGTCACTTCCAGGCGCAACAGGCCGTCGAGGTTGATCGCCCCGCCGAACACCTGCATGCCGACATCGGCCTCCAGCGGCACCGACTCGCCAGTGATCGGTGCGGTGTCGAGGCTGGCCTGTCCGGAGAGCACCAAACCATCGGCGGGCACCCGGTCGCCGGCGCGCACTTCGACGACATCGCCGGCCTTGAGCGTGGCGTTGTCCACCTCGCCAATGCTGCCATCGGCCTGCACCAGGCGCGCATGGCTGCGGGTCAAGCGACCCAGGGCATGAATAGCTTCCTGGGAGCCGATCACGCTGCGCTCTTCCAGCACGTGGCCGAAGATCATGATGATCGGCAACAGCGCCGCGGTCAGCAGGTCGCCGGTGGCCCAGGCGCCGAGCATGGCCAGGGCGATCAACTGGTCGGTGATGCCATGCAGGCTCGGGTAACGCAGGCTGTACCAGGCCGAACGCATCACCGGCAGCGCCACCAGCAACGAAGCGAACCCCAGCAGCAACTGGCTGACGCCGGTCTGCTCCGGGACCAGCCAGCGCCAGACCAGGCCCAGGCCGAGCAGCCCCAACGCGAGCATGGCCAGGGTCAGCTGACGCGCGGCGCTACGTTGTTCGGCAGAGGTGAGCATGCTCGCCGGCGCGGCGGCATGGGTGTGAACAGTCATGGTTGGGCTCCCTGAATGATCAGGCGGGAATCGTCTTGGGGATTGACCGTGGTCACCGAGCCGGCCTGCCCAAGGATCTTCGGCAAGCGCTCACGGTAGATACGCAAGAGCATTTCCGGGTCGGTGCCGTTGCGTTGCGCCTGGGCCAGGCTCTGGATGGTCGCGGTATCGGCCTGGGCCTTGGCCAGGCGCTCACCGGCCTGGGCGTGCGCCACCTGCAAGGTGCGGTCGGCCTGTTCGTTGGCGGTTTGCGTGAGTTTTTCGGCTTCGGTGCGGGCGTTGGCCACCGCCTTGTCGGCCTGCTGGCTGGCAGTCAGTACCGCATTGAAGGCGCTGACCGCCGGCCCCGGCAAACTGGACTGGACGTCGACCCGGGTCACTTCGATACCGATCCCCCCCTGCCCGGTCGCCGCCAGATCCGCCAGCCGCTGGTTGATGCCTTGCACCAGATCACCGCGCAGCCGTTCGCGACGCTCGGCGGCCTGGTTGTCGGCCCCGATCAGTTCCGGACGCGCCACCAGAATGGTGTCCAGATCGCGGGCGGCGGTCAGGGCCAAGGCACTGCGGGTCACCAGTCGATCCAGCGCCGGCAACACATGCTCGCCCTGCAATACAAAGGCATAAGGCTCGGTGACCTTGTAGAACACCCGCACATCCAGCTGCACCACCCCGGCGTCGCCGGTCAGCAGATAACCGGAACCAGCCAGGGCATCGCTCAGGGGCACGGCGAAACTGGCCACCTTGTCACCCTTTAAGGCCGCATCGGAACGCAGCAGGCTTTCCACCCGGCGTTCGATCACCCGGTCTGCGGCGGGCAACAGCACCACCTGTTCGAACGGCTGCGGCCAGGCCAGTAGCAAGCCGGCGTTCTGGATGCGATCCAGGGTGCCGAAATGCAGGACCACCGCGCGATTTTGCGGATCGATCTGCCGCACATTGGAAAACGCCCAGGCCAGGGCTGCCAGCACAGTCACCGCATACAGGGCGAGAAACGCCAGACGACCGGCCTGAATCCATGGGCTGCCAAGTTCATGTGTTCCACGTGGAACCAAACTCATGGTTGCGACCCGGCGGCTTTATTGCCGAGTGTCGGCGGCCCGTCCACCAGCACCCGGAACGGCGCGGCGTCAGTGCGCAGAATCAGCTTGGTGCCTGGGGTCACCACAGTGCCCAAGGTGTCCAGCGAACGCAGCAGGTTGTACAGCTGCGGCGAACCGGCGTAGGCGCGACCGTAGATCTCCGCCGCCTGCACCCGCGATTGCGCTTCGATGTCCGCGGCTTTCACCGTGGCATCAGCCTGAACGATGCGCGCATCGCGCTCGGCGGCGGAACGGATTTGCGCCGCTTCGCGCTTGCCGATGGCCGTGCGTTCGGTGGCGATGGTTTCACGCTCGGCGCGCATGCGGTCGACGGTGGCGGTCAGGGTCACCGAGGGCAGGGTCAGGCGCTCGACACCGACTTGCAGCACCCGCACGCCGTAAGTGCTCAGCAACTGTTGCTCGATCTGTTTACGCAACTGGGCTTCGAAGTCGGCGATGCGCACCTTGCTGGCATCGGTGTTCACCAGATTGGCCAGGTCAAAACTGCTGGCGGTGGTTTCCAGGGCCGAGCCGACAAAGGTGCGGATCTGCCGCGCCGCTTCATCCGGCTGGTTCTGCACCGCGCGCATAAAGCGTTTCACGTTGTCCGCATCGCCCTGCACCTGCCACGCCACATAGGCCTGGACGATGATGCGCAAACCGTCGCGGGTGCCGACATCCTGCAAACCGCTGGAGGTGGTGCGCAGGCGCAGGTCCACCGGGATCGCCGCCTCGAACGGTGCCGGCCAGCGCCAGCCGAGGCCCGGCTCCAGCAGCACCCGCGCCGGGTTGCCGAAACGGGTAATCACCGTGGCTTCGCCGGAGCGCACTTGCACCAGGCTTGCCGCGGCGACGGCGAACAACACCAGCAACAGCGCCCAGGCCATGCGCCGCCAGGGAAAGGGCCCCGCCTCTTCCGGCGCGCCGTGGTGGTGATGATGGTGTCCGTGATGGCCGCCGTGGCCGTGATCGTGGCCGGCGTGATCCTGATGATCGTGGGAATGGGACTGGCTCAATGGACGGCTCCTGGCTGAGCGGTGTTACCCGGTACCGAAGGCTCGGTCGGCAAAGTGAATGTACGCAGGTCGAGGGTCGGTGCGTTGGCGCCGCCCAGGCGATGATCGAGCACCAGCAACTTGGCGTTGCGCAGGCCCTGGCTCAGCTGGCTCAAATACTGCTCCAGCACGAATGCCTGGCCGGCGCTGGCATAGGCCTTTTGCTCGGCGCTGAACCGCAGGTCGGCCGCTTGCGCCGTGGCCTGCACTTCATGGGCCGTGGCCTGGGCCTGATCGCGGGCGATGCTGGCCTGCAATTGCGCCTGGTTGGTCTGCTCGCTGGCCGCGCCACGCTCGCGGGAGATCAGCGCCTGGGCGCCGATCTGCGCGGCCTGGACGCCGCGATAAGCATTGGCCGCGCCGGCCGGCGGGTGAATGGCCTCGACCACGGTGGCGAGGATCTCCACCCCGCTGTCGAGTTTCTCCAGGTCGGCCTGCACCGCGCGGCCGATATCCTCGGCCAGGTTGGTACGGTCTTCGCCCAGCAGGCCGTCGAGGGTGCGCGAGGCGAAGTCGTGGACCAGGATGCGGCTGGCGGTGCTGCGGATCAGCATCGGAATGTCGGCGCTGTTGTAAGTCGCCGCCAGCGCCGCCTGATCGCTCAGGCCGATGCGATAGACGAAGCGCACGTCCATGTTGACGATCTGGAAGCTCTGCTTGTCGGCAGCGCCGCTGGCAATCACCTGGGACTTGTCGTTGACATGGCTGGCGTCCCACAAGCGGTTGGCCACCAACGGTGGCGGCCCTTCGGCGGAGGCCGGTTCGATCACGCTGGTCGCTTCGCCGACGCTGGTGGCCAGTTCGTGCACCACGCCGTTCTCGACACTCAGCACCCGGCCCAGCGGCCAGGGCAGGCCCGCGTGCAAACCCGGGCCAAAGACCGCCACCGGTTTGCCGAAACGCTCGTAGATGCCCCGCCCCTGCAACGGCACTTCATGCAGGCCGGTGAGCAGCCAGCCCACCCCGAGCACCACCAGCAGCACCGGCAGGAACGCACGGCGCATATAAGTGAAGGCCCAGATCTGCCGCAGGTCGATGCCGAAGCGGTTGTGCAATTCGTGCTGCAAGGCCAGCAAGGGTTGCGGCGGCCAGCGCAGCAGATCGGCGACCACGCTGTGGGCCAGCATGCGCGGCTCCAGTTGCGCGCGACGCGGGCTGAACAGCGAAAGCACCGCGCGCAGCAGGAACTCCAGGGCCACCAGGGCCGGCAATACCCCGATCAGCACGCCCAGGCGCACCGGCCAGAGCGCCGTGTCGCTGCTGAACAACAGGCACAGCGCCGCCAGCACCAGGCTGATGATCGCCACTCGCGCCAACTGCGCCAGCGCCGCGGCTTCCGGCCATTCGCCGGGGTGTTCCTGGCTCAGTTGACGCTCGAACACCAGCAAGCCGAAGGCCAGCAACAGCGCCAGAACCGCGCCGACATTGCCCGCCAGGCCTAGGGTTCCGGCGGGCAGGCCGAGGTTCCACACCTGCTCGATCACCAACAGCACCAGCAAGGCCCAACCGCCCAACCACAAGGTCGGCGCGCCGATCTGCGCCAACAAACTGGACCAACGCCGGCTGATGCCCTCCAGCAGGCGTTCGTACCAGCCGTCGTCGGGTAGCGGTTCATCCGCAACCGGCTCCGGGCTCGGCGCCACCTCTGGCGCCCGCAACGCACCCGCGCGCCAGGCACTGACCCAGCCCGCCGCCTGCAGGCCGCCGACCAGCACCAGCAAGGCTGCGGCCAGATTGACCAGCAACACCGGCCATAAGGATTGCGGGGCAAACAGGCCGACGAAAAACGCCAACACCAGCCCCACCCCGGCCAGTCCCGCCAGCCCGATGCCCCAACGCTTCAGACGGCGTTCGTGAAAGGCCGCCCGCTGAAACCTCGGCAAGGCTTCGACCCCCGCCCCTTCAGTCTCAAGATCGACTTGCATAGCACCCCAACGCTGGTCGTTAACCCATTCGGGCCTGTGGATAACTCTCCGGCAGGCCGCTGTATTTGTCACAAATCGTTACGATATAACAATAGTAGTGAAATTTTCGTCCCTTACCTATGCCTTTATTTGCCGTGGGCGCGTCACAAACCCAGGGAAAACCGCTGCTGTGCTGATGCCAGCCCGCGAGATCTGTGGCCATAATCCGTGGCCCACTTTGTGACAAGGAAACGTCCAGCCATGCTCTCCATCTACCAGCTCAAACCGCGCTTCCAGAACCTGCTGCGGCCATGGGTCCAGCGCCTGTACGAGAACGGCACCACGGCCAACCAGATCACGGTGCTGGCGGGAGTGATTTCGGTGCTGGTGGGCGCCCTGATCGCCAGCTTCGCCAGCCACCTCTGGCTGTTCATCCTGATCCCGCTGTGGATGATCCTGCGCATGGCGCTGAACGCCATCGACGGCATGCTGGCCCGGGAATTCGGCCAGCAATCGCGCCTGGGCGCCTACCTCAACGAATTGTGCGACGTGATTGCCGACAGCGCGCTGATCCTGCCTTTCGCGCTGATTGCCGGCGTCAGCCTGCCGCTGGTCCTGCTCGTCACGCTGCTGGCGCTGTTCAGCGAATACGCCGGCGTGCTGGGGCCGATGATCGGCGCCTCGCGCCGCTACGACGGGCCCATGGGCAAGAGCGACCGGGCGTTCGTGCTCGGCGTGCTGGCCACCGGCATCGCCCTGGGCTGGCTGAGCGCCGCCTGGATCAACGGCGTGCTGGCGCTGGTCGCCGCGTTGTTGGTCTACACCTTGATCAACCGGGTTCGCCAAGGCCTGCTCGACGTACAACTGCAAGACACCCAACGACAAGAAGTGCAGCAAAACGCCCCCTCGGAATAAGGAAGTTGCCATGCGCGAAGCTCTCCACCAGACCTTCACCACCCACGACGGCGTCGAGCTGTTCTACCGCCACTGGCCGGCCACCGCCGCCCCCTCGGACGCCCCGCGCCAGGCGGTGCTGCTGTTCCACCGCGGCCATGAACACTCCGCGCGCATCGCCCACCTGGTGGACGAACTGGACCTGCCAGCCTTCGATTTCTTCGCCTGGGACGCCCGTGGCCACGGCCAGTCGCCCGGCGCCCGGGGCGACAGCCCGAGCTTCGCCACCAGCGTGCGCGACGTGCAGACCTTCTGCGATCACCTGCGGGCCAGCCACGGCATCGACGAAGAACACATGGCCGTGGTGGCCCAGAGCGTCGGCGCGGTGATCGCGTCCACCTGGGTCCACGACTACGCGCCGCGCATCCGCGCCCTGGTGCTGGCGTCGCCGGCGTTCAAGGTCAAGCTCTACGTGCCTTTCGCCCGCCCGGGCCTGGCGCTGATGCGGCGTTTTCGCGGCAACTTTTTCGTCAACAGCTACGTCAAGGCGCGCTTCCTCAGCCACGACCCGGCGCGGGTGGCCTCCTATGACAGCGACCCGCTGATCACCAAGGCGATCTCGGTGAACGTGCTGCTGGGCCTGTACGAAGCCGCCGAACGGGTGGTGGCCGATGCCCAAGCGATCCAGGTGCCGACCCAGCTGCTGATCTCCGGCGCCGACTTCGTTGTCCACCGCCGGCCCCAGGAACAGTTCTTCGAGCGCCTGGGCAGCCTGCACAAGGAAAAACACATCCTGCCGGGCTTCTTCCACGACACCCTCGGCGAGAAGGCCCGGGCCCCGGCCGTCGCCAGCGCCCGGCGCTTCATCCTGCAGAGCTTCGCTCGACCGCTGAACCGCCCTGCCCTGCTCGACGCCGACCGCCTGGGCCTGACCTGCGCCGAGTCCGAGGCGCTGGCGGCGCCCCTGCCGCACAACTCCCTGCGTGACCTGTACTGGCGCATGACCCGCGCCAGCATGCGCCTGGGAAGCCAGCTCTCGGCCGGGGTCAAGCTGGGTTTCGACACCGGTTTCGACTCCGGCAGCACCCTGGACTACGTCTACCGCAACCAAGCCACCGGCACCTCGGCCCTGGGCCGGATGATCGACCGCAACTACCTGGACTCCATCGGCTGGCGCGGCATTCGCCAACGCAAGCTGCATGTGGAAGAACTGCTGCGCCTGGCCATGGAAAAACTGCGCGCCGAGCAGCGCGAAGTGCGCATCGTCGACATCGCCGCCGGCCACGGGCGCTACATTCTCGAAGCCTTGCAGGGGGTCAGCCCGCTGCCGGAGTCGATCCTGCTGCGCGACTACAGCGACATCAACGTGCGCGACGGCAACGCGCTGATCGCCGAGAAAGGCCTGGGCGAGATTGCCCGCTTCGTCAAAGCCGACGCCTTCGACCGCGACGACCTCGCGGCCCTGGCGCCCAAACCGACGCTGGCGGTGGTCTCCGGCCTGTACGAGCTGTTCGCCGACAACCCGATGGTCAGCGATTCCCTGGCGGGCCTGGCCGCCGCCGTGGAGCCTGGCGGTTACCTGGTCTACACCGGGCAACCGTGGCACCCGCAGCTGGAGCTGATCGCCCGCGCCCTGACCAGCCACCGCGCGGGCCAGGCCTGGGTCATGCGTCGCCGGACCCAGGCCGAGATGGACCAACTGGTGGAAGCCGCGGGGTTCCGCCGAATCACCCTGCGCGTCGATCAGTGGGGCATTTTCAGCGTGTCGCTGGCGCAGCGGGTGCAATGATGACGGTCGCCGCGACATACACCCGCGAGCCCGGCTTGCTGAAACCCGCGGTGCTCTGGCTGTTGCTGCTGGCGCCACTGTTTTTCGGCACCTACGGCTTCGCCACCTGGGTCACCGCGCAACGGGCCGAGGTCGGCAGCCTGGTGTTCGACTGGGAGCGGCAGATGCCGTTCTGGGCCTGGAGCATCGTGCCCTACTGGTCGATCGACCTGCTGTACGGTTTTTCCCTGTTGTTGCCCACCAGCCGCGAAGAACTCAAGCGCCACGCCTTGCGCCTGCTGACCGCGCAAGTCATCGCCGTCAGTTGCTTCTTGCTCTGGCCGCTGCGTTTCACCTTCCAGCGCCCGGAACTGGATGGCCTGTTCGGCTGGCTGTTCGACGTGCTGGCCGGCTTCGACAAGCCGTTCAATCAGGCGCCGTCACTGCACATCGCGCTGCTGGTGGTGCTGTGGGTCTGCTACGCGCGGCATGTCCAGAGCGCCTGGCGCTGGCTGGTGCACGGCTGGTTCGCGCTGATCGGCGTGTCGGTGCTGACCACTTATCAACACCACTTTATCGACGTGCCCACAGGCGCCCTGGCCGGCTGGCTGTGCGTCTGGCTGTGGCCGCTGGACCGCCCAGGGATGCTGCACAACCTGCGCCTGGCCCGCGACCGCCAGCGCTGGCGCCTGGCGTCGTTCTATACCGTGGGCGCCGCGGCGCTTGCCATCCCGGCCTTGGCCTTTTCCGGTGCCTGGTTGTGGCTGTTGTGGCCGGCACTGGCTCTGCTGCTGGTGGCGCTGAACTATGGGCTGTTCGACGCCAAGGGTTTCCAGAAGGGCGCGGACGGCCGCCTGGGCAACGCCACGCGCTGGCTGCTGGCGCCTTATCTGGCGGCGGCCTGGATCAATTCCCGGCTATGGACACGCCAGCATCCACAGCCCGACGAGGTTGTGGATAACGTCTGGCTGGGGCGCATCCCGACCCCGGGCGAACTACAGGACAGCCCGTTCAGCGCGGTGCTCGACCTGTGTGCCGAACTGTCCGTGGACGGTCGCCACCTGGCCTATCGCTGCGTGCCGGTGCTCGACTTGACCGCGCCCACCACCGAGCAATGCCGCGAGGCCGCGCAAGCCATCGAAAGCCTGCGCGAGCACGCGCCGCTGCTGGTCTGCTGCGCCCTGGGTTATTCGCGCAGCGCCACCGCCGTGGCCGCCTGGCTGTTGTACACAGGCCGCGCCGCCAGCGTCGATGCGGCGATCGTGCAGATCCGCCGCGCGCGCCCGCAGATCGTCCTGCAACCCGCGCACCGCAAGGCCCTGGAGCCTTTATCCACAGCCCAGGGGAGCGCCCATGGCCACTGATATGGAACTGCATGCGGTGGCCAGCCTGTTGCGCCGCGGGCATTCGCTGGACCTGTTATCCACAGGCCTGAGCCTGCTCGGCGCCCTGCTCGGCCTCGGCCAGTGGCTGCTCGGCGTGTCCGCCCCCTGGGCCATCGTCCTGAGTGTTGCCCTGCTGGTGCTGGGCTTGCTGCAAAAGTACTGGGCGTTGCGGGTGGCCTTCGATGCCGAGCTGTTCCAGCGGGTGGCGGACAGCCCGCTGCCGCTGGCCGAACGCAGCGCTGCCCTGGACCAGGCGCTGAGCGCCCTCGGCCTGCAACCGGCGAATGCCGGCGGCCGCCCGTGGCAACAACGCAGCCACGGCGCCCTCAACCTGTTGCGTCGCCAGGCCTGGCTGCTGGCGGCGCAAGTACTGCTGACACTGGGCTTCATCCTGGCCAGCCCCTGGCTGGCCGTCGCCGGATAAGGAATTCTCATGCTCGAACCCCTGGTCGCCACCCTCATCACCTCCGCCGCCCGCACCATCACCGGGGCGCGCAGCCTGTGGCTCGGCTGCGGGCCGCAGGCGGTGCAACGCATCTACTTCGCCAACCACAGCAGCCACGGCGACTTCGTGCTGCTCTGGGCCTCGCTGCCGCCCGCGCTGCGCAAGGTGACGCGGCCAGTGGCCGGCGCCGATTACTGGCAGACCCGCCCGCTGCGCCGCTACCTCATCAACCGGGTGTTCAATGGCGTGCTGATCGACCGCGAGCGCAAGGAGCCTGTGGATAACCCCTTGCAGCCAATGCTCGATGCCCTGGCCAACGGCGATTCGCTGATCATCTTCCCCGAAGGCACGCGCAACCTGGAGGAGGAAGGCCTGCTGCCGTTCAAGAGCGGCCTCTACCATCTGGCGAAAAGTTACCCACAGGCCCAGGTGATTCCGGTGTGGATCGCCAACCTCAACCGCGTGATGCCAAAGGGCCGTTTCCTGCCCCTGCCGCTGTTATGCACCACCAGCTTCGGCGCGCCGCTGTCCCTCGAGGACGGCGAAAGCAAAGAGCAATTCCTCGAACGCAGCCGCGCAGCGCTGCTGGCCATGGCCCCGGAGCATTCTTGAGATGGATAGGCAAACCCTGATGTTGTTCGGCGGGATCGGCGCGGTACTGGTGCTGGCCTCGCTGATCGGTTTTCTGCTCAAGCTGCGCAGTCGTGGCGCGCCGAGTTCGGTGATCGACAACCTCAATGCGCGCATCAACGCCTGGTGGGTGATGGTGCTGGTGATCGGCATCGCCTTCTGGCTCGGCACCAGCGCGGTGATCCTGCTGTTCTACGCGGTGTCCTTCTACGCCCTGCGCGAGTTCCTGACCCTGATGCCGACCCGGCGCAGCGACTACCCGGCGCTGGTGGCGGCGTTCTACCTGGCCCTGCCGGTGCAATACCTGCTGATCTACTTCGACTGGTACGGGCTGTTCTCGATCTTCATCCCGGTCTATGTGTTCCTGCTGCTGCCGATCCTCGCGTCCCTGGGCGGCGACAGCACGCACTTCCTGGAACGCGCCTCCAAGGTCCAGTGGGGGCTGATGATCGCGGTGTTCTGCGTGTCGTTCGTCCCGGCGCTGCTGACCCTGGACATCGCCGGCTACGAAGGGCGCAACCTGTTGCTGATCGCCTATCTGGTGATCGTGGTGCAGATGTCGGACGTGTTGCAGTACGTCTGTGGAAAGCTCTTCGGCAAACGCAAGATCGCCCCGCGGCTGTCGCCATCCAAGACCGTGGAAGGTTTTGTCGGCGGCATCCTCCTGGCCTCGCTGATCGGCGGTGCGCTGTGGTGGATCACCCCGTTCACTATCTGGCAGTCGTTCCTGATCGCCCTGCTGATCAACCTGTTGGGCTTCGCCGGCGGCATCGTCATGTCGGCGATCAAGCGCGACCGCGGGGTGAAGGACTGGGGCCACATGATCGAAGGCCACGGCGGCATGCTCGACCGCCTGGACTCGGTGTGTTTCGCCGCGCCGATCTTCTTCCATCTCGTGCGCTACTGGTGGACCTGAACACTCATCCCCTTCTTCTGTAGGAGCGAAGCTTGCTCGCGAAAAGATCGCCAACGATAACGCGTGCCGGTTGACGGCACGCCGCTTCGCGGCTTTCGCGAGCAAGCTTCGCTCCTACAAGGAAGACGCAATTGCGTGCTTGACCAGGGTTGCTTTGCGCACTCATATTACGATCATAATTTTTTGCTCGACTACCTTTAAAGCCTTCTTTTCCGATTGCAGGAGAACAGCCATGAGCAGCTACGACGTCGTCATCCTCGGTGGTGGTCCCGGTGGCTACAACGCCGCCATTCGCGCCGGCCAGCTGGGCCTCAAGGCCGCCTGCGTCGAAGGTCGCGCCACCCTCGGCGGCACCTGCCTGAACGTCGGCTGCATGCCGTCCAAGGCCTTGCTGCACGCCTCGGAGCTGTATGACGCGGCCATGGGCAAGGAATTCGCCGAACTGGGCATCGAGGTCAAGCCCAGCCTCAACCTCGCCCAGATGATGAAGCAGAAGGACGACAGCGTGGCCGGCCTGACCAAGGGCATCGAGTTCCTGTTTCGCAAGAACAAGGTCGACTGGATCAAGGGCTGGGGCCATATCGACGGCCCGGGCCAGGTCACGGTGACCGACAGCGCCGGGGCCAAGACCCGGTTGCAGGCCAGGGACATCGTGATCGCCACCGGCTCCGAGCCGACGCCACTGCCCGGGGTGGAGATCGACAACCGGCGCATCCTCGACTCCACCGGCGCGCTGTCCCTCGGCGAAGTGCCCCGGCACCTGGTGGTGATCGGCGCCGGAGTGATCGGCCTGGAGCTGGGTTCGGTCTGGCGGCGCCTGGGGGCCCAGGTGACGGTGGTCGAGTACCTGGACCGCATCTGCCCCGGTGTCGATGGCGAAGCCGGCAAGACCCTGCAACGGGCCCTGGCCAAGCAGGGAATCGCCTTCAGGCTCGGCACCAGGGTCAGCAGCGCCAGCACCTCGGCCAATGGCGTGCAGTTGAGTATCGAACCCGCCGCGGGCGGCACGGCGGAGCTGCTGGAAGCCGACTATGTGCTGGTGGCCATCGGCCGCCGGCCCTACACCCAGGGCCTGGGCCTGGAGAACGTCGGCCTGGGCACCGACTCGCGCGGCATGCTCGCCAACCAGCGGCACCGCACCGCGGCTCCCGGCGTGTGGGTGATTGGCGACGTCACGTCCGGGCCGATGCTTGCCCACAAGGCCGAGGACGAGGCCATGGCCTGTATCGAGCAGATCGTCGGCAAGGCCGGCGAAGTGAATTACGACCTGATCCCCAGTGTGATCTACACCAAGCCGGAGCTGGCCAGCGTCGGCAAGACCGAAGAGCAGCTCAAGGCCGAGGGCCGGGCCTACAAGGCCGGCAAGTTCCCTTTCACGGCCAACAGCCGGGCCAAGATCAACCACGAGACCGAAGGTTTCGCCAAGGTCCTGGCGGACGCGCAGACCGATGAAATCCTCGGCGTGCATCTGGTAGGACCGAGCGTCAGCGAAATGATCGGTGAATACTGCGTGGCCATGGAGTTTTCCGCCTCGGCCGAAGACATTGCCCTGACCTGCCACCCGCACCCGACCCGCTCCGAGGCGTTGCGCCAGGCAGCGATGGATGTGGAAGGGATGGCGACGCAGATGTAGAACCTGTAGCCGCTGCCGCAGGCTGCGTAAGGCCCGAAGGGCCTCGGCGATCTTGAGACTTGCGCGCCCTTCGGTCTCGATCGCAGCCTTCGGCAGCGGCTACAGATGATCGCGTCAGGTCGGCAAATGCCCCAGCGGCAGCGCGCCCGGGGTTTTCACCGTGTGGATCGCGAAGTTGCTGCGGATATCGCTGACGCCCGGCAGTTTCAGCAGGCTGCCGGTAAGAAAACGGTCGTAGGCGCGCAGGTCCGGCACCACCACCTGCAGCAGGAAGTCCGACTCGCCGGACACCAGGAACGCCGAAAGCACCTCCGGCAGCGCCGTCACCGCCTTGTGGAAGGCTTCGGAATGCTCATCGGTGTGCCGCTCGACCTTGACCCCGACGAACACCGTCAGCCCCAGGCCCACTTCATCACGATCGAGGTTGGCCTGGTAGCCGCGAATCACCCCGGCTTCTTCCAGCATCCGTACCCGGCGCAGGCAGGGTGAAGGAGACAGGCCGATCTCCTCCGCCAGTTGCACGTTGCTCAGGCGGCCGTCGCGCTGCAGGGCGGCGAGAATCTTGCGGTCGTAGGCGTCCAGTTTCATTTTTGGCATTTTCCGATAGTCACTCCATGTCCAGGTGGAAGATTATGCCAATTTCCACCTCCTTGCTGGCTGACTACGCAAGCACCTGCCCTGCCCTTCGGCCCTAGACTCTACCTACCGAATCGACAACGAAAGGGGGTGGCAAGGTGGCGCAACTGTGGATGTTTTTCCTGGCATTGGCGGTGGTCTATCTGCTGCCCGGCCCCGACATGATCCTGCTACTGCAAACCGGCGCCCGCCAGGGCAAGGGCCTGGCGCTGGCCACCGCGGTGGGTCTGGCGATTGCCCGGGGCTCTCATGTGGCACTGGCGGCATTGGGCCTGGCCGCCCTGTTCAAGGCCGCGCCCTGGACCTTCGAGGTGGTGCGCCTGGGCGGGGCCGCGTACCTGTTGTGGCTTGGCGTGCAGTGCCTGCGGGCCAACCTGCTGCCCAGTCTGCAAAACGGCGAGGCCGCGAGCGCCCTGCCCTGGCGCGAAGCGATCCGCCGCGGCCTGCTGACCAACCTGCTCAACCCCAAGGCGCTGCTGTTCTGCTCGGTGCTGCTGCCACAGTTCATCGACCCGCAGGCCGGCCCCGTGGCCGCGCAGTTCGCCAGCCTCGGCCTGCTGCTGGTGCTGGTGGGTTTACTGTTCGACAGCGCCTACGCCCTGGCCGGTGCCTGGATCGGCCGCTGGCTGGCGCACAACCGCGCCGCCCAGCGGGTCCAGCAATGGCTGTTCGGCAGCCTGCTGATCGGCTTCGCCCTGCGCCTGACTTTCGTGCAACAGGCCTGAAGCTCTGTAGCCGCTGCCGCAGGCTGCGATCGCGACCGAAGGGCGCGCAAGGTCGCAAGATCGCGGGAGGCCCTGCGGCCTTGCGCAGCCTTCGGCAGCGGTTACAGGGGCCGGTTCAGGCTGGCTTGCGGGCGATGATGACCTGGCTCTTGGCGACCACGGCGTCCAGCGCGTGCTTGATCTGCACCCCGCGCGGCGAGTTGAGGATGGTCTGCCAGGTGCTGGCCCATTGGTCGAGCAGCGGGTGGTCGGGGTTGCTGAATTCGACCTTGGCTTCCCAGAACAGCAGCATCCACATCGACCAGTAGAAGCCGTACTGGCTATGGCTGAGCACCTCCAGCCCGGCGTCGCCGACCATCTGCTTGAACTGCTCTTCGCTGATGATGCGGATATGGTTGGGCTTCTGGAAATACTCCGGCGCGGCGATGTCCTTTTGCAGGTCCTCGGAGCTCGGGTGCGGCACGCTCAACAGGTACAGCGCGCCCGGCTGGCCGACCCGCACCAGCTCGCAGAGAAACTGCGCCGGATCGTCCACATGCTCGATGACCTCGGTGGACACCACCCGGCTGGCGGTGCCGTCGGCAATCGGCAGCGGGTTGCAGTCAGTGACATGGCATTCCACGCCACGGGCCGGCGTATCGCTCAGGCGCTGGCGCGTCGCCTCGACCTTGGCCGCGTCGATGTCGGCAATGATGATCTTCGCCCCGCGCATCGCGCAGTAATGCACGTTGCCGCCGTCACCACAGCCAACGTCCAGCAGGGTGTCCTCGGCCGTCACCGGAAAGCCGGTGAACAGCTCGCCGTTTTCCTGGTTGAACCAGCCGCTGAGCATGGCGTCCTGCAGGCCCAGCATGTACGGATCGACCTTGGCCGGCGGCGGTGCGTCGGGCGCTACGGCCGCAGGAGCGCTCGCCGTGAGTTTTTTCAGAAGGCTCAGCATGAAGTGACTCCAGTGGAAGGAACGGGAGAACGGGATGTGCCCAGGCGTTGCACCAGCTCGGCGCCCCGATTGCGCAGGGGCAACTCGATGACACGGTAGTTGAGTTCGCTCAGCAACAGCAGCAGGCCCAGGGCGCAGGCCAGCGCCAGCAGCGGCTGGTCGTTCAGCCCGGTCGTGCCCAGGGGCGCCAGGCGGAACCAGGCTTCGCGGACCAGCAGAAACACCGGGATATGGATCAGGTAGATCCCGTAGGAACGACTGCCGACCCAGGCCAGCAGGTTTTTCAGCGGGCCGCGGGGTAACAGGTAGTCGCGGTCGTAGGAAGCGATCCACACCAGCAGCGCGCAGAGCAGCGCCAGGGCGCCGACCCGATAAAAAGTCGCATGGAACCCATCGGTGGCCAGCCAGCCCATGCCCAGGCAGGAGAGGATCAGCAGCAACGGGCCGAGCCCGGGATGCCGCCCCAGCCACTCCGGCTCCCAGTGCCGGTAGCTGGATCGGGCTGTCCACAGCGCCAACAGCACGCCGAGGGCCATGGCGTCGGTGCGGATGAACATCAACAGCACCGAGCGCAAGCTCACCAGTTGCACGACCACCAGCGCCAGCAACACCCAGGCCAGGTACCTGCGACACAACAGCACCAGCAGCGGCAGCAACAGGTAGAACTGCTCCTCCAGCGACAGGCTCCAGTAGACGAAACTGGCGCCGTACTCGTAGTGGAAAAAACTGTCGGCGAAACGGAAATTGGCGAACTGCAACAGGCCGGCAACCGTGGCCCACAGGTTGGCGTGCAGACTACCGAAGGCCCCCGAACGATTGAGGAACAGGCTCGCCAGCAACATCAGCAGCAGCCACAACCAGGCCGAGGGCAGCAGGCGGAAGGCGCGGCGAATCCAGAAGTCGCGGGTCCGTTGCCAACACTGCGCGGCGCTGGTGCAGGCGCGCAGCTGCGGGATCAGGCTACGGGCGATGACAAAACCGGAGATGGCGAAAAACAGGTCCACGCCCCACCAGAACTGGCCGTAGGCGGCGACGCTGCCCAACCAGGCGAGCCCGTCGCGAAACAGATTGCCTTGCAGATGATGGAACACCACGCCCAGCACCGCGATGCCCCGCAGCAGCTCGATGTCCATGATCCGCTTGTCGTTCAAGACGGCTCAGCCACGGCGCCGGACAGCGGCTTGCGGGCAATGATGACCTGGCTTTTCGGCATGAAGCCATCGAGCACCTGCTTGATCGCCAGCCCGTCGGGTTGCGCCAGCAGCTCCTCCCAGGTCCGCGCCCAGCCTTCCATCAGCGCCGGGTACGGCGCCTGGATGCGGTCGCGCACGGCGCCCGGCGGCTCGCGTCCGGCGGCCCGTTCGCTGGCCCAGAAAAAGATCATGCCCATGACCCAGAAAAAGCCCGTGGCCTGCCGATGTTCGATGACCAGCCCGGCGTCCTCGATCATCTGGCCAAAGCCTTCGCGGGAAAATACCTGCACATGGTTCGGCGCGCGGTAGTAGCCGGACGGCGCGATGCCCTTCTGCAAATGCTCGCCCACCGGGTCCGGAACGCTGATCAGGTACTGCGCGCCGGGACGGCCCATGCGCACCAGCTCGGCGAGGAACGGCTCGGGCTGTTCGATGTGCTCCAGCACTTCCATGCACACCACTTTGCTCGCGCAGCCCTGGGCCAGCGGCAACGGCAGGCTGTTGCTGACCAGCCCCAGGGCCGCTACGTCCGATTGCTCGGCGACTTGCCGGGCCAGGTCGCTCACCTTGTCGAACTCGCTGTCGGTGAAAATCACCGAAGCGCCCTGGCGCATGGCGAACAGCGTCGCCACGCCTTCGCCGCAACCGACATCGAGCAGGGTGTCGTCGGCGCTGATGGCAAAGCCCTTGAGCAGCTCGCCGGTTTCGGAACGGAACCAGCCATCGAGCATGGCGTCGCGCAAGCCGCAATCGCGGGGAGAAACCGCGGGCCTGGGCGCTTCGGCCAGCAGCGGCGCGGGCAACGGCGCGCCCCTGCGCAAACGCCGCAGAAACGCCCGCATCACGCGGGAAGCCCGGGGGTGGCAGGCGCCTTGCGCCGCTCCAGCACCTGCTGGAAGAACTCGCCCAGGCGCTGTTCAGCCGTGGCCTGGCTACAGAAGCGCCGCAGGCTTTCGATCGCATGGCTCGACATGCGCGCATAACGCTCGGGGTCCTGCTGGGCGACGTCGTAGCTGGCGCGATAGGCCGAGCACAGCGAGTCCCAGTTGGTGATGTAGCGCAGGGTCCGGTAGGCCGCCCGGGGATCGTGGGGCCAGGCGGTCAACTCGTCGGTGGAGTCGACGATGAAAGTGTTGTCGTGGTCGATGTAGTCGGCCATCGCGGTGTTGCACGGCGCCACCGCCGGCTTGCCGCAGGACATGAACTCCATCAGCGGCAGGCACTGCCCTTCGCCGAACGAGGAATTGACCACATAGCGGGTGGCCTCCACCAGCCGCTCGTAGTCCGGGTCGGACAAAAAGCCGTGGATCAGCACGATCCGGCACTGGTAGGACTGGTTCTTGTAGAGGTGGTGCAGCATGTCGGCCAGCGCGTTGCCGATATCGTGGTGGGTCAGTTTCAGCACCAGGGTGGCGTCGGCACAGTCGCGAAAGGTGGTGCAGAACGCACTGATCATGTCCTGCCAGTTCTTGCGCCCGTCGTAGGGGTTGAACACCGAGGTGTAGACCACCCCGTCGAGCAGCAGCTGGCAGTCGCGGGCCGTGGCATCGAGCGCCAGCGGCATGCCTTCGTGCAGCGTGCCCGGGCCGTAGGCACTCAGGTCCAGGGTCCGGCTGTCGAGCAACAGTCCGTGTAGGTTGAGGGTCACACGGGACGCCCGTGGCTGCTTGCCCAGTTGCTCGCCACGGCGGGCGAAGCGATCCCAGACCGGGGCCGGGATCGCGCAGATCGGGTAGTCCTCGCCCATCACATCGCGCACCGCTCGCACGGTAAAGCTGGAATGGGTGATCGCCGCGCCCGCGGTGCCCAGGACCAGCCGCCAGTCATGGCGCGGCTCGCCCTGCCAGCTTTCGGTGGGAATGGTGCTGAACTCCCAGGCGAACACCGGGATGGTCGGGCAGGCGTAATGGTTGGGCGTGCGATGGGGCGGCGAGAACGACAGGAAGATGCACGCCTCGCCGCGGCTCTGGCAGTCGAAATACAGGCGGTCCACCAGCTCGTCGGGGTTGCTGACCTCCAGCACCTGGCCCAGGCGTTCCAGCACCGGCCGGAACTCCTTGAGCACAAAGTAGTAGCTGTATTCGGGACGGCCCAGGTTCTGCTGAATGTTGCTCTTGTTGGTTTCCGAATGGATGAGGATCAGCATCAGGCGTTACCCGCCACGGCCAGGGAGGACGCGCCACCGGCCTCGGTCAGCGGGGTCAGGGCGAAGAACTCCCGCAGGCGCCCCTGGACGCTGGCGAAGCTGCTGTACTCCTGCATGCGCCGGGCCGCGGCCAGGGACATCGACTGGTACCCCGCGGGGTTTTCCTTGGCCATGCGGTAACTGTCCTGGTAAGCGGTTTTCAACGAGCCCCAATCCGGGCGGTGACGCAGGGTGCGAAACAGGATGCGCGAGTCCTGCGGCCAGATCGCCGGCTCCTGGCTGGACTTGACGATGAAGGCCACGTCCTCGTCGATGTAATCGAGCATGGCCGTGTGCAGCGGCGCGATCACCGGCTTGCCGCAGGCCATGAACTCCATCAGCGGCAGGCACAGGCCTTCGCACCGCGAGGCGTTGACGTAGAAACTGGCCGCGCCGTACAGCCTTGCGAATTGCTCGTCGTCCAGATAGCCGTGCATGGCCACCACCCGGCAGCTGAACGGTGACAGCTGCGACAGCAGGGTCAGCATTTCGACGTAATAGGTCGACAGGTCGTTCTGGGTCATCTTCAACACCAGGGTGGCGTCTTCGGTGTCGCGCATCGCCCAGCAGAACGCGGTAATCAGTTGATGCCAGTTCTTGCGGCCGTCGTCGGGGTTGAACACGCTGACATAGACCACGCCATCGACCTGGAACTCCACCTGCTGGTCGGTGGCCGGGAGGACGGCCTGGGGGTGTTCCGGCTCAGGCGCGGGTGCCGGCAGGACGACGGGCAGCGCTGCCGCGTGCTCCGGTCTCGATTTCGCCATCAGCGCCCGCAGGCGCGCGGGGACCCGGTCGCGCAACCCCTCGCGGTAGCATTCGCGAACATAGTGCTTGCTGATGAACAGCGGCCGGCGCCATTCGCCGCCGGCCAGCGCCCGATACCATTCGCGCAGATAGTGCTTGGCGATGAACAGCCGGCGCCTGGCGGTCAGTGGCGGGGCTTCGACGATTTCGGCCTCGACTTCGACTGGAGCAGGAGGCGGTGGCACCTCTTCCAGTACCGGCGCGATCAGGCCATCGGCGCAAAGCCCCAGCGTCCGGCTGTCGATGATGCAGCCCTTGATCTGCAGGGTGGTGCCGGCGTTGACCGGTACATTGGGGTATTGCCCGCGGACGCCATCGAAGCGCTCCCACAACGGGGTAGGCAGCACCAGCACCGGAAAATGCTCACCCAGCACCCGACGCACCGCACGGGCCGTATGGCTGGACAGGGTGATCACCCGGCCATGGCGGCCAAGGGTGCGGCTCCAGTCCTGGTGCGGGTCGTTATCCCAGTATTCGTGGGGGATCGAATCGAACTCCCAGGCCACCACGCACAGGGTCGGGCAGTCCAGGTCGACCGGGGTTTTCTGGGGTGGGGTGAACGAAAGAAACAGGCAGTCTTCGCCCTTGAGCCGCAGTTCGTGATACAGCCGGTCAACCTCGGCCGGCGTCTGCACCACATGCACGCGCCCAAGGCTTTCCAGCACCGGGCGGTAGGCCTTGAGCACGAAGTAATAGCTGTATTCCGGACGCCCGAGGCTCTGGCTGATGGAGCCGTCGTTAACATCCGAATAAAGAATGAAATTCATGGCATCTCACGATGAAGCCGCCGTCCTGGCACCTTCACACAATGACGGTAGAGCCATGGCGCCACGCCTGTGTTGTGGGCGTGCATCCATCGTTCTCATGCCCGTCTACGTTCTTGTTCTATTGGTCAGTTTCCAGCGGCTAAAGACAGCCGCTTCTGATCGTTTGGGTCGAGACGAAAGGCATTCTAAACACATCCATCGAATGTTCGGGAACCTACCGGAGAGATTTTTCCTATGCTCAAAAAGGAGAACTTACCGGTCACGATAGGACTTATTGAAATTGCCGCGCAATTGGCACAGATTGATTGCCAAATAACTACAACAATAACTTCGCGTGGCAGGCCATTCTCGATACTTTTCGGAAGTTCCTGAATTTTCCCGCATTTAAGCCCGGGATTTCGCGCAAGTTCGTGATGAGGGGACTGCCGCTTGAAGAAGCGTCTGTTTGTAACGGGCCTGAATGGATTCATGGGTCGTCACACCCAATCCCGCTTGAGCAGCATCGGCTCAGGCCGGAGGTCGCTGCCTGCCTCCTCCCATGGCCCGAGCGCCCACCAAAACTTCCAGCGCCCGTTACCCCGGTCACCCGACTCGGCGATCCACCTGACTGGCCAGCGCAACAACATCCGCCCCCTGCTCGAGCCTCTGACCCCGCTTGCCCCGGCCTCCACCACCGCGCTCCAGCCCCCTGCCCGTCCATGGCGGACAGCATCGCGTTGCGTCCATGGTGGCCATGGCGAGCGGCTGAACAGCGGATGGGCGCCTGAAACACCTATACAACAATCCCTGCGGGCGATCCTGTCCGACTGGGAGTCACGGGTACTACAAGAATGACAAAAAGTGCACTGATCACAGGGATCACGGGGCAGGACGGCGCCTATCTGGCCAAGTTGCTGCTGGACAAGGGCTATCAGGTTCACGGACTGGTGGCGCGACGCAGCAGCGACTCGCGCTGGCGCTTGCGTGAGATGGGCATCGAGGGCGAGATCCGCTACCTGGATGGCGACATGGCCGACGCCTGCTCCGTGCAACGGGCGGTGATCAAGGCGGCGCCCGACGAACTCTACAACCTGGCGGCGCAAAGCTTTGTCGCCGCCTCCTGGGACCAGCCGGTGACCACCGGTATCGTCGACGGGCTGGGCGTGACACACCTGCTCGAGGCGATCCGCCAGTTCAGCCCGCACACCCGCTTTTACCAGGCCTCCACCAGCGAAATGTTCGGCCTGATCCAGGCCGAGCAGCAGGACGAAAATACCCCGTTCTACCCGCGCAGCCCCTACGGCGTGGCCAAGCTCTACGGGCACTGGATCACCGTGAACTACCGCGAGAGCTTCGGCCTGCATGCCAGCAGCGGCATCCTGTTCAACCACGAATCGCCCCTGCGTGGCATCGAGTTCGTGACCCGCAAGGTCACCGATGCCGCCGCCCGGATCAAGCAGGGCAAGCAGCAGGAGCTGCGCCTGGGCAACATCGACGCCAAGCGCGACTGGGGATTCGCCGGCGACTATGTCGAAGCCATGTGGCTGATGCTGCAACAGGGCAAGGCCGATGATTACGTGGTGGCCACCGGCGTCACCACCACAGTGCGCGACATGTGCCGGATCGCCTTCGAACACCTCGGCCTGAACTACCGTGACTACGTGAAGATCGACCCGACGTTCTTGCGCCCGGCGGAGGTCGATGTACTGCTGGGCAACCCGGCCAAGGCTCAAAAGCTCCTTGGCTGGCGGCCCAAGACCGATCTGCAGGACCTGATCCACATGATGGTGGATGCGGACATGACACGTGTTGCCAAGGAGTAAGGCATGTTGATTCCTGTAATTGTTTCCGGCGGCGCCGGCACCCGTTTATGGCCAGTGTCACGCGAAGGCCAGCCCAAGCCCTTCATGACCCTGCCGGACGGCCAGAGCCTGCTGGGCAAGACCTACCGTCGAGCTGCCGGGCTGCTGGCCGGCAACGGCGAGATCGTCACGGTGACCAACCGTGAGCACTTTTTCCAAAGCAAGGACCATTTCCAGGCCGCCAGGCTGGAACAGCACCACGGCCACTTCATCCTCGAACCCTCGGGCCGCAACACAGCACCGGCGATTGCCGCCGCCGCGCTGGCCGTGCAGGCACGGCACGGCGATCAGGCAACCCTGGTGGTCATGCCCGCCGACCACCTGATCCAGGACGAGGCGGCCTTTCGCAATGCTGTCGCCCACGCCGTGCAACTGGCCGAAGCCGGTTACCTGGTGACGTTCGGCATCACCCCGACCGCGCCGGAAACCGGTTTTGGCTACATCGAATCCGGCGATAGCCTGGACGAACGTGGCGGCGCCCGGGTTCGCCGCTTCGTCGAGAAACCTGACCCGCTGACCGCCCAGGGTTACCTCGACAGCGGCCGGTTCCTGTGGAACTCGGGGATGTTCTGCTTCACGGTCGCGACCCTGCTGGCCGAGTTGCAGCAGCACGCTCCCGCGCTGCTGGAGCTGGGCCGCGCCTGCCAGGCGGCCAGCACGCCGGTGGAAACCGGACGCATTGTCCAGCACGAGTTGTCGGCGGCGCATTTCGCCGATATGCCGGATATTTCCATCGACTACGCGCTGATGGAAATCTCGGACAAGGTCGCAGTGATCCCAGCCGGCTTCGACTGGAGCGATATTGGTTCCTGGTGCGCGATCAGCGCCCTGGTCGACGCCGATGCCCAGGACAACCGCGCCACCGGCGAAGCCCTGTTCATCGACAGCCGCGGCAATTTCGTGCAGAGCGAAGGCCGGATGATCGCCACGGTGGGCGTCGACAACCTGATCGTGGTCGAGACCGCCGACGCCATCCTGGTGGCCCACGCCGACCGCGCCCAGGACGTGCGCCAGGTGGCCAGGCAGCTCAAGGACCGCAACCACGAAGCCTATCGCCTGCATCGCACGGTCAACCGGCCCTGGGGCAGCTACACCGTGCTGGAGGAAGGCCCGGGCTTCAAGATCAAGAAGATCGTGGTCAAGCCGGGCGCCACGCTGTCGCTGCAGATGCATCACCACCGCAGTGAGCATTGGGTGGTGGTCCAGGGCACGGCCAGGGTCACCAACAACGGCGAAGGCTCGCATCTGCTCAACAGCAACGAATCCACCTTCATCGCCGCCGGGCACAAGCACCGCTTGGCGAACCCGGGGGTGATCGACCTAGTCATCATCGAAGTGCAGAGCGGCGAATACCTGGGCGAGGACGACATCGTCCGTTTCGAAGACCAATACGGCAGGACAGCCTGATGCTGCTCAATCTGTACCGCTCGCTGCGCAGCTATCGGGGCTTCATCCTCGGCAGCGTGCAGCGCGAGTTCCAGGCGCGTTATCGCAACTCGCTGTTCGGCGCCTTGTGGACCGTGCTCAACCCGCTGTCGATGATCGTCGTCTACACGGTGATCTTTTCCCAGGTGATGCGCGCTCGCCTGCCGGGGGTCGAGGACGGCCTGGCCTACAGCGTCTACCTCTGTGCCGGGCTGCTGACCTGGGGCCTGTTTTCCGAGCTGACCCTGCGTAGCCAGAGCATGTTCCTGGAAAACGCCAACCTGCTGAAGAAGATCAGCTTCCCGCGCATCTGCCTGCCGGTGATCGTGCTGCTCAACGCCGGCATCAACTTCGCGATCATCCTCGGCCTGTTCCTCGGCTTCCTGCTGATCACCGGGCGCCTGCCGGGCCTGGCGCTGCTGGCGCTGATCCCGCTGCTGCTGTTGCAAGTGCTGTTCTGCACCGGCCTGGGGATGATCCTCGGGGTGCTGAACGTATTCTTCCGCGATGTAGCGCAGTTCTTCGGCATCTTCCTGCAGTTCTGGTTCTGGCTGACCCCCATCGTCTACCCCATCAGCATCCTGCCCGAGTCGATCCAGCGCCTGCTGGCGCTCAACCCGCTGACCGCGCTGATGCACAGCTACCAGAACCTGTTCCTGTACGACCAGTGGCCGCAATGGAGTTCGCTGACCCCGATGCTGGTGATCAGCCTGCTGTTCTGTGGCATGGGGCTGCGGCTTTTCCGCCAGCGCGTCGGTGAAATGGTGGATGAGCTCTGATGGGACATATACGCGTCACCGGCCTGGGCAAGGCCTATAAGCAGTACCCGAACCGCTGGAGCCGGCTGTTCGAATGGATGATTCCGTTTTCCAAGCCGCGCCATCACCTGCACTGGGTGCTGCAGGGCGTCGACTTCGAGATCGAGCCGGGCCAGGCCGTGGGCATAGTCGGGGTCAACGGCGCCGGCAAAAGCACCTTGCTGAAAATGATCACCGGCACCACCCAGCCGACCTGCGGCGAGATCCACCTGCGGGGTCGGGTAGCGGCGTTGCTGGAGCTGGGCATGGGTTTCCACCCGGACTTCACCGGGCGCCAGAACGCGGTCATGGCCGGCCAGCTGCTGGGCATGCAGGTCGAGGAAATCCAGGCCCTGATGGCGGAAATCGAAGCCTTCGCCGAGATCGGCGAGGCCATCGATCATCCGGTACGCACCTATTCGAGCGGCATGCAGATGCGCCTGGCGTTCAGCGTGGCCACGGCCCGGCGCCCGGACATCCTGATCGTCGACGAGGCGCTGTCGGTGGGCGACGCCTACTTCCAGCACAAGAGTTTCGAGCGCATCCGCAGCTTCCGCCGCGCCGGCACCACCCTGCTGATCGTGTCCCACGACCGCTCGGCGATCCAGTCGATCTGCGACACCGCGATCCTGCTCGAGCAGGGCCGCGTAGCCATGCACGGCAAGCCGGAAGAGGTGATGGACTACTACAACGCCATGCTCGCCGAACGCGAAGGCCAGACGGTGCGCCAGGAAATGCTCGCCAACGGCCAGGTACGGACCATTTCCGGCACCGGCGAAGCCGCGATCCTCAGCGTGCACCTGCGCGACGAACGCGAGCGTTCGATCGAGATGGCCGAAGTCGGCCAGCCGGTGGTGCTGGAAGTACAGGTCGAGGTGCGCCAGGACATCGAACGGCTGGTGCTGGGCTTCATGATCAAGGACCGTCTCGGCCAGCCCATGTATGGCATCAACACCCATCGCCTGGACCAGGCCCTGACCGACTTGAGCGCCGGCGAAAAGGTCACCTTCCGCTTCGCCTTCACCATGGGCCTGGGCAAGGGCAACTACTCGGTGGCCCTGAGCCTGTCGCGGCTGGATTCGCACCTGGATCGCAACTTCGAATGGCGCGACTACGGCCTGGTCTTCCACGTCATCAATAACCGCCAGGAAGACTTTGTCGGCTGCTCCTGGTTGCAGGCGCGGACCAGTATCGAGCGCACCCTCCCGGGCTCCGTGGAGCCCGTCCAGCCAATCAGCCAGCAGGTGGAACCATGAGCCGCCTGTTGATCGAATGCACCTACGTGTTCGAACACCCCGAAACCAACTCAGGCATCCAGCGCGTGGTGCGCAACGTCATCCGCGAGTTGCCCGCGGCCAGCGGCGCGGTGGAATGCATTCCGGTGGCGATGCTCGGCGGCAAGCTGTATCGGGTTCTGAGCCTCAAGCCACTGCCGACCCGGCGCTGGAACCTGATGAGCCTGCGGGTACGCCTGGAGCAGATCGCTAACGTTTTCTGGCTGCGCCACCGGACTCTGGAACGCCGCAAACCCTTTGCCGATTCATACATCGCCCGGCGCTTGCTCTACATCGCGTGCCGCCTGACGGCCTTTGCCTTTCTCAGCATCCCCCTGCGCCTGTGCAACCGCTTGGTGAACGTGGATGAAATTCCCCAGCGCTGTGTGCCGCTGCAACATCAACCGGGCGATCAACTGGTGCTATTGGACTCGTCGTGGCACGCCGACTTTTTCCCCTTGGCCGAACAGCTCAAGCGCGACGGCGTGGGAATAGTTTCGGTGATCTACGACCTGATCCCCCTGACCCATCCGCAGTTCTGCGACGCCGGGCTGGTCCGGGTGTTCAACCACTGGTTCGACTGGATAGCCCGCACCGCCGACGGCTACGTGGCGATCTCCGCGACCATCCGCGATCAGGTGCACGCGGAAATGCTCCGCCGGGTTGGCCGCGAGCAGGTCGCGCAGCGCTGGTTCGACTATTTCCACCTGGGTTCGGAACTGGATCAGTGCAGCGAGAACTCGCGGATAGACCCGGACCTGACGCAGCTGTTCATGCATCGGGCGCCGGTGTTCCTGATGGTCAGCACCATCGAACCACGCAAGAACCATGGTTTCCTGCTCGACGCCTTCGAGCGTGTCTGGGCCAGTGGCTCCCAGGCCCGCCTGTGCATCGCCGGGCGCATCGGCTGGAAATGCGAGGCGCTGATCGAACGGATTCGCCGGCACCCGGAGTTGAACCGGCGCCTGTTCATGTTCAATTCACTGGACGACAACAGCCTGGAGTACGCCTATTCCAAGGCGACGGCGCTGGTGTTCCCCTCCTATGTCGAAGGGTTCGGCCTGCCCCTGGTGGAAGCCATGCAGCGTGGCCTGCCCGCCATGGGCAGCGACATCCCGGTATTTCGCGAAATCGGCGGCGAGTTCATGGCCTATTTCGACCTGAACGATCCGCAGAGCCTGGCCGAGCTGGTCACCCAGCAGGAGCGCACAGGGGTGTTCCCCGCAGCCCGTGATGTGGATGAGTGGCGTTGGCTGACTTGGCGCGACGCCAGCAACCAGTTGATCGAACGCATTGTCCGCCAGCACCGGAACGCCCCTGCGGCCCTGGAGATGAACGATGCGTGTAGCCCTTAACGCGCGCATTCTCCAGGCGCCACGTACCGGCATCGGCCACTACGTCGCGGAGCTGGCCCCGGCCCTGGCTGGCGAACCGGGCCTCGAACTGGCGCTGTTCCATGGCTGGGGTTGGAGCAGTGAACTGCCGGCTGCCGCGATGCCCGGTTATTCCTGGCTCAGCCCCTGGCTGCGCCAGGTTCCCGGGGCCTACCAGGCGCGGCGCTGGCTGGAACAGCGGCGCTTCGACCAGGGCCGGCACGCCACCATCGACCTCTACCACGAACCCACCTTGTGGCCGATGTCGTTCGAGGGGCCGACCGTGATGACCCTGCACGACCTGACCCATGTGCATTACCCGGCCACCCAGCCACCGGCACGGCTGAAGGAAATCGAGCGACGCCTGGGCGCGGGTATGGAGCAGGCGCGGGTGATCCTGACCGATTCGCAGTTCGTCGCCGATGAAGCCCAGGCCTACTTCGGCCTGCCGCGCGAGCGTTTTGTCGTGGCCCCGCTGGGGGCGGCTCCACGCTTTCATCCCCGGGCTCCGGCCGAGCTGGAGCCCTGCCTCGCGACCTACGGGCTGCAAGCCCACGGCTATCTGCTCTGCGTGGGCACCCTGGAACCGCGCAAGAACCTGTCCCTGGCTTTGCTGGCGCATGCCCGGCTGCCGGAAACCCTGCGCCAGCGTTATCCCTTGCTGATCGTCGGCATGGCGGGCTGGGAACAGGGGCAATTCAGCGAAACGCTGTACAGCGCCCTGGCCAGCGGCCATGTGCGCCTGCTGGGCTACCTGCCGGACGAACAGCTGGCACAGCTGGTCGCCGGGGCCAGGGCCCTGGTTTTTCCTTCGCGTTACGAGGGCTTTGGTCTTCCGGTCCTGGAAGCCATGGCCAGTGGTACGCCGGTGGTACTGACGCGATGTTCGGCGATGCCGGAAGTCGCGGGTGCGGCCGGCAACTATGTCGACCCCGACGATATGGACGGCTTGCGCCACGCCCTGCTGCGCCTGATCGAAGACGACGGCCATTGGCAGGCGTGCCGCGAAGCGGGATTGGAACAGGCAAGACTTTTTTCCTGGGGGCGCTGCGCGCGGATCACCGCGCGTGCCTACCGTCAGGCCATGGGAGGCTGAATGCGGGTCTTACACTTCTACAAAACATACCTGCCTGACTCGGTCGGCGGCACTGAGCAGGTCATCTTCCAGCTCTGCGAAAGCGGTGCCCACTATGGCATCGACGGCCAGGTCCTGACGCTGAGCCCCACTCCCTCCTCCGGCGCACTGAAGGTGGGCCAGCATGAGGTGCATCAGGCGAAGCTGGATTTCCAGTTCGCCTCCACCGGCTTTTCCTACAGCGTGTTCAAGCAGTTTCGCGAAATGGCCGCCGAAGCCGACGTGGTCAACTATCACTTCCCCTGGCCGTTCATGGACCTGGTGCATTTCATGAGTGGCATGAACAAGCCCTGCGTGGCCACCTATCACTCCGACATCATCCGCCAGCGCCACCTGCTCAAGCTGTACCGGCCATTGATGAACCGCTTCCTGCACAGCGTCGACCGGATCGTCGCCGCGTCGCCGAACTACCTGCACACCAGCAATGTGCTGCAACAGTTCCCGGACAAGACCCGGGTCATCCCCTACGGCCTGAACAAGGCTGGTTATCCACAGCCCGACGCCGAACGCATGGCCCAGTGGCGCCAGCGCCTGGGCGAGCGTTTTTTCCTGTTCGTCGGGGTGATGCGTTACTACAAGGGCCTGCACATCCTGCTCGATGCCCTCAAGGACGTGGACTACCCGGTGGTGATCGTCGGCGCCGGCCCGCTCGAAGCCGAACTGCATGCCCAGGCCGCGGCGCTGGGCCTGCGCAACCTGCATTTCCTTGGCCGCCTGGGGGATGAAGACAAGGTGGCCCTGCTGCAACTGAGCTATGCCATCGTCTTTCCCTCGCACCTGCGCTCCGAGGCGTTCGGCATCTCGTTGCTCGAAGGCGCGATGTACGGCAAACCGATGATCTCCAGCGAGATCGGCACCGGCACCAGCTACATCAATATCCATGGCGAAACCGGCCTGGTGGTGCCGCCCAGCGATCCCCTGGCCTTCCGCGCCGCCATGCGCCAGCTCTGGGACAACCCGGAACAGGCCGCTCGGATGGGCCTCAAGGCCGAGGCCCGTTACCGGCAGCTGTTCACCGCCGACCAGATGGGCCAAAGGTGGAGCAAGCTGTACCAGGAGTTGCTGGAGGAAAAAGCCCTGTCCTACGCCTGACGCAGCTCGCTCCTACATTTTCCTGAACGCCGCAACACCTGTAGGAGCGAAGCTTGCTCGCGATGCAAACACCGTGGTGGGTCAGCCACGGCCCTATCGCGGGCAAGCCTCGCTCCTAGGATTTTTTACGTCGGACGCCAGCGCAGGGCCAGCGCCGCGGGCCGGCGCACCAGTTGCTCGACCTCGAAGCGCCACAGGCGCTCGGCGCCCGGAAAGGTGGCGATCTGCGGGTCGTCGAGCACGACTTCAGTGCGGCCGCTGAGCTGCAGCAGGTCGCCACGGCTGAAGTCGATGAACAGCAGGCCGGCGCGGGGGTTGAGCAGCAGGTTGCCCAGGGTGTTGAAGTGCAGGTTGCCGGCGAAATCCGGAATGCTCAGGCGGTTGCCCTCGACCCGCACGAAACCGGCCGGGCCGCCGCGGTGGGACACATCGACCCAGAGCCGTCCCTCGAGCTCCACGTAACTGGCGACAAAAAACGTATCGGCGCCCCGGATCATCGCCCTCGCCGCTTCATCCAGCGCGTTCAGGCGCTGCACCGGCCGGTGCGCGGCCAGCGGCACCGACTCGAACTGTCGCAGCTGGATGTAGCGCGGGCAATTGCCGAAGGACTGCTCGACCCCCAGGGCAAAACCGCTGTCGTCCAGCTCGACGATCCGCCCGTTGAGGCGGTTGCGCCGCCGGGTGTGCAGCTCGATGCCCAGCAGGCCGATGGCCGCACCCGGCGCCAGTTGGGCGGGGTCTTCGGCGGCGAGCAGGCTGTCGAGCCTTAGCCGCCCGGGGGTTGGCGATTGGGCGAAACCGACAGCCCCTTCGAGCACGCTGGCCCAGGGGTTGCCCTGGTTATCCACAGCCCCGAGCAGCATGAACGGCAGCTGTTGATAAAACTGCCGGTGCTGGTCGAGCATCTCGCTGCGGATCACCTTGCGCCCGACGACGTCCATGCGCTCGGCAACGCCAGCCTGGGCTTGCAGGCGGGTTTCGCCTGCATGCCAGGGGGATTCGATGTTCATGATGGGGCTCCCCTGCGTCGATGACGCAGCAGTCAGCGGGCCCGGAGGGTGCCGGGCCGCCAGATTCAGGCGCTTTGCAGACCCACCGCGGTGCGCGGCATGCCGACGAAGCCAGGCAAGGCTTCGATGCGCGCCAGCCAGGCGCGGACCTGTGGATAATCCGCCAGCGACACATTGCCCTCGGGGGCGTGGGCGATGTAGCTGTAGCCGGCGATATCGGCGATGGTCGGTTCGCTGCCCGCCAGGTAAGGGCTCGCCGTCAATTCCTGCTCGACCACCTTGAGCAGCGCATGGGAGCGGGTGATGGCCTCCTCGGCGTTGCGCTGGGCGCCGAATACGGTGATCAGCCGTGCCACCGCCGGGCCGAACGCAATCGGCCCCGCCGCCACCGACAACCAGCGCTGGACCCGTGCCGCGCCCAGCGGATCCTCAGGCAGCCAGCGACCCTGGCCATATTTGCGCGCCAGGTACACCAGGATCGCGTTGGAGTCGGCCAGTATCACGCCCTGGTCGTCGATCACCGGCACCTGGCCAAAGGGGTTCAGCGCCAGGAAGTCCGCCTGCTTGTGCTCGCCTTTCGCCAGGTCGACGAAGACCAGCTCGAAAGGCAGCCCCAGCAGCGACAACATCAGTTCGACGCGATGGGCATGACCGGAACGGGGGAAGCTGTAGAGCTTGATGGCGTGCATGGCAGACTCCGCTGGGCAGGGGTGCGGCTCACAAGAGCGGCACTGACGGACGCCATCTTCCCTCTCGGGTCAAAACAATAGAATCACCAGAAAACACAATCCATCATTTCAGCCAGCGCAATAATCCGCGCTACGGTTGCAACGCCGGGTGTTCGCGCAGCGCCTGCACCGCGAAGTCGACGAAACTGCGCACCCGCGCCGGGGCCTTGCGCCCGCCCTGATACACCACATGGATCGGCAGCGGCGCCAGTTCGAACTCCGCCAGGACAATCTCCAGCTCGCCCGCCGCCACCTTGCCCGCGACCTGGTACGACAGCACCCGGGTCAGGCCCAGCCCCAGGCAGGCGGCACTGATCGCCGCCTGGTTGGCGGTGACCACCAGCCGCGGCTCCGGACGAATATTCAAGGGCGTTCCGTTATCGTCGAACAGCCAGCTTCTGGACTGGCCGATGGACGACGGCGCAATCACCGGCGCCTGGCGCAGTTCCTGGGGATGCCGTGGTCGGCCATGCCGCGTCAGAAACCCCGGGGAAGCACAGATGACCCGCCGCACCTCGCCGACGCGCATCGCGTGCTGGCCGCTGTCGGGCAACTCGCCGATGCGCACCGCGACGTCCATGCCTTCCTCGACCATGCTCACCACCCGGTCGACCAGCAGGGCATTGATGCTGACCTCGGGAAAGCGTTCCAGGTAATCCACCATCAGCGGGGTCACGAACAGCTCGCCGAACAGCACCGGAGCGGTGATCGTCAGTTGTCCGCGCGGGAGGGCATGGATGCCGGCGGCCGAGGCCTCGGCGTCCTGCAACTCGGCGAGTATGCGCCGGCTGTCTTCCAGGTAACGCTGGCCGGCTTCCGTCAGCAGCACATTGCGCGTGGTGCGGGTCAGCAGCTGGGTGCCGATACGCTGCTCCAGCGCCGCCACCGCCCGGGTCACGCTGGGCGCGGACAGCCCCAGGCGCCGGGCCGCGGCAGCGAAGCCCTGCTCCTGAGCGACGCTGATGAACACCTGCATTTCCTGGAATCGGTCCATGACGGTCCTCGCAGTACGGCGCCCTGCCCCGGTACCGTCCCGCATGGACCGCCCGGGCTCAGGCAGGGACCTGGAGTCGCTGCCACAAGGCCTCATCGTTGAAGTCCCGGATGATACTCCGCGCACCCGCCTCACGAAGCTGAGTTTCCTCCAGGCCCGAGAGCAGGCCAAAGGTGTGGATGCCCGCCGCTGCCGCGGAACGCACGCCGGCCAGCGAGTCCTCGAAGGCCAGCGCCTGATCGGCGCTCGCGTCCAGCAAGCGCAAAGCCGTCAGATAAGGCAGCGGGTCGGGCTTGCCGCGCGCCAGCTCACCGCCGATCACCAGTGCATCGAAACGCTCGGCAATCCCCAGGCCCTGGAGCATGGCTTCGGCGTTTTCCCTCGGCGCGTTGGTCACCACCGCCATGGGGATACCGGCCGCCTGGGCATAATCCAGTGTACGCAGCACGCCAGGAACCGGAATAGTCTCGCGCAGCTGGGCGCGGAACATGGCCTCCTTCTGCGCCGCCAGCTCCGGGTATTGCGTCGCCGGCGCCTGGGGAAACAGGCCGGAGAAAATCATGTCGTCGGGAAAGCCCATCACATGGGCCTTGTAGTAATCCAGGCTCATGGATTTTCCCCAGCGCGACAGCAACTGGTTGTAGGCGTTGAGGTGCAGGTCATCGGTGTCGATGAGGGTGCCGTCGAGATCGAACAACAGGGCAGAAAGCTTCAAGGGCGTGCTCCGGAAAAATGCAGACCGCGGGCGATCGGCAGCATGAGAAAGGGATAGACGATCAACAGGCTGAAAGCCGCTTCGACACCGATCCGCGAGGACAGCAAGCCCAGCAGGAAAGGCGCCAGCAGCAGCGCCACACCCACCGCCTGCGAAGCCTGGGCGCTGATGGCCGAGCTGGCCTGGGGCGCGATGCGCATCGCCGAACCGAGGATCAGCGGGAAGAAATTGCCCAGGCAGGCGCCCAGGACAAAGATGAACAAGGCCGTCGGCAGCCGGGTCTGGCTGAAGTACAGCAGCACCAGGGTGGCGATGGCCCCGAGCATCACGCCGACCAGCAGCGGCAACGGGCTGATGCGGATCAACGCATAACGGCTGGCCAGGCGCCCGCACACCGTACCGGCAAAATACAGGCTCATCAGCGTGGCCGCGGCCGAGGCGCTGACCTGGACATGCACGGCCAGGTATTCCGCGCCCCAGAAACCGACGCCCCATTCCGCGGAAATACCCAGCAGCACCAAGGCCCACAGGCTCAGTTGCACCCGCCGGGTCATGTGGGTCTGCCCGCTCTCACGGGCTTGATCGGTGGCGGCGAGTATTGCCGGGGCGTTCCAGGCACTCCGCGAGAGCAAGGTCACCAGCAGCGCGACGGCGGCGATGCTGCTTGGCACCAGGCGCCAGGACAGGCCCAGGCCGGTTATACCACCCACCAGCAGGGCGCCGCCGAGCACGCACAACCCGGCGACGATGTGCGCCTCTACCAGCCTCGGCGCGGCCTGTTCGCGATAACGCTCGCCCAGGGCCGCCTGCCCCACCGCCAGTACAAATCCGCCCGACAGGCCCATCGCCCCGGCGGCGAGCAAGCTCAGCGACCAGTGTCCGGCAAGGGCGAACAGGCTGCTGGCAATAACCACCGAGAGGCAGGCAATGGTGCTCATGCTCGTCGAGCGCAGCCGTCGTTCCAGCCAGCGATAGGGCCAGCCGACCAGCGCCAGGCCGGCGGCATAGGCGGCGAAATGCAGGCCGGCCCAACCGAGGTCGAGGGCCAGGGTGTCGCGCAGGAACGGCATGATCGGCCCGAGCAACCCTTGCTGGGCGCCGAACAGCCCGAACAGCAGGTAAAGGAACCACGGGCGTGCCTCGCGGACCTGCTCCTGGCGGCTGAGCGCTTGACTGGAATCTCGCGCGGCTTCAGCCATGAGCCGTCTCCCGGCTAAACAGCGCCTGCCAATGCCGACAGCGCGCCGCCTTGTCGCGACTGGCCTGCAAGGCCGCCAGCGGTTGCAGCACGCCGACCGGGTGAGCCTGGCCCGGCACGACCTTGCCATAACGCTGGCTGATCTGCGCCGCGGCCGGGGTGAGCATCCATTGCAACGCCTGCTGCGCATAGGCGGCGTTGGGTGAGCCGGCCCGGCAGGCGAACACCTCGTCCTCATAACAGCGTGCATCTTCGGGCACGCACCAGCGCAGTTGCGGGTGCTGTTCGGCAGCGCGGGTGGCCGCGGTCGACACCGTCACCCCCAGCCAGGCCTGCCCCTGCACGACGGCCTCGATCGGCGCCGTGGAGGAGCCGCTGATCGCAGGGCCATGCCCGGCCACCTGGGCCAGCAGCGCCCAGGCGGGTTCGCCGTAATGTTCGAGCAACGCGCTGAGGTGCAGGTATCCGGCACCGGAGCGCGCGGGATCGGGCAAGGCGATGCGCCCGGCCCATTCGGGGCCTGTCAGGTCCTGCCAGCGGGTCGGCACCGACAGGCCCTCGCGGGCCAGGACCTTGGGGTCATAACAGAAGGCCGGGACAAAACCCGATGCCGCGAACCAGCGGCGATCCGTGGCCACCGCGGCGTCCGGCAGGCCGGCGAATTCGATGTCCGTCAGCGGCATCAGTTGCCAGGCCAGGGCCGGGTCGAGCAAGGCGGTGGCCGCCGTGCCCAGCAACAGGTCCCAGGCCCCGGCGCTGCCACTGTGCAGGCGCTCGATCAGCTCCGAGGTGGAACAACGGGTCAGGCGCACCGGCATGCCGATGTGCTGGCTGATGCCGGCGATGAATTCGGCCAGCTCGGCGTTTTCCATCGAGCTGATGGCGTTGAGTTCAGTCATCGGCGGCGACCTCCAGCAGACGATGCAGCTTGGCGTACTGCAGCAGCATGATGGTCTTGCCGTCGCAGATCTCGCCGCTGTCGATCATCGCCAGGGCCCGGTCGATCGGCAGCTCCAGCACCTCGATCTCTTCGCCCTCGTGTTCCAGGCCGCCACCCTCGCTTTGCTTGTCTTCATCGAAATATTCGCCGACGAAAAAGTGCAGGCGCTCGGTGACCGACCCCGGGCTCATGAAGGCTTCGAACACCTTGCGCACCTCACGGATGCGATAGCCGGTTTCCTCCTCCGTCTCCTTGTGGATGCAGGTCCGCGCATCGTCCTTGTCCAACAGCCCGGCGCAGGTTTCGATCAGCATGCCGTCGTGTTCGTTGACGAAGGCCGGGAAGCGAAACTGCCGGGTCAGTACCACCGTCTGCTTGACCCTGCTGTACAGCAGGATGGTGGCGCCATTGCCGCGGTCGTAGGTTTCCCGGTCCAGGGTGCGCCAGACCCCGTCGCGGCCCTGGAAGTCGTAGGTGGTCTTGCGCAGCACGTACCAATTGTCCGAAAGCACTTCGACCTGATGGATCCGCACCCGGTCCTTGGTGGAGATGGCCTGGTTCATCGCTTCATTCCTTGCTCGCAGAGAGATGAGTGGCATGGGGCGCAACGCTCAACAGACGCTCGACCATCCGCGGGTCCCTGTGCTCGGGCGCGGTCATCACCGCGGTGTCCAGGGCGCGATCGCAACCGCAGGGGCAGGCACCTGCATGCTGGCCCAGGCGGGTCACGGCTTCGGTCACCAGGCGCCGGGTCAGGTTGAAGGTGTCCGCCATGCGTTGCGCCACCAGGGTGGCGTTCACCGGCTCGTGGGATTCGTGCCAGCAGTCGAAATCGGTCGGAATGGCAATCATCGCGTAGCAAAGCTCGGCCTCGCGGGCCAGCTTGGCTTCAGGCATCGCGGTCATGCCGATCACCGTGCCGCCCCACTGGCGGTACAAGTGGGACTCGGCGCGGGTGGAGAACTGCGGGCCTTCCATGACCACGTAGGTGCCGCCGTTGCGCGCCTGGATATCAGTGGCCTCGGCACTCTCGGCGAGCACGCCACGCATGCGCGCGCAGACCGGCTCGCCGAAAGGCACATGGCCGACCAGCCCGGGGCCGAAAAAGGTTTTTTCCCGCTGGATGGTGCGGTCGATGTACTGGTCGATCAGCACAAAGCTGCCGGGAGGCGCGTCGTGGGTCAGGCTGCCCACCGCGCTGACCGACAGCAATTGCGTGCAACCGACGCTGCGCAGCGCGGCGATGTTGGCCCGGGCATTGATCGAGGCCGGCGGAATCACATGCCCCACGCCATGCCGTTGCACAAAGGCCACGGGCACGCCATTGAGCGTGCCCAGGGTGAGCGGCGACGACGGCGTGCCGAAGGCCGTCGTGCATTCCACTTGCTGAATGTCCTGCAGGCCAGGCAGCTGTTGCAGGCCGCTGCCGCCGATGATGCCGATACGTTGAACGTGCTGGGTTGGAGTGGAATGGGTCACAGGCTACCTCTCGACTTCAGGGGGGACGGTTCGTGTTCGGTGCACACCAGGCGCTCATAGAGTTCGGACAGGGCCGTGGGCGCATTGCCGCGAGGCAACAGCAGCCCTTCGCTGGCGTTGCTGCTGTAGCGCGGTTCGTGGATTTTCAGGTGCCGGTCGATCGCCGGCAGGTAGTTCCAGCGCACGCCGGGGTACAGGGAATGCGCCAGGTGATAGGCGTCGGACGTCGGGGCGATGAATACCCGCACCAGCCAGCCGGAAACCCCGAAGTAATCGGTGGGCCGGCCCGCCAGGTATTCCAGCTCGCGGCGATTGCGCGCGGTGCCCTCGATGAACCAGCGGTGCTCGGTCAGCAGCGAGATCCAGGCAAAGACCGGATAGGACGTCAGCAACGGCAGCAACCAGCCGAACAACACGCCTTTCCAGCCACCGAAGGCGTACAGCAACACCGCCACCGCCGCCACACTCAGGCACCGCGCCAGGGTGGTCAGGCGTGAGTGGTTGAGCAGGCTGCTGCGCACCAGGGTGGTGAGATTGACCCAGGCCCCGCGGGGGGTCAGCGGGTACAGCAACAGCGCATAGAAACCGCTGGGCGACAGGCCCGCCACATAGCCGCCGGCATGCACCCGGGCGCGGTTGGGATCGAGTTGCGGATGGTTGGGGTGGCGATGGTGTTCCAGGGTGTGGGTCTGGTGCCGGCTGCGCATGTCGCGCTTGAACATCGGGAACTGGTAGAACACGTTGCTCAGCCACCACTGCCAGGCATGGTGGCGACACAGGGCGAAGTGCACCGCGTTGTGCCCGAACTCCTGCAACGCGCGCATGCGCCCGCCGCTCCACAGCAGCACGGCCAGCCAGGCCAGCGGCGACGAGTAGATCGACGCCGCCTGCACCGCGGCGACTATATCCAGCCACGTCCAGACAAAGGGCAACGGCGCGAACCAGGTATCCAGCGGGCGGTAGTACTGCTCCCGCCGCCCCTCCAGGCGCGGTATCAGCTTGAGCAGGCGCAGCACCCGCTGCGCATCCCGGTAATAGAACGCCACCAGCGCGCGCAACAGCAGCGAAGCAGCGATCAGGCCCAACAGGACAATGTGCTCGGTGTCCATGATCAGGCCCCCTCGTGAACGACGGCGCGCCGCTCGTCACTGGCGTAATGGCCCAGCAGTTCGCCCAACCCACCGAAGACCGGGGCGTCGGCCTGCCGCAGGCGGTTGAGGTCCTGATGGCCGGTGCTGACCAGCAGCGGCTGCCAGCCGACGGCCCGCGCCACGTCGTAGTCGTGCAGGGTGTCGCCGATGAACAGGGTGCGCCCGGCCGGTGTGCCGAGCTTCTCCTGCAGCATCAGGGCCTCGGCGGTCTTGCTGGTGGCCTGGTTGTGGCTCAGCCCCACGACATGCTCGAAATGCCCGAGCAGGCCCTTGGCTTCCAGGGTCTTGCGCAGCACGTCGCAATGCGAGGCGGACACGATGGAGACGCCGATACCGGCATTGCGCGCCGCCTCCAGCACCTCGAATACCCCTTCGTGCAGCGGGCACTGCGCAACATGCGTATCGAAATGCTCCAGGTAGTGTTCGACGATTCGCGCGAAGGGCGTGCGCTGCAGGTCGAACCCCAGGGAGGCGTAGAAATCGGCAATCGGAAAGTCGAACAGCGCACGGTAGCGCCCGGCATCGATGGGCGGCACCGCATAGCGCTCGCCACAGCGATTGACCGCGCTGACCGCCAGGGCGATGTCGTCGATCAGGGTGCCGTTCCAGTCGAAGACCAGGTGTTCGATCCCCGAGAAGTGCAGTCGATCATCGATCATGGTCGGGTTTTCTCCGCAAGAAGGGCGTTGAGGGCGATACGCGAGGCGATCGCCGGTGTGTAGAGCTTGCTGGGCTCCATCACCAGGTTGGTCACGCCAATCTGGGTTTCCAGGGCCCGCCGATTGTTCGCCGAGACCTGGCCCAGGCCGGCGCCGTACCAATGATGGAAACGCGTGCGCCAACTGCGCTGGCCAACGGTTTCAGGAAAGCGGAAGTCTTCGGTGGTGGCCATGCTCCAGGCGCCATCGACCACTTCGCACAAGCGGCCCTGCAATTGGCGAAAGCCCTGGCCGCCCTGCAATACCTGGTCGATGTGGTGGTCGATGCAATCGGCCTCCAGCGCGCCGATGGTCATGCCCTGGCTGTACAGCGGGTTCATGCTGCTCAAGGCATCGCCGACCACCAGCAGCCCGGCCGGCCAGTGCTCGACCCGATCGAAGTGCGTGCGGCGACTGCCGGGCATCTTGAAGGTGTAGACCGGCGACAGCGGCTCGGCGTCGCGGATCACCTCATGGATATCTGGCACCGGAAGCGCCGCCAGCGCCTGCAGGAACTCCTGCGGGTCGTTGCCGGGAAAGTGACCGAACCAGCCACCGGTGGTGACCATCCAGCGGTCGCCTTCGATCGGGCTGATCACTCCCATGGAACGCTGCAACGGCGCCTTGGGCAGCACCAGCAGGACCTGCCACTGCTCGGCATAGGCCGGAAGACGCCGGTAGATGCGCGACGCATAACCCAGCTCGGTCTTGACCACGCTGGTCTCGACTTCGCCGAAGCCGGCCTCTTTCAGCCACGTCGGCAAGCGCGTGCCACGCCCGCTGGCGTCGACCAGCAGGTCGCAGCGCAGGGTCCGCTCGCCGTGGCCATCGTCGACGGTCACCGCCTCGACCCGCCGGGAAGGATCGACCCCGGTGAACTCGATCTGCGTGACCCGGGTGCTCGACAGCACCTCGATGTTCAGCACGCCGAGCAGGGCCCGGCGCAGCTGGTTGTCGATCAGGCGCCGGCTGCAGTAATGGGCATAAATGCCACTGCGGTAACGGTTTTTCCAACGCCCGCCCTGGTACCACTTCACGTCGTGACCCAGGTCGGCCACCTGCGCGCCGCCCTGCTCCAGGGCGCTCAAGGTGCCGGGGAAGATGCCTTCGATAATCTGCTTGCCGCGCAGCAGCAACAGGTGGACGTGATGCTCCTGGGGCAAGCTCTGGCGCGGCCCGGTCTCGTCGAAGAAATCGCTCTTCTCGATCACCGTGACACGCTGGAAACGCCGGGCCAGGACCGCGGCCGTCAGGCAGCCCGTCACGCTGCCGCCGATGACCACGGCATGGCGACCGCCCGTGGCGGTATCAGGCTGGGGAGTAGTCATTGAGCACCTTTGCAATGTAGGCCAGGTCGTCGCCCGCCAGGCCCGGGTGCAGCGGCACCGTGGTCAGCGAACGCAGCAACCGGGCGGCGTTGGGGCAATCGCGGCGGTACTGCGCCAGCAGCGGCAACTGGTACAGCGGCTGGTTGTCGTACTTGCCGATGTCCGAAGGGATGCCGTGACGCTGCTGGTAATGCACCAGTTCACGCCCGTCGTGCCCCACCGCCTGCAACAGCAAGGCATAGGCGTTGGCCTCTCCACCGGGGGTCAGCGGCAGTTCGCGGATCGCCGGGTTGTCCAGTTGCTCCAGCAGCTGCCGACGGTTGGCCTGGCGCTGGTGCAAGCGGCTTTCCAGCTGCCGCGAACGCGCCAGCCCGAGGGCGGCCTGCAAGCCGCCGAGCTTGAGGTTGATGCCCAGGGTTTCGCCGGTGAGGTTGCCGAAGCGGGTGTAGGCGCGGATACGGCTGGCACGCTCATCGTCATCGGTCATGACAAAACCGCCCTCGCCGGTGGACATGAACTTGCAGTCGTGGGTGCTGAAGCAACTGATGTCGCCATGCTGCGCCAACCAGCTGCCGTTCAGGCGCGTCAGGTGCGCATGGGCCAGGTCCTGGATCAGCGGAATGCCGGCCTGGCGCGTGGTGGCCCAGGTGGTATGCGAGGCGATCGGATACCCCCACATCGGCACCTCGATCACCGCGCAGGTACGCGGGCCGATGCAGCGTTGCAGGTCATCCGGGTCGAGCCCGAAGTTGTCCGGCGCCACATCGCAGAACACCGGGACCAGGCCCAGGGACAGGATCGGCAGGACGGTGCAGATCGGGCACGTGGGCGCGACTATCACTTCGTCCCCCGGCTGGAACCGCACGCCGGCCAGCGCCGCGGTGACCGAAGCGGCCCCCGACGACACGGCGATCACATGACGCACGCCGTACAACACGGCAAGCGCGGTCTCGTAGTCCTCGACGATCTGCGAGGTGCCGGTCAGCCCTGTCGCCAGGGCGCGTTGCAGCTCGGGCACATCGTCGGCGGTATCGTGGCCACACTTGTCCGCGATGACCCGGGCCTGTTGAGCAAGGGCCTGGTTCATGGCGCCACCTTCCGGCCGACCATGTCCCACACCTCGGCATCGGCGAACACCCGGTCCACCATGCGCCGGAAGTTGGGGAACATCTTCAGCTCGGCGGTTTCCTGGCGGCTGAAGAAGCGCGCGTTTTCCACCTCGCGCTCCGGCGGGCAAGCCCGCAGGTCGGTGGCGGTGAGGTAGATCAGGTCCAGGTGGTAATGCGGCCCGCGCTTGTCATCGATGTATTCGCAGAGGATCCGGTAAGGCTGGTGCAACACAGTGACATCGGTCTCGGCATCGGCCAGTTCCAGGTCACGCTCGCCCAGCAGGGCGGCGTGAATCCCGGTTTCTTCGTAGATCTCGCGCAGCACCGCCACATCAGGGGTTTCCCCCTGTTCTATGTGGCCGCCCGGATACAGCCAGACCCCCAACTTGCGGTGGTGCAACAGGAGCATCTTGCGGTCGGGGTTCAACACGAACGCCGAGGCCGTGAAATGCCGGTCCAGGGTCGAACGATCAAGAACGTCCGTCATCATGCGGCCCCGTACTGGTTGATCCGTTCGGCCATGTAGTCCAGTTCGGCGCGGGTAATGTCCGGATGGACCGGGATGGTGGTCATGCTGGCCAGCAGCGCCTCGGCGTTGGGGCAGTCGTTGCGGTACTGGGCCAACGCCGGGAACTCGTAGAGCGCCTTGCAGCCGTAGCGCTTGATGTCCGACGGGATGCCCGCCTCGTCCAGGTAATCGATGAAGGCCCGGTTGTCGGCGAAATGCAGCTCCAGGTTGAGGAAGTAGTAGTTGGTCCGTCCGCCCTCGATGATGACCTTTTCCCGCACCTTGCTGTGGTCGAGCTGCTGCAGGAAGTAGGTGGCATTGGCGCGGCGCTGCTCGATCTGCGCGGCCAGCGAGTCCAGGCGGTTGGCGCCCAGGGCGGCAGGCAGCGCGGCCAGCTTGTAGTTGAGGCCGAAGTCCTTGCCGTTGAGGTTGCCGAAGCGGCTGTAGTCGCGGCAACGCTGGGCCAGTTGGTCGTCGTCGGTGAGGATGAATCCGCCCTCGCCGGTGGCCAGCGGCTTGCGTTCGTGGGTGCTGAAGCACGACAGGTCGCCGTAGGCCGACAGCGGCCGGCCATTGAGGGTGCTGCCATGGGAATGCGCCAGGTCGAGGATCAGCTTGATCCCCAGCTCGCGGGTCAGGCCTTGCAGCTCATCGACTTCGGTGGGGTAGCCCCACATCGGAATATCGATGATCGCCCGGGTCCGCGGGGTAATGCGGGCCTTGATCGATTCCGGGTCGGCGCCGAAACCATGACGGCGGGTGTCGACGAAGATCGGGTTGGCGCCCGCGGCGATGATCGGATAGATGGTGCACAGCGGGCAGCTCGGCGTCAGCAGGACGTCGTCGCCGGGACCGACGCCGGCGGCGTAGATCGCCACGCTCAGGGCCGCGCCACCCGAGGAGACCGCGATCGCATGCCGCGCCTCGAACCAGGCTGCCAGCTTGGCCTCGTATTCGCCCACCACATCGCTGGTGCCGGACAGCGGCCGTTCCAGGGTGTTCTGCAAAGTCAGCAGATCGTCGGCGTACACCGGACGGTATTTGTCGGAAACGGAGATGCGGGCGGTGCTGGACAGATTAGAGGACATTGGTCTGGGCTCCGAGAAAGGCTGGGGACTTGGCGGCATGGGTGGAATGGAGGGCAAGCACGGGGGCGACATCGGCGCGGGCGCTGTCGGCATGACAGATCTGCTCGATCACCCGGAAGGTCGGCAGCAGGCTCTCGAAGCTGGCCTCGTAAGGCGTACGGTTGCGCACCGCGTCGAAGAACTTCTCCAGTTCGCCGAAATAACCGCTGCGCTCATAACCCGAATCCAGCGGCCCTGGCTGCCACGCGCCGCGCCAGCGCTTGGCGGTGCCGGTTGCCCCGGTGCCATGCACCGGTTCGTGCAGGGTGATGTTCCACAGGTTGTTGAGCTCGACCATCATCGAATTGGAGCTGACGATCTTCATGTCGAATTCGAAGTACGGGAACATCGTCCCGCTCAGCAGGCTGACCGTCGCGCCGGAGCTGAAACCGAGCTCCAGGCTCACCAGCAGCGAGTCCTCGTGGCGCTGGACCCGGGATTCGATATCGCGCAATTCGCCGCCGCCGAAGGTCACGCCAAGGTCGATGGTGTGAATCGCCTGGGCCAGCAGGAACGAACGCAGCGTGGAATCCAGCCCCCACAGCGGCGCGGTGGGTTTGCTCGCATAGTGGTTGAGCTGGATGTGCACGACCTTGCCGAACTGCTCGGTGCGCGTCATATCGCGCAGCTGGCGCATGGGCTTGGCATATTTGAAGTTCATGCCCACGCCAGTGACCACCTGGGCCTGGCGCGCCGCGCCGATCAGGTATTCGAGCTCGGCGAGGGTGAAGCACGGCGGCTTCTCGACGAAGACATGCACGCCCTTGGCCATTGCCTTGATCGCCAGGTCCCGGTGCGCCTGGGGCGGGCACGCCATGACCACCGCATCCAGCGCAGCGGTATCGAGCATCTCATCGAAGTCGTCGGTGATCGCGACCTCGGAAATGAAACGGTGAATCTGTCCGGCGCGGGTCAGGTCGCTGTCGCACACGGCGACGATGCGAATATCCGGCATTTGCAGAAGCGTGGGCAGCAGGTTTTCTTGCATCTGCGCGCCGAGACCGACGATGCCAACTCTGAGTACAGTCATAACCATCTCCATCCTGGAAAAGTGGGTACTGCGTCATGAAAAGGTTGGACGAACGACTACACGGGATCCGCCTCGGGTCACCTGCGGAGTGAGCCGATCCGGTCCGACATTCGCTTCAATCGAGGCAGGATTGCCTCAGAACAACGGATCACCTTTACAGAGTCCGTTCGGGCTGTTGCCCAGGGTCACCCGGGTGGAACACTCGGATGTTTCTCGCCACACGCCGACACCCGGCTGATGCCGAGGAGTCATAGAAGCGTGATAGACAGAAGGGATAGCGCCGCGAAGGCAATAGGAAGGAGGGGAACCAGGTCGAATCGAACGCCGGTGGCAATGAGCAACCTGGCCGAAAACCTGGATCGAAGAATTGTGGCTTCGTTTAAAAACGGAACAACGACCGAAATGCCGATACGCATGCATGGCTGAATCATCCTTGAAGCGCTGTTTCTATCCCTTGTTATGCAGGAGCTCCGGTTCCGTGAGCCCTTGCTTTGCACACACCTCATCAATGTGTGGCTTGGATGTATAGATCAGCCTTTTTCGGAGCGCAAATCAGTTGCTATATCGTTTCATCATATTGTTTTGAATAATCCGGACATAAGGCAACGGGCCATATAGGCCCGGAGCCGGCGTCGTTGAATCCGCGGCCAAATTGACCCGCGCCATCCATTGCGTCTTTTGCGCAAGCGTCGCGACGACCGGGCATAGCGGGTTGCGCAATCTCACGACCTGAGGCCGCACGGGCCCTGGCGCTGAAGTTTGATCATTGTTGAGGATTATTGATTCGGATTATCCAGCCCCTACGGGCAACATTGCGCTACGCCTTGAGCGACAGACAGGCATCGCCTCGCGTCAGCTCAAGCGTGTATCGGGGGCAAGCTCAGGAAACCGCAATGTCAACTTTCAACACTGGGAAACAGAACATATGTGCATGTCGAACAAATGGCTCGTAGGAATTGTCCTGAGTTGCGTATTCCAGGCCGGCTGTGTCTCGAAGGTGGCGCAGCAAGGGCAATATTCGGGCTTCTTGCCTAACTATGAGGGCCTGGAAGAACACACCACGCCCAGTGAGCAGACAGTGCTGCGCTGGGTAGCGCCAGGGTTTGATCCTCACGCCTATTCCACCGTCGTGTTCAAGGAAGTGATGCTGTATCCCTCGCCGAAAGCGACCGAGCGGGTCAACCTGCAAACCCTCAGGGACCTGCAGGTCAACGCCAGCAACAGCGTAAGGAACGCATTCGCACCGTCCTACACGGTCGTCTCGAGTGTGCGCCAGGCAGCACCCCATTCGCGGACCTTGATCCTGCAGGCGGCAATCACCCAGGTCAGCGCCAGCAACGAAGGCATGCATTGGTATGAGGTCGTCCCCATCGCTGCAATCGTCGGCGCAACACAGGCCGCTACCGGTCATCGCGATCAGACGGCGGAGCTGTATCTCGAAGCCGATTTGATCGATGCTAAAACCGGTTTGCCGGTCGCCAAGATGGTTCGCAAGGTGTTCGGCGAGACCTTGGAAAATGCCAGCCAGCCGATAGTCGCCAATGACTTCAAGGCTGCATTCAAAAGCATGACAAACGACATGCAGACGTTGCTTTCCAAGCAGTAACCAGCGCGCAGGCCCGGGTGCAAACGTTGCATTGCATCGAAAGGTAGGGTTTCAGGAACGGCAGTCGCGCTGCGTCTGCAAAGACAAACCGCCAGGCCGGGTAACGACGGCCAATGAGAGTCCGACTTGATGAAAATTTTCAGCTTTGCCTTATCGGCCTTTGTATTGCTCGCCAGCTCCGGTGCGATGGCGGCGACGGTGGTTCCATTAAAGGGCCAGACTTCCCAGACGATCCAGCAAGACACCAGCGCCTGCCAGTCGCAGGCCAACGCGCAGTTCCCGACACAGAACACCGTGCCGGCCGGCGGCCGGGTAAAAGGCGCCACCACCGCGGCCATCGCCGGGGCCACTGCCGCGGAGGTCCGGGGTCGGCAACATGAAAACGTCTACGACCAGATCGACGACGATATCAAGCAGGACTATCGCCAGAACCGTGCACGCAGCGCCGCGACGGCCGGGGCAATGATCGGCGCGTCGAGACAGCGCCAGGAACGCAGGCAGGACCTGAAAACCAGCGAACAGAACATCACCGCCAATAACTCGGTGTACACCAGTTGCCTGCAACAGCGTGGCTACAACGTCCTGCCTTGAGCCGCCGGACTTTTACACAGCGCAGGCATTCTTGATGCAGATTGGAAAATCAATTTCGCATGCTGCACTGGAATGCCTGCACGTTCGCCCCTCCCCCCTGCCCCATCTTTCCTTCTCCCTCTGCCTGCAATCCTTGTCCAGCGGTTCACGGCAATACGACACGACGGATATGACTGGCCGCAAGCTTGTGCTTGAATAACAGGCCGTCCGATACACTGCCTTGCACTTTTCGGATGGCGCAGATGACTCGCACTGAGCATCATCGCTGCCTGCGATTAACTCCCGTGGATTTCCTTGCTTGATTCCAATGAGACTTTTGATGGGCTGTTCCAGCAGTGTCCAGTGATTCTCCCTGCACTTCGCGCGCCCATCCGCGCGCCATCGACGCCGTCTCTATACTCAGCCAGAACCACCTGAACGAAGGATTCCCATGCGCTACGCCTTCAAGCTGAAAAACGACGCCATGGTTGTTTTCGACCCGGATACCGCCTTGCTCTCTATCACTACACCTCTTGGAGAGGTGCAAAACTCCACGATAGGCAGGGCTGAATCGCGTCTACTGAATCTGCTGCTGATGGAACCGGGTCAGACTAAAAGCCGCGAAGAGATCATCGACTACACCTGGAATGACCGTGTCGTCGCCTCCGGCAGTTTGAATCAAGCCGTTTTCTCCCTTCGCAACATTCTCAACGACAGTCGAGATCACGAGATCTTGATGACGGTTCCGCGAAGAGGTTATTGCTTCAATCGCCAGTATGTAGTCAATGCGCCCGCCGACTTGCCGATGCCGCCAGATACCGCCGCACAACCTGTCGAGCCGGTCATGGAAGTGCTGGAGGCCAACCCGAAAGAAGCCCTGCCGTTGCCTTCGGAAAAAGCCAGGTCATCGACTCGCATCACCAAAGCCCAGTTGATCGGTTACATCCTGACCTTGGGCGTGTGTGCCTTTACCGGTTTCCGCTCCGGCTTCGACACGCCGAAAATTGAAGTTTCCAGCATAAAACAGAACGATCTGGTCATTCATGCAGTGGCCAACACGGTCGCCGAAGCCCAATCGCTGAGGGATCTTTCGGCGAAACAGGTTCAACAGTCACCCGAGTTGAAAGGCCAGGTCTGGTTGAATCTCGCTAAATCAAACTATTCCGTTTCGTGCGTCCGCCCGGATCTAAGCACTGCAAACCTGCAATCGCACAGCGAACAGAAAGATCTCGCACTGATGATCCGGCAATGTTTGGAAGCCACCCTATGAAGCCAACAGTATCGACCGCCCATTGGCTAGTGCTGGGAGCCATTAACGCCGCGTGTATTTTCTCGCTGACTTACTCGCCCACTCACTACATGGAAAACATCAGTTATCAAACCATCACCCAACAATGGCTGGAAGATTCGAACCAACTCAATACGGAAGAGTACATGACCATCGGGCACGGTCGACTTACCCAAACCACGCTGGAAAGCCTGAACGGAAAAATTCGTAACTCTACTATTTCAGCGGACGTTATCCGTGAGAGTAATCATCACGTTCAAATTAAAATCAGGACCGTCAAGTTAAGCCAGGATAACGAACTGTTCGCCATCGAAAAGACGCCGGATCTTTTTTTCAAACGCCAATACGTCCTGCAAGAAGGCGCTGTTCTAAATTACGAACTGATCCCCACTACCGATAAAAACACCATGTGCGTTTATGTGCATGAACTGAGTCGTCTGCGCTGCATGAACCACTAGTCACTGCCACGCCCCACCCGAGCTTGACCAGGCGACAGGGGCTTGATGCCCGTTGTCCGCCAATGCTGATTCAAGCAGAAAAATAATAATCACTGATTTGAATCAGACGCTCCCTCCCCCTCAATATCTCGCCATTGTCGCGTTCGGAGCCCTGCCTGTTGCCCCCGGCAGAAAACCGGCTCCGCGGCCCTCATTCAAACACTCTTGCGGGTGCCCGATGCAAACGTACCTTTTTTTGCGAGTCGTCAAATCGATGATAACCAGGATCCTGGCAGTGCTCTCTTTGGTTGCACTGCCCTTTTACTCGGCGGCGCAAAACGAGCACTCCAGCGCCAGCACCGAGATCGAGTTCTACCAGATCGAGTTGAGCCCGAACGAAAAACTGAAACTGTCGCAGTTGAAAATCTACTTTGAAAATGAACAGCATAACGACGAAGGCACGATGGATCTTCCTGTTCCTTTCCCGCCACCGGACGCGATTAATGAAGTTCAAGACTATTCATTAATTCCCATTTGATCATGGCTCCTTAGCGGGCTGGCCGGACTTTGAAAAAACGCAACCCGCTATTTGATCATCGACCACCTGAGTTCTGACCTTAATACGCATCGCAAGACTATCCACAGGCCACGGCTGACGCTGTGTTCTGCCTGAAAATCATTAATAGGGAACGCACATCAATGCTGCTGAAAAATCTCGTAACCGTCTCTTTGGGTGCCGTGCTTTCGCTCAAGGCCATGATCAAGGATGAGGAAGTCTACCGGCCTGACCTGACCACTATTGAAAACCGCAAAAAGACATTGGCCGATGAACAGTCCAACTACAGGATTCGCAGCGACTATCCAGCCAGCGATTACTTTGCCTTTGATGCAGCGGCCATCGACCCAACAGCTCAGAAAACAGCGATCTTCGGTTCGAAAACAGCGTTGTGCAAACTTCAAAACCTGAATTTGCCAACAAGCGATACGTACGTTTTTTCAGCAGCACTGGAGCTTACCCCAGAGCCATCGACGCCTGAAAAAACCGTTTAGCACTATCCATTGGCTGAAGAGTATTCAATTCCATGCGCAACATCCCTGATGACGTCTTTCATGTAACGTCAAGTCCCGCGGGCACTCCCAAGAGAACGATTGGGTCGTGGGGGATGAACCTCATTCCATCAGAGCGCAAAGCAAGCATTCGACAACACAGGCTCATTCATAGCTCCAGGTTCCAATGCAGCAGGCTGGAGTTCGATTCAACCGTCACCCTGACCGGTTCGGTTCCCCATGGCTTTGTGACCTTTGTCATTTCACAGACTTCCGTCGGCCGTCCGCTGGTGAACAACCACGCACTGCGGCCTAACGAAATCGTCGTGCTCTATAGCCGCGAGCCCGTGCATTACATTTGCGAACCGAATGAAACCATTTTCATCCTGAGCACGACGCTGGAACATTATGCACAGTGCCTCAAAGAACATTCGGTGATTGATGTATTTGCACATCGAAAGGAGCAGCGCTTTCAGGCTGCGAACTTCAAGCTGATTCAAGCTGCCCTGCAGAAAATTGGCACTTATTTTATCGACGCCAAACAGCGCCGCCGCGCCGCCATTGAAAGTGTTCTGCTGGCTTCTCTATTACGGGCCCTGACGCCTGCTAATCGCTCCGAACTTTACCCTCCGAGAAGAAGGAAAGTCGCGACAGAAGTCATGGATTACATTCACCAGAACACCAAGAAATCGCTCAACATCACCACGCTGGTCATGCAGTTTGAAACCACCTCGCGCAGTTTGCACCACGGCTTTTCCGAAACTTTCGGAATTTCGCCGATCGCCTATATTAAGAACCTGCGGCTCGCCAATGTTCGTCGAGACTTGATCCGCAACACCTGGCCAACGGTTACCGAAACCGCGATGTATTGGAACTTCCACCACCTGGGCCGGTTTTCCAAGGCCTATCAGGACGCCTATGGGGAGCCTCCGTCAGAGACAGCCAGGCGCAACGCCACGAACTGATGGCTTCGCAGCTCCCTGCAGCGGCACCAAGCCCAAGAAATGACAATCAATAGTTTTCATCCGCCAAGCCCAATGGCCAATATTGATTATTTCCAACTCAAGGGACGAACAAGCATGCGCTATCGATTAAATGCACTGTCGCTCAAACAGAAGATCTTCTATTGCCTCGCCGCCTATTTATGTGGAGTCGCATTGGCCTGGTTGATTGATTGTTACTAATACTCTTGCTTTGAAAACTTCGCTGCAGCAGTAGTTAGTTGTTTATATCAATAACTCCCGCGTTTCTTTTTGGGCGATGTCACGCATCAAAATCAATCAATGTCGTTATCGGCCTCGCGATCAATCGAATTCAGATAACCCAATCGATAAACCTGTAGAGGATTTTATTTCACATGCTATTGCGAAAAATTGGCTTCGTTTCACTGCTTTCGTTGCTGTCTTTTCAGGCACTGGCCGATGACAGAGGCCTGTATCTTGGCGCAGGCGTGAGCAGCATCGAAACCGACAAAACCCATCTGAGCGATGAGGACTACAGCTACAAGGTTTTTGCAGGTTATCGCGTCAACAGTTATCTGGCCTTTGAGGGCGCATTCGTCGATCTCGGCCAATTCAAGGACGAGGATCTCGATTTCGATGGTAAATCCGTTCAGGCCAGTGCCCACCTCGGCTTTCCGCTGGGAGAGCGGGTGCGCGTCTTCGGCAGTGTCGGTGCCCATGCCTGGGATGCCGACGGGAATGCCAGCGACGATGATACCGGGGTGAATATGACCTACGGTGCCGGCGTCGAGTTTGATGTGTTTCGCAACATCGGTCTTCGCGCCGAATATGAAGTGCTGGAAGTCGGCGACATCAACCTGAATCAGACAACGGCGTCCGCTTTTATTCTCTGGTAACGCCCGCAGGCATCGAGCGGCCAGACTGGCCGCTCAACGTGCCTCACATCTCTATGTTGGACTTGCCGCCTGAACCACGGCAGACCGGCCTACGCCGCTCCTCCCCTCACATGCCCCTCTTGCGAACAGCACGAAACGATCAAGAGCCAGCGCGCGAGTAAGCGCCATGACCGGCGTCGGAGCGATGTCGGACGCCGGTAGCCAGCCATTGAATTTAGAGAATTAAAACTGTCGCAGCTAGTTCCCGTATTTCGCGGCCTGCAGCCTCCTAGAGAGAAAACGCAAAACTGTCGCAATCCCCCATAATGACGGCTCGGCCTGATACGCTAGAGAATTAAGTCTGTCGCAGGCAGACACGACGTGGCCTTTACGTGCTTTCAAGCTCACCGGCGGCTGGTCGGTCGCAGGTGGGACAACGCATTGCAAATGCTTTGGGCAGTGCTGGGCATCTTCCTGACTGCTATCTGCTTGCAGGTCGAAAATAAGAATTGGTTGGGTGCGCTCGCGCTGGCCAGCATTCTTATTAGCTCCTACGCATATGTGGATGGTTTGCGGCATTCAAATAAGCAAGCTGACGGTCCTGCCACTGAGGTCGGCCAGACCAAAGCGGAATAGAGATCAGCGCCTAGTGCAAGCCAGCCCTGCTTTTGCTGGGCTGAGCTAAGAGTTACCAGCTGACCTCTATGCCCCAGCCTAAAAACTGGAGCCGAGCCCGTAGAAGCGCGAGCACCGAACCATGCCCCGAATCGAGCAAGATAGCCTAGATGTGATCGGCTGGTCCGCCGGCAGACTGGTTGGATGGCCGAGCAGGTCGCCGCGACATTTCATCTAACTGGGCTGGATCAATTTCACAACATCAAAACGGCGGCTCGATGATGAAGCGGATCAAGCACGTGATGAATGGCGGTCCCCGGCTGATCGCATGCGCGACGACGTGTAGGATTCCGCACGGACAAGCTGCCTGCTACATCCCGATCCTCGGCCGAGAAACTAGACGCCCGCCTACACGGCGGAGGGCCATAGCAGATCATCAAAGCCTTGCACAAACGCTCTATTCCTCTTTCTTGCTTTCTTTTTCCAGTTTTTTCTTCCAGGCATCTTTGGCCACTGGGCCAAGTGCGTCGGCCATGGCCTTTATCTCGGCTTTGCTTTGACTATCAAGTCCTGCAAGTGTGCCGGTTTCCACAACCGAGAAGTTGATGTACACATCACTGCTTGCCGGATACTTCAACGGTTTCGTGAAGTTGAAATAATCTTTGGCCACAAGCTTGTAGTTGAGCGGGCCATTGGTCCCTGGAGCAGATACCGTAATGCCGCCGATGCTTACTGCATCGGCAACATTCTCCTGCGCAGCGCCGGCCTTGAAGCCGGTCGCGGCAGCGGCGACACTCAGGCCGATACGGCCTTTGCCCTGCCCTTCGTTTGCGGTTAGTGCACGACTGGTCCTGGATGCCACTACTGCTGGCGCGAACTGAAAGGCGACCGTTTCCTTATCATGTGTCTGGAACGCTTGTTTCACCAGCAGAATGGACATTTGCGACTCTGGGTCTGACTGCCCCTTGACTCTTGCCAGCACCACGCATCTGGAAATGTTCCATGCGGCCTCGGGGCCAGACCAAGAGGCACTCCAAGACTTGATGGAACGCTCTTGGAACTCATCGACCTTGCGGTTGATGGCCGCCACGCCAAGGTCCCAGGCGGTGTTGCCGATCGCGATCAATACAGGCACCAGCGCCGGCGCCAGTGCTTGATTATCTTCTGGCACACACAGGCGCTCCCATTGGCGGCCATCATCCGGCTTGCCAAACAGTTGCTGCCACACGGATGCCTTGCTGCCCTGGGCCTGGAAAAACTGCGCAGTCACCGGAACCAACATGACGCGCTCCTGATCACCACTTGTTGGATCAAGCTTGGAAGTGGTGAAAATCGTCCATGTCTGGCAACCGCTCAACACTGCGCACGACAAAGCCACCGCCATTGAATTGCGCATTGAGACTCTCCTTTGGCACCGTTGCCAAATTGCAATTTACATGACTGGGTATAGTCCATATTGCTCTGCTCTCCAGATCGAGTTTGGGTCTATAAAACAATCATCCGACTAATGGCATTGCGCCTTTAAATAGCCATATCTATACCCACTATTGAAGTACCAACCGAAGCGGGTATCCATCACACACATCGTCGGTATTGCGCAGTCGGCGACTATGCAGAGGGCCTCCTCATGCTCAGCTGGTGTATGTCTCATCGACTGACCATCGCATTCGCAACCTTGTCAATTGTGCTCTCGCCAACGGCCTCGGCCCTAACACGGGGAGACATCGAAGCTGCTATCTCGGCACCCTCGTTTGATGCCGCCTTCAAGCCGTTCCTCGGCAAGCTACCGAAGGTGGAGATCGCCGAACAGGGCAATGCCATCTACTACATCGTCGAAGGCGACCTGTTGCTGGACGAAGAAGGTGTCCAGTCGTACCTGATGAACCTGCGCCGTGGCCAGGTGCCTGCCAGAGATGGCGAACTGCTGGTAATCACCGAGCAAGGCAAGAAGTCAATCTGGCCCAAGGGCCAGCGTCATCTGACCTATGCCGTGGACCGGCAGAGCTTTCCTAGCCAAGCGCAGTACCAGGCCGTGGTGGACAATATGCGAGCGGCCGCCGAGGACTGGATGTTTTGCCGGGAATGCGCAATCAGCTTCGTCCACAAGCCTGTGCTGGATTCGCAGCCTAAAACCGGCCAGGCAACCTTCATCGTGCGTTACTCAGCCAACGTCAATGGCGCCTTTGCCGTCAGTTTCTTCCCCAATTCACTGCCCTCGCTGCGCTACGTGCATATCACCCCCAGTTACTTCACGACCGACTACGACCGTGTCGGTATCCTGCGGCACGAGTTGGGTCACGTGCTGGGCTACCAACACGAACAAGCCGTAGGAATACCCGGCTGTGCCCTGGAGGGGAGGAACTGGCTGGAAGTATCGCCATACAATCCACGTTCGGTCATGCATTACCTGTGTGGTGGCGCCGGAAGCAAGCGCCTAGCCCTGCAAGACACCGATAAGGCCGGGCATCGCGCGACCTACATGGAGTGACCGCCTCATGAATCCACTCTGGTTGCTGGGTTTGCCTCTTGGAACGGCACTGGCAGCAGAACCTGAACTACCCCTGATTCCCCCACCAGATCCCGCCGCTTTTGAACAACTACGCAAAGACGTCGCCGAGGCGCCAGGCGCCCAATCACGCTTGCCAATCCAAATCGATAGCGGCGTTCTGGTGTCCTTCGAAGGCGGCAACGTAGGGCAGTCCGTCGCGCAGGTCATGCTGGACCTGGTCAAGCAAGGGCGACTGCCTAGCGATCGCTATCGGGTGCAAGCCGGCGACACCCTGTGCGGCCTGCTCGACCAACGTGGCTATCCACCACCGTGCCCACCCATGTTGGAAGTGGTTCACCAGCTTAATCTAGATCGACCGGCGACCCAACCGCTGAGGGCCGGAGAATCACTCAACCTGCCCACCCTGGCGACCTGGCCGGCAATCGCCAGCAAACGGGTGGCCGCCGCAGCTCCGTTCACCCGCGACGACTGCACTCCGGCGTCGGATGACCTGTTCAAATACTGGTCAAACCTACAGCCGCGGGTCGTCAACTGCATCCCGGCTGCCGCCGAACAGCCACCTAGCTCCGTCATTCAGTACCGCGCCTACCAATTCGTCGTGCCGACGGACACCGATGAAACATCTTTGAAAATCCGTGCGCAATTGGAAAACAGTAAAAGCGCCAATGTGTACTTCGATCTGATCCCCCATGCCACGGATAACGGCGCCCAGCTTTACTCAGAAAACGCGCCGACAGCGTACGCATGCTCCAATGGCCTGAGCGATGAAAAGCCCTTCGACTACCTGAATCAGTTCGACTACGACCGCGACGCACTGACGGCCGTGCGCGACAGCATGTACCCTGGCGGTGCGAAACGCGATATCCGGGTCGTGCCGGTTTACCTCATCGATACCCCACTGGACCCGTCCCCCAACCTGTTTCCCGCTTATGTGAAGACAAAACCCACGCAAGCGTTGAGCTGCCAATGGGCTTCCCCTTTCACTAATCGCTTCCACGGCACTCACCTAGCCGGTTTGATCGGCAGTCAAGGCTACGGTTTTCGCAGCATCTCCACCAACGCGGCAATATTTTCCTTCGTCTGGAACAAGGTTAGGGACGACGATCAACTGTACCCGGCATCCCCGGACCGAAATCTCCAGTTGCAGCAACAGATCCTTGGCGACGCAGACGCCCCCCCTGGTATGACGAGGGCGATCTACGTGGCGGCCACAGCGTTCTCTTTGAACACCCTGAGGCCTGTGGGTGAACGCCTGAGTAACCCCGACAATCGCTGGCAGGAAGCGATCCTCAAGGCAGTCAAGAACTCCCGGTCGTTATTCATAGTCTCCGCAGGGCAACCCGCCACAGAGCAGGAACAACCTATCGAGCTGACTAGCAACTCCAGCAAGGCGCCGCAGAACCTCGGCGACCAGGCTAATGTCATCGTGGTTACGGCTTGCACCACCTGCGATCGCAACAACACCCACCTGATGCAAAACGCCAACTTTGGCAGTGGCCCCAGCCCAATCGTCCAGCTCGCCGCGCCAGGAGGCCAGTCGATTCCCGGGTGGGTGACGGCAGACCGTATCAGTTCGGCTAGCGGTACTTCGCAGGCAACGGCGTTGATCGCCAGTATCGCGGCGGCGATGCGCGGAGCCTGGCCAGAGGCCTATCTCGAGCCTGTGGCAATCAAGGTGCGCTTGCAGGTCACTTCCAGGCCCATTTCAAGAAACAGTGACGGCACAATTAACCCAGATGAAGCCAAGGTCGCCACTGGAGTTGCCGATCCGGTTCTGGCACTGCTCGACCCTGACCGACACTGGTTGAAGGAGGGCGGCCAATGGCGAGCCGTTAAGATTCGTCAGATGCAACCACAATACATCTCGTTCACCGATACCAACGGCAAGCATGATCAAGCTAGCAGCAAGGCCCTCAAGCGCATCCTAACCTTGGCAGATGGCAGCCAGGCAGCCTACGCCTATGACCTGGTCGATGGTGTCGGTGAACCTGGGGTGGTACGTCGTATCGGCCCAACTCAAGTGGCCAAAGGCTCGCTGACGCTCTGCGACAGGGACGAGCCCCTTCCACTGGCCGATATCCAGGACATCATCCTTTCCCCACGGGGCATCGAGAGAAATGAGTGCCTTTAAATACACCTTCCTCCTCGCCCAGGTGCTACTGGCGGCAGGTGTGCTTGCCGAACAATGCAAGACTGCCGAGTCTGTAACCAGTTTCGGCGCCTGGTTCTCTCAGGGAGCACGGCTCACTGCCAACCAACCGTTCCAGCCCATTAAGGCGCCAGCCGGGGACTGGCCCGTCGACAGCATGAAATTGCGCCTCGAGGTTGCAGCGGGTACAGACCGGCAGTGGCATGTACTGATCTATGCCCCTGACTACCGGGTACTTGCAAGCTTTGGCCCGAACGATTTTACCGACAAAGGCCAGCTGACGGCATCACGTTGGACCGGACGCTTGTTCCACGATCGAGTTCAGGTCGAACTGGTGACGGCCAGGCCCGACTCGGACATTGTCATCAGGATCCCAGCAGGCATCGCCTTGCCGAAAGAAAGTAGCGGCCAACTCGTATTTTCCGTACAGACACCCGGCGTCGTTGGCTGGAACGATCTTTTCCCGAAGAATGGTGCAATGGGCGATACGCTTCCACGCAAGGCCGGCGCCAAGGTAGGCATGCTCATGACCGCTAGGCAGATACCCGGTGGTGACAGGAGCGCTTGGTGCTGCTCCGCCGTGATGGTCGGCCCAGGGTTAGCATTGACCAACTGGCATTGCGGGGGCGACAGCAGTTGGATGCAACCCGCCGACTACTGGGAGGGCAATGTATGCGTCAATGCCACGCTTGACCTGGCCTGGGACGGAGGCACGATCAGACGCCAGTACAACTGTACCCACATCGAAGCAAAGAGCGAGGCACTAGATTACGCTGTGCTGCGAGTGCAGCCTGTCGTAGGTACCGGTGGTGTGGCCGGCGAGCCGGTGTATGAGCGCCTGGCCAACGCACCTGATGCAAAACTAGGCGACGCATTCATAGTTCACCACGCCATGTGTCAGACCAAACAAGTAAGCGACAAATGCAGGATCACCACTCTCGACCATCAGAACTGGCTCAAGGGCGATGGTCCGCGCGAGATCACTCATGATTGCGATACTGAGCACGGCGCATCTGGGGCGCCGGTCTTCAACGCCCAGGGACAGGTAGTCGCACTCCACCACCTGGGCTTCCAGCGGAACCCGCAAACCTGTGAGCAGCAGGACAAGTTCAACAAGGCGGTGCCACTAAGCCATATTATCGACGACCTCAAGGCCAACACGCCTGAGCTGGCCAATGAATTGGGGCTGTGAGCCTCGGTTACGATTGTACGAAAAGTCGCAGGGACAAAACGCAATTGATGAGTCGTTTGATCTCTGGACCGCTGATTCACTAGTATTTACAAGTGGAAAACCACGATTAAGCCGCTAGGGTCTCAGTATCGTGATATGTGGGCTGACCTCTCTAGCCCTTACCAATCCTGACATAATTTGCCGAATAGCGATTTACATATAAAATCTCACTAACAGTGGCTCCTTTGACCGACGCCTGAGTTAAAATTAAAACGTTCGCTTGCTTCAAAGTCGAGCAACTTCAGTTTCGGCTGAAAATATCCTTTAATGTATTTTGGCGTTGGCAGATACAGAAGCACAGTATTCCAAGTTGACCACCTGATCGATATGAACTAGTACGCGAGGCAAGGATGTCTGGATATCACGATAGAGAAGTACTCAATGCCGGTACGTCTGGTACTTATCGAATGCATTCGCTGTTTACCAAGATCACCTGCGATGGGGACCTAGACCCGGAGTTCGGCGATCCATTTCCTATGGCGGTCGCGTTGCACGCTCACGAATACACCCATTATCTTCATAACTTGTCGACCGTTGCGGGTCTCCAAGCAATGCAGGCCTGTTTTTTACTGATGGTGCCGTTCATCAACCACACGGATGACCTTGGCTTCTTCACTGCTCCAGCGGAGTACAAATCAGATAGCACGGTATCATTTGCGTTCATTATGATGAACGAGGCGCGCGGGTCCATCGAAGGAAAGCCTCGAGAAAAGGGGTTTCAGTGGCCCGAGATTACCGAATGGGTGTTTAGCGAACTACAACCTGAACAGTTAGATGTTTCTCACTCAAACGAGCATCTCGGATCCCTTCAAGTCTACTACTCGACAGTTGAAGCCAAAGCCAAAAACGGGGAGTGCATTGAATTTACTCTCCGCCCAGGGTTAGATTTCATTTCCGAGGGGGTGGCTTATGAGGTGGAGCGCGAGCAGCGACGACTGTCGGGGGGAGCAGAGCATGAGTTAGACGCTGGGACACCGAGCTTTCCGTACCTTGCGTATCGCCCTTTTATTGAGTTTCTCATCGGGAGAAGCACTACCCCAGAAGAGCGGATATTAATCGGAAATCTCTGCCTCCTAATCGGCTCGCCCTCTACTGCACTATGGAATATCTGTAAGGCGACCAGGCAAGATGATGCTCGCGGAGACAACTCCAGCTTAAGCTTTAAATATGTAGAAAATTACATACTCCATGAATTCAAAAGACAAAGCTTTGAAAAAGAACAGTTACATACTTCAATTTTAAGTCAGGTCGCCGAAGGTTCCAGCGAGCTCAGCAGAGGGGCGGAAATCTATACTAAACTGATCAACAAAGCTCTGAAGCTCAGGGCAAAATTCCCTTCAATAGAACTTGTATTCTTGAAAGAGCCGCTCACAGGAGAAGAGTTCAAAAAAATAGCTGCAAGCATACTTGAGCATCTTGTCTTTCAGGAAAAAGCAGGACGGGAGGCCACACTGCAATGGATCGGTGCTCCTGGAAGCATCGTGAGTCTGACAGACTCAGAATTTGAGAAGCTGACTATATTACAAACAAGTATTCACTATCTTCAGCAGCACCTCACCACCAGCGGCCTCGCCAACACCTCTGAGCTAAGGGAGACTGCATGTCCATTTTATGGCGCATGTCAGATAGAGAGGGAATATGGAAATCCCCCAGACTGCAAGAGTAGGCCATGGTTGGTTTCAATCACACCTGATAGATCCAAGGTCTGCTGGTATGAGGCCGGTCGACTCTCGTTAAGGCTAGACCCAAGCGTGCCGCGTAATAGTAATGCTTGAATTGAAATTTGGATTCTCGTTGGACGACTTGGGGCTCCTCACCCGGGCTCCGGGCTCCAGGCTCACGCCTATCTGAGCGAACAGTTAACGCCTGAAGCGCCTTCACCGAGGGTCGTTTTGTCATCGACCTGAGAGGAATCGACTATCGCGAATGACACCTGCTTCAAAGTTGACCCCGCAGAGATAACTGAATTTCATTCTTTCATCATGCCTAGTTCGGCGTCATCAAGCAGCGCCTTGGCCAGGGCGCAGGTTGGCTTACTGGAGGTGCTGTGACTCACCACGGGGCTAGATGTGTATTACGACTACATCGACATGTCCAGGGAAGGCTGATTGATCGCCTGTCGTGCTTCTTGAGACAAGCAACAAGTAAAGCAAACGACAATGACTGCACATTAGTCGAAAGGATTCAGCTCGAAGCGCCGATCGCGCACTGCGATCTTGAGCTCCCGCTTGACAGTCCTGACATCATCCAGCGAACAGTCCCCGGCTGAGCTCGCCAGATCAAGGCTCTCAAGGCATTTGCTGACCGCTTCCTTGATTTTGAGATCTCCGCCAGCACGAGCTAGACGCTCCTTGACACTCTCCAGAATTGTCTTGGCCGCCTCTCCAAGCAAAACAAGATCAGCACATTCGTGAATGGATCGGCCAATCATAGGTACCTCATTTGTATTGGTGTCGCACAATGTTAGCAGCTAGCTGCTTCCGACCCTGCATGCGCTCCACGCCCGGCTAAAGTGGCCAATTCTCGAGCGCTGCTCTTTGCCCGTACATCAACGAGAGGTGTAGGTTAACGCCCAGTATGACGACGAACCCTAGGACAACGCTACCACGAGGGCCAAGCCAGTGCTGTTACCGGTTGCCCGACTCTGCTACGGATGGGAAGCTGCCGCTTTCGATCTATAGCGGGCTTGCACCAACGCAGCAGCGGCCCGAGCATTCAATGGTGATAGCAATAGGACAGCCTTCCTGACTAAGATGCTTTCTTTGGATGGAGTCAGGGTGTCGCTGTGATAGGGAATATTTTCAACGTTTTTTCGCGTCGCAAACAAAACCAGAGCCCGCCGAGAAAGCAGCTTACTGAGCAATTTCGGCAAAGGACGTTCATGCTAATTCGTGACGTTGGTCCGGGCCTGGTCGAAACTCTAGAATTCCTTCACGACCGGCTTTCCTATCTTCTCGGGCGTCGAATCCTTTCTGGGGAGAAAAATCTTTCCTACGCGGATGACGCTTTCGAGTTTCTGCATACCTGCAGCGACCCCCATTTCCTTGATGCCATCGAGTACTTAGTCCATCAGGAAGGATGGCGTTACATTGGCGGTGACCACGAACCGGTGATTGATCATCTGAACGAGTTTTTGAGCATTGATGATCTTCCCTACTTCATAACCAAGCCAGTATGGGAAACCACAGAAGAAATGTACCGGGGTGCTCTCACTCAGTTCACCGGAATCCGGGAGCACGCGAAGGTAATTCCAAAGGAAAGCCAGGCTATCCACGAGACAGCTATCGAGCCCGCCCTGAAACTATTACGTCAGCCAGCATTCCTCAATGCGAATTCCGAGTTCATGGCAGCTCTGGAAGACTTTCGGCACGGAAAATTCGGCGACTGCGTCACCAAGTGCAACAGCAGCTACGAGAGCGTCATGAAGGTGATCTGCGGCCAGAAGGGTTTCGGGTATGCCCAGGGAGACACAACCGCCAAGCTCATTCGGACCATCATGCAGAAAACCGAGATGGATACCTTCTGGGAGCAACCACTGATGACCGTCGGCACGCTTCGCAACAAACTGAGCACCTCGCATGGTGCCGGCGAGGTGCAGAAGATAGTGCCGGAGCATGTGGCGAAGTACACGCTGAATATGACTGCCTCTGCGATCATATTCTTGCACGATCACGCTTACCGGGCCAAATCCTCACTGCAATCACTGTGAACATTGCCGATTGCATCCTCGGAGGCGTGATCCTTCACTGGCCGACTCGGCCGAGTCACGAAATACTGCCCCAGCCTGAACCCAGACTGGACTGGGCAACGAATGGCATCACAGGGCGCGTACAGATTCAATTTATGGAAGTAGATAAATGACCCAGAGCACAAACTCGACGAATTCCACGCAGCCCTCTACGACATCTCTAAGTTCAAGTTTTTATGCTGGCTTTGCCCTAGCCATAACCGGAGTTATTGGCTTACTTACTTTATTGCAAAACTACTCAAACTTTAAAATTGTAGAAGCGACCTCATATATTTCTGCACGCGAGCTTACCGAAAACTACTATTCTAAGGATTTTATCAGCACCCACTATGTAGAAAAAATAGATCTAAATAAAAATTATGTTAGCAAGACCGATGTAGAAAAGCAGATTGCCGGTCTCCTCACACCAGAAAAAATAAAGAGCGAATACGTCCCGCTGGCGACTTATACCGACCTTCAGAAAACTGTATCAGAACTCAATGATAGGCTGAACGAAATACCAAATCCGTTTATCGTTAGGAAGAAAATTTTAAGCCATACTGGTGAGTGGGTAGATACGCAGCTTGGTATTACACTATCGGTACAAAGAACCGTATGGATTGAAAACGGCGAGAGTGTGCAGCTGATAATTTCTTTGCCAGACTCCCCGTTACACATTGAGAATTGCAGAAGCGATCAGTTGTCGCTTTGCAAATGGACATTTTTTAAGAACAACAGGGAATTTGAGCTTAAGGCGGAGAAACTCGACCCTCTAAACTTATCCGTTAGAGAAATTACACGCCAGCCCTAATCTTGAATTTAACAAGCGAAAACCACGATCAAGCATGTAACTATGGCAACAACTATTCATTTCGATGAATTTGCTAAATACTAGGCGATCGAACGTCTTTAGATCTAAAGATTGGACACTCGCGAGGTGCAACCCGCTCAGTCATTCAACACTTTGCGCAGCTCCCCTTCAAGGTGCTTGACGGCCGCGTCGATATTAGACAGCAGAGTCCTATCAAGAGATCGATAGCCGCTCGCATGTCGGTACAACATCACGTTTTTAGACATGCGATCTACATTGCGCCAGTAAGGAAGTGCTTCCAAAGCTGATTCACGTGAGCATGCAAAGCGCATAGTTTTCGAACCCTCGTGGGGCGTCGAGTGCAGATCTCTACATATCCGATAGAGCTTGAGGTCATTGGTCCCAACCCAATTATCAAGTGCAAACTCTCCTACATCGGTTTTGATCGGAACTCCAAAATCTTCCGACAAGTTAGCCCCACTGAGCCAGTACAAATCCATAGCGCCGTTAAAAGCAGCTCGCTTGCACTTGCTGACAGTGGACTGCTGCTTCGTGAAATTTTCCTTTATGTCCGCTCTTCTTCCGCGGACTCGGTCAGGAAGCCTGTCTATATCAACATGTGAGACTTCCCAAAACGCATACTTGGCGATCTCAAGCTCAAATGCGCTGACTAGGTCCAGCATGCTAGCCATGCTGTGGAGATATGCCTCAAATTTCTCTTCGGGGCTCAATGACGGATACGTTCGCCGTATGTTCTGCATTTGCAGGAGAGCAACGTATGCCAGACCGTAGACACATCTGGCCCCGTCACTCAACTCAGTAAACTTGACCCAACGGTCTGTAGAAGCTTCGTCAAACTTTCTGTGTGAGGCCTCAACATCGTCCCGGTGGTCGGGCCAAAAGGCCGCACAAAAGTTTTCATATGCCCACTTAGCCTTTGCAACACGGTTTTCAGGCATCTCATGTGTCCCCATAGCCGTAAGGGCAACACCAGGAGCACGCTCTAGAAACTCAACAAGGGGGAGAAGTCCAACCGCTTCAGCCGCTGCTCGGGACGGCTTGGCTGGTAGCTCCTCCATTCTCTGCAACGTGCAATTATCCAAGCCTATCTTGACGATATGTCTTTGTCCCAGCATACCCATTGCGTACTGCGGAGTAAGGACACGATGATCCTCTACAGGATCACGGCATGGTTTTATAAAATGAATGACCGACCTTTCGCTCAACTATCAATACTCCCAAAACATATGACTGACATTTACGTCCTGACTGCCCCCCAAGCGAATCTGCTTAGGGCGGTGCTGGTCAACCATGCATATCTGCCCGAAGAAGTGGAGCCGACCTTCTCTGATGACATGAGCCATTCAAGATCAGAATCAATGAGCTTATCGTAGGCCTTCGCCAAGTCTGCATTGGTCGGTTTCGTGAAGATGGGCTCAGCTTGTCAGTGTTGGAACCGCATGAACCGATCGGAACCTGGGAACCTCAGGCTCCCTCGTCCGCAGTTGGCTTTTTCTCAGTCTGCGCCTGGCTTTTCGGGCAGTTGAGCTTCTGAGATTGACAGGAAGTTTTGACTGATCGCATCCCAATCCATGAAATGTCCCTGAGCAAAATGCAAAAATCTGCCCATCAAATCGACCAGGAAGGGCTGGAAATCAACGCCCGGCGAAGACATTTGCTGCACCGCTCTACCCATATGGTGCACCGCTGTAGCCAACCGAAACTCAGCGCTCTCTGTACCGGACAGCTCAAGATAAAGTCTCAGTCCATGGTTAAATACGTGGGAGGTATACGTTATCCAGGGGCTGTACTTCGAATGTACTGCTAAGGCATCTCTGCCAAACAGGCAATCAAGGTGCAGATAGATTGTGTTCAGCAGGATTTTCGGGCGCCCTTCAGCCGCAAAGATCTCGCGCCCATGATTCTGAATGATCTTGAGGAGGATGAACCCGGCAAGCGTGCTCGGAGTACTCGCCAAGCGATAGATATCTTGGAACGTGAGCGGCAGGGGGAGCGCGCCCACAGCGTAGAGCACCAATGCGTGACGCCTTTGCTCGAAATCAAACGGCGCGCTTACCATGGCCTTAAGCAAGACTGCCTGGGCATTCACCAATGGGTGACCATTCACATTGTGAAGGGCGATAAAAGCCCCGTCCATGCAGAACCACGGAATCCGGTTGGCCATCGACAGCTGCATCGCGTCATAAACTGTAGCGTCGATACCCTCTTTGATCGTGAAAGCCTCAAGCTCTGCGTCATGCACAACCGGCCGGACAACGGTAGCGTTGTCCAGGATCAGCCGTAAGGTTTTGAGGACGTGGGCATCTCGCTCACGCAAATCCGATGCTGTCGTTCGGAAAAGCCTCCCTGCTTCTGTAACGCCCAAGAGCATGAAACCTTCGTCAGAGATTTCATTAAGGAATCGCTCAAGCGCCTCCTTCGTCGCAGCGGGAACGACGAACGAGATGCCAATGTCCAGTAAACACCTCGCAAGATTTGTAACCGCCAGATAGCCAATACTGAATCGCCCCGGGTTTCGTAGACACCTCTTTGCCTTAAACTGAGGCCAATCAGGAGGTGCCATGAGCAACCCGCGT